>NC_015556.1:0-1401250 GCF_000213805.1 Pseudomonas fulva 12-X | reverse complement strand
CATCGTGGAGATGATCGCCAGCCACCTGGGCGGTCGTATCAACCTGAGCAACCACCCGGACGGCGGGCTTCTGGCCACTCTGGTGCTGCCAAGCGCCCCGCACCGCGAGCCCTGAATTCCAATACCAAGCGCAACCCCGAGAGGTCACCATGAGCAGTACCACCCACCGCGACGCCACGTCGCCCCGCTACAGCGCCACCAGCCGCCGGCTGCACTGGCTGATGGCCGCCCTCGTGGTGCTGGCCTATGTGCTGATCACCAGTCGCGGCTGGTTCGAGAAAGGCAGCGCCCTGCGCCTGTCCGTGGTGCAGGGTCACTTCTGGGTCGGTATCGCGGTATTCGCCCTGGTGTTGCCGCGCCTGCTGGCGCGCTTGGCGGGCCCGACCCCGGCCATCGTGCCGCCCCTCAATCCGCTCACCCACGCGGCCTCGAAAATCACCCACGTCGCCCTGTACGCCTTCCTGCTGCTGCAACCGGCGATGGGCATGCTGGTGGTGTTTCTCGAGCGCGGCGGCATTCCCCTCGGCGGACTGATGCTGCCCTCGCCGTTCGAGATGAACCAGCACCTGGCCCACCGCATCGAGGATTTGCACATCACGGTCGGCACCGCCTTCTACTACGTGATAGCCCTGCATATCGTCGCCGTGCTCTGGCACCACTTCGTGCGCCGCGACAACGTGCTCAAACGCATGCTGTAGACGCTGCGCGAGCCTCTGCAAAGCGCCGGTTCGAGCCCGGCGCAAAGCAAAAAATACGCATTCTTTATGCGCTACCAGTTGTGTCCGAAGCGATTTTCGAGGTAAATCGCGTCCAGACATTTCAGGCGACGTGATTCGAGCCTGGGTCGGCCGCGCAAAAATGCCGGATCGCGAGCGCTTTCAGCTTGCGGCCGCAGCCGCGTCCTCCCGTTCGCCAACGTCGCCATCGAACCACCTGCACGCTGCCGGGCCTGGCCTGGCGGCGTGCCTTGGCATTCAACGGGCAGAGAGCATCGCAGGCATGAAACACCGCTTCAGCGCTCACCCCACGACTGCCTGCCGTAACGCGAGCTGGCCGGCGCCTCACCAGGGCCGGCAGCTGCCGGGCAATGCATCGGTCTCCATCGGCATGCGTTGCCCGGAACAACCCACCTCTTCCATGAGCCAGACGTAACCCCCCATGTTCGAACTATTCAGCGGGCTTGATGCCTGGTTGGCGCTGAGCCTCGCACTCGCCCTGCTCTTCGTCCTCACCTTCGAATTCATCAACGGTTTCCACGACACTGCCAACGCCGTGGCCACGGTCATCTACACCAAGGCCATGCCGCCAAACCTGGCGGTGATCATGTCCGGCATCTTCAACTTCCTCGGCGTGCTGCTCGGCGGCGTCGGCGTGGCCTATGCCATCGTCCACCTGCTGCCGGTGGAGCTGCTGATCAACGTCAACACCAGCCGCGGCCTGATCATGGTGTTCTCGCTGCTGGCTGCGGCCATAACCTGGAACCTGGGCACCTGGTATTTCGGCATCCCGGCGTCCAGCTCGCACACCCTGATCGGCTCGATCCTCGGCGTCGGCCTGGCCAATGCGCTGCTCACCGACATCCCGCTGGGTGATGGCGTGAACTGGCAGAAGGCAATCGATATCGGCCTGTCGCTGGTGTTCTCGCCGGTGGCCGGCTTCGTGGTCGCCGCCCTGCTGTTCCTGGCGCTCAAGTACTGGATGCCAACGCCCAAGGTGCACAGCACGCCGGTGCTGCGCAAGGAAACCAAGGGCAAGAACAAGCCACCGTTCTGGAACCGCCTGGTGCTGATCGTCTCGGCCATGGCCGTGAGCTTCGTGCACGGCTCCAACGACGGCCAGAAAGGTATCGGCCTGATCATGCTGGTGCTGATCGGTATCGTGCCGGCCAAGTTCGTGCTCGACCTCAACAGCACTACCTACCAGATTTCCCGGACTCGCGATGCGGCCGTGCACCTGGGCGAGTTCTACCAGCGCAACGCACCGACCCTCAGCGAATACCTGGCCCTGGGCCAGGCCGCCAACACCGAGCTGCCCAAGCAGTTCCGCTGTGATCCCAAGCTCACCGAGCCGACCATCAACGGCCTGCTGCGCACCCTCGATGGCGTCAACGACTACCGCGACCTCAGCGAAGAAGCGCGCATCGACATCCGCCGCTACCTGCTGTGCCTCGACGACTCGGCCAAGAAAGTCGGCAAGCTGCCGGATCTGCCGGCGCGCGAGAAGGCCGACCTCGACAAGCTGCGCAAGGACCTGACCGCCACCACCGAGTACGCACCCTTCTGGGTGATCCTCGCCGTGGCACTGGCTCTGGGCATCGGCACCATGGTCGGCTGGAAGCGCGTGGTGAAAACCGTCGGCGAGAAGATCGGCAAACAGGGCATGACCTACGCCCAGGGCATGAGCGCGCAGATCACCGCGGCATGCGCCATCGGCCTGGCCAACGTCTACAGCCTGCCGGTGTCGACCACCCACGTATTGTCCTCGGGCGTGGCCGGCACCATGGTCGCCAACCGCAGCGGTCTGCAGGGCAGCACCATCAGCAACATCCTGCTGGCCTGGGTGCTCACCCTGCCCACCTCCATGGCCCTGGCCGCCGGCCTGTTCTACGTCTCGACGCTGATCTTCGGCTGATCGAATCAACGAGGCACCCGTTCCGGGTGCCTCGTTCCTTCTCCAATCGCTATTTGCAGCTGTACCGCATGCTCTGCGCCAGGATGTGCGGGTGGCTGTCGATCGGTTCCCACTCGTCCAGAAACTCGAAACCGTGCCGGCGGTAGAACTGCACGGCCCTGACGTTCTCCGGGGCGACTTCGAGAAACAGCGCATCGACGCCCAGCTCTATTGCAGATGCCTTCACGGCCGCCACCAGTCCGTCCGCCACGCCTGAACCGCGAGCCGCCGGCTCGACCCACATGGCGATCAGCTCATACCGGGCAGGGTCACGAAAGCCCGCCCCCACCAGGCCGACGGGCCTGTCATCGTCCAACGCCAGCCAGAACCGCGTCCTCTCGCCCGCCGCCCGCGCCTGCCACTGGGCATCGCTGTCGGCCGCTGCTGTCTGGTAACTCACGCCAAAAGCAGTCGGCGTGTCCTGCAGGGCTGCAAGGCGGATCTGTTTCAGTAGCTGCCAGTCATCCTTTTGGGTGGCGCGGATGTCCATGGGTATTCCGATTCTTCCAGATTGAAATTCCGATCAGCCAGGCGCTTCACATCGAGCAGCTCGCTGGCAGACCTACAATGCCGTACCGACAGCCATCACTGCCAGCATCAGGCGCCAACCGATGCAGCCAATGGGAAAGGGAAATTTTATGAAGCGCAGCCTCAAACAACTGGCGATTGCCCTGGCTGTCATTCTGGCGGCGCTGAGTGCTCTTTTTGTCGGCGTGGCGTACTGGGCCGTGCCCACCGCCCAGGTGCGCAACGACTCGGCCGAGGCCGTGCAGGTGGTGGCGCAGTGGCGGGATCAAAGTCGCGATCTGGGCTCGATCCGACCTGGGCAAACCGTGGCATTCAAGGTGCCTGGCGAGGGCGGTATCACCTTCAGCGTGACCTACGCCGATGGCCGTCAGGTGACCAGCCGGGAGATGTATTACACCCTGACCACCACCGTGCTGGCGGTGGTCAGCGAGCAGAGCATCAGCGTCGATAGCGAGCTGGGGCTGGCGACCGCTGACCAGGATCCGCGCAACGCGCGCTGACGCACAGCCCGGCGTCGCTCAGCCCAGCGCTTCCAACCCCAGCTCGCGCGCGCACTCGGCCAGCGAGCGGCACTGGGTCTGGGCGTACAGCGCCAGCTCGTCATGCACCGTGGCGCCGAGCGCAGCGTGGAAGGCCTGCTGGTTGGAGGTGGCGTTGTAGCTGACCTGGGCATCATCGCCGAGGTTGGACTGGAAGATGCCGGCAGCGCTGACCGGCAGGAAATCCTCGTAGACCAGCGGCTCGAAATGCACATGGCCGGCCTCGATCAGGGCGTCGAGGTTGCGCGGTGCGGTTCCGTCACGGCGCGCAGCCTTACCCGCCTCGGTGACGAAGTAGCGGAAGTAGGCCAGGCCCTCGCGGCGCATGGCCGGGTAGCTATCCGGGAAGGCTTCGAAGCGTTGCTCCAGCAAGTCTGCATAGCGCTGGGCATTGGCTTCGTTGGGGAACTCGCCGAGGTCGTCGCGCGCCTCGTTGAGCAGCCGGTCGTACAGCGCGCGGCCGGCAGGGGTAAGCGCTGCACCGCGTTGCTCGATCTCACCGAAGCGCGCGGTATGGCTGCCCGCCGCACTGGACTGACCGACGAAGGCCACCGCCTCCTGCAGCGCCTTGAAGCTGGTCTGGCGCAGCAGGATCGGGCACTGGCGCCGGGGCGGGCCCTCGACCACCGCCTTGGGCGTGATGCCGCGCTTGGGCATGGACGCCTGCACTTCGTCGATATCCAGCGTGCGCGGCGTCAGGTGGTTGATATGCGGCCCGTTGAAGGCCACCACGTCGGCGATCAGGCGGTGCTGACCATGCAGCCGGTCGTACTCGGCGGCAGTGACGGTGGCCTGGGTGTGCCAGCGAAAGGTCTCCAGCGCCTCTTTGACGAATTCCTCGGCATCGGCGGCATTCAGGCCGCCCTGGGCCTCGCACTGCTCGATTAGCGCCCGGGCCCGCGGGGTGAAGATGTCGCGCTTGGCGAGAATCTCGGCGGCCAGGGCACGCAGTGCTTCGTCCTCGATCAGTTCCAGGCGCAGCAGCGAGGTGAACACGCGAAACGGGCTGACCTGCAGTTCGGCCTCGTGCACGGCGCGAAAGGCGGTGGAATGCACCGGCACGCCGGCCGAGCTGAGGTCGTAGTAGCCAACCGGCTGCATGCCCATGACCGCGAACAGGCGGCGGATGGTCGACAGCTCCTCGGCCGTGCCGACACGAATCGCGCCGTGGCGCTCCATGGCCAGGCGCTCGATTTCACCGGTCCATTCCAGCTGCTGCTTCAGTGCGGCAGAGCCCGCCAGCGCTTGGGCATTGGTGTCCGCCACCAGGTCGAGCAGGTCGCCATACAGCGGCACTTCGGCGCGGTACATGGCGGACATGGCGCTGGAAAACTGCGCACGGATTTGCGAGGGGTCGACGAATCCTGAGGTATTCATAGCGGGCGAATCTCCTGTCGCGCTTGTCAGTCGGCCCTGGCGATACCCGCCGGCCTTGAAGGAGGACGAGTACTCAGCCGAGGTTGGCCAGGCAGTCTTCGATGATATCCAGGCCCTGCTCGAACAGCGCCGGCTCGATGGTCAGCGGTGCCAGCAGGCGCACGATATGACGGTTCTTGCCGCTGGGCATCAGCAGCAAACCCTTGGCCCGAGCCGCCTCCAGCAGTTCGGCCAGTTGCGCGCTGCCGGGCTGACCGTCACGGGTAACCAGCTCGATACCGCGCATCGCGCCAACCCCGGTGAGCCGGCCCAGATACGGCGACAGGCCCTTGGCGCGCCACTGCTCGTAGCGGCGCAGCAGCGCCTGTTCCTGGGCTTCGCCCCAGGTGGCCAGGTTGGCGTCGGTCATCTGCCGCAGGCTGGCCAGGGCCGCCGCACAGGCGATGGGGTTGCCCGAGTAGGTGCCGCCCAGGCCGCCCTTGGGGAGCGCGCCCAGCAGCTCGGCACGGCCGACCACAGCGCCCAGCGGCAAGCCGCCGGCGATGCTCTTGCCGAGCAGCAACAGGTCGGGCTCGATGCCCAGGCGGGTGAAGGCGAAGCGCTGGCCGGTACGGCCGAAGCCGGACTGGATTTCGTCGAGCATCAGCAGCACACCGTGCTCGTCGCACCAGCGGCGCAGGCGTTTGGCGAACTCCGCATCCAGGGCCAGAAAACCGCCCTCGCCCTGCACCGGCTCGATGATGAAGCAGGCGACATCGTTGACGTCCACCTCGACGCTGAACAGTCGCTCGATGGCCTTGAAGGCTTCATCCGCGCTCACCCCGGTATCCGCGCTCGGGTACGGCACGTGATAGACCGGGCCGGGCAGCACGCCGACCTTCTGCTTGTAGGGCGCCACCTTGCCGTTGAGATTTAGGGTGGCCAGGGTACGACCGTGGAAGCCGCCGTCGAAGGCGATCACCACCGTTCGGCCGGTGGCCGCGCGCACCACCTTCAGGGCATTCTCGGCAGCCTCGGCGCCGCTGTTGGTGAGCATGCCCGCCAGCGGATAACTGACCGGCACGAAGGCCGCCAGGGCGTCCATCAGCTCCCGGTAGCCCTGGTGCGGCACGGCGTTGAAGGTCGAATGGGTCAGCCGCCCGGCCTGCTCGGTGATGGCGCTGACCACCTGCGGGTTGCAGTGGCCGAGGTTGAGCACGCCGATGCCGCCGACGAAGTCGATGTACGAGCGGCCCTCGGTATCCCACACCTGGGCGTTCAGGCCATGGGACAGGGTGATGGGATGCACCACGGAAAGGGACGAGCTGATGGGCGAAGCACTCATGGATTACCTACCTGGGCGGCCATCACCGCGGCGCGATGACAGGCAGCCGTGCCTGGAAACGATGCGCCTATCAAAGCGAGTCAGGCGGGCCTGCCACAAGCGAAATAAAGTGCTGCCGTCATTCCTTAAATTCAGGAACTGGCTGAATGCCGCCGCTGCCAGCCCTGGCCTTTTCCACAATCCAGTCGATCAGCGCCCTGACCTTGGGCACCTCGGCGGACTGCTCGGCGAAGGCGATGAAATGGGCGCCCTGGCTGGGCTTGTAGTGCTGCCAGGGGATCACCAGCTTGCCTTCCTGCAGTTCGTCCAGCACCAGAAAGCGCGGCACCAGGGCCACGCCGCAGCCCGACTCGGCCGCACGGATGCACATGTAGAAGGTGTCGAAGCGCGGCCCGTGGTAGCTGTTCTCGGTGCTGATGCCCTGCTCCTCGAACCACTCGTGCCAGGCGCCGGGGCGCGAGGTGCATTGCAGCAGCACCAGGCTGGTGAGGTCGCCGGCGTCGAACAGCGGCTCATTGGGCAGGATGTCCGGTGCGCACACCGGGATCACATCCTCGCCGAACAGCTCGATGCAGATGGCGCCCGGCCAGGAGCCGGTGCCGTAGAAGAACGCCACGTCAGCCTTGGCCTGCACCAGATCGAAGGGTTCGAGCTCGTTCTTGATGTCCAGGTGGATAGTCGGGTGGCGCTTCGAGAAACCCTTGAGGTTGGGCACCAGCCAGCGCGCGCCGAAGGTCGGCTGGGTGGCCACTTTGAGCACCTCGGTTTCGCCGCCGTAGGAGAGGATGTAGCGACTGGAGATATCCACCTGGGTGAGGATCTTGTTGACCTCGGCCAGGTACAGCTCGCCGGCTGGCGCCAGTTGCAGGCGGCGGCGCACGCGATGGAACAGCGGGTGCTGAAGCATGTCCTCGAGCTGCGCCACCTGCTTGCTCACCGCACTCTGGGTCAGGTGCAACTCCTGGGCGGCGCGAGTGAAGCTCAGGTGCCTGGCTGCGGCCTCGAAACATTGCAGGGCGGTCATGGTTGGCAGCAGGCGTTTGGACATGGGTTTCTCGAGGTCAGACGGGGCGACTTGATTCCATGACGGAATGATATGGTGCGTAAACGTCGTTTGTTGCGTGCAGATTCGGGATTAATACTGATCTGTATCCGGATTTCAACTTCACGACTCAGGAGATCGCCATGGTCAACTCGCTACTCGAACGTCTCGGTGTCAGCGCCAGCGCCTACCAGAACGGCAGTCACGCGGTTCATACGCCGATCGACGGCAGCCAGATCGGCAGCCTGACCCTTGAGGGCGCAGACGCCGTGCGTGCCAAGATCACCGCCGGCCACGACGCCTTTCTGGCCTGGCGCAAGGTGCCGGCGCCGCGGCGTGGCGAGCTGGTGCGTCTGTTCGGCGAGGTGCTGCGTGAGCACAAGGCCGATCTCGGCGAGCTGGTGTCCATCGAAGCCGGCAAGATCACTCAGGAAGGCCTGGGCGAAGTGCAGGAAATGATCGACATCTGCGACTTCGCCGTCGGCCTGTCGCGCCAGCTCTACGGCCTGACCATCGCCTCCGAGCGCTCGGGCCACCATATGCGTGAAACCTGGCACCCGCTGGGCGTGGTCGGCGTGATCAGCGCCTTCAACTTCCCGGTCGCCGTGTGGGCGTGGAACACCACCCTGGCCCTGGTCGCCGGCAACGCGGTGATCTGGAAGCCGTCGGAAAAGACCCCGCTGACCGCCCTGGCCTCCCAGGCACTGTTCGACAAGGCCCTCGAGCGCTTCGGCAGCGACGCCCCGCAAGGCCTGGCGCAACTGGTGATCGGTGATCGCGAAGCCGGCGAAGTGCTGGTCGACGACCCGCGCGTGCCGCTGATCAGCGCGACCGGCAGCACCCGCATGGGCCGCGAAGTCGCCCCGCGGGTGGCTGCCCGCTTCGGCCGCAGCATTCTGGAACTGGGCGGCAACAACGCCATGATCCTCGCCCCCAGCGCCGACCTCGACCTGGCCGTGCGCGGCATCCTGTTCAGCGCCGTCGGCACCGCCGGCCAGCGTTGCACCACCCTGCGCCGCCTGATCGTCCATCGTTCGATCAAGGACGAGGTGGTCGCCCGCGTCAAAGCCGCCTACGCCAAGGTACGCATCGGCGACCCGCGCCAGGGCAACCTGATCGGCCCGCTGATCGACAAGCAGGCGTTCAGCGCCATGCAGGACGCCCTCGCCAAGGCCCGCGACGAAGGCGGCCAGGTGTTCGGTGGCGAGCGCCAGCTGGCCGACACCTTCCCCAACGGCTACTACGTGAGCCCTGCCATCGTCGAGATGCCGGGCCAGACTGCAGTGGTGCGCCATGAAACCTTCGCGCCGATCCTCTACGTGCTCGCCTACGACGACTTCGAAGAGGCGCTGCGCCTGAACAACGAAGTGCCCCAGGGCCTGTCCTCGTGCATCTTCACCACCGACGTGCGTGAAGCCGAAGCCTTCCAGGGCGCGGCCGGCAGCGACTGCGGCATCGCCAACGTCAACATCGGCACCAGCGGTGCGGAAATCGGCGGCGCCTTTGGCGGCGAGAAGGAAACCGGTGGCGGTCGCGAGTCCGGCTCCGATGCCTGGAAGGCCTACATGCGCCGCCAGACCAATACCGTCAACTACTCCCGAGAGTTGCCGCTGGCCCAGGGCATCGTGTTCGACTGATTGCGAGCATTACATCGACACAGTGGGAGTGGGCTGGGGCGCCTAGTCCATGCGAGCGAAATCGCGGGCATGGCCCGCTCCCACAGGACTCGCGTCAACCCGCAATTGCGATACCCCAACCTAATCGGTTTATGGATAGGTTCCAGCAAACGCACGGAGCCGCATGGCAAGCCGGTGTCGCCCCCGCCACCGATATCTGGAGAGAAACGCGTGATGAGTGGTTTCCAGCAACAGTGTCTGTGGGAAGTGGCGACGCCGGCGCCGATTGACGCCGGCGCTCTGGTTGGCGAGGTGAAGGCTGATGTCTGCGTGATTGGCGGCGGCATCACCGGGCTGTCGGCAGCGCTGCAACTGCTCGAGGCGGGCAAGCGTGTATGCGTGCTGGAGGCCTTCGAGGTCGGCCATGGCGGTTCGGGGCGCAACGTCGGGCTGGTCAACGCCGGCACCTGGATCAAGCCAGACGATGTGGAAGCGACGCTCGGCGAGAAAGTCGGCGGCCGCCTCAACAAGGTGCTGGGCGAGGCGCCGGCCAAGGTGTTCGAAGCCATCGAGCGCTACCAGATCGACTGCCAGGCGCGCCATCAGGGCACCCTGCACATGGCCCACAACGCCGCCGGTCTTGAAGACCTCAAGGCCCGCGAGTCGCAGTGGCGCCGCCGTGGCGCGGATGTCGAGCTGCTGACCGGCGCTACCTGCGTGGAATATTGCGGAACCGACAAGATCACCGGCGCTCTGCTGGATCGCCGCGCCGGCACCATCAACCCCATGGGCTACACCAAGGGCCTCGCCGCCGCCTTGCTGCGTTTGGGCGGCACCCTGCATCAGCAATCGCCGGTCACCGAACTGCACAAGCAGGCCGATGGTTGGCTGGTGCGCACGGCCCTGGGCACGGTCAGCACCGAGAAGGTGGTGATCTCCACCGGCGCCTACACCGAGGGCGACTGGACCGAGGTGCAGCGCAACTTCTTCCGCGGCTATTACTACCAGGTCGCCTCGAAGCCGCTGAGCGGCGCGGCGGCCGACTCCGTGCTGCCCCACGGCCAGGGCTCGTGGGACACCCGCACGGTGCTCAGCAGCATCCGCCGTGACGATCAGGGCCGCCTGCTGCTGGGCAGCATGGGCAAGTCGAACAACAAGCCGGACTGGTTCGTGCGCAGCTGGGCGGACCGCATCCAGGGCCATTACTTCCCGCAGCTCGGCAAGGTCGACTGGGAAATGCACTGGACCGGTTGCATCGACTTCACCCCGGATCACCTGATGAAGCTGTTCGAGCCGGCGCCTGGCGTGGTCGCGGTGACCGGCTACAACGGCCGCGGCAACACCACCGGCACCGTGGTGGGCCACGCCCTGGCCGACTACCTGCTCAAGAGCGACACCAGTGTGCTGCCCATTCCGCTGTCACGGATGAAAGCGCTGCGTACCGCCGGGCTACGCGCCTGCTACTACGAAGCGGGCTTCTCGCTGTACCACGCCGGCCAGTGCCTGCGGGTGATCCTTTAGAACCTGTACACGGTCTTTTTAGGCGACACTGATGAGGCAGCTACAAGGCAGAAGCGGTCACTCAACTGATCGTTCCTCACGCTCTGCGTGGGAATGCCTCCGAGGACGCTCTGCGTCCGCTGTTGCATGCCGCGCGCAGCCGGAGCAGGCGCAGAGCGCCGTGGCCTGAGCTACCACGCTGGAGCGTGGGAGCCATCGTAAAAAAACGGCCATCTAGCGATCTGGTAGGAGGGGCTTTAGCCCCGAGCTTTATTAGGGCGCAAAGAGCTCGGGGCTAAAGCCCCTCCTACCGATTAAGCGACCGGCCGTTTCCGCCGCTTAGATCGTAGGATGGGTGAAACCCATCAATCGCGATGGGTTTCACCCATCCTACGACTGCAATCTAACCCCGTGGGAGCGGGCGGGGATGCCCAGTCCATGCCCGCAAAAATCCCAGGCCTGCCGCGGTGCTCCCTGCCCTACCTCGTGGCAGAAAGCACCATCAACCAACCCGTTATTGCAGATGATCCAGCAACGCCTGGATCGGGTGGCGCAACGTGGCGCTCTTCAGGCGTGCCACCTGGCTGCGGCACGAATAGCCGGTCGCCAGGGGCTCGGCGGCGGCGCCGGAATCCAGCGCTGGTTCCCAGGACTGGGCGAAGATCGTCCGCGAGGTTTCCAGGTTGCGCGCCTCGTGCCCGTAGGTGCCGGACATGCCGCAACAACCGGTGGCCTCGGCCGTCACCTGCAGCCCGGCCTGCTCGAACACCTTCACCCACATCGCCGCGCTGGGCGCCGCGTTGGTCTTCTCGGTGCAATGGCCCAGCAGCCGGAACGCCACGCTCTTGGCCGGCAGCTTTGGCTGGCCGTCGAGGGCCTTGAGCAGCCATTCCTGAGGCAGCAGCACGTCCGGGCATTCGAGGCCGGCGATCTTGCGGTACTCCTGGCGGTAAACCAGGGTCATCGCCGGGTCCAGCCCCACCAGCGGGATGTCGAAGCCGGCCAGCGCCCGCAGGCCTTTCGCGGTGCGCCGTGCGGTGCGTTCGAAGGCCGGCAGAAATCCCTGCACGTGCAGCGGCTTGCCGTTGGCCATGAACGGCGCCAGCCACACGCGATAGCCCATCCGGCTGGCCAGTTCGATGAAGGCGGCGAACACCGGCGTCTCGAAATAGCGGGTAAAGGCGTCCTGCACCAGAATAAGGCTCTTGCCCCGCTCCGCCGCGCTCAGGCGCGCCAGTTCCGCTGGCGTGGCGATCCTCAGGCCATGGCGCGCCGCCAAGGCCTTGAAGTCGAAATCGCTGAGCAGCGGGCTGTCGACCATGCCGATGCGCTCGGCCAGCAGGCGCGTGACCAGGGGCGAACCCATCACCGCGTTGTACAGCCGCGGCATGCGGGCGAACAACGGCAGGCTGAATTCCAGCGAGCCGATCAGGTAGTCGCGCAGCGGGCGCAGGTAACGCTGGTGGTAGCGCTCCAGGAAGCGCGAGCGAAACTCCGGCACGTTGACCTTCACCGGGCACTGCCCTGCGCAGGATTTGCATGCCAGGCAGCCGGCCATCGCCTCGTAGACCTCGTGGGAGAAGTCGTCATCGCTTGCGCGGGAATGGCGCCAGCGGCTCGGCAGGCTGCGCAGGAAATCCAGCGGGCCGCTGGCGATCGGCGCCAGCACGTCAACGCCGGCCTGGCCTTGCAGGCGCAGCCACTCGCGCACCAGGGAGGCCCGGCCCTTCGGCGAATGCACGCGCTGGCGCGTGGCCTTCCAGGACGGGCACATGGCGTCGTCCGGGTCGAAGTTGTAGCAGGCACCGTTGCCGTTGCAGTGCACCGCAGTGCCGTAGCTCTGCCACACACGCTCGTCGATCTGCCGGTCGAGGTCACCGCGCAGGGTCACTTCGTCGATCTTCAGCAGCGCCTCGTCGCTGCCCAGGGGCGTGGCGATCTTGCCGGGGTTCAGCTGGTTGTAGGGGTCGAACGCGGCCTTGAGTGCCTGCAGCGAGGGATACAGCTCGCCGAAGAACGCCGGCGCGTATTCCGAGCGCACGCCCTTGCCGTGCTCGCCCCACAGCAGGCCGCCGTGGCGCTGGGTCAGGGCTGCCACCGCATCGGAGATCGGGCGGATGGCGGCGGCCTGCTTCGGATCCTTCATGTCCAGCGCCGGGCGCACGTGCAGCACGCCGGCATCGACGTGGCCGAACATGCCGTAGGTCAGGCCGTGGCCGTCGAGCAGCGCGCGGAATTCGGCGATGAAGTCGGCGAGGTTTTCCGGCGGCACTGCGGTGTCCTCGACGAACGGCTGCGGGCGCACCTCGCCGTCGACGTTGCCGAGCAAACCCACCGCGCGCTTGCGCATGGCATAGACCCGCGAAACCGCCGCCCGCCCGCTGGCCAGGGTGTGGCCGAGGCGCACTACGCTGGTGTCCTGCTGGATGTGCTGGATGAAGCGCTCGACGCGGCCGTTGACCTCATCAGGGTCGTCGCCGCTGAATTCCACCAGGTTGATGCCCAGGGTCGGCCGCTGCGGGTCTTCGGGGAAGTACTCGGCAACGCCGTGCCAGACGATGTCGTTCATCGCCAGCAGCAGCACCTTGGAGTCCACGGTCTCGATGGACAGCGGCTGCAGGGTGATCAGGTTGCGTGCATCGCGCAGCGCATCCATGAAGCCGGCGTAGCGTACGTTGACAGCACCGAGTACTGGGGAATCGGCAGCACGTTGAGGCGCGCCTCGACGATGAAGCCCAGGGAGCCCTCGGAGCCGCACAGCACGCTGTTGAGGTTGAAGCGCCCGTCGGCCTCGCGCAGGTGCGCCAGGTCGTAGCCGGTCAGGCAACGGTTGAGCTTTGGAAAGGTCGCCTCGATCAGCGCCGCCTTCTCGCGCTGGATCTGCTCGGCGCACTGGTACACCTGGCCGGTGCGGTCGCTGCGGGCCAGCTGTTCGCTGAGGGTCGACTCGTCTACCGGGTGGCTGTGCAGGCGCTCGCCACCGAGCAGGATGGTGGTCAGTTCCAGCACGTGGTCGCGGGTCTTGCCGTAGGTGCAACTGCCCTGGCCGCTGGCGTCGGTGTTGATCATGCCGCCGATGGTGGCCCGGTTGGAGGTCGACAGCTCCGGGGCGAAAAACAGGCCATGGGGCTTGAGCGCGGCGTTGAGCTGGTCCTTGACCACCCCGGCCTGCACCCGCACCCAGCGCTCCTCGGCATTGATCTCCAGGATGCGGTTCATGTGCCGCGACAGGTCGACCACCACGCCATCGGTGAGCGACTGGCCATTGGTGCCGGTTCCGCCGCCCCGTGGCGTCAGCTTGACGCTGCGGTGCGCAGGCTCGCTGACCACTCGCGCCAGCACCTGCACGTCGTCCTCATCGAGAGGGAACACCGCCGCCTGGGGCTGGCGCTGATAGATGGAGTTGTCGGTCGCCAGCACCGTGCGGCTGGCGTGGTCACGGGCGATCTCGCCGCGAAAGCCGGCGCCGCCGAGCGCGTCGAGAAAGGCCAGGTAACGGGCCTGGGTCGGTTGTGGAGCACTCAGGCTGGCGATCATCGGTTTATCTCCCTGTGGGCGATTGCACGCCTCTAACGGGCGATTACATCAGGCGGTAATAGCGAGCATTTTCGGGAGTGCATGCCTGTGCTACAAGGGTATTTGCCGTAGCAACCCATGAGTTTTATGAATGAATCTGCGCAGACTGACGCCCTCGATGTCCCTGCTGCTGGCCTTCGAGTCGGCGGCGCGCCACCAGAGCTATACCCGCGCCGCCGCCGAACTGTCGCTGACCCAGAGCGCTGTGAGCCGCCAGGTGCAGGCGCTGGAAGCCTTCCTGGGCATCACCCTGTTCCAGCGCGAGGGGCGTAACGTGGTGCTCACCGACGTGGGCCGGCTGTACGCCGACACCCTGTCCGACGCCCTGGCAAGCATTCGCAATGCGACCCTGCAGGCCATCGACTACGGCTCCGGTGGCGGCACCCTGCGCCTGGCGCTGCTGCCGACCTTCGGCTCGAAATGGCTGCTGCCGCGGCTGCACGAGTTCTACGCCGCCAACCCGGGCGTGCAGGTGCACATCCATTCGCGCATCCAGGCCGATTTCAGCGACGGTCAGCTCGACGCCGCAATCTGCGTGGGTGACGGCGCCTGGCCGGAACTGATGGCCCACCAGCTGCTCGAGGAGTCCATGGTGCTGATTGCCAGCCCGGCGATTCTCGAGACCGGCGAGCCGCTGACGCCCGAGCTGGCGGCCAGGCAGTTGCTGCTGCAGGTCGCCAGCCACCCGCCGATGTGGTCGACCTGGTTCGCTCGGCATGGCGTGAACAGCGGGCAACTGCAGGACGGCCCCAACTTCGAGCTGACCTCGCACCTGATCCAGGCCGTGCGCGCCGGTATCGGCGTCGGCCTGGTGCCCCAGGTGCTGGTCGAGGAAGAACTGCGCCAGGGCCAGCTGCGCACCACCGGCACCCCGGTTGCCAGCGGCCGCACCTATTTCCTCGCCTACCCCAAACGCAATGCCGTACTGCCGGCGCTGGGCGTGTTCCGCCAGTGGTTGCTCGGCGGCACGACCAGCGCCGGCAGCATCGGCTGAATCGACGCTTCAGCCGGCGGTAACCGTCATGCCGCCATCGGCCATGACCACCGCGCCGACCATGAAACTCGCCCGCTCCGAGGCCAGGAAGGCGACAACTTCGGCGATCTCCTCGGGCTGCGCGGCGCGGCCGATGGGCGCGCCTTCGCCGTGCTGGGCGAGAAACGCCGGGCCATCCTCGACCACGTCATTGAGGATGTTGGTCACCACATCACCGGAGCCCACGGCGTTGACGCGAATGCCATGCTCGATGGCCTCCAGCGCCAGGGTGCGGGTCAGCTGAGCCAGCGCGCCCTTCGACGCGGCATACGCGCCGATGGTGGGAAAGGCGAAGTACGAGGCGTAGGAGGCGATATTGACGATGGCGCCGGACTTGCTGGGCATCATCGCCTTCATCGCCTCGCGGCAATGCAGGAAGGCCGCCGTGGCATTGACCGCCTGAATGCGTTCCCAGTCCGTGCGACTCATGTCCACCACCGGCTTGTTGATGATGATCCCGGCGTTGTTGACCAGAATATCCAGACGCCCGAAGCGCTCGACGGCCAGGGCGACGGCCCGCTCGGCAGCGCCATCCTCGGTGATGTCGGCGACCAGCGGCACCAGCCCCGGCGCGGCCAGTTGCTCGACGCGTGGGTCGATATCCTCGGCGACGACCTTGGCACCACGCTCGTGTAACAGCGTGACGATGGCGTTGCCGATACCGCTGGCGGCGCCGGTGACCAGGGCCACCTTGCCCGCGACTTCCGCTACCACAGGGTTGTTGATGTCAGTCATGGTGGTTCCTCCGCGTTGCAGGCCGAACCAGTGTTCGCCGGCCTGGGTAGATGACGGCTCTACTGTCTCGCAGCGAGGAGGAAGCAGCTTTCGTAACCTTGCGCAGGCTATCGGGATCTTGCGCGCAGTTTCAATTCAGGCCGCTACCGGGATCCGGGCTGACGGCTGCAAGCCACGAATCTACGCTAAGCTGCAATCCGTCCCCCTAATCCTGAATCCTCGCAAACAGAGGCTTTCGTGAACCAATTGGACCCTGAAGCAGCTACCCGGAACACCTCACGCATTCCGGCCGAAGCGCTGTCGCGATACCTGCCTGGCGACTGTATTGCCCTGCCCTCGCTTGCCGGCATCACCGACGTCACGGTGCAACTGTTCAGCCACCGCAGCATCACCGATCCGGTGCTGGTACCGGCGGTGGCCGAACCGCTGCTGGTGATGATGCTGGCCGGCTCGGCACGTGTCGAGGAACGCGTAGCGGGCGGTGCATGGCAACCCGCCGAGGTGGAGGTCGGCGACTTCTTCCTGACCAGCACCGCAGAGCCCTATGAAATGCGCTGGCAGACCCGCGGCGGCGACACCTTCGAGGTGATGCACCTGTACCTGTCGCCCGCACTGATCGAGCGGGTGGCCGACGAGCTGCTGGGCAAACAGGCCACAGCACCAGCGTTCATCGACGTATCCGGCGGCCGTGATGAGCGCGTGCGCGCCTTGCTCGAACAATTGCGCCAGGAACTCACCGATCGCCGTGAGCCCAGTGCACTGTTCGTCCAGGGCCTGGCCCAGGCACTGGCCGTGCACCTGCTACGCACCTATCGCGATGAGACAATGGCCGGCCGGCGCCGCAACGCCCTGCCGGCCTACAAGCTGCACCGGGTGCTCGAACTGATGAACCGGCAACTGGCGGAGGACTTTTCCCTCGCCGTCCTGGCCGAGGCCGCGCAGCTCAGCGAATACCACTTCAGCCGCCTGTTCAAACGCGCCACGGGTCTTACGCCCTCGCATTACTTCATCCGCCTGCGCATGGCCCGCGCCCGACAACTGCTGCTGGAAACCGACCTCAGCGTGATCGCCATCGGCCTGGAGGTGGGCTACTCCAGCGCCAGCCACTTCTCGCAGATCTTTCGCCGGGAAGTGGGCGTGACGCCGAGCGCCTATCGAAACCCGCTGTGATCAAGGGCTTGCCCGGCGACAAGAAAGAAGCGCGCTTGACGTCGCCGTGCACGCTGTTCATAAACGCACCCCGACCGCTTGGAGGAACCGACCCCATGAATCGCCCACCAGACGACCTGCCCATCTACCGCGTACTGACCGGCCCCGATGACGCCAACTTCTGTCGGCGGGTCAGTGCCGCCCTAGAGATGGGCTACAAGCTTCACGGCGCCCCGGCCCTGACATTCAACGGCAAGGACGTGATAGTCGCTCAAGCGGTAATTTGGCCAGGTTCTGCAGCCATTCCCTCCTGAAGAGCCAGCCTCGTACTCTGGTCGCGGCTACATAAGCGCCAGCAACGCTGCGACCAATTCATCCGAAGCGTTGTAAAGCGGCACATGCCCACGCTGCAGCACTTGAGCGCTACGCCGGTAAGCCACGGTTTTCACTTCCAACCCGGCGCCGGCATCGCGGGCCACCACCGTGGCGTCGAGGATACCGGCGGGGTTTTCCATGGCCACGGCGTATTCGGCGAACTGCTCGCCGACCTGCAGTGTGGCGGCAGCCAGGCGGGCAGCGACGGTGCCCGGTATCAACGTGGCAGCGGCCAGGCAGCAGCCGCCGGACACAGCCATCGAGGCATGCAGGGTTTGCGGGGTGAAGTAGCGTACCGAGAGCGTGCCGCCGATCGCGGCCGGGCCGATGATGCACACCTTGGGGATGGTCTCGCTGCGGCTGATGTCGTCGCGGCTCATCGGCTCGCCACTGCGTTTTTTCAGGCCCATGCGTAGCCCCGCCTCGATCCACACTTCGCGCAGCGCCTGCATGAAGGCGCCATCGGCCTCCAGCTCGGCGAGCGGCTCGCGCGCCGTCTTGCCGAAGGATGCTGCGTCGATGATCACCATCGGCACTGCCACATCCACGCAGGACACCGCGTGACCATCGATGACATCCACCACATTACCGGTCGGCAGCAAGGCACCGGTCTTGGCGCCGACCGGGTGATGCAGGAACAGATCCACCCCAGGGAACTGCCCCGGCACGCCGGGAATCGCCACCTTGCGCAGCGCGTTATTGGCATCGCGCAGCACCCGCCCGGTGGTGATCACGCCGGTGTTGGTGTTGCGGATATCGATCTCGAAATCACCGTTCACGCCGTCAGCCAGGCCCATGTCCAGCGCCCACAGCGGCAGTGCCGACGACATGTTGCCGCAGTTCACGCTCCAGTCGATGGCCGAGTGGCTGGCGGCCAGTTGCGCCAGGGTGCTGACCAGGCGCAGCTTGCCCTCGGCGTTTTCCTGCTCGACGAAGAACACCTTGTTGCTGGTCGCCGGGCCGCGGCCCAGGCCGGTGAGCTGGCGGTTACCGGGCAGCTCGCCGTGCAGCGGCACGCCCATGAGGTGACGCAGCAGTTCTTCGCGCAGGGCGATGTCCTGGGGCGCGACGCGCTCATCGATCACCAGCCCAGTGGAGGTGCCGCCGCGCATGAAGTGCACGGGAAAGGCCACGATGCCGTCTTCCAGGCGTATGCCTGTCGGGAGAAGCTCACTCATTACCAGGTACTCCTGCGGTGGGTCGTTTGGCGGCGCTCAGGCGCTGCGAGAAATCCTGGTGCTGGAGGGCCTGGGCGGCCGCCTGCAACACCTGTCGTAATGGATGGCCAATGTCCTGTTCGAGCTGTTCGATAGCGCGGAAGGTCGCTGCCCAGTGGCGGATCAGCTCGGGCATCAGCCGTTCGCCGGCCGGCGCCAGGTGAATCTCGCTCTTGCGCGCATCGGCGCCGCGTTGGCGGGTGATAAGGCCGTCCGCTTCCATCTGGCTCACCGTCTGGCTGATCGCCCCTTGAGTCAGATGAGTGCGTGCGGTGATTTCGGTGATGGTCTGCGCGCCCGCCTCGATGGCGCGTAGCACCGGGGTATAGCGGGCGCGGTAGATGAGGCCCATTTCCTGGTAATGCTGCTCGGCGCCGCGCTCCACCAACTCGGACACGTAGCGCAATAGCTCACCCAGGCCGGGTTCGATCTTCATGGTCATCGGGGGCTCCACAGGTAGAACTGAAAAATACATTAGCACTAATGTATTTTCAAATTAATCCACTCACCTCCTTTAGCCCATAGGGCTCCAAAGACCTGACACCTCAAACCGAAGCAAAACGCCCTGACTGATTTCGCGAAGGGTTCGCCCTGCCGAGCATCCAAGGGCTTTATGTGGCAAAGTCGCGATCAGGCCATTCACACAGCCTTGACCAACTCGCTCGCCAGAAAAGGCTCAGCGCCAAGCCACGTCAACGTGTGCCCGCCCAACCTGCCCAGCATCTCAGGTACCTTTTTCATGACCCAGCTGCAGCTCTCTATCCAGCCCGGAGCCCTGGTACTTGGCTAAATCTCGCCTGCTTTCCTCCGGCGGCGCCTTCTGCCTGGCCACGCTGCTGGGCCTTTGCGTGGTGTTTCTGCTCGACCCGGTGCCGGTGCAGAAGGCTCGTAACGCGGTGTTCGATCAGTATCAACGCTGGCAGCCGCGGCCGTATCAGGACACGCCGGTGCGCGTCGTCGACCTGGATGAACAGAGCCTCGCGCGCATTGGCCAGTGGCCCTGGCCGCGCACCCAGGTGGCAGAGATGGTTGAGCGCCTAGAGAAGGCTGGCGCGGCGGCGGTAGTGTTCGACGTGCTGTTCGCCGAGCCCGACCGTACCTCGCCCGAGCAGCTCCTTCGCGGCAACCTGCTACCGCCGGCGCTGGCGACGCAAATGGCGGCGCTGCCGGCCCATGACGAACAGTTCGCCGAGGTACTCAAACGCAGCAATGTGGTGCTCGGTTTCGCTGCCGAGCAAAGCCTGCACGATGGCGGGCCACCAATGAGTCGCTTCGGCCTGGTGCAGCAAGGCCCCTCGCCACTGACTTTCGTGCCCGGTTTCCAGGGCGCAGCGCGGCCGCTGCCGCAGCTGGAACAGGCCGCCCGCGGGCTTGGCGCTATGACCTTCCGGCCCGACGCCGACGGCGTGGTACGCCGGGTGCCGCTGTTCGTGTCGCTGGGCGGCGAATTGCGCCCCTCGCTGGTGGCCGAGGCTTTGCGGGTAGCGCAGCGCACCGGGCGCTATCGGTTGATCAGCAGCGACTCGGGTGTGCAGCGTGTGGATATCGGCCGGCTACAGATTCCCACCGCGGCCAGCGGCGAGCTGTGGGTGTATTTCACCCGGCCCCAGGCGAGTCGCAGTATTCCCGCCTGGCAGGTGCTGGATGGCTCGGCGCCGCCGGTTGCCGGCAGCATCGTCCTGGTCGGCACGTCCGCCCAGGGCCTGCAGGATCTGCGTTTCAGCCCGCTAGGCGGGATCATTCCCGGCGTCGAGGTGCACGCCCAGGCCCTGGAGCAAGTGCTGACCGACACCCTGCTGCTGCGCCCCGGCTGGGCCACGGCGGTGGAAGGCCTGGCCCTGCTGCTGGGCGGCCTGGCGCTGGGCCTGCTGGGGCTGTACGCGCCGGCGCTGCTGTCGGCGCTACTGATGCTGGCGCTGGTCGCCGCGCTGAACGCAGCGGCCTGGTACGGCTTCGTCGCGCACCGCGTGCTGCTCGACCTGTTCACCCCGTCGCTGGGTCTGCTGCTGGTCTACGGCGCCGCCAGCATCGTGCGCCACATGGCCGCCGAGCGTGAACAACGCTGGATTCAGGAAGCCTTCTCGCGCTACGTATCGCCCAACCTGGTCAATCACCTGGTCGCCCACCCGGAGCAACTGGCGCTCGGCGGCCAGCGGCAAAGCTGCAGCTTCGTGTTCACCGATATCACCGGCTTCACCGCGATGATGGAGCGCCAGGAACCGGAGGCGGCGGTCAGCCTGCTCAACGACTATCTGGAGCAGGTGATCGGCATCGCCTTTCGCCACGAGGGCACCCTGGATCGGATCGTCGGCGACGCGGTGGCAATCATGTTTTCGGCGCCGATTCCCCAGGCTGATCACCAGCAGCGCGCCCTGGCCTGCGCCCTGGAAATCAACCGCTTCGCCCAGTCTTACGTCGCGGCGCTGAGCGAGCGCGGCATCGCCTTCGGCCACACGCGCATCGCCGTGCACAGCGGTGAGGTGGTGGTGGGCAACTTCGGCGGCTCGGTGATCTTCGACTACCGCGCCCTCGGCGATCCGGTAAACACCACCTCACGCCTGGAGAGCCTGAACGGGCAGGTCGGCACCCTGCTCTGCGTGTCCGCCGCCATCCGCGAGCACTGCCCCGAGGTACCGATGCGCCCGGTCGGCGAGGTGGTGCTCAAGGGCAAGGCCGAGGCAGTCGCGGTGTTCGAGCCGCTGGAGGCGATGACCATGCCGATGAACAACTGTGATGAGGCCTACGAAGCGGCCTATCACCTGCTGGCAAACGGCGCGCCCGAGGCACTGGCGGCGTTCGAGGCGCTCGCCGCGCAGCGCCCCAAAGATGGGCTGGTGGCCTATCACCTGCAGCGCCTGCGCAGTGGCGAGCATGGCAACCGGTTGGTGATGGCCAGCAAGTAAAGCCGGCCTTAGAACCTGTTCAAAGTCTGCTGCGCGTCGGCACTGCTGCGTTAAAAACAGGCTGGATTGCCAGCCCAGTCGGACTGCTCATTTACAGCTCGTAAAGTCGAGCGCTACTCCGACCGGTCCTCGCCTGTGTTTGCGGGGCCGCCTAGGCCTTGCATTGCTCTAGCTCGCTAGACTTTGAACAGGCTCTTAGCGAATGGTGATTTCCACCCGGCGGTTGGCAGGCTCCGGCGTGTTGTCCGGAGTTTTCACCAGCAGGTTGCCTTCGCCGTGGGAGGTCACCACCAGCTCAATCGCCTGCAGGCCATTTTCCTGCAGCTGGCGGGCGATGGCCCGGGCGCGTAGCAGGCCAAGATCCTCGTTATCGATCTTGCTGCCGACGGTGTCGGTATGGCCGATCACCGACACCGCAGACGGCCCGCGGTCACGCACGGTCTGCAGGATCTCGGGAATTTCCGCCTGGGATTTCGCGGTCAGCTTGGCGCCACCGGTTCTGAAATACAGCAGGTAACTTTTCGGCAGTGCCGGCTGGGCGGCCCGGGCCGCGGAGAAATCCTTCTCGAACCGGGGCTGCTCGACCTGGAACGGCGCGGCACTGCTGCCGTCGAGGTTGACCGCGTAGCCCTTCTGGTCGACGCGGGTCATGCCCTTGCTGGTCTTGACCTCGATGGCGCCGGTACTGCCGTCCGGGCTTTCCACCAGCACCACATAAGATTTGGATGCGCAGCCGCTGGCCAGCAGCGCGCAGAGCAACAGACCGATCAGGCGCAACGGATTGGCAAACATGCGTCCTCAATCCACCTTGACGAGAAAGTGCGTACCGCGCACGCCGATGGTACCGGTCGGGGTGTTGATCTCGACGGCCTGGGGCTTGAGCTTGGCGATGGTGCCGGAAATGTAGTCCAGCGTGCCGTGGGTGATCTTGGCGCTCAGTTTCAGATCGTCCTGGGCCGGGTCGAAGATGAACTCGTCCAGGGTCAGCTCGCTGTTGGGGCCGAAGGACATCACCGTGTTGTCCTCCAGGGTCACGCCCATGGAGCCCGCCGGGCCGGTCTTGACCGTGCTGCCGACGTAAAGCGGCGTGCCGATCGTCGCAGGCACCGTCGCGCCGTCGCGGGTGACGCTAGCCTCACCCTGTACCTTCATCACGTAACCGATCGACGAGCCAGGTTCCGCAGCGAAAAGCGAAGTAGCTAGCAATACGCCAGCAAGTGGCCATATCCTGAAAGGTGCAAACACAGTACTCTCCTTTTTTAATCTCATTCCCTGAGTCGAACTGAGCGTTGCACATCCAGCCGCAGCACCGTTGCCTGGTCGGATGGTACGTGAAATACGCGATGGGACCGTAGCGCAGGTTGCAGTATGTCATCAGGGCAAATCAAGCAGCGATTCCGACTGCGGTTCAGAAGCAGAAGCCTGGTGGTCGGCCTGTTCCTGCTCCTGCAACTGGCGCCGCTGCTCGCCCTCACGTTGGGCGCTCCTTCGCTGCTGGTGCTGGGCCTGTCCGTCGGCATCGTGCTGTGCACCATGCCGCTGGTGCTGGGCGGTATGCAGAGCATAGATCGCACCATCGATCTCTTGGTGCAGGACACACAAAAAATCCGCCAGATGGATTTCTCCGGCGAGCTGCCGCCGGCCTCGCTGTTCGCCGAGATCGAAACCCTCAACCGCAACCACATCGAGATGAAGGACGCGCTGCAAAGCCAAACCCAGGCGCTGCAGGCTTCCCAGCTCAAGCTCGCCAGCCTGGTGGAGAACGGTCTGCTGCTGTCTTCGGAGCGCGACCGCGACGCGCTGCTGCGCCACATCCTCATGCAGGGCAAGCGCACCTGTAACGCCCAGGCGGCGACCATGTACCTGAAGACCGAGCACGGCACATTGCGCTTCGCCCTGCGCTCGATGGACGATGAGCTGCCGACGGTCGAGATTCCCCTGCACGACCCGCACACCGGCCTGCCCAACGAGCGGCACGTGTCCACCTACGCGGCGCTGCACAACGAAACCGTGGTGATCGACGACGTTTACGGCGAAAGCCGTTTCGACCTGAGCGGCACCCGCCGTTTCGACAGCGAGTCGGGCTTTCACACCGTGTCCATGCTCACCGTACCCCTGGCGCCCCGCGGCGGCGAAGTGATCGGCGTGCTGCAGTTCATGAACGCCCTGGATGTCGAGACCGGCGAGGTCATCGCCTTCTCGCCACCGGTGGTGGCCTTTATCGGCGCCCTCGCCTCCCAGGCCGCCGTGGCGCTGGAAAACCACAACCTGATCGACTCCCAGCGGGCGCTGATCGACGGCATGATCGAAATTCTCGCCGGCGCCATCGATGCCAAGAGCCCGTATACCGGCGCCCACTGCGAACGGGTGCCGGAGTTGGCGATGATGCTCGCCGAGGCCGCCAGTGACGTGAACGAAGGGCCGCTGGCCAATTTCCGCTTCACCACGGCAGATGAATGGCGCGAATTCCGTATCGGCGCCTGGCTGCACGACTGCGGCAAGATCACCACGCCCGAGCATGTGGTCGACAAGGCCACCAAGCTGGAAACCATCTACAACCGCATCCACGAGGTGCGCATGCGCTTCGAGGTACTCCTGCGCGATGCCCAGCTCGAGCGGCTGCAGCAACTGCTCGACGGCCAGGACCGCGCACAAGCCGACGCGCAGTACCAGGCGACGGCCCAGGCGCTCCAGGACGAATTCGCCTTTATCGCTGGCTGCAACATCGGCAGCGAGCTGATGAACCCTGAGCACGTCGGCACCCTGCAAAAGGCCGCCGAGCGCACCTGGCTCAGGCATTTCGATGATCGACTCGGCTTGTCCCACGGTGAATTGATGCACATGGCCGCCCTGCCCGCCGAGCCGCTACCGGCGCGCGAGCGGCTGCTGGCCGACAAGCCGCAGCACATCTTCCCGCGCCCGCAAACCAAGGACTTCGACCCCAAGTACGGCTTCCAGATCAGCGTGCCGGAGCACCTCTACAACCACGGCGAGCTCTACAACCTGAGCATCAGCAAGGGCACCCTGACCGCCGAAGAACGCTTCAAGATCAACGAGCACATCATCCAGACCATCGTCATGCTGGAAAACCTGCCGCTGCCCTCGAACCTCAAGCGCGTACCGGAATATGCCGGCACCCACCACGAAACCCTGCTCGGTACCGGATACCCGCGCAAGCTGGACAAGAGCCAGCTGTCGATCCCGGCGCGCATCATGGCCATTGCCGATATCTTCGAAGCGCTGACCGCCGCCGACCGACCCTACAAACAGGCCAAGACCCTCTCCGAATCCATCGAGATTCTCGCCCGGCTGCGCGACAAGGGGCATATCGATGCCGACCTGTTCGCCCTGTTCCTGCGCAGCGAAATGCCGATGCGCTACGCCGAACGCCACCTGCAGCCGGACCAGATCGACGCCATCGACATCGAGCGCTTCCTGCCAAGCGCCCAGCCCGTGATCTGATCACCGAGCACGCTGCTAGAGACTCAGGCGCAACGCGAGCGCCGACAGGGTAACCAGCAGCACCGGCACCGTCAGCAAGGCGCCAACCTTGAAGTAGTAACCCCAGGTGATGCGCAGGCCCTTGCGCTGCAGCACATGCAGCCACAACAGCGTGGCAAGGCTGCCGATGGGCGTGATCTTGGGACCGAGGTCGCAGCCGATGATGTTGGCGTAGATCATCGCCTCGCGCACGATGCCGCTGCTCTGGCTCGCCTCGATGGACAGCGCGCCGATCAGCACGCTGGGCAGATTGTTCATCACCGAAGACAGCAGCGCCGCCAGAAAGCCCGTACCCAGGGCGGCCGCCCACAACCCCTGCTCGGCGAGCCGGTCGAGCAGCGTCGCCAGGTAGTGGCTCAGGCCGGCATTGCTCAGCCCGAACACCACCAGGTACATGCCCAGGGAGAAGATCACGATCTGCCAGGGCGCTTCGCGCATCACCCGGCGCGTCGAGATCACATGCCCTTTTGACGCGACGGCAAGCAGCACCACTGCGCACAGCGCCGCCACAGCGCTGATCGGCACGCCCATGGGCTCGAGCGCAAAAATGCCGATCAGTAGGAAGGCCAGCACCCACCAGCCATAGATGAAGGTGGTGCGGTCGCGAATCGCCTCGCTTGGCGCCTGCAGCTCCGTTGCCTGATAGGTAGCCGGAATGCTGCGGCGAAAATACAGGTACAGCACCGCCAGGGTCGCCGATACGCTGACCAGGTTCACCGGCAGCATCACCGCCGCATAATCGGCCACGCCGAGCTTGAAGAAGTCGGCGGACACGATGTTGACCAGATTCGATACCACCAGCGGCAGGCTGGCAGTATCGGCGATGAAGCCCGCGGCCATGACGAATGCCAAGGTCGCCGCGCTGGAAAAACGCAGTGCGACGAGCAGCGACATGACGATGGGTGTGAGAATCAGCGCCGCCCCATCATTGGCGAACACCGCGGAAACGGCAGCGCCCAGCAGCACTACGAAAGCGAACAGGCGCGGGCCGCTGCCACCCGCCCAACGCGCCACATGCAGCGCCGACCAGGTGAAGAACCCAGCCTCGTCCAGCAGCAGGCTGATGATGATGATCGCCACGAACGCCGCCGTGGCGTTCCACACCACCGCCCACACCGTGGGAATGTCGTGCAGCGAGACCGCGCCGACACCCAGGGCCAGCAGCGCGCCAATCGTCGCGCTCCAGCCCACGCCGAGCCCTTTGGGTTGCCAGATGACCAGAACCAGTGTGAAGACGAATACGGCAGCCGCAACGAGCATCGAGATCTCCAGGCAGGAATCATCAGTTGGCGTAAGGAATTACGCCGGATTCATAGGTTTGCAATTGCACTAGACCGTTTTCAGCGAAAACCTTCGTCACGGCCTGCAAGGTAAGCAGCAAGAGTAATTGGCTCGCTCGGAGGCGCTGAAGTTTCGCCCTGCTCGAGTAGCCAGTAGCCCACGTCATGCCAGGCGCCATGTTTGTAGCCAACCCGCGGAAAGGTGCCGATGTGGCAGAAGCCGAGGCGCTCATGAAGCCCGATGCTGCCATCGTTCGGCAGGGCAATACCCGCATAGGCGCTGCGGTAGCCCATCGCTTGGAGCATCGGCAGCAGGACTTCATACAAACGCCGCCCAACGCCCTGGCGACGAGCATCTTCTGCAATGTACACCGTCACATCCACGGCCCAGCGGTACGCTGCCCGGGCGCGGTGCTGGCTGGCGTAGGCATAGCCGACCACGGCGCCTGTCTGCTCGGCGACCAGGTAGGGATAGGTCTCAAGCGTCGCCACAATCCGCCTACGCATATCCTCCAGTGACGGAGGGATCTCTTCGAACGAGATGGCGGTGTTCAGCACCACAGGTGAATAGATGGCCTGGATTGCCTCGGCATCCGACGCGGATGCCAGTCTCACGTCAATCACTCTACGGCACCTCAGATTGAACGCTGATTAACGCGGGCGGAAAGTTGTTCTGCGGTTTCCTTGCGCTCGGAGTAGCGATCTACAAGAAAGTCCTTCTGGTCGCGCAGCAACAGGGTGAACCTCATCAGTTCCTCCATCACATCGACCACCCGGTCGTAATAGGCAGACGGCTTCATCCGCCCCTCAGCGTCGAACTCCGTGAATGCCTTGGGTACCGAGGACTGGTTGGGGATGGTGAACATCCTCATCCAGCGCCCGAGTACGCGCAGCTGGTTGACCACGTTGAACGACTGCGACCCGCCACAAACCTGCATCACGGCGAGCGTCTTGCCCTGGCTGGGTCGAACCGCCCCCAACGCCAGCGGAATCCAGTCGATCTGCGCCTTGAATACCGCGGACATGGCGCCATGCCGCTCCGGCGAGCACCAGACCTGCCCTTCCGACCACATCACCAGGTCCCGCAGCTCCTGCACCTTGGGGTGCTCAACCGGTGCATCATCGGGCAGCGGCAGGCCCGATGGATCGAAGATACGGGTCTCGGCGCCAAAGTGTTGCAGCAGCCGCGCCGCTTCCTCGACCAACAGACGGCTGAAGCTGCGCTCACGGGTGGAGCCGTGCAGCAACAGGATGCGTGGTTTGTGAGCGCTGGGTGCGATCTGGAAGGAGAACTGGCCGATCAGGCTGTGTTCGAGGTTGGGAAGTTCAGTGGTCATGCAAGGAGTCCTCAGAATCGGCCAATGCGATCCAGCTCGCGCTTGAGTTCATCGCGGCTCAAGTCGGCAAAAGGCAGCGCCAGAAAAGCGCGGCAACGCCGTTCGATCTGCGCAAGCGTCGCCTTGAAGGCGGCTGAAATATCGGCGTCGTCACCCTGTACGTCGGAAGGATCTGCCAACCCCCAATGCGCCTTGAGCGCCGGGCCGAAGTAAACCGGGCATGCTTCACCCGCGGCCTTGTCGCACACGGTGATGACGATATCCGGCGGGTTCGCCTCGAAGGCATCGTTCCCCTTGCTGCTCAAGCCCGCGGTAGATATAGCTGCCTCTTGTAGCGTTTGCAGGCTGCGGGGTAGCACTTGCCCCCTGGGGAAACTACCGGCACTCACGGCCTCGAATCCCTGAGGTGCGATGTGGTTGAACATCGCCTCGGAAAGGATGCTCCGGCAACTATTGGCCGTGCACATAAAAAGCACTCGCATTACTGACTCCTGCCGCCATTGGCGGGCTTCAACGAAGGTTTCAAAAAACGGCAGGCCTCAGCAGCAACTGGCGGCGCGCTGCGGGCGGCCATCCATCTTGCTCAGGCGAGACGTGCTATCGCTCAGCCAGGCCGCGTTGCCTTCGCAGGTAATGCGCAGCACGTCTTTGAACCACGCAGGAAGGTCGGAATTGAGCCGGTAATACACCCACTGCCCCTGCCGACGATCCAGCAGCAAACCGGCTGTTCGCAGCTGGGCCAAATGGCGGCTGATCTTGGACTGATTGTCCTGCAGCGCACACATCAACTCACAGACGCAAAGCTCGCCATGCTCGGCAATCAACAGGGTTGCGCGAGCCCTGGTCTCGTCTGCCAAACATTTGAAGGCTTCGGGTGGAGTCAGCATGGCAAATATACATACATGGAAAATCGAATATGCGGATATTCACATATATAGCCAACCCTTAGCTAGTGCGCCCTAAATATTGAAGAGATCGCGGCATCATGAGATGCATATGAGTGCGCCACAACGACCGCATCCAAGCCTGACCTACCGCTGCTTGTTAATAGGCACTCCTTTACATGTGCATACTTGCACACATATATTCACAACCATGAAAACAGCCGCCACTTCCCGAACCCAAGCCATCGAGGCTGCCGTCGCCTCGCTCGATAGTGCATTCTTCAAAGCTCTGTGCGAGCCGTCGCGAATAGCCGTTTTAAAGCGAGTCATGCTGTTGGGCCGCGCGGACGTGAGCGAAATCTCTGCAGGGCTCCCCCAAGAACGCTCGGTGGTTTCACGACATCTGCAGATACTGCTGGAGGCTGACATCGTTCGGGCAGCCAAGAGCGGCCGCCAAGTTTTCTACGAAGTGAATGGTTCTGCAATCATCACTCGGCTTGAGTCCATCCTTGATCACATCAAGAAAATTGCGCCGCACTGCTGCCCAAGTTAAGGGCCATTTTGCTCAAGCCATTATGTGTACAGGTACGCATATATGAACATTAAAAAACCGCAACTCGATGCGATCATCATTGGCGCAGGCCAGGCAGGCCTTGCTGCCGGACGGTTGCTACAGCAGCATGCCCTGAGATTCTTGATCATCGATGAACAAGGTGCACCAGGCGGAAACTGGCGAAATTACTACGAAAGCCTGCAGCTCTTTTCACCAGCTGAGTACTCTGCTCTTCCAGGGCAACCTTTCCCTGGCCCGCAAAAAAACTATCCGACCAGAGACCAGGTGGTGGCATACCTTGAGGGGTACGCAGAACATTTCCGACTGCCGATCCGCCAAGGCGCGCGAGTGGCGCATGTACGAACCCACCCTCAAGGATTCGAAGTACAAACTGCTAACGGCGAGAGCCTTTGCGCGAAGTCGGTGGTTGTCGCTTCTGGCGGGTTCAACAGACCGTACGTCCCGGACATCCCAGGCCTTGGCATGTTTGAAGGACGCGTAATTCACAGCGCTCAGTATCGCAGTACATACCCTTTCCATGGCGAACGAGTTGTAGTGATCGGAGCAGCCAACTCGGCCGTTCAGATCGCTTACGAGCTTGCGAACGTTGCGGTGACCACCTTGGCGACAAGAGAAAAAATACGCTTTTTCCCTCAGCGGATGCTGGGAGTCGACTTTCATACATGGTTGAAATGGACCGGTTTTGGGAAAACGCGCTGGCTGACTGATCAAGGAACCCCTGTGCTTGATCAGGGCAAATATCGTCGGGCGATAAGGTCTGGCTTGCTGCAGCGCAAGCCTATGTTTACCCGCCTTACCTCAGATGGGGTCATATGGGCAGACGATCATTACGAAACCGTCGACAGCCTGATCTTCGCTACCGGTTTTCAGCCGAACATTTCCTTTCTAGATAACCTGCCAGTACGAGATCAGCATGGGCGCCTACTGCAGAAAAATGGGGTGGCTCAGACGCTACCGGGACTGTTCTTCGTTGGCTTGCCTCGACAACGTAACTTCGCGTCAGCCACGCTTCGAGGTGTAGGCCCCGATGCAGAATACATCCTTCCCCATCTGATACGACATCTAAAACAGGCTCAATCAAGTCAACGCTACGTTGGTTGATCGCTCACCATCCATGGCAAGTCCGACGCACTCGACCAGCTACTGAAACACTAAAAAGATGTTCCGGCCGGACGAGCTATCCAGCTTCTAGCGAGTGACCTAGCAGCCCGTCGGAAACGCACGCTGATATTTAAATATTCCCTGGGCAAGGTCGATAGCTCACTCAGGTCATCCACCTTCAACGCCCGGAATCTTTCCCATGAGCCTTAGAAATCTCAACCTGGCGCCTCGCGCCGCCCTCTTCTTCGCGCTGATCGTGGGGCTCGTATTCGTGCTCGGTGTGGTCGCCGTGCTGCAGATGGGCAAGCTGCGCGATATCGAAATAGATGTTGAGCAGAACTGGATGGCCAGCGTCCGCCAGACTGGGGTCATGAACGCGGCGACCCTTCGCCTGAGGCTGGAAACCCAGCGTGGCCTGGCCGATCCTCAAAGCCTCAAGCGCACCATCGATAGCTTCCCCGGGTATCGCAAGGCCCTGACCGATGCCGTCGCAAATTACGAACCGCTGATAGCCAGCGACACCGAGCGCACGCTATTCAGCGCCGTGAAAAGCAGCGCCGAGGCCTATGCCAAGCAGCTGGACCTGCTCGAACCCATGCTGAGGGCCGGCGACATTCCCGCTGCAGTCAGCCTCGTCAGCTCGGGTATCCGCCCGCTCACCAACAAGATGGAAGAGCAGATCAAGGCACTCACCGACTTCAACAACGAGGGTGCGGCGCAAGCCGGTCAGAACGCGGCTGAAATTTATTCGTCGGGGCTGGCGCTTACTATCGGCATAGTCGTCGCCGTGGTGCTGTTGACCATTGCGCTTGCCGCCCTGCTGGTGAGAAGCATTACCGCTCCGATCAACGATGCGTTGTCCGTGGCAGAGCGAATCGCCGGCAGCAACCTGTCCAGGGACGTGCACGTAAGTGGCACCGACGAGGCAGGCAGGCTGCTCAAGGCGCTGGCGCAGATGCAGCAGAACCTGCGCCATACCATCGTGGAGATCTCCGACTCTTCTACTCAGCTGGCTTCCGCCGCCGAGGAAATGACGGCGGTCACAGAGGCCTCCAGCCGCGGCATGGTCGCTCAGAATGACGAGGTCAATCAGGCCGCGACGGCGGTCACCGAGATGAGCGCTGCCGTGGATGAAGTGGCGCGCAATGCCGAGTCCGCCTCTGAGGAATCCAAGCGTACCCAGGGCTTCACCGAGGCTGGCCTGGAGCGCGTGTCGCAGACGCTGAAATCGATCCAGCGTCTGAGCGGCAACGTGGAACAGACGAGCGAGCAGATTCAGGGGCTGTCGGATCGCGCGCAGAATATTTCCAAGGTCGTGGAAGTCATCCGCGGTATCGCGGAACAGACCAACCTGCTGGCCCTGAACGCCGCAATCGAAGCGGCTCGTGCTGGTGAACAGGGGCGTGGCTTTGCAGTGGTCGCTGATGAAGTCAGGGCGTTGGCGCATCGCACCCAGATGTCCACCCAGGAAATCGAGCAGATGATCGCCGCCATTCAGACCGATTCCGAGCACGCCGTTCAGGCGATGGGCACCAGCCGCGACCTGGCCAACCAGTCGCTGGACATCGCCCAGGAGGCAAGCAGCTCCCTGGATCAGATCGCCACCGCAATCACCCACATCAACGAACGCAACCTGCAGATTGCCACCGCATCAGAAGAGCAATCCCATGTGGCGCGTGAGGTGGATCAGAACCTGCTGCGCATTCGTGACCTTGCCTCGCAGAGCGCCGCAGGCGCCAGCCAGACAGCCAGTGCTTGTGGTGAGATGTCTCAGTTGGCGATCAAGCTGAATCAGCTGGTAACTCGCTTCGTGGTCTGACACACGCGAAGACGGTTACTTCTGCCCTGGTCGAGTCCTCGCCGACAACACAGCGTGCGCAGCGCGGCACCCGCACAAGCCAATCCTACGAACAGGGCGACAGACAGGATAAGAATGCAAGAGCCGGGGCGTGAGGCTTCACACCCCGGCTGCGCCAGGAGGAGTTTCCGGCTAGCGGTTAACCAACTTGGCTGGCAGGACGATCAGTTTCCAGGCAACTGACCTGTGCCGCTTTCGATACGTGACACCGCGACCATCACTGCCTGGTTCGACATCGATCGTATAGTGCCGCGCAGCCAGTCTTCTGAAGCAGCAGATCGCGGCGGTGGCGAATCAGGCTACCGATAGCAAATCTACTGCCTACGCGAAGCCAGGCTAACTCCCTCGCAAGCCGGTCGGCTGCTAGTGTGGATGTATCTGCACTACCGCAGTTTTATCCTCTGGGAGGCAGCATGCCTGAAGAAAAGGTTGCGATCATCACTGCCGCTGGCAGTGGCATGGGCGCTGCCGTCGCCAAGCGTCTGGCGGCGGACGGCTTCAAGGTCGGTATTCTTTCGTCATCCGGCAAGGGCGAAGCCCTGGCCAACGAGCTGGGCGGTATCGGTGTGACGGGAAGCAATCAGTCGGTGGAGGATCTTCAGCGCCTGGTCGATGCCGTGGTTGCCAGATGGGGTCGCATCGATGTGCTGGTCAACAGTGCCGGCCACGGCCCGCGCAAGCCCATTCTGGAGCTTACCGATGAAGACTGGCAGCAAGGCATGGAAACCTACTTTCTGAATGCCGTGCGCCCGGCGCGCCTGGTCACGCCGATCATGCAGAAACAGCGAGACGGGGTGATCATCAATATTTCCTCGGCCTGGACGTTCGAGCCCAGCGACCTGTTCCCAACTTCGGCAGTGTTCCGAGCAGGCCTCGCCTCGTTCAGCAAGGTATTCGCCGATACCTATGCCAAGGACAACATTCGCATCAACAACGTGCTGCCTGGCTGGATCGACAGCCTTCCGGCCACCGAAGAGCGGCGCCAGGGTGTACCACTCCAGCGCTACGGCACCAGCGATGAGGTGGCTGCCACCGTCGCGTTTCTGGCAAGCGCCGGTGCGGCTTACATCACCGGGCAGAACATAAAGGTCGATGGTGGAGTCACCCGCAGCGTCTGAGCCTGGCAGGCCACTTTCGCAGCGGAACGAATTACCGTGCAATTCGCAGCTATAAAAAAGCCCCCCAATCGGTACTGCCGTTGAGGGCTCTTTCCATCCGACAGGCCGAGGCTTACAAGCCCAGCTCGGTCAGGCCAGGGTGATCATCCGGGCGGCGACCCAGCGGCCAATGGAACTTTCGCTCGCTTTCCTTGATGGGCATGTCATTGATGCAGGCGAAACGGCGGTGCATCAGGCCATCGGCCTCGAACTCCCAGTTTTCGTTGCCATAGGAGCGGAACCAGTTACCCGAGTCGTCGTGCCATTCGTAGGCGTAGCGCACGGCGATGCGGTTATCGGTGAAGGCCCACAGCTCCTTGATCAGGCGGTAATCCAGCTCCTTCTTCCATTTGCGGGTGAGAAAGCCCTTGGCTTCTTCGCGGTTGGTCGCGAACTCGGCGCGGTTACGCCATTTGGTGTCCAGCGTGTAGGCGAGCGAGACTTTTTCGGCGTCGCGGCTGTTCCAGCCATCTTCGGCGAGTCGTACTTTCTCGATGGCGGTTTCGCGGGTGAAAGGAGGAAGTGGCGGGCGAGTTTGGGCATCAGACATGGTAGTGCCTCCAGGCAAGTGGATAGAGCGGTCGGGGTAGCGTTTTTGAAGCTCAGGCCGTCAGGGCGAGGCCTGTTTTAACAACAGCTGCGCAACGTCCCTTGCGCTGTCGGCGGCGCTGTAATCACCCATTACACGTGCCATGGTGATTGCGCCCTCGATCAATACCAGCAACTGCTTGGCCAATGCCTGCGGTTGCTCGATATTCAATTGCTCGGTCAACTCGAGCGTGTAATCCAGCAGCTTCTGTTTATGCAGCTTGGCGAGTTGCCGGATGGGGTCATCCGGATCGCCCACCTCCCCCGCCGTGTTGATGAACGCACAACCGCAGAAGCCCTCGGACTCGAACCAGCCCTTGAGCACGGTGAACATGCTCAGGATGCGCGCCTGCGGTGTATCCGCCTTGTCGCACTCGGTTCTGAACCAGTACATCCAGCGGATATCGCGGGCTTTCAGCGCGGCTTCGGCCACTTCGTCCTTGGTCACGAAGTAGCGGTAAATACTCTTCCGGGCGACGCCTGAGGTTCTCACCAGAAGGTCCATGCCGGTGGCATGGATGCCGTTCTGATAGATGAGCTGCTCGGCGGTGGCCAGAATCTTTTCGCGGGTATCGGTCGTCGTCTTGTTCATGGCCTTAAGGTAGAACGATCGTTCTACCTCGTCAAGCGCTAGCTGAAAATTCTTATTCGAGCAGCGGATAGCGGCGATCAAAAGACCTGGGCAACGACGCCTGCCTGCTCGACTGCAGCTCAGTCACCGCTGAAGAACTGGCGCCCGTTCTCACGCAGCATCGAAACCAGGGTGGCCGCCGCGGACGGCAGATAGCCTTCCGCTCTGACGGTCACCGCCACGGTTCGCTGCATGGTCGTTTCCGGCAACTGCACTTCGCGCAGCCGGTTCATGCCCTGGCTGAACTGCAGTGTTTCCCTGGCCAGAAAGCTCAGCAGGTTGGTGCGGGCAATCAGCCTGGGAAGCATGGAAATGGTGTTGGTCTCGATCTGCACCACGGGCGCGGCCAACTTGTGGGCGGCGAATACGTTGTCCACCCAACGCCGAGAAGAAACCGCCGGCGACGGCAATATCCAGCGGTAGCGGGTCAGATCGGCAAGGCCGTAGGGCGCGGCGAAAATCGGATGATCGACGCTGGCCACCACCACCGCTTCGTCCTGCAGGATCGGATAGGTGAGGAACTGCGGATCCTCGGCATGTAGCGGGCTGATGATCGCATCCAGCTGCGCGGATCTCAGCGAACTCTTCAACACGTCGTCCTGGGCGATCGACAGGCTGAGCCGCACCTCGGGCGCGCGCTCCAGCAGCGACGCCGCCAACTGCGGCAGCAGGTATTCGGCCATGCTGGCTGCGCACCCCAGGCGCACGTTGCCGATCAGACCGTTGGCCAGGTCGCGCACCTCGCGCTGCGTCTCGCCAACGCTCATCTGCAGCTGCTTGCTTCTGATCAGCAGGAGCTCACCTACTTCGGTCAGCTTGATGCCCCGCCCGTCACGCTGAAACAACCGCGCGCCAAGGGATTCCTCGAGCCGCTGGATGCTCTTGGTCAGGGCCGGCTGGCTGCGGTTGAGCTTGTCGGCAGCCCGGCCCAGATGGCCAATTTCGGCGATGGTTTCGAAATAACCAAGGTCACGCAGATCCATAATTCATTCACAAAAGTTATCGTTGAAGAAAAATTAGAAAATAGACGTGATGAATTGGCCTGTCGATAATTTGCAGCAAAGCGCTCACGCGCGTGATTTACAGGATGCCCATGTCAGCGCCCAATCCCCCTCTTACATGGTCCGCCCGGGCACTGCGCTGGCTCGCTCTGAGCCTCTGCGCCGCGGTTGCCGGGCAAGCCTTGCATGCCGTCGAGGTGCCGGCAGGCCTGTTTCTGGGGCCCATGTTGGTGGCCATCGTGTTCGGCGTGTGCGGTGCGGGGCTGCGCCTGCACAGGAACGTCTTCAGGTTCGGCCAGGGCTGCGTGGGTTTGCTGGTCGCCCACACCATGACCTGGTCGGTGCTGGTGTCGCTGGCGAGCTCGTGGCACATCATGCTGCTGGCGACGATAGTGACGGTCTGCCTGAGTGCGCTGGTGGGCCTGGGCACCGTGCGATTCGGCGGCATTCCCGGCAATACCGCGGCCTGGGGAACGGCGCCGGGCGCAGCATCGGCAATGGTTGCCATGGCCGAGGACTACGGCGCCGACTCGCGCTTGGTGGCCACCATGCAGTACGTGCGGGTGGTGTGCGTGGTGATGGTCGGTGCGCTGGTCAGCCATCTGCTGGGCGCAACCACCGGTATGAGCCAGGCCATCGCCAACGCGCCGGTGATGAACCCCGCGGATCTGGCACTTGGCATTGGCGTGATTGTGGTCGGCGTCGCGGCCGGTGCGTTGCTTCCTGCCGGGGCGCTACTGGTGCCGCTGCTCCTGGGCGCAGCACTGCAGTTGAGCGGCCTTCTGACCATCACCCTGCCCAGCGAGCTGCTGGCCTTCGGCTACGGAGCCATCGGCTGCTACATCGGTTTGCGCTTCGATCGCGAAACCCTGCGCTACGTGTGGCGGCGCCTGCCATCGATGATCATCGGCGCCCTGGTGCTGATCATGCTCTGCGCCGGGCTCGCCGGGCTGCTCGCCGCGCTGACCGGAACGGATTTCCTGTCGATGTACCTGGCGACCAGCCCCGGCGGGCTCGATGCAATGGCGATCATCGCGGCGGAAACCCATTCCGACGTCGGCCTGGTCCTGGCCATGCAGACGCTGAGATTGTTCGGCGTAATCCTCACCGGAGCATTCTTCGCCAAACAGATCATCCGCCTGACGACGCCAGCAGCGCCAAGGCCGGAAGAGCGGGACAGACCGGCCTGACGATCGCCTTCGCGCTCGGGACAGTTGGCTTAGGGCGCCACAGCCTGCGCCTCGGGCGCCTCAGCCCATGATTCGCCACGCATCTGGGCCAGGCTCGCCGCCAGCTCACTCTTGCGAAACGGCTTGGTGAGCCGCGGCAGTTCGGGATCGAGGCCTTCGCGTTCGGCATAGCCGGACACCAGCAGAATGCCGATGCCAGGCCGTGAGGCGCGCACCAGGCGGGCCAGATCGGTGCCGTTGATGCCTGGCATCAGATGGTCGGTAACCAGCAGATCAAAAGGCTCGCCGCTGGCCACCCGCTGCATGGCCTCCTCACCGGAGCTGGCCTCGATCACCCGATAACCCAGCTCGACCAGCATGTACGAGGTGCTGGCGCGCACCAGTTCTTCGTCATCGACCAACAACGCGGTGCCGCGGGTCAGCCGTGGCTCGGCGGCTTCGACGATGCGTAGCGCCGTGGCCGGCTCGGCGAGGCTGCGCGGCAACCATAGCTCGACGCTGGTTCCCAGCCCCGGCGCGCTCTGGATGGTCAGCGCGCCGTTCAGCTGCGAGGCCAGCCCATGCACCATGGAAAGCCCCAAGCCGGTGCCCTTGCCCACGCCCTTGGTGGAGAAGAACGGCTCCACCGCGCGGGCCAGGGTTGTCGCGTCCATGCCGCTGCCGGTATCGGCGACGCACAGGCACAGGTACCGATCCGCCGGCAACTTGCTGCGGTGGCCCTCCTCGACCGTCTCCAGGCTCACCGAGATACGAATGGTGCCGCCCTCGAGCATGGCGTCGCGGGCGTTCACCGAGAGGTTGAGCAGCGCCATCTCCAGCTGGTTCTGGTCGGCGATGGCGGCGGGCAGATTGTCCGGCGCATCGACGATCACCCGGATCTGCGGCCCGGTGGTGCTGGCCAGCAGGTCGCCCATGTCGCTGACCAGCCTGGCCACGTCGACCGGCACAACCTGCAGCGGTTGCCGGCGCGCGAAGGCCAGCAGCCGCTGCACCAGCGTCGTGGCGCGCTCGGCCGACTGCATGGCGCCGGAGATCAGCCGCTGCTCGCGCTCGCCGCCCACGCCGCGGCGCTGCAGCAGGTCCAGCGTGCCGACGATGGGCGTGAGCAGGTTATTGAAGTCGTGGGCGACGCCGCCGGTAAGCTGCCCCATGGCCTCCATCTTCTGGCTCTGGCGCAGCGCCTTCTGGACTTCCTCGCGCTCGGCGATGGCCGCGGCGATGCGCTTTTCCAGGGTCTCGTTGAGCTTGCGCAGCTCCTCCTCGGCCACCTTGCGCGGCGTGATGTCGATGGCCGTGCCGGTCACCCGCAGGCACTTGCCAGCAGCGTCGAACACGCCCCGCCCCTTGGCTGCGACCCAGCGCACGATGCCGTCCTCACGGCCGATGGTGCGGTAATCCACCTCATAGAGCGCGCGCCGCTCGGGGTCGGCGGCGGCCGTGAAGGCGGCGATCGTCGCCTCACGGTCGTCGGGGTGCAGGCCGTCGTAGAAGTCCTGCAGGGTGACATCCACATGCGCCGAGATGCCGAACATCGTTTTGGTCTGCACCGGCCAGATCAGCTTGTTGTGCACGAAATCCACATCCCAGAACCCCACGTCGGCATGGTCGACGGCCAGGCGCAGGCGTGCCTCGCTGATACGAATCGCCGAATCCGCGCGGGTGCGATGTACGAGCATCCCCACCGTATGCACCACAAAATCGATGATCTCGGTATCCGCCGGCAGCGGCTCGCGGCGCTCGGGGTGATAGAACACGAAAGCCCCGAGCAGCGCAGCCTGGGCCGAGCGGATCGGAATCAAGCAGCAAAGATGCAGTCCGTGCCCGGCAGCCAGCTCGCGCAACGCGGCCCAGCCTGAGTCGCTGCCAATATCGGCAGCGGCCGTCACGGCGCTCGGGGCAATGGAGATGCCTTTGGCGGCCTCTTTATAGGCGCTGGGCAGGCTCGGCCCCGCGCAATGCTCCAGATGCTCACCGCGCTCGTTGAGCAGCAAAATGCCGCCCAGAAAACCCGACACGGAAAGCGCATCCACCTCGCGGACGATGCCATCCAGCGTGTCGCTGAGCGCCGTTTGCGCGACAGCCAGTTCCAGAATGCGATTCTGCGTAGCGGCGATAGTCGTCTCGCGATTGCGTGCCTGGGTCAGCCGCGCGTTCTCGATGGCGATGGTCGCCAGCCGCGCCAGGCTCTCCAGGCGCGCAATGGTCTCTGGGTGATGGTCGCGCACATCGGCCCAGTAGGCGCCAAGCGCAGCAATCGGCGTAGGCCGGCCGATGGGCACCATCACCATGCTGCGCACGAAGGTCGACGCATATGCTGCTTGCGGCACACGCGGATCCTGCAGCACATCGCGGATCGCCACCGTCTCGCGGTTAGCCATCGCCCAACCGGAAACGCACGCCTGGCTCGGGAAATTCTGGCCCTGCCAAAGCGGCGACACCGCATCCTCGGCGACATAGGCGCAGCGCCCCTGCTGCTCGATGATCACCGCAATCCCCTCGGCGCCCACCGTGGCCCGCGCGGTATCACGCAGAATGGCGACCACCTCGTCCAGCGAGGCCGCCATCGCCAGCCGCTCGCTGGCACTGAGCACGTGAGACAGGCGGTCATCAGCCATAAGATCCATCGGAACGGTCAGCAAATGGATCTCCCAACGGCTACGGTTCTTGGTCCGCAGACTCGTTTACGTGAAGGTGAAAGTGAGGGCGGCGGCGTGGCCTGCTGAGTATGGTTGGGTTTCGGGTTGTCGGGAAGGTGATTGGTCGGTGCTGGGCTACGGGTTTGCGTGGGGCGAGTGGATGGCTGCTATCGGCTAAACCAGTTATTTGAAGCTAAAAAAATAAATCTGCCTCAATTTCTTCTCTTTGATTGTTACAGGCAGCTAGCTATATTGATAGCAAAATGACACTTCAGAGATTTCAAGGACGATCCATGCGCATCCAGCACGTAGAGATATCTAACTTCAGAAAGTTGCTTTCTGTACGAATTGACTTCGCTGATGAGACCACCCTGCTTGTAGGTGCAAACAACAGCGGAAAATCCTCAGCTATGCTGGCACTCCGAAGATTTTTGATTTCGAAGGGTTCTGCCTTTCGACTTCAGGATCTGACTCTTTGTCATCTCGCGAAGATTGACGAGATTGGCAGAGAGTGGGAGATCCCGCCGGAAAACTTTGAACTTCCTACAGCCAAGGACTGGGCCGACTGGCTTCCTAGCCTAGATATCTGGATCTCAGCAGATCAAGGAGAGTTCCACTTCATCCGCGATCTCATTCCCAGCTTTGCGTGGCGCGGAGGACTTGTAGGAATGCGCTTCCTGCTTGAACCAGATGATATGAATATGCTGTACACGGACTATCGCAAGGAGCGCGCGAGGGTTGCAGAGCTTGAGGATGCTTTAGGAACGGAGGACCCGCCTGGTAGCCCGCTGACGCTATGGCCACAGAGCCTTCATGATTACTTGAACCGTCGGCTGGGAGATAAATTCAAGGTTCGTTGGTATCGCCTGGATCCGCAGCAACTTAAGAAACCTGACAAGTCGACTCGAATGGCTCAAATGCAGCAATTGAGTCCTACTTCCCTACCTCTGGAAAGTAATCCCCTCAATGGATTAATTCGAGTACATGAGATCAATGCACAGCGGGGATTCAGCGACCATTCGGATGACAATCAAGGCGATAACACTAGACCCAACGGTGCCCGAAAACTCTCGGAACAACTCAGATCCTATTACTCCCGACACCTAGATCCAGGTGACAGCCCAGATATCTCAGATCTCGAAGCGTTGCGGGCGATAGAAGCAGCCCAATCGGCATTCGATACCAGGCTAAGTAGCAGCTTCGAATCTGCTATTAGAGAGGTCGAGGGATTGGGCTACCCTGGTCGCAATGACCCACGTATCAAAGTCGCAAGTCGCTTGGCAGCAACTGACGGCATGAACCATGAGGCGGCCGTCCTTTTTGAGTTGGATTCAATTCAAGGCGCCCCTGGAGCCCCTCCTCTTCATTTACCAGAGACCGCTAACGGGTTGGGATATCAAAACCTGATATCTATGATTTTCCGGCTGATGGGTTTTAGGGATGAGTGGCTAAGAAAAACCAGGGCCGCCAACGCGGAGGTAATAGACCGCGTTGAGCCCATCCACCTCGTGCTCATTGAAGAGCCTGAAGCGCACCTTCATGTTCAAGTGCAGCAAGTGTTTGTGCGGCACGCCTACCAAGTTCTATGCCGAGACGCTTTGCTTGAACGCTACCCAAATCTGAAGACTCAGCTTTTGGTGAGCACGCACTCCAGCCATGTAACTCACGAAGTGGAGTACCAGAACCTTAGGTATTTCAGGCGACTCCCGGCTGGGATGTATGGCATCGGTGTACCGGTATCGACGGTCTCTAACCTCTCTAACGTGTTCGGCGATGGAACAAAGACGAAGGAGTTCGTAACCAGATATCTGCGGGCACAGCACGCAGACATATTCTTCGCCGACGCCGTCATCTTGGTAGAGGGCTCAGCAGAGCGAATGATGATGCCGCATTTTTTGCGGAATAAGTTTCCATTCCTTGACCGCTGCTACATCACAACCATCGATATCGGTGGTAGTCACGCACACCGACTAAGGCCTTTAATTGATGCGCTTGGCATCCTCACTCTAGTTATTACAGACCTCGATGCAGGGTTTAATAAAGCGGCAAAACCGGTGCAAAGAAACGCTGATCAGATTACGAACAATCCGACATTGCGGAGCTGGATGAAACTGATGCATCTAGGCAACACAGTGGATGAGTTGCTCGAACTGCCAGAGAATCAAAAAGAGCACCAGATCGACGACCTGTACTCAGTACGCATCGCCTATCAAACCTCTATTTCCACCCACCTGCCCGCTACTGGAGAAGCAATACAAGCCCTACCAAATACCTTTGAAGGCAGCTTTGTGCTTAGCAACGCTGGTCACTTTGCGGAAAAAACCAACGGCACTGGTCTGATGAAGGCCTTCGTAAAAATTTTGAATGAAGCGCAAACACCGGAAGCCGTTGGAGAAGGTTTTTTCAACGAATTACGCGAAGGAAAGAAAGCAGAATTTGTATTACTCGTTTTGGGCGACAAAAACTTCCCTAGCCTTGAAATCCCTGAATACATCAGTGAAGGCCTCAACTGGCTTGAGTCCAAATTGCGAAGCAAGCAAAAAGAGCTACTGGTAATTCCGCCCGAGGGCGCGGAGGTGACGCCATGAGCGAGGCAGCTGTCGCAGATGCCGACACCCTTATGCAGGCTTGCCTGAATCTGGCAAACCCGAAAAGTTTTTTTCTTTACGCAGGTGCTGGCTCAGGAAAAACCCACTTACTCGTCGAGGCTATCCGCGAACTCAAAAGTCGCGAGCGAGAACGCCTGACGTTCGAGGGCCGGCGCATTGCGGTGATAACCTATACAAACGCAGCCTGCGATGAAGTGCTTCGGAGGCTAGAGTTTGATCCACTCGTGGAAGTCTCGACCATTCACGCGTTCGCCTGGCGCCTAATTCAAGGATTCGACAACGAGATCAGAGAGTGGCTAAGGATCAAACTTGCCCAAGACATTGAAAAGATCGAGGGCGAGCTAGCACGTTCGAGAGGCGACAATAAAACATCTCGAGCAAACCGACGGAAGCTACAAAGCAAAATACGCAGACTTGAGACTCTAGACGAGATTACCAAGTTCATTTACAGCCCCACAGTTGACAACAGAGAGCGACAGGCTCTCAATCATGATGAGGTCATCAAGTTAACTGCAGCATTTGCTCCTGAACGCCCTTTGTTGGATGTTCTCGTGGACCGCTACCCAGTTGTATTGATCGACGAAAGCCAGGACACCCACGCTCCAGTAATGGAGGCTTTTCTGAAAGTCCAGCAATTAGCGCAGGCACGCTTCTGCCTGGGGCTACTGGGCGACACCATGCAACAGATTTACGGCCATGGAGTAACGCGCCTTGATAAAGCGATACCGGATGACTGGCTGAAACCTGAAAAGGTCGTTAATCGCCGCTGCCCTCGTAGGGTAATAGATCTTATCAACGTAATTCGAAGCGCTGCAGACACACATCAGCAGACCCCGAAGCCAGATGCCATTGAAGGTGTAGTGCGCATGTACTGCATTAGTCAAAGCCAAGAACAGGCACAAAATCTTGAGGAAGGTATCGCTCAGTCGATGGCTGCAATCACCGAGGACGGCGAATGGGCTACCGGTCCTGAAGGCCGAAAAACCTTGATCCTCGAACATAAGATGGCTGGACGGCGGATGGGGTTCGAAAAGCTGTTCACGCCCTTATACGCGATTGAGCACCTTCAAACAGGCTTGCTGGATGGGACCTTGCCCGCACTTCGCGTTTTCAGCGAAGGCGTTCTTCCCATTCTTACCGCAAAGGACGATCACTTCCTTCTGCTTGAAGCCGTACGCTCTCGCTCTCCCTTACTCAGCAAGGATGCAATGCAATCAACAGGGGATCAATCGGCCCACATGCAGCGTGTAGAGGAAGCGACGCATGCCCTGCTCTCTCTTTTCGAAAAAAACGATCCAACATTGAGCGAGGTCGCAACGCTTCTGTTGCAAACCCAGCTGCTTGATGTTCCTGACAATCTGGTTGGGGCTATGGTGTTGGGTGCCCCTAGTGAGGCTCCAGATCCTGAAGATACGAACGCGATGACCAACTACGCCTACCAGCTATTCCTTGAGCGTCCATTTTCGGAGTTGGCAGCCTTTGCGAGTTATGCGGATGGCCTTTCACCCTACGGTACACATCAAGGGGTAAAGGGGCTGGAGTTTCCACGAGTCATGGTCGTCATCAACGATGAGGAGGCAGGCGGCTTCTTATTCAGCTACGACAAATTGCTGGGTGTAAAAGAACCAACAAAGACTGACCGGGACAACGAGCGTGACGGCAAGGACAACGCACTAGCACGTACTCGTAGGCTGCTTTACGTGACTTGTAGTCGGGCTGAGAAGAGCCTGGCGATTGTTGTATACACACCCCAGCCTATACTCGCCAAGCGAAACGTTGTTGCTGCCGGCTGGCTTCAGGAGAGCGAGGTCGAAATTCTGTGAGGCCTTCCTCCTAGGATTGAATCACCCTAGTTGCGCAGACGCTTCCGGGAGCCCCCAATGTTCAATATCCGCACAATGACCCCAGACGATTACGACGCCGTCATCACCCTGATGCGCGCGACGCCTGGGATCTCGCTGCGCGATGCGGATTCACGGGAAGCAACGGCGCGCTACCTGCAGCGCAACCCCGGCATGAGCTTCGTTGCCGAGGTCGAGGGCGTGCTGTGTGGTTGTGTGATGTGCGGGCATGACGGGCGGCGTGGGTATCTGCAGCATCTGCTGGTGCTACCGGACTATCGGCGCCAGGGCATCGCCAATGCGCTGGTGGAGTGTTGCCTGGCGAGCCTGGAGGCGGTCGGCATTTACAAGTGCCATCTGGACGTTCTCACGACCAATCAGGCGGCGGCCGATTACTGGCAAAGCCAGGGCTGGCAGCTGCGGACCGATATCGACCGCTATTCGTTTATTCGCTCGGGTAACGAGAACGCCTGACCGAGCAGCACCAGCCACATTAATCAGCTGCGCCTAGCGCTGCCCGAAGCGCTCGCGGTAGAACGACGGCGCCAGGCCGACCACCTTGCGAAAAGCCACGCGAAAGCTTTCCACCGAGGCGAAGCCGCAGCGCTCGGCGATCTGTTCGCTATTGAGAGCGGTGCTTTCCAGCAGCGAGCGCGCCTGGGCCATGCGCGCGTGCTGCAGCCAGCGCTTGGGCGTCATGCCGGTAGCGTCGCTGAAACGCCGCAGGAAGGTGCGCTCGCTCATCAAGGCCCTGACCGCCAGTTGACTCACCGTCAGGGGTTCGCTCAGGTGCTGACGCGCCCATTCCAGCAGCGCGGATAAATCGTCCCTGGGCGCCTGGGCGACCGGCGCCGGGATGAACTGGGCCTGCCCGCCGGAGCGTTGCGGAGCCATTACCAGGCGGCGCGCCACGCTGTTGGCGATATGCGCGCCGAAGTCGCGCTCCACCAGATGCAGGCAGGCATCGATGCCCGCTGCACTACCGGCCGAGGTGATCAGTTGGCCGCTGTCGACGTAGAGCACCGCCGGGTCGACCGCGATCTCGGGGAAGCGGGCTGCCAATTCATCGGTATAGCGCCAGTGCGTGGTGGCGCGCTGGCCATCGAGCAGCCCGGTCGTGGCCAGCACGAACACGCCGGAGCAGATCGACAGCAGCCGCGCGCCCCGGCTGTGAGCGGTGCGCAAAGCATCGATCAGCGGCTGCGGCGGCCGTTCGTTGCGGTCCCGCCAACCCGGCACGATGATCGTGCGCGCCTCGCTCAGGGCTTCGAGCCCGGCATCGGCGATGACCTGAATACCGCCCAGCGCACGCATCGGCCCCGAGTCCACGGCAACAATACGGTGCCGATACCAGGGGAAATCGAACTCCGGCCGCGGCAAGCCAAAGATCTCCACGGCGATACCGAATTCGAAGGTGCACAAGCCGTCGTAGGCCAGCACGGCCACCAGGCCCGGGTCGCGGTTCATTTGGCGGAAAACTACCAGTCAATGTCGAGGCAGCCACTGTAGCGCGCCCGATGCGCCAACTAAAGTGACCGCTCCATCACCCAGGAGCCACCGCCATGCCAAGCCTGATCAGCGAAATCCCCGCCGCCTCCTGTGCCGACGCGCAGGCGCACTTCGGCAACCGGTTGCGTTTCGAAACCGACTGCTCGGATGTCCACCGCAGCCAGCAAAGCGGTGATGTCGACTATGTGCTGGTGGATGTGCGCGGCCCCGAGGCCTACGCCGCCGGCCATGTTCCGGGCGCCATCAACATCCCCACGCGCACCCTAACGGCCGAGCGCCTGGCAGCGTTCGCCCCTTCGACGCTGTTCGTCGTCTACTGCGCCGGCCCGCACTGCAACGGCGTGCACCGTGCTGGCCTGCGCCTGGCAAGCCTTGGCTACGCGGTAAAGGAAATGCTCGGCGGGGTGACCGGCTGGCTCGACGAGGGGCTGGCGCTGGTTGGCGAGAACGCCGAGCAGCCAGCGCCCGCCTCCGCCATCTCCTGCGCGTGCTGAGCCCAGCCAAAGCAATATTTGAAAGTCACGCTCGACGCGCCGCCTGCTTCATCCGTCCCAGCGCCCGGTAAAGCGTGGAGCGATGCACGCCGAGTTTACTGGCGGCCTCGCTGACCGAGCTGCCCTGCTCGATCATCTGGTTGGCGAGGCGAATCTGCTCGTCGGCCAGGCAGGGTTTGGCGCCGAATTGCACACCGCGGGCCATGGCGGCCTCCCGGCCGAGGCTGGTGCGCTCGACGATCAGCGAACGCTCGAAGGCGACGATGCCGGCGAACACCGCCAGTACCGCGGCATTGCCGCTGACCCAGGGCTCGGCGAGGCTGGCGAGCCGTGCCCCGGTGGCATGAATGTGTTCGGCGATCTCCAGCAGATCCCGCGTGCTGCGCGCCAGGCGGTCGAGCCGGGTGACCACCAGCGTGTCGCCGGGCTGGATGGCATCCAGCAGGCGCGCCAGCTCGGGCCGGTTGCGCCAGGCGTTCTGGCCTTGCTCTACGTAAAGCTCAGCGCAGCCCTCGGCCTTGAGCGCGAGCACCTGCGCCTGCGCATCCGGCTCGTCGCGGCTGGCGCGGGCGTAGCCGATCAGGCGCCCCGCTGTCTCGGTCATGCCGGTGGTTGCCGGGCGCTGCACTTCAGTATTCCTCGGCGTTGAGGCGATAGCCGACGCCCACGATGGTCTGGATCACCCGCGAGCTGCCCGCGCCGTTCTGGAACTTGTGGCGCAGCCGGCCGACGACCGTGCGCAGGCTGCGGCTGTCGCCCAGATGGCTGGCGCCCCACACCAGGCGGATCAGTTGTTCGGCGGCGACGATGCGCCCGTGGTTGCGGGCCAGGATTTCCAGCACGCCGTATTCCTTGCGGCTCAGGCTCACCTCTGCGCCGCGCAGGGTGACGAGGCGCCGGGACAGGTCGACGTACAGATGCCCCGCACGTACGGCCGGCTGCAGCACCAGCGCCAGGGCGGCGTCGCTGAGCAGCGCCTGAGTGCGCTCCACCAAAGCCTGAATGGGGGCCGCCTTGCTGAGGCATTCGGCGGCGCCCAGGTCCAGCAGCCGCGCCCTCTCCTCCTCACTCTCGCGCGCCGACAAAACCAACACAGGCACCGTCGACCAGGCACGCAGCTCGCGCAGGACCTGGCTGCCGTCCATATCCGGCAGGCTGGCATCGAGAATGATCAGGTGCGGCGACTGGCTGGCCGCCAGGGTCAGGCCCTTGGCGCCCGTGGCGGCCTCCAGCACGGTGAACGACTGATTCGCCAGGCTGGTGCGCAGCTGTTTGCGCGCCGGCTTGTCGTCGTCGATCAGCAGCACGCGCGGCGCCTCATTCATCGGCGCCTCCTGCCACGCCGACGCGGCAGACCAGTGACAGAGGCTGGGAGATGGCATGGAGATGATTCATCGCTCGCTCCTCGGATGGAAAAATCCCGAGGTGTGAAAGTCGTTGGGAAGTGAGCGAATTATCGAGGGCGAAAAATCATCAGGCGCGTAAAAAAACCGTATTTTTCTTGGGCTTGCACAACCGACTGCTGCAGAGAAGATAGGCTCGCAGGCGGATAAGTCAGCGTATCGCGCAGCCCGAACGGGCAGAGAAAAGCGCCTGGCGGGAACAGCGGTCGGAGCGCGCAATCGTCATCGATCAGCACGGCTCGACTGGCAAGCCGGCGACACCTGACGCCGCGTGAAACATGATCTTGCGCAGTGCCGCTGGCATGCGTAGTAAAAGCCCTGCCGGGCCAGCATAATGCCCGGGCATCTAACGGGATCAAGGGAGCAAAGTGGCCCGCAAGTCAGCTAGGAACAACGGCAATCGTGGCGAGTCGCCGGTTACCGTGAAAGACGTGGCGCTCAAGGCCGGTGTCTCGGTGATGACCGTTTCGCGCGCCATCCAGCGCCCCGAGTTGGTGAACGAGGCCACCCGGGAGCACGTACTTGAAATCGTCCGTTCCATGGGCTACGTGCCCAACATCATGGCCGGCGCCCTGGCCACCCGGAAAAGCCGCCTGGTGGCCATCCTGCTACCCACCATCGCCAACTCGATCTACTCGATCGCCGTGCAGGCGATCATCGCCAGGCTGTCCGCCGCCGGTTACCAGTCGCTGGTCGGCCCCACCGGTTACTCCCCTGAAAACGAAGAGCTGCTGCTCGACGCCATTCTCGGCCGGCGCCCGGATGGCATCGTGCTGACCGGCACGCTGCACACCCCCAACATCCGCTCGCGTCTCGCCTCGCTGCGCATCCCGGTCGTCGAGGCCTGGGACCTGAGCGACGATTTGCTGGACACCCAGGTCGGCTTTTCCCACGAGAAGGTCGGCGTAGCCGTGGCCGAGCACTTCCATGCCAAGGGCTATCGCCAGTGGGCCGTGGTGGGCATCGACGACCCCCGCGCGATGCGCCGCTGCCACAGCCTGGTCGCACGCCTGGAGGCGCTGGGGGCTGCCGACGTACAGCAGCAGATCTTCCCGAGCGAGGCGACCTGGGAAGTGGGCCGCCGCGGCCTGGCGGCGCTGCTCGACGCGGGTGCGCGGCCGCAGATCGTGTTCTGCAGCTCGGACACCGTCGCCCTGGGCGTGCTGGCTGAAGCGGCCAGCCGCAAGATCGCCGTGCCCGACGAGCTGGCCGTGCTCGGTTTCGGCAACATCTCCAATGGCCAGTTCGCCTACCCCGCCCTGTCGACGGTCAGCGTCAACGCCCAGGAGATGGGCCGCCAGGTCGCCGAAGCGTTGCTGCGTCGCCTCGAAGGCGTCAGCGGCGAGGCCCAGGTCGATACCAGCTTCGAGATCCTGGAGCGCGAGAGCACCTGATCGGTTCTCCGCTCTCGCTGTCACCCGCAAATTCCCCCTGATGACCCTCTAGGCGTTTTCTTTATAACGCCCTGGCCGTTCCTGCCTGAAAAGATCTATAGACATATCTAGTCACTGATAACGTTATCAAACTAGACTGTTAACGTTATCTGTTAACGTTAACAGCAAACAGAATTCACCGAACCATACAAAAACAAACATCGGAGTTCCCCCATGCAAGCAGTCAAGAAGACTCGCGCCCGGTATCTGATCCTGCTCATGCTGTTCCTGGTGACCACGATCAACTACGCGGATCGGGCGACGATCTCGATCGCCGGCTCAAGCCTCCAGAAGGACCTGGGCATCGACGCGATCGAACTGGGCTACATTTTCTCGGCCTTCGGCTGGGCCTACGTGCTGGGGCAGATCCCTGGCGGGTGGCTGCTCGACCGCTTCGGTTCCAAGCGCGTCTACGCCGGCAGCATCTTTCTCTGGTCCTTCTTCACCCTTCTGCAGGGCTACATCGGCGTGTTCGGCGTAGCCAGTGCAGTGGTCGTGCTGTTCCTGCTGCGCTTCATGGTCGGCCTGGCCGAAGCGCCGTCGTTCCCGGGTAATGCGCGCATCGTCGCGGCCTGGTTCCCGACCAAGGAGCGCGGTACCGCGTCGGCCATCTTTAACTCGGCCCAGTACTTCGCCACCGTGCTGTTCGCCCCGCTGATGGGCTGGATCGTCTACACCTTCGGCTGGCAGCACGTGTTCGTGGTGATGGGCGCCCTGGGCATCCTGTTCTCGATCGTGTGGATGTACGTGATCCACAACCCCAAGGACCACCCAATGGCCAACGCGGCCGAGATCCAGTACATCGCCGAGAACGGCGGCCTGGTGGACCTGGACGCCGCCGGCAAGAACCAGGACTCGGGGCCCAAGTTCGGCTACATCCTGCAGCTGCTTAAAAACCGCATGATGGCCGGCGTGTACCTGGGCCAGTACTGCATCACCACCCTCACCTATTTCTTCCTGACCTGGTTCCCGGTGTACCTGGTGCAGGAACGTGGCATGACCATTCTCAAGGCCGGCATCATCGCCTCGCTGCCGGCCATCTGCGGCTTCATCGGCGGCGTGCTGGGCGGGGTGATTTCCGATGCTCTGCTGCGCCGCGGCAACTCGCTGAGCGTGGCGCGCAAGACGCCGATCGTCGCCGGCATGCTGCTGTCGATGAGCATGATCATCTGCAACTACGTGGAAGCCGACTGGATGGTGGTCTCGTTCATGGCCCTGGCGTTCTTCGGCAAAGGCGTCGGCGCCCTGGGCTGGGCAGTGGTGTCGGACACTTCGCCCAAGCAGATCGCGGGCCTGTCGGGTGGGCTGTTCAACACCATCGGCAACCTGGCGTCGATCACCACGCCGATCGTGATCGGCTACATCATCGCGGCCACCGGCTCGTTCAAGCTGGCCCTTGTGTTCATCGGCGCCAATGCCTTCGTCGCGGCGTTCAGCTACCTGGTGATCGTCGGCGAGATCAAGCGCTTCGAACTCAAGGGCCTCAAGCCCGAAGCCAACGACGGCGCCAGCCAAGCCACCGGCGAAGTCACCCGCTGACGGCAGCCGGGGCGGCCATCCCTTCACCGGGATGGCCGCCCAGATGTTCGAACAGGCTGCGCATCGGCATCGACAATTCGCTCCAGTCCCTGAAGCACAGGCACAGCTTACGCCGGGCCCAGGCGTCGCTCAGCGCGATCACCCTGAGGCCATGGCGGCGTCTGTGCAGCCGGGCGATGCCTTGCGGCAGGATGCCGAGGCCGATGCCATGGGCGACCATCTGACAGAGCGCTTCGAAGCTGTTCATGCGAATGCGGATGTCCAGTGGCCGACCAGCCACCCGCGCGTGCTCGTTGATGTGATCCTGCAGCGCACTGCCCTGGGCCAGCCCCACGAACGCTTGGCCCAGTACCTCAGCGAATGACAGGCTGTGGCGGTCAGCAAGGGAATGATTGGCCGCCGCGATCAGCACCAGATGATCCCTGGCTACCGGCTGCAGCTGAACGCCTGCCGCACTGACGGCACTGGAAACGATGCCCGCCTCGGCCAGGCCGCCGGCCACGTTGCGCACGATATCCGAGCTGGTGCGCTCCTTGAGCTCGATGCGCAGGCGGGGCCGCTCGGCCAACCAGGGCGCCAACCGACCGGGCAGGAACACCGTCAGCGCAGCGGTGTTGGCATACAGATCGAGTGTGCCCCGCGCACCGATCGCGTAGTCCCGCAACTCATCGTTCAAGGCCTGCTGCTGGCGCAACATCAGCCGAGCATGATGAGCCAGCGCCTCGCCAGCCTCGGTGGTGATCACTCCGCGCGGGCGCCGCTCCAGCAGGGCCACTCCGACGGCATTTTCCATCTTGCGCAGCCGCTCGCTGGCAGAAGCCAGGGCGAGGTTCGCCCGTTGCGCGCCGGCGGTAATGCTGCCGGCATCGGCGATGCACAGAAACAGCTGCAGATCTGCCAGGTCGAGTCGCATGGGAGCCCCTCTGCCTCTGGTTTTGCCGAAGGCTTCGCTGAGTTTTCCGCATTGTGCCGAGTATCCTGAGCGGCTTCAATTGCACAGGTCACCCAAGCGAGTCCTCACCATGCACGACGCCACCGTCTACCTGCTGTTTCTGCTCGGCACCTTTCTCGCCGCCGGGCTGGTCAAGGGCGTGACCGGTATGGGCTTGCCGACCGTGGCCATGGGGCTGCTGGGTACGGTGATGCCGCCAGCGGCGGCTGCGGCGATTCTGGTGGTGCCGTCGTTCGTGACCAATCTCTGGCAGCTGTTCAGCGGCCCGGCGCTCGGGCCACTGCTGCGCCGGCTGTGGCCGATGATGCTGTGCATCGTGCTTGGCACGGTCGCGGCGTCGACCTTGCTGGTGGTGGCTAACCCGCTGTGGTCGGGCTTCTGGCTAGGCATCGCACTGATCGTCTATGCACTCTATGCGCTGCTCGCGCCGGCCTTTAGCGTGGCGGCGCGGCTGGAGCGCTGGCTATCGCCAGCGGTGGGATTGGCGACAGGTGTGGTGACCGGCGCGACCGGCGTATTCGTGATGCCGGCGGTGCCGTATCTGGGCTCGCTGAACCTGAGCCGCGACGAGCTGGTGCAGGCGCTGGGCCTGTCCTTCAGCATCTCAACGCTGGCGCTCGCTATCGGCCTCTACTGGCACGGCGCCTTTCAGGTCAGCCAGCTCGGCACATCGACCGCGGCTATTGCCCCGGCATTGATCGGCATGTGGCTGGGCCAGCGCCTGCGCGCACGGATCAGCCCCGTGCGCTTTCGGCAGTGCTTTATGGCGTTTCTGATTTTGCTCGGTGTCGAGTTGGCCTCGCGGCCTCTGTTCTAAGAGCCCGTTCATAATCTTTCAGCCCAGGCTCGGCGATTTTGGCTGCTAAGCGAAAGCGGTCATCGCGCAGTACCTGTGGGGGCGGACCGTGCCCGCGAAAAATCACGGGCATGGTCCGTTCCCACAGGCCGTAGGATGGGTGAAACCCATCGCAATTTGATGGGTTTCACCCATCCTACGCTCTGCATCGATGTCCGCTTCTGCCTTGTAGCTGCCGCCTCAAACGCATAAAGATCGTGAACAGGTTTTAAGGCGTTATTCGCGAGACGCCTCAGCGCCGTTCAGGGCGTTGACGATGCCCTGCACGATCGCGTCAACGTCTGTCGGGCCCACGATCAGGGGCGGCAAAAGCCGGATGGTCTGGCCTCGTGTCACGTTGATCAGCAAGCCGTGATTGCGCGCGGTCAGCGCGACGAGGTCGGGGATCGGCTTGTGTAACTCGATGCCGATCATCAGGCCCAGGCCGCGCACGGCCACCACTTGCGGATGGCCGTTCAGCACCTCGCGCAGCCGCTCGAGCAGGTACTGCCCTTGCTCACGTGCGTTCTGCACCAGGCCTTGCTGCTCGATAATGTCCACCACCGTACAGGCGGCGCGGCAGGCCAGCGGGTTGCCGCCAAAGGTGCTGCCGTGGCTGCCTGGGGTGAACAGGTCGGCGGCACCGACCTTGGCCAGGCAGGCGCCGATGGGCACGCCGTTGCCCAGGCCTTTGGCCAGGGTGATGACGTCCGGCACGATGCCTTCGTGCTGAAAGGCGAACCATTGCCCGGTACGGCCCATGCCGGTCTGGATTTCGTCGAGCATCAGCAACCAGTTGCGCCGCGTGCAATGCTTGCGCAGCGCTTGCAGATAGCCGGCCGGCGCCACCTGCACGCCGCCCTCGCCCTGCACCGGCTCGACCAGCACGGCAGCGATGCGATGGCCATGCTGCGCGCAGAGGCGCTCGAAGGCCGGCAAGTCGCCGAATGGCGCCTTGACGAAATCCCCCGGCAAGGCGCCGTACGCCGAGCGTACGGCAGGGCCATCGCTGGCGGCCAGGGTGCCCAGGGTGCGGCCGTGGAAGGCGTTTTCCATCACCACCACCAGCGGCTGCTCGATACCTTTGCGCCAGCCATGCAGCCGCGCCAGCTTGAGCGCCGTCTCGTTGGCTTCCGCCCCGGAGTTGTTGAAAAACGCCCGGTCCAGACCCGACAGGCGAGTGAGTTTGTGGGCCAGGCGTTGCTGCCAATCGATGCTGTACAGGTTGGAGGTATGCAGCAGCAGGCCGGCCTGTTCACTGATGGCGGCGACCAGCAAGGGGTGCGAGTGGCCGACATTGGTTACGGCAACGCCCGCCACGGCATCCAGGTACTCGCGACCGGCCTGATCCCAGAGTCGCGCGCCCAGACCACGGACGAAGCTCAGGGCCAGGGGTTTGTAAGTGGACATCAGGCAGTCGGTGGTCATGACGTAACGCTCCAGCAGTCATCGGGTGGTGTTTGCAGTATCGTTAGCCACCCGAACTGGATAAACATCGCGAAACTTCAATCATCTTCAACCAGGGCTTGATAATGGACTTATTCCAGGCAATGTCGGTGTACGTGAAGGTCGTGGAAACCGGCAGCATGACGGCCGCCGCCCAGGAGTGTGAGATTTCCACCACCATGGTCGGCAACCACCTGCGCGCACTGGAGCAACGCCTGGGCGTCAGCCTGCTCAAGCGCACCACGCGGCGCCAGCGCCTGACGGAGTTCGGCACGGCCTATTACCAGCGCTGTCTGGAGGTGCTCGGGCTGGTGGCTGCCTCCGAACGCCTGGCCGAGCAGGCTCAGGAAGAGCCCTCGGGCACCTTGCGCATCACCGCGCCGCTGACATTCGGCTCGGAAGTGCTGGCGCCCGCGCTGTGCGAATTCTCGCTGCAGTACCCCAAGGTCAAGCTCGACCTGGTGCTCAGCAACCTGCGGGTGGATTTGCTCGACAGCGGCTTCGATGCGGCGATCCGCATGGGCAACATGCAGGAAAACAGCCGCCTGATCGCACGGCCCCTGCAGGACTACACCATGACCCTCTGCGCCTCGCCGGAGTACCTGAAGCGCCGTGGCGTACCCACGAAGCCGCAAGACCTGCCAGCGCACAATTGCCTGACCTTCGCCTACCCCGCCGGCGATGACTGGAGTGGCGTGGACAAGCACTGGCGGCTGATGGGGCCGGAAGGTGAAGTCACGGTTGAGATAAGTGGCACCATGGTGATGAACAGCTCGGCCGCGCTGTACCGAAGCGCCACGGTGGGCGGCGGCATCGTCATGCTGCCCGATGCCTATGCCGAACCAGATCTGCGTGAGGGTCGTATGGTCGCCCTGCTGCCGGACTACAAACTGCCGAGCAGACCGATGCACCTGATCTACTCGCCCGACCGCTATCAATTGCCCAAGCTGCGCCGCTTCGTCGATTTTGCGATGGCGCGCTGGGGACAGCAGATAGCGTCAGCGCAATGAAGCGTGGCCCGCTCGCCCCTGAGAACCTGTTCATAATCGTTCACGATTTTGGCAGCTAAGTGGCAGGAGCGGTCGGTAAATGCGCGGCTTTTGTAGGAGGGGCTTCAGCCCCGAGCTCTTGTTTGCCTTGATAAAAAGCTCGGGGCTAAAGCCCCTCCTACGAGGTCGCCCGATGTCTGCTTCTGCCTTGTAGCAGCCTCTTTAATGTCGCCTAAAAAGATCGTGAACAGGTTCCGAGCGGCCAGCTCGCTCAAGCCTGTTCACCGCGCACCGCCGTCACGGCTGTGCGCAGGCCGAGCAGGTAGCTGTCCACGCCAAAGCCGCTGATCTGTCCGCGCACCACTTCGGCGAACACAGAGTGGTGGCGGAAGGCTTCACGGGCATGGATGTTGGACATGTGGATTTCCACCACCGGCACGGTGAGGATCGCCAGCGCATCGCGGATGCCGTAGCTGTAGTGAGTCCAGGCGCCAGCGTTGATCAGCACCGCGTCAGTGCTTTCAAGGAAGGCCTGGTGGATGCGCTCGCACATGGCGCCTTCGTAGTTGGTCTGGAAGCTGTCGATTTGCACACCGAGCGACGCGGCCAGCTCGCCCAGGCGCGCATCGATTTCCTCCAGGGTGATGGTGCCGTACTGCACCGGGTCGCGCTTGCCGAACATGTTGTGGTTGATGCCATGCAGCATGAGTACTTTCATCGTCTGCCCCCTCAAACCAGTGGTACGGTGAGCCGCTTGATTACCGGCCCGGTTTGCGGGCGCACGCCGCGCCACCACTCGAAGGCTTCGGCCGCCTGCTCGACGAGCATGCCGACGCCGTCCGCGAGAGTATTCACGCCAGCCTTCTTGGCCACCTGCAGAAACGGTGTCAGCCCCTTGCCGTAGGCCAGCTCATAGGCCAGTGCCGCGTTGGCGAACACCGACTCCGGCACGGGCGGCAGCTCACCGGTAAGGCTGGCCGAGGTGGCGTTGATCACCAGGTCGAACGACTGGCCGACCAGGTCTTCATAGGTGCTGAGCAACAGGCGTGGGTCATTCACTTCGCTCTCCAGCACACGCGCCTTGGCCATGTCGCGGTTGGCCAGTACCAGGCGCGCCGGGCCGGCGCCCAGGAACGGCAGCAAGGCGCCGCGCACCGCACCGCCGGCGCCGAGCAGCAGCACCCGACGCCCGGCCAGCGGCTGGCCAAGGTTGTGCTCGATATCGCGCAGCAGGCCAGCACCATCGAAGTTCTCGGCCAGCACCGCATCGCCCTCGAACTTGAAGGCGTTGGCCGCCCGCGCCAGGCGCGCCCGCTCGCTGGGCTGGGTGGCCAGCTCGAAGGCTTGCAGCTTGAACGGCGCGGTGATGTTCATGCCCAGCCCGCCCTTGGCCTTGAAACGCGCCACGTCACCGGCGAAGTCGCTGGTCGAACCTTCGATGGCGGTGTACTCGATCTGCTGCCCGCAACTCTCGGCGAACAGCCCGTGAATCAATGGCGACTTGGTGTGACCGATGGGGTTACCGATCACGGCGTATTGGTCTGTCATGCTTTGTCTCCATGGCTGTACAGCACACCGTCGGCCTGCAGCTGGGTGATTTCCTCGAGGCTGAAGCCCAGCTGCGCGGCGACCTGTGCGTTGTGTTCACCCAGGTCCGGCGCGACGCGGGTGACCGTGGTATCGCAATCGGAAAAACGGAACGGCAGGTTCGGCAATTTCAGGGTGCCGTAACGCGGATGCTGCTGCTCCATGATCATGCCGCGCGCCTGAATCTGCGGATCGTTGACCACTTCATCGATGCGCTGCACCTTGGCGCTCGGCACATCAACCTCGTCGAGCAGCGACAGCAGACGAGCCACCGGGTTGGCACCGACCCAGCGACGTACGATGGTGAGGATTTCCTCTCGGTGCTCGTTACGCCCATTGAGAGTGTGGAAGCGTGTGTCGCTGCTGAATCCGGCAACACCCGCGTCGGCCTCGACCAGGGCGGCGAAGCGCTTCCAGGAGTCATCGACCTGGGCGGCGATCACCAGGTCGCCATCGGCGGCGCGGAATACGCCATAGAGCGTCGAGGTCGGCATGTCATGGCCGGTCTGCTGCGGCAGGATTTCCCCGCCGGACAGGGTGTAGCACTGCACCGCATACTCGTGCATCGACACCAGGGTGTCGTACAGCGCCATGTCGATGTGCTGGCCCTTGCCGCTGTTCACGCGGCCCAGCAGGGCGGCGTTGATGGCCGCCACCGCGTGGATGCCGGTGTACATGTCGCCCAGGGAAATGCGCAGCAGCGGCGGCGCCTCACCGGGCGTGCCGACCATCTGCATGATGCCGCTCTTGGCCTCGGCGATCAGCCCGAAGCCGGCGCGGTGCGCATCCGGGCCGGTGTGGCCGTAGGCGGAGATCGAGCAATACACCAGCTTCGGGTTGCGCTCGGCGAGCTCCTTGTAGCCCAGGCCGAGCTTGTCCAAAGCGCCGGGGCGGTAGTTCTCAATGAACACGTCGGCGCTGTCGCAGAGCTTCTGCATGAAGGCTTTGCCGCGCGGGTCCTTCATGTTCACGCTAACGCCCTGCTTGCCCATGTTGAGCTGCAGGAAGTAGCCGCTCTGCTGGTCGTCGAGGACGAAGGAATGTTGCCGGCCAGCGTCGCCGCTGCCCGGCCGCTCGACCTTGATCACCTCGGCGCCCAGGGCCGCCAGGCAGCGGCCCACATAGGGGCCGGCGAGAAAATGGCTGTAATCGATGACGCGGATGCCTTTGAGCGGCAATGGCTGGCTCATACGCTGGCCTCCCGGCGCGGCACCATCAGGCGGTGTTCACCGCGCTGCACCACCTCGCCTTTCTGGTTGATCAACTCCGACGGCAGCACCACGATGCCCCAGCCCGGTTTGCTCTTGCTGGCACGCATGGAGCCGACGCGCATCTTCACGTGCAGCACGTCGCCGACGCGGATGGGCAGCAGGAAATCCCAGGTCCAGCCCAGCGACATGCCGGGCAGGAAGCGGTAATCGCACTGGGTCTTCAGGCCATCGGCGATGGACAGGCCCATCAGCCCGTGGGCGACCAGGCCGCCGAAATGGCTGGCCTTGGCGTATTCCTCATCGACGTGCACCGGCGTGTGATCGCCAGTCAGGTCGGCGTAGGCCAGGATGCGTTCCTTGGTCACGGTGTAGCTCGGGGTGATGGCTTCGTCGCCCTCCTGGGCATCGTCCCAGTACTTCTCGACAATGCTCATGCCGACACCTCCACGCGAGCGTTCACCGCCAGGGCATCGGCCACCGCACTGGCCGGCGAAGCCTGGATGAATTCCACGGCCAGGCCATCGGGCAGGCGCAGCCAGTTACGCCCTTGCGGCATCTCGGTCACGCCTTCGAACCTCAGGGCCGCGGCCAGCGCCGCTTCCATGTCCTCGCACATCATGCCCAGGTGGCCCATGCGCCCTTCCGGGCCGGCGAAGCCTGGCTGGCTGATGAACTGCATGCCGCCGAGGGTCCAGTACTGGGTCGGCTCTTCGAGGGTGCCGTGCACTTCACGCATGGTCATGCCGAACACGTCGTGGAAGAACTTGATGTACCAGTGGATATCGCTGACCCAGAAGGCCACGTGCTCCAGATAGGCTTTGGGAATACTCATCGCTTGGTTTCCTCTTGTTGATGATCGGCCATCGCCCGTTCGATGCCCTTGATGCAGGCCACCAGCGTGGCGTTGACGGGCGTGGCGATGCCATGGCGCTGGCCGAGCCGCACCACGGCGCCGTTGATGAAATCGATTTCGGTGATCGAGCCCTTTTCCAGGCTCTGCAGCATGGAGGTCTTGAACGAGGCCGGCAGCCCGGCGCTGGCCAGGTTCCAGGCCTGCTCCGGCTCGGTGAGGCTGAGGGTGACGCCCGCTGCCTTTGCCACGGCGATGGCTTCGGCCACCGCGGCCAGGGCGGTTTCGCGCAGCAGCGGTTCGCTGTAGAGCTGGCCGTAGGTGAGCATGGTGATGCCGGTCAGCGCGCCCGTTGAGACGTTGACCAACAGCTTGTCCCACATGGTGCCGAGGATGTTTTCGCTGACCGTGGTAGCCAGGCCGGCGCCGCGAAACACCTCGGCGATCTGACTGACCCGCGCGCTGACCTGACCATCGAGCTCGCCGATAAAGGTCTGCTTACCATCAACGCCGCAACGGATGCGGCCCGGCGCCAGCAGCACGCCGCCTACATAGGTCTTGCCGGCGATCACCTTGTCGCGGCCCACCGCTTCGGCGAGCAGGTCTTCGTGGCCCAGGCCATTTTGCAGCGACATCACCACGGTCTGCGGACCGACCAGCGCGCCGGCATCGGCGATGGCGCGTGCGGTGGCGAACGACTTGACCAGCACGATGAGCAGGTCGACAGCACCGACCTCTTCGGCACGTGAAGTGGCATTGATGCGCACGCTGCGCTCGACGTCGTCTTCGATCACCGCCAGGCCGTTATGCCGGATGGCGTCGATATGTGCGCCGGCGCGGTTGAGCAGCCAGGTTTCATGGCCGGCCTCGCTGAGCGCGGCGCCAAAGGTGCTACCCAGCGCACCGGATCCGAGGATGCAGATTTTCAAGGTGAGGCGCTCCTGCTTTTTTCCTCACCTTAACCACGCCCCCATTGTTGAGCTATACAATGGAATCAATAGCGCTATCAGAAAAATAAATAATGACCACCATTGACGCCCTGCCCGAACCCAAACTGCTGCACCTGTTCGACGTGCTGTACGACACCCGCAGCGTGACCCGCACCGCCGAGCAGCTGGGCCAGAGCCAGCCGACCATCAGCCTGTGGCTGGGCAAGCTGCGCGAGCAGCTGGGCGATCCGCTGTTCGTGCGCACGCCCACCGGCATGGCGCCCACGCCTCAGGCCGAAGCGCTGATCACCCCATGCCGCGAAGTACTGGAGTCGCTGCGCCGGCTGACCGCCTGGGAAATCGGCTTCGACCCGGCCAGCGCCAAGCGGCGCTTTCGTCTGTGCATGAGCGACGCCAGCCACATCACCCTGCTGCCGAAGATTCTCGAATTGCTGCGCCGGGACGCGCCGGGCATCCGCCTGGAAGTCGCGCGTATCGACGGCAACACCGAACGCGCCCTGGAAACCGGCGAGGCCGATCTGGCCATCGGCTTCGTGCCCTGGCTGGGCGGCGGCATCTACCAGCAGGTGCTGTTCCCTCAGGACTGGGTGTGCCTGGTCAGCCCCAATCACCCACGCATTGGCGATGTAATGCAGCTCGATGAATACGTGGGCGAAAGCCATGTGTTCGTCAGCGCCGGCACCGGCCAGAAACTCCTGGAAGCGGCACTGGCGCGCAACGCCATCGAACGGCAGATCGTCCTGGAGCTACCCGGTTTTCTCGGCCTCGGCGCCGTGGTGAGCAGCACCGACCTGATCGCCACCCTGCCCCGCCATATCGGCGAAACCCTGGCCCGCCCCCATGGCCTGAAGGTGCACGCCTGCCCGTTCCCGATCGAGAACTTTCTGGTCAAGCAGCACTGGCATGCCCGCTACCACCAAGACCCGGGCAACCGCTGGTTACGCACGACTCTTTCGCTGCTGTTTCAGGGCAGCTGAAGCAGCGCCTAACGCGACTTCACGTTGCCGTGGCGTATTTCCCTGGAAGGCGAGTTGCCGAAATAGGCCGTGTAGCACTTGCTGAAATGGCTCGGCGAGACGAAGCCGCAGGCCACGCTGACGTCCAGCACCGGCAGGTCCGAGTGCTGCAGCAGGCGGCGGCCTTCGGTGATGCGCAGCTCCAGGTAATAGCGCGCCGGTGTGGTGCCGAGCTGTTGCTGGAACAGCCGCTCGATCTGCCGCCGCGAGCGCCCCGAGTAGGCGGCCAGCTGGTCGGTGCTCAACGGCTCCTCGATATTGGCGCTCATCAGGTTGATCACCGTGCGCAGCGGCTCGCTCATCTTGGCGTGCAGGGTCGGTTTGACCCGTTTGTAGCGCGACTCCTCGAAGGCCAGGATGCCGACGATGCCCTCGGCCAGGTCGTGGCCATGCAGCGCGCCGATCCACTCCAGCACCATATGGAAGGCGCCGGTGGGGCTGGCTGCGGTCAGGCGGTCGCGGTCGACCACGAAACTTTCCGAAGTCACCTGACTGTGCCGGGCGATCTCCGCCAATGCCGCGCGGTGCTCGGGGTGGATCGCGCAGCGGTAGCCATCCAGCAGCCCGGCCTGGCCGATGAACCAGGCGCCGCTCCACAAACCGGCCAGCGCCACCTGCTTGTCGGCAGCGCTGCGCAGCAGTTGCCTGAGCGCGGGAATCGGCCGCAGCGGCGTGCGCAGGCCGGCGCAGATCACCAGCAGATCCAGCTCGGCGAGCTCCCTGGCGCTCAGACCGGCGTCCGGGCAGATGACGATGCCCAGGTCGCTGGTCACCGCCTGGCCGTCGAGGCTGAAGGTGCGGGTGACGAACAGGCCGCGCTCGATCAGGTTGGCGGTCACCAGCACGTCCAGCGCCTGGGTGAAGGCCGGCAGTGAGAAGTGCTCCTGCAGCAGAAAGCCCACGCGGGTTTGCCGCGTGGCATCCTTCTTCGCCGCCACGAAGCGCAGGTTCTGCCCCTGCAGCGTCTCGCTGAAACTGCGTCTGTCCGCCATTGTGCGCCCTGCCTGCAAGCTCGATCACGTGCAGCCGATTGTGGCAGCTGGCGCGGCACTTGGGGTGGTCATTTGATTGTGAAACACTGCGGTGCTCTGATGACTCGCAAGGACACTGCCGGTGAGCAGCCCCAACGTTCGCATCCTCAAGCAGCACCTGCTTTCGGACAATTGGTACGTACTCAAGAAAATCGACTTCGAGCTGCAGCGCCGCGATGGTAGCTGGCAGCCGCAAACCCGCGAGGTGTACGACCGTGGCAATGGTGCCACCATCGGCCTGTACAACCGGGCCCGGCGCACCGTGATCCTCACCCGGCAATTTCGTATCCCGGCGTTCGTCAACGAACACCATGGCTACCTGATCGAAGCCGCTGCCGGGCTGCTGGACAACGCCAGCCCGGAAGAGCGCATCCGCGCGGAGGCCGAGGAAGAAACCGGCTACCGGGTTAGATCGGTGCGCAAGATCTTCGACGCATTCATGAGCCCAGGCTCGGTGACCGAGCGGGTGCATTTCTTCGTGGGCGAATACCAACCCGAGGACCGCATCAATGATGGCGGCGGCCTGGTCGAGGAAGGCGAAGACATCGAGGTGCTGGAACTGCCCTTCGCCGAGGCGCTGGCGATGGTCGACGACGGCCGCATCATGGACGGCAAGACCATCATTCTGCTGCAGTACCTGAAAACCCTGATGCCCGCCGCGCCGCAGATGATCTTGATCGCTGGCGCCGATGACGAAGTGCAGAGCTGCGCGGCCAGGCTGCTGCAGGCCGGGCACCTGCCGGTCACGGCAACCTGGCCGATGCAGGGCGATTCACCGGTGGATGCCCAGCACTACGGACAACTGCTGCTCAGCCGATGCGATGCGCTGCTGCGCGTTGCCGGACCGTCCAGCCAGGCGGATCGGCTGGTGGCATTGGCGCAAGAGAAGGGGCTGGTGGTTTACCGCGAAGTGGACGAGATCATCGGCCAGATGCTCAGCTGAATGCTGGCGAGCGATAGCGAATTTCCCGCGGGCTCGCCCCGCCGATCAGCAAACTTCGCTCGCTGTCAGGCTCGGGCGACCAGCCGGCCTGATCGTAGAAGCGCCGGGCCCGGGCATTTTCGCTGAGCACCCAGAGCATGGCCTGGCAATAGCGATGCTCGACGAGGCTGCGCAGACCTGCCGCCCACAGGGCACGACCGGCGCCGGTTCGCCAGTACCGTGGCAACAGGTAGAAGGCAGTGATTTCCCCTGTCTCCCCAGCGCTTGCGCCCTCGTCACGACAGGCGCCGATGGCAATGAAACCGATCAATTGTTCATTAACGCAGGCGAGGCTCAAGTGTGCTCGCCCTGCGGCGATGGCCTCGCACCAGAAAGCCGCTCGCCGCGAGAGCGAGCTTTGCAGAGCGTCAAGGTATTGATCCGGGATCAGGCCGGCATAGGCCTGCTGCCAACTGAGCACCTGAACGCTGGCGATGGCTGACGCATCGGCGGACGCTGCTGGGCGAACGATGAGGGAGTTGGATGACATGCGCTGAGCTTAGCGCAGGCTGAAGTGGACTACAGATTGCGGGGCGTCCCTTCCCCATTACAACAATCGCCGATCAGGTCTCAACGCTGTCATTGGGAAAGCTGCGCGGCTTTTCCTGCTCAGGCTTCTCCTGCTGTTCGCCCTCCTCCTTGGCGCCCTCCTTCTCCGGTTTGCCAAGCATTTCGTTGGTGGATTTCTGCACCTCGTCGATCTGCTCGTTGAAGGCGTTGACCGTATCGCTGACCGCTTCGCGGGCGATTTCCTGCACGGCCTGCTCGGCTTTCTCGGTGAGTTTCTGCGCCGACTCTTCGGCCATTTCGCAGCCGGCCAGGGTCAGGCCGATCACGGCGGTCAGCACCAGTGCGGAAAGAGGTGATGGGTTCATGGCATATCTCCAGTGAGAAGCCCCGGCGCCGCCGGGGCGTTGGACGTCAGTGCGGGGTCTTTTCAGCGTCGAGAGCTGGCGGGTCGTTGCGGGTCTTCCACAGCGACAGCAGCACGCCACCGATCAACAGGCCCAGGGTCACGCTCAGGGAAATCACCGGCGGGGTCTTGCCGATGATGCCGACCAGGAAGATCTTGCCGCCGATGAACACCAGCACCAGAGCCAGGGCGTACTTGAGGTAGGCGAAGCGGTGGATCATCGCGGCCAGGGCGAAGTACAGCGCGCGCAGGCCGAGGATCGCGAAGATGTTCGAGGTGTAGACGATGAACGGGTCCTGGGTGATGGCGAAGATCGCCGGCACGCTGTCGATGGCGAACACCAGGTCGGCGCACTCGATCAGCACCAGGGCCAGGAACAGCGGCGTGGCCCAGCGCACCATGTTGCCGTTGGCATCGGGCTGACGGACGAAGAAGCGGCCCTCATGCAAACGGTCGGTGACGCGCATGTGCTTGCGCAGGAATTTCACCAGCACGTTCTCGGACAGATCCGGGTGGTCGTCGACCTTGCTGAACAGCATCTTCACGCCGGTGAGCAGCAGGAAGGCGCCGAACACGTAGAGGATCCAGCTGAACTGAGCGATCAGCGCAGCGCCGAGGCCGATTATCAGGGCACGCAGCACGATTACGCCGAGGATGCCCCAGAACAGCACCTCGTGCTGGTACTTACGCGGGATGGCCAGGAAGCTGAAGATCATCGCCATCAGGAACACGTTGTCCATGGACAGCGACTTCTCGATCAGAAAGCCGGTGTAGAAGTCCATGCCGGCGTCGCCGCCCTTGACGTTCCACACCCACAGGCCGAACAGCAGGCCCGCGGTGATGTAGCCGGCGGACAGCAGCAGGCTTTCCTTGACGCCGATTTCGCGGTGCTCACGGTGAAGCACCCCGAGGTCGAAGACCAAGAGGCTGATGACGATGGTGATGAAGACGAGCCACAACCAGGTGGCGGTGCCGAGAAACTCGGCGGTGAGGAACGGTACTAGGGTGCTCATGAGCCCCTCCTAAGTCAGAGTTGTACAAACTGCAACTCCGACATGGCAGCTGGGTAGCTGTCAGAGGGGCCCGGCGTCGCAGCGCCAATCTAGCAGGCGCCGCGGGCTTCTCAAGGGGAGACTCGTTGCAAATTATAACGAGGCGAACGCTCGGTAAATTCGCTTAAAAGTTCCCAACAGGCGGGTAAAAATTTGTTTCAGGCACTTTCCCGAATGGCGTCCGGTTTGCCGCCTGGCGCCCAGGCGCTGTCGCGCAGCCGGCTGGCGTCCCTGGCCGGCGGCAGGCCGAACAGGCGCGCGTAATCGCGGCTGAATTGCGAGGGGCTTTCGTAGCCGACACGGTAGCCGGCGCCGGCGGCATCCAGCGCTTCGGCGACCATCAGGCGACGGGCTTCCTGCAGACGCAGATGGGTACGGAACTCCAGCGGGCTCATGGCCGTGACGGATTTGAAATGGGCGTGGAATGTCGAGCGGCTCATGCCGGCGATATCGGCCAGATCGTCGATCCGACAGGCTTCGGCGTAATGGCTGCGCAGCCAGGCGATGGCCCTGGCGATCTGGCTGAGGCGGCTGTCGGCCTTGACCATCTGCCGTACCATCGGCCCGCCCTTGCCGATCAGCAAACGGTAGAGAATCTCGCGCACCGTCAACGGCGCCAGCTCGGCGATGTCGCCCGGCGTGTCCAGCAGGCTGGCGAGCCGGGCGGCGGCGTCGAGCAGCTCCGCCGTGGTTTCGCCCAGCTGGATGCCGGCGGCCGGTGCGCAGTCGGTATCGCCAGCCGGGTAGCGCAGGATCAGGTCACTGAGCACCGTCATGTCCAGGTCGACCACCAGGCACAGGTAGGGCCGCTCCTCGCTCGCCTCGATCACCGAGCCCATCACCGGCACATCCACCGAAGCGACCAGGTAATTGGCGGCATCGTAGACATAGGTGGTGGCGCCGGCCGTCACCCGCTTGCGGCCCTGCACGATCAGGCAGAGGGTCGGCTCGTAGACCACCGGCATCGGCACGGTCGGCGTGCCGGAACGCACCAGGCTGACGCCGGGAATCGGTGTCGGCCGAAGCCCATCGCCCGGCGTGTGGCGACCGATGATCTGTACCAGCTTGTCCAGCGAGTCCATAACGTCTCCTTGGCTGACCAGGGTTTTAGAGCCTATTCAAAGACTCGCGAGCTAGAGCAATGCAAGGCGAAAACAGGCGAGGACGCGGAGTTTACGAGCTGTAAATGAGCAGTCCGAGCCTGTTTTTAACGCCGCAGTGCCGACGCGCAGCAGACTTTGAACAGGTTCTTACAAGGTTTTTCAAACGGATGATCATGTAAGTATCCGGGAGGATCCGGTTACGAACACAGAGTGCCGCAGGGGCAGACTCGTTCAGGACAGATCGGCAGCCCGGCTCGCGTTTACCGCTGGGGGAGCAGGCAACGGCTTGGCAACGAGCTCGAGCCAGCATAGGCCAGATGCGCCGATCAGCCAGACCAACAACGAGAGAGGACTCCAGCCATGCCCCTTACCACCCTGCGTAACACCCGAGCCACGGCCCTGTGCGGCGCCCTGCTGCTCGGTGCCCTGCTGCCGAGCCTGGCCCTGGCCAACGCCAGCAGTGAGGTCGAAGCCCGCAACAAGCAGGCCGTCAGCGACGCGTTCGACCGCTGGGCGGCCGGCGGCAATACCTTCTTCCGCGACATCCTGGCGCCCGATGTGGTGTGGACCATCAAGGGCTCGGGTCCCAGCGCCGGCACCCATCACGGTGTGGACGCCTTCGTGGGTCAGGCGGTACAGCCCTTCGCCGTACGCCTGTCCGAGCCGGTGCGGCCGGTGAGCAAGCAGGTGTGGGCCGATGGCGAGCACGTGATCATCCAGTGGGACGGCGCCGGCATGGCTCGCGACGGCCAGCCCTATCGCAACAGCTACGCGTGGATCTTCCGCATGCGCGACGGCAAGGCCTACGAAGTAGCGGCCTACCTCGACCTGCCGGCCTACGACGATGTGCTGCAGCGCATCCCCGATCCGGCATGACGGCCATGAGTTGCCGAGCTATCTGCCTGCGCGCCCTGCTAATGGGCGCGCTTCTGGCGGCCCCCACTGCGGTGCTCGCCTCCCCTTCAACCGCGGCGGCCACGCCGCCAAGCCAGGAGAACGCCATGACCAACCATCCCTACGTGGGCATGTGGGTCACTGACGACGGTCAGATCCGCCACGAGCTGCTGCCCAACGGGCGCTACGACGAAGCACGGGGCACACGGGAAAGCGCCTATCAGGGGCGCTATGAAGTCAGCGGCACCCATATCGACTACTGGGACGACACCGGCTTTACCGCCGATGGCGAGTTCGTGGACCAGAACACGCTGCACCACGGCGGCATGATATTCCGTCGCCGTTAGCAGGATGCAGGCCGCCTCGGTATCGGGGCGGCCTTTTTCAGGCGGAAGTCTCGATCAGCAGCTCGGGTTCGTGGCTGACCGGGAAATTCATCGAGCGGGCGATAAAGCACATTTCGTGGGCCTGATGATGCAGGGCACGGGCTTTTTCCAGATCGCTGCCGGCCGCCAGCGTCACCTTTGGCCGCAGCACCACTGAAGTGAACTGCCCGGCACCGTCGGCCTGTTCGAGCATGGCGCCCTGGGCATTGTCCTCGTAGGCGATCACAACGATGCCGGCACCGGCGCACAACCCCAGATACCAGAGCTTGTGACAGGCGGACAGCGACGCGACCAGCAGCTCCTCGGGATTCCAGCGCGCCGGATCACCGCGAAAGCTCGGGTCGGAGGAGCCGGCGATGGCGGGCTTGCCTGCGGCTTCGATGCTGTGGTCACGGCTGTAGCCGCGATAGGAGGAAGTGCCGCTGCCCTCGTTGCCGGTCCAGGTCACGCGTACGTGGTAGTGGTGCTGCTTGTCCGCCATCTGCTGCTCCTGAAAATGGATGACTGATCCAGGCAGGCGAGCGTAGCGCGTAAACGCATTGGCAGTGGCGATTTCGAGGTGATTGGAGAACGCGGCAGGACGACTGAGCACTGACATTGTATCAGCGCGGTACAGCTCGATCGTCTGCTGTGATTGAGTGAATCTCGGGGCGGTGGCCCGCCCCGAGACATCAGGCTCACTGATTGCGCGTTACGCGCCAGATGGTGTTGGACAGATCGTCAGCGATGATCAGCGCACCTTTCGGGTCGACCGTCACGCCCACCGGGCGACCGCGGGTCTTGCCATCTTCGCCGCGGAAGCCGGTGGCGAAGTCGATGGGCTCGCCCGCCGGGCGGCCATCGGCGAACGGCACGAAGATCACCTTGTAGCCCACCGGGTTGTCGCGGTTCCAGCTGCCGTGCTCACCGACGAACACGCCGTTGGCGAACTGCTCGCCCATCTCCGGGATGGAGAAGTCGACGCCAAGCGCGGCCACGTGGGAGCCGAGGGCGTAGTCCGGCTTGATGGTGATATCGACCATTTCCGGCTTGTGCGGCTGCACGCGGGTGTCGGCATTCGGGCCCCAGTAGGCGTAAGGCCAGCCGTAGAACTTGCCCTCCTGCACAGAGGTCAGGTAATCCGGCACCAGGTCCGGGCCCAGCTCGTCACGCTCGTTGACCACCGCCCACAGCTGGCCGGTTTCCGGCTGGATGGTCAGCGCGGTCGGGTTGCGCAGGCCGGTCGCGTAGGGTTTGTGCATGCCGCTTTCGGCATCGATCTGCCAGACCAGCGCACGGTCGGCCTCCACTTCCATGCCGCGCTCGCCGATGTTGCTGTTCGAGCCGATGCCGACATACAGGTAGCGACCATCGGGGCTGATGGTCATCGCCTTGGTCCAGTGGTGGTTGATCTCTTTCGGCAGGTCGGTGACCTTGGCCGGCTCGCCGCTGGCCTGGGTCTGACCGTCCTGGTAGTCGAAGCGCACAACGGCGTCCTGGTTGGCCACGTACAGGTTGCCCTCGTGGAAGGCCAGGCCGTATGGCGCATTGAGGTTCTCGGCGAATACCGTCTGGGTTTCGTAGGTGCCGTCACCGTCGGCATCACGCAGCAGGGTCAGGCGGTTACCGCCTTTGACCTTGGTATTGCCCTGGGCCTTGATGTAACTGGCGATCACGTCCTTGGGCTTGAGCTTGGCCGCGTTGCCGCCACGGCCTTCGGCCACCAGGATGTCGCCGTTGGGCAGCACCAGGGTCTGGCGCGGAATCTTCAGGTCGGTGGCGATCGCGGTGATGCTGAAGCCTTCCGGCACGTCGGGCTTGCGATCGCCCCACTCCGCCGGCTCGGCGATCTTCATGCTCGGCAGCAGGCCGCGTTGCGGCTCGGGCAGTTTCGGATCGGGTCCGCGTTCGAGGGTGGTGTCCGCTTCGCCGCCGCAGGCGCCGAGCAGCAATGCCATGCTCAAGGTGGTCAGTGCACTTGCCGTTTTCATCGCTCACCTCCCGAACGCAGGTTGCTCAGGCCCAGCCAGGCGGTGATCACCGCCAGCACGGCGACGACGGCCGACAGCACCAGCCCGGTGGGCATCACCGCCCAGGCGTCCTTGGCGTGTTCGAAGGCGTTGATCAACCCGATTACCCAGGTGACCAGCAGCAGCAGGAAATACAGCACCGGGCGACCGGCCTTGCGCTGCGCGCCGATCAGGTTGCCCAGGGCGAACAGCAGCGCCAGGCCGGCGAACAGCAAGCCGCCGGCGATCAGCCAGGCCGCGAAGTTGGCCCACTGGATCTGGAAGCTGTTGTAGTAGGCGATATCGCTCAGCAGCGCGCCGAGAAACAGCGGAACGGTGCCGGCCAGCAGCATCGCGTGCAGCGGCCCTGGCCGGTAGCGGTAGTCGGGGTGGGTGGTAACGGTCACGGTGGCTCCTTATCGTTATCGTTCAGCGATCCGGTGCTGACAGGCGGCGAAGGCACCAACCGGTCAGGCTCGCGCTGACTGCGCATAGGGGAAGATTGCGCGATAAGAATGTAAGTTCACCTCCATTGCCTGGCGGAAATATCCTGCAAAATCCGCCGCTGGGCAGCGCGGCTTTGCGCACGCACTGCACCAATCAGATAAGGCTATCGGAGCAAATGATCAGTCCGCCGACGGCTCACCGTAGCGCCAGCGAATGAAGTTGTGCAGGGCCAGCAGGCCGCAGATGATCACGAAAGGAATCAGCAGCACGCCGGCGACGATCGAGCCCCACCAGGCCACGCCGCTCTGCCAGGTCTGGCCCTTGCCGGCCGCCACGAAGACCAGGCGGGTATCCACTTCGCCAAAGCGAGCATCCGGGTTCAGCACCTGCACCTGCAGGCGGTAGTCACCGGGCTGCATGGGAATGCGCGCCACGGCGCGGGTGATCTGGTCGCTGCCGTAGCTGGTCAGCTCGTCGCCCAGGGAACCCTGCCCTTCGGAGACCAGTTCGCCGCTTGGAGTCAGCAGCTTCCAGGCCAGGGTCAGCGGTGCTGGCGGGTACTCGACCCACTGCTCGTTCTCCCAGATCGGCCCGCCAGACAGCTTGCGCACCGTGAACAACGGCAGCTCGGCAGTGGAGAACACCACGGCCAGGGTGTCGAATTCCAGGGTGCGGGTCTCCACCGGCAGCTCGACGGTTGCGCCCTGGTCGAGGCGCACCGGGGCGTCCAGCGGCAGCGTGGTGGCCCAGACGAAAAACAGCCGGAAGGCAACGACCAGCACCAACAGGCTCAGGCCCAGACCGCCCCAGAGAAAGGTTTTGCTCTTGTGACTCAATGCTCGACTCCCAGCGACTGCTGAAAAAATTCAGGCGCAAGGCTACTCGATATGGGGCGTTGGATTCACCTGCGCCAATGCGTCGCAGGCGCAGAAGATGCGGCTTTACGAGACTGCCGGGCCAGAACGACCAGACGCTGCCAAGCGCGGCAGCGTCTGGTGAGGATCAGCCTGCGAGCGGCGGCGTACGCGGCGGGATCTGCCGTTTGTTGCCGGTCGCCTCAAAGGCCGAGGCCAGCTGCAGCAATACATTGTCGTCGTAGGCGCGGCCGGCGAAGGTCAGGCCGACCGGCATGCCGATATCGGCCATCACGCCCATGGGCACGGTGACGGTCGGTACGCCCTGGTGGCGGATGGCGAGGTTGCCGTTGGCGACCCAGACGCCGTTGCTCCAGGCGATATCGGCGGAGATCGGATTGACGTCCGCATCCGCCGGGCCGACATCGGCCACCGCAGGGAAGATCACCGCGTCGAGCTGCAGGCTGTCCATCCAGTCTTCCAGATCCAGCTTGCGAGTCAGCTCAAGGGCGCGCATGCCATCCGGCGCGCTGGGAACATCGTGCCACGGCGTGATGCCGCGCTGCGCCATGCGCACGTATTCGTCCATGCCGACGGCCAGGTCGTCCTCACGATTGGGTAGCGTGCCGGGGTCGTGGGGGAAGATCTGCGGGCCATCGACGTCGGCCAGGCGATTGAGTTTCGGGTCGCCATTGGCGCGCAGAAAATCATCGAATGCCCACGCCGTCAGCTCACCCAGCTCGTCGAGCAGGAACTGGTGTGGCACCAGGCCACGGTTGTACACGGTTGGAGCGCCAGGACGGTCGCCCTCGCAGTTGGAGACCAGCGGGAAGTCCACTTCGACCACTGTCGCACCGGCGTTTTCCAGCGCAGCACGAGCCTGTTCCCACAGCGCGATCACCGAAGCACGGGTGTGGATACGCTGCCCGGTCGGGCCACCAATGCCCGGCTTTTCGCTGGTGCCGGCCAGCTCATCCTTGTTGATGTACATGCGCGGCACGCCTAGGTGTTTGCCTTTCAGCGCATCGGGCTTGGCGGCCAGAGCAAGGTAGGACGCCGGGCGAATGTCCGAGGCTTTGGGCAGCGGCACCCAGGGCTGCAGACGCCACAGGTCGCCCCGGGTATCAGGGTCATCGGCGACCACCACGTCGAGCACTTCGAGCAGGTCGGCCATGCTGCGGGCGTAGGGCACCACCACGTCCATGGTCGGGGTCAGCGGCCAGTTGCCGCGCACCGAGATCACCCCGCGCGACGGCGTGTAGGCGCACAGGCCGTTGTTCGAGGCTGGCCCACGGCCGCTCGACCAGGTTTCCTCGGCAAGGCCGAACGCGGAAAAGCTTGCCGCCGTTGCCGTGCCGGCACCGTTGGATGAGCCGGAGGCGAACGGTGCGGTGAGGTAGTTGGCGTTGTACGGGCTTTCCGCCCGGCCATACACGCCACGCTGCATACCGCCATTGGCCATCGGCGGCATGTTGGTCTTGCCCAGGCAGATGGCGCCCGCAGCGCGCAGCCGCTCGATGGTGAAGGCGTCGCGCTGGGCGACCAGATCCTTGAAGGCCGGGCTGCCGGACGCGGCAGTCAGGCCCTTGACCAGGTAGCTGTCCTTGGCGGTGTAGGGAATGCCGTCCAGCGGGCTTAAGAGCTCGCCACGGGCGCGGCGGGCATCGGAGGCTTCGGCTTCCTTCAGTGCATCGGGGTTGCGTACCACCACGGCGTTGAGTGCCGTGGCAGTTCCCACTCCATCGTAAGCATCGATCCGAGCCAGGTAGGCCTGCACCAGCTCGACCGAGCTGGTGCGACCGGCCTCGAGCGCCGCGCGCAGCTCGGCGATGGAGACTTCGGTTACTTCGATCATATCGTCACCCATTCCACTCAGGCGTGGTTCAGATACCAGCGCCAGTCCTGCTCGCCGACCTCGGCCATGAACTGACGGTACTCGGTTTTCTTGATCGCCAGGAACACCTTGAGAAATTCCTCGCCGAGGGCTTCGCGGGCCCAGGTCGATGCTTCCAGCGCGCGCAGCGCGGTGAGCCAGTCGGTGGGCAGGAACTCGGTGGCCTGCTCGTAGCCGTTGCCGACGATGGCGGCGCCCGGGTCGATCTGCTCACGGATGCCGTGATGGATGCCGGCGAGAATCGCCGCGGCCGCGAGATAGGGGTTGGCATCGGCGCCGCAGATGCGGTGCTCGATATGGCGGCTGACGGCCGGGCCGCCCGGTACGCGGAACGACACGGTGCGGTTGTTCACGCCCCAGCTCTTGGCCAGCGGCGCGTAGCTATTGGCCTGGAAGCGACGGAACGAGTTGGCGTTGGGGCAGAAGATCGCCAGGGAGTCGAGCAACGTGGCCATCATGCCGCCGATGGAGTGGCGCAGCAGCGGCGTGCCCTGCGGGTCTTCGCTGGCGTACAGGTTGTTGCCCTGCTCGTCGGCCAGGCTGACGTGCAGGTGCATGCCGCTGCCGGCACGGTCGCCGAACGGTTTGGCCATGAAGCAGGCCTGCAGCCCGTGCTTGTTGGCCACACCGCGCACCAGGCGCTTATAGCGAACACCTTCGTCGACCGCCTGCAGCGCATCGAAACGATGCTCAAGGGTCAGCTCGAGCTGGCCCGGCGCGTACTCGGAAATCGCCGTGCGCACCGGCAGGCCCTGCACTTCGCAGGCCGCGTAGAGGTCGTCGAGAAACGGCTGCACCTGCTCCAGCTCGTACACGCCGTACACCTGGGGCGCCTCGGGGCGCACGCCGTTCATCTGCATGGCCGGTTGCGGGCGACCGTTGGCGTCGCGCTGCTTGTCTAGCAGGTAAAACTCCAGCTCCACGGCCATCACCGGGTGAAAGCCATCGGCCTCGAGGCGCTCGATCACCCGCACCAGGGCGTGGCGCGGATCGGCCGGGGCAGCCGGCTGGCCCTGGGTCGGGTGCATGCTCACCTGCAGCTGGCCGGTGGGCGTGTTGCGCCAGGGTTGCAGGGTCAGGCTGCCGGGCAGCGGATAAGTCCAGCAGTCGGCGTCGGCGACCTCCCAGACCAGGCCGGTGGCTTCGACGTCTTCACCCTGCATTGTCAGCGCCAGGATCGAGCTGGGCAGCGGCCGACCGTTCTGGTAGATCGCCAGCAGCTCGTCACGATGCAGCAGCTTGCCGCGTGGCACGCCATTGGCGTCGATCAGCATCAGCTCGATGCTGCGCACCTCGGGGTTGGCAGCGAGAAAATCGCGGGCTTCCTGGATGTCGGCGAATTGCATGATCAGTACTCGTAAGGATTGCGGGAAACACCGGCGCCATCATCGGGATCGCGCCGGCCTACGGCGTTAGGCACGGGCACCTGGAATCGCCAACAGCGCGGTCAGCCCCTCATCGAGGGTGGCGATCAGTTTGTCGACATCGGCAGCGGTGGTCTGCGGTGTGCACAGGGTCATGTTGTGAAACGGTGTGATGAGGATGCCACGGTTGATCAGGTACAGGTGCAGCGCCATCTGCAGGTTGTCGTGGAACGCCGCTTCGGCCTCGGCACCGGTTTTCGGCGAGGTGGCGCAGAACTGGAATTCGCAGCGTGCACCCAGCTCGGTTACCGACCAGTTCAGGCCGTGCTTGCTGATCAGCCGACGCAGGCCCTCGGCCAGGCGCGCCGACAGCGACAGCATGTGGTCGTAAGCCGCCTGCGTCATCACCTCTTCAAGGTTCACGCGCATGCAGTGCATGGCCAGGGCGTTGGCCGACAGCGTGGTGCCCATGCCGCTATGGCCGTGGCCACTGCTGGTTTCGCTGGCGTGCTGCTGAGCCAGGCGCATGGCCTGGGCCATTTCGTGGGTGCAACCGTACACCGAGCACGGCACGCCGCCAGCAATCGGTTTGCCGAGGGTGATGAAGTCCGGCTTCAGGTTCCAGGCGCGAGTGCAGCCGCCAGGGCCGGTGGAGATGGTGTGGGTTTCGTCGATGATCAGCAGGCTGCCGTACTGCTTGCTCAGCTCACGGACCTTTTCCATGAAGCCTGGCTCAGGCAGCACCATGCCGATGTTGGTCATCGCCGGCTCGCAGAGAATCGCCGCCACGTCGCCCTGGGCGAGCGCAGCTTCCAGCGCCGCGACATCGTTGAACGGCACGGCGCGGCTGGTCTTGGCCAGGTTGCGCGCCTGGCCGATCAGGCCGCCGCGGTGCACGGTACGGCCTTCCTTGCAGCGCACCATCACGTCGTCGACGGTGCCGTGGTAGCAGCCGTCGAACACCAGCAGCACCTTGCGGTTGGTGATGGCGCGGGCCCAGCGAACCACGAAACGGTTGGCGTCGGTGGCGGTGGTCGCCATCTGCCAGAACGGCAGGCCGAAGCGCTCGGCAAGCAGTTCGCCGGCGACGACGGCGTCTTCTCCGGGCAGCATGGTGGTCAGGCCGTTGGCGCCCTGCTCGGCGAGGGCCTTGGCGATCGGGTCCGGCGAGTGGCCGAACATGCTGCCGGTGTCGCCCAGGCAGAAGTCGATGTACTCGTGGCCATCGACGTCATAGAAGCGCGCGCCCTTGGCACGGCTGACGAACAGCGAGCTGGGCATCGACCAGTCGTTCATCCAGTGCATCGGCACGCCGCCGAACAGGGAGTTGCGGGCACGCTTGGCCAGCTCGATGGATTTCGGGTTGCGCTGCAGAAAATGCTCGCGTTCACGGACGGCGAAAGTTTCGACGGCTTTATCGTTGATGCCACTCTGGAACATGGTAAGGCTCCTGTTGTTGTCAATTGGGTCGGCGCAACACTTAACAGGCGGTTGAAAAACTACCTACGTTGCCATTGCTGCGTTAAAAACAGCCTCGATTGCGAGCCCAGTCAAAATGCTCATGTACAGCTCGTACACTCCGCTTTTTCGGTTGTTTTTGCGGGGCCGCCACCGGTATTGCACTGGCTGCCTCGCCTACGTTTTTAAACGGCCTGTTAATTGCCGGCTGACACACCACAGTCGATTGCCAGGTCCGCGCCGGTGATCGACCGGGAACTGCTCTGACAAAGGAAGAACACCAGATCGGCCACTTCGCCGGGCTGGATGAATCGAGCAGCTTCACCTTGCGGGTACTTGGCGAGCAGGTCCTGGTAATAGGCTTTCATGTCGCCATTGCCATAACGCTCGGCCTGGAACTTGAGCATCGGGGTTTCCACGTCGCCCGGTGACACGCTGTTGCAGCGCACGCCATCAGGGGCCAGATCCAATGCCAGCGCCTTGGTCATGAGGGTCACCGCGCCCTTGCTCGCGCAGTACGCGGCGGCGTTGCGGTTGCCCTGGCGGCCGGCGTCGCTGGAGATGTTGACGATGGCGCCCTTGCTCTCGCGCAGTGCCGGGATGCTGGCCGAACACATGAAGAAAGTGGCCTTGAGGTTCACGTCCAGCACGATGTCGAAATCTTCTTCGCTGAACGTCTCCACCGGGCCTTCACGCCACACGCCGGCACAGTTGACCAGGGCGTCCAGGCGGCCGGTGGCGGCGAGCAGCGCGGCGACTACTTCACGGCAGGCGCCGGATTTGCGGATGTCCGCGGCGTGGGCGCCCACCACCTTGCCGGCGGCCTGCAGGCCGGCCAGGCCAGCGGCGTCGAGGTCGGTGCCGAACACCCGCCAGCCGCTGGCGGCGAAACGCTCGCCCACGGCCTGGCCGATTCCGCCGAGCACACCGGTAATCAGAACGACAGGTTGCATCAGATTGGCTCCTCGGCCTGACGGCCGCTTGAGAAATAAGGGTCTTGCGCTCAGGGCGCCTTGTTCTCGATCAGGCTATTGCCACCGTCGATCACCAGCGTCTCGCCAGTGATGTAGCTGGCTTCCGGCGATGCCAGGAACGCCACCGCGGCCGCGACTTCCTCGGGATGCCCGGCGCGCCCCACCGGTACATAGGCGGCGGCACGCGCTTCTTCGGGCAGGGTGGCTGCGGTAGCAATCCAGCCTGGTGCGACGGAATTGACGGTAATGCCCTGCCCGGCCACTTCCAGCGCCAGCGACAGGTTGAGGCCGACCATGCCGGCCTTGGCCGCGCTGTAGCCGGCCTCACAGGGATTGCCGACGCGGGTACCGGTCACCGAACTGACATGCACCACGCGCCCATAACCGCGCTGCTGCATCCCCGGCAGCACTGCGCGGGTAAGCAGAAAGGCAGTGGTCAGGTTGCGCGAGATCGACAGGTTCCACTCAGCGAGGCTCATCTTCGCGACTTCGACCATGGGTTCGACGCTGCCCTGCATGGTCATGCCGGCGTTATTGACCAGGATGTCGATGCGCCCCCACAGCGACTCGGCCCAATCAGCGAATGCCTGGCTCTGCGCTTCGTCAGTCAGGTCGACTGCACGGCCTTCGGCTTCGAAGCCGGCGGCGCGTAACTCCGACACCCGCTCGGCGATGCGCGCGCTGCTGGCGGTGACGATCAGCTTCACGCCAGCAGCGCCGAGTCGGCGCGCGATCGCCATACCGATGCCACTCTCGCTGCCTGCACCGCTGACCAACGCGACCTGACCTGCCATTACCCTGAACATACCCACCTCCATCAAATCGAGTGCTGATGGGCTGGATGCTAAGCGCATAAATCTGATACAAAAAGACAACTGTTATCAGGAAAACTGACAATCATGGTCTTCACCAGCGAATCGCTGCGGGTGTTTCTCGCCGTCATCGACGAAGGTTCGTTCTCCGCCGCGGCCCGCGTGCTGGGCCGCGTGCCCTCGGCCGTGAACATGGCGGTCTCGCAACTGGAGGCCGAGCTGGACCTGGAGCTGTTCGACCGCTCGACCCGCAAGGCGCTACCCACTCCGGCCGCCCGCGCGCTGGAGCCCCAGGCGCGGCAAGTGGTCAGCCAGCTCAACCTGCTCGACGCCCACGCCCTGCAGCTGCACAAGGGCCTGGAGCGGCGCCTGGTGATCGCCATGGCGCCGGAATTGCAGACCGGTGCCTGGAGCCGGCCGCTGACCACCTTGGCGCGGGAATTCCCGACCCTGGAAATCGAGATTCGCTCGGCGGCGCAGACCGATGCGGTGCGCATGATTCATGAGGGCAGCGCGCAGGTTGCACTGATGTTCGAGCGCCCGGGCATCGACGAGCGCGAAGCCTTCGCCGAGGCGGGCAGCCAACTGCTGACCGCCGTGGCGGCACCGGGCTATCCGTTCGACAGTGAAGGCAAGCGGCTGGACGCTGGGCAAATGGCCGATACCCGGCAAATCGTGGTGGCCAGCGGCGACCCTCAGGCCTCGGAGCCGCAGATCGTGCTGTCGCACCGGGTGTGGCTGACCGACAGCTACATGGCCACCCTCGACCTGGTACAGGCCGGCATGGGCTGGGCCTACCTGCCCCATCCGCTGGTGCAGCCAATGATCGACTCCGGTGTGCTGGCCGCTGTGAAGTTCGACAACATGGCCAGCCAGATACGCCTGTGGGTCGACGTGATCTGGTACAAGAGCCGCCCGCTGGGCCTCGGCGCGCGCCGCTACCTGCAGTTGCTGCGCGAACAGGTCGAGGCCGGCCCGGCGCGCTCATGAGGGTGACGGGCAGCTTAAAGCGCGGCCAGCACCACGCGGTTGCGGCCGCCGCCCTTGGCGGCGTAGAGCGCCTGGTCAGCGGCGGCGACCATGGCTTCGGTGTCGCTGAAGTCGACGCCCGGCACGCCGGCCACCACACCGACGCTCACGGTGATCTGGTCATAGGCGGACTGGCGATGCTCGATCCCCAGCCGCTGCACCGCTTCACGAACCTGCTCGGCCATGGCCAGCGCCTGTTCGGCGGATAGGTCCGGCAGCACGATGGCCATCTCCTCGCCGCCATAACGCGCCACCAGGTCGCCCTCACGGCTGACCTGGGTACGCATCGCCTTGGCGACCTCGATCAACGCCTGGTCACCGCGCTGGTGCCCGTAGGCATCGTTGTAGCCTTTGAAGAAGTCCACATCGACCAATGCAAAAGCCAGCGGCTTGCCCTCGCGCCGGGCACGCAGGAAGGCACTGGCCAGGTAAGCGTCGAGGTGTCGGCGGTTGGCGAGGCCCGTCAGCCCATCTTCGGTGGCCAGGGTTTTCAGCGTGGTATTGGCGGTGGCCAGGGACTGATGAGCCGCGCGCAGTTCCCGCGCCATGGCGGACTGCCGGCCCAGCGCGCGCAGCACCAACAGACCCATGATGCCGACGCCGAGCACCGCCCCGACGGCAAAGCTCCACATCGTCCAGGCGCGCTGCCGCCAGGCCACCAGCGCCTGCTCCTCGGGCGCGGCGACCGCCACCAGCATCGGGTACTTGAGGCTGGAATCGAAGCCGTAGACCCGCCGCACGCCGTCGACGATGGCAGTCAGCGTCACGGCGCCTCTGGGCGTGCCGCTGTTGATGGCCTGCAGCATCGGGCTCTGGGAAATGTTGGTCAGGTAGGTCTGCGCATCGCTCTGGGAACGGGCGAGGATGGTGCCGTCACGCTTGGCCAGCACCACGATGCCCTGCTCGCCGAGCGGCAGCGAACGGTACAGGGTGCGGAATCGCTCGACGCTGAGGGTGGCCAGGGCGACGCCCTGGAAGGTGCCATCATCGTCGTAGATACCCTTGGACAGGGTGATGACCCACTGCCCGGTGGTTTTACCCAGCACCGGTTGGCCGATATACAGCTCGTTACCGCTACCCTTGCGGTGGTGCTGGAAATACACCCGATCGGCATTGTTCAGCCTGTGAGCTTCGGCATTGGTAGCCAAAAAGTACTGACCACGGGCGTCGGACATGTACAGACCATCCAGTTCGCCCAACTCGCCTATCTGGGTTCTGGCCACCTGGTTCAGTTCGCGAATGTTGGCCTCACCGTGGCCGCCGGAGCGGTGCATGGAGATCAGCGCGGTGAGCACGGTATCGGCAACGCGGATGGTCGATTCGGCCTGGCTGTTCAGCGCCGCCGCCAGGGTCTGCATGGCTTCGGTGTTCTTGGCCAGGGCCTGGGCCTTGTCCCAGCGCACGTGCAGTGCGGTGGACAGCAACAAAATGCCGCAGACGAAAATCACCGCGGCGATCAGCAGGCTGCGTGGATTACCCGCACCGGAAGGCAGGTCGAATTGCCGTCGACCGGAATCATGCACGTCTGATACTCCCTGTTCGCCGCCCTGCCATCGCCTCGCCCGCGGCACGCGACCGATAAGCCGCGATGGAATTGAGCGCGCACAGCGTACGCACAGATGGGCAAGGTGCCCAGCCCCCGAAGCACGCGATATAGATCTCGTTCACGGTTGTGTCGAACCGGGCGGCTCGTCGCCCGCGCAGTCAAGGCTGGCGAACCACTCGGCGTAAGGGCTGTTGGCGACCAGGTGGCGGTTGTAGTCCGCGGCACCATCTCGCCACCACACGGGCCCACGTTCGCCCAAGGCGACCTTGGCCGCCTGCACCTGGGCGCGTGACTTTCGCAGCAATTCGGCATCATCCGCCGCCTTGGCGGCCTTGACCAGACGGTGGGCGTCCATCAGTTCATTGACCAGCGCCTGGCGATGCGCTTCGCTGAGATCCGGGTTGGAGCAGCGCCACAGCCTGCCACGGACGATCAGGTAACGACCGTCGGGTGTGGTCAGGGCGGCAGCCTTGCGGCGGCTCATCGGCTGAAGGCCGCATGCCGGGCCTGGTGATCGTCGTGCATTGAGTCTCGCCATCGGTCGCTGTCTGTTGAAAGTCGACCCGCATGGCGGCATGGAAGTTTAAGCCGTTGCCGAATCGGGCAAGACAGACAGCGCTTGCGGCCTTAAGCTTGGCGCCCTGTTCCGCCATCCGGGTGACCTGGTTCGAAACGCCAGCAGGCCCGGCCGTCATACGAAGTCTTGCCATGAACTCCACGACTCCCGATCTCGCCCCCGCCACTTCCGCCCCGCAGGCCCAGGGCTTTCTGCTGCCGGTGGTCGGCGCCGCCGCCTTCTCGCACCTGCTCAACGACCTGATCCAGTCGGTGATGCCCGCCGTGTTCCCTATGCTCAAGGCTCAGTTCTCCCTGAGTTTCGCGCAGATCGGCTGGATCGGCCTGGTCTACCAGATCACCGCCTCGCTGCTGCAGCCCTGGATCGGCATGTACACCGACAAGCACCCCAAACCCTATCTGTTGCCCTCGGGCATGGTGATGACCTTTATCGGCATCGCCCTGCTCGCCTTCGCCAGCAGCTACGAAATGCTGTTGCTGGCCGCGGCGGTGGTCGGCGTGGGCTCGGCGACCTTTCACCCGGAAGCCTCGCGCATTGCGCGGATGGCGTCGGGCGGGCGCTTCGGCACCGCGCAATCGACCTTCCAGGTCGGCGGCAACTCGGGCTCGGCCCTCGGCCCGCTGCTGGCGGCGGCCATCGTCATCCCCTACGGCCAGCACGCCATCGCCTGGTTCATGCTGGCCGCCGCCCTGGCGATCTTCGTGCTCTGCCGCCTGACCATCTGGAGCGTGCACCACGGCCAGGCCAAGCTGAAGAGCCTGGCGGGCAAGCAGACGGCTGGCCTGGGCCGCTCCCAGGTGATCCAGGCCATCGCAGTGATCTGCGTACTGATGTTCGCCAAGTTCGTGTACATCGCGGCGTTCACCAACTTCTTCACCTTCTACCTGATCGAGCGCTTCGCCATGAGCGTTCAGCAGAGCCAGATCTACCTGTTCATCTTCCTCGCCGCGGTGGCGTTCGGCACCTTCGCCGGCGGCCCGGTGGGTGACCGTATCGGCCGCAAGGCGGTGATCTGGATTTCCTTCATGGGCGTGGCGCCCTTCGCCCTGGCCCTGCCCTACGTCGGCGCCACGGCGACGGCGGTGCTGGCGATCATGATCGGCCTGGTGATGTCCTCGGCCTTTGCGGCCCTGGTGGTTTATGCCCAGGAAGCGGTGCCGGGTCGCGTCGGCATGGTTTCCGGGCTGATGTTCGGGCTGATGTTCGGCATTGGCGGCATCGGCGCGGCCGCCCTCGGCGAGCTGGCCGACGTGCACGGCATCGTCTGGGTCTACCACCTGGTGTCCTTCCTGCCGCTGCTGGGCCTGGCCACCGCCCTGCTGCCGCGCACCCGACCGCTCAAGCCCCAGGCGCCGGTAGCGGCGCCTGCCAGTCGCTGAGCAACGGCCCGCGGCTCAGCACTGCCGTTCGTAGTGCAGGTAGCCGCGGGCATTGACGCCAACCTGAGTGAACCCGGCATGTTCATAGAGCAGCCGGGCCGGGTTGTCGCCGCGCACATCCAGGCTCAACCTCTTCAAGCCAGCGCTGCACGCTTGTTCGATATAGGCCTCGACCAATCTCTGGCCAATCCCCTGGCGCCGGTGTGCCTCGCCGACGTGCAGGGTGCACAGCTCGGCGCTTCCCTGTTCCTCTCGCCATAACGAATAGCCGACCAGTACGCCGTCGATGTCGGCAACAGTCAGCCGCTCGAAGTGCTCGACCCACTGTTGGAGATGCCGCTCGGCAGCCATCCGCCAGCCCTGCTCGTGCTGCGGTTCCCACTGGCGGATATAGCCCAGCTCGCCCCGGTAGATCGCCGGCAGATCGGTAACCCGCGCAGGCCGAAGCACCACCGCGACAACTCTGTTTTCGGGTTCGCTTGTCATCTCTGCTCTTGTAAACCGCGGGTCAGGCGGCTGAAGAGCGCCCTTCCTCAGGGGATAAACCGTTGATCAATCGAGGTATTTGATCGGGATGCGTTGTCATCAGGGAACTTTTTGACAATATAATAATAACGATTCTCAAAATCATCACATCTACCAATACACGCTCAGGGAAGCCTCCATGTCGCGCCTCACCCCGCCCCGCTGCTTCGCTTCGTCCCGCAATCATCTGGCTCTGGCCATCTGCATGGCTGCCATCACGCCGGCCATGGCCCAGGAAAGCAGCGAGGCGCAGGACAGCGCCGCAAGCGGCGTACTGGAACTCGGCGCTACCGAAATCACCAACACCCAACTGGGCAGCACCACCGAAGGCTCGCGCTCCTACACCACCGGCGCCATGTCCACCGCCACCAAGCTGCCCATGACCATGCGCGAAACGCCCCAGGCGACTACCGTGATCACCCGTCAGCGCATGGACGACATGGGCATGACCAGCGTCAACGACGCCATCGCCGCCGCGCCCGGTGTATTCCTAAGCTACGCCAGCGGTCCGGGCCGGCAGACCTATTACGCCCGCGGTTTCGAGATCGACAACCTGATGTATGACGGCATCCCCAGTGGCTACAACGGTGTGGGCGTGGGCGTGCAGCCGAACCTGGCGATGTTCGACCGGGTGGAGATCGTGCGTGGCGCCACCGGGCTGGTCACCGGCGCGGGCAACCCGTCGGCGGCTGTCAACATGGTGCGCAAGCGGCCGCTGGCCGATCAGCGCGTCACCCTCACCGGCGCGGCCGGCAGCTGGGACGACTACCGCGGTGAAGTCGACGCCTCCAGCCCTCTCAACGACAGCGGCACCCTGCGCGGCCGCGTAGTGACCTCCTACCGCGACGCCAACAGCTACGTCGATGGCGCCGAGGAAGATCATGGCCTTTTCTACGCCATCACCGAGGCGGACCTGAGCGACTTCACCACCTTGAGCGTTGGGTTCTCGCACCAGAAGGACAAGACCAACAACTTCTGGGGCGCCTCGCTGGTCGGCCTAGACGGACGCCATCAGGATTTGCCGCGCTCCTACAACCCGGGCACCAGTTGGGAGAACAAGGAGCAGGAAACCAATACGCTGTTCGCCGAATTGCGCCACCAGTTAGCCAATGACTGGAAGCTGCAGGTCAATGCCGATTACTCCGACCTGAACGCGCTGTTCTCGGGCTCATACCAGTCGCGCTGGACCCCTAACGTAGTGGAACGCACCGTCTGGCAAGCCAAATATGACGAGCACAAGATCGGGTTGGATAGCTTCGTCAGCGGCCCGTTCGAGGCTCTAGGGCGTACTCATGAACTGGTAATAGGCGCCAGCAAGCGTATCGCTGACATGAATACCCATAACTACCTGCCCTACGACATGTTTTGGCCTCTAGATGCTGGTAAGCCGAACTTCACACGTAGCGACAGCAAGCGCACTGTCACCACCCAGGATGGCGTGTACGTCACCACCCGCCTGAGCCTGGCCGACCCGCTGAAACTGATCCTCGGCGGTCGCCTGGACTGGTACGACTATGACGACAAGGAAAGCTCGACGGCCGACTACAAGGTGACTCGCAACGTCACCCGCCTTGCAGCGCTGGTCTACGAGCTGGATGATCACCACTCGGTCTATGTGAGCTACAGCGACATATTCAAGCCACAAGAGGAAAAAGATAAGTCCGCGAACCCGATCACTCCGATTACCGGGAAAAACTACGAGATTGGCATCAAGGGCGAATACTTCCATGGTGCCCTTAATGCCAGTGCAGCACTCTTCCGGGTGGATCAGGAAAACCGTGCGACCGCCGTGACAGGGGACGACCGCCAGAACTGTGCCGACCCGAATAGCTGCTACAGCGCCTCTGGCGAGGTGCGCAGCCAGGGCATTGATCTGGAGCTGCAAGGCGCGCTGACCGAGAACTGGCAACTCGGTGCGGGCTACACCTATGCCCGCGTACACACCATCAAGGATGACGCCAAACCGCAGAACGAGAACCAGCGCTTCGACACCGATATGCCGGAGCACCTGTTCAAACTCTCCACTGTCTATCGCTTCCAGGGCCCGCTGGAGAAGTTGCGCGTTGGCGGCAACCTGTCCTGGCAGAGCCGCCTGTACAACGATATCCCCCTGAACGGTGGCAGGAGCTACCGCCTCAAGCAAGAAGCCTATGCCCTCACCAACCTGATGGCAGGCTATGCGGTGAACGAGAACCTAGACCTGCAGCTAAATGCCAACAATATCTTCGACAAGAAGTACTACTCGTCGATTTCCACGTCCACGCAGTACGGCGGCGACACCTACGGCGCGCCACGCAACCTGATGCTGACCGCCAAGTACAGCTTCTGAGCCAACAGCGGTGCACAAAAAAGCCAGTCGAAGTGACTGGCTTTTTTGCATCAGCAGAGCGAGTTACTCGGGCTGCTCAGCACCTTCATCGTATGGCGATCCATCCTGCGAATCGTAAGCCGATGGATCGTCACCCAGACCGCCACCCATGCCACCGGTCTTGGCCATCATCAGGGTGACGAACTCGTCGACACTCATGTCCTGACCGTTGAAGGTCACCTTGTTGTCGGCGTAATGCAGGGTGGCTTGCAGGGCATCGCCCTCCAGGGTCACCAGGCCGGTGCCGAGGGCCATGCCGCTGCCCATCTCGGTCATCATCGTCGCCTGCTCTTCGACGGCCTTGGCATCGGTGACACCTTCGACCAGCGCCTGCACGCGCACGCCATCACCGATCACCGCCTTGGCGACCGACAGTTTGGCGTCCAGCTTGTCGATCAGCTGGCGCGCCAGTTCGTCAGGCGGCAGGTCGAAGGACTCGGGCTTGTCCAGGTCCACCGCCACATGCAGCGAGGCCTGGCCATGTTCGGTAGTGAGCGTCAGGTTATCCAGCGCCAGCTGCGGTTTGCCGGCCAGCAGCTTGTCGAGATCGGCCTTCAGACGCGCTTCTTCGTCGGCCGAAAGCTCGGGTTTCGGCGCTTCTTCGCCCAGGGCCGCGGCCTGCTGAGCAGGCGTCAGCTTGTCCTGATAGAGCTTGATCAGCGACTGCATCGCCGCGCTGTCGAAGTTCTTGATGGACCACAGCATGCGCAGGCCGCCAATGTCCTTGCCGTCATAGCTGACCTTGCCGATGTCGTAACCGATCTGCCCATTGAGCGCGCTACCCGCCTCCTGCAGGCTGCCGGTCTGGGCGATGTCCTTGATCAGCAACGCCGGCTTGTCGCCGAACTTGATCTGCGAAGTGGCCAGCTTGATGCTGCTCTCGCCCACGTAGAAATCACCGCTGCCCAGGCGCTGCTCGCTGCTGATGGTCAGGCCGCGCAGGTCGGCCTGCATGGGCGTTTCATCCGTGGTGTTGACCACCAGGCTGTCCATGCCACCACTGACCTGCACGTCCCGGGCATTTTTGCTGGCTTCGATATCCAGGGTCATGCCCGAGAACTTGACCGTGGCGGTTGGCGAAGGCGCAAAGTCCAGCGGCGTCAGCACCAGGGTGCCTTGGGTCGCGCCGTCGTAACCCAGCACGCCTGTACCGGTCAGCGGCGCGGCGCCCTTGGCAGCGTCGAACCACTTCTGGGTCAACTCGTTAGGCTCCAGCTGATAGTTGCTGGCAGCCATGACCGGCCACAGGTTCAGGCGCGCCAGCCGCGAAAGCGGCAGCGGGCCGTGCTCGATGTTGTCCACCAACAGGATTTCGATATGCCGCGGCTCACCGTCCTTGTCTGGTGCGTCCAGCGAGAAGCGGTAGTGCGCCGTACTGCTGAACAGCCGCGTATCCAGCGACAGCAGTTCGAGTTTGCTGGAAACGCTGGTGCCGAGCAGCGCATCGGCGCTCTGCCGGTTGGCCTCGGCGATCAGATTGTCGAGAACGCCCGGCAACTGGGTACCGGTGTACCAGGCGCCGCCGGTGCTGACTGCGCCGACCGTTACCAATGCGAGTGCTACTGCTGCTGATTTTTTCATCGTCCTGTCCATGATGGGTGTATGCGGCCTTCCTGGCCTGGCGCGTCGTGCGCGGTGCTGCGAAAGGCGGCGGCAATCTTAGCACTGCGGCGCCTGGTGCTCTGTGCGAGCGCTCGCTGTTTTACCGTGCGGTCTGTCATTCGCGACACGACAAGCGCAGCGGCAGGTCACTCATCGGCAAGCGCCTGGAACGGCGCAACTTCTGCTGAATCCTTCGGCCAGGCGCGCAGTCATAGCTCAGCAGTGGAGCACGGAATCGTCCGCGCTCGATGCCGGCCGCTGACTGGCCATGACCGAGGTGGGTAAATGGCGACACAGAATGAGAGGGTGCTGGAGCAGACCATCATGGCCTTGATGGGTGCCTGCATCGACTTGGGCTACGACATCGACAAACTGGCGAAAAAGGCCCAGATGCTGGTTCTGGACAACAGCAAGTACAACTACGTCGAACAGGCCATGCCTTCGACGCCCCACGAAGCCATCGAACGCGCCCTGTCGACGATCAAAAGTGCGCCGCGGATTTGAGGTGGCCCCTTCTTACGATCCTTATGTGCATGAAGCGGCAGCTACAAGGCAAAAGTGGACATCATTGGTCGATTGTGGGAGCGGGCCATGCCCGCGAAAAATCACGGGCATGGCCCGTTCCCACAGTAGATCAGCGAACGGCTGCTTCCACCACTTTGCTGCCGCTCCTGCGGGTCGCAGAAGGCCCTTGAACCGGTCCTAAAAAGCATCCGCCATCAAGGGTCGATCTTGCGCCGCACCCACGAGAACGGTGCCAACACCCAGAACAGCCCATACGCCAATGTCCGCGTACACAGCCGCACCACCAACGGCGCCGGTCGCCAGTTCGGGTCGGCAACGAAAGCGCCAACCGGCCGAAAGCGCGCCAGCGGCCGGGTCAGAAAAGCCTGCCATAGACCGTGACGCGCAATCGCCGTGCCCAGGTTTTCCGGAAGAAAGAAGCCCGAATGGCCGTAATCCTCGGCCCGCACGTTAAGCGTCGAGACAGCCAGATACCCCACCTGCCCGCCCGGCCCGGCGCCAGGAATGGCGTACTGGGCGAAGGGCACGGCGCGATCCTGGCCGCCGACATGGTTGAGCACCGCCTCCACACGACCGTCAGCGATCAGCCGATCCCAGTCGTAATCCGGGCGCACGATGCTCCCAGCGGTGATGATGCGGCCGAATTTCAGGTCGGCGAACGCCGGATCTTCCAACACCCGCGACAGCAGCAGCGTGCCAAAGCTGTGGGCGATGATGTCCGGCCGGTCGGGCAGCCGGCTCTTTTGTGCTTCCTGAATGGCGATACGCATGCGCTCGCCCAGGCGCCTGGCCAGGCGCTCGTGCAGCCAGCGGGCGAACACGTCGATGGTCGCCCAGCCGTATTTGTAGATCAGCACCGGCGCCGAATAGCTGAGGCGATTGGCGATTTCCCAGCTGAAGGCTTCCTGCCATTTGGCGCGGCTGTTCATGCCATGGATGACGATCACCCAGCGAATGTCGCGACTGCCCTCGCCTACCAGCCGATAGACAGGCTCGACCTCGGCCGCCACACCTTCCTGCTCGAACTCGGTCTGACAGAACGGGCACACGGTGTTGGCCATGCCGGCCGGCAACAGGCGCGCGCACGGCGCCATCGGGCAGCGGTAAGCCTCAAGACGCTCAGCGGTTTCCGTGCCGACCAGGCTATCGAGAAAGCGCTGCAGCCCAACATCGTCAGGCGGCGCCTCGACCGCCCGGGCGAAATGCGCCAGGGTGAATTCCAGGTCGACGCCCTGGCTCAGGCGCCGCTCGATCTCCGCCTGCCAGCGGTGCGACTGTGCGCTATTCATGGCGCGCCGTTGTACGCCCAGAGCAGTTCGACGATACGCAGCACATCCTCACGCTTGCACTGCGCCCAGATACGCAGCCGCGCCTCGCGGCCATGGACCTGCACGGCGATACGCCGACTGGTGCCGTGTTCTTCGGCAGCGAAATGCAGCATGCCCTGGGCGCGGTCGAACTGGCCGGTGTCCACCGCCTGCAGCACCACGCGCACCGGCTCGACGGCGTCGATTCCGCCTTCGGCCAGGGTCGAGGCCATTTCCACATAGCCTCCATCGAGCTCGAAGCGGGTCGAATGCACGCCCTTGCCTTTGCTCGCCGCGACCTTTACCGCCTGATCCAGCGGGATCGGCCTGGCCGCCACATCCGCACAACCAATGGCGGCCAGCGTGCGGCGGATGTCCCCGAACACCGCTTTGTGGTCGATCTCGGGGTTACGGTGAATCAGCACCAGGCAGTAGGGGTCGGCGAAGCGCCACTCGAAACGCACCACACTGCGGTCCAGGCGCTGCCGGTAGGCATCGAAACGGTAGTGCTCCAGCCCTTCATCGAGGCTGAAGTCCTTGGGTTTGAAGCGATTCCAGCCGGCCTTGCCCTGATGCCAGAGCATCGACAGCCCGCTGTCGTTCAGCGCGATGTGCTTGAGCGTGAGCGCTTCGGGAAAGTCCAGGCTGGCGCTGGCATCAAGCGCTTCGGCATAGGGGCTGGCAGCAATGCCGGCGGCCAACGCGTGCGGATCGACTTGCGGCGGTGCAATCAGATAAAGATGCTGGTCGCCCCAGCCCTCGACCTCCGCCAGCCAGGCTTCGAGCCTTTCCTGGGTCAGCTCGTCAGCATCGATGGCGGCGTCCAGGTTGGCAGCGAAGTCCTCCTTGGTCGCGCCGATCCTGGCGTTGGTGCCACGCAGCAGTTCCTTGATGAACGCGTTGCCCTGGGCAACGATCACCCGTCGCACCAGCTCCTTGAGTTGCGTCTTGCTCAGCGGATCCATGCCCTCTCCCACACTCCCGAGCGCCATGCAGCACCGCATGGCATAGCCATACGCCATCATACTGCCTGCTAGAGATTTTCGCGCCAGCCAAGTGGCCGTCGTTTCCCCCGAAGTGCTGCGGATTATTCGCGCCATGAATGGCGCACGCCGACGCTTGCAACGCGCTGCCGGTCATGGGCATATGGCGGCGCTTCGCTGGCGCTGCTGCAGGCGGTTATCCCGCGCCGAGCCAGCCCCTTTTTTGTAAGCCGCTGATTGCAGCGGCCATTCGACCCGAGATGAGGTGTTCATGTCTGACGTTCTGTTCAGCCCCTTCAAACTGAAAAGCCTGGATCTGCCCAATCGCATCGTCATGGCGCCCATGACTCGCGGCATGGCGCCGGAAGGTATTCCCGGCCAGGCGCATGCCGAGTACTACCGGCGCCGCGCCGCGGGCGGTGTAGGGCTGATTCTTACCGAAGGTACGGTGATCGACCGCCCGGCCTCGCGCAACATGCCGGGCATCCCGTTCTTCCACGGCGAGGCGGCCCTGGCCGGCTGGGGCGAAGTGGCCAAAGCGGTGCATGCCGCTGGCGGGCGCATCGGCCCGCAGATCTGGCACACCGGGTCGACCCGCTCGCGCGGCGAATGGGTGCCGGACGCGCCGGTAGAAAGCCCGTCCGGCCTGGTTGCGCCGGATGATCCGCGCGGTGTGGCGATGAGCCTGGAAGACATCGCCGACACCGTGGCCGCCTTCGCTAGCGCCGCTGCCGACGCCAAGCGCCAGGGCTTCGATACCGTGGAGCTGCATGGCGCCCATGGTTACCTGATCGACCAGTTCTTCTGGCCCGGCACCAATACCCGCACCGACGCCTTTGGCGGCGCCACCATCGCCGAGCGCTCGCGCTTCGCCGCCGAAGCGGTGCGTGCCGTGCGTGCTGCGGTGGGCGAGGACTTCCCGCTGATCCTGCGGGTCAGCCAGTGGAAGCAGCAGGACTACGCCGCGCGCCTGGCCACCACGCCGGAGCAGATGAGCGAATGGCTGGCGCCGCTGGTCGACGCTGGTGTGGATATCCTGCACTGCTCGCAGCGCCGCTTCTGGGAGCCGGAATTCCCCGAGATCGACGGTGCCGAAGGCCTGAACTTCGCCGGTTGGGCGAAGAAATTGACGGGTGCACCGACCATCAGCGTCGGTTCGGTGGGCCTGGATGGCGACTTCTTCGGCGCATTCGGCGGCAAGGGCTCCGGCGCAGCGGTGCTGGACAACCTTCACCTGCGCATGGAGCGTGAGGAGTTCGACCTGATCGCCGTCGGCCGCGTGCTGATTTCCGATGCCGAATGGGCCAACAAGGTCCGCCAGGGTGAGCCGCTGCCGGGCTTCGACGCAGCCGATCTGGCCAAGCTGGCCTGACGGCCAGGCTGCGCCGCTCAAAAAAACGCGAGCCCAGGGCTCGCGTTTTTCTTTTGGCAAGCCAGCTTAAGGTTCACAGGCCCGCTGCCAACCTGTCACGGCGTACTGCCTCCGGCGAGTAGGCACTACAGCCCGCCGCTACTGCTCCTCATCGCGCAACTGCACGCTCAACTGGTCGCAACTGGCGGACCAGTCGCTCAGCCACGCCGGCAACGGCGGCGATTGCTCGGGCAAGCGCAGTTCGGCGGCGAATTCGCCCGGCAACACGTTGCCTTTAGGCCCGCGAAGTAGGCCGCGCATGATCACCACGCCGACCACACGCTCGCCCTTGACGAAGCGGTGTTCCATGAAGCTCCACTTGTCATCCCAGCCGAGCAGACGGGAATGAATTTCGAAGGCCTCGAACAGCTTCAGCTCACGGCGAAATTTGCCCCACACGTCGCCGACGATGGGCAGCGCCCGATTGCGCAGCGCCACCCGGAAGGCGCCGCTGCGCAGCACGTAATCCATGCGCCCGACATCGGCGAGCGTGAAATAACGACCATTGGTGACATGACGATTGAAGTCCAGATCCAGTGGCCACACGCGCATGCGCACCACGGTGGTGTCGAACGCCGAAACGGGTTTGCGCCAGGGGCGGCGCAGAAGCATCAGAAGAAGGCGAAACCAGAGATTCATACGGGGACGACCGGTAGCAGCGAAAGGCCTTCACTGTATACGGCACATGAGCGGGCGAGGTAGCTGCGAAGCAGCCGTTTGGAAGGGGGTTTATGCCCTGGATGGTAGCGACTCAGCTACCGGGTGCCGGATCCGAGTTGTCCCTAAGCGAGCTGGCGGGCTTGGCGATGGTTCGGCCATCACGCTCCAGCAAGCGCCTGACCTGGGCAATGAAGTCCAGCATCACCGCTTGCACGAGGGCGCCGTTGCCCAGTTGTGACGTACTCAGGTGCCGTTGCCCCAGGCATTGTCCGTCGTTGGATATCGCCTTGAAGCAGATGCCGGTGGGACCTCGTTCAAGTTCGAGCTGGCAGCCGGTTTCCGTCATGAATCTGCTGATGTATTTGTCCATACCTCTGTGAGGCGGATACATGCAGAACAGTTCGTATAGTCTTGCGACCACTCGTCCGGGTAATGCGAAAGAGCCGCAACACGCCGAATAGACGCGTGCGGCCCCCGCTCTCAACCCACGCCGGTCGGCCCGTCGATCACCTGGCGTACCTTGCGCGCCAGCTCGTTGGGCACGTAGGGCTTGGAGATCACGTCGTACTCGCTGCCGCCGGCATCGGTGCGCTCCAGGGAGTTCTCCGCATAGCCGGTAGTCAGCAATACCTTGAGGCCCGGTTTGCGGCGTCGCGCTTCGCGAGCGAGCATCACGCCGTTCATGCCGCCGGGCATGATCAGGTCGGTGAACAGCAGGTCGTACTCGGCCACGTCCAGACGCAGCAGCGCCTCGCGAGCATTGAGGGCGATGTCGGCGACGTAGCCGTAATCCTCGAGCACCATGCGCGCCAGGTCGGCGACGTCCGGACGGTCCTCGACCACCAGCACGCGCTCGGTGCCGTTGCGCTCGTTGGTGCGCTCCTTCGCCGGGCTGTGGATTACCTGGCTGTCGTCGGCCGGGAAGTACAGGCGCAGCGTGGTGCCGACGCCCTCCTCCGAATAGATGCGCACCGTGCCGCCGGATTGTTTGACGAAGCCGTAGACCATCGACAGGCCGAGCCCGGAGCCCTTGCCTTCCTCCTTGGTGGTGAAGAACGGGTCCATCACCCGGCTACTTACGCTGTCGGACATGCCCATGCCGTTGTCGGTAATCGCCACGCTGACGTAGCGGCCGGGCATCAGGCCGTCGTAGGACATGCTGCCCAGCTCTTCGACGGTGACGTTCTTGGTTTCGATATGCACCACGGGCTGGTCGCGGCCTTCCAGGGCGTCGCGGGCGTTGATCAGGATATTGAGAAACGCCACCTCGGCCTGGGTCGGGTCGATGCGGCAGTTCCACAGGGTTTTGTCCAGGGTCAGGCGCAGGTTGGCGTGGCCCAGGGTGCGTTCGCCCAACTCCTTGAAGCCGCTGATCAGGCCGTTGAGATTGAGCACCCGGCCTTCGAGTTTCTGCTTGCGCGAGAACGCCAGCAGTTGCTGGGTCAGCGTGGCGGCGCGGTCGGCGGCGTTGCGGGCGTTGTTCACGCAGCGCAGGATGCGTTCGGCATCGTATTCGGGCTTGCTGGCGGTACGTTCGAGCACTTCCAGATAGCCGATCATCACCTGCAGCAGATTGTTGAAGTCGTGGGCGATGCCACCAGTCAGCTGACCCAGGGCCTCCATCTTCTGCGCCTGACGCAGACCTTCCTCGGCGTCGCGGCGGCGGCTGATATCCAGCTGCGAGGCGAAGAAATAGATCAGCTCGCCGGCATCGTTGTACACCGGCGAGATGAACAGCGCGTTCCAGAAGGTCGAGCCGTCCTTGCGGTAGTTGATCAGCTCGACCGAGACCTCCTGGCGTTTGCTGATCGCCTCGCGCACCTGGGCGACCACCGAGCGATCGGTTTCCGCGCCCTGCAGAAAGCGGCAGTTCTGGCCAACGATTTCCTCGCTCTCATAGCCGGTCATTTCCAGAAAGGCGTTGTTGGCGAAAATGATCGGGTTATCGGGGCGGTTGGGATCGGTCACGATCATCGGCATGCGGGTGGTTTCCACCGCAGCGAAGAAGATGTTCTTCCCCGAGCCGGAAATGTCGCCCGACGAGGCGTTGTCGACTCGGAAATCGTGCTTGCCACCTGTTGGCATCGGCTTACCTATAGCGTTGCTGGCGGGGCCGACTGAATGCGCCCCTGTAGGTGATTCGAGCAGCGGCGTCTCGAGAAGTTCTACAACGAATGAGAGCTGTATAAGCCTGCGATAGGGATGCGGGTCGTTTCCTGCGAGAACCCCGCAAAATCCCTTGAAAATGATCGCAAATGCCGCTGGGTTTGCCGCGCGTGCTCAGGCACACTGGGCGCCGATCCACAGCGCCTGGGGAGGGCTTCCCGTGCCATCCATCCTCGATGATTTCGACTGGGCCGCCACGCCGCTCGGCCTCCAGGAAAGCTGGCCCGCCGCGCTGCGTACCACATGCGCGGTCATGGCCACCAGCAGCTTCGCCATGTGCGCCGTCTGGGGCCCGCAGCGCACCTTGCTGTACAACGAGCCCTACGCGACGATTCTCGGCAAGCACCACCCAGACGCCCTGGGCCAGCCCATCGAAATTGCCTGGGCGGACGTGTGGCCGACCCTTGGCCCACTGGTGGAACAGGTGCTACGTGGCGAGCCGGTGCATGACGAAAACCTGCACCTGCTGCTGCACCGCAGCGGCCAGCCCGAAGACACCTACTGGACCTTCTCCTACAGCCCGCTGCGCGACGATTCAGGCCAGGTCGCCGGCTTCCTGAATGTCGCCATCGAAACCACCCGGGTGGTCACCATCGAGCAGCCGGCCGTCGCCAACGCCGAGCGGGTGCAGCTGGCGCTGGCCGCCGGGGCGATCATCGGTACCTGGTTCTGGGATTTGCCCAGCAACCAGTTCACCGTCGACGAAGCCTTCGCCCGCAGCTTCGGCCTCGACCCGGCGCTGGGCCGCCGCGGTCTGAGCCTGCAGCAGGTAGTCGCGACGGTGCACCCGGACGATATCGACAGCCTGCTCACCGCCATCAACGAAGCGATTGCCCGCGGCGGACCCTATGCCCACCAGTACCGCGTGCGCCGCGCAGATGGCCGTTATTACTGGCTGGAAGCGAATGGCCGCGTCGAACTGGCTGCAGACGGTACGGGCCTGAGTTTTCCCGGCGTGCTGATCAACGTCGAAGAGCGTCGTGCCATCGAAGGCGAACGCGACCGCGCCATCGCCCGGGTCATGGCCCTCAATGCCGAGCTGGAACAGAAGGTCATCGCCCAGACCTTCGAACGTGGCCGTACCTGGCAGATCACCCCCGACCTGCTCGGCGTGCTCAACCACGACGGCTACTTCGAATCCACCAACCCGGCCTGGCAAACTACCCTGGGCTGGAGCGAAGAGGAGCTGGCCAGTGTCCACTTTCTCGAATTCGTCCATCCCAGGGATCAGGAAGCCACGCAACGTGTGTGGCTGAAATTCAAGGAGGCCGGCGAACCGGCCCTAGGGCTGGAACACCGTTTCCGCTGCAGGAACGGCGAATGGCGCTGGCTGTCCTGGGTCGCCGTGCCCGATGGCCGCAAGACTTACTGCTCGGCTCGTGACATCACCCGCGAGAAGCTCAATCGTGCCGAATTGCGCAAGCGTACCGCCGAACGCGACCGCCTCTGGGAAAGCACCAATGACCTGATGGGCTCGGCTGGGCTGGACGGCTACTTCAAGACCATCAACCCGGCCTGGACGCAGCTGCTCGGCTGGGAGTCGGAAAAATTGCTCAGCATCCCGTTCCTGGATGTGGTCGTCGAGGAAGACCGGGGCGATGTAATCGATCTCATGGGGCGCCTCGGTAAAGGTGAAAAGATCAGCGGCTTCGTCAGCCGTCTACGCAGCAAGAACAACGAACTGCGTACGTTCATGTGGACGGCAGCACCGGATCCATCAGGTCGGGTGTTCCATTTCGTGGGCCGCGACGTCACGGCCCAACACATGGCAGAGGAGTCCCTGCGTCAATCGCAGAAAATGGAAGCCATCGGTCAACTGACTGGCGGCCTGGCACACGACTTCAACAACCTTCTGGCGGGTATTTCCGGAGCGCTGGAACTGATGCACCTACGCATCGAACAGGGCCGCTTCCAGGAACTGGACCGATACATGAGCGCGGCGGAAGCCGCCACGCGTCGTGCTGCCGCGCTGACCCACCGCCTGCTGGCCTTCTCGCGCCGGCAGACACTGCTACCCAAGCCTACCGATGCCAACGGGCTGATCGCCGGCATGCTGGAGATGATCCAGCGCACCGTCGGCCCGGCCATCCATCTGGAAAGCGATCTGCAGGCCGACCTGTGGACAGCCCTGGTCGACGCCTCACAGCTGGAAAACACCCTGCTCAACCTGTGCATCAACGCCCGCGACGCGATGCCGAACGGCGGCGTGATCAAGGCCTGCACTCGCAACCTGCAGATCGACACCGCCCAGGCCGCGGCGCTGAATCTGACGCCAGGCTCGTACCTGAGCCTGGCGGTCAGCGACGAAGGCGTGGGCATGCCCGCCCATATCGTGGCCCGGGCGGTGGAGCCGTTCTTCACCACCAAGCCGATCGGCGAAGGCACCGGCCTGGGACTGTCCATGGCTTACGGCTTCGCCAAGCAATCCGGCGGGCAGATGCACATCACATCGGTCGAAGGTGAAGGCACTGTAGTGACACTTTACCTGCCGCGCCACGGCGGCAACCCATACAGCGAAGCCGAGCCTAGCGCCATTGCCGCACTCCAACCCGTTGCAGAGCGACACGGCAAGACGGTGCTGGTGGTCGATGACGAGCCAACGATTCGTCTACTGGTTACCGATGTGCTGGAAGAGTTGGGCCTGACCGTAATCGAGGCCAGCGACAGCGCAGCGGGCCTCAGCCTGCTGCAGTCCGATGCGGTCATTGACTTGCTGATCAGCGATGTCGGTCTGCCAGGCGGCATGAACGGCAGACAGATGGCCGACGCCGGAAGGTTGGTCAGGCCGACGATGCCGGTACTGCTGATCACCGGTTACGCCGTCAATTCACTACTCACCGACGGCCAGCTGGCGCCCGGCATCACCGTGCTGACCAAACCCTTCACCCTCGACGCCCTGGCCTCGCGGGTGCGCGAGCTGCTCGTCGAATAGCGGTTGGTGATCAGTCCAGAGCGTCCTGGTAATCCTTGACGTACTGGCTGGCCAGGCTGGTCTTCTGCTGGTCGGTCAGCATCTTCCCGGCCTGCTGGAAGAAGGTGTGTTCCTCATCTTCCAGATGATGGAAGATCTTGTCCTTGAGCTTGCGCGCCGTGGCGATCCACGACGGGCTAGACGGGTCGGTGTCTTCCAGGGTTTCCAGCAGCTCGTCCATCTCATGGTGCTCGGCCACCCCGTGGCGAGACAGATCCACACCCGCGTCGTGCTTCATCAGCGGCGAATAGAAGAATCGCTCCTCGGCCCGGGCATGGGCCAGCAGCTCATCCTTCAGTTCGCTGTAACGCTGGGCCCGCTCGGGCGAATCACCGGTGGTGGCGAGCAACGCCTCGGCCATCGCCCGCTGACGGTCATGACTTTCGCGCAACGCTTCGAATATCTGCATGGATCACCTCATCGGCTAACGGCTGGGCGCGGCCTTTCACGGCCATCTGCAGGTTGTGACCGAAGCGGCGAAAAGCCGGTTCAACACTTTGCCGTACCAAACCGCGCATTGTGGTTACGCCAACCTCTACAACCTGTCGCCCCCGACAAGTTGCTTGCCTGTTGTACAACCTACAGCGCATCATGCCGCCACTCCTTCCGCGGTACCCCTCGATGCCCCATCGCCCTGCCCCTGCGCCGCATGACGAAGAAGAGCGCGTTCTGTCGCTCGAACACCTCGACATCCTCGATTCGGCCCCCGAACAAAATTTCGATGACGTGGTGCTGCTGGCCACCACCCTGTGCGACACGCCGATTGCCCTGGTTTCCCTGGTCGACCGCGAGCGTCAGTGGTTCAAGGCCTGCGTGGGTCTGGACGTGCGCGAGACGCACCGTGACCTGGCGTTCTGCGCCCATGCGATTCTCGAGCCCGATGACGTGCTGGTGGTCGAGGATGCCACCCAGGATCCGCGCTTTCAGCACAGCGCCCTGGTGCTTGGCGAGCCGCACATTCGCTTCTATGCCGGGGCACCGATCCGCACCGACGCCGGCCACCCGCTGGGCACCGTGTGCGTGATCGACACCAAGCCACGCAGCCTGCCCGACCACCAGCGCCGGGCGCTGCAGGCACTGGCCCGGCAGACCGCCGCGCTGCTGCAGTTGCGCATGCTGGAGCTGCAGCGCGAGCGACACGCCAGTGCGCTGCTCGACGAGCTGGAACAGGCCCAGGCGCGCCACCGCGAGGCCGAAGAGTCGCTGCGCCATGCGCGCCGCGTGTCGTCCCTTGGCATGCTCACCGCCAGTATCGCCCACGACGTCAACAACCTGCTGCAGGTGCTCAGCACCAGCCTGCAGATGGCTCAGCTGCGTGCGCGGCGGCCGGCCGAAGTGGAGCGTTTCGCGCAGACCGGCCTGCAGGCGGTGGAGCAAGGCGGCAAGCTGATCCGCCAGTTGCTCGCCAACGTGCGCCAGGACGGCCCGGAGCTGGCCTGCGTGGATATCAGCGAACGCCTCGACGCTGCCCGCGAGCTACTGGCCGGCACCCTGGGCGATGCCATCACCCTGAGCTTCGACCTGGCCGCCCGCGATGTCGGCGTGATGTGCGACGAGGTGCAGTTGCAGGCGGTGGTGCTCAACCTGCTCAGCAATGCCCGCGACGCCATGCAGGGCCGCGGCCAGGTGGTGATCGCCACGCGCCAGGAGCAACTGATCGGCGACGAACAGTTGAGCGACGGCAATTATCTGGTGCTGAGCGTGCAGGACGACGGCCCTGGCATGTCCGCCGAGCTGGCAGCCAGGGTTTTCGATCCCTTCTTCACCACCAAGCAGGCCGGCAAGGGCACCGGCCTGGGCCTGGCTCAGGCGCGCGAATTCGCCAACACCACTGGCGGCGACGTGCGCGTGCTGACGGCGCCCGGCACGGGCACCACCATGCAACTGTACCTGCGGATTCTGGGGCGAATCAGCGGCGTCGATCGAGCAGGTTGACGATCAACCGGTCCGCCCAGCCCCAGAGGCGTTGCCGCACACGCGTCCAGAACGGCCGTGCCTGCCACATCTCAAGGTCCACTTCGCGGCTCTGCGGGAAATCGGTCTCGAAGCTCTGCTGCACCGCTGCGGTGAAGCCGGCGTCCAGCGTCTCGACGTTGGCATCGAGGTTGAAGCGCAGGTTCCAGTGATCGAAATTGCAGGAACCGACGCTGGTCCAGTCATCGACCAGCACCATCTTCAGGTGCAGAAAACGCGGGCGGAATTCGAAGATTCGTACGCCAGCGCGCAGCAACCGCGGGTAGTAACGCTGCCCGGCAAAGCGCACCGGTGGGTTGTCGGTGTGCCGACCACTGAGCAGCAGGCGCACGTCGACGCCGCGGCCAGCAGCCTTGCGCAGCGCCCGGCGCACGCGCCAGGTGGGCAGAAAATACGGCGTGGCCAGCCACACGCGATGCTGGGCACCGTTGAGGGCGCGGATCAGCGACTGCAGGATGTCGCGGTGTTGGCGGGCATCGGCATAGGCCACCCGTCCCCAGCCGAGGCCTTCGCTCGGCAAATGCGGCAACGGCTGACGATGGGGCGTGAGATAGGGGCGCCAGGCGAAGCGCGAGTTGTTGGCTTGCCATTGGCGGTCGAACAGTTGCAGCCAGTCAACCACCAGCGGCCCGTCGATCTCCACCATCACCTCGTGCCAGGCGCTCTCGGGCTCGCCCGGCGTCCAGAAATCATTGGTCGAGCCGGTACCACCGACGAAGGCGACGCGGCTGTCGACCACCAGCAGTTTGCGGTGGTCGCGGTACAGGTTGCGCACGCCGCGCCGCCAGCGCAGCGGGTTGTACCAGCGCAGCTGGATGCCGGCGTCGAGCATGCGCTGGCGGTCGCCGGCATTCAGCGCCTGGCAGCCAAAGGCATCGAACAGACAGCGCACCGCAACTCCGCGCTCGGCCGCCTCGCACAGGGCGCGCAGCAGGGCGTCGGTGCAGGCGCTGCTGCACACCAGGTACTGTTCCAGTTCGACGGTTTCGTGGGCGGCGTCGATGCAGGCGATCATCCGCGGGAAGAACGCCGGGCCGTCGTTGAGCAAGGTGAACTGATTGCCCTGGCGCCAGGGATAGACCTGACCGGGCATCACTCACTCACACAAAAAAGAGGGGAAAAACGGCGCATGACATCTCGGCGACAACGGGGGATGCGCCAAGATAGCCGGCGCCGTGCGCCTTGCAAAGGGCGACGCCTATCAGCTGTCAGCGCGGCAGCTGATAGTCCTCGGGGCCGAGCAGGTCGAGCCCGCACTCCAGGTTCTCGATCCAGTACAAAAAGGCGCTGATCATCTCGCCGCCCACGAACGGCCGGCCATGCTGCGGCACGATCATTTCCACGTCCATGTCGCGCACCATGGCGGCCCATAGCCGGCAGGCCTTGTTGCTGGCCATGTAGCGGCGGTGAAAGCCGAGCATGCTCGGCACATGGGCGGCAAAGTCGGTGACCGGGCCGCTGTCATCGAGCATCGAGGCGCCCATGTCGCCGGAAAACAGGATCTTGCTAAGCGGGTCATAGAGCTGGAAGTTGCCCACCGAGTGCAGAAAATGCGCGGGCACCGCCTTGAGGGTGCAACGCCCGAGGGCAAAGGACTGGCCACGGTCCGGCAGCGCGATGATGCGGTCATAGGTGTTGATGCCGCGGCTCAGGGCCAGGTAGTTGGCGGTCAGGTGCGGCAGAAAGCGCGCCCACAGTTTGGAACAGAGCACCTGCGCCTTGGTGTGCAGCAGCCATTTGTCGAGCGAGGCGATGATGTCCGGGTCCTGGTGCGAGGCGAAGATGTAGGTGAGCTCCTGCACCGGAATGTGCTTGGACAACTCCATGCTCAGCGGCACGTAGGTCAGATCGCCGCCCGGGTCGAGCAGCAGGTACTGGTCGTTATCGATGATCAGGAACTGGTTGGACTGCACGCCCTCGCCGCTGACCAGGTCGTCGAACATCATGCAGCGGTGGGTGCCGTTATCGAACAGCACGATGGGGTCGCGGCGCATACCGGCACACCTGTCAGGCAAAGGCGCCGAGCTTAGGCAGTAGCGCCTGCGTGCGTGATGATCTGGATCAGCAAAAGCTGCCGATGCTTCAGCGTTGCCCGCACATGCGGCAGCGCCCGCCGACCATCACGCCCGTGCAGCTCGGGCAGCCGCCGTTCAAGGTGCCGCGCCGCCATTGCCAGATCTGCACCAGCCGCCGCGCCGCCCAGGCCGCGCCAAAAGCTGGCAGCACGCCCAGCCACGGGAACATCGCCCGCGCCCAGTCCGCTACCGCGCCGCCCTGCCGGGAAAGGATCGCCAGCACCATCATGGTGACCACGCCACCGATGATGAGGATGAAGGGCACGGCGAGATTGCGGATGAAGAACATGGTTGATGGGCGCTCGAGGGGCTGAAAGGCGCCCATGGTAAGCAAGCCGCACCTGTGCTGCACGCCTGATCGCAGCCTGGGCGCTGTCACACAAGCATCACCGAACCTTCATGGGCGTGACACCGGCCCTGCCTAGCCTGAGCCTGTTTCCTGAGTTCGCTCAGGTCTGCAGGTCAATCCGGCCCATGCGCAGCGAGGCTGCCCGGACCGCAAAGGAGGTAAGGCATGACCCAGAACGCCATGGCACCCGAGCGCAACACGTCCCGTCGCCTGCAGGCCGAGCGCCTGACCACGCCACGCGCCCTGCGCGAGGCCCAGGCCCTGCGCTTTCGCGTGTTCAGCACCGAGTTCGACGCCAAACTCAAGGGCGCCGAGCTGGGCCTGGACATGGACGACTACGACCTGCACTGCCGCCATATCGGCGTGCGCGACCTGAACAGCGGCGAGCTGGTGGCCACCACCCGCCTGCTCGACCACCAGGCGGCGGCCAGCCTGGGCCGCTTCTACAGCGAAGAGGAATTCGCCCTGCACGGCTTGCGTCACCTGCAAGGCCCGGTGCTGGAGATCGGCCGCACCTGCGTGGATGCCGCCTACCGCAACGGCGGCACCATCGCCGTGCTGTGGGCCGAGCTTGCCGAAGTGCTCAACGAAGGCGGCTACCGCTACCTGATGGGCTGCGCCAGCATCCCTATGCAGGACGGCGGCATCCAGGCCCAGGCCATCATGCAGCGCCTGCGCGAACGCTACCTGTGCACCGAGAACCTGCGTGCCGAACCGAAGACGCCGCTGCCAGCCATGGAAGTCTCCGGCAACGTGATCGCCGAAATGCCGCCGCTGCTCAAGGCCTACATGCGCCTGGGCGCCAAGGTGTGTGGAGAGCCATGCTGGGACAAGGATTTCCAGGTTGCCGACGTATTCATCCTGCTCAAGCGCGACGAGCTGTGCCCCCGCTACGCACGGCACTTCAAGGCGGCGGTCTGATCGACGACTTGCCCACACTGCCCCGGCGCGGTAGAAAGGCCGCGCCGGGCGCTGGCTATCTCGAAAAGCCGTGCGCCTTCCCGTTTCCCAGCCTTGGCCCGATGTTGATGAGCAACCTGCGTCTGTATCTGCGCTTGACCCGCCTGGCCGTCGTACTGGCCGTCGGCACGCTGCTGGCCGCCTTTCTGGTGCCGGTCGAGCGCCTCACCCGCCGCGACCTGACAGGCCTGCGCCAGCGCCTGACCCGCTGGTGGTTGGCCCGCCTGGGCAACGCCCTGCCCTTCCGCGTGCGCGTGCAGGGGCAACTGCCGCGCAAACCGATGCTGTGGCTGAGCAACCACATCTCATGGACCGACATTCCGCTGATCGGCATGCTCGCGCCGCTGTCCTTCCTCTCCAAGGCCGAGGTACGCACCTGGCCGGTGGCCGGCTGGCTGGCCAACAAGGCCGGCACCCTGTTCATCCGCCGCGGCGCAGGGGACGGCGGGCTGCTCAACCAGCAACTGGGTCGCCACCTGGGCGGCGGCCGCCACCTGCTGATCTTCCCCGAAGGCACCACCTGCGACGGCGCCGCCCTGCGCACCTTCCACGGCCGCCTGCTGAGCAGCGCCATCGAAAGCGGCATCGACCTGCAACCAGTCGCAATACGCTATGTGCGCGACGGACAGCGCTGCACCGTGGCGCCCTTCATCGGCGACGACGACATGCTCTCGCACCTGCTGCGGCTGATGAAAAGCGATGTGGCCGAAGTGGAGATCCAACTGCTGGAGCCGATTGCCAGCGACTCCGGCAATCGCAACGAACTGGCTCGCCGAGCACAGGCGGCGGTTAGCGAGGCGCTTTATGGGGTGCAGCAGCAGGAAGCGCAGGCTGCGGCTTGAAGCCGGCTCACCATCTTCCGAAACTCATTTTTTTCCGCGGCGCAAAGGCGACAAGCCAAAAGCGCAATCCCAGCGACCGCGCAGGAGCGGCTTACGTTCAGTCTCGTAGGGTGGATGACGCTCTTTTCATCCACCTTGGTGGACAGATGAAGCGCCGTCCACCCTACGAACTGTGCTTTCGTGGGAGCGCGCCATGCGCGCGAAAAAATCGCGGGCATGGCCCCCGCTCCCACAGGTACTACGCAAATATCCGCTTTCCCAGGTTATGGCCGCTGCTCATGTAGTTTCCATCAAGCCCGCCGCAACTGCGGACTATCGCTCTGCAACCAACGCCTGAAAATCGGCTCCGCCAGAAACAGCACCAGAAACAGCCGAACCACCTGCATCGCCGTCACCAGCGGCACCGCCAGTTGCAGGGTCTCGGCCGTCAGGCTCATCTCGGCGATGCCGCCGGGCATCATCCCCAGGGTCAACGACTGCACATCCAGCCCGCTCGCCCAGCCCACCAGCACGGCACCGACGAAGGTCACCAGCATCATCACCAGCGTGGTGAGCAGCGTGCGGGCCAGGAATGATGGGGCGTAGCGGAAGAAGGCGCGGTTGAAGAAGCAGCCCAGGGCGCTGCCGATCATCAGCTGGCCCACCTGGCTGGCACCGGCCGGCAGCGTGCTGTTCAGATCGAAGCCGATGCTCGCCGCGGCGCTGACCAGCAACGGGCCGAACAGCCAGGGGTTGGGCTGGCGGTAGCGCTGCAGCAACCAGCCGGCCAACCCGGCCACCGGCAGGATCAGCGCCAGCCGGGGCCAGTCGACGTGAACGGCGTGGTGGTGCACCTCGCCGTCGCCGAGCAGGAACTTGAACACCGCCGGCACCAGCAGCACCACCGCCACCACGCGCAGGCTCTGCGCCGCCGCCACGCGGGTCAGTTCGGCGCCGTTGCGGGCACCGAGGTTGACCATTTCACCGGAACCGCCCGGCATGCTGGAGAAGTACGCCGTGGCCATGCTTTCACCAGTACGACGCATGAACCAGACGCCGACGATGCTGCTGAGCACGGTGATCAGCGCACCGATGATGATCGGCAGCAGATGCCCGCCAATCTGCGCCACCAGCGCCGGAGTGAAGTGCAGACCGATGCCGATACCGATGATCCATTGACCGACCTTGCGCCCGCCCGGTAGCGGCTGCAGCTGCCAGGTGCTGAGGCAGCGCACCAGAATCACCGCCACCAGCGAGCCGATCATCCAGGGCAAAGGCCAGCCGATATAGGTCGCGATTACCGCGCCAAGGGCCCCGACCAGCGGCGTTCCCAGGTGATTGCTCCAATGAGTCTTGAACATTGCGTCCCCTTCGGTACGTGCACCAGCGGCCTGGTGATGAATCGAAATCGAGGTGGTCGCGGAAAACGGAAGGCGGATCTTGGATGTTTTTTATCGCTACGTTATTCACAGCCTGTCGAGCGCAACGGCATGAATTTAGACTTATTGCCGAAGGCCTCGTGAATCGACCTCTCTATTATTGATCTTTAGACGAATAAAAAACAATCCACTATTGAAAAAGCATCAGCTACCCGGCATCTTTTCGTGGCCCCGTTTACGTAGCAGAATGCAGCGCCTGCCCGACGATCGGCGCCGGCGCACCACCCCAGACAGGAATCGACGCTCACTGCCATGGCCCAGGACAACACTCCGTCGGCGGTACTCACTGCCCTGCAGAAGCGCGTCGCCCGCGAGGTGATCGCCTATGTGCGCCGTGAGCGCCTGCCCATCGGCCATCACCTGGCCGAATCGCACCTGGCGCAAACCCTGAACACTTCGCGCACCCCGGTGAAGTTCGTGCTCAACCACCTTGCCGAGCGCGGCATGCTCAAGCACGACCGTAACCGCGGCTTCTTCCTGGCCCGCGCCGCGCAAGACCTCAATGAGCTGGTGCAGGAAATCGCCGAAGCCGAGGAGGATTCCGTCTATCGCCGCTTCGTCGCCCTGCGCCTGTCCAGGCAATTGCCGGAGCAGTTCACCGAGATCGAGTTGATGCGTCAGTTCGATGTGTCCCGCGCCGAGTTGCGCGCAGCGCTGCTGCGCATGCAGCAGGAAGGCTGGGCCGAGCAGCGCAGTGGCCAGGGCTGGAAGATGCTGCCGGTGATCGACTCCATCGAGGCTTACGAAGAGAGCTTCGCCTTTCGCTCGATCATCGAGCCGGCGGGGCTTTTGTCGCCGACCTTCCAGATCGACCGCGAGCTGCTGGCCAGCTGCCGCAAGCAGCAGACGTTCATCGCCGAGGGCGGCTACCTGAGCATGACCATCGAGGAGCTCTACGAAGCCAACTCGCGCTTCCACGAGATCATCGCCGGCTTCTCCGGCAACCGCTTTCTGCTGCAGTCGCTCAAGCGCCTGGATCGCCTGCGTCGCCTGGTCGAATACCGCGTGGATGTGTCCCGCGAGCATCGCCGTGCGCAAGTCGAGCAACACCTGGAGATTCTCGACCTGATCGAACAGGGCGACCGCCTCGCCGCCGCCGACCGCATGCGCGCGCATCTGGAAGGCGCACGACGCAAGAAGGTCGACGCCACGCTGTTCGACAAATTGCAGAACGCCGGGCAGGACTGACCGGCGGCTCGCTCAGCGAAAGGCGGTTGTCAGTGCCTCGCGCTGCTCTCGGGCGAAGGCCATCAGCTCGGGATAGAACGCGCTGAAATCCTCGCTCAACGGCTCGTAAAGGCGGCGCAGCTCGTCCAGCCCACCGTTCAGCAAGCCTGGCCGTGACAGGCGGCGCGACATACCGGCGATCACCTGCCCCAGCACCTCGAACTCCTCGTAACTGCCCAGCCAGTCCTGCGCCGCCATGCGCGGCGCGATGCGCTGCAGGCTGCCGGGCAGCTGCGGTTCGGCGGCCAGCACGCGATAGACGCGGTCGGTGAAATGCTGCAGTGGCTGGTCACTGTAGCGCTGCCAGTCGCGAGCCAGGCAATGATCAAAGAACAGGTCGAGAAAGATCCCGGCCACCCGCCGCCGCTCGACGGGAAAACGTGCCCGCGCCCTGGCCTGCAGCGGATGGTTGTCGGTAAAGGCGTCGATGCGCCGATGCAGGGCGATGCCCGCCTCGATGGCGGCCGGCCATTGCCCGGCCAGCGGCCCTTTGACGAAATCGCCATACAGGCTGCCAAGCAGTTCAGCGGGCGTATCGCCGCCCAGGTGAAGGTGTGCGAGGTAGTTCATGCCCCCCAGCTTAACAGGCCGCTGAAAAACTACCTACGTGGCCATTGCCGCGTTAAAAACAGCCTCAAAATGCTCATTTACAGCACGTAAACTGCGCTTTTTCGGCTGTTTTTGTGGGGCCGCCCAGGCCTTGCACTGGCTGCCTCGCCTACGTTTTTCAACGGCCTGTTAAAGCCTCGATCGGCTGGCTGCGAGGGGCGCGCCATCATGCCGCTCGATATGCACTATCTCCTTGAACGATCTGTATATCGCCAAGTCTCGATATAAAGTTCGCCCCATCGCGATATGCCGTTGCAGCTACGCAGGAGAGCCGATGAACCCCGAAGAGTTGGACCTGGACGAAGTGATCAAGGCGCTCGCCCATCCCGTGCGTCGTGACATTCTGCGCTGGCTGAAAGAGCCCGAAGCGCACTTCGTGCAGCCCGATCATTCCTTCGAGATCGGCGTTTGCGCCGGCAAGTTCGACCAGGCCACCGGGCTGTCGCAATCCACGGTTTCGGCCCACCTGGCCACCCTGCAGCGCGCCGGCCTGGTGACCAGCCGCAAGGTTGGTCAGTGGAATTTCTTCAAACGCAACGAGGCGACCATCGCCGCCTTTATCGAACGCATCACCCGTGAGCTCTGAGCAATATGCGTTGCAACCAGAACTGTTAACCCGTCCATCCAACCGTACCGAGCGAATGTTTCGAGGATCTAGGCAATGACCACACTGTTCGACCCCATCAAGATCGGCGATCTGGAACTCGCCAACCGCATCATCATGGCGCCGCTGACCCGTTGCCGTGCCGACGAAGGCCGCGTACCGAATGCCCTGATGGCCGAGTACTACACCCAGCGCGCCTCGGCCGGCCTGATCATCAGCGAAGCCACCTCGGTCACGCCCATGGGCGTGGGTTACCCGAACACCCCCGGCATCTGGTCCGACGACCAGGTGCGTGGCTGGAGCAACGTCACCAAGGCGGTACACGCCAACGGCGGCAAGATCGTTCTGCAACTCTGGCACGTGGGCCGCATCTCCGACCCGGTGTACCTGAACGGCGAACTGCCGGTGGCACCGAGCGCCATCAAGCCGGCTGGGCACGTCAGCCTGATTCGCCCGATGAAGGACTTCGTGACCCCGCGCGCCCTGGAAAGCGAAGAAATCGCCGACGTCGTCGAGGCCTATCGCCAGGGCGCCGAGAACGCCAAGGCTGCCGGCTTCGACGGTGTGGAAATCCACTCGGCCAACGGCTACCTGCTCGATCAGTTCCTGCAGGACAGCACCAACCAGCGCACCGACAACTACGGTGGCAGCCTGGAAAACCGCGCCCGCCTGCTGCTGGAAGTCACCGATGCGGTGCTGAGCGTGTGGGAACCGGGCCGCGTGGGCGTGCACCTGGCGCCGCGCGCCGACAGCCACGACATGGGCGACTCCAACCGCGCCGAGACCTTCACCTATGTGGCGCGCGAACTGGGCAAGCGCAACATCGCCTTCCTGTGTGCCCGTGAGCACGAAGCCGACGACAGCCTGTCGCCAAGCCTGAAAGAAGCGTTCGGCGGCGTGTTCATCGCCAACGAAGGCTTCACCAAGGATCAGGCCAATACCTGGCTGGCCAGCGGCAAGGCCGACGCCGTGGCCTTCGGCGTGCCCTTCATCGCCAACCCGGATCTGCCGGAGCGCCTGCGCCAGGACGCACCACTGAACGAGCCGCACAAGGAAACCTTCTACGGTTCCGGCCCGGTCGGCTATATCGACTACCCGCGCCTGTAACGTTCCTAAGCTCCAATAAAAAGCCCGCGTAAAACGCGGGCTTTTTATTGGCTGAGGATTATTTGAATAGTCTTAATGCGGTATTGGCGATCTAGCGAGCTAGAGCACTGCAAGGCAAAAATAGGCGAGTAAGCGGAGTGTACTTTTGTACATGAGCATTACGAGCCTATTTTTAACGCAGCAGGGCCGACGCGCAGCAGATCGTTCTCAACGCGCGTCGATCTGCTGCTGCAGGTTCTGAATCTGCGCCTGCAGGGTGTTGATGCTGCGGGTGGTCTGCGCGCGGAAGGCGTCGAATTCAGCGGTGCTGCTGCCGCTGTTGCTGGCCGCCGGGCGGTTGTCCAGCTCGCTCTTGAGCACCAGCATGTCCTGCTCCAGGCGCTCGACGGCGGCGTTGGAATTGCCGGCCTTCTTCAGCGCCTCGACTTCACCGGACAGGCTCTTGATCTGGGTCGCCAGCTTGCCGGCGTCACCCTGGCTGCTCTTGAGCGAGGCCAGTTCGGTTTTCAGATTGGCCAGCTCGGTCTTCAGCGCGTCCTGGCCACTGCCCAGACTCTTCAGGCTGTCGCCGTACTTGCCCGCGTCGCCCTGAGTGGTCTTGAGATCGGCGACCAGTTGTTCGATGCGCTTGTCCTGGCCGCTCTGCTGGCCACCGGCAGCCTGTTGCTGCTTGCTCAGCTCGGCCAGCTTGGTCTCCAGCTGACGCACCTGCAGCTTCAGCGCCTCGCTGCCGCTGGTGGAGCTGGACTCGGCCGCCACCACCTTGCCGGATATATCCTGAATGCGCCCGGCCGCCTCCTCGCTGATGCGCGCGAAGCTTTCCTGGGTCGCCACCAGTTGCTGCTCCATCAGGCTGATCTGCTGGAAGCTCCACCAGCCCAGGCCCGCCAGGGCGATGCTCAGGGCACCGACCAGCGCCCACAGCGGCCCGGTGCTGGCCGCACGCGGCGCCTTGGTATTGCGCGGTGCCGCAGCAGCGCGAGCGTAAGGCTGCGGCTCGGGCTCGAAATCGTCGTCATCGCGGCGATCCGGGGTCAGGCTGGGTACGTCATCGAATTCGTCGTGGGCATCGTTACGCATGTGAGGAACCTTGAGAAAGCCAGGGTGGAGGCAAAGTGCCGCGCAGTATACCGATTCACGGCTGGCGCCAGAGTGTCGCAGTGCCAGTAATCGACGACTCGCGACGGCCTGTATTGGCCACAGAGACCCACGGCAAGCAGCTCGGGTTCCGCGCCGGCCCGCTGCAGGTCGTCAGCCCTGCGCCTTCCACCACCGGCAGAACTCGTCCAGCGCCGGCCACAGGCCATGGCTTGCCTGGTAGTCCAGATGCTCACGGGCCTGACTGATGTCGAGGGAGAAGTTGCGGCTCATCACGTCCACCGCCAGGCGCGTCAGCGCGGGCTCCGGCCGGCCGGGCAGCAGGCTGCACACGCCCTCGCTGGCCACCGCCAGGCTGCGCGCCACGCCCACCGGCACATGGCGGGTGACCGGCGGCATCTCCAGCTGGCGCAGCACGTAGTTGACCACGTCCCAAAGCGGCAACGGCGCGCCATTGCTGATGTTGTAGGCCTTGCCGAGCGCCGGGCCGGCGGCCAGCAAGGCGCCGAACAGCGCGTCGTTGAGGTTGTGCACGCTGGTGAAATCGACCTTGTTCAGGCCGTTGCCGATGATCGCCAGGCGGCCCTTGCGCTGCAGGGCGATCATCCGCGGAAAGATGCTCACGTCGCCTGCCCCGGTGACGAAACGCGGGCGCAGCGCCAGCACTTCCAGGCCGAACTCCTGGGCGCCGAACAGGCGCTGCTCGGCGAGGAACTTGGTGCGTGCGTAATGGTTGGCGAAGCGCTTGGGCACCTGTTCTTCGCGCAGGCCAATGTGATCGCGACCATCGAAATAGATCGACGGCGAGGACAGATGCACCAGGCGGCGCACACCGCGCTTGAGGCAGGCCTCGATGACGTTTTCGGTGAGCACCACGTTGCCCTGGTGAAAATACTCGTAGCGCCCCCACAGGCCCACGGCGCCGGCACAGTGCACCACCGCCTCGACGTCGCTGCACAGCGACAGCGCCAACTCGGGATCGGCCAGGTCGCCCGGCGTGAACTGCGCGCCACGGCGGATCAGATGCTCGAACGCCTCTTCGCGGCGGCCGGTGACGCGCACGTCCAGGCCCTGCTCGAGGGCGAACCGCGCGAAACGCCCGCCAATGAACCCGCTTGCTCCGGTGACCAGAATCTTCATCACGCCCTCCGCTCGCTGCTGCGCGCACTATAAGTGCGTCTTGCTGCCGGCGACAGCGGTGCTCATGCCAGCGGCACCAGATAATCACCGGCATGGCGTTGCAGATGCCGGGTGAGCTGATCGAGCAGTTCGCCGCCATTGCGCCAGTGGTGCCAGTACAGCGGCACGTCGACGGGCCGGCCAGGGAGCAGCTCGACCAGTTCGCCGCGCGCCATGGCCTCGGTCATCTGCGGCTCGGGTACCATGCCCCAGCCCAGCCCTTCGGCAGTCAGGCGCAGGAAGCCCTCGGACGACGGGCACAGGTGGTGCAGGAAGCTGCCCGACAGGCCCAGCTCGCTCAGGTAGCGATGCTGCAGCTGATCATCCGGGCCGAACACGATGGCCGGCACCTGGGCGATGCGTGCGGTGCTCACGCCGCCCGGAAAATGCCGGGCGATAAAGGCCGGGCTGGCCATGGCCCGATAACGCATGGCCCCCAATGCCAGGCTGCGCGCGCCGGATACCGGGCGTTCCGCCGCGCACACGCAGGCGGCCACGTCGCCCGCGCGCATGCGCTTGAGGCCGACCTCCTGATCCTCGACCACCAGTTCCAGCAGCACCCGGTGGCTGGCGCAGAAATCCGCCACCGCCCTGGCCCACCAGGTCGCCAGGCTGTCGGCGTTGATGGCGATGCGCAGACGCTGGGTTTCGCCGTCCGCTTCCAGGGCCGGCACCTGTCGCTGCAGGTCGCGTTCGAGCAGGCGCACCTGCTGCACATGGTTGAGCAATTGCCGGCCCACATCGGTGGGCGTCGGCGGTATCGCGCGCAACAGCACCGGTTGGCCAATGCGTGCCTCCAGCAATTTGATGCGCTGGGACACCGCCGATTGCGACAGACCCAGCACCTGGGCGCCGCGCTCGAAACCAGCCTGTTCGACGACCGCGGCAAGAGCAGCCAGCAACTTGTAATCGAGCATCGATTTTCCTAATGAGTGATCAGCACTATTGGTTTTTCTTATACAGATGATCCGCGCAGACTGACAGCCGTCAACCGCATCGCTGCGCACTTCAAGGACTCTCATCATGTGGCAGAGCTACACCAACGGCCTGGCGATCACCGCCGGCCTGATCATCGCCCTCGGCGCGCAGAACGCCTTCGTGCTCGCCCAGAGCCTGCGCCGCGAACATCATCTGCCCGTGGCGCTGCTGTGCATCGTCTGTGACGCGCTGCTGATTAGTGCCGGCGTGTTCGGCCTGGCCACCCTGCTGCTACAGAGCGAATTGCTGCTGGGTGTCGCCCGCTGGGGCGGCGCCGCGTTTCTGATCTGGTACGGCGCCCAGGCGCTGCGACGTGCCTGCCGCCCCGCCGGGCTGCAAACCGAAACAGGTGCCTCGCGCTCCTTGCGCGCAGTGCTGCTGGCGACCCTGGCGGTGACCCTGCTCAACCCCCACGTTTATCTGGACACGGTGCTGCTGATCGGCTCGCTCGGCGCTCAGCAGCCGGTGCCCTCGGCCTATGCAGCGGGTGCGGCCAGTGCGTCGATGCTGTGGTTCCTGTGCCTGGCCTTCGGCGCCGCATGGCTCGCACCCTGGCTGGCCCGCCCATTGACCTGGCGGATCATCGACCTGGTGGTCGCGGCCATGATGTTCGCCATCGCCTGGCAACTGATCGCCAGCCCGCTGTAACGCCCGCATCACCGCAGCCTCAACTGCTATGCTGGAGCCCGCCTGACCCTAGGGTCTGTTGCCGTTTCAACGCGAGCCGCGTTGTCGCGAGAAATCTCGCCAGGCTAGGCGGAGGACGCAGGGAATGGTTGTTCCCTTGCCAAGTCCTCCAACGACGCATGGCGAGATTTCCCGCACAACCCGAAGGGCCGGGCCCGTTTTGTCGCGATGCGGCGTTTCTCGCCGGCTCATTTAGCTAGCTAAACTTCGCGGCTCGTGCCTTGCCTCGCGACAAAACGGGCTCCGGCGCGGCCGTGCGTGAAACAGCAACAGACCCTAGGGAGCAGCAGTGGAAACCAGCGTCTTTGTGATGGTCATCGCCGCCGCGGCCCTGCACGCCGGCTGGAACGCGCTGCTCAAGATCGGTCTGGACCGCTTTCTCACCGCCTCGCTGATCCAGATCGGCGCCGGCATCGTCGCCCTCCTCGCCCTGCCTTTCGTGGCCGTTCCCCATGCAGCCGCCTGGCCGTGGATCATCCTCTCGGCGCTGCTGCACATCGGCTACAACCTGTTCCTGAGCCGCGCTTACCAGCATGGCGATCTCGGCCAGGTCTATCCGATTTCACGGGGCAGCTCGCCGCTGCTGGTGGCGGTGCTGTCCATCCTTCTGCTCGGCGAGGTATTTCCCGCCGGCCAGTGGCTGGGCCTGAGTGTGCTGGTTGGCGGCATCTGGCTGATGGCGATCCGCGGCGGCCATGGCAAAAGCAGCCGCGGCCTGTTGATCAATGCCCTGCTCACCGCCCTGTTCATCGCCGGCTACACCCTGGCCGACGCCAGCGGCGCCCGCGCCAATGGAGACCCGCTTTCCTATTCGGCATGGCTGTTCGCGGTCAACGGCCTGGTGATGGCGCTGGTAATCCTCGGGCAACGCGGCCCAGCTGTCATAACCGCGCTCGGCCCGCACTGGCGCGCCGGCCTGCTCGGCGGCGCCATGTCGATGCTGGCCTACAGCATCGCCATCTGGGCCATGACCCACGCGCCGGTGGCGCTGGTCTCGGCGCTGCGCGAAACCAGCGTGGTGTTCGCCCTGCTGATCGGCCGGCTGTGGCTCAAAGAAAGCCTGCCACCGCTGCGCGCCGTGGCCTGCCTGATCATTCTCGCCGGCGTGGCAATGATGAAACTCGCCTGAAACGCCCCGCAACGGCTCTGGCAAGCTATCCCGCACAGTTGCTGCGTGGTTATGGCGTAGCCCCGGTGCTATGATCCTTGCCCTGCGTCGCAAAGGGTATAAACCCGCCGACGCAAGTTTGGCCGCCCGTGATCGGCCTTGCGCTCATCGCAACTGACCTGATTAGGAGAATAACCATGGCTTTCGAATTGCCGCCGCTGCCCTACGCACACGATGCCCTGCAGCCGCACATCTCCAAGGAAACGTTGGAGTACCACCACGACAAGCACCACAACACCTATGTCGTGAACCTGAACAACCTGGTGCCTGGCACCGAGTTCGAAGGCAAGAGCCTGGAAGAAATCGTCAAGACTTCCTCCGGCGGCATCTTCAACAACGCCGCCCAGGTGTGGAACCACACCTTCTACTGGAACTGCCTGAGCCCCAACGGCGGCGGCCAGCCGACCGGCGAACTGGCTGCGGCCATCGACAAGGCGTTCGGCTCCTTCGACAAGTTCAAGGAAGAGTTCAGCAAGGTCAGCATCGGCACCTTCGGCTCCGGCTGGGGCTGGCTGGTCAAGAAAGCTGACGGTTCCCTGGCCCTGGCCAGCACCATCGGCGCCGGCTGCCCGCTGACCAGCGGCGACACCCCGCTGCTGACCTGCGACGTCTGGGAACACGCCTACTACATCGACTACCGCAACGTACGTCCGAAGTATGTCGAGGCGTTCTGGAACCTGGTCAACTGGGACTTCGTGGCGAAGAACTTCGCTGCCTGAGCCCTAGCTCGATGAAGATGCCCTCCTGATGCGAGTCAGGGGGGCATTTTTGTATCCGTCGTAAATTCACCGCAGCGACGGGCGGCCTCAAGAGCTGTCGTTTTTTTCCGAAACAGACCCTAGGTGCGACAAGATTGGGCGTCGCACGCATGCGGCCTTTGACTGCCACCGCGAGTTTGCCAATACTCAACCCACTCCGGCGCCGGTCATCGCACAAGGAACTGCCATTTGAAGCTGGAACTCAAGCACAGCCTGTCCGTGAAACTGCTGCGCGTGGTGCTGCTGTCCGCGCTTGCCGTGGGCGTGGTGCTCAGCCTCGGGCAGATCGTGTTCGACATCTACAAAACCCGCCACTCGATCACCAGTGACGCCCAGCGCATTCTCGGCATGTTCCGCGACCCCTCTACCCAGGCGGTCTACAGCCTGGATCGCGAGATGGGTATGCAGGTGGTCGAAGGCCTGTTTCGTCACGACTCGGTGCGCCAGGCCTCCATCGGCCATCCCGGCGAGCAGATGCTCGCCGAGAAGAGCCGCCCCCTCGCCGACCTGCCCATGCGCTGGCTGACCGACCCGATTCTCGGCGAGGAACAGCACTTCAGCACCCGCCTGGTCGGCCGCGAGCCATACAACGAATATTACGGCGACCTGAACATCACCCTGGACACCGCCCTGTACGGGGAAAGCTTTCTCACCAACTCGGTGATCATCTTCGTTTCCGGCGTGCTGCGCGCGCTGGCCATGGGCCTGGTACTGTACCTGGTCTACTACTGGCTGCTGACCAAGCCCCTGGGGCTGATCATCCAGCACCTGAGCAACATCAACCCGGACCGGCCCAGCGAAACCAAGCTGCCGATGCTCGCCGGTAATGAAAAGAACGAGCTCGGTCTATGGATCGACACCGCCAACCAGCTGCTGGCCTCGATCGAGCGCAACACCACCCTGCGCCGCGAGGCGGAAACCAGCCTGCAGCGCATGTCGCAGTACGACTTCCTCACCAGCCTGCCCAACCGCCTGCAACTGCAGCAGCAACTCGAACAGATCCTCGAAGACTCCGGGCGCATGCAGCGCCGCGTCGCGGTGCTGTGCGTCGGTCTGGATGACTTCAAGGGCATCAACGAACAGTTCAGCTACCAGACCGGCGACCAGCTGCTGCTGGCGCTGTCCGATCGCCTGCGCAGCCACAGTGGTCGCCTCGGCGCCCTGGCGCGTCTGGGCGGCGACCAGTTCGCCCTGGTACAGGCCGATATCGAGCAGCCCTATGAAGCCGCCGAACTGGCGCAGAGCGTGCTCGACGATCTGGAAACGCCTTTCACCCTCGACGATCAACAGGTGCAGCTGCGCGCCACCATCGGCATCACCCTGTTCCCGGAAGATGGCGACAGCCCAGAGAAGCTGCTGCAGAAAGCCGAACAGACCATGACCCTGGCCAAGAGCCGCTCGCGCAACCGCTACCAGTTCTACATCGCCAGCGTCGACAGCGAGATGCGCCGCCGCCGCGAGCTGGAAAAGGATCTGCGCGACGCTCTGGCGCTGAACCAGTTGCACGTGGTCTACCAGCCGCAGATCAGCTACCGCGACCACAGCGTGGTGGGCGTCGAGGCGCTGCTGCGCTGGCAGCACCCGCAGCACGGTTTCGTCGGCCCGGACCTGTTCATCCCGCTGGCCGAGCAGAACGGCAGCATCATTCCCATCGGCGAATGGGTGCTCGACCAGACCTGCCGTCAGCTGCGCGAATGGCACGACCAGGGCTACGGCGAGCTGCGTATGGCGGTCAACCTGTCCACCGTGCAACTGCACCACGCCGAGCTGCCGCGGGTGATCAACAACCTGATGCAGATGTACCGCCTGCCCGCCCGCAGCCTGGAGCTGGAAGTCACCGAAACCGGCCTGATGGAAGACATCACCACCGCCGCCCAGCACCTGCTGAGCCTGCGCCGCTCCGGCGCGCTGATCGCCATCGACGACTTCGGCACCGGCTACTCCTCGCTCAGTTACCTGAAAAGCCTGCCGCTGGACAAGATCAAGATCGACAAGAGCTTCGTACAGGACCTGCTCGAGGACGAGGACGACGCCACCATCGTGCGCGCCATCATTCAGCTGGGCAAAAGCCTGGGCATGCAGGTCATCGCCGAAGGTGTGGAAACCGCCGAGCAGGAGGCCTACATCATCGCCCAGGGCTGCCATGAAGGTCAGGGCTACTACTACAGTCGGCCGCTGCCCGCCCGCGAGCTGACCCAGTACCTCAAGCAGTCCAGTCGCTCACAGCGCCTGATTAACCCCGCCACCCTTTGATCCCCTCTGCCACCCAATCGCGCAAACCGCGCGATTAGGTGGTGGCACATCGACCCTTTGCTTAAAATGCAAATCTTTCGCATTATGTTACAGCTCGCGTGGAGCCCCATGCGTACTCCCCATCAACATGCAAAGGATTTCGTCATGATTCGTATGCCCCTGGCCTCTGCCAGCCTGCTGACCATCGCTATCGCCCTGGCGGGCTGCGGCGAAGACAAGGCGCCTGCCAACCAAGCCGCTGCCCCGGCTGCGCAAGCGACCAGCAGTGCACCTGCAGCAGCCGGCGCCTTCGACGAAGCCGCTGCAAAGGCCGTGGTCAAACACTACGCCGACATTGCCTCGGCCGTGTTCGACGACGCCGCCAGCACCGCCAAGAAGCTGCAGAGCGCCGTCGATGCCCTGCTCGCCAACCCCAACGATGAAACCCTGAAAGCCGCGCGCCAGGCCTGGCTGGCCGCTCGCGTGCCTTACATGCAGAGCGAAGTGTTCCGCTTCGGCAACACCATCGTAGACGACTGGGAAGGCCAGGTTAACGCGTGGCCCCTGGACGAAGGCCTGATCGACTACGTCGATGCCGATTACCAGCACGCCCTGGGCAACCCGGCGGCCAGCGCCAACATCATCGCCCACACCGAGATCCAGGTTGGCGAAGACAAGATCGACGTCACCGAAATCACTCCGGAACTGCTCGCCAGCCTCAATGAGCTGGGCGGTTCCGAAGCCAACGTCGCCACTGGCTACCACGCTATCGAATTCCTGCTCTGGGGCCAGGACCTGCACGGCACCGGCCCAGGCGCTGGCGAGCGTCCGGCTACCGACTATGTAGTGGGTAACGGCGCCACCGGCGGCCACAACGAGCGCCGCCGCGCCTACCTGAAAGCCGCCACCGACCTGCTGGTCGCCGACCTCGACGAGATGGCCGGTCAGTGGAAAGCCGGCGTGGCCGACAACTACCGCGCCACCCTGGAAGGCGAGTCCGCCGAGAACGGCCTGCGCAAGATGCTGTTCGGCATGGGCAGCCTGTCCCTCGGCGAGCTGGCTGGCGAGCGCATGAAGGTCGCCCTGGAAGCCAACTCCACCGAAGACGAGCACGACTGCTTCAGCGACAACACCCACAACTCGCACTTCTACAACGGCAAAGGCATTCGCAACGTCTACCTGGGCGAGTACAAGAAGGTCGACGGCAGCACCCTGACCGGCCCGAGCCTGTCCGAGCTGGTGGCCAAGGCTGACGCCGCCACCGACAGCACCGTGAAGGCCGACCTGCAAGACACCGAAGCCAAGTTGCAGGCGCTGGTCGACAGTGCCGAGAAGGACAACGTGCACTTCGACCAGCTGATCGCCGCAGACAATGCCGAAGGCCAGCAACTGGTGCGCGATGCCATCGCTGCGCTGGTCAAGCAGACCGGTGCCATCGAGCAGGCCGCCGCCAAGCTGGGCATCAACGACCTGAACCCGGACACCGCCGATCACGAGTTCTGATCGACGCGCTGACCGCGTAACGAACGAAAGCCGGTGCGAGATTTCGCACCGGCTTTTTTATTGGGCCCATGACCACAAGGGCCGCTTTGCGGTGAATGTTCATGGCGTACGCCGCCCATAGCGCCTGATGTATCGGCCGATTAAACGCAAATCCATCTTATTTAAACCGGTGCGGACTGCTAAGATTGCCGCCCTCGATTTCAGCTCTGCGGATCCATCCATGCCCGCGTCACCCGGTCGCCTGCTGCCATTGCTGTGTTTGGCTCTCGGCCTGAGCGCCTGCGATCAGTCGCCCACCTTCACCAGCGCCGAACCTGGCGAAGCGCTGTCCGGCGGCGCCGCCACCGTCTCGCGTAGCGACCGCGTGGCCTTCTCTCTGCCCTCCGCCAACCTGGCGCCCGAGCGACGCCTGGATTTCAGCGTGGGCAACAGCTTCTTCCGCAACCCCTGGGTTATCGCTCCGTCGACCACCACCGCCCGTGACGGCCTCGGCCCGCTGTTCAACACCAACGCCTGCCAGAACTGCCACGTACGTGATGGCCGCGGCCATCCCCCGGAGCCGGGCAGCGTCAACGCTGTGTCGATGCTGGTGCGCCTGTCGATTCCGGCCGGCGATGCCAATCGCGCCGCACTCGAGCGCCTTGGTGTGGTGCCCGAACCTACCTACGGCGGCCAGCTGCAGGACATGGCCAATCCCGGCGTCGCTCCGGAAGGCAAGGTACGCGTCGAGTACAGCACCGAACAGGTACGCTTCGCCGACGGGCACACCATCGAACTGCGCAAACCGCAGTTGAACATCAGCCAGCTCGGCTACGGGCCGATGCATCCGGATACCCTGTTCTCGGCCCGCGTCGCCCCGCCGATGATCGGCCTGGGGCTGCTCGAAGCGATCCCCGAAGCAGTGATTCTCGCCAACGCCGACCCGGACGACCGCGATGGTGACGGCATCAGGGGCGTGCCAAACCGGGTATGGGACGATGCCCGTCAGGAAACGGTGCTGGGCCGCTTCGGCTGGAAGGCCGGGCAGCCGACGCTCAACCAGCAGAACGCCCACGCCTTCCTGCAGGACATGGGCCTGACCAGCACTCTCTTGCCCACCGACGGCTGCACCGAGGCGCAAACCGCTTGCCGCCAGGCACCCCACGGCGGCGAGCCGGAGGTCAGCGACAACATCATGAGCATGGTGCTGTTCTACACCCGCAACCTCGCCGTGCCGGCGCGGCGCAAGGTCGACGATGCCCAGGTGTTGGCCGGCAAGACCCTCTTCCACCGTGCCGGTTGCCAGGGCTGCCATACGCCCAGTTTCGTCACCGCCGCCGATGCCGCCGAACCGGAGCTGGCAGGCCAGACCATCTACCCCTACAGCGACCTGCTGCTGCACGACATGGGCGACGGCCTGGCCGATGGCCGCGACGAATTTCGCGCCAACGGCCGCCAGTGGCGCACCGCGCCGCTGTGGGGCATCGGCCTGACCGAAACGGTCAGCGGCCACACCCAGTTCCTGCACGACGGCCGCGCCCGTAACCTGCTCGAAGCCATCGCCTGGCACGGCGGCGAAGCCGAAGCGGCCAAGCAGAAGGTGCTGCAATTTTCCAGCGAGGAGCGCGCAGCGCTTCTGGCGTTTCTGAATTCACTGTAAGGAGCCGCGCATGATCCGTTCTCCGCTGACCGTCGCCCTGCTGGGCCTGACCCTGGCCGCCTGCTCGCCGGCCGACCCACAGGCCACCACCAGTTCGGCGCTGGCCGAAGGCGTGCTGCTGCCGGCCCACGCCACCTGGAAAGAGGCCGACGTCGCCCTGGCCAGCAGCGCCAAGGCGTTCTGCGCAGGCCAGGAAGACCTCGGCCGCGCGCGCCAAGCGTTTCTCACCGCGCAGAGCGCCTGGGCCAGCCTGCAGCCCCTGGCGGTAGGCCCGCTGGCCGAGGGCAACCGTGCCTGGCAGGTGCAGTTCTGGCCGGACAAGAAGAATCTGGTGGCGCGCCAGGTCGAGGCACTGGTCAAGGCCAAGCCGCAGCTCGGCGCGGCTGACCTGGAAAAGGCCAGCGTGGTCGTCCAGGGCCTCACCGCCTACGAGTACCTGATGTTCGATCCCGAGATCGATCTGCAGAACGCCGAGCAGAAAGCCCGCTATTGCCCACTGCTGGTGGCCATCGGCGAGCATCAGCAGGCGCTGGCAACAACCGTTCTGGAGCAGTGGCAGGGTGACAACGGCGCTCTGGCGCTGTTTCGCACCTTCCCCAACGAGCGCTATGCCGAGGCGGGTGAGGCGATCTCCGACATGCTGCGCACCCAGGTCAGCGCCATCGACGGTTTGAAGAAGAAGCTCGGTGCCCCCCTGGGCCGGCAGAGCAAGGGCGTACCGCAGCCCTACCAGGCCGAAGCGTGGCGCAGCCAGGCCAGCCTGAGCAATCTGGGCGCTACACTGAGCGGTGCCGAGCAGCTCTGGCACGGCGCCAAGAACGATGGCCTGCAGGCCCTGCTGGGCAGCGATCAGGACGATCTCAAGAAGCGTATCGACGCAGCCTATGCCGAGAGCCGCAAGCAGCTTGCCGGCCTGCAGCGCCCGCTCGGCGAGCTGCTCACCGACGACGCCGGCCGCCAGCGCCTCAATGCCTTCTACGATAGCCTCAACGTGCTGCACCGCCTGCATGAAGGCGAGCTGGCACGCGCACTGGGCATCCAGCTGGGCTTCAACGCCCACGATGGAGACTGAATCATGAGCATGAAACGCCGCGCGTTTCTCGGCCTGAGCGTCACCCTGCTGGCGGCCGGCGCCGTCGGCGGCTGGAGGCTGACCCACACCGGCCACCAGCCGCTGCTGCTGTCAGCGCGCAACGATGAAGGCGGCAAGCACTACGCGGTCGGCTATCGCCTCAATGGCGAGCGCGCTTTCGTCACCCAGGTGACCGAGCGCTGCCATGACGTGGTGCCCCACCCAGGCCTGCCCTTGGCGCTGTTCGTCGGGCGCCGGCCAAGCACCGAGAGCTACCTGATCGACACCCGCGATGGCCGCCTGCTGCACACCCTGCACAGCGAGAAGGATCGGCATTTCTACGGCCATGCAGTGTTCCACAAGGATGGCGAGTGGTTGTACGCCACCGAAAACGACACCCGCGATCCGGGCCGTGGCGTGATTAGCGCCTATCGCCTGGAAGGCGAAACGCTGGTGCACCGCGACGAACTCTCCAGCCACGGCCTGGGCCCGCACCAGCTGCTGTGGATGCCCGACGGCGAAACCCTGGTGGTGGCCAACGGCGGCATTCGCACCGAGGCGGAAAGCCGAGTGGAAATGAACCTCGATGCCATGGAAGCCAGCCTGGTGCTGATGGGGCGCGACGGCATCCTGCACAGCAAGGAACAGCTTCCCGAGCCGATGAACAGCGTTCGCCACCTGGCCGTGGCCAGCGACGGCACGGTGGTCAGCGGCCAGCAGTACATGGGCGATCCGATGGACGCCGTGCCGCTGGTGGCGATCAAGCGCCCGGGCCAGCCGTTCCAGCACTTCCCCATGGCCGATGCGCAGCGCCAGATGATGAGCCAGTACACCGCCAGCGTGGCCGTGCACAGCGACTTGCGCCTGCTGGCGATGACCGCGCCACGCGGCAATCGCCTGTTCATCTGGGATCTGGACAGCGGCGCAGTGCGCCTGGATACCGCCCTGCCCGACTGCGCCGGCGTCGGCGCCGTGGAAAACGGCTTCGTGGTCAGCGCCGGTATTGGCCGTTGCCGCCTCTATGACTGCCGCAGCGAACGCATCGCCATGCAGCCGCTGGAGCTGCCGGCGGGGCTCTGGGATAACCACCTGCGCCTGGCCTGATTGGTCAACGGTGGGAGCGCAGCGTGTACGCGTTTTTTCGCGGGCATGGCCCGCTCCCACTGTCACGAACGCCTAAAACATTGCCAGCGTAGGATGGGTCGGGCCGCGCAGGTGAGCCCCATCAACGCTCGATGGGTTGCACCCATCCTACGGCTGTGGCCAAACCGCAATCCATTGTGGGAGCGCGCCATGCGCGCGAATCGGGGCGCAACCCACTCCCTCAGGTACGAAACCGAACGGCTTGCCTTTAAAGCAACCCCAACTGCTCGGCCCTGGGCTCGCTGTCGGTATAGGGCGGCAACGGCGGCAGACCTGGCAGGCGCTCACTCAGCAGTTCATGGAAACGCAGCGCCTGGGCCGCGGCCAGGTGGTTGTCCGGGGTGTGCAGGAACACATGGGGCGTCAGGCCCTGTTCGATCCAGGCGGCGACCTTGTCCAGCCAGGGTTCGAGAAACGGCTGATTGGCCTGCAGATCCGGCCCGCCGATAAAACGCACCTGAGGGCTGTCGGTAAACGCCGCCGGGCGAATCGGCAGACGCGGTTTCTTGGACTGAGCATGCAGCACCGCCGGGTCGCGGGAGGTGCAGCTGAACAGCGCTCGCGAATCCAGGCAGATACGCTCCACACCGCGCTCGTGGAGCAGCCGATTGAGCACCCGCTCCTCGTCGCCCTTGTCGAAGAACGCCGGATGACGAACTTCCACGGCGATGCGCCGATTGGCGAACTCATCCAGCCACACCGCCAACTCTCCCAGCCGCGATGGGCCGAACTGTGCCGGCAGCTGCAACCACAATGGCGTAACCCGCTCACCCAGCGGCGCCAGCAGGTCGAGAAAGGCCTGGGTGCTGCCCAGCTGATCGCGCAGATCGCCTTCGTGGCTGATGTCCTTGTGCACCTTGGCGCAGAAGCGAAAGTGCGCGGGCATGCGCGCCACCCAGCGTTCGAGTTTGTCCCCATCGGGCCGCGCATAGAAGGTGGTGTTGCCTTCCACCGCATTGAACACGCGGCAATAGTGCTCGACGCTGTCGCTCATGTTCAGGTCGGGCGGATAGAAGCTGCCGCGCCAGGCGGGCTCGTTCCAGGAAGGACAACCAAGAAAATACGGAAGCATCGGAAATCGCTGAACAACCAAAACGGCTATTGTGCCTGACGCGGACAGGTCAGCCGACCGCCAATCGATCAGGCGTAGAGGTCGAGGCCCAGAACCTGCTGGGCGTCCTGCTCGCGGGCGAACGCCGCGGTGCTGCTGTAGCTGGCAATGGCCTGGGCCGCGCGGCTGCTCATGGCGGGCTGATAGGTGGTGTCGAGCGCTTGTACAGGGAAGTTATCGGTGCTGGCGCTGCTCTGCTGTACACGACGAATCTGCGGAGTCTGTTCGAAGCCTTGGGTTGCTGCGGTAGGTGCCGGCTGCTCGCGCTTTACTTCCGTTTCCCGGTTCGCCTCGCGATAGGGCGTGACCGCAGTCCCCGAGCGGGGGCCACGATCCGGTGAGTACGGCGCGATGTTACCGTCGATACGCATCAATGAAGGCTCGGCAGGAAGACGTGCGGGAATGCTGGCAATTTAGCTGCGCCATCCGCGCTTGGCAATGTTATGCCGAGAAGTTGACGACAAAAGGACGACCCTTTCGTCGCGCGGTGATCAGAAGCCCGCTGGTGGTGGCATCTTTGGTGTCGCGACCTGATCGCGCAGGTAGATCGGCTGAGCCTGGTCGGCTACCACAGCCTCGCCGCGGGCCCAGGCGAAACGGGCCAGGCTCAGCAGGTCTTCGGCATGGGGCAGCATCACCCCGTCGCTGGCCGCGACCTTGCCGCCGATACGTTCGGCGAAGGTGCCCCAACCGGTGCCCGCACCGAACCACTCACCTTGAGCGTCGTCCGGCAGTTGCGCCAGTTCCGGCGCCAGCACCGCTTCGCGCCCGACCAGACGCATCTCGCCTGCTTCGGCGCGGTAACAGCCCCAGTACACCTCATCCATACGCGCATCGATGGCAGCAGCGACTTGGCTCGCGCCGTCTTCACGCTGCGCACGCTGCGCCAGCACGGCCAGATTGGAGACCGGCAGCACAGGGCGATCCAGGGCGAAGGCCAGCCCCTGCACCACGCCGATGGCGATACGCACACCGGTGAAGGCGCCCGGGCCGCGGCCGAAGGCGATGGCGTCCAGCGCCGACAGCGCGACGCCCTGCTCGGCCAGCAGCGCTTTGATCATCGGCAGCAGCTTCTGCGCGTGCAGGCGCGGAATCACCTCGTAGTGGCTCGTCACGCGGCCGTCATGCAGCAAGGCGACGGAGCAGGCTTCGGTGGCGGTATCGAGGGCCAGCAGAGTGGTCATGGCGATCTGTAGAGGTGGCTGAGCGGGCGGGCATTAAAACGGTTTGGGGCGTTTTTTTCCAGCACGGCGGGCCAACTGGCGCTATGCAGCGAACAGGCGGCCGCCGGATAAACCACCGGCGCCCAAGGGCGCCGGTGATGAGGATCAGCGATCCAGGTCGGGGCTTACCATTTCTCGATGACGGGCTTGGCATCCCAGGCCTTGAGCGGCTCCTTGGACCAGGTGCCATAACCGGCATTGGGGAACACGATCCACTCGGTGCCCCACTTCGCCGATTCGGCCTCGGCGGTGGCACGCTGCTCGGCCACTGGTTTCTTGCGGAAGCGCGCATCGAAGTCATGCAAGGTGTCGCCGAGCAGCATCACGATGCGGTAGTCCTTGGCGACCAGCTCGCGGCGCTCGACCTTGGGTGGCCCGAGCAGCAGCACGCTCTCGGCGCTGACCTGGGGCAGTTCGAGTTTCTTCAGGGCCTTGAGGGTGAAGTTCTTCTGCTCCTCGGAGCGGTCGGATACGTAGCGAATGGTCACGCCCAGCTTGTCGGCGTGCTCGAGGAATTTCTTCGCGCCCGGAATCAGCACCGGGTCGCCATCGCGCTCCCACGGCAGCCAGGTGTCCCAGGAATCATAGTTGTGGCAATTGGCGAGGTCGCGCGCCAGCAGCGCGGAGTTGTCGATCACAGTTTCATCCACATCGGTGACGATGGCCAGCTTGGAAGGATCCTTGGCCTTGGCCACGGCGGCGTCGAGCTTCTCGGTGGCGATGTTGTAAGCCTGCATCTGCAAGGCGCGAACTTCCGCAGATTGCTGCTGGTAGCGCAGCGCCATGGTGAATTGGTCAACCGAGCATTCGCCCTTCTTTTCGGGGGCGCCGTCGGCCAATGCGACGGATGCAGTCAGTGCCGATACCAGGGCGATGGGCAAGCAGGCGAATCTTCTGTTCTGGGTCATGGAATGCACTCTGATTGAGGGTGGGTTGTAGCCGCCTTTCTCGAAGTTCTTCGTGACGGTCGATCAAACCAGCAGGCGCAGCGGCGCGCCGGCTGGAATTCGGAGCATGCCAGATGGCGATGGAGAAGCCTGATAGTAACGAAACGGCGGCTGCCGTGGCTGCCTGCCAGCGACCCGAATGGGGCTCACCAGCGCTCTGGGATGCCCAGAAACGACAACGGCCCGCAAGCGGGCCGTTGTGTGGATAGGTCAGGTCAGCTCAGGGCTGCCAGCACCTTGGCGGTGATCTGCTCGACCGAGCCGACACCTTCGATGGCGCTGTACTTCGGCGTGCCTTCGGCGGCCGACAGCTTCTGGTAGAAGTCCACCAACGGCTTGGTCTGCGAGTGGTAGACCGACAGGCGATGGCGCACGGTGGCTTCCTTGTCGTCGTCGCGCTGGATCAGGTCTTCGCCGGTTTCGTCGTCCTTGCCAGCCACCTTCGGCGGGTTGTGCTCGGTGTGGTACACACGGCCCGAACCCGGGTGCACGCGGCGACCGGCGATGCGACCGACGATCTCTTCGTCGTCGACGGCGATTTCCACCACGTGGTCGATCTGCACGCCGGCATCCTTGAGGGCCTGGGCCTGCGGAATGGTGCGCGGGAAGCCGTCGAACAGGAAGCCATTGGCGCAATCAGGCTGGGCGATGCGCTCCTTGACCAGGTTGATGATCAGCTCATCGGAAACCAGGCCGCCGGCGTCCATCACGCTCTTGGCCGCCAGGCCCAGCTCGGTGCCGGCCTTGACCGCAGCACGCAGCATGTCGCCGGTGGAGATTTGCGGAATGGAGAATTTCTTGGTGATGAAACCTGCCTGAGTACCTTTGCCGGCACCGGGCGCCCCCAACAGAATCACGCGCATCGATGTGCTCCTCAAGTTCTTGGTATTGTGGACTCGCCTTGCGGGGCCAATCGCAACTGGATTTCGGCAGCCCGGCCAGGTGCCGAACTGTCAGAAGGTCGATCAAGATACACAGCGCTCCAATGCCGCACAAGCCGTTGAAAAGCCGCAGGTCATGGCGATCGGCCGCTGATTTGCCGTTACGCTGTCAAAGCTTGTACGCAGCGGCCAAGGCCACGCCATCCCACCAAAGTCGAAAGCGCGCTTGAGCTGGCAATTCATCCCTGAATCAACGCTTTTGCCAGCATAATCAGCCACCAATGCAGCGCTCTCGATAACGCTTCAACCGGTGTTGCGCAGCCCCGCCGCAATACCCGCCACACTGACCAGCAACGCCTGTTCCAGAGCGCTTCCGGGCTCCTGTTCACGCTGCCGTGAGCGGGCCAGCAGCTCGGCCTGCAGCAGGTGTAGCGGGTCCAGATAGGTGTTGCGCACTGTAATGAATTCCAGGGTCTCGGGGCTGTGCACCAAGAGCTGCGATTGGCCGGTCAGGCCCAGCACCACCTCGCTCGCCTGCGACAATAGGTCGCGTAAATGCGCACCCAAAGGTTGCAATTCGGCCGTCACCAAACGCTCGTCATACAGCCGGGCAATCGACTCGTCAGCCTTGGCGAGCACCATCTCCAGCATGTCGATGCGCGTACGGAAGAACGGCCACTGCTCGCGCATCTCGCGCAGCACCTCGCCCTCGCCACGCTCCAGTGCATTGCGCAAAGCGGCCTCCCAGCCGAGCCAGGCGGGCAGCATCAGGCGCGTCTGAGTCCAGGCGAAGATCCAGGGGATGGCGCGCAGGCTCTCCACCCCGCCCTCGCGGCGCTTGGCCGGCCGGCTGCCCAGAGGTAGACGACCGAGTTCCTGCTCGGGTGTGGCTTGGCGGAAGTACTCGACGAACTGCGGATGCTCGCGCACCACGCCGCGGTAGGTGGCCACGCCATCGGCGGCCAGCTTGTCCATCTGCGCGCGCCAGGCCTCCTGCGGCACCGGGGGCGGCAGCAAGGTGGCTTCCAGCACGGCGGCCAGGTAGAGGTTGAGGTTCTGCTCGGCGATATCCGGCATACCGAACTTGAAGCGGATCATTTCGCCCTGCTCAGTGGTGCGGAAGCGCCCGTTCACCGAACCCGGCGGCTGCGACAGGATCGCCTCGTGGGCCGGGCCGCCGCCGCGCCCCACGGTGCCGCCGCGGCCATGGAACAGCAGCAGCTCGACATCGTGCTCGCGGCAGATGCGCACCAGGCTTTCCTGGGCGCGGTACTGCGCCCAGGCGGCCGCCGTGGTGCCGGCGTCCTTGGCGGAGTCCGAATAGCCGATCATCACTTCCTGCGGGCCCTGCAGGCCGGCGCGATAGTCCGGCAGGCCGAGCAGCCGCTCGATGGCCACCGCAGCGTTGTCCAGATCCGCCAGGGTTTCGAACAGCGGCACTACACGCATCGGCCGGCGCAGCCCGGCTTCCTTGAGCAGCAGCTGCACGGCGAGCACGTCCGAAGCGGCACCGGCCATGGAGATCACGTAGGAGCCCAGCGAGGCCGCTGGCGCAGCTGCCACTTCGCGGCAGGTGGCGAGCACTTCGGCGGTGTCGTCGCTGGGGTTGAAGTCGGCCGGCAGCAAGGGCCGGCGACCGCTCAGTTCATCCTGCAGGAATGCCAGCCGCTGCTCTTCGCCCCAGCTGTCGTAGCGACCCAGGCCCAGGTACTCGGTGATCTCGGCCATCGCCGAGGCATGGCGGGTAGCGTCCTGGCGCACGTCGAGGCGCACCAGGAACAGCCCGAAGGTGCTGACGCGGCGCAGGAAATCCAGCAATGGGCCATCGGCGATTACGCCCATGCCGCAGTCGTGCAGAGAGCGATAGCAGAGCAGCAACGGCTCGCGCAGTTCAGCGTTGTCGTGCAGCACCTGCGCTGGCGGATTGACCGGCCCGGCCAGGGATTCGTGGGCCCAGGTGCGGGTAGCACGCAAGCGCTCGCGCAGTTGCTTGAGTACCGCGCGGTAAGGCTCGGCGCTGTCACCGGCGCGGGCACGCAGTTCGTCGTTGGCGCGCTGCATGGACAGCTCGGCGGCCAGGCTGTCGATGTCGCGCAGGTACAGGTCAGCGGCCATCCAGCGCGCCAGCAGCAGCACCTCGCGGGTGATCTTGGCAGTGACGTTGGGGTTGCCGTCGCGATCACCGCCCATCCACGAGGCGAAGCGAATCGGTGCAGCGTCCAGCGGCAGGCGTTGCCCGGTCTCACGCTGCAACGCCTGGTCGGCCTTGCGCATCACCGTCGGCAATGCGTACCACAGGGAGTTCTCGATCACCGCGAAGCCCCACTTGGCTTCGTCCACCGGGGTCGGCCGTACGCGGCGAATTTCCTCGGTGTGCCAGGCCTCGGCGATCAACCGTTGCAGTCGGCTGGCGATGGCCTCGCGTTCGGCGCCCGACAGGTCGCTGTGATCCTGTTCGGCCAGCTGAGCGGAAATCGCGTCGTACTTCTGGATCAACGTGCGCCGTGATACCTCAGTGGGGTGCGCGGTGAGCACCAGTTCGATATCCAGCTCGGCGACCTGGCGAGCCAGGGCTGCGGGCTCATGGCCATTGGCACGCAGGCGCTGCAGCAGCTCGTCGAACACGCGGTTTTCGAAGGGTTGCGCCTCGCCGGTGGCACGACGGCGCACGCGGTGATACTGCTCGGCGATATTGGCCAGGTTGAGAAACTGGTTGAAGGCGCGGGCCACCGGCAACAGCTCGTCGTCGTGCAGCCCGTCGAGGGTTTCGCTGAGCTGCCGGGCGCCGTCGGCCGAGCCCTGGCGCGCCGCCTTGGCGCCCTTGCGGATGCGCTCGATCTTGTCGAGAAACGCCTCGCCGTGCTGGTCGCGGATGGTGGTGCCGAGCAGCTCACCGAGCTGGTGAACATCCTCGCGTAGACGTGCATCGATTTGCGTCATACCGGTCTCCCATCGCCTCGTGGCTGAGCACTCAGATTGCCCAGCCGCGAGACGCCTGACAAGCCAGGCCATGAGCAAAGCCCCATCCGACCTCCCCACGAACGCTGACCGGAACGCCGCCGATGCACTCGGGTCTCTAGGAAACACCCCTGCCCCGAGGTCCCTATGAAAATTCGCCAGCTCGTCCAGCAATGGGAACAGAACGCCACCGGCCAGCTGACCAGCACGCCCTACCAGGTGCACCTGGACGTGGAGGCTGCCGCCCGCCTGGCGGCGCTGCACCACATGTACCCGAAACGTCGCCCCGAGGAACTGCTCGCCGAACTGCTGGCCGCCGCGCTGGAAGACCTGGAAGCCAGCATGCCTTACGTGCAGGGCAGCCAGGTGGTGGCTACCGATGAGGAAGGCAACCCGGTGTATGAAGACATCGGGCCGACGCCGCGCTTTCTCGAACTGGCCCGTCACTACCGCCAGGCGCTCGACGCCGAGCAACCACCCTCGCCAACCTGATCACTCGGTCAGATGCGCGCAGGCCAGTAGCCACGTGGCCTGCGCAGCAATTACTGGCAACTCTCGGCTGGCAATCCGCAGTTTTTTGCTGAACGTTTCGCTAAGCGGCCAACTCACACAACTATGCCGACGCGACCACTGGTCGCCGGAGAAAAACTTACTCAGCAGCTCTACGCTCCTGAGCTCCGCCCGGCAGGTAACCATCGTGGAACCGACTGTTTTGCCAGTTATTTACCAATGGAGTTGCACACCATGACCACTAAAACTGCCCCAAATGCTCGTACCCAACTGGCCAGCTGGAAGGTCGCTGCGCTGGCCATTGGCAGCAGCCTGCTGCTGGCTGGCTGCGCGGGCAACCCGCCCAGCGAGCAGATGGCCGTGACCAAGTCCGCCGTCAATGAAGCCGTCAGCTCCGGCGGCACAGAATTCGCCGCGGTGGAAACCAAATCCGCTCAGGACAAGCTCAAGCAGGCCGAGCTGGAAATGGTCGAGAAGAACTACGAAGAAGCCAAGCGTCTGGCCGAGCAGGCCGAGTGGGATGCTCGTGTAGCGACCCGCAAGACCCAGGCCGCCAAGGCTGACAAGGCGCTCAAGGATGCTCAGCAGGGCATCGAAGAGCTGCGCCAGGAAGGCATGCGTGGCGCCGAGCAGATGCGCCCACAGGGCCAGCAGCAATAACGCTGCGCTACCGCTTTCGCCAATTCATAGAAGGATGAACGACCATGCGTAATCAAGTGATGATTCCTGCCCTGCTGGCCCTGAGCGTCGGCCTGGCTGCCTGTGCCTCCAAGCCCAACGTCAACCTGGAACAGGCGCGCAGCAGCTACTCCAGCCTGCAGACCAATCCGGAGTCGGTCAAAGTGGCCGCCCTGGAAACCAAGGACGCCGGTGAAGCCCTGGAGCGCGCCGAGAAGGCCTACCGCGAGAAGGAAGACGAAAAGCGCGTCGACCAGCTGGCTTACCTGGCCAACAAGCGTATCGAACTGGCTGAGCAAACCATCGCACTGCGCACCACCGAGCAGAACTTGGAGCAGACCGGTGCCCAACGTGCCCAGGCGCGCCTGGAAGCCCGCGATGCGCAGATCAAGCAACTGCAGGACAGCCTGAACGCCAAGCAGACCGAGCGCGGCACCCTGGTGACCTTCGGTGACGTACTGTTCGATCTGGATCGCTCCGAGCTCAAGCCGGGCGGCATGCACAACATCACCAAGCTCGCCCAGTTCCTGCAGGAAAACCCGGATCGCAAGGTGATCGTCGAAGGCTACACCGACAGCACCGGTTCGGCTCAGTACAACCAGAGCCTGTCCGAGCGCCGCGCCAACTCCGTTCGCGCCGCGCTGATCAGCCAAGGTGTCGACCCGCAGCGCATCGTTGCCCAGGGTTATGGCAAGGAATACCCGGTCGCCAGCAACAGCGACTCGGCCGGCCGCGCCATGAACCGTCGTGTGGAAGTGACCATTTCCAACGACAACCAGCCGGTCGCCCCGCGCTCGTCGATGAGCAACTAAGGCCCCGGCCTGCCTGAGGAAGTCTGCGCCGCAAGGCTGCAGACTTCCTTGAATAACAAACCCCGCTCAGGCGGGGTTTGTCGTTTCAGGGATTGCAGCGCACCGCGCGCTTGGCGTCGTCGACCAGCACGCCGCTGAGCCCCTTCTGCTGCAGATCGAACAGCACCAGCACGCCATCGATGCACTGCGCCACCTGGTCAGCAGGCTTGAGGCTGACCCGGTAATCCTCGCCGGCAATGGTCTTGAGCATGGTGAACTCGGCCAGCAGCAAGGCGTCTTCGGGCTTGGCGAAATGCAGGTAGCCGTAATAGCCGAGCACCGCCACGGTGCCGGCGACGCTGCCGATGGCGGTAAGAATCAGGGGAATGGGGTTGGGCGCTGTCATGCCGGCATCTCGGGACAGGCTGCCGGGTCAGGCAGCTCGGGAAAGTGGAGACCGGCCGCACCGCATCGCCACCACCCCGAGCCGATGCTCAGAGGATATTGGCGTAGTCGGCTTCGATCCGATCCAGGCTCAGGTGGTTGAGGAAGTTGGAAAAGCACATCCAGGCCGACAGCGAATTGAGATCGCGAAACTGCTGCGGCAGGTACTTGGGTGGGCTCACCAGGCCTTCATCGACCAGCTGGCGTAGCGTACGCATATCTTCGAGCGTGGTCTTGCCACAGAACAATAAAGGGATCTGTTCCAGCTTGCCTTTGCGCACGGCGAGCTGGATGTAGTTGTAGATCATGATGAAACCCTTCAGGTACGACAGGTCCTTGGTGAACGGCAGACCATCCGGCGCCGAACCGCGGAAGGCGCGGCTGGCGTTGCTGTAGCTGTCTTCCAGGCTGAAACCCTGCTCACGGTAGAAATCGCAGACCTGCACGAAGTCGGCGCCCTGCTCGGCCATATGGATGGCGCGGGTGCGGTTGGTGAGTTTGCGCAGGCGGCTGGGGTAGGAGGCGAAGGCGATCACTTCCATGAGAATCGCAAGGCCCTCCTGGGTGACCGTCGACGAGGGCGGCCCCTTGGCCAGGAAAGTGCAGATCGGCTGATTCTGGCCATTGAGCGTGGTGGCGACGTGCACCAGACCTTCGTGCACTTCCAGCGCCTTGACGTCGCGCTCGTTGAACATCGCGTCGGTGCGGATCTTGATGTAGTCGGCGCCCGCCGCCGCGTCGGCCAGAATGCCGTCGGACTCGAACACACGAATGGTGTTCTCGCTCTCGCCGAACACCAGGTTCAGGCGGCTCTGCAGCAGGGCCACGGCTTCCTTGGCGCCCAGGGTCTTGGGTTCGTCCTTGAGGTCGCCGCGGCTGTCGATGTTGTTCAGGTAGTCGGAGAACATCAGGCCCAAGTCGGCCAGAGTCGGGTCACCGGCGTGGAAGGCGTCGGACGCGGCGCCGTACAGCTCCTGGGAAATCAGCCCGAAGTCCGAGGTGCCGCGCGCTTCCAGCATGCGAATCACCATCCGGTACTCGCGGCACATGCGGCGCATGATCTGCCCCACCGGGTTGAACTGGCCGAGCTGGCGGGTGATGTCGCGCTCGATGTTCTGGAATTCCAGCTTCTTGGCGGCCGGGTCGAAGGGCAGCGGGCGGCTGTCGTAGTAGCTGCGGTCGATGGCCGGCAGCTCGCGGCCCTTGTGCTTGAGAAAGGTCTGGCGAATGGAATCGTCCCATTTCACCGCATCGAGCACGCGGATCGGCGTCTGCGCCTCGACGATGCGGTCGGACAGCGCGCGCACCGCCAGTTGGTAGCCGTCGAGTGCTAGGTGGCTGTTCATGGCAATCCTCTTTGCTTTGAAAGTGTCAGGGCGCGCTGCGCTGGTAGCGCGCCACTTCGACGAACAGGTCGGAGTTGGCAGGGTCGTTGAGGTAGGCGAATACCTTGTCCAGCTTGCTGGTGACCAGCACGCCCTGGCCCTGGGGCATCTGCACGTCGTTGCCGGCCAGCTCGCCCGTGGCGATGGCCTGGCGAATACGCTCGACATCCAGGTTGAACAGCACCAGTTCACCGGCCTGGGTCAGCTCGAAGCCGCCGATGGCGTAGTTGGCGCCCATGCGCTTGGGCAGGCCCGCCGACAGATACCAGCGCCGCCCGTGGTGGGCCACGGTGAAGCTGTAGCTCTGCACGCTGGGCACGTTGTCCGGGTTGTCGACGTAGGTGTCGGCCTTGTACAGATTGGAGCCCGAGCGGGTGATGTCCAGATAACGCAGCTCGCCCCACTCGTCTACCCGCGACCACACGCCGAGCAGCGGAATCGGCGCCGCCTCGTTGGCCGGGATCGGCTCCCTGAAGGTCACCAGGCAGCCGCTCAAGAGCAACAACGACAGCACCACCAATGCGCGACAGGCTTTCATCATGCTCTCCTTGAGACAGTCGAGGGGCCACCAACGGCCTGATAGTCCAACCCTGCTGCGCATTGCGTCAAGCGCGCTACCTCAAGGATAGGCGCACATTTACGGAGCAATAAAAAGCCGCCCGGAGGCGGCTCGTTGAACGCTTAGAGTTCCGGGCGCATATGCGGGAACAGAATCACGTCGCGAATCGACGGCGAGTTGGTCAGCAGCATCACCAGGCGGTCGATGCCGATGCCCTCGCCCGCGGTCGGCGGCATGCCGTACTCGAGGGCGCGTACGAAGTCGGCGTCGAAGTGCATGGCTTCGTCGTCACCTGCGTCCTTGTCGGCCACCTGCTGCATGAAGCGCGCGGCCTGGTCTTCGGCGTCGTTGAGCTCGGAGTAGGCGTTGGCGATCTCGCGGCCACCGATGAACAGCTCGAAGCGGTCGGTGACGCTCGGATCGTCGTCACTGCGACGGGCCAGCGGCGAGACTTCGAACGGGTAGCGGGTGATGAAGTGCGGCTGCTCCAGCTTGTGCTCGACCAGCTCCTCGAAAATCATCACCTGCAGCTTGCCCAGGCCTTCGAAGCCGAGCACCTTGGCGCCGGCCTTCTTGGCGATGGCGCGGGCCTTGTCCAGATCCTGCAGGTCGGCGGCAGTGATTTCCGGGTTGTACTTGAGGATCGAGTCGAACACCGACAGACGCACGAACGGCTCGCCGAAGTGGAACACCTTGTCGCCGTACGGCACGTCGGTGCTACCGAGGATGGTCTGGGCCAGCTCGCGGAACAGCTCCTCGGTCAGGTCCATGTTGTCTTCGTAATCGGCGTAGGCCTGGTAGAACTCGAGCATGGTGAACTCGGGATTGTGCCGGGTCGAAACGCCTTCGTTACGGAAGTTGCGGTTGATCTCGAAGACTTTTTCGAAGCCACCAACTACCAGCCGCTTGAGGTACAGCTCCGGCGCGATGCGCAGGAACATGGCCATGTCCAGGGCATTGTGGTGGGTTTCGAACGGCTTGGCCGCGGCGCCGCCGGGAATGGTCTGCAGCATCGGCGTTTCCACTTCCAGGAAGTTGCGCTCGGCGAGGAACTTGCGGATGTGGGCGATGACCTGGGAGCGCACACGGAAGGTGTCGCGTACCTCCTCGTTGACGATCAGGTCGACGTAGCGCTGGCGATAGCGCTGCTCGGTATCGGTCAGGCCGTGGTGCTTGTCCGGCAGCGGACGCAGCGACTTGGTCAGCAGGCGCACGCTGGTCATCTCGACGTACAGGTCGCCCTTGCCGGAACGGGCCAGGGTGCCTTCGGCGGCGATGATGTCGCCCATGTCCCAGGTCTTGACCTGAGCCAGGGTTTCTTCGGGCAGGGTCTTGCGATTGACGTAGACCTGGATGCGCCCGCTCATGTCCTGGATGACCATGAACGCGCCGCGGTTGAGCATGATGCGCCCGGCAACCTTGACCGGAATGGCCGCCGCTTCCAGCTCTTCCTTGGTCTTGTCCACGTACTGTTTCTGCAGGTCGGCGCAGAGGTTGTCGCGGCGGAAGTCGTTGGGGAAGGCACTGCCCTGCTCACGGATGGCAGCAAGCTTTTCCTTGCGCTGGGCAATCAGCTTGTTTTCTTCCTGTTGCAGTTCGTGCTGGTCGGGCTGTTGGTCGCTCATGGTCGTCTGTCTGCCTGGCGTCTAATCACTAATCGATGGGGAATCCGCAGGGCGCCGCCGCTCACCGGCAACGGCGCCCCACATGGGGTGCGGGATCAAAGGCCCTGCTTGAGGCTGGCTTCGAGGTAACCGTCGAGGTCGCCGTCGAGCACCTTCTGGCAATCGCTACGCTCGACGCCGGTACGCAGATCCTTGATGCGCGAGTCGTCGAGCACGTAGGAGCGGATCTGGTGGCCCCAGCCGATGTCCGACTTGCTGTCTTCCAGCGCCTGGGAGGCGGCGTTGCGTTTCTGCATCTCCAGCTCGTACAACTTGGCCCGCAGCATCTTCATGGCGGTGTCCTTGTTGGCGTGCTGAGAGCGTTCGTTCTGACAGGCCACCACGGTGTTGGTCGGCACGTGGGTGATACGCACCGCCGAGTCGGTGGTGTTGACGTGCTGACCACCAGCGCCGGAGGAGCGGTAGGTGTCGATGCGCAGGTCGGCCGGGTTGATCTCGATCTCCACCTTGTCGTCGATCTCGGGCGACACGAACACCGCCGAGAACGAGGTGTGGCGACGGGCGCCGGAGTCGAACGGGCTCTTGCGCACCAGGCGGTGCACGCCGATTTCGGTGCGCAGCCAGCCGAAGGCGTACTCGCCCTTGATATGCACGGTGGCACCCTTGATGCCGGCGACTTCGCCCTCGGACAGCTCGACGATCTCGGCATTGAAGCCGCGCTTGTCGGCCCAGCGCAGGTACATGCGCAGCAGGATGTTGGCCCAGTCCTGGGCCTCGGTGCCGCCGGAGCCGGCCTGGATGTCCAGGTAGCAGTTGTTGGGGTCCATCTCGTGGCTGAACATGCGGCGGAACTCGAGCTTCTCGAGAATTTCGCGCAGGCGCTCGATTTCAGCGGCGACGTCGTCGACGGCGCCCTGGTCGTTCTCTTCTACAGCCATTTCCAGCAGGTCGCGCGAGTCGGCCAGGCTACCGGTCAGGTCGTCGATGGTTTCGACGATCTGCGCCAGGGTGGAGCGCTCACGGCCCAGGCTCTGGGCGTATTCGGGCTTGTTCCAGACGTTCGGGTCTTCGAGTTCGCGGTTTACTTCGACGAGACGATCATGCTTGTGATCGTAGTCAAAGATACCCCCGAATAGTCTGGGTGCGCTCGGACAGGTCCTTGATGCTGTTCAGGATCGGGTTGATTTCCATGGCTGGCGGCACTCGCAGGTAAAACTTCGGAAAAGCCGCGGAGTATACCCGACTCGGGCTATTCTGGCAGCACGTTAGGGTCTGCTCCCGTTTCAGCGCGAGCCGCGTTGCCGCGAGAAATGGCCTCCGGTTAGGCGCAGGACGCAGGGAATGGTCGTTCCCTTGCCAAGTCCTGCAACGACAGCGGAGGTCATTTCCCGCGCAACCCGGAGGGCCGGGCCAGTTTTTGCGCGATGCGGCGTTACTCGATGGCTCATTTGGCCTGCCAAACCTCGCATCTCGTGCCTTGCTTCGCGCAAAAACTGGCTCCGGCGCGGCCGTGCATGAAACAGGAGCAGACCCTAGCGTTGATCGGCCACCTGCGGACCAATGGCCCTCTATACTCCAGCCAGCCGCCCGCCACCGCGCCAAGGATCCCCTGCCACCATGCTTCGCCTGAATAGCCTGCGTAGCCACTATGCCCTGCTCACCGTGTTGCTGGTGTGTCTGCTCAGCCTGCTGCTCGGCGGCCTGATCAGCCGCGATTCCAGCCAGCGCATCCGCGCGGAAATCGGTCGCGACCTTGCCGAAGTCTCCTACACCATGGTCGACCGCCTGGATCGCGACATGCAGAGCCGCGCCAGCATGCTGCAGGTAATTGGCAGCCTCAGCGCCCTGCGCCACCCCGGTGACAGTCGCGAAGTACGCCGCCTGCTCGACGAGCTGCAGGGCAAGTTCCCGAGCATCGCCTGGATCGGCTTCACCGATGCCCAGGGCAAGGTGTTGGCCTCCAGCGACGGCATTCTCGAAGGCGCCAGCATCGCCCAGCGCCCGGTGTTTCTCGAAGGCAGCAAGGGCCTGTTCATCGGCGACGTGCACGAAGCGGTGCTGCTGGCCAAGCTGCTGCCCAACCCCACGGGCGAGGCGATGAAGTTCGTCGACATCAGCCTGCCGGTGCACGACGACGCCGGCCGTCTGGTCGGCGTGCTGGCCGCGCACTTGTCATGGTCCTGGGCGAACGAGGTGCGCGAGGCCATCCTCAAGCCCATCGAGCAAACCCGCCAGGTGGAATTCTTCGTGATCGGCCGCGACCGCACCATCCTGCTCGGCCCACGCGAGCTGGTCGGACAGAAACTGCACCTGCCGATGATGCAGAACCTGTCGGCCCGGCAGAGCGACTGGGCCGTGCAGCAATGGCCCGACGGCAAGGACTACCTCACCGGCCTGACGACCAGCCAGGGCTACCTCGACTACCCGGGCCTGGGCTGGATGGTGGTAGCCCGTCAGGATCTCGAGCTGGCCGATGCGCCCGTGCAGGCCATGCACGTCACCATTCTGGTCTGGAGCGTGATGCTGGCCCTTTTGTTCGCCGCCTGCGGCTGGCTGCTGGCCAGCTACGTGACCCGCCCGCTGCGCACCATCGCCCGTGCGGCCGACCGTCTGGCCAGTGGCGAAATCACCGTGATTCCGGAGATCGGCAGCCCCCGGGAGATCGCCCGTCTCAGTCACTCCATCCGCCACCTGGTGGAAAGCCTCACCCACCAGCACGCCGAACTCGACGCCCTGGAGAACCGCGCCCACCACGACCCGCTGACCGGCCTGCCGAACCGCGCGGCACTGGCGCGCTTTCTGCCCCGGGCGCAGCAACGTAACCAGAGCGCTCAGGACGGTCTGGCGGTGCTCTATCTGGATCTCGACGGTTTCAAACCGGTCAACGACCGTTATGGTCATGCAGCCGGGGATCAGGTGCTGCGCGAGGCGGCCTCACGGATGCGTGGCTGTCTGCGTGGCGGCGATCTGGTGGTGCGCCTGGGCGGCGACGAGTTTCTGATGGTCCTGCAGGTCGCTGCCGATGATGCCGCCAACCAGGCCCGGCAGATCGCCGAACGCACGCTGCTGGCCCTGGCGGCACCGATTCATTGGGAAAACCAGCAGCTGCAGATTGGTTGCAGCATCGGTGGCGCGCTGTGGCCACAACACGATGCGGATCTCGAACAGGTGATGGAGCTGGCTGATCAGGCCCTCTACCGCGCCAAGCAGACCGGCCGCGGCCGCGTCATGCTGCATGGCGAAGCGCCGGCGCACGAGGCACCGTGATTCAGGACAGCGCGCTGGTGTCGTTGACCAGGCCGACCTGATCACGGCCGGCCTGCTTGGCCATGTACAGGCCCTGGTCGGCCAGGTTGACCAGCTGCAACGAGGTCTGGCCAACCCGCGGCACCAGGGTGGCGACGCCGATGCTGGCGGTCAGCACCGAATCCGGCTCGGGCTTGTGGTGGGGAATGCCCAGATCGGTGACCGCGCGACGTACCTTTTCCGCGAGCAGACGCGCGCCGCCGGCCGAGGTGCTGGGCAGCACCATGGCGAACTCCTCGCCGCCGTAGCGCGCCGCAAGGTCCGTGGAGCGGCTGCAGCTGCCACGCAGCGCAGCGGCCACCCGGCGCAGGGCATCGTCGCCGGCCACGTGGCCGTAGTGGTCGTTGAAGCTCTTGAAGAAGTCGACGTCGATCATCAGCAGCGACAGCGCGGTCTGCTCGCGAGTCGCGCGGCGCCACTCCATCTCCAGGTATTCGTCGAAGTGGCGGCGGTTGGACAGCCCGGTCAGGCCGTCGGAGTTCATCAGCCGCTGCAGCACCAGGTTGGTTTCCAACAGCTGCTGCTGGCTTTCGCGCAGCGCGCGGTAGGCTTCGTCACGCTGCAGCAGGGCCATGTAGGAGCGCGAGTGGTAGCGGATGCGCGCCACCAGTTCGATGGTGTCGGGCAGCTTGACCAGGTAATCGTTGGCACCGGCGGCGAACGCCGAACTCTTCACCGTGGCGTCATCCTTGGTCGACAGCACGATGATCGGTACATCGCGCAGCGCCGGACGCGCGCGGTACTCACCGAGCAGGGTGATACCGTCGACGCCGGGCATCACCAGATCCTGCAGAATCACCGTCGGTCGCAGCTGCTCGGCCACCGCGATGGCCTGGGTCGGGTCAGAGCAGTAATGGAAGTCGATGCCCTCCTCCCCCAGCAGTTCACGACGAACCGCCTCCCCGATCATTGCCTGGTCGTCGACCAGCAACACCATGACCGCGCCGTCCTTGCGTGATCCGAGTTCTTCCATGGAATGGGGTGGGACTTGCATGTGGGTCTCCGGACCGGATGAAGGCAGGTCTCTGGTGGGTGGCGGCTAGTCTATCAGCCAAACAGTTCGACGATACGCGGCGCAATGCGCTCCAGCGTGAGTATTTCCTTGGCCGCCTGCAGTTCGGCGGCGGCCTTGGGCATGCCGTACACCGCGCAGCTGGCCTGGCTCTGGGCGATGGTGGTGAAGCCGCGGTTGCGCATGTTCTTCAAACCCTGGGCACCGTCACGACCCATGCCGGTGAGCAGTACGCCAATGCCCTCGCCCGTCCAGTGCTCGACCAGGCTGTCGAAGAACACGTCGATGGACGGCCGGTACACGTGGCTACGCGGCTCGGCGGTATAGGTCAGGGTGCCGTTGCGCTGCAGGCGCATATGGTTGTTGGTGCCGGCCAACAGTACCAGCCCCGGCTGCGGCTGTTCGCCATCGCGGGCCAGGCGCACCGGCAGGGCCGATTCACCGGCCAGCCATTCGGCCATACCGGCAGCGAATACTTCGTCGACATGCTGCACCAGCATGACCGCGGCATCGAAGTTACGCGGCAGTTGCTTGAGCACCACGGCCAGCGCCGCCGGCCCACCGGCTGAAGCGCCGATGGCCACCAGGCGGCGGGCGGCGGTGTTGGCAGGCGCAGCTGCCGCGGCAATCGGCTTGCGGCTGCTGCTCTGGCCGATCAGCCAGCCGATGTTCTGGATCTTGCGCAGCAGCACCGCGGCTTCACTGCTCTGCCCGCCAAGCGACGGCGTGTTGACGGCGTCCAGGGCGCCATGGCCCATGGCCTCGAACACGCGGTTGACGTACTGCTCGATATCCACCGAGACGATCAGCACCGCGCAGGGCGTCTGCGCCATGATCCGCCGGGTCGCCTCGACACCGTCCATGACCGGCATCAGCAGGTCCATCAACACCAGATCCGGCGTGTCGGCCTGGCAGCAGGCCACGCCTTCGGCACCATTGCCCGCCACCCAGACGATGCGATGGGCCGGCTCCTGGGCGAGCGCACGGCGCATGGCCTCGACTGCCAGCGGCATGTCATTGACGATTCCGATCCTCATTCGTGCGGTTCCCCTACCAGGTCAACCACGGCGTCGAGTAACGCCTCGTCATGGAAACTGGCCTTGGCAAGATAATAGTCGGCCCCGGCATCCAGGCCACGCCGGCGGTCTTCTTCGCGATCCTTGTAGGACACCACCATCACCGGCAGCGATTGCAGGCGGCTGTCGCGGCGCACCAGGGTGACCAGCTCGATCCCGTCCATGCGCGGCATGTCGATATCGGTGATCAGCAGGTCGAAGTGCTCGGCGCGCAGCGCGTTCCAGCCGTCCATGCCGTCCACCGCCACGGCGACGTCGTAGCCGCGCGACAGCAGCAGCTTGCGCTCCAGTTCACGCACGGTCAGCGAGTCGTCGACCACCAGCACACGCTTGCGCTTGCTGCCGGCCAACTGCCGGGCGTTGCGGTCGACCCGCTCCAGGCGCCCGCTGCCAAGCAGCTTGGCCACCGAGTGCAGCATGTCCTCGACATCCAGAATCAGCACCGGGGTGCCGTCGTCCAGCAGGGCGCCGGCGGAGACGTCCTGCACCTTGCCCAGGCGCGGGTCCAGGGGCATCACCACCAGGGTGCGTTCACCGATGAAACGCTCGACCACCAGGCCGAACAGGCTGTCGCGGTCGCGGATCAGCACCACGGGGATGCCGTTGTCGCTAGGCTTGCCTTCCGGGCGCTGGAGAATCTGGCTGGCGGCGATAAGGCCGACATGCTGGCCTTCGCTCCAGAAATGCTGACGGCCTTCGAGCTGCACGATGTCCTCGGCCTGCAGGCGAGTCATGCGTTCGATATGGGCCAGCGGCAGCGCGTAGGCCTCACCGCCCACCTCGACCACCAGGCTGCGCACCACCGACAGGGTCAGCGGCACTTCCAGGTAGAAAGTCGAGCCCTCGCCCTGGCGCTGCTGCATACGCACGCCGCCGCGCAGCTGACGCACCATGTGCTGCACGGCATCCAAACCGACACCGCGGCCGGACACTTCGGTCACCTGATCACGCATGCTGAAGCCGGGCAGGAACAGAAAGGCCAGCAACTCGTCTTCGGTCAGCTGCTCGCCGGTCTGCTCGGTGGCGAAACCACGGCTGATCACCGCCCGGCGCAGCTTCTCGAGATCGACACCGCCGCCGTCGTCGCGCAGCTCCAGCAATAGCATGCCGGCATGGTGACGGGCACGGATCAGAATCTGCCCTTCGGCCGGTTTGCCCTGCGCCAGGCGCCGTTCTGGCGTTTCGATGCCGTGGTCAAGGGCGTTGCGCAGCAGGTGAGTCAGTGGCGCTTCCAGGCGTTCCAGCACGTCGCGGTCGACCTGAGTGCCCTCGCCCTCGACGACCAGGCGCACCTGCTTGCCGAGCGAGCGCGACAGGTCACGCAGCATCCGCTCCTGGCCGGCCAGCACATCGGCGAATGGCCGCATGCGCGAGGCCAGTGCAGCGTCGTAGAGGGACTGGGCGCGCTGCCCGCCCTGCCAGCCGAAGTCGTCCAGATCGGTCATGTGCTGGGCCAGCAGTTGCTGACACTCGCCGAGCGCCTGACGGGTTTCCAGCAACATGGCCTCGGCCTGGGCATCCACAGCGCCCTTGGGCAATGCCTCGCGGGCCACGTCCAGCGCGCGGCGGGCAGTGGCCTGCAGGCGTTTCAGGCGCTGCAGGCTGTCGCCCAGGGGCTTGATGCGCTGGAACTCCACCAGGGATTTGCTGGAGATATCCAACAGGTGATCGAGCCGCTCGGCGCTGACCCGCAGAATCCGCGCGCGGCCCTCGCCTGCCGGTTCGCTGACCTCCGGTTTGGCGGGAGGCGCTGCAACGGATGGTTCGACGACAGGCGCTTTAACTGGCGGCTCGGGTGGCGCCATGGTGGCAACTGGCTCTTCTGCAGAAACTGGCGCCTGCGCCGCCGACGGAACCGGTAGCCCGCGCGCCAAGGCGCCCAGGCGCGCCACCAGGGCGTCGATACCAGGGTCGACCGCACCGGGCTGAGGCGGTGTACCCAGGCCAAGCAGAATATCGGCACCCTGCAGCAAGGCATCGATATGCTCCGGGCTGAGCAACAGGCGGCCTTCCTGGGCTTCGACCAGGCAATCCTCCATCACGTGGGCGACCTTGACTCCAGCATCCAGCCCGACGATACGCGCCGCGCCCTTGAGCGAGTGGGCCGCACGCATGCAAGCCTCGAGGCTGCCGGCATGTCGCGGGTCGCGCTCGAGCACCAGCAGGCCGCTGTTGAGCACCTGGGTCTGGGCTTCGGCTTCGAGCTTGAACAGCTCCAGCAGTGATGCGTCGCGCATCTGATCGGGCGTCATCCGAGACTCCTGGCGATGGTCTGCTGCACCAACTGTTCGTCGAGCAGGGTCACGCTGCGGCTCTTCCACTGCAACACACCGGCCGCGAAACGACGGCCCACCGGCACGCTGCCAGTACCCGCCTCGACGATCTGGCTGAGGGGGATCGCCTCGATGCCTTCGACCTCGTCGACCGGCAGCACCACCGGCCCGTCGGCCAGGTTGAAGATCAGCATGCGCGGCACCACGCGCCGCTCGCTGACCGCTTCACCGGCATCGAGCCCGAGCATCTCGGCGAGGGAGAAACAGGCCACCAGGGCGCCGCGCACGTTGGTCACGCCGATCAGCCCGACGGAGCGCTGGTGCGGCAGCGAATGAATCGGCGTGCGCGCGGCGACTTCGCTGAGCGCCCGCGTCGGCAAGGCCAGCCAGGCATCGCCCAGGCGAAACAGCAGCAGCGAACGGCGCTCGCTGTCGTCTTGCGGGGTCCACTCCTCGTCGGGCTGGGCGTCGCTGCGCTGCAGCGCAAAACGGTCGAGTAGCCGGGTGGCCAACTCGGCGTGCACTTCGCAATTTCGGCAGTGAATATGCTTGACCAGGCGCTCGCAGGTCTTGTCGCCCTGTACGCCGATGCGGTTCCAGCAGTCGTCGACGGCGTCGCGCTCGGCATCGCTCAGCGGCAGCAGATTATCGCTCATCACGGCTCACTCCACGGCCCGCCCGCTGTTGCAGGCGCTTGGCGCCGGCCAGGTCGCCACCGGCGGCGAGCAGCGCCGAGAGGTGCGCCAGCGCTTCGGCATGGGTCGGCGCAAGGTAAAGGGTCTTGCGGTAATAGGCCTGGGCTTCGCTGCGCCGCCCGGCCACATCGCTGAGCAGCCCCAGCCAGTAGAACACCTGGGCACTCGGCCCATGGGCGGCGAGGTAGCGCTCGCAGGCGGCGCGAGCTTCATCGCTACGCCCGGCATTGGCGAGCACGGCGATTTCCTCCAGCGCATTATCGGCAGCACCCGCAGCGGGTGCCGGCGATGCGACCGGCGTACGCGGTATCGCAGCAGGTGCCCTGACGGCCGGCCGCGGAAAAGGCGGCGGTACGGGAGCAGGCTTCACCCGTGCCTGAGGGCTGGGCACTGGCGATTGCGCTGGCCGCTCGGCCTGACGACGGAACACGAAGGCCAGCGGAATGTTCAGCGCCTGCATGCCGACCTGGCTGAACAGACTGGCCTCGGCCGGGCCGATGAACATCGCGCCGTCCTCACGCATCAGGCGCTGCAGCACGGCTGCCGCCGTGCACTGGGTAGGCCGGTCGAAGTAGATCAGCAGGTTGCGGCAGAACACCAGATCGTACGGTGCCTCACCGGCCAGCAAACCGGGCGCCAGCAGGTTGCCGGCCAGCAGGCGCACCTGGCGCCGCACGGCGCTGCTCAGCGCGAAGCCTTCCGGGGTTTGCGTGAAATGCCGGTCGCGAAAGCTCAGATCATCGCCGCGAAAGGAATTGCGGCCATAGATGCCCCGCTCGGCGCGCTGCAGGTTGACCTCACTGATGTCCATGGCATCGATACGAAAGCCATCGCCCGGCAAGCCAGCATCGAGCAGCGTCATGGCAATTGAGTAAGGTTCCTCGCCGGTCGAGCACGGCAGGCTGAGGATGCGCAGCGACCGGGCGCCGGCCAGCTGCGCGCTGCGCTCGCGGGCCAGTTTGGCAAGCGCGACGAAGGATTCCGGGTAGCGGAAGAACCAGGTTTCCGGCACCACCACCGCCTCGACCAGCGCCTGTTGCTCGCTGGCCGACGTCTGCACCGCTTGCCAATAGGCATTCTCATCGGCGCAACCCAGCGCAGCAATCCGCTGGCGAACCGCCCGCTCGATCACTACTTGGCCGACGGACTCGGCATCCAGGCCGATCAGGCCATGCAGCAGTTGCTCGAAACGGGCGATCATTGGCTGCCCTCCGCTGCCGCGTACAGCAACTCGCGCACGCTGTCGTCGAGCAGATCGCCAACCCGCACCCACTGTACCAGACCCTGTTCGGATTTGAGCACAGGTCCCAGGTAACGGGCATTCGGCAGGTCTAGGCCGCTGCCCACAAAGGCTTCGGCAGGGCTGCGCAGGGTGTCGCTGGCCTGTTCCAGAATCAGGCCCAGCCAGCGCGACTGGTAATGCACCACCACCAGGCGGGTGCTGGTGCGCACCACGGCGGGCTGGCCGAGCGCGTGGGCGGTCAGGTCGATCACCGGCACCGGCGTGCCGCGAAACACGAACAGCCCGGCCACCCACGCAGGCGCGGCAGGAATCTGCTTGCAGCGGCGCAGCGGCAGCACCTCGACCACTTCGTGAACGTCCAGGGCGTAGCGATCGCTGCCCATACTGAACAGCAGGAACAGTTGCCCCTGGCTACGCCGCCCCGGCGAAGGCCTGCCTACCTCGGCCATCGATTCAGACCTTGAAGCGGCTGACGCCGGTGCGCAGACCGTTCGCCACCAGGTTGAGGTCGTCGATGGAGGCGCTGGCCTGGCGCAGCGACTCGACCGTCTGCGCCGACGCCTCGCTGAGCTGCACCAGCGCCTGGTTGATCTGTTCGGCGCCGGTGGATTGCGCCTGCATGCCTTCGTTGACCATCAGCACGCGCGGCGCCAGGGCCTGCACCTGATGGATGATCTGCGCCAGTTGCTCGCCGACCTGGCCGACCTCGGCGATACCGCGGCGCACTTCTTCGGAGAAACGGTCCATGCCCATCACGCCAGCGGATACCGCCGACTGGATCTCGCGCACCATCTGTTCGATGTCGTAGGTCGCCACCGCCGTCTGGTCGGCCAGGCGACGCACTTCGGTGGCCACCACCGCGAAGCCGCGACCGTACTCGCCGGCCTTCTCGGCCTCGATGGCGGCATTGAGCGATAGCAGGTTGGTCTGATCCGCCACTTTGACGATGGTGGTGACCACGTGATTGATGTTGCCGGCCTTCTCGTTGAGGATCGCCAGCTTGGCATTGACCAGTTCGGCGGCGTTCATCACCTGGTGCATGGTGTCTTCCATGCGTGCCAGGCCCAGTTGTCCGGCGCCGGCCAGGGTGGAAGTCTGTTCGGCAGCGCCGGACACCTCGGTCATGGTGCGTACCAGATCCCGCGAGGTCGCGGCGATTTCCCGCGAGGTGGCGCCGATTTCCGTGGTGGTGGCAGCCGTTTCGGTGGCGGTGGCCTGCTGCTGCTTGGAGGTGGCAGCGATCTCGGTCACCGAGGTGGTGACCTGCACGGCCGAGCGCTGCGCCTGGGCGACCAGCGCCTTGATCTCTTCGGCCATGCCGTTGAAGCCGGTTTCGATGGCGTTGAACTCGTCGCGCCGCCCCAGGTTCAGGCGTGCGGTCAGGTCGCCGCTGGCCAGCTGCTGCAGGGTGTCGACCACCTGCTGCACCGGGCGGGTGATGGCCTGCATCAGGAAGTAGCCACACACGAACGCGGCAACGATTGCCAGCAACACGGAAATCGCCATGCTCACTTCGGCACGATTGACCGCTTTGACGATCTCTTCGCCCTCGGCATAGGCCACGTTGCGGTTGAGCTCGATCATCTGGGTCAGGTGGGTGCGCCCCGCATTCCAGGTATCGGTCAGATCGCCAGCCAGCTTGGCGCGTGCCTCGCCAGCACGGCCCTGCTCATAGAGCGACAGCACGACGGCCTGCTGCTCGGCGAACAGCGCACGGGTCTGCTCGAAGCTGTCCAGGGCATTGCGGTCCTCGTCGCTGCGAATGGTTTGGCGGTATTCGTCGATGGTTTCAGCCAGCTTGTCGCTGGCCTGTTTCAGTGAAAGGCGCTCGGCATCGGAAAAGACATGCTGGTCCTTGATGCTCACCAGAACGGTGGTCTGATGAAAGATTTCCGTCCAGACGCTGCGCACCTGGGTGATGTTGAACATGCCGGGCATCGCATCGCCGAGCAGACGATTGGCGCTGCTGTCGACGCGCACCAGCCGCTCGAACGACGCCGCGGCCATCAACAACATGATGGCGATGATGACCGCAAAACTTGCCTGGATACGCTGGCGAACAGTCCAGTTCTTCACATTCAACCCCATCTGCCGATATTCCTGATCCGCCGCAGGGCAGCGCCTCCAGCTCATGCTGCCGGACTCTAGGGGCGTTGTGGATGCAGCGCAAGCTAGAGCGGGCCTATTTACTGTAGAACAGGCGCCCGGACATGCAGAGGGAGAATGGGGACTACTGCCGGACAGCCAGGGGCCGCCGGCAGACAGATTCGAACGGTTACTGAAGGTCCTGGCGGACCTGAGCTTCGAGTTCGGCCTTGAGGGCCGGGTCGAGCTTGAGGTGGCGGGCCAGCTCGTCCAGGTAGGCGCGTTCCATGAAGTGTTCCTCGTCGACCATCAGCACGCTGGCCACGTACATTTCCGCGGCCATTTCCGGCGTGCTGGCGGCGCGCGCCACCTCGGCTGGGTCCAGCGGTTTGTTCAGCTCGGCATGCAGCCAATGCTGTGTTTCGCTATCACTGGCCAGCTTGCTGAACTCGCCTTCGATCAGCTCGCGCTCACGTTCATCGACATGCCCATCGGCCTTGGCCGCGGCGACCAGCGCCTTGAGGATGCCCTGGCTGTGCAGCTCCACCTCGGGCGCCGGCAGTCGATCGATGGTCTGCGGCTCACCCTTGGGAGCGCCAGCCTGCTTGGCCTGCCAGTTGCCGTAAGCCTTGTAGGCGATCACGCCGAGGGCGGCCAGGCCGCCATAGATCGCCACCTTGCCACCGACCTTGCGGACGCGCTTGTTGCCCAGCAGCATGGCCAGCGCCGCACCGCCGCCAGCGCCCTTGAGCATCGAGCCCAGATCGCTACCGCCGCCAGAGCTCTTACCAGCATTACCAAGCAGGCCACCCAGGGCGTCGCCCAGGCCGGATGAGGATTTACCAGCGGTTTTCTGTTGCAGCAATTGCTGCCCGGACTTGAGCAGTTGATCGAGCAAGCCACGCGTATTCATGGACGTCTCCAAGGATTCGGAACGGATGAATCTACTGCGAAGCCTGGCCGCCGTCGGTTACAGATTGCGTCAGGATATTGCGCGCAACAATCAACCAGCGGACGCCGAAAGAGACGCCGCTCAAACTTGAACCAGCAGGCCGTTAAAAAACGTAGGCGAGGCAGCCAGCGCAAGGCCGATGGTGGCCCCGCAAAAGCGTGCGAGGAAGCGGCCGGGGTCGCGGGCGACTGTACTTTTGTACATGAGCATGACTCGCTTCGCTCGCCCTTCGGGCCGCGCTAAAGCACGTTAGCCGCAAGCGGCTCTCTGAGTTCGCTTTCAACGCAGCGATGGCAACGCAGGTAGTTTTTAACGGTCGGCTAGCGCGGTGCCAGGTGGGAGATAAGCAACTGAACGGACTCCTGACCACGGAACTCGTTTACATCGAGTTTGTATGCCAGCTCGACCCAGCGCACGGTCGGGTTGGGCCACACTTCGCGGTCGACGCCAAAGGCGATGCCATCGAGCTGAACGCTGCCGCACTCGCTCTTGAGCACCACCTTGAGGTGACGCTCGCCGACGATGCGCTGCTGCACCAGCTGGAAGGCGCCGTGGAACAGCGGCTCGGGGAAATGCTGCCCCCAGGGGCCGGCATTACGCAGTTCACGGGCCAGCGGCAGGTTGAATTCGTCGATGCTCAGCACGCCATCGGAAAGCAGCCGGCCGGTCAGGTCGTCCTCGCAGAGCTGGCGACGCACTTCATCGTCGAAGGCCCTGGCGAAGGTCTCGAAGTGCTCGGCCGGCAGCGACAGGCCGGCAGCCATGGCGTGGCCGCCGAATTTGCTGATCAGCCCAGGGTGACGGGAGGCCACGGCGTCCAGCGCGTCGCGGATATGAAAGCCCGGCACAGAACGCGCCGAGCCCTTGAGCATGCCCTCCCCGGCATCGGCGAAGGCGATGGTCGGGCGGTGGTAGCGCTCTTTAAGGCGCGAGGCAAGGATGCCGATCACGCCCTGGTGCCAGTCCGCTTCGAATAAGCACAGGCCGAACGGCAGGTTTTCCAGCGGCAGGTCCTTGAGCTGGGCCAGGGCCTCGCGCTGCATGCCCTGCTCGATGGCCTTGCGGTCCTGGTTGAGCTGGTCGAGTTGCACGGCCATGTCGCGGGCCAGGGCTTCGTCTTCGCAGAGCAGGCACTCGATGCCCAGGCTCATGTCATCCAGACGCCCCGCCGCATTCAGGCGCGGACCAAGGATGAAGCCCAGGTCGGTCGAAGTAATCCGCCCGTGCTGCTTGCCGGCTACTTCCAACAGCGCACGCAACCCAGGGCGCGCGCGACCGGCGCGAATACGCGCCAGGCCCTGGTGCACCAGGATGCGGTTGTTGGCGTCCAGCGGCACCACGTCGGCGACGCTGCCCAGGGCGACCAAGTCAAGCAGCTCGCCCAGGTTCGGCTCGGGCCGCTCGGCAGTGAACCAGCCCAGTTCGCGCAGCCGCGCACGCAGCGCCAGCAGCACGTAAAAAATCACCCCGACGCCAGCCAGGGACTTGCTCGGGAACGTGCAGCCCGGCTGGTTGGGATTGACGATGGCATCGGCCGCCGGCAACTCGTGGCCCGGCAGGTGATGGTCGGTGACCAGCACCTTGAGCCCGGCCGCCTTGGCCGCCGCCACGCCTTCGATGCTGGAGATGCCGTTATCCACGGTGATCAGCAGGTCGGGCTCGCGACTCAGCGCCACGGCGACGATTTCCGGGGTCAAGCCATAGCCGTACTCGAAGCGGTTGGGCACCAGGTAATCGACGTGAGCGGCGCCCAGCATACGCAGGCCGAGCATGCCGACGCTGCTGGCGGTGGCGCCATCGGCATCGAAGTCGCCGACGATCAGCATGCGCTGGCGTTGCTGAAGGCCCTCGACCAGCAACTCGACCGCCGCCTCGATACCTTTGAGCTGGGTGAACGGGATCAGCCGCGCCAGGCCCTTTTCCAGCTCCACTGCCGAGCGCACCCCGCGTGCTGCGTAAAGGCGGGTCAACAGGGGCGGCAGGTTGCCCAGGTCGGGCAGTGAATCGGGAAGCGGGCGGGACTCGATACGCATGGACGTGGTTTTCTACTCGTGCGGTTGACTCGGGGGCCGATGCCCGGCAGTGCCGGGCCGGTTTGCATCAGTTGCTCAGTTCGCGCTCGCCGGCCAGCCATTCCACCGGGATTTCGTGCTGGCCGCGCTCGTCGGTGACGAATAGCTCGCCGTCGCTGATCATCACGCTCCAGGAAAGCGAACGCGGCAGATCTTGGGACAGCTCGGCCAGGGCCTCCTGACCGAGGGCGACAACGTTGATGTTCTTCAGGCTGCGCACCGGGTCCAGGCATTTGCTCTGCCAGACGCGCAGGTTGCCATAGGCCACCAGGCTGAATTTCTCGGTGCGCCGCGAGCACCAGGTGATGCGCTCGCTGTCCGGCTGGCCGACTTCGATCCAGTGCAGCACACGGCCATCCAGGCTCTTTTCCCACAGCGCCGGCTCGTCGACGTCCGACAGGCCACGGCCAAAGGCGAGGTTTTCCTGATAGAACAGCGCATAGGCGATCAACCGCGACGCCAGGCGCTCCTCGGTTTCCGAGGGATGGCGGGCCACGGTGAAGCGCAGGCTTTCATAGATGTTGCGGTCGATATCGGTGAGGTTGAGATCGACCTTGTAGGTTGTGGACGGCAGGGCCATGGCGCACTTCTTGGAATCGGGAAAAGTGCGCCAGTCTATCAGCCCGGCCAGGAGCGTGGGCAGCGCGCTGCCCAAAGGAAGCGCCTGCCCTGCTCGCTCGATCAGCTATCCGATTTCCAATCCGGGTAACGGCGCTCCGCCGGCGCCGGCGGGAAGTACTGGTACAGCCAGGTTTCGCTGAGCACTTCCTTGTTGTCGACGCGGCGCAGGTAGGCGCGCATGTTCACCGGCTCGACGCTGTCGCTGGTGGGGAACCAGTCGAACTGCGCGCGGAAGCCTTCGATCTCCGGGTACAGGGCCAGGATGCTGAAATCCTTGGCCTCGCCATGGGAAGCTTCGACCACTACCTCGACCTGAGCCTTGGCATCCATTTTGGCCAGCGGGCCGCCGGCGAAATCGATGGCGAAACGCCGCGCCCAGACTTTCGGCCAGTGCTCGCCCGGCGCCCAGCCAAGGGTGAAACCGCCCATGCCGGAGCGGGTGCCATGCACCTGAGCCAGGGTCGGTTTGACCGGCGGCAGCGCTGCCCAGTGCAGTTTGTAGCCGAAGTTCAGCGAGGTGCCGGGCTCGATGGTCTGCTTGGGGTTCCAGAAGCAGACGATGTTGTCCATGGTCTCGCCGGTGGTGGGAATCTCCAGCAGGTCGATGCTGCCCTCGCCCCACTGGGTGGTCGGCTCGACCCACAGGCTCGGGCGACGGCTGTACCACACCACGGTGTCCTGGTAGGACTTGAAGTCGTGGTCGAACTGCACCAGGCCGAAGCCTTTCGGGTTGGTATCGGCGAAAGCGTTGAACTGCAGTTTTTCCGGGTTGTTGAGCGGCCGGCAGACCCACTCGCCGTTGCCGCGCCACATGGACAGGCGGTCGCTGTCGTGGATCGCCGTGGCAATGAAGTCGCACATGCGCCGCTCATGGCCGCCGCAGGAGAACATGCTGGTCATCGGCGTGATGCCCAGCTGCTTGATGGCCTTGCGGGCATTGATGTGGGCGTCGATATCCATCACCACGCGGTCTTCCAGGCAGTCGATATCGAAGCGGAAGGCGCCGGTGGCGCTCGGCGAGTCGAGCAATGCGTAGAGCACGAAGCGGGTGGCATCCTTGGCCGGGGTCTCGAACCAGAACTCGATGAAGTCCGGGAATTCTTCCGGCTTGTCGCTGAAGGTATCGATGGCCATGCCGCGGGCCGAGAGGCCGTACTGGCCGGTGTTGTCCACCGCGCGGAAGTAGCTGGCACCGAGGAACGAGACGATGTCGTACTTGGCGATGTTCGGTTGCTTGAACACTTTGAGGCCGGCAAAGCCCAGGTCACCCTTGAGCTGCGACACGTCCACGCCGCTCTTGCCGTACTCGAACAGCTCGGGGCGGAAGTGCACCTCGCGGGCCTGGCGAGTCTTGGGGTCGACGGCGTGCATGCGCACCGGCTGGCGAAAGCCCATGCCGACGTGGAAGAACTGCACGTCCAGCTGGCCGCCCAGCTCGTTCCACAGCGAATGAGCCGGGTCGTACTGGATGGCGTTGAACTGCTGGGGCGTGAGTTCGGCGAGAGTCTTGGGCAGCACCTCGGCGGTGCTCTTGTAGGCCTGGCCGGCCATGCTCTTGGCGCGCGCCTGCAACTGCTTGAAGTCGAAGGGTTCGGCCTCGCCGTCGGCGGTCTTGGCGAAGCTGTGCAGGCTGAACAGGCTGGCCGGCAAGCCGCTGGCGGCGGCCATCATCATCGAGGCTTTGAGGAGGTCACGTCTATGCATGGGCATCCCTGAATCGGTAAGGAATCTAGGCACCGCCCCTGCAGGGCGATGGAAAAATACCTACAACAGATAGCCCTACCCGCCACATGGTTCCGCGCCGAATGTGCAACCGCCGCGAAACACCATCAGCGGCACAAGCGAAACGCTAGCGCTTGGCCTTGAGCAGGTTGCGAATGGCCTTGCGATCGCGCTTGCCGTCGCGCTTGTCGAGCAGGTCGAGAAAGGCGAAGGAGTCGAGGCCGTTGAGGGTGGTCTTGGGGCTGACGATCTTGCGCTTGGGGTTGGCGCCGTGCTCGAGCAGCAGCTTCACCAGCACCGGCTCGTCATAGAGGATGGCGCCATTGAGGGCGGAAAGGCCCATCTGGTCCGGCTCGTCGACCGGGCAACCGGCCTCCAGCGCCTGTTTCATCTGCTTCAGCGCCATGTCCTTGCGCGCCTCGGACTCGCCGTAAGCGGCGGCCATCAGGGTCAGGGTCGGCGCCTGCATGCCGGCATTGCCGAGCACGCAGCCACGCTCGTCCATCGGCTGCAGGCCGTGGTCTTTCTGTACGTCTTCGGCGTGGGCTGCGCCAGCAACTAACAGACAAAGAATCAGAACCCTAAACTGCATAGTGTTTCTCCAGCGTGCTGTAGCCCATACCTACACCTTTGTTGACCTTAAGCTGCACGGCAACACGCTCCTTGAGCGCCTCGACGTGGCTGATCACGCCGATCATCTTGCCGCTGGCGTTGAGATTGTCCAGGGCATCGAGGGCCACCTCCAGGGTTTCGCCGTCCAGAGTGCCGAAGCCTTCGTCCAGGAACAGCGAGTCGATGCGCGTCTTGTGGCTGACCAGATCGGACAGCGCCAGGGCCAGCGCCAGGCTGACCAGAAAGCTCTCGCCACCGGACAAGGTGCGGGTGTCGCGCGCCACATCGCCCTGCCAGGTGTCGATGACTTCCAGCTCCAGCTCGCCGAGAGATTTGCGCGCCAGCTGGTAACGGCCGTGCAGACGCTGCAACTGCCCATTGGCCAGATGCACCAGATGACCGAGGGTCAGGCCCTGGGCGAAACGCCGGTACTTGGCGCCATCAGAGGAGCCAATCAGGCTGTTGAGCTGTTGCCAGCTGTCGTACTCGCCCTGCTGCCGGGCGATGGCTTCGAACAGCGCCTGCTGGTTGAGGCGGCGCTGATCGTCGCCCTGCAACAGCCCGCGAATCTCGCCCTGGCGCTGGCCAAGTTGCTTCAAGATCGCCTGCAGACTCTGCAGATGCTCATCCAGATATGTGGCGCTGTGCTCGGTCTGCGGCTCGGCGCGCAGCGCGGTCAGTTGTGCCTGGGCAGAGGCTTGCAGGGCACGCGCTTCGGTCTGGGCCTTTTCCAGGCGCTGTTTGAGCGCCTGCAGCTGTTCACGCTGTTCGTCATCGAGAGAGGCGCCGAGAAACTCGGCCTCGTCGGCGAATGGGCTGCCGTCCAGTGCCGTTTGCCACTGCTGCGCCGCAGCCTGCTCGGCCTCACGCAGCGCCTGATGCTGGCGTGCGATGCCTTCCAACGTGATGCGCAGTTCCAGGCAACGGCGCTCGGCGCTATCCCAGTTGGCCTGGGCCGTTTCAAGGCGCGCCGCGGCTTGCTCCATCAGTGCAGCGGCAAAGGGCTCGCCCTCTGCCTCCCGCCAACGGCCCTGCCACTGCTGGGCCTGCTTTTCGGCCTCGGTTGCCTGGTGCTGCAACGCCGGCAGTTGCTGGGCCAGTGCCTGGCGCCGCTGCTGGGTATCGTGCCAGCGGGTGGCCTCGGCCTGGCGGGCGGCCAGCCAGGCCGTGCCGTCTTGCGGCATTTCATGGCCGAAGGCCGCAAGTTGCGCGGCCAGGTCGCTTTCAAGTGCGCTCAGGCGCTCACCCTGGGCAATCAATTGCTCGTCCAGCGCCTGCTGGGCGGCCAGGGCCAGATCGCGCTCATGTTCGATGGCAGCCTGCTGATTCTGCGCCGCCTGGTGTTTCTGGCTGGCCATATTGGCGGCCTGACGGGCTCTTTCTAGCTCGATCTTGAGGCCGTCGAGTGCTTTGAGCGTGGCGTTGATCTCGACGTGCTCGGTGAGCTGGCGGGTTTGTGCGGCCGCGAGTGCCTGCTCGTCTTCAGGCAGCGGATCGAGGGTTTCGCCCAGGCGCTGCCAGGTGGAGGCCAGGGTATCGAGCTGACGCTGCAGATCCTGATCCTGCTCCTGGCTCTGGGCAACCTGAGTTTGCAGGGCAGCGACTTGGCTACCGAGCTGCTGGCCCTGTTCGGTCAGGGCTTCCAGCGTTTGCCGCGCCTCGTCACGCTCACTCTGGGTAGCCGACACGTCCAGCGCCTGATAGGCGGCGATGGCCGGATGCTCGGTGGCGCCGCACAGCGGACAGGGCTCATGGGCCTGCAACTGCGCGCGATAGGTTTCCAGGGCGCGGATGCGCTGTTCCTGCTCCAGCAGCTTTTCCTGATCGGCCAGCCGCTGCTTGACCTCGCGATAGCGCTCGCGCAAGGCGCCACGCTCGGCCTCCTTCTGCGCCAGGCTCTGCTGCTGGCGAGCCAGATTGGTCGCCGTGCGCTGGCGCTGCTGATTCAACTGATTGCGCCGCTCGGCCAGCTGGGCCAGTTGCTCAAGGGCGCTGCCGCGGGTGTGCACCTGCTGCCAATGCTCACGCCACTGCACCTCGCTGCGCCCGGCCAACGCGGCTTGCCAGCGCCCTTCCACCTCACTGACCGCCCGCTCGGCCTCCGCTTTCGCCTGGCCGGCCGCCTGCATCGACTGGGCAAGGCCATTCAGCTGCCCGGCGAACTGCTGCAACTGGCCGGCCCCGGCCTGCTGACGGGCCTGCAGGCTGGCGAGAGATTGGCAGGCCTGATCACGGGCCTGAAAGGCCTGCTGCCAGCCGCTTAGCTGGGCAGCCAGACGTTCATGGTCAGCGCTGGCCTGCAGCTGCGCATCCAGCGCCTGGCATTCAGCCTCGAGCCGCTGCACCGCCTGCTGTTTCTCCAGCCCTAGGGCTGCGCTGGCCCGAGTAGCCTGTTCGAGGCTGCTGCGCCACTGCGCCTGGGCCTGGGCAAGTTCCTGTTGATGATTGCGTTGCTGCTCTTCATTGGCTGCCAATGCGCGGGCAGCATCACGCCGGGCCTGGTACAGCGGCTGCAGGCGCTGGGCGGGCTCGCTCAGCTGCAGGCGCGCCAGCTCGGTGGCGGCGTCGCGCTCGGCCTGAGCAGCCGCATCCACCTGAGCGGTAGCAGCCGCAGTCTGCTCCTCGGCACGCGTCAGGTCGGTCAGCCATTGGCGCTGGCGGGTGGCTTCGGCACAGGCCTGCTGAGTTTCGCCCTCCTCGACCGCCAGCTGCGCCGCCTCATCAGCCAGCGCCTGGCGTTGTTCGTCAGCCAGCAGTTCGACGCCTTCGGCGCGAGCACGCAGCTGATCGAGCTGGTTTCTGACCTCGCGGGTCTGCTCGAACACGCGCTGGGAAATCTGCCCGTAGATATCGGTACCGGTCAGCTCCTCGAGCAGCTCGGCGCGCTGGTTGGCGGAGGCTTCGAGAAAGGCCGCGAAGCCGCCCTGGGCCAGCAGCATCGATTTGGTGAAGCGGCCGAAATCCAGACCGGTGAGGCGCTCCACCTCTTTAGGTTTCTCGCTGAGCTTGTCGGTGATGATCTCGCCATCCAGCTTCGCCAGCTCGGCCTTGGCGCCCTGCAGCGCGCCATCGGCCTTGTCCCGCGCGCGGCGCTGGCTCCAGAACGCACGATAGCCCTGGCCCTTCACCGCGAATTCGACCTCAGCCAGGCACTCGGCAGTGTGCCGGGTCATCAGCTCATTCTCGCCACCGACCTTGTCCATGCGCGGAGTGCGGTGATACAGCGCCAGACAGATGGCGTCGAGCAGCGTGGTCTTGCCCGCGCCAGTCGGCCCGGTGATGGCGAACAGACCATTGCTGGCGAAAGGCTCGGCGGTGAAATCGATCTTCCACTCGCCCTTGAGCGAATTGAGGTTCTTCAGGCGCAGGCTGAGGATTTTCATGGAAAGGCGGTTTGGCTCGAATCAAAGGCAGGCCGCTATTGTGGCACTGTTGCCGGCCGACGTGGCTGACGCGCGAGGTAACAAAAACGCCCTGTTGCAGCCGCAAGGCGGATGTAACGTGTGAGGCCCGCTTATCAGGAGAGATTCGCCATGGCCCGTCCCGTTCATCTGTTGCTCGGTGGTATCGCACTCGGCCTCGCCAGCTTCACCGCTCAGGCCGCCGATGCCTTGCCCAAGGCGCAATGGCCGTTCACCGCCGAGCCGCGCGCCACCCTCGACGAGCCCTGGGCCATGACCTTTCTGCCCGACGGCACGCTGCTGGTGACCGAGAAGCGCGGCGTGCTCAAGCATGTCGATCCCAAGACCGGCAAGAGCCACGACATCGCCGGCGTGCCGGAAGTGGCCTATGGCGGCCAGGGCGGCTTTGGCGACGTGATCCTGCACCCGGACTTCGCCAGCAACCGCTACGTGTATATCAGCTACGCCGAAGCCGGCGACGGCGACACCCGCGGCGCGGCCGTGGCCCGCGCCAAGCTTCAGCTCGATGAGGGCGGCAGCGGCGCGCTGACCGAACTGAGCGTGATCTGGCAGCAAACGCCCAAGGTCAGCGGCGCGGGGCACTACGGACACCGCCTGGCATTTGGCCCGGATGGCAAGCTGTGGATCACCTCCAGCGAGCGGCAGAAATTCACCCCGGCCCAGGATATGAAATCCAACCTCGGCAAACTGGTGCGCCTCAATGACGACGGCAGTCTGCCGACCGACAACCCCTTCGCCGACCAGGGCGGCGTGGCCGCGCAGGTCTGGTCCCTGGGCCACCGCAACATGCTCGGCCTGGCCTTCGACGCCAACGACAAGCTGTGGGTACACGAGATGGGCCCTGCCGGCGGCGACGAGCTGAACCTGATCGTACGCGGCGAAAACTACGGCTACCCGGAGGTATCCAACGGCGACCACTACGGCGGCAAGCCGATCCCCGACCACGACACCCGCCCCGAATTCGCAGCGCCGAAGATCACCTGGAACCCGGTCATTTCCCCGGCTGGTTTCGTGATCTATCAGGGCGAGCGCTTTCCAGGCTGGAACGGCGCCGGGCTGATCGGCGGGCTGTCGTCCCAGGCGCTGGTGCGCGTCGCTTTCGACGGCGACGACGCCCGCGAGGCCGCGCGTTACGACATGGGCGCGCGCATCCGCGAAGTGGAGCAAGGCCCGGATGGCAGCATCTGGCTGCTGGAGGATGGCGCTGATGGACGGCTGCTGGAGCTCCTCCCGAAATAACCAGTAGTTCGACGATGCACAGGCAACGTCAGGACCATAAAAAACCGCAGCCAGGCTGCGGTTTTTTATGCCGGGATTTCGGCTCAGTAAACGAACGTCAGCAGCACATTGAATACCAGGGCCGCCACGAAACCGATGGGCGCTGCCTTGAACAGCAGCTGCGGGAACAGGCTGGTGCGGCTCTGCTCCGAGGCGCAGGAGCCGAGGATCAGGCTGCCGCCGGAGGAGAACGGCGAGATCGAGGTGGCCTGGGCGCCGACCACGATGGCGATGAACAACACCATCGGCTCGATCCCCATGGATTGGGCAATCGGCAGCACCATGGGGAACAGCGCCGGCGTCACCACGCCCAGGGTGCTGGAGAACAGCGACATGATGGCCGCCACCACACCGAATACCACGGGTACCAGCACCGGCGGGATGCTGCCGCCGATCCACGAGGCCAGCACATCGATGGTGCCCGCCTTGATGGCCACGGATATGAGCATGCCCACGCCGCAGATCATGATCAGCGTGGCCCAGGGTACCGAGGCCATGGCCTTGCGCTCGTCACCCAGCTTGAGCAGCAGGGCGATGACCGAGAAGATGCTGGCGATCAGGCCGATGTCCATCTTCGAGTTGATGAAGGTGATGGTGCCGTTGGCCGGCAGCAGGATGTGGGCGATCGGCGCAGCCAGCACGATGGCCATCATCGCCAGGGTCAGCCACAGGGTGATCTTCTGCTCACGATTGAGCGGCGCTGGTTCGCTGGTGTCGAACACGGCGGTTTTCATGGCTCGCCCTTCGCGGGTCATGAACACGAAAGCGGAGATCACCAGCAACGGAATGATCAAGGTGCTGACGAAGATACCGAATGCATTGATGAACGCATCACTGTCACTGAGGCCCACATTGGTCATCAGGCCGCGGAAGATGATGCCGCTCTGGCTGGACATGAAGTTGGCGCCGCTCAGCGCGCCATAGTTCACCGCCATGCCGCCGACGATCAGGCCCATGCCGGTGCGCTGGCAAAGCAGCAGGGTGATCGGCGCCATGAATGCCAGCACCGTGTAGTAACCCGCGCCCATGCCGGCGATCACCGTGGAGGTGAAGAACACCGCGAAGGGCAGCAGCTGAGGCACCCGACGGCAGTGGTATATCAGGTGTTCGGCGAGTTTCTCCAAGGTGCCGTTGACCGTGGCGAAACTGTAGAACAGGCAGACCGAAAAGATGATGAAGAAAATCTTCAGCGGCCACATGTTGATGACGTCGGACGGGCTCAGGCCCATGCCGAAGCAGCCGATCAGGTAGGCGAAGGCGATGGCGAACAGGCCAATGTTGATCTTGGTCTTGTAGCCCAGAGCGACCGCGACAACGATGGCCGCGACGACGATGATGCTCATCATGATGAGGGGTTTCCTGTTGTTGTTCGAATGGGATCAGCGCTTGTTGGAAAAACCGAAAAGGCGGGCCGGGTTGGCGATCAGCACCTGGTGACGCTCGGCCGTATCGGGCAGCAGCGCCTGAATCAATTCGAACTGCTCGGCATAGTCTGTCCGATCTTCGAACTGGGTGTTGGGCCAATCGCTGCCCCACAGAAAACGCTCGATGCCGCCAGCCGCCTCACGTACCTGGGCCAGCACGGCCGCGGACTGCACCGCGTCGGTCTTGCTGCGGTAGGCCGCCGACAGCTTCAGCCACACCCGCGAGTTGCCCAGCAGCTGCAGGAACGCCTGGTGGCTGGGCTTGTGTGCATCGATGCCGCCGGTGGGCAGGCCGAAATGATCGATGACCAGGTTCACGCCGGTGGCGACGATGGCCGGCACAATCTGCGCCAAGTCCTCGATACCGCGCTGGATTTCCACCTGCCAGCCACGGGTTGCCAGGCGCTCGAACAGCGCGGTCCAGGCGGGGCCGCTGTAGTCCTGCAACGCCTTGCCGATCAGGTTCAGGCGGATGCCCACCACGCCAGCTGCCGCGAGCGCGTCCAGCTGTGCATCGGTGACCGCCACGTCGACCACGGCCACGCCGCGCAGGCGCTCCGGGTGCTGACGTAGCGCCTCGACCATGAAGCTGTTGTCGGTGCCGAGAAAACTGGGCTGGATCAGCACGCCGTGGGACAGGCCCTGGGCGTCCAGATGGCCGAGGTACTGCTCGACCAGCGCGTCATAGGCGGGGCTGTAGCGGCGGTTGGCGACCATCGGCAGATCCTGGCGGAAGATGTGCGCGTGGGTGTCGATGCCGGTGATGGCAGGGCTGAAGAGGCTCATTGAAGCGGTACCTGATCGATTGTTATGGAGGCCGGCATAGGCGCCAGCTCTGTTGTCACGACATGCAGTCATATATATGAATAGTTGACCATATATTCGCTTCAGCCATTCTGTCAATCGACCAGCCGGTGTAGAGTGGCCACCGCCTGTTGCAACCGGACGCCCTGACGCAATGACACTCGGATACGACGAACGCCTGCCGCTCTACCAACGACTGCGTGAGGAAATGCTCGCCAAGATCGCTGCCGGCGAGTGGTCGCCCGGCGCGCCGATTCCTACCGAAGCGGAGCTGACCAGGCTCTACGGCGTGGCCATCGGCACGGTGCGCAAGGCGGTGGATACCCTGGTCAACGAGGGGCTGCTGCTACGCAGCCAGGGTCGCGGTACCTTCGTGCGCCGACCGAATTTCGATGCGTCGCTGGCGCGCTTCTTTCGCCAGGTGAACGCCAGCGGCGGCCGGGAAATTCCCACCAGCCGGATTCTTTCCAAGGCCCTGCAAAAGCCGTCCGGGGAGATCGCCAAGGCACTCGCCCTGAAAGGCGGTGAGCAGGTGCTGCGTATGGAGCGCCTGCGGATGATCGAAGACCGCACGCTGTTCCATGAGGAAATCTGGCTGCCCGCGTCGCGCTTCATCGTGCTGCTGGATATCGACTCGGACACCTTCGGCGACCTGCTCTACCCCTTCTACGAGAAGCAGTGCGGCCAGTGCATCGCCTCGGCTCGCGAGACCCTGACCGTTGGCAGCGCCGATGCCGAGATGGCCGGCACCCTGGCCATCGGCGAAGGTGACCCCATCGTGGTGATCGAACGTACGGCTCTGGGCTACGACCGCAGCCCGCTGGAATACCGTCTGTCGCGCGCCGCGGCGGCCAACTTCCGCTACCAGATCGATATCTGCTGACAGCCCTCCCCGCCCTGCGCTTCCTACGCAGGGCAAGCGGCTTTCCAAGCCAACCCCGAGCAGACGCCCGACGGTCTGAAAGCTCCGTGCTAGGGCGCTCTGAACGGCGTTGGGAGTAAATAGCGCAAAGCTGCATTTTTTCGTTTACGCCGTGCTGACTAAGTGCTATCACGTGCTTACCGATCGCTGTCACCTCGACGTGGTAGCCACTAATAAGAACAACAATTCAGGAATGCCCCCATGGACAGCCTGCGTCGCTTACCGATCAACCGTCGCCTGTGGCTCATCATCGCCCTGCCGGTGCTGATGCTGGTGCTGCTCGGCGCCTACATGCTCAAGCAGATCAACGATGGCCTGTACGCCGGCAAGGCCGAGAAGACCCAGCACGTGGTGCAGACCGCGGTCGGCGTCCTCAAGCACTTCCAGGGCCTGGAAGCAGGCGGCACGCTGAGCCGCGAGCAGGCCCAGAAGCAGGCGATTGAGGTGATCCGCGGCCTGCGCTACGGCGGCCAGGAGTACTTCTGGATCAACGACCAGACGCCGACCATGATCATGCACCCCACCAACGCCAAGCTCGAGGGGCAGAACCTGTCGGCCATCAAGGACCCGGACGGCAAGGCACTGTTCAACGACATGGTGGCCATCACCCGAAGCCAGGGTACTGGGTCAATCGACTACCGTTGGCCGAAGCCGGGCGCCAGCGAGCCGGTGCCGAAGATTTCCTACGTCGAACTGTTCCAGCCCTGGGGCTGGATCATCGGCTCGGGCGTGTACGTCGACGATGTGCAGGCCGAATTCAAATCCCAGGCTCTGAAAGCACTGGCCATCGGCGTGCCGGCCACCTTGCTGCTGATCGCCCTGGTGGTGATGATTTCGCGCAGCATCGCCACGCCGCTGCAGCAGGCGGTCACCGCCATGGCCAACATCGCCAGTGGCGAAGGCGACCTGACCCACAAGCTCGATGACCAGGGCCGTGACGAGCTGGCGGCGCTGGCCGGGCACTTCAATGCCTTCACCGGCAAGATGCGCCAGGTGATCCGCCAACTGCTCGACTCCGCCTCCTCCCTCGACCAGGCCGCCCATTCGCTCGGCGACATTTCCACTGCTGCTCAACAACACAGCCAGCAGCAGGCCCAGCAGATGGAGCTGGTCGCCACCGCGGTCAACGAAGTCACCTATGGCGTGCAGGACGTGGCCAAGAACGCCGAGCATGCCTCCAGCGAGGTGCACACTGCCGAAGAGCAGGCGCGCCAGGGCCAGCACAACATCGAGGCCAGCCTGAAGCAGATCGACCAGCTATCGGGCACCATCGACAAGGCCGTAGCGGTGATCGAGTCGCTGGCCAGCGAAAGCACGCAGATCGGCGGCGTACTGGAAGTGATCCGCTCGATTGCCGAGCAGACCAACCTGCTGGCACTCAACGCCGCCATCGAGGCCGCCCGCGCCGGCGAGCAGGGCCGCGGTTTTGCGGTGGTCGCCGACGAGGTAAGGCTGCTGGCCCAGCGCACGCAGAAATCCACGGCGGAAATTCAGGGCATGATCGAGCGCCTGCAGGGCAACTCCCAGGCAGCGGTGAAGGCCATCAGCGACAGCAGCCAGGCCTCGCGCCTGACCGTCGAACAGGCCAGCCAGGCCGGCGAAAGCCTGGCGCAGATCGCCCAGTCGCTGCGCAACCTGACCGGCCTCAACGCCTCGATCGCCAGCGCCACCCTGCAGCAGTCTCACGTGGTCGACGACATCAACCAGAACGTTACCCAGACCGCCGCCCTGGCCCACAGCACCGCCGAGTCGGCCGATCAGTCGAGCGCTGCCAGCCAGCACCTCAAGCAGCTGGCCGAGCAACTCGGTCGCCTGCTGGGGCAGTTCCGCGTGTGACTGCGAGCCTCGTTGGCTGGCTCGCTCAGTGAGCCGGCCGACGAGGCAGCAACCCGAGCCCTTGACGCCTGCCTGCGGCAAAGCTCACTGACCACTGGCCATAGGGCCAGGCTATAGCATCAATCCGCCACTACAAAACGCTTGATTTCCGCCGCCAAACCAATAGCCTCAGCACTCCTCTGGCCACCCTTCACGGCGCGCGCGTCGATACGCGCGACCAGCTCGGCCGCCCTCCCTTCATAGGTACGTCGAAGCAATGTAGGGTGGATGACGCTCTTTTCATCCACCATTGCGATTGCAGAGCGGTGGACGGATGAAGCGTCAGCTACGCGCCCCGGTCCACCTTACGAAAGGCCGCTACCGCCACTTAGCGGCCAACCAGACGAACCTGGGCTGCAAGATCACAAACAGGTTCCGAATCAGGCCGACTCGTCGCGCAGCTCGGCAAGCACCTGGTCATGCAGCTCATGCAGGCGCTGCGTCTGTTCGGGCTCCAGGGTTTCGCTGGCCAGGCGCTGGTCGAACACCTGCTCCGGCGTCAGTTCGTCGAGCATGCCCTGCTCGCCCTGCAGGCTGGCGACCGCCGTGCCACGGGCGCGGCGGATGCGCAGCACCTCCACCGGCAGGCCTTCGCACAGCGCAGCGATGCGTACTTGCAGGTCGCTCAGGTAGTCGTCCATCTCGACCTGCACTTCCAGCCATACCGGGCGCTCTTCACTGCCTTCGCGCGCTGCCTCGGCGATCACTGCCGGCAGCGTTTTCAGCGAGCCGCGCACGGACTGCAGGGCCTGGTAGCGCGGCACCGGCAAGGCGCGCACTTCGCGCAAGCCACTGGTATCGAGGTCGACCAGCAGCACTTCCTTCTGCTGGCGCGCTTCGTCGAAGCTCAATGGAATCGGCGAACCGCTGTAGCGGATGTGCTCCAGGCCGCCGACCTTCTGCGGTCGGTGGATATGCCCCAAGGCGATGTAATCGACCGCCGGGAAGGACGAGGTCGGGAAGGCTTCCAGCGCGCCGACGTAGATCTCGCGCACTGACTCGCTGGCACTGGCGCCCACGGTGGTCAGGTGCCCGGTGGCGATGATCGGCAGGGCCGCGCCGAGTTCGCTGCGGCGCGCCAGCGCCAGTTCGTACAATGCCTGGTAATGGGCGTGGATGGCCTGCTGCAGCGACAGCTGCTTGTCCGCCGCGCTCTGCCCCGCTTCGCTGCGCAGCACATCGCGCGGGCGGATGAAGGGAATAGCGCAGAGCAGCGCCGCAGGCTGGCCATCAGCGCCAGCAAGCACCAGCAGTTGCTCATGCAGGTGCGCGCCAACACCGGGAATTACTCGCGTGCCGAGCTGCGCCAGCAAGGTGCGGCTCTCGCCGAGCATCGCCACCGAATCATGGTTACCGCCGAGCACCACCAACTGGCAGCCGGTTTCGCGCAGCGCCACCACGAAGTGGTTGTACTGCTCGCGGGCGTAGCTGGGCGGCGAGCCGGTGTCGAAGATGTCGCCTGCTATCAGCACCGCCTGAACCCCATGCTCACGCACCTGCTCGATCAGCCAGGCGCAAAAGGCCTGGTGTTCGGCTTGGCGCGTCTTGCCCATGAAGTGCTGGCCCAGGTGCCAGTCGGAGGTGTGCAGAAGGCGCATGCCGGGCCGCTCCCGTGGCTGAAAATTGCGGCCACCATGCCTTTTCGGCGCGATCAAGGCAATGGTTTCACATGAGGTAACACACCCGGCAGGCGCCTGGGTACGAGGCCTACGGGCCGATTGCCGGGCAATTCGCCGCAACGCCCGGTTGCACGGATCGAACCCTGGCGCAAAGGCCCCAGTCGGAAAATCGTTCCCCCTTCCTTGCCGACTTCGCTGAGAGGTATCCGCCGATGACCACCGCAGCCGCTCGCCCCCTAACCCTGTGCGCTTCTGCGCTGGCCCTGTTCGGCCTGCTGCAATCCGCCGCCCAGGCCCAGACCATCGCCCTTGACGTACCCTATGTGCCGACACCGGAACCGGTGGTGGCGCGCATGCTGGAAATGGCCGATGTCGGCCCCGACGACTACGTGGTGGACCTGGGCTCCGGCGACGGCCGCATCGCCATCTCGGCGGTCAAGGACCGCGGCGCCAAGGCCGCCTACGGTATCGACCTCAACCCGCAGCGCATCGAGGAAGCCGAGGCCAACGCCGAGCAGGCCGGTGTCGCCGACAAGGTGGTGTTCGAGCAGGGCGACCTGTTCAAGAAGGACATCGCCGACGCCGACGTGCTGACCATGTACCTGCTGAACACCGTGAACATGCGCCTGCGCCCGGTCATTCTCGACACCCTCGAGCCCGGCACCCGCGTGGTGTCCCACGCCTTCAGCATGGAGGACTGGGAGCCGGATCGCAGCGACCTGGTCGAAGGCGCGCGCATCTATCTGTGGGTGGTGCCAGCCAAGATCCAGGGCAACTGGACGGTCGAACGCGAGGGCGAACGCTTCACCGTCGATCTTGAGCAGCGCTTTCAGGAAATCACCGGCATCACCCAGCATCAGGAACGCCTGCGTGGGCGCCTGAACGGCACCGAAGTGCGTTTCGAGGTCGACGGCCAGCTGTACGTCGGCCAGGTCGAGGGCGACCGTATCGAACCGATTGCCGCCGAAGGCGCGGTGACCGGCTGGCGAGCACAACGGAGCTAAGCCATGAGCGCTCGCGCAATAACACGCGAACCCGGCCTGTCGGTGATCGACGGCGTCGCCATGCTGGTCGGCGTGGTGATCGGCGTCGGCATCTTCGGCTTTCCGCCACTGGTCGCCCAGCACGCCGACAACACCGTCGTGTACATCGGCCTGTGGCTGGCCGGCGGCCTGGTGATGCTGGTCGGCGCGCTGTGCTACGCCGAGCTGGGCGCCGGCTACCCGGACCGTGGCGGCGAATACCATTACCTCAACCTGGCCTGGGGTCGGCAGGTCAGCCTGCTGTTCGCCTGGGCCCGCGGCACGGTGATCCAGACAGGGGCGATCGCCGTGGTCGCCTTCATCTACGGCGATTACGCCCAGCGTCTGCTGCCGCTCGGTGAATACGGCAGTGCTTGGCACGCCACCCTGGTGGTACTGGCGCTAACCGCCCTCAACGTGCTCGGCACCTATGAGTCCAAACGCCTGCAGGTGCTGTTCACCGGCATCACCCTGCTGGCGCTGGTCACGGTGATTCTCGCTGGCCTGCTGCTGGCCGAACCGGTGGCCGACGTGGCGCCAGCCGCCGCCGATGCCGATGCCGGCGGCAACCTGGCCGGTATGCTCGGCATGGGCATGGTGTTCGTGCTGCTCACTTACGGCGGCTGGAACGAAGCCGCGTACCTGTCCGGCGAATTGCGCAACCCAGGTCGCAACATGAGCCGCGTGCTGCTGATCGGCACCCTGGTGGTGACTGGCGTCTACCTGCTGGCCAACCTGGTGTTCCTCAACATCTTCAGCCTCGACGGCCTACGCCAGTCCAGCGCCATCGGCGCCGACCTGATGACCATCGTCGCCGGGCCCTGGGGCGGCGTGCTGCTCAGCGTGCTGATCTGCATCACCGCGATCAGCACCCTGAACGCCACCATCCTCACCGGCTCGCGGGTCTATTACGCCCTGGGCCGTGACGTGCCGCAGCTGTCGATGCTCGGTGCCTGGAACGATCGCGCCGCCACACCGGTGCGCGCGCTGCTGGTGCAATGCCTGATTACCCTGCCGTTGCTATTGTTCGGCGCCCTGAGCGAGAACGGCGTACAGAGCATGGTCGCCTACACCGCACCAGTGTTCTGGCTGTTCATGTGCCTGACCGCCCTGTCGCTATTGCGCCTGCGTCGCCGGAACCCGGATCGCGCCCGACCATTCAGCGTGCCGCTGTACCCACTGCTGCCCCTGCTGTTCGCCGCCAGCTGCCTGGGGCTGTTCTGGTCGAGCACCCTGTATGCCGGGGTTGGCGCTCTGCTCGGCCTGGCGATCCTGGCCGCCGGCTTGCCACTTCTGTTGCTGCAACGGCCGGCCGAGACAGTGGCGAGCGGTTCGAACTGAACGGGTTTCTGTGTTACACAGGCCCTCCCCGCCTTACAGGAGACTGCCTGCCATGCCGCCGAAACCGCCCATCGAACTGCTGATCTGCGACTGCGACGGCGTACTGATCGACAGCGAGATCATCGCCGAGCACCACCTGCACTCGGCGCTGGCCGAGCACTACCCGGCCCATGAGCTGGAAGTGGTGCTGGCCGGCACCTTCGGCCTGCAGACCGCTGACATCATCGCCCGCGCCGAGGCGCATTTCGGCAAACCGCTACCCGAAGGTTTCCTGGAAAAGAACCGCGCCATCACCAAGGCGCTGGTCCGCGAACAGGGGCAGCCGATTGCCGGCGTGCGCGAGGCGCTGATGCAGATCGACCTGCCGCTGGCCGTGGCCTCCAACAGCAATGCCGATGCTCTAGCCTTCGCCCTGCAGCGCTGCGAGCTGACCGAGCGCGTCACTGTTGGCGCCTTCAGTGCCGATCAGGTCGAGCGACCGAAGCCGGCGCCGGATCTTTACTTGCTGGCCGCCGAACGCGCTGGCGTCGACCCGAGCCGCTGCCTGGTGGTCGAGGACAGCGCCACCGGCGCTACCGCGGCGCTGACCGCCGGCATGCAGGTAATCGGTTTTCTCGGCGCCAGCCACATTCCACCCGAGCATGGCGAAACCCTGCGCCAACTGGGCGTGCACCACCTGATCGGGCGTATGAGCGAGCTGCCGGCGCTGGTGCAGAGCCTGCGCCACGGCAGCGACTAGAAGCCGGCCTCGGAACCCGTCTCGATCTCTATGCGGATGAGGCGGCAACTGCAAGGCAGAAGCAGCCGTCACTGGTTCAGTGTGGGAGCGGGCCATGCCCGCGATTTTTCGCGCGCATGGCGCGCTCCCACAGTGGATTGGCGAGCGGCCGCTTTAGCCACTTAACTGCCAACCTGGGTTGAAGATTAAAAACAGGTGCTCACGCCCCGGCAGCGCCATTACGCCGCTGCCACTCATACACCAGATCGCCGATGGTTTGCGGCGCGCCGCTGCGAATCCAGGCCATGAACGGCCGGTCGAAACGAAACGCAGCGCCGCACTGCTGCGTCATGAAACGGCGCACGTTCTGGGTGTTGCGGTAATCGCTGCCTACCGGGGTGTCGCGGGTGATGGTGCCGCCGTGCCAATCGAAAGGATGGTCAAGGCCGTCACAGTACAAGCCAGCCGACCAGCGCACCAGTGACGACAACCAGCCACGGCGGCAGCTTGCCAACCATTAGCGCCACCAGGGCAAGCAGCACCAAGGCCAGATCCAGCACACTGCCAACGGCGCTGGTGCCCACCGGCTGATAGAGCGTGGCCAGCAGCAGGCCGACCACCCCGGCATTCACTCCCGCCAGCGCCGCCTGCAAGCGTGGCCGGGTGCGCAGCCCTGCCCAGAACGGCAGCACACCGACCAGCAGCAGAAATGACGGCGCGAAGATCGCCAGCAGACACAGCAGCCCGCCCACCACACCGGCGATGGCCGTGCCGAGAAAGGCGGCGAAGGTGAACAGCGGTCCCGGCATCGCCTGGGTGGCGCCGTAGCCGGCCAGGAACAGGTCGTTACCCAGCCAGCCGTTGGGCACCACCTCGGCCTGCAGCAGCGGCAGCATCACATGGCCGCCGCCGAATACCAGGGCGCCGGTTCGGTAGAACACCTCGAACAGGCTGAGCAGCGGGCTATCGGCAACATGAGCCAGCAACGGCAGGCCGACCAGCAACACACCGAACAGCGCCAGCCACAACGCGCCGGCGCGGCGGCTGATGGCAATCGGCAGCGGATCGGCCAGGGTCTGCGCTTTGGTATCGAGCAAGACAACGCCCGCGAGCCCCGCACCGAGAATTATCGCCAACTGTCCGAAAGCGCCCGGCACCAGCAGCGCGACAGTCGCCGCCACTAGCATCAATACTCGCCGTTGCGTATCCGGGCACAAGGCGCGCGCCATGCCCCACACCGCCTGGGCGACGATGGCGACGGCGACGATCTTCAGGCCATGCAGGGCGCCGGAAGCCAGGGCATCGCCCTGCCCTGCCAGGCCCAGAGCGAAAGCCATCAGCAGGAGTGCAGATGGCAGCGTGAAGCCGAGCCAGGCGGCCAGCGCACCGCGGTAGCCGGCCTGCGACAGGCCGATGGCCATGCCGACCTTACTGCTGGCAGCCCCCGGCATGAACTGGGCGATGGCGATCAGCTCCGCATAGGCCGCCTCGCTCAACCAGCCGCGGCGAATGACGAATTCCTGGCGAAAGTAGCCGAGATGGGCGACCGGCCCGCCGAAAGAGGTGAGCCCCAGGCGCAGGAAGATCAGCAAGATCGACCAGGGGCTGCGGTCTTCGGTTGGGGTGGCGGGCATGCAGGCTTCTCGACAGGACGGCTGAAGGCAGCGCCGGCGCACAGCCGGCAAGCGCACCAATGTGCCCTGTCGCCATGACTTTTTAAAGACGCTGCGATACGCGCTAGCTGCGTTTCAGGGAGCGGCTCATGGCCTTGGCCATGTCTTGGTCGACCTGATGCTTCCAGTCACGATCCCGATCACTGTCCGGCAGCAAGCGCCGTTCGATGCCGACCGTGGCACTGGCCTGGCACTGGCGAAAGCCGTCGTCCCAGCCGGTGGCGTACTGCTTGTCGGCCAGATACACCGGCACGTTCTTGCGAAAGGTGCCAAGTGCCTTGGCCGCACTGTCGCCACTGGCGCAGCCGTCGGCGTACCCCGACGCGAAGGCCGGCGGGTAACCCTGAGCCAGCAGGTAATCGCGAGTGCTCTGACAACCGCCCAGCAGCGGCACCAGCAGCGCTGCCACAAGAACCGAAATCCTGCCGAGCATGGTGATCACCTCGCTATTCGTTGAACGCGTCGAGCAGTTTGTCGCGCAACGCGCAGTACGCCCACGGGCTGGTGCTGCAAGCGCCGCTGGCCAGGGCTTGGCCGAAGCGCGTCAGGTCGACCTCGCGTACGTAGCGCTCGGCGTCCTCGAAACGTTCCTGGCCGCCGAAACCGCCACCGCGCATCTCGGCAATCGCCTGCTGCTTGCTCCAACCCTGGTAGACGATGCGGTACATGGCAGCGATCAGCCCGGTACGGTTCTGCCCGTGCTTGCAATGGATCAGCACCGGGCCAAGCGCCTGCGCCTCGCGGATGCTGCGCAGCGCCTGCAGCACATCGGCATCGTCGACGCGGTCGGCGTGCAGCGGCTGGTGGATCAGGCGAATGTTCGGGTCACTCAGCCACTCGGTATCGCTGCGCTGGTAGAAGCTGATCACCGTGGCGATCTTCAGGCGCTGCAGCTCGCCCTGCTGATTCGCCTTGGGCAGCGCACTGCGGTACAGGTCGGGCTGCATGCGGTAGAGGTTGAAGCTCTTCTCCACGGGCGTCGCCCATTGCAGATCAGCCGCCGGGCTCTGCATGGCGCTCCAGGCAGGTCCGCCAGGAACACACAGGAAGATGGCCAGCAGCAGTGCACGCATATTCAGGGCTTTCATCCGCGCAGCTCCCTAGAGATTACCGGCGAGGGCAACGCCGGCCGGGACACCGTGCGATAGAGCAGCACGCGGTAGCCCACCACAGCGATCACCCAGTCGAGCAGCAACGTCCACAGGTTGTGGGAGAGAAAATGCGCGCCCTGCATCATCCGTCCGAACGACAGCACGCAGCCCAGGGTCAGGGCGAACCCCAGCGCCCAGCGCGACAGACGCGGGCGGCGGTCACGCAGGGCGAAGTACAGCGCCAGCAGGGAAAACCCGGTGGAGGCGTGGCCTCCCGGCCAGCAGCGGCCGGGCTTGTCGGTAACCGGGCGCTCGCCGATCAGCGGGCTGAACGCCTCGTGGCCGCCAAACTGGGTGAGGCTCCAGGGACATTGCACGGCGGTCAGGGTCTTGAGCGGCGGCACGATGCTGGTCGACAGCCCCAGCGCCAGCACCAGATAGCCCAGTTCGCGGCGCCAACTGCGCAGCCGCACCGGCAGCAGGCTGAGCAGAAAGGCGAGGATGCAGGCCACGCCCAGGCAGATCACCAGGATCTTGACCTGGTCATGCAGCACGTTCTCCAGCCAGGAACTGCGCCCGCCGATGAAGCCCGTGACCGGGTCGTAGAGGATTTCGGCCAGGGCGAAGTCCAGCGGCTTGGGGTCGAGCACCAGCAGCAGGGCCATCAGGCCCAGCGGCAGCCCCAGCCACAGGCGAAAGTCGAAGAACCGCGACGGGTGGCGAGCCGATGACATGGCGTACTCCTGGGCCGGCTTCATGGCTTGACCGCCACGGCGGCCGATTGCTCGGGCTGCCAGCTCAGCAGGTTGTGGGTAAAGCCGTGGCTGGCGCCCTGGTAATAGGCGATATCGCGGGCCATCAGCGGGTCGGCCTTGGTGGTCGTCTGCTCACGGCTGATGCCCAGAGCGTCGTCGTGGCGGCGCATGGCCCGTTTGGGGCTGAGAATCGCCAGGTTCTGGCCGTCGAACAGGCCCAGGTGCTGGTAGTTGCCGATCAGCGCACGGCCGGGCGGCGCGTCGTCACGCAGCACGTTATGGCCGAAGAAGGTCGAGGTGTAATCGAAGCCCAGCAGGCCCAGCAGGGTCGGCGCGATGTCGATCTGGCTGGTCAGCCTGATGACCTCGGCAGGCTGGATGGTGCCGGGGGCGTAGATGAACATCGGGATGTGATAGTTGGCTACCGGCAGATCTTCCTTGCCAGCGCTGCCCGCGGTGTGGTCGGCGACGAACACGAACAGGGTGTTGGCGAACCAGGGCTTGCTCTTTGCCTCGGCGAGGAAACGGCCGATGGCGTAGTCGGTGTACTTCAGCGCGCCATCGCGGCCCTTGCCGGACGGGATGTCGATACGCCCCTCCGGGTAGGTGTACGGGCGGTGGTTGGAGGTGGTCATCAGCTGCAGGAAGAACGGCTTGCCGGCGGCATGCTCGACATCGGCGACGCGCAGGGTCTGCGCGTAGAGGTCCTCGTCGCTCATGCCCCAGGCGTTCTGGAAGACCATCTCGTCGCTGGGGACGCTGCTCTGGTCGACGATCCGGTAACCGTTGCCACCGAAGAAGGCGTTCATGTTGTCGAAATAACCGCGGCCACCGTAGATGAACACGCTGTCGTAGCCCTTGGCGCGGAACTGCTGGCCAAGGCTGGCGTAACCGGATTCGCGGCCGATGCGCTTGACGATCGAGCGCCCGGGCGTTGGTGGCATCGACAGGGTGATGGCTTCCAGGCCACGGTCGGTGCGGGTGCCGGTGGCGTACAGGTTGCTGAAGAACAGGCTCTGCTTGCTCAGTGCATCGAGGTTCGGCGTCAGGCCGCGGGGGTCGCCGAAGGCGCCCAGGTAGCGTGCGCTCAGGCTCTCGACGGTGACCAGCACCACGTTGTGGCGCTGCTCGGGGCCGGGGTTGTCGATCACCCGGCGGATGTCCTCGGCGTCGTCGTTGACGAAGCGCGCGTTGCTTTCGGCCACTTCCTGGCGCAGCAGCGAGCCAACCTTCTCATCGGGCAGGGTGGCGTAGAACTTCATGTAGTCCAGTTCGTTGTTGCGAAAAGCCGCGAAGAACTGGAACGGGCCGTTGCTGGCCAGCTCGTTCTGGTAGGCGTTACCACCGAGGCCACGGGGCACGTTCTGGTTGATCGCCAGGGTCGCCAGCAGAGACACGGCCAGCAGCAGGCTCCAGGCGCCCAGGGCCTTCTTGCGCGGCATCAACGGCGCATTCAGCGCCCGGCTCACCGGGCTCCTCAAGGCCACAGCCAGGAACACCGCTACCAGGGCGAGCGCCGCGATCAGCGGATACACCGGGTAGGACTCGAGGATGTTGTTGATCACCTCCTCGGAGTACACCAGGTAATCCACGGCGATGAAGTTGAAGCGCACGCCGAACTCGTCCCAGAACAGCCACTCGGCGGTGGCGGTGAACAGCATCACGAACAGGCTGATGCCCAGCAGCAGGTGCAGGAATACGCCATGGGCGCGGCTGCGCCACAGCCGCTGCGGGCAGAGGAGCAAGTACAGCCCCAGGGGCAGCGCGGCGTACAGCAGGAAGGTCATGTCATAGACCAGCCCCACCGCGAAGATGCGCAGGATCTCAAGCGGGCCGGCGCTGGCGTCGCTCCAGTGGGCGATCAGCAGCGCGCCACGGGTCAGCAGGAAAAACGTTGTCCAGGCCAGCAGGACAATGGCGAGATAACGTAGTTGGGCGTAGCGGAGCTGTGGCATCGTATGATCCTGGCTGGATGAACGAGCTCAGTCTCGCGATGGTCCCGTGAGGGCTTCGTCATGGCTTTGTGAAAAAAACGTCAATCCCCGTGAAGAGAACGTTGCATGCGCATTCTGGTGATCGAAGACAACCGCGACATCCTGGCCAATATCCTCGATTACCTGCAGCTCAAGGGGTACACGGCCGACTGCGCCCAGGACGGGTTGAGCGGCCTGCACCTGGCCACGCAAGGGCACTACGACCTGATCGTGCTGGACATCATGCTGCCCGGGCTGGACGGCTATCAGCTGTGCCGCCGCCTGCGTGAAGAAGCGCGCAGCAGCATCCCGATCCTCATGCTCACCGCCCGCGATGCCCTGGAAGATCGCCTGCAGGGCCTGAGCGCCGGCGCCGACGATTACCTGATCAAGCCCTTCGCGCTGTCCGAGCTGGTAGCGCGCATCGAAGCCATTTTGCGCCGGTCCCAGGGCAATCGCCGGCGTTTGCTGGAAGTCGCGGACCTTGCCTACGACCTGGACATGCTCAGCGTGACCCGCGCCGGGCAACCCATCAAACTCAACCCGCTGGGCATGAAGCTGTTGATGATCCTGATGCAGCGCTCGCCCGCCGTGGTGCGCCGCGAGGCGCTGGAAGAGGCCCTGTGGGGCGACGACTGCCCCGACAGCGACAGCCTGCGCAGCCACGTGCACCAGTTGCGCCAGGCCATCGACAAGCCTTTCGCCACCGCCCTGCTGCACACCGTGCATGGCGTGGGCTACCGGCTGGCGGCGAACCCCGATGCAAAGTAAGCAGCCCTTTCGCCGGCGCATCCTGATCGCCTTCGTGACCATGACCATTCTGGTCAGCGGGGTATTTTCCCTGAGCATCGTGGCCATCGTGCACCTGATCGAGGAGCACCTGGTGTCCGAGGGGCTGTCCCTGGAGCTGGACGTGGTGATGCAGCAGGATCTGCAAAATGGCCAGCAACCGCGGCTGGATTCACGCACCCGTTTCTTCGCCTCCACCTACCCGCAATACGCGATTCCCAAGCGCTACGCCCACAAGCCCGAGGGCTTCAGCGAAAGCTTCGAAGGCGACCAGGCGTATTACGTGTTCACCCGGCTGATCAGGGGTGATCGCTACGTGCTGGTGCAGGACCAGAGCGAGTTCGAACGGCGCGAGCGGGTGCTGTTCAACGTGGTGCTGGCGGGCTTTCTGCTGTCGGTGCTGTGCGCCCTGGTGCTGGGCTGGTTCATCTCGCAGCGGGTCATGCAGCCCGTCAGCCGCCTGGCCAATCAGGTGCGCCATCGCGACCAGCTGCTGCCTCTGGCACCGGCCATGGCGCCGGAATATGCCGACGACGAAGTGGGCCAGCTGGCAGCTGCCTTCGACAGTACCCTGGGCCGCCTGCGCCAGTCCCTGGAGCGCGAGCGGCTGTTCACCAGTGACGTCAGCCACGAGCTGCGCACGCCGCTGATGGTCATCGGCAGTTCCTGCGAATTGCTGCTGCAGGCCGACCTGCAACCGCCCCAGCGCAAGCAGGTCGAGCGCATCGAGCGCGCCAGCGCCGAGATGCAGGACCTGGTGCAGACCTTCCTGCAACTGGCCCGGGTCAAGGGCAACGAAAGCCTGTTCGCTGGCAGCGCCAGCCTGCGGCAGATCGCCGACGAGCAGGTGGACACCTGGGCGACGCTGATGGCCGAAAAGGGCCTGGATTTCAGCCTCGAGGTGCAGGGGCACAACGAGGACGTCTACAACCCCACGCTGCTGCGCACGGTGATGGCCAACCTGCTGCGTAATGCCTGGCACTACACCGAAAGCGGCTTCGTGAAACTGACCCTGCAGGCGGACGGCTTTCGCGTCGACGACAGCGGCGTCGGCATTCCAGAACAGCAGCATGCGCAGATCTTCGACCCCTTCGTGCGCGGCGAACAGGCCCGCGGCGAGGGCCTGGGGCTGGGCCTGTCGCTGGTCAAGCGCATCTGCGCCCATCAGGGCTGGCAGATCACCGTGCGCAGCCTGCCGGTGGCCGGCAGTTGTTTCGAGGTGAAACTGCGGCCGGCCATCTGACATTTTTTTCACCTTTGTTTGACGAGTTCATCAGAACCGCCTGACTAGCATCGAGGCACTTCCCAAGAGGTGCCTCGTGATGTCCAAATCCCGTTCCATCGAACTGGCCTTTTCCGGCAAATACGACCTGCAGCACGCCCAGAGCTACCTACACAAGCATCAGGACGGCCTGGCCAGACGCCTGTCGCACTGGCGCGACGTGCAGGTCGGGCGCAGCGCCCTGCGTCTGGCCGGCGAGCCCAATCTGGTACTGGACCTGCCCTGTGGCGCGGGCCGCTTCTGGCCGCTGCTTGCCGAGCAGCCGAACCGGGTGATCCTGGCTGCCGACAACTCGGCCGACATGCTCGCCACCGCCCTCGCCGCCCAACCGCCGGAAGTGGTCGGCCGAGTGCAGACCTTCAAGACCTCCGCCTTCGATATCGCCCTGGGCGACAACGCGGTGGACTGCGTGTTCTGCATTCGCCTGCTGCATCACTTCCAATCAACAGAACACCGTTTGGCGGCATTACGTGAATTTCACCGAGTAACTCGTGATACGGTGATCGTTTCGCTATGGGTCGATGGCAACTACAAGGCCTGGCGGCGCAACCGCCTGGAGAAACGCCGCGGCGCGGGCGAGAACCGCTTCGTGGTGCGCCGCGAGCAGATCGAATCCGAATTTCGTGAAGCGGGATTCCAGATTCTCGGCCATCGGGATTTCCTGCCCGGCTATGCCATGTGGCGAACCTATGTAGTGCGCAAACGTTAGGAGCAACAATGGTCACGCTATCCGCTAATCAACCTCCCGAACCGGCCAGCGCTGCCTTCCAGCATTGGTGGCAATGCAACGGGGAATGGGTCGAACCGCTCAACCAGAGGCGCGAAGGTGAGAGTGGCGTGCAGTTGTTGGAGTCGCAAGACCCCTTGCAACCGACGCTCTACAGCAAACGCCAGACCGGCCACCTGTACCGCAGTGTGCGCCATCCGCTGGGGCGCCCGACCATCGTGCGGGAGCTCTACGCTTACCAAGCGTTCGAGCGCCTCGGCGTTCCGGTTCCCAAGCTGGTGTTCGGCTCGGCCAGAAAACAGGCGGGCCAATGGCAGGCGCTGCTGGTTACCCAGGCACTTACCGGCTTTATCAGCCTGGAACAGTGGTATCAGGAGCCGCACAACCCCGAGCACACCCAGTGCATACTGGCGGCACTGGGCGAAACGCTGGCGCGCATGCACCGTGGCCGCTGGCAGCACGGTTGCTGCTATGCCAAGCATCTGTTCGTCAGGATTCAAGAGGATGAAGGCCGCTCCCCCAGGGCCGACACCGCCCTGCTCGACCTGGAAAAAAGCCGCCGCCGCTGGCGCACCGCCGACGCCTCACGCCACGACATGCGCCAACTGAAGCGTCATTGCGGGGCGATGCCGGAGAGCGACTGGAAGCTGCTGATGCAGGCCTACACAGCGGCGCTGGCAGCTTGAGGCGAGCAGGTCAGAGGCTCAGCTGATCGCTTCGCGGGCAAGCTCGCGCCGGCCCGGCTCAGCCTGATGCAGATAGCGGGTAAAGGTATCCTTGGGCCGTTCGAGCCCATTGATCGCCAGCGTCCGCGCGGCCATCCCGCGGTGATTGCTGCCATGGGTCAGCAGGTGCAGCAGCACCTCCTCGACCGATAACTGGCCAAGGTCGCCATCGGTAAAGCGAAAGGCGATCACGCGCTGCAGTTCATCAGCTGTGGCACGCTCAGCGAAGTCGACCAGCCAGGCATCGTTCTGCGCGATGCGCGCCTTGAGTTCATCGAACGTGGGCGTCTCGCGAGTATTGTCACCCTGGTAGCGCTCCGCCTCGCCGCACAGGCGACTGATAAACAGGCTGTCGACCACCGTGGTGTGGTTGAGGATGCGCACGAAGAACTCCGCATCGCTGTCGGGCATCTGACTCAGCTGGCATTCGCCCAGGGCGAGCAGCTCGGCATTGGCCCATTGTTTGTACTTGAAGGCATCGGCGAACAGCATTTCATAGCTCCACGTTTTTTTAATGAAACTCACTTTGTCGCTCAGTTGCTTGATCGAGCCACAGCGCCCATGTCGCGCCAAGAAAAAGAGCCCCAAGCCAATCAGCCAGGTCAAGCAGCGCCCACCTCACATCACCCAATCCTTCACCACCATATGGGTCTTGACCTTGAACACGCCCGGCAGATTTTCGATCTCGCCACGTACCTCGGCCAGCCGTTCCATGGACGCCGCCTCCAGATAGATCAGCATGTCCGTTTCGCCGCTGATGCCCGAGCAGCGACGCACTTCCGGGAAGGCGCGCATGCGCTCGACGTACCCCTCGCAGCGCCCGCCCTTGTAGAACAGCTCCAGGTAGGCCTTGACCACTACCGTCGTCGGCTCAGCGATGCGCGCGTAGTAGCCCTGGATGACCCCGGACGTTTCCAGCTGGCGGATGCGCTCGCTCACCGCGGAGCGTGACAGGTTGACCTGGCGGGCCACCTCGGTGACGGTCAGGCGCGCGTCGGCGCACAGCAAGGCGATGATGCGTTGATCAAACTTGTCCACTGAAGCTCTCTGCAAACAGGATGACGGCCATTGCCGCCGTTTCGTCGGTGATCGGCGACGCTTCGCCAGCAGCCGCGCAAGCCAAGCGGCCTTACCATGGCGATAAGGCCGGCAGGCGCTTTGCCAGGGGCCACGTCAGGAGCGAGAGCATACAACATGAGCCGATTGAACAAGGAACTGGGGCTGCTGCAGGGCGTGGGTTTGCTGAGCACATCACTGCTGGGCACCGGGGTGTTCGTGATTCCCGCGCTGGCCGCCACAGCTGCCGGCGACATCTCGCTATGGGCCTGGCTGCTGTTGATCGTGCTGGTGCTGCCAATGGCCTTCACCTTCGCCCAGCTCGGCCGCCATTACCCCCACGCGGGCGGCGCCCCGCACCTGATCGGTCGCGCATTCGGTGCGCCCATGGAGCGCACCAGCGCCTGGCTGTTTCTCGCCGTGATTCCGGTGGGCCTGCCGGCGGCGCTGAACATCGCCAGCGGCTTCTGGCACGCGCTGTTCGCCCTCAGTGACCTGGCGATCCTGGCCATCCAGCTGGCGACTCTGGGCATCATTCTGCTGCTCGGCCAGCGCCCGGCCCGCACCTCCGGCGGCGTGCAGATCGTCATCGCCCTGGCCATCGTCGCCACCATCGCGCTGATCTGGTTCAAGGGCGACCTGCCCCACGCCGAGCAACCGCTGCTGCCGCCCCTGACCGGTAACTGGCAGCTGTTGCCGGTAGCGTTGGGCGTGATGTTCTGGTGCTTCGTCGGTATCGAGGCCTTCACCCACCTGGGCGAGGAGTTCAAAAACCCGCAGCGCGACTTCCCCCTCGCCCTGCTGCTCGGCGTGCTGCTCGCCGGCCTGGTGTACTGGGCCTGTTCGGTGGCGGTGCTGAGCTTTCATGCCTACGGCGATGCGCGTACCGATGCGGCCTCGCTGCCGCTGATGCTCGACGTGCTGCTTGGCGATCAGGCCCGCTGGCTCAGCGCGAGCATCGGCTACCTGGCCTGTTTCGCCTCGATGAACGTGTATATCCAGGGCTTCTCGCGGCTGATCTGGAGCCTGGCCGACGAAGGCAAGCTGCCGCGGGCACTGGCGGAGCGCAACGCCAATGGCGTACCGGCCAGGGCGTTGCTGCTGGTGGTGCTCAGCTGCGCCCTGAGCGCCACGCTGATCTGGAGCCTGTCGCTGTCACTCGACCAACTGATCCGCTACGCCAACGGCAACTTCATCGTCATCTACATGCTCAGCATGGCCGCCGGCTGGCTGTTGCTGCGCGGTCTGTGGCGCTGGCTGGCCGGGCTCAGCACGCTGCTGTGCCTGGGCCTGCTGCTGACGTTGGGGTTCGATGCGCTGTACGCCATCGGCCTGCTGGCCCTATTGTTCGGGCTCGACCGCTGGCGCCAGGCACGGCGGTCGATCAGCCTGCACTCAGCTCTGCCACCAACGCCGTAACTGCCAGCGCCAGCGCGCCGGCGGGAACTCGCCGTGCCAGCCCAGGCGTACGCCGAGCTGCTGGCGCAAATGCCAGAACGCCAGGTGCCTCGGGCCGGCCATGTCCTCGGCCTGGCGCAGGGTCGCGCGGGCCTGTACCGGCTCCTGATTGGCGAGGGCCGAGCGGGCAAGCTTGATCAACGCGCCATAGAAGTCGCGGGTGGAAGCGCCCTCCAGGCGTTCCAGCCACTGTTCCAGCGCGGCCTGATCGTTGGCCAGGGCGGCATCGACCGCCAGCCAGACCATCGAATCGACGTCGTTCGGCTCACGCTCCAGGGCCAGGCGCGACACCTCGGCAGCAGCGGCATCCAGGCCGCGGATACGATAGCCCAGCGCCAGATTGCCCAGGCACCAGGCCTGGGTATCGGGCCGGCGCCAGTCGCTCAGGGTCTCGAACATCAGCCGATAGCGCTTGCTCTCGATCAGCGCATAGCTGGCCGCGCCCCACACGTCGGCGCTCTCGGCCATCGCCTGGCGGCAACGTTTGAGGGTGGAGCCCAGCAGGATACGGTTGGCATGCCGGTGCCGGCCCAGCACCCGGAACATGGCGCACTTGGCGGCATGCCGTGGGTCGTTGCGCAGCGCCTTGTTGAAGGCGGCCGACAGGGTCAGGTTGCTGAGCATGTCTTGGGTGCGCCAGCCCAGCCAGGTTTCTACCGCCGCGCTGTGCAGCTCGCCCGCCGCCACACCGGCATCCAGTACCCGGCGCAGCACCGGGTCACGCGCAGGAAAATCGGCGACATCCTGCTGCCAGTTGGCCTCGCCCGCCGGATCGCTGGCCAGTGCGCTCAGCGCACGCTGCAGCAGCGCCTTGTCGCCGGTGCCCCTGGCCATCGGCAGCACGCGCCGCCAGGCGGTGACCGGATCACCGGCCTCGAGCAGGGCATCGAGGCGCTCCAGGGCCGCGCTCGCGCCGTGCAGGTCACGCAGCAGGTCGAAGGTATTGAGCGCCGCGAACGGGTAGCGCCCATCCAGTGTCCAGGCCTGTTCGAATGCCGGCAGCGCGTCGGCCTTGTCGCCATTGAGCAATAGCGCGTGGCCAAGGAAGCCATGGGCCATGGCCAGCCGCGGCTCCAGGCGCACCATCTCTCGGGCCGCGACGATGTAGGCCGGGTAGTGGCCATCGTCGTCGTGCCAGTCGGCCAGTTGTCGCCAGCCATCGTAGTAATCGGGGTGTTGCGCCAGCAGCGTGCGCAGCGCCTCGATGGCGCCGCTGTCGCCTTCGGCACGCAGGGCACGCGGGCCGTACAGGGCCATTTCCACCGGCGGCTTGCCTTCCCAGCAGGGCGCGGCGAGCAGCTCGCGTACTTCGCCGAAGCGCTGGCCTTCCATCAGCAGCTGCAGCAAACGGTCGTTGATCGCACGGCTGCGCGGACTGTAAGCCAGCGCCGCGCGCAGCGCGTCCTCCCGCGCTTTCTGGTCAGCCTCCAGATCCGCCAGAGCCAGCCAGGCATCGACATCGCCAGGACGGTTTTCCACCAGTTGCCTGGCCAGTTGCAGCGGCCGCTCGGTGCTCTGCAGTTGCTCGGCGTAGTACTTGAGCTGATTCCACGCCCATTCGTGGCCCGGCTCGGCGCGCAGCACCCGCTCGGCCTGGTCGGCGGCCTCGGCGAAGGCATCACGGCGCCCCAGCACATAGGCCAGATAGGCACGCAGTTCGGTGTCCTCGGGCACCTGCGCCACCACCCGGCGCAACTGCTGCTCGGCCTCTTCGAGGCCCTCGCCCTGCTCCAGCAGGCAGTCGACGTGCAGGCTTACCGTGGGCGTCCACAGCGGGTTGATGCGAAAACTTTCCTGCAGGGCCTGGCAGCAGGCGTCCAGCTCACCCTGATGCTTGTGCAGCCGCGCCAGCTCCAGCGACAACCGCGGCAGCAGCGGGAAGCGTTCGATGGCCCGGCCCAGGGTGTCGGCCGCCGCCGCGTACTGTTCCATGCGCGCCTGCTGGCGGGCGACCACCACCCACAGCTGCCAGAGATCCTCACGCTGGCCGAGCGCTTCAAGCAGTTGCTCGAGCAGCGCCTGGGGCTCGAGCAGGCGCTGGGCCTGCTGTTCATAGGCCAGCCAGCCATCACCGAAGGTCACCTGGCGGACCAGCTCGGCATGGAGGGCGCCCAGGGTTTCGACGGCTTGCTGATGGCTTTCGCAGGTGTCGAGCAGCATGTTGCTGGCGTATTCGTTGTCGACGAACAGACTCAGGGCCTGCTGGAAGGCTTCGCGGGCGGCCTCGCGCTGACCGTCCTGCAGCAGCACGAAACCGTGGGTGGAATGGAAATAGGTGTTCTGGGCATCGACCAGCCCGGCCTGCCGGCACACCTCCAGAGCCTCGGCACGACGCCCCTGGCGTGCCAGGCAGCCGGCCAGTTCACGCAGCGTCCAGGCGTGTTCCGGGTGATTGTCCAGCAGGCTCCGCAGGGCCTGCTCGGTGGCCGGCAACGAGCGCCGCTTGGCCCGCTCGATCTGCAGCTCGGCGATGCCCAGATGGTGCGGATACTCGGCGGCCAGTGCCTCGACATAGGCGTCGGCAGCCTCGCTGCCCTCCCCTTGTTCGAGCAGCGTCACGCACAGGCGATGCGCCGCCACAGACAATGGTTCGAGCATGGCCGCCTCGCGCGCCCAGGCCAGGGTCTGCTGCGGCTCGTCCATGCGCCGCATGCCGGCCTGCACCGCCGCCCGCAGCCAGGCTGCACGCCGGCACAATGGCTCGGCCTGGGCGAGCAGCGCCTGGCAGCCCTCGGCATCGCCGTTACGCCCCAGGTGCTCGGCCAGGCCAAGCAGCAACTCGCCGTCTGCCGGGCGCCAGGTAAGTGCCTGTTCCAGCATGGCCTGCGCCTCGTAGAGGCGCTGCATTTCCTCCAGGTTTTCGCTGAGGGTCAGGCTCGGCGCCGCCGCCAGCCGGCCCAGCCGCGCCTGGCGCCGCTCGAGAAACTGCAGGCCCTCGGCCGTTCTGCCCAACGCCCGCAGGGCGCGGAAGTACTGCACCGCGTAGCCCTCGTGGGACGCATGCAGGCAGGCCGCCAGGCGATACAGCTCGCAGGCCTCCTCGCGGCGATTCTCGCCCCAGCGCAGGCTGGCCAGGCTGTTCCAGGCGCGGGCCTGCGTGGGCGTCTGCAGCAGTACGCGCTGCAGAATGCCGGCCACCTGTTCGTGGCAGCGGCCATCCTCGCTGAGCAACTCGGCGTAGCGCACGCTGATGGTCGGCTCGTTCCAGCGCGCCTGGCAATGCCCGCCCAGCCATTCGAGCTGTACGCCGCGTGGTTGCAGCTGGGCCAGTGACGTGGCCTTGGAGAGGATCAGGTTGGCATCGTCGGGGAACTGGGCGAGCAGCGCCTCGGTGCCCTGCAGCACTTCGCGCTCCTGGCCGTCGTACCAGCCCAGCGAACGTTGCGCCTGCCAGGTCAGCCGGTGTTCGGGGCTCAGGGCTTGCAGGGCCTGATAGGCCGCCAGCGCCTCGTCACGCTGATGCGCTTCCAGGGCACTGGCGAAGCGGTAGTAGACATCCCACAACTCGCGATCCGGCAGGCTCAGGCCGTCCAGCCGCGCCGCCTGTTCAGGCGGCAACAGCAGCATGCCGCGCGGCCCGGAGGCGCGCTGCGACTCGAACAACAGTTCGGCCAGGCTCTCGCCATGGTGGGGCTGCGCCGGGTCGCGCACCAGCAGGGTGCCACGCGGCTCGTCATAGCCGACCAGCGCCTGCAGGTGCCCGCTGCCGGTGTATTGCAGGGTCAGGGTGAAGGGGATGCCGCGGTCGATCAGCGCCCGGCTGCTGGCCCAGTCCGCGGTGAACTCCACGGCCAGGTAGCCGTTACGCTCGGCCCAGGCACGCTCGGCCTGATGCGTGGTGCCGTCATAGCAGATCTCTTCGGCGACCTCGAGGTGCTCGACGCGCTTGCCCCAGTAATCGGAAATCGCCGTCAGGGTCGCCGGCACGCAGGTCATGTGGTGCTGGCGCACGAACGGTACGGGCAGCAATAACCGACGCCCGCTGGGGCTGGCCAGGTGCGCCTGGATCTTCTCGTAGAAACCGCCGCCGGCCTTCTCCGCCAACTGCCGGCCAGCGGCGTAGTCACCCCGCAGGCAGGCGATGTCGCAGCGGCGCGCGGCGATCCAGTCGGTGGAGCTGCGCTCCTCGATGCACTGCAGCGTCTGCATATGGTCGAGCCTGGTGCCGGCCTCGTCGAGTTCTTCGCGCTCGATCAGCAGGTTGACCAGGTGCGCGCAGATCGTCGTGCTCTCCATCTCCCGGGCGCCACGGCGCAGCAGCTGCAGCGCGGCCTCGGTCTGCCCCAGTTGCAACTGCAGGCCGGCCGCCTGGGTCAGCGCCGAGCGAAAGTCCGGCTGGCGGGCCAGCACCTGCTCGCACAGGGCCAGGGCTTCTTCACGGCGATCTTCCAGCTCCAGACCATGGCTGCGCTCGACCAACAGCCACGGATCATCGTCACCGTGCTGACAGGCCTGTTCGTAGAGCGCCTGGGCGGTTTCGAAGTCGCGCAGCGAGGCATACAGGTAGGCCTTGAACGACAGCCATTCAGCGCGTTGTGCCCCATCGGCCGGCAGCCAGTCGCCGAAGTTCTGCAGCAACCGCCACGCCCGGTAGTGCCCGCGCCGGGCCATCTGCATGCGCAGAAAGCGCAGCCGCGCCGGGGCAGACTCCGGGTAGCGGCGGTACGCCAGCCAGGTCAGCGCATCGGCTAGCCGAGGCGCACCGATGTGCCCGGCCAGACGCGCCATGCAGCCCATGGCCTCGGCGCCCTGCCAGTAGCGCGGGTCACCCTGCTCGCTGGCCAGGGCATAGGCCTGCAGGTGCAGGCCGCGGTCGACCAGCGCCTCGACGCGCTCCAGCAGCGCGGGCGAAGGAAGCTGAGCATTGGAGTTGAAAGCGGACATGGAGCGCCCTTCCCTGGTCATCGAATGTCGGCAAGCACTCTATTGCCAGCCGTTACTCGCGACAAGGCTGGCACGCTGCACCTGTGACGGCCTGCTCGGGTACACTTGGCGGCCGTCTCCAACCCGCTGTCCCGAGGACCTCCCATGCCGATCCGTCACTGCATCGTCCACTTGATCGACAAGAAGCCCGACGGCAGCCCTGCCGTGCTGCACGCCCGCGACAGCGAACTGGGCGCTTCCCAGGCCATCGAGAACATGCTGGCCGACCTCAATGACAGCTACAACGCCAAGCAGGGCAAGGCCTGGGGCTTCTTTCATGAAGAGTCCGGCGCCTACCCGTTCAGCGGCTGGCTGAAGACCTACCTGGAAGACGGCGAGGATTTCACCGCCTTCAGTCGCCAGGCCGTCGAGCATCTGCAGAAGCTGATGGAAGAATCCAACCTATCCACCGGCGGCCACGTGCTGTTCGCCCATTATCAGCAAGGCATGACCGACTACCTGGCCATCGCCCTGCTGCACCACAGCGAAGGCGTGGCGGTGAACGACGCGCTGGACGTGACCCCGGCCAAGCACCTGGACCTCGGCCAGCTGCACCTGGCGGCGCGTATCAATATCAGCGAGTGGCGCAACAACAAGCAGTCCAAGCAATACATTTCGTTCATCAAGGGCAAGAACGGCAAGAAGGTCTCGGAGTACTTCCGTGACTTCATCGGCTGCCAGGAAGGCGTCGACTCGCCCAGCGAAACCCGCACCCTGCTCAAGGCCTTCAGCGATTTCGTCGAGAGCGAGGACCTGCCCGAAGAACAGGCCCGGGCGAAGACCGACACCCTGGTCGACTACGCCACCAGCCAGGCCAAGATGGGCGAGCCGATGACCCTGGAAGAGCTCTCCGGGCTGATCGATGAGGAGCGCCCCCAGGCGTTCTACGACCATATCCGTAACAAGGATTACGGCCTGTCGCCGGAGATCCCCGCCGATAAACGCACCCTGAGCCAGTTCCGCCGCTTCACCGGCCGCGCCGAAGGCCTGTCGATCAGCTTCGAGGCCCACCTGCTGGGCTCCAAGATCGAATACGACGAAGCCTCCGATACCCTGACCATCCGCAACCTGCCGACCCAGCTGACCGACCAGTTGAAACGCCGCAAGGATTGAGCGATAACGCCAGGGTCTGGTCCCGTTTCAGCCATGCGTAAAACGAGAACAGCCCCTAGGCCACCCTGCCGAGACGCCACTCATGAAACGGATTTTGCTGATAATCGTGGCGCTCGCCGCCTGGCAACACTGGGATCGCCTCGAGCCGATGCTACTGGGCAAACCGCAGCAGGTGGCCGGCCAGGGTGAAGTCATCCTCTACGCCACCAGCTGGTGCGGCTACTGCGCCCAGACCCGTGAGTTCCTCGGCGAACGCGGCATCGCCTACACCGAAATGGACATCGAAAAATCCCCCGAAGCCCGCCGCGCCTACGACGCCCTGGGCGGCCGCGGCGTGCCGGTGCTCAAGGTCAACGGCACGGTAATCCATGGCTACAACCCGCAGGGGATTCTGGCGGCGTATTGAGTCGCGCAGTCGGTTTTGCTCGAACAGCCTTTCGGCGCAGCGCCACTCACCTGAACGTCACGCCCTACTCCGCAGTCCTAACAAGCACCTCGGCCAAGCCTTTGAAGGTGCGTGATGCGTTTGCTACCCGGACTGAACAGCGATGCACAGGTGCTGATAGCCGGCGCCAGCCGAGGTATCGGCCTGGCGCTATGCACGGCTTTGCTCGAACGCGATGACGTGGCTCAAGTCTGGGCCGTGGCACGACAGGCCAGTACTTCTGCAGAGTTGGAAAAAATTGCCGAGCGCCATGGCCCGCGCCTGAAGCGAGTCGACTGCGACGCTCGCAATGAGCACTCCCTCGAAGCCCTGGCGCGCGAAGTAAGTGAGGAGTGCGAACATCTGCACCTGGTCATCAGCACCCTGGGCATCCTCCATCAGGACGGCGCTACAGCCGAAAAGGCTCTATCGCAACTGAGCCTGGCAAGCCTGCAGGCGACCTTCGCCACCAACACCTTCGCGCCGATCCTGCTGCTCAAGCATCTGCTCCCGTTATTGCGCAAACAACCCACCACCTTCGCCGCGCTCTCGGCGCGGGTCGGCTCGATCGGCGATAACCGCCTGGGCGGCTGGTACAGCTACCGCGCCAGCAAGGCGGCGCTCAACCAGTTGCTGCACACGGCTGGCATCGAACTCAAACGCCTGAACCCCGCCTCCACCGTCCTGGCCATCCACCCCGGTACGACGGACACGCAACTGTCCAAACCCTTCCAGGCCAAGGTGCCGGAGGACCAGCTGTTCGAACCGGCGTTCTCGGCCGAGCGCATTCTGGAAGTGATAGGCACCCACGGGCCGGAGGACAGCGGGTCCTTCTGGGCTTGGGACAATAATCCGATTGTTTGGTAATTGGCTTTACGCGGGAATAGGTAACGATCAGCGCGGGCGTTTCTAAATGGCAGCTTTCGTCTAGAAGCGGGACTGACTGCTCAATCCCCCATAAGAACAGCCCTAATTAAACACGATATGTAAATCCAAAATAACAATCCGGCATGTTGATACTAAATATTGGTCACATATGCTTTGGGCGACTGCCTGAAGGTTGCAGCCTCCCGTGAAGTCTTCCGACTCGCATAACAATCACTCGCGAGAACTGCCATGCACCGCCCAAGAACCCTCTACGACAAGCACATCGATTCCCATAGCGTCTGCAAGCTGGATGACCATGGCCACGTGCTGCTCTACATCGACCGTCAGGTCGCCAACGAATACACCAGCCCCCAAGCTTTCAGCGGCTTGCGCGAGGCCAACCGGAAAGTCTGGCGCCCGACATCGACCCTCTGCGTGGTAGACCACGTCAACCCGACCGCACCCGAACGCGTGGCGGCCATGCCGGATGCCGGCGGTGCGTTACAGGTGTCCTATTTCGAGAAGAACTGCCGGGACTTCGGCATCGAATTGTTCGACGTGCTGGACAAGCGCCAGGGCATTGAACACGTCGTGGCCCCCGAGCAGGGCTTCATATTGCCCGGCATGGTGGTCGCCGCCGGCGATAGCCATACCACCACTTACGGTGCATTGGGAGCATTCGGTTTCGGCATAGGGACATCGGAAATCGAGCACCTGCTGGCCACCCAGACGTTGGTTTACAAGCGTCTGAAATCCATGCGTGTAACAGTCCAGGGTGAGCTGGGCCCAGGTGTCACGTCCAAAGACATCATCATGGCACTGATACAGCGTATCGGCGCCTCAGGTGCCACGGGCTACGCCATCGAGTTCGCTGGCAGCACCATCGATGCGCTCAGCGTCGAGGCGCGCATGACCATCTGCAACATGGCGGTGGAAGCCGGCGCGCGCGGGGCTTTCATGGCACCTGACGAGAAGGTGTATGCGTATCTAAAAGACAAGCCTCGCGTTCCCAAGGGGCAACTCTGGGAGCGGGCTGTAGAGAAATGGAAATTGCTCTACACCGACGAGGGCGCGCAGTTCGACAAGGAAGTGCGTCTCGACGCTAGCGAGTTGGCGCCGATGGTCACCTGGGGTACCAGCCCGGATCAAGCCGGAGCCATCAGCGAGCAAGTGCCCGATCCAAGTCAGGAAAGCGACCTGATTCGCCGTCAAGACCTGCAACGCGCCCTGCGTTATATGGGGTTAGAAGCCGGTACGCCGCTTTCGGCCGTGAGTATCAGCCACGCCTTCATCGGCTCATGCACCAATGCCCGCATCGAGGACCTGCGTGACGCCGCTCGGGTAGTACGAGGCCGAAAAGTGGCAGCCAATGTACGCGCCATGATCGTGCCCGGCTCGACATTGGTACGTGACCAGGCTGAAGCCGAAGGACTTGCGCAGATATTTCAGGATGCAGGTTTCGAATGGCGCCAGTCCGGCTGCTCGATGTGTCTGGCGATGAACGATGACGTTCTTTCGCCTGGTGACCGCTGCGCATCGAGTACCAACCGTAACTTTGAAGGTCGTCAGGGCGCCGGAGCCCGCACCCACTTGATGAGCCCAGCCATGGTTGCCGCTGCTGCTGTCAGCGGCCATTTGATCGACGTACGTTCGCTGGTGATGGAGGCCTGACATGCAAGCATTTACTTCCGTCCAAGGTATAGCCGCGCCCTTTCTCGCGGCCAATGTGGACACCGACGTCATCATGCCCAAGCAGTTCCTCAAGGGTATCGACCGTAACGGCCTGGATCGCGGCGTATTCTTCGACCTGCGCTTTCTGCAGGACGGCACGCCGAATCCCGAGTTCGTTCTAAACCAGAGCCCGTGGGATAAATCGAGCTTCCTGGTGGTAGGGCCTAACTTCGGCTGCGGCTCCAGTCGCGAGCATGCGGTGTGGGGCCTGAAGCAGCTGGGGATCCGGGCGCTGATCGGTACCAGCTTCGCAGGGATATTCTTCGACAACTGTCAGCGTAATGGAGTGCTGCTCATTCAGCTCGGCGAGACCGAGCTACGGGAGGTCGGTCGCCAAGTTGGCTCGCCTGACAACGCTGAAATCACCGTAGATCTGACTCGCCAACAAATCCATCTGAGCGATGGTCAGATAATTGCCGTCGACATCGATTCGCTGCGCAAGGATGCGTTGCTCCAAGGCTTGGATGCTATTGGCACCACTCTTCAGCGTACCGACCAGATACGAGAATTCGAAGCTCAGCACCACCGCGCAAACCCTTGGCTAGCCTGATAATTACAGAGACAGCGGGCCTCCGCGCAAGCGGCCCGCATTGGAACAGTCATGCTCACCGTAACCTCGAACAGTTCGGGGTCACCCGGCTACCAGATCAGCCACCTGTATCTGCAGTGCCAAGTGCGATCGTCAGCGACTGCTCAGGCCGCAACGTCGGTGGTCTCGGTCTCAAGTTTTCCACGGAGCCGAGCATCTTTGCGGCAGTGCGCTCACCGTAAGAGCTACATCATGACAGCAATCACGGCGGGTACACTGGACCCGCCCAGATTTGACGACCTGCTGCGCAGCAAAGGCTGCCCACCTTGATCAGCCCATAAGCACCATTTTCTTGAAGCGGTTTTCAAGAAACTCCACGCAAACGCGCAGCTTGGCAGAGTCCGACAGTCGAGTGGGATATACCGCCCAGACGTTGGCGCTCTGGGTATAGGCTGGTAACACACGAACCAGCTTGCCTTGATCCAGCAACGGCTGAACGTCCCAGAGTGAGCGCAGGATTATGCCTCTGCCGCTTAGTGCCCACTGCAGCACGATCTCACCATTGTTAGAAGACAGTCGGCTGCTCACACGCACTGTTTCATCACCGTCCACATGATTTAGCTGCCAGACCCCAAAAGGGTTGTTGCGCTCCTTGAGCACTAGGCAGTCATGTTGGGCGAGATTCTTCAGGCTCAAAGGCGTACCACGTCTCTCCAGATAATCTGGAGTGGCGCAAAGCACCCGCTGATTGCTGACCAGCTTGCGGCCGATGTGATGACCGGGCAAGTCGTCGCCAACGCGGATTTCCAGATCAAATCCTTCGGCAACGATGTCGACAACCCGGTCAAACACATCCAGGCGGACCTCCAGATCCGGGTAGGTGGATGACAGCTCTGCAATCGCAGGCGCGACGTGATTACGACCAAATCCAAAGCTGCTGCAGATGTGCAGCAGGCCCCGCGGCGCCTGACGTATCTCCGTTAGCTCACTGACGAAATCATCCATGTCATCAAGAAATCGGGTGGCCCACCGCTGAGTTTTCTCTCCAGCCTCGGTCAGCGCGATACGCCGGGTGGAACGGTGGAGCAAGCGAGTTTGCAAAGCTTCTTCCAAGATACGAATGCGTTTGCTGACAAACGCCGGTGACAAACCCAGCTCATCAGCAGCACCCGCAAAACTTGACTTACGTATCACGGTCAGGAAAACGCGAAGATCTTCGGGAAGCGGCGATTCGACACGAATCGTGTTTGTAGGCGTCATGATTGATCTGTTTATTGCACTTTATGCGAAGGATAGCATTTCTCCTCGGCGGTGAACTCCATGACCAGACGCCGACCATTCCTCCTTCACAAAAACAAACAGAGGATTAGCCATGAGCCTGATTTCCAATTCGGGATCGGCGTCGGACGCCCCTGCTTCGTCGCCTAAACGCAGCCTGCTTCACTCCTTCCTGACCTATGAAATAGGCGTGATCCCACTGCCTTATTTCCTCGCGATAGCGTTGACCGTTTTCCTATCTGCACACTTTGCGCTGCTACCAAAAAACATGATCGGTGGTCTCGCCGTGATCATGACCATGGGCGTGTTTTTCGGTCAGCTGGGGCAGCGCCTGCCGATTCTCAAAGAGATTGGCGGGGGCGCAATCCTCTGCCTGCTACTGCCTTCGGTGCTGGTGTTCTACGGCTTCTTCGGGCCAACCACCATTGACGCAACCAAGATGCTGATGAAGGAAGCAAACTTCCTATACTTCGTCATTGCTAGCCTGGTCGTCGGCAGCATCCTGGGCATGGATCGCTTCATTCTCGTGCAGGGTATGATCCGCATGTTCGTACCTCTGGTGGCCGACACACTGGCAGCGGTGGCCGCAGGCGCAAGCCGGCCAAGAGCGGGCAGTCAGCAATTGTGGCAGTCGATGGGAACAGCCGGCCGAGGGCTGCATGATCGGCCGGCAATATTCCAGCAGGTGTCACTCCTTGGTCAGATCAACCAACGGTGTCTGCCGCACCTCCGTCTTGCGACCATCCTGAATCTCGCCCACCTGCTTCAAGGCCTTGTCCACCGCCGGCTTGTCGGCCAACAGGCTGTACTGGATGCGGAACTGCTTGTGCTCCTTCGGCGCGATGGTCGGCACCAGTTTCAGCGGGCGCTGATAGCGGCGGTTGTAGGAGAAGCTGGTGCCGGGCTCCAGCCCGGTGACATAGCCCTGGCCCTGGGTGTCGGTGTTTTTCCACAGGGAGAACACCGGCAGTGTCCGGGTATTGAAGCCCACCGAAACGCCCAGGCTGCCGGCCTTGTTGTGCAGCACGGTCAGGGTGTCGCCCTTGGCGTCGGCGTAGGGCACCACGTTGTAGACAGTTTCGTCGTAATCCTTGGTGGGCCCACGATAGGTTTGCCAGTCGGCCAGGTCGTCCTTGGCCTTGTCGTTGAACGGTGAGACCTGCTTCACCGGTGCGGCGAACCGCGCGCCCTGCTCCAGGAACGGCGTGCTGAAGTTGCTGTGATACAGCGCCTGGTATTCCTTCGGATAGTCGCCGTTGTTGGTCAGGGTGTCGTTGAGGGCGAAGGTTACGCTGCCGGGTTCGGTGACCAGCTCGGTGGCGACGGAAAAATCGACCTTCTTGAATGCCTGTTCCTTCAGCTCGCCGCGCAAGGTAATGGCGTAAGGCGGCTTTTCGTCGATATGCAGAGTGACCTTGCTGGCCGGAATGTTCGCAGCGCGGCCGTGCAGGGTCAGCAGTTCACCGTTGTCCATGCCGGGGTGCCCGACCCACTCGTAGCCGCAGCGGGTGACCAGCTCATTGAAGCCTTCCAGCCAGCCCAGGCCACCGCGGCCATTGAGTTCGATGAAGGCCGGGTTGACCACTTCCTTGACCGGCGAATCCCAGCCCATGCGCACGTCGCCGACCGAAGCCTGCAGGACGTTCATGCCGCGCGTCGGCACCACGGAAAGCTTCATGGTGCCGTTATCGATGTCGACGATGCTGACGCCTTCCTGTCGCCCGCCGTGCAAGGTGCGCAGGGTGACGCTAAAGGGTTTGTCGGTTTTCACGCCGAGTTGCTGGCTGGTGATCTGCCAGTTCTGGGCGGCCTTGTCGGTGTCGAGCAGAACGTAATCCCAGGCCATGGCGTGGGAGGCAGCGGACAGTGCGCCGAGCGCAACGAAGAGTTTGAGTGGGGCCATGACTGCAACCTTTCTTGGAGTTGTGGCATTTTTTTATAAACTTGATGAAACGTTTCAGCAAGCTAAAAAATCGATTAAACTCCGACAAGGTTGCCAATGGGCGCAAGGCAAACAGAAATGCTGCTTATAGCGGCCATCGACCCTCTACACCTACACAGCGCTGCACAACCCTTCCAGACTCTTCGGACCGACTTTCCCGGCAGAGTGCACCCTTGAAGTGATAGGCGCTTATGGGGCGGATGACAGCCGGAGCGGCGGGCTTGGGATAACCAGCCGATTGACTGTAAATGGATTTACTCGCAGGAATAAAAATGACTATCCGCGAAGGGGCATCCGAATGACTGCTTTCGGCGAAATGAGCAGACGTCCATTACGTTTTTGCAGCAATACGCAATATCGCCCGAAGAGACTTGGCTTATTTCTTGCGCAGCTAAATGGCACGCAGACAAAAATGCCTGCGATGTAAGCCAAGGATATCGGCTACGGTTTGCCAACCCATAGACTCACACCTTTTCCTGCATTGCGGCTTTGTAAATCGGCAGTGTTGAACTAGACGATTTGTATCTTCGTCGCGCAGCTACGCCCATGTGCTGCGACTACGAATTGAACGACACACATCAGATAACGCAGGCAACACCTCTAAGGTCTGTTGCCGTTTAAACGCCAGCCGGTTGCTGCGAGAAATCTCGCCAGGCCGGGCGGCGATCCGCTCGGGGGAGGACGCTGGGGCTCGGATTACAAGATGACTGAAAAGTCTCGGGCTTATCAGTACGCCGCGTAGCGAACGTTAAATCCCCATCTCCACAAAAACCTCCTTTGCGATTCGAAAGCTATCAATCGCAGCAGGCACGCCACAATAAATGGCACTTTGTAGAAACACTTCAGCGATTTCATCCTTGCTAAGGCCATTGTTGATTGCCCCGCGAACGTGGATCTTGATCTCATGAGGGCGATTCAGCGCGGTGAGCATAGCCAAGTTCAAAAAACTGCGAGTCTTCCTGTCAAGGCCTGGCCGGTTCCACACATCTCCCCAGCAATACTGGGTGACGTGCTCCTGCATGACCATGTTGAATTCGTCGGCGCTCTGCAGAGATTTGTTGACGTACTCGTCTCCGAGAACTTCTTTGCGGGTTTTCAAACCCTTATCGAAAAGCTCTTGGTTCATGGTCTTCTCCTATGAAAAGCGGTGGGCTGCCAATTTGTTTAGCCCGTTTGAAAGCATTGCCGCGATCCTGAAAGGCAACAAAGCGACCCCAGGGGTAGCCAATTCAAGAAGGCGCCGCATAGATATAACGACATAAACGAGAGCGTGTTGCGCCTGACCCCGCGCAGCACGCCCCAGCAGAAACGAACTAGTTGGCTTGCTTAGCCTTGGCCACCCAACCATCGAAGGTCGATTGATTGCTGCTGATCCATTCGTCTGCAAGCTTGCGGATGTTTCGCTCGTTCGCACCTTTCTTGCTAACTACCTGCTCCCACTCCGACCAGTTCTGCAGCGGGAACGACACCTGCTCAACCAGGGCTTTTACCGCAGGGTTATCGGAAAGGAACTGCTTATTACCCACCGCCTGCCAGTTCCATGCAGCCATGGCCATACGGCAAGGATCAGCATTACCGGCGCAGCCAGGTACGCCGGGAGTCAGGGCGCTCCTGGTGCTGTGCATCGCTTCGGGAAGCGCATCAAATGGCGTTGGCAGCCATACGACATCCTTGCCGGGCACCATGGCGGCGGTCATCCAGGACGGGATCCAGGCGTAGAAGAATACCGGCTCACCGCGCTTAACTTTCGCGATGGTTTCGAACATCAGCGCTTCGTACTTACCCGTCACGATGTTGACAGTATCTTTAAGGCCAAACTTGTCGACCTGATATTGAACCACCGCATCACAACTCCAGCCCGGGTCACAGCCAATCATGTTGGCCTTGCCGTTCTTGCCGAACAGGCCTGCGATTTTGGGATCCTTGAACTGCTCAAGGGAAGTGATCCCGTAAGCGTCTGCGGTCTTCTTGTCGATGATGTAGCCGTTGTAGCCACCACCCTGGATGGCGCCTTCACCCACTTTGACGAGCTTGTCCTGCACTTTGGTGAAGCTTGGCTCGCGCTGTGGGAAGTTGATGTCGATGGCGAGATCAAGATCGCCCTGAGACGCTGCCTGAAAGAAAAGGCTCGAGCTGATGGTGCTCGGCTTCACGTCGTAGCCAAGGTCAGTCAGCGCCTGGGTGACGATTTTTACAACGACGTAATTCGCGCCCATGCTATCGGACTGGGAAAAACGAATCGTCTTGCCTTCGCCCGGGAGGTCAGCAGCCAGCACAGTGGATGCCTGCGACAGGCAAAGCATGACTGCACATAGTGTTGCGAGGAGAACTCTAAACTTATTGTTCATATATTCCTCAATACGCAAGGTCTGTTGGTTATGGCAGGTAGAGCTTCTTTTAAACCGGGCACCGACAAGGTGCCCGGGTATGTGTATTTCTTGTCTGTTGAAGTCCGCCATCCAGCTCATGACTAGACGTTGACTCTGTTCGGCCAGAAGATCTTTTTCAGCAACGACTTTCGCTTGGTCTTTTTCTCCGGCAGTGCCAGATTCTGCGTGATGCGATCAAGCATCATGGCAAGCAGCACAATCGCGATACCGCCGACCGCTGCACGCCCTACGTCAAGCCGCCCCAACCCCTGCAGAACCACAAGGCCGAGGCCGTCAGCGCCAATCATCGCGACGACCACAGACATCACCATTGCCGTCAGAACTGTCTGATTCAGGCCACCAAGAATGGTCGGAATGGCCATTGGCAGCTGGATTTCCCAGAGCAATTGGCGCTTATCCGCACCGAACGCCAATCCCGCCTCGACAATCTCCTTATCCACCATCCGAATACCCAGGTAGGTAAAGCGGATCAGCGGCGGTGCAGCAGAAATGACGACCGCAACCTCTCCCGAAACGGTACCCACGCCAAACAACATCACGACCGGTACCAGGTATACGAAGGACGGCGTGGTCTGCATGATGTCGAGCACAGGTCGCACGATGGCCCACGTTTTCTCACTGCGAGCACACAGAATACCGACCGGGATACCGACGATCAGGCAGATGATGATCGCCGTGGTGATGAGCGACAGCGTCGTCATCGCCTCACTCCATACCCCCAGGCCTGCGACTGCCACCAGCGCACACCCAGTGAAGGCCGCCACTCCGGCGCTGGCGACCCGATAGGCGAGCAGGAACATCAGGATGACCATCACCGGAAAAGGAATGGCGTGAAGCACCTGATCATTGAAGGCAAGAAGGGTTTCAATGGGCCAGCGGATCGCCGAAAACAGCGCATGGCAGTTAGTGCCGAGCCACTCGACGCCGTTGGAAATCCACTCTTCGACGGGAAGAACCGCCAGGTCTTGGGCTTCAAGCATTTTGCTCACCTTCGGTCAGGGGCGTCGGAGTTGCCACGGTGGCAATGCATTCCAGAATGTTGCCGGCTCCAACAGTGCCAATGAAAGATCCGCTGTCGTCGATCACCGCGGCATGGGGGGCCGACTTCAGAAGGCGGGACGCGTCGATAAGCTTGGTGCTCTCGGCAAGCTGAACGAAGCTGGAAGACATCACAGCAGCAGGTGACTTGCCCGCGCTGACGTGAATCAGGCCTTCGGCATCAAGCGTGCCGACGACACGGCGATTGTTATCGAGGACAAACGCTGACGACGCCCCCGCATTGCTGCCCACAACTTGATAGCCATCGACAACACTCAAGACGTCAGCAGACTGCATGATGGATCGGGCGTCGAAGAGCCGGGAGCGATCAACCTCGCGAGTGAATCCACAGACGTAGTCACTGCCAGGTGCCGTTACGATCGACTGTGGTGTCCCCTCTCGTACAACCTGGCCATCGCGCATGATCGCGATGCGGGTGCCGAGCTTAAGAGCTTCCTGGAAATCGTGGGTGATGAAGAGAATGGTTTTCTGCAGCGTGCGCTGCAGACGCAGCAGCTCATCTTGCATTTCGCTACGGATGAGCGGATCCAGTGCGCTGAAAGCCTCGTCCATGATGAGTACGTCAGCATCGGTAGCCAGCGCCCTGGCCAGCCCTACACGCTGACGCATACCGCCAGAAAGCTCGTGGGGATAATGGTGCGCCCACTTTTCCAGACCTACAATCGACAGCACTTCCTCGGCACGCTTGCGGCGCTGCGTCTGCGAGATACCTCCCAGCTTCAGACCAAATTCGGTGTTCTCGACGATCGTGCGATTGGGAAGCAACGCAAAGTGCTGGAAGACCATTGACATGCGCGTGCGGCGAACCTCTCGCAGGTCTTTCTCGTTCAGAGGAACGATGTCCTGACCGTCAAGAATGATCTTCCCGGCGGTAGGTTCGTTCAGACGATTGATGCAGCGCGCCAGCGTCGACTTTCCTGAGCCGGAAAGCCCCATGATCATATAGATCGATCCACTGGGTATGGAAAGGGAGACATCGTTCAGACCAACAACCGCGCTGGTTTCAGCCAGAATCCTGTCCTTGCTAACCCCCTGCCTCAAAAGCTCCATGGCTCTCTCGGGTGCGGGGGAGAAAACCTTGTACAGGTTTTCTATCTTGAGACGTTCGTTCACCGTATGCCTCCAATTATTAGATTCGGAATTCTCATAGCCGTGCGTAATCACGAAAACCACGCTATGAAACTGCTGGGGATATGTATCCCACCATTTATTCCGTTTTATAAGCACGCTGCAGCAAGGCGGCTCGTTGCATTACAAGGGCAGTCAATCACCTCAACGGTGAAAAATCGGTTGGGACCAGAATTCTGTTATCCGCACTCTCAATGAGATCAGACAACTTCGGAATAAACACGCGCCAACGCGGATCTTCCGATAGTTTTTTTCTACGCTCAGCACGATCATCGAGGCTGTCATAGCCCCACATATGAACGACATGACTAAGCGGGCCGATTTCAGTAATGAAGTAACCGATGAGGTTTCCAAGAATCGGTTGCTGAATATTCAACCCCTCATCACGAACGAGAGAGAGGTATTTGGTCATCTGACCGTTGCGAATTCGATATATACGCTCCTCAAAAATCATGAGCGACCTCCACACTTGGCTTACATGCCGGATCCAACAGGAACTCTCGCATCACCGAAGCCACGAGATCAGGTGCTTCGGTCAGAATCGAGTGACGAAGGCCTGGAAAGATATGCAGGCGCGAACCGGCAATCTGCTGGTGCATAAACGAGGCCATACGAGGGTTGGAGCCGGCATCGTCTGCCCCAGTGGCAACAAGGGTCGGGCACTGGATTGAAGAAAGCGCCTCGCCGAAATCGCTTTCTGCCAGAATCCTGTACGCCGCGGCATAGCAGTCGGGATCATTCTGGGCGTTGCGCTCACGCAGTTGTTTTACGAGTTCTGGGTTGTTTCGCTGAAACTCTTCCGTCAACCAGCGAGAAAGGGACGCATCGTAGTGAGAGCCTCTTTCGTTGTTTTTCAGGGCCTCCAGCCTGGCCTTTACCCGCTCTTTCTCTTCCTGATTGCGGCCAGCTACGGTGGCAAGAAGCACCAGGCGCTTGACCCTATGCGGGAACAGCAGCGTCAATCGTTGCGCGATGATTCCACCGAGCGAAAAGCCTGCGAGGCTGAATTTCTTGAACCCGACTCCGTCTGCCAGTGCCAGGGCCTCATCGACTATTTCATCGATCTCGTATCGGCCCTTCAGAAGCGTGGAGTTGCCATGCCCGCGAAGATCGAAGGTCAGGATTGTGAAGCGATCCTTCAACCGCTCCACCACACCTTCCCAGGCCAACAGGCTGGAGCCAACACCGTGGATACAAACCAGATGCTCGCTGCCCGAACCCTCAAGGCGGTAGTTCAGCGTCACCCGGCCAACGTCCATCCGCCGATCCAGAGAGACAGTGTTCATGCCTGCAGTGCTCGCTGCTTCTGCCGCTCGCGCTCCGCGAAGACCGGCATGACCTCGTCGATGAACAGGCGCAGCGTCTGCATCTGCATTTCGAACGGCAGGTTGAAATTCAGGCCAATGGAGTACTGATCAACACCGGCAGCCTCATAGGCCATCAGCTTCTCGATCACTTGGTCCGGCGTGCCAAACATCAGGTTACGGCTGATGTTCTCGGGGTTGTAGTTGTCCTTGCCCTTCACACTCTCGAACGGTACCGCCTCGGGGAAGCCATCATTCACGGTGCCAATGTTCTGCATCAGGTTCTCGAAGAATCGGCCGTGATCGATGCTGTAGCGCACGGGCACTTCCCAGTCCGATTCCTTGGCGTACACACAGGTGCGGCGCTGCATCATGAACTTCGGACGAGGCATCTCAGGATGATCGGCCACCGCCGTCTTGAACTTCTCCCCCAGCGCAGTCACCTCGGCAACGGGCATGGCCAGCGGCGTAGACATGATGTTGGCGCCAACGCTTACAGCCCAGTCAAAGGTTCCCGGATCACGAGCGGCGACCCAGATCGGCGGGCTCTTCTGCACGGGCTTGGGCACGGCAGCCGTCTTGGGGAATTTCCAGTAGTGGCCGTCGTGCGCGTAGTCACCTTGCCAGAGCTTCTGAACGATCGGCAGAAGCTCCTTCATGTACCCAACGCCCTCACGCTGATCGATGCCCGGCTGCATGCGGTCGAACTCGTACTGGTAGGAACCTCGCGCGATACCGAACTCCAGGCGGCCACCGGTCAGGTGATCGCAAAGCGCAGCTTCAGCGGCCAGGCGAATCGGGTTCCAGTACGCGGCAGCGAGGGTGCCTGTGCCAAGACGAACGCGTTCGGTGTGCTGACCCAGCCATACCAGGATCTGGAACGGGTTGGGCGCGATGGTGCACTCCAGGGTGTGGTGTTCGGAAGTCCACAGGGTCTCGAAGCCACCCTCGTCCACAAGACGGGCCAGTTGCAGCATATTGGCGATCACGTCGCTCATAGCGGTCTTGGGCGAGAAGCGCTCAAGACTGATGGCTACATCAAATTTCATTTTGCAGTCCTCTGTATTTTTTGATCAGCGCAGACGAATAACGAACGGATCCTGCATAGCGCCCGAGTAGTCGATGACGATGTTCTTGGCGCGAGAGAACTCGCGCATCACATCGAAACCACCGCGACGGCCGTACCCGCTCTCTTTGAAACCGTTGTTGGCCGACATGTACGCGGCTGAGCGATAGGTGTTGATCCACACGGTTCCAGCATCGACCTGATTTGCAAAACGCATGGCGCGGTCGATGTTCTGCGTCCAAATACCGGATGCCAGGCCATAGCTGGTGTCGTTGGCCAGTTCGATCATTTCCTGTTCGGTCGAAAACGGCATGACGCCGACGACCGGGCCGAAGAGTTCATCGCGCATGAATGACATGCTGTTGTCGGCATCGGCCAGCACGGTCGGCTCGAAATACCAGCCTTGCGCAAGCGCTGAGTCGCTCGGCTTTTTGCCCCCGATCGCGACTCGCGCGCCCTGCTTGACCCCACCGGTCACGTAGTTCTGGATCTTCTCCAACTGAGAGCGCAGCGCCAGCGGACCGATATCGGAAGACTCCTCCATCGGATGGCCAACGGCGATTCGCCTGGTTCGCTCCACCAGGGCTTCGACGAACTGATCGTAGATAGGCGCCTCGACGAAGCAACGCGAGCCAGCAACACAGGTCTGCCCGGCAGCGGCGAAGATCCCCGACACCACGCCATTCACCGCCCGTTCGATATCCACGTCGCCGAAGACCACGTGCGGCGACTTGCCACCAAGCTCCATCTGACAGGGCGCCAGATGTTGCGCGGCATTGGCAGCAATGCGCTTGCCCGTTGCCGTACTTCCGGTGAAGACGTACTTATCCACGCCTTTGTGCATGGTGAGCGCCTCACCAGTCACTGCACCATTACCGCTGACGACGTTGACGACGCCCGCTGGAAAGCCGGCCTGCATGACCAACTCGGCCAGAGCAAAGGTAGAGGCAGTGGCATGCTCCGAGGGTTTGATGACCACGGTGTTGCCGATGGCGAGACACGGCGCGAGCGTCCCGGTCAACAACATGAGCGGCGAGTTCCACGGGGTGATCATGCCAATCACGCCCAACGGCTCACGCAGGTTGAAGTTCAGCTGGTCGAGCTTGTTGACTGGAATCGTGTCGCCCTGCAGCTTGTCGGCCATACCCGCGAAGTAGGTATAGGAGTCCGGCATCGCTTTCATTTGCGCGCGCATTTCACGCAGCAGCTTGCCGTTGTCACGACACTCCAGCAGTGCAAGCTCCTCAGCGTTTTCAGCGATGAGCTCGGCCAGACGACGAACCAGCTTGCCGCGGTCTGTCTGGGTCATCCGACGCCAGGCGGGATTCACAAATGCCTGGCGCGCGGCCTGTACGGCACGATCCACATCGACCGAATCAGCCTGAGCGAACTGGTACCAAACCTCGCCTGTGGCAGGATCAAAGCTGTCTACGTATTCACCCGAATTGGGCGCGACGTACTCACCATTGATGAAGAGTTTCAGGCGGGTGCCTTCGGTAGTTCTGACTGTAGTTTGCATGGGGATTCCTACTGTTAGAGCTGCTGTTCGCGCTTGAAGTCAGCCCAGGGCTGAGAAGACCCATCGATCATTGCCACACGGCCACCATCGGTGGTGCCCATGTAGATGCTGAACCGTTGTTCCTTGCGCTCACGCACGTAGCGGCGCACTACAGCTCGCACCTCATTGTTGGGAATGAGATCCAGGGGCAGTTCTTCGACGGGGAAGAAACGGTAGGAATCGGGCAGCTCGGCTACCAGATCGTCGGCGATCTGGGCGCGGAACACGATGTAGCCCGGATCCTTGTCGTCGACATCGAATACGGAGTAAAGGAAGGTGGTTTCGGGAAGCAGGGTGATGGAGCCATCGCCAATAGGCAGTACCGACTTGTCCTTGATCTTGGAAGACTCAGGCAGCGTCCAACCACCGCTGGCGTCAGCGCGCAGCAGAATCGAGTCGTTGGCTTCGATCAGGTAGGTATTCACCATGCCGTGCGAGTTCAGCCACGTCTCCGGCAGCGGGTTCTTGAGGCTGGCGTAGCTGCCTCGATTAAAGCACAGAGGCGACTTCGGGCTGGTACCAAAGGCCTGAACCTGACCAATCAGCACAACATGGTCACCGGCCTCTACACGCTGATGAGTCGAGCAGTCGAACCAGGTCAGGCTGTCGGTAAGAATCGGTGCACCGGTATGTACTTTGTCGTGCCTTACGGTGTCGAACTTATCCGCAGCCTTCGAGGCGAACTTGTTGGAAACGTCCACCTGATCCTCATGCAAGATGTTGACTGCAAAGCTTTTAGCTTGCGAGAAAGCCTGGTAGCTGGAAGCGGATTTTCCAACGCAAACCAGAAGCAGCGGCGGGTCCAGGGAAACCGAAGTGAAAGAGTTGGCCGTCATCCCGCGGGGGAGACCTTCGTCATCATGGGTGGTGATTACCGTCACGCCAGTGGCGAAAGTGCCGAAGGCCTGGCGAAGCGCACGCGGGTCAATTGCAGTCTCTTGCTCTTGGCAGTTGCCGATCGAGGTAGGCATTTGAAGGTGTCCTTTTGCTCTCGTTAGTAGAAAGGCTATTCCTCACCACCCCCTCGTTCTTCCTTCTAAACAGAGCAGCAACTAATTTTTTTTTCCACTTTTATGCGGTAAAAATCAGGCGCGCCTGCCGCCACTTCGACGACGCACATTTGCGATGCATTTCGACCCGATACGCACCAAAAAAAACGGCAGTCACCAAGGGTGACTGCCGAAAAACAGCTTGACGACGCGAGGGTGAAACAGGAAATCGATCTCGGGCAGCTCAACCCTTCAGCGCGGCCTCAGCTTCCATCTCAGCCATGTCCTGGAAACGGTCGGCGATCCGCGGGTGAGGACGCGAGCCGTCTGCAGCGCCGATTGCTACCAACACCTCGTCCGGGCCGGGCGCATCAGCGATTTGAAAGGTAGCGGTCAGAAAGTGAGAGCGCTGACCGGTTGCTGTCTTGTGCACCATAGGCACGGAGATCAGTGCGCCCGGGCCGTTGCGAACGTTGGTGAAGCTCAGAAAGGCGGTGCCCTCAGCCGCCTCGCGAAACTTGTTACCAAAGCGCAGTGTATGAATCAGGCCGGATGCGTGCTCGATCTCGCCATTGGTACCAACCGATGCAGCCTTGCCGTATGCCTCGATCCGGTCCGCCGGCATCAAGGCAATAAGCCGATCGGTCATTTCTTTACCCAGGAGCGGGGCGATCTCCATGATTTCAGGGCGCAGGTTGTCGACGTAGCCTTTACCCGCCCACGGGTTTTTCAACACGGCAGCCACAACCACCATGGTGATGGGGCGCTCAGCCTCCCTGTCGCCTTCGATCAACGTCTGTTCGATGAAGGTGCAGTACTTTCTGACGTTAAGACTCATGGGGATCAGGCTCCTCAGGTTTGCGGATTTACCAATTGGCGGACGGTCAGGTTACGAACGCCAACCCCATGCGTCTTCCTATGAATAGATGTATAAAGTCCTGAGCCATCCCTTCCTTACGAAGTATCTAGATTGCGTTTACGCGCGCATATTCACCGCTTGAGGGTATTCAAAGGTGAAGCACTTGAACACAACGATGCAGCTCATGTCCCTGCGTGACATCGCGAGCCAGATCAACTCCGGGGCCGACCTTCATGACACCTTGTGCCAGCTGGTTCGCTTAAGTTGCCAGCACACCGATTGGACGCTCGGCGCGATCATGGCTGTGGACCTGGTCGAGGGCTACGCCTTTGTCGTTGCCCGCTACGACCCAACTCTTCTCGACCGACCGCTGCTAGATCGCTGGGAGCTGGCACGCAGCCCGTCGGTAACCGCGCTGCAGCGTAACGAGCCGGTCTACATAAGAGACGTACGTGAAAGCGCGTACTCGGGCTATCGAGACGAGTCTTACGAACGCGACTACCGTACGGTTTTGATGATGCCAATGGGGTGCAAGGACGATAAAGGCCGGCCTATGGTCTTGAGCGTCATCTCTCGCCACATCAAGGATATCTCTGAAGAGGATCTCGCGTTCCTGGGCATGATTGTTCACCTGGGCGCCATTGCCGTTACCCGAGAGCAACAGCTGGAGGCACAACGCCTGGCGGCTGAGCGTCTGCAACAGGCACTTCGCGTGCACACGACGCTGCTTGAGCATGTGCTGGCAGAGAACTCCGTTTCCTCTCTTTCACTGATGGTGGGCAGCCTGCTTCCCAACCCGGTCGTAGCGGTGGACTTCAATGCCAATCAGGTCATCGCCGGCCGATCACCCGATGCTCTGCTGTTCGATGACGTGAGCTGGCAGAACGCAGTTTCCGGGCGCTTGAGTGCACAGATCACCAAGGCCTGCCAAGAAATCCTTGGCAGTTCCGTGCGCGACAGCATTCAATTGTTTCTTGAGGATGGCGCCAGGAGCCTCACTTTCAAGGCCAGCATCGAGCCCTTGATGATCGACCACGAACTGGTTGGAGCACTTGTCCTCTTCGCCCTGGACACCTCGACCTCCGAACTCGATCAGATCATGTTGGAGAGTGCCAAGTTCGCACTCAGCGTGCAGATGATGCGCAGCTTTATCCGCTTCCGCTTCGAAACGCGCACCCTGAGCGAGCTGTTTTTCGAAGTGATCGAGCGCCGCTGGAAAGACGAGTCGGATATTCAGCAGCGTGCCAAACGCCTGAACATCAACGTCGACCTCGATCAACAAATGATCATCGTGGACTTTACCGAGGGCGCGAAAAAAAGCGGCAAGCTACCGACCAACCTCAGTCAGAATGCTGAGCGCATTCTGCAACGTGCAGGCATTAACTCGACGGTCATCCCTATTGATCGCGGGCTGGTCTGTCTCGTGCCCTTCGAGGGGGAACAGACAGCCACCAAGATCACCAGAATCATGCGCCAGCTTACCGATGACTTGACCCATTACCTCGATAGAGAGCCCATTGCCGTCAGCAGCACCCGATGCCGCAAGCTTACCGACTACCCAGAAGCCTGGAATCGCTGCCGTCGAATGATCGAGATCGCCAAGACGTTCGGTAGAACAGGCCCGCTGTCGAATCAGGATTTCGGGCCGATGCCAATTCTGATTGCGGCAGTAGGTGGCGACGACATCCAGGCATTCGTCAAGGACAGCGTCGGTGCGATGGTCGCCCACGACAAAAAGCACAGCACGTCCTACCTCGAAACGCTCTCGACCTATCTGGATGAAAGCTGCAGAGCTCAGGCATGCGCTGATGCGATGGACATCCACGTCACCACGCTGCGCTACCGGCTCACCCGTATCCAGGAAATGTTCGGTGTCGACCTCGACTCGCCGGAGCGGCGGTTCGCCTTCGAGCTGGCCATCAGGCTGCAGAAAGTCATGAACAACTGAGCAAGCAGGAGGTTTTCTTGAGGAAAACCGGCGCATGAATCATGCGCCGGGTAGAGCATCACAAAATGTTGAGCGGGTACTCGGTGATGACTCGCACTTCATCAATCTGACCACCGCGCTCAGAGCTGCGATAGCTGGCATGACGAACGCGGAACGACAAGTTCTTCGCAGCACCGTTCTGGACGACATAGCGCCCCTCGATGTCACGCTCCCACGCTTTTCCGTCGATATCCACCCCGCGACCATTCTTGAAGTCGTCCCCTTTAACGTAGCGAGTCATGAAACTCATACCGGGAACGCCATAAGGTGCGAGGTTTAGATCATAGCGGGCCTGCCAGGACTTCTCGTCCTCATAGTTGAAGTCGGAGTACTGGACGGAGTTGGCGAAGAAGAAGTTTCCTCCACCATCCGGCCCGTAGATATAGTCGCCATCCCCCGAAACTCGCTGATGGGCGAGCATAAAGGTGTGAGCACCTACACTGTAGGCAGCAGAAAGACTCCAGATCGTGTTGTCCAGCTCTCCGCTACGCGCAGCGCCAATGCTCTTGGTGTCGTAGGCATTGAAGTCAAATTTCAGCGACTGGTCACTGCTGAGCGGCAGCGTGTAGTTCGTATTGACGTAATACTTTCGGAAGTAATCGTCGGTTTTAGCGTAGTACAGACTTCCAGACAGACGATCAGTGAACTTGTAGACGCCGCCCGCATAGTCGACGGACGTCATTCGCCCACTATCTCTGGAACTCTGGTTACGGTTGGTTAACGAGGTAAAGTGACCACCGTCGAGACGCAGATCTTTAAATTCCTTGCTCGTCACGGAAAAACCGTCAACGGTTTCAGGAAGCAGGCGGGAATCACTCACGTTGAGAACCGGCACGTTCATCAGCTGGGTGCCGTACTTCAATACGGTATCGGAGACGCGTATCTTGAATACGCCACCACCCTTCGAGTAGTTGTCTTTGGCACCACTGCTATCCTGTTCAAGAAGGCCGGTACCTCCGCCAGTGCGACCATCACCAGTGTCCAGCTTGAGGCCAAGCATACCGATCAGATCGATGCCAAACCCCACCGTTCCCTGCGTGAAGCCCGACTCCATCGTGCCGATGAAGCCCTGCGCCCACTCCTCCCCGTAACTCTGGGCAGCCCCTGAAACCCGATTGTCGCGATTCATGTAGAAATTACGGAGCTTAAGGTTGACAGCAGTGTCTTCCACAAAGCCTTTCGACTCAGACTGTGCACTTGCCAACGCAACCTGGTTAAGTCCCACAGAAACCAAGAGCGCTGCAACGCTAATTTTACCAAAACCCATTCGACCCACTCCTTTCAAGTTTTATTTTCACCACTAAAGGCATGTAATAAGGAGAATCATGAGTAGATACTTCCCTCAAAAACCGGCAGACCTACTCAATACAGCTTCGGCTCTTCGGCCAATTTTTATGCAGGGTCGCCCCTAATTAACCACCGTATGGATAATCGCCTCATGATCGAAGTGGACGTAGATACCACTTCAATCAGAGTTTTGGTTTTGAATAAGAGTCGTAGAAGCCAATCACAGCGATCAGCTTCTGCAGCCGCACGCCCTAATGGTTTTATGAGCGCGGATTGAGCCCCACAGAGACGAATTTGGTGTCGAGGTATTCCTGAATCCCCCAGATACCACCCTCCCTTCCAAGACCACTGAGCTTCACGCCGCCAAATGGAGCCTGGGCGGTAGATGGCGCGCCATCATTGATGCCAACGATGCCGTAATCCAGACGCTCGGAAACACGGTGGGCCGTATCCAAGTCCCGCGTCCATAGATAGGCGGCCAGGCCGAATGGCGTATCGTTTGCCGCGGCAACCACTTCGTCGACACTGTCGAACTCCAGGATGGGCGCCACAGGGCCGAAGGTTTCCTCCTCGAGAATCCGCATACCCGGCGCTACATCGCACAGGATGGTCGGCGCGAAGTACAGACCGCCAAGCGCATTGCCCCCGACAACCACTCGAGCGCCGCGAGAAACGGCATCCTCGACATGCTCTTGAACCTTCTTCAAACCCTGCTCATCGACCAGTGGCCCAATTTGGGTTTCGGCCTTGGAAGGATCACCTACACGAAGCGCAGCCACCCGCGTAGCCAAGGCATCGACCAGCTTGCCGCTGATCGAACGGTGCACGTAGATTCGGTTCGTGCACACGCACGTCTGCCCTGCGTTGCGGAACTTGCAGGCCATGATGTCATCGGCAGCACGCTCGATATCAGCATCGGCGAACACAATGAAAGGGGCGTGCCCGCCAAGCTCCAGAGAGACTCGCTTCATGGTCTGTGCCGATTGGCGATACAGCAGGATGCCCACGTCGGTGCTGCCGGTGAAGGTCAGCTTGCGAATCCGTGCATCCTTGAAGAACTCGTTGGAAACCTCTGCAGGCCGATTCGAAGTGATCACCTGGAAGGTGCCCTTCGGCCCGCCGACTTCGTGCCAGAACTTCTCCAGAACAATTGCCGTGAGCGGCGATTGCTCTGCCGGTTTCACAATGACCGTGCAGCCAGCGGCCAGGGCGGGGGCCACTTTGCGCGTGATCATTGCCGCCGGGAAATTCCAGGGGGTAACGGCATAGACAGGGCCCACTGGTTGGCGATGCGCGTACAGACGCTTGTGTTCGTGCTGGCTGGAAAATGTCTCGCCGTATAGACGTTTGGCTTCTTCGGCATACCACTCCGCGAAACCGGCGGCGTACATCACCTCACCGCGCGCTTCGCTGATGGGCTTGCCCATTTCAAGGCTGATCGCCGTGGCGATTTCATCAACACCTGCGACGATACGATCAAACCATTTACGCAGCAGCTGGCTGCGAGCGTACGCAGTCGTTGCCTTCCAGTTCTCGAATGCCTGCACCGAAGCATTGGCGAATGCCATCGCTTCCTGCGCATCACAGTCCGGAACTCTGGCGAATACCTTTCCGGTTGCCGGGTTGGTCAAATCATAGGTGACACTGTTATCCGCGCGCCCTTCGAGGGACGGCAAGACCCAGTCCACGGCATCAGTAGGTTGGTTGGTAGCAAGGGACATCATGCTCGACTACTCCGGCTAAATTGAATCGGGTGAACACCGCCCGCCCAGAGGCGAGCGGTGCGGGCTCGTATCACTTATGGCTGGCAACCAAAGCGCGCTCGAACATGCCGAGGGCTTCAGCGACGTCCTGCTCAGAGATCACCAATGGGGAGATGAAACGCACGACGTTGCGATAGATACCGCACTTGATCACCAACAGCCCTTCTGCACGGGCGGCATCGATCACACGCTGCGCAAGCGCGGCGTCAGGCTCTTTGGTTGCCCGGTCCGCTACGAACTCCACGGCGGTCATCGCGCCAATGGTCCGCACATCACCAATGCTCGAGAAACGCCCTTCCATTGCCTTGATACCATCGAGCAGCTGAGCACCAATAGCATTGCTGCGCTCCAGCAGGTCCTCACTTTCGAAGATCTTGATGACCTCAAGAGCGGCGACGCAGCCCAGCGGGTTACCGCCATAGGTACCACCCAGACCGCCAGGTTGAATCGAGTCCATGATCTCTGCGCGGCCAACCACGCCAGAAAGCGGAAGCCCACCGGCCAGGCTCTTGGCGACAGTGACCAGGTCAGGCTGAATGCCGGACTGCTGGAAGCCAAAGAGTTTGCCGGTACGACCGAAGCCGGTCTGGATCTCGTCACAGATCAGAACGATGCCAAGCTCCTGGGTCTTTTTGCGCAGTGCCTGCATGAACTCCACGGGAGCGGCGACAAAGCCACCATCCCCCTGGACCGGCTCAATGATGATCGCCGCCACGCGGTCAGCAGCGATCTGCGTGTCGAAAATCTCCTGCAGGGCGGCCATGGCCTTTTCTGTGGTGACGCCACGGTACTCATTGGGATAGGGCGCGTGGTAGATGTCCGGTGCGAAGGGGCCGAAGTTCTGGCGGTAAGGCTGGCTCATGCCGGTCAGCGTCATCCCCATCAGGGTGCGCCCGTGGAACCCACCCCGGAAAGCGATCACGCCCGGGCGATTGGTATATCCACGCGCGATCTTCACCGCGTTCTCCACTGCCTCGGCGCCGGTGGTGAGGAACACCGATTTGAAAGGCTCGCTCGGTGACACCAGGGCATTGAGCTTGGCAGCGAGTTCGATGTAGGGCTCATAGGCCGCGACCTGGAAGCAGACGTGCGAGAAGCTTTCCAGTTGCTTGCGCACAGCCTCGACGATACGAGGGTGGTTGTGGCCAACGTTCAGTACGCCGATGCCACCCACGAAATCCAGGTACTTCTTGCCGTTGTCATCCCACAGGTGGGCACCTGAGGCACGGGCGACTTTGATGGGATGGGCGATAGCTACGCCACGGGAAACGTGTTGGGTATACGCAAGGGAGTTGTTGCTCAGGTTCGACGACATTCTGAGTCACCTTTCATGTAAGTGACCGCATCGTAGAACCGCCTAGAGGTCGCAACTACAAACGAACCGGAGGATAAAAAAACCAGTTGTACCTATGAAAGTTAGCAACCACCGGCACGCAGAAATTTAAACCGCAACCCAATGCCACAAGCCCCGCCGTAAAAGACAAGACGCACTTTTCCAACAGGTGTGACTGCGCCTATCAAAGCCCGACAAGCGCATTTATCGGCCATGAACCGTCAGTAGCCAGTACACCGATCCACGGTATGCAGAAGCGGATGACCCGATCGATCACGCTGAATCGAGTCGACAATCACCGCAGCCCCACCCTCGAGCTGCATGGTGCTTGCGATGTGCGGGGTGACCCAAACTCGCGGATGACTCCAGAGCGGATCTTCTGCGTCCAGCGGCTCCACCTCAAAGACATCCAGAATGGCCGCGCCGAGCTGCCCGCGATCCAGCGCCTCCAGGAGATCCGCCTCGTTGAGGTGCCCGCCCCGCCCTACGTTCACGATGCCCGCACCACGAGGCAACTGATCGAACAGGGGCCGACCCAGAATTCCACGGGTTTGCTCGGTAAGCGGAAGCAGGTTCACCAACACGTCGCACTGGCTCAGAAAATCACTCAGCGAATCAGCGCCCGAGAATACCTTTACGCCGTCGACTTGCTTGGCAGAACGATTCCAACCGGATAGCTGGAAGCCGAACGACTGGAGTTTGATAAGCGCTGCACGCCCCAGATGCCCTACGCCCATCACGCCAACTCGACGCTCGGAAGCAGGAACGATTCTGCTCGGCAGCCACTCCTCGCGCTGCTGATCTGCACGGTAGGCGACCATATCCCTGTGGATAGCCAATACAGCGAAGACAACATATTCCGCCATACTTTCGGCGATGGAGCCCTCGACCATCCGAACCAATGCCACACCCGCTGGAAAACTCGAGACATCGAACTGATCGACGCCAGCGCCGGCAGAAAAGACGATGCGCAGCGAGGTGAAGCGCTCGAGGTTGGCCAACGGTTCCCAAGTGAGGATGTATTGGACCTCTGATGGGTCTACCCCATCCATAGACTCAATGAACGTGAGATCTGGAAGCTGCGTCGTCAGCAGACTGCGCCATTTGGCTGCTCTTTCGGGATAGGAGTTGTAGAGCAAATACATGCGAGTTCACCATGCCTGGAGGGAAATAGGCATTTCCATGATGCAAAAGCGCTACAAGTATTTCCTCCCCCGAATAACGGAAAGTGGACAGAAAAATTGCTAGACCACGTAGGATCTGCGGCACGCCATAGCTGCCCTGAGCGGATGCTCAGGGCAGCTATGGCCTTCAATAGGGCGAAGCACCACTCACCGGTGTGGCCGATATGACGCCGAGACCAAAATCGTTGGCCAGCCCGCGAGTTGCCTTCGCCAGCAATGTCAGATCGAGGCCGACTGCGACAAACGAGGCGCCCAGTTCCAGATAGTGTCGCGCCAGTTTGGCATCGCCCGTCAGGGTGCCCGCCGCTTTGCCGCTTGCGACGATGGTGCGTATGGCATTTTCGATCGCCTGCTGCACGTCAGGATGCTCGGGATGCCCGCGGTGCCCCATCGAAGCGGCGAGATCAGCCGGCCCGATAAAAACGCCGTGCAAACCTTCAACGGCGCAAATGGCTTCAAGATTGTGAAGCGCAGTCCTGGATTCAGCCTGTACCAGTAGGCAGACGTCGTCGTTGGCCGTCTCCAGATACTCCTTGTAGCCTCCCCAGCGCGAGGCGCGGGCCGCTGCAGCGCCAACCCCTCGGGTGCCTTCTGGTGGATAACGGGTAGCGGCTGCCAGGGCGATGGCCTGCTCGGCGGTATCGACCATGGGGATGAGCAATGTCTGAACGCCGATATCGAGCATCTGTTTGATCACCGCCGCATTGCCATCGACGGTGCGTACCACCGGATGGGCCGGATAAGGCGCGACAGCCTGTAACTGCGCCAGTGTGCTGCGCACGTCGTTTGGTGCATGCTCACAGTCGATCAACAGCCACTGGAAGCCTGCCGTGGCGCAAATTTCGGCACTGTAGGAATTGGCCAGCGACAGCCAGAGGCCGATGACGTTGTCACCCCGCGAAATGGCGGTTTTAAACGAATTTGCCATGATTGCCTGTACTCCTCAGGTGTGTGTCGGAACTAGCTCAGGCCGCCCTGACACAGGTATTTGATGTGCATGTAATCTTCCAGGCCGTATCGCGAACCTTCGCGGCCATAGCCGGATTCCTTGACGCCACCAAAGGGAGCCGCCTCTGCGGCCAGCGCGCCTTCGTTGATACCCACGATGCCCGACTCCAGAGCCTCGGCCACACGCCAGACGCGTTTGACGTCCTGGGTGTAGAAGTAGGCCGCCAGGCCGAACGGCGTATCGTTGGCCAGTTCGATCACTTGCGCTTCAGTCGTGAAGCGGAAAATCGGCGCAACGGGGCCGAATGTTTCCTCATTGCAGAGTTCCATGTTCGAGGCTGCATTGATCAACACCGTAGGCGCGTAATAGTTGGGACCCTCTGCGGCACCTTCGCGGATACGTCGGCCGCCGGTGGCGACCTCTGCGCCTTTGGCTACCGCGTCTTCCACATGGCGAGCGATTTTGTCCACGGCTCGCGCATTGATCATCGGGCCGATCTGAGAATCGCTTTGCCAGGCGGGCCCGACTTTGAGCGCCCCCACCTTCGCCACCAGTTTTTCAACGAACTGATCGTGTACGTCGCTATGCACATAGATGCGGTTGGGGCACACGCAGGTCTGACCGCCATTGCGGAACTTGGAGACCATCAGGCCATCCACCGCTGCGTCTAGGTCCGCATCTTCGAACACGATGAACGGAGCATTGCCACCCAATTCCAGCGAGCACTTTTTAAGCGTATCGGCGGACATTCTGGCCAGGTGCTTGCCCACAGGCGTGGACCCGGTGAAGGTAATCTTGCGTACCCGCGAATCAGCCAGCCAGGCGTCTACCACTTCGGGCGTCCGCTCTCGCGAGGCGGTAACGATGTTCAGCGTTCCGGCTGGAAAACCTGCCTCCTCAGCCAGCCGCACGAGAGCAAGAGACGTCAGGGGCGTGTCCTCGGCTGGCTTGCAGACCACGGTGCAACCTGCCGCCAGTGCCGGCGCGATCTTGCGGGCGATCATCGCCGCTGGAAAATTCCATGGGGTGATCGCAGCGACCACGCCGACAGGCTCCTTGATTGCCGTCATGCGACGCCCTGCAACCGGCGCCGGGATGACATCGCCATACGAGCGCGTTGCTTCCTCGGCGAACCATTCGACATAGCTGGCAGCATAAGCCACTTCACCACGCGCCTCGGCCAGGGGCTTGCCTTGTTCCAGCGAAATCAACCGACCAAGATCTTCCTGATGCTCAAGAATCAGGTCGTTCCAGCGCTTGATCAGTTGTGCACGCTGTTTGGCCGGCGTGCTGCGCCAGGCCAAGAAAGCAGCATGGGCGGCATCGACGGCTTCCCGTGCGTCGACGGCGCTGCTATCGGGCACCTGGGTTATGGGGCTTTCGTCGGCCGGATTGCTGACAGACAGCAGCGCCGGCGTGTCGCACCAGCGGCCACCGATGAAGTTCTGGGTTCGCATCAGATCGGTACGGGTCAGTTTCAAGCTCATGTCTGGGCTCCTTACAAAGGGATGAACGGGCTGGGTCAGCTGACGATACCCAGGTGCCAGGGCACGAATTCGTGATCGCCAAGCCCCAGCAGCTCGCTCTTGGTGGGGTTGCCCGAGGCGGCCTTAAGGATGTATTCGAAGATGCGCTGTCCCATCTCTTCGATCGACAGTTCCCCGTCAACAATGAGGCCGCAGTTGATGTCCATGTCCTCTTCAAGGCGCGTGAACATCGGCGTGTTGCTGGCGAGCTTGATCGTCGGCGCAGGTTTGCTTCCGAACATCGAGCCCCTGCCCGTGGTGAAACAGATGAGGTTGGCACCGCTGGCAATTTGACCGGTGGCGGCTACCGGGTCATAGCCGGGCGAGTCCATGAACACGAACCCGGCCTTATCGATGGGCTCGGCGTATTCGTAAACCGCCTGCAAGGGCGTGGTTCCGCCTTTCATGGCAGAACCGAGCGATTTCTCGAAAATATTGGCCAGCCCACCGGCCTGGTTACCAGGCCCCACGACACCATTGAACTGGCCGTTGTGACCACGGGTGTACTCTTCCCACCAGGCCAGGCGGTCCAATAGCTTCTGGCCTACTTCAGGGCTGATCGCACGTCGTGTCAGCATGAACTCGACACCGTGGATCTCCGGTGTTTCGGACAGAATGGCTGTGCCGCCGTGGCGCACCAGAATATCCATCGCAGCGCCCAGTGCCGGGTTGGCAGTGATGCCTGAAAATCCATCCGAACCGCCGCACTCCAGACCAATTTTCAGGTGCTCGGCGCTGACCGGAACACGCTTGACGTCGTTGGCCTCGGGCAGCATCGCTTCAATCGCCGCGATGCCCTGAGCAATGGTCGCGCGCGTGCCGCCGGTATCCTGCATCACGAAGGTGCGCAGATTGCGCCCCGGTACCAGGTGCTGGGCCTCGACGAGGTTGGACACCTGATTACGCTCGCAACCCAGGCCGACGATCAGGACCGCGGCCAGATTGGGATGTCGGGCGTACCCGGCAATCGTGCGTTGCAGCACGTCAAAATGGTAACTGGGCGAGGACATGCCACAGCCGCTGGTCTGAGCGAATGCTACGACGCCATCGACGTTCGGGTAATCGGCGAGGCGCTCGGGGGTGAAGTGTTCAGCGATCTTCTTGATCACCGTCGACGAGCAGTTCACCGACGACATGATTCCGATGAAGTTGCGCGTGGCAACGCGGCCATCCGCTCGCACGATGCCCATGAACGTCGCGCGTTTATCGGGCGCCACGTAGTCCACCGCACGCACATCCTCACAAAAGCCCGGGTCCCGGTCGAAATCGATCAGCGAGATGTTGTGAGAGTGGACGTGCTCGCCCTTGGTGATGTCGCGTGAAGCAACACCGATGATGGTGTCGTACTTGCGCACCGGCTCACCGGCCATGATGTCCTGTGCAGCGATCTTGTGGCCCGGGGTGACTTGCGCGCGGGCGCGAACACCCAGCTCAGGCAGCTCGTCCCCAAGGCCGATCAGTTGGCGAGCCACGAGGACGTTGTCACTGGCGTGCAGGCGTATCAGGCTGCGAGCGGCATGAGTTGTGGTAGTCATTGATAGATCCTGGCGTCCAGATTACAGCGACGGTGAGGATGAGCGCAGAGTTCGCGCATCGAGCACCTGCCGCTGCATGGATGGGGTGCGCTAGCCACTTAAGCTGCTGTCGGCTCGCGCACGATAATGGGTTCAACCTTCTTCAGCAGCAGTGCGTAGTTAAGGATGCCCAGCACGCCGAGGAAGGCAGAGAAGACCAGAGCCATCTTGAACGACCCTGTAGAGGCAACAATGAACCCGGTAATAACCGGCCCCAGCACGCCGCCGAAGTTGGCAACCATGTTTTGCAAGCCGGCAACCGTAGAGGTCATGTTCTTAGGCGCGACATCACCCGGCAGAGCCCAGACTTGGGAAGCCGCGACGGTAGTACCTGCTTTGGCGATACACAGCAGCACAACCGTCATGGTGACCGAAGTGGTCAGCGGCGCCAGCCCGATGCACAGCGCCATGCCGAGGCCGACAATCAGAAACAGCTTGCGAGTGGCGGTAAGCGACAGACGCCCGCTGTGAACCACTCGGTCGGAAAGCCAACCTGCGATGATTTCGGCGAAGAGGCCGGCGATCAACGGAAGCGAGGCGATAATGCCCATCTTCAGCAGGCCCATTCCCTGCTCTTTCACCAGGTAAGTGGGCAACCAGGTGATGAAGAAGTAAGAGATGTAGTTGATGGTGAAGAAGCCCAGGCACATTGCCCAGATATTGCGGTACTTGAGCAACTCGTACCATTTCATCGGGATAGCGTTACCCACACCATGTTGCTGGGCCTGGCCACCGCGAATGTATTGCACTTCGGCTGCGTTGGCGCTTCGGTGTGTCTCGGGTGTATCCGAGAAATACCACCACCAGATCACGCTCCATACAAGCCCGGCCAGCCCCACGATGACGAACGTCATACGCCAGTCAACCAGCATGATCAGGGTCACGATGAGAGGCATGGCCACGGCGCCACCAAATTTCGAGGCGCTGTCAAAAAGCCCCGAAATGGTGGCTCGCTCCTTGTCCGGAAACCACTTGGAGGCGATGCCGGCGTTGGCTGGATAGGCGCCGGCCTCACCGGCGCCAAGCGCAACGCGCAACCCCACTAGAGATGCGAAGCCGGTTGCCAGCCCGGTTGCCGCAGTCGCGAGTGACCAGGAGCCTACAGCGAGCCCGAGGCCCATTTTCTGACCGAATTTGTCGGCAATCCAGCCTGCCGGAATCTGCAGCAAGGCGTAGGACCAGAAAAACGCGGACAACACGATACCCATCATTTCTGGCGTCAGATTGAATTCTTCGGTGAGTTCAGGTGCGGCGACCGAGAGAACGGTACGGTCGATATAGTTGATCGCAATGGCAAACCACATCAGGCCTGCCACTACCCAACGTGCGTTGGATTTCTTGCTTGGATTCACCACGGCGCCATCGAGTGGCCTTGCAGCAGTTGGAGTGCTCATCACATTGCTCCGATCATTGTTTTTGTTCGTCAATGGTGGATCGGCGCTACATTGCTGAATAATGAATAAGCAGACATACTTCATAACCATTTTGACATGTAAACGTATTCTGCCGGAGATCAGCAGGTGAGTGACATCGATAGGGTTATGCGCTCCAACCTCAAGCTCAAGCACCTGCAACTCGTGGTTGCGCTGGATGAGTTTCGCCACCTCGGGCGAGCAGCGGAATTTCTGTCCCTTACCCAGCCAGCCGTCAGCAAGTCCCTGGCGGAAATCGAGAAGATGTTCGGCCTGGAATTATTTACCCGCTCCACACGAGGCACCCGGCCGACCGCCTACGGCGAGCAGGTTGTCCGGTTTGCACGCTCGGTGTTGGTGGATTTTGATCGTACCTGTGATGACATCGCCGCGGTTGCCAGCGGCGGAGCCGGCCGTATCCGTGTCGGCGCGATGGTCGTCGCCACCCCAGGGTTGCTGGTTGAGGCCGTGGGCCGTCTCAAGGTCAGCTCACCACAGACAACAGTGTCTATTGAAGAGGGAGATCTCACGCGACTGCTGCCAAGGCTGCGCACAGGCGAACTCGACTTCATCGTCGGCCGACTGGAGCCGGGCTACAGCTCCCCGGACCTTGAAACCGAAGCGCTCTATGCCGAACCCATGCGCGTAGTCGTCGCAGCCGAACACCCCCTCGCCTCCGTCGCCAAGCCAAGCTGGCATGACCTGGCAACGCTGCCCTGGGTCGTTCCACCCGCGTGGGCATCCTCACGGGTCAAGCTCAATCAGATGTTCTACAAGCATAAGCTGCAGCCGCCGGCCGATATTGTCGAAACCTCATCCTTTTTGGTGACGATGACGTTCATGAGGAAAAGAGGCTGCGTCTGTTTCGTCGCAAGCGAGGTTGCGCAATACCTCCAGTCAACCGGCATCGGTTATACCCTGCAGCTGGACGTACCCATCGAGCTGCCGCCGGTGGGTATCATTGTGCTGCGTAACGGCCTGAAAACCCCGGTTGCCAGAACCCTCATCGATGCCCTGCATGCACAAGCCAGGGACATCAGGGGCGAGACGATGCCTGCGTGAATCTTGGCTTGGGCAGTACCCGTTGAGTGTTTGGCCCAACGCGGTAAGACAGCCGCGGCAAACCACTCGAACGAAAAGGAAGACCCTGCTTGAAATCAGGTAAAGAGTTGAGCACTTCCACCGACGACCTCAGTTTCTTCCACCGGGTCGCCACTCATGGCAGCCTGACGGCCGTGGCGCGCGAGTTGGGTTTGTCGCTGCCTGCCGTCAGCAAACGGCTGTCGCTGCTCGAACAGCGTCTGGGCGTGCAGTTGATTCGGCGCACGACGCGTCGCCTGGATCTCACGCCCGAAGGCCAGCTGTATCTGGAGGGCGCGCGGCCAATCCTGCGTCAGCTGGAAGAGCTGGAGAGCGCCTTGAGCAATCGCCAGCCGCTGCTGCGCGGCAAGCTGAATATCAATGCGTCGTTCGGGTTTGGTCGGCGCCATGTAGCGCCGCTGCTATCGACGTTCGCCGCCGAACATCCCCACCTGGAACTGTCGCTGCAACTGTCCAGCCAGCCGCTCAATACGCTGGATGCCGATATCGATATTGATATCCGCATTGGCGAGCCACCGGATTCACGCCTGATCGCCCATCATCTTCTGGATAACCCGCGCATACTCTGCGCCTCCCCCGCCTATCTCGCTCGCTGCGGAACGCCGAGCACGGTCGCCGACCTTGCCCAGCACAACTGCATCGTGCTCAGGCAATACGAAAGTGATTACGCCATCTGGCGTTTTTCACGCGCTGGCCGTGAATACAGTCAGAAGGTCCATGGCACGCTATCGAGCAATGACGGTGAAGTCGCGATGCGCCTTGCCCTGGATGGGCATGGCCTGATCCTGCGCTCGCACTGGGATGCCAAGGAGCACCTGGAGCGCGGTGACCTGGTGGCGCTGCTACCCGAATATCATCCCCCCCACGCCAACATCTATGCCGTGTACCAGCAGCGCCGCCACGTGCCGCAGCGCATCTCGGAATTCACCCGCTTTCTGACTCAGGCGCTAGCTGAGCGCTTTCGGTGATGTGAAGCCTTTCATTATTAACTTAGGTTCAATAGTGGCTTTATTCTCAGCGTAATTATCAAACGATGGCCATCCAATAAACTGCGAAGAATTCAAAAAACAAATCGCAGGTGCACCTGATGACCGCCACGACCCACCCTGTTGCAGCACGCACTGAAAGCCCCCAAGGTGCCCAAAGCGGGTCGCAGCAACGGCAATCCCCCGACCTCAATGTGCTGCTGACGCTGCGCGATAAGCTGGCCGCGCAAACGAGCGCCGAGATTCGCTTCGATGCCTCAACTCGAGCGATATATGCCTCGGAAGCCTCCAACTACCGACAACTGCCCATCGGCGTGGTGATTCCGCGGGATCTGCAGGACATCGTCACCACGGTCAACCTGTGCAGGGACGCAGGTCTGCCCTTGCTGCCGCGTGGCGCGGGAACCTCCATGTGCGGTCAGGCCGTCAATGCCGCGGTAGTGATCGACACCTCGAAATACCTGCACGGCATCGACTTCATCGATGCCGAACGGCAGCTTGCGCGGGTGCAGCCCGGAGTGATCTGTGACCAGCTCAAGGACGAGGCCGCCAAGGTTGGGCTGACCTTCGGCCCCGATCCAGCCACCCACAGCCGTTGCACCCTGGGCGGCATGATCGGCAACAACTCCTGCGGTGCGCACTCGGTGATGGCAGGCAAGACCGTGGAGAACATCCAGCGCCTTGAGGTGCTGACCTATTGCGGCGAGCGATTCTGGGTCGGCCCCACGGACGAAGCCTGCCTGCGTGAACACCTTCAGGCCGGCGGTCGTCGTGCCGAAATCATCCAGGGTCTGAAGGACCTGGTGGACCGCTACGAAGGCGATATCCGCCAGGGATTCCCCAAGCTCAAACGTCGTGTCTCGGGCTATAACCTGGACCAACTGCTGCCGGAAAACGGCTTCAACATCGCCCGGGCACTGGTGGGGGTGGAAGGAACCTGCGTCACCATCCTGCAGGCCGAAACGCTGCTGGTGAGCAACCCCACGCATCTGGTCCTGGCGGTGCTGGGGTACGAGGATATCTACTACGCCGCCGACTCCGTACCGCAGTTGCTCCCCCTTAACCCGATCGCCATGGAGGGCCTGGATGACGGGATCATCGGCGGGCTGAAAGAGCGCGGCATGAAGCTGGCCGATATTGCTGAGCTGCCGGCGGGCAATGCCTGGCTGATGATCGAATTCGGTGCCCTGTCCACTGAAGAAGCCACCGCGATGGCACAACGTGCCGTTGATATCGCCCCGCAGCTGCCTGGCCAGCCAAGCGTGCGCCTGGTGACGGACAAAGGGTTGATGAACCGGATCTGGACCATTCGTGAAACCGGCGCCTCGGCCACCTCACTGGGGCTGGACCCGAACGAGCCGGACCCGGTCGTCGGCTGGGAGGACGCTGCGGTCGAGCCTGAACACCTGGGCAAATACCTGCGCGAATTCAAAGCACTGGTCGGGCGCTACGGCTACAAGACCAATCTCTACGGGCATTTTGGCGACGGCTGCATTCACTCGCGCATCACCTTCGACCTGAAGTCCGACACGGGCGTGCAGAACTGGCGCGCGTTTCTGGACGAGGCGGCGCGGCTGGTGGTGCGTTATGGCGGCTCGCTGTCCGGCGAACATGGTGACGGCCAGGCCAAGGGCGAGTACCTGCCTATCATGTACAGCGCGCCGATCATGCAGGCCTTCGCCGAGTTCAAGGCGCTATGGGATCCGCAAAACCGCATGAATCCGGGCAAGCTCATCCACGCCATGCCCGTGGATGCCAACCTGCGCATGGGCCCCGATTACAACCGGCGCGAGGTCGACAGCCAGTTCACCTATGATCCGCGCCTGGGCAGCAAGGGCCTGGCACGTGAGTCCGAACGCTGCATCGGCATGGGCAAATGCCGCTCGCTGGACGGCGGGACCATGTGCCCGAGCTTCCGCGCAACCCGTGAAGAGAAATATTCCACCCGCGGCAGAGCCCGGCTGTTCTTCGAGTTGCTCAAAGGCGAAGTGATCGAGGACGGCTGGCAAAGCGAGGAACTCAAGGATTCCCTCGACCTGTGCCTGAGTTGCAAAGGCTGTAAAACCGACTGCCCGACCAACGTGAACATCGCCCGCTACAAGACCGAGTTTCTCAACCGTTACTACGCCAACAAGCGCCGCCCAGTCATGGACGCCATGATCGGCCGTATCGGCGAATGGCTGCCGCACGCCACGCGGCTGTCTCCCGTGCTGAACTACGCGATGGGTAACCCGCTGGTGCGAACAGCGGGCGCCTGGTTCGGTCTGGCCAAAGAGGCCAAATTCCCTGCCATAGCGGCCCAGAGTTTTCGTGCCGGGGCAACGGCGCAGCGCATCCTCAACGATCAGACCACGGGCGGCGGCAAAGATGTGCTGCTGTGGGTCGACAGCTTCAACAACGGATTCACCCCCAAGGTGCTCGAGGCAGGCGTCCAAGTGCTGGAGTCGCTGGGCTTCACCGTGAAGCTGATGACGCGCCATGTATGCTGTGGCCGCCCTTACTACGACGTGGGCATGATCGATCAGGCCAAGGCCAATCTGGCGCAGATCCTCGACCAGCTGGAGCCGGTACTGGATGAAAACATGCCGGTGTTGGTGCTCGAGCCGAGCTGCCTCTCGGTGTTCCGGGACGAAATGCCCGGATTGTTTCCACAAGACCCGAGGGCGAAAAAGCTGGAGCAGTCCATCATGACCCTGAGCGAGTTCATACGCAGCAGGGCCCTGGAGCTGCCGGCGATCGACGAGGACGTGCGCATCCACGGGCACTGCCATCAGAAATCTTGCGGCAGCATGGCGGCCGAACAAGGCGTGCTGGAACAGCTCGGCGGTAAAGGCCAGGTGATACAGGCCGGCTGCTGCGGGGTGGCAGGTGCCTATGCCTATCACGCGAAAACCGCGCCGATCGCCAGAGCGATTGGTGAGCAGCAATTCAAGCCCCATCTCGACCGAATTCCCGAGCAAACCCCGGTGGTCGCCGACGGGTTCAGTTGCCGAGGGCAAATCCGCAACGTCAGTGGCCGCGAAGCCATGCACCTGGCCGAATACCTGGCCAAGGTCTTGGGCTAGCGGTTCAAACCTGCGAGGTGATCGCTGCGAACATGGCGTAAGCAAAGGCGCAACCGAACTCAGAATTCGGAGCGCCTGAAAGCTCAGATGAAATTGAGATCAACAGCGTGCTGCAGCGCATTAGAGCTGGGGCCTGGGCCCTCAAGAGTTGGGCGATGGTGTTGTACCGAAGTTTTCGCCACCCCCACGTCCCTGCCCAGTGCGAAGCTGGGCTGATTCGAACAGCGCGATGGCAATACTCTCGATCTCAGAGCCCAGGTGCAATTTCTCCAGCCATCGAGACGGAATACCCGGTTTCGCATAGAACGCACCGGCTATCTGGCCAACGATCGCCGCGGTGGTGTCGGCATCGTCGCCAAGATTGGCGGCTTGCAGCACTGCAGCCTCGAAAGAATCAGTGGACCAGAAACACCAGAGAGCCGCTTCGAGTGAAGCAATGCAGTATCCGGTCCCTCTGATCTGGTCGCGGTGCTTGTGCTTGAAGCTGCCCGAAGCGAGGTCTTTGATTGCCGGTTCGCGATACTGCCCGGGAGAAAGGCTAAGCACCTCGTCTTTCCTGTGCCCTGCCAATGCCCTGGAAACCACTTCTGCCAACAGCTGGCACGATTCGATTGCCTCGGGAGCGCCATGGGTCGTGCGCGAACTCTGCTTAGCGGCCCATGCCATCGAGGTCAGGTCCGGGTAGTAGAAGAGGATGACCGGAGCCAGGCGCATGATAGAGCCGTTCCCGGCGGCTTGCGGATCAATGGAACCGGCGAAGGGCTCTCCGCTTTCCTGAAAACTCATCAGCGCCTGTCGGACTGTTGTCCCGATATCGAAGCACTGCCCCGTCGCACTCCAGTACCCCCAATGCCACCAATTGAGATACCGCGTCATCTGGTCTCGGGCATCGAAACCGTTCCTCGAGAGCAGACTTTCCGCCAGGCAAAGCGCCATCGAGGTGTCATCTGTCCACTGGCCAGGAGCAAGGGCGAAGGGCCCACCACCGACCATATCCGTGATGGGCCTCAGCGTCTCGCGAGAGCTGAATTCAAGGGTGGTGCCGACAGCATCGCCACAAGCCAGGCCAAGCAGGCATCCGACATAGCGGTTCTGCAGATTGCTCTCAATGCTCAATGGCTGCCTCCCGAGCTTTTCCGATATTCGCGAGTGCGCACATAAAACAGGCTCAGCTACTCAAGATGTACCTATCTACAAGCGACAGGCCGGCAATCCATCCATATCATGGATACCCCCTATAGATTCCAACTACCTAGTTGGATACCACTCGCCCCTCTACGCTGATGCCTCACATTCAGGAGACATCAGCATGCGCAAATCCAACAAAGCACTCGCTGCAGTTCTATTCACGGTCACGTTGTGGCAATTCCCCCTCGCGCACGCCCAGCCCGATTCCCTGCCCGCGCACGCGGTGCAGCAGCAGGTTGGCGGTTACAAAATGCGGGTTGGCGATGTACCGGTGACGGCGCTGAGCGACGGAACCATCCCTATCGACGTGCATGCTCTGCTCAAGGGTGCCAAACCCGAGGACATCGACAGGCTGTTGATGAAGAGCTTCCAGCGCAACCCGCTGGAAACCTCGATCAACAGTTTTCTCGTAAGCTTGCCGGGCCATCAGGTGCTCGTCGATACGGGCGCCGGTCAGCTGTTCGGCCCCGGCAACGGTGGGCGTTTGCTCGAGAACCTGGCCGGCCAGGGCCTCAAGCCTGAAGACATCACCGATGTGCTACTCACCCATGCCCACTCGGATCACTCCGGCGGGCTGGTCAGGGACGGGCAACGGGTGTTCCCCAATGCCACGGTGTATGTCGGCAAACCCGACGTGGATTTCTTCTTCGATGAAAACAGCCAGAAGCGCACCGGCTACGAGCAGAAGTATTTCGACATCGCCCGCCTGACCCTGCAGCCCTACCTGGACGCCGGTAAGCTGCGCACCTTCTCGCAAAGCGAAGAGGTGCTGCCAGGCATCACCGCCACGCTGCATCCCGGGCATACGCCGGGCTCGGCCTTCTACACGCTGACCAGCGCCGGCGAAAGTCTGACCTTCGTGGGCGATCTCATCCACGTGGCAGCGGTGCAGTTCCCCATGCCTGGCGCGACGATCACCTTCGACCAGAACCAGGCCAAGGCCGCCGCCGTGCGCAAGGCGCAGTTCGCCGCCTTCACCAAGCAGCACGCACTGATCGCCGCGCCCCACCTGCCCTACCCCGGCATGGGCCACCTGCGTAGCAATGCCCGCGGCGGCTATGATTGGGTTCCCATCACCTATATCGATCGCCAGGAACCCTAGGAGATTGCCTGCATGAAGTTGCCTTCGGGTATCGACATGGATCTGCTGCTGACCCTGGATGCCCTGCTGGACGAGCAGAACATCACCCACGCGGCCCTACGCCTGGGCATCAGCCAGCCGGCGATGTCTGCCCGCCTGGCACGCCTGCGCCGGGTGTTCGGTGAGCGGCTGTTCATCGCGGCGCCCAACGGGCGCGGCGTGCTGCCGACACCCCGCGCGCTGGCCCTGCGCCCGACCTTGCAGCAGGTGCTCAATGGCATGTCCGCCCTGCTGGAGCCGGTGGTGTTCGATCCCCTCACCAGCCAGCGCACCTTTGTAGTGGCCTTGCACGAGAACCCGGCGCTGATGGTGGGCGCCGATCTGTTCAACCGAGTGCGTAAAACGGCACCGATGGCGCGCCTGCGTTTCGTCCAGCCCGATCTCGACACCCTTTCCGAGCAGATGGAGCAAGGCGAAATCGACCTGTTCATTGGCATTGGCGAGGCGGTCAACGAAGGTTGGGTGGGCCGTCAGCTGTTCACCGATCACTTCGTCAGTGCACAGCGCAAGGGGCATCCGCGCGGGCAGCTCGAGCTGGATCTGCAGGCGTTCTGCAGCGCTGCGCACCTGCTGGTGTCATCAGCGGGCGATCCCTTTGTCGGCATCGTCGATCGGGTTCTGGCCAAGTTGGGCAGCAGCCGCCAGGTGGTGATGTCAACGCAGAGCTACGCCACGGCGCCAGCGCTGGTGGTGGGCACCGATCTGCTGTGCACGCTGCCGCGCCGCCTGCTGAAGCAGTTCGCCAGCTCGCTGGATCTGTTCGAACCGCCGATCGATTTACCATCGCTATCGCTCAACGCCTACTGGCACCCGCGCAACCATGAGGATGCCGCCAGCATCTGGCTGCGCGAGCAGGTACTGCAGGTTGCCGGCGGGCTGGAGCGAAACGAAGGCTGACCTCACGCCGGGCCTTGGTCCTACGTGAGGTCAGCACTGCTGCGCCGTTAACGACTGTAGAGCGCTCTTGCTCAGTCTGCGGCCAGTTGCGCCAGGCCGTCGTCGAAGCGTGACACCACCACCAGCAACGCCTGGATCGAAGCAACGACGATATTGCCGTGGCTGCCCGCACCGAAACGCGAACCGGCCACGCCCGGCCAGGCCACCTCTACCAGCGCCAGGGCATCGGCGGCGGCGCCACCACCCAGGCTGCGCTCCTCGTAGCTGTCGATGCGGATGGGCAGGCCAAGCGCGGCTACGGCGGCATCGATGGGGCCATTACCGATGCCCTGCAGCGTCCGCCGGCGACCGCCTGGCAGCGCGATCTCCAACCTCACGCCCTGGCCAGCCTCGGCCTCGAACAACTGGTGGCCGAGATAAGCCAGTTCGCCACCAGCGCGTGCCGGAGCCAGGTAGTGGCGCTGGAACAGCTCCCAGAGCTCGGCGCTGGTCAATTCCGTTTCGCTGCTGTCGGCCATCTTCTGCACGATGGCGCTGAACTCCACCTGCATGCGCCGCGGCATCGACACGCCGTGGTCGCGCTGCAAAAGATAGGCGATGCCACCTTTGCCCGACTGGCTGTTGACCCGCACGATGCTGTCATAAGTGCGCCCCAGATCCTTCGGGTCGATCGGCAAATAAGGCACTTCCCAGATGCCATTCGGATCCTGTGCGGCAAAGCCCTTGGCGATGGCGTCCTGGTGCGAGCCGGAAAAGGCGGTGAACACCAGATCGCCCACATAGGGATGGCGGGGATGGATCGGCAGCCCTGTGCAGGTCTCGGCAACACGCGCCACACCGGCGATATCGGAAAAATTCAGGCGCGGGTCGACGCCCTGGGTGTAGAGGTTCAGCGCCAGGGTGACCAGGTCGAGGTTGCCACTGCGCTCGCCATTGCCGAACAGGCAGCCCTCCACCCGCTGAGCGCCAGCCAGCAGCGCCTGCTCGGCGCAGGCCACACCGGTGCCGCGGTCGTTGTGCGGGTGCACCGAGAGCACCACGTGCTCACGGCGCTCCAGGCGCTCGTGCATCCACTCGATCTGGTCGGCGAACACATTGGGCGTCGCCACTTCCACCGTGGTCGGCAGGTTGATGATGATCGGCCGACCAGGACCGGCATCCCAGGTGCGGATGGCAGCGTTGCACATGCGCAGCGACACTTCCAGCTCGGCCATGCAGAAGGTTTCGGGGGAGTACTGCAGCACCCACTCGGTCTCCGGGTGCGCGGCCACTTTGTCCTTGAGCAACTGCACATGGCGCACCACCAGCTGCTCCACTTCATCCACCGAAAGGACGAACACCACCCGTCGCCATACCGGCGCGATGGCGTTGTACAGGTGCACGATCACTCGCCGGGCACCGGCCACGGCGCGCACGGTTTCGTCGATCAGGTCCTCGCGCAGCTGGGTCATGACCATGGGCGTGACGTCATCGGGAATGCAGCCTTCGTCGATCAAGTTGCGGATGATCTCGAAGTCGGTACGCGAGGCGGCCGGAAAGCCCATCTCGATCTCCTTGAAACCGAGGCGAACCAGCTCGCCGAACAGCTGTAGCTTGCGCTGGCGGTTCATCGGCTCGAACAGCGCCTGATTGCCGTCGCGCAGGTCGGTGGACAGCCACACCGGCGCCTCGGCGATACGCTGCGATGGCCAGCGGCGGTTGGGCAGATCAATGGCGGGAAAAGCGCGGTACTTGGTTTGCGGATTGCGCAGCATGGAGTGAACCTCGAACGGGAAAGCGGACGGTGCCGATCTCCCCTACCCGCCATGGCGGGCTGTTCAAGGCCGGGATCTGGAGGAGATCGCACGTCGGCGCCATACACGCGGCGACAGACCCCGGCCGAAGCTCAGGGCTAGTAGCGTTAGCGAGGGCTGCACGAGGTTCATGGCTTGGTTCCGGTCAGACAGGTGCCCAGCATAGGCAGCCGTGCGGCCGACCACTCACGACAAATGGTCGGTCGTTATCGCCAAATGGTCATTTCTGCCGCTAAGCTGATGGTCCGCATAACCCGGACCCGCCCATGGTCGACCACAGCCACCTGCCCCATGAATCCCAGGCCATGCCGGTCACCGGCGTCTCGGTCGACTACCCCAACGGCCACCAGGTGCCCGCCCACAGCCACCCGCGCGCGCAGCTGATCTATGCCATCTCCGGGGTGCTGGTGGTGGAAACGCCGGCTGGCCGCTGGGTCATACCGCCGACTCGCGCGGTTTGGGTGCAGGCAGGCGTCGAGCACGCCCTGCGCATCCGCGGCAAAGCCGGCATGCGCAGCCTGTTCGTCCACGCCGACGCCGTCGAGGGGCTACCGACTGGCAACTGCGTGATCGATGTATCGCCCCTGCTGCGCGAACTCATCCTGGCCGCCACACAGGTGCCCGCCCAGTACAGCGCCGATAGCCGCGACGGCCGGCTGATGCGCTTTCTGCTCGATGAACTGCGCAGCCTGCCGGTGTTGCCCTTCCACCTGCCCTGGCCGGATGACGAGCGCATCACCCGCGCCTGCCAGGCCCTGACGCAAAACCCGGCCCAGGACGACGGCGCCGAGCATTGGGCCGAGCAGCTGGCCATGAGCCCGAAAACCTTTCACCGCCGCTTTCTGGCCAGTACCGGCATCACCTTCGGCCGTTGGCGCCAACAGGCGCGCCTGCTGCTCTCGCTTGAGGCTCTCGCCGAAGGCCAGCCAGTACTGCAGGTGGCCCTGCAGCATGGCTACGAGAGCCAGAGCGCCTTCGCCGCTGCGTTCCGCCGGCAGTTCGGTGTGCCGCCGTCGAGCTTCTATAAATGAGCGAAGCAGCTGCACCAGGAACTTGACCGAAAGCCGGTAGCCACTGCTTGCGGCAGCCATTCTCACCTGGATGGCAGACAGTCAGTCACGCCGCAGCGCCAGCCTGTTCTCGACCTTGTCCAGCCCCTCCCGCGCCTGACTGGAGCCAAGCGCTTGCGCCTGCAGGAACCAGCTGTGAGCGTATTCGAGCGCAGAGACGGCCTGGCTTTCGTCACTGGCGCGGGCCAGGTGGCACTTGCCGGTGGCCACAGCGAGATCCGCCGTGATCAGGCGACTCTCCAGTTCATTGGTGAGGCAATTGCCGCTGGATTCGGCATGCGCCGTGGCAGCGGCGATAAAAGCCGTGGCCGTCAGGAGTTGCTTGATCATGGTGAGCCCTCGCTAGGATTTCTTATTTAGGTTCTATAATAGAACCATGCGGTGAAATCTAGGTGCTATCATGGAACCTGTCAACGCATTCTTTTCGCCAGGCGCACGCCGCCCACCCCATCCGGAGATCTGCACGTGGAACGAGTTACTTTCGAAGATCGCAATTGCTCGGTCGCCCGCTCGGTGGACGTACTAGGCGATTGGTGGAATCTGCTGATCGTGCGCGAGCTGCTCTGGGGCACCACGAAGTTCGACGACTTTCAGCGCAACCTGGAGATATCCAAGGGCATCCTGTCCAAGCGCCTAAAGCTGCTGCAGGACTACGGCATCGTCATCAAGAACAGCGTGGGCAGCGGCACCGAATACGCGCTGACCGAGAAGGGTCAGGCGCTGCACGTGATCATCATCGCAATGCTGCAGTGGGGAGATAAGTGGAACCCCTTGCCGGACGGCGCCCCGCTGATTGCGCTGAACCGCCATACCGGCGCGCCGCTGGCACCGATCCAGCTGACCGACATCAACGGCGAGCAGGTGGCGCTGAGAGACCTCGGCCTGAAACCCGGCCCAGGCGCAGATCAATCGACACGCGAACGCTTGCGCCAGCTACGCGAGGCGGCGAGCCAAAAAGGCGCGCGCCGCCCGTTAGCGCTCCGCACGGGCTGACAAAGCCCTCGGCGCAAGGCGCAGGAAACCGGCTGGCTTCGCTTAGCCCTTTGCGGCCTGGCTCTTCAGCCATTGGCGAACAACCCCTAATGCCTCGGCCTCCGGCGCTTTGCGCGGCCACACCAGATAGAACGCCTTGTTGAGGTGCAGCTGTTGGGCGAAAACCTGCACCAGCCGGCCGGCGGCAATGTCGTCCTTTACGAATGCATGGCTGGCGAGCGTGATGCCCTGCCCGCCGATGGCGGCCTCGATGGCCAGTGAAGTCTGGTTGAAGTGCAGATTCCTGCTGGTAGGTGACGGACGCTCGTGAAAGACCGTGGCCGTGAACTCGGGCCAGAAATTATGCGCATCGTGCAGCGCGACGAAGCGCTGCAAGGCTTCGAAGGAGTCCGGCATGCCTTTGCCTCTCAACAGCGCTGGACTGGCCACCGCGACGATGTGCTGCTCCATCAAGAGCTCGACATTGAGCCCCACGCCAAACGGCGGCCGGCCATAGCGCACGGCAAGATCCACCCCATCGGTCTGGAAATGGCAGATTCGCTCGCTGGCCAGTAACCGCAGATCGATTTGCGGATTGCTTTCGGCAAAGTTTCCCAGCTTCGGTATCAGCCATTTGGAGGCAAAGGTGGGCGTAACGCTGACCGTGAGCTGCGATGGTATGGGTCGCAGCAGCCGGGTCGCCTCGTCAATCATTGCCAAGGCGCGGCGCACGCTTTCGCTGTAACTACGCCCGGCATCGGTAAGCGCGAGACCACGCGGCAGGCGCTCGAACAAGCGAACCTCCAGGCCCGCCTCCAGCCCACGGATCTGCTGGGCGACTGCAGCCTGGGTCACCCCCAGCTCCTCGGAGGCGATACGGAAATTCAGGTGACGCGCCACCACTTCGAATACGCGCAACGCGTTGAGTGACGGCAATCTGGCAAAGCCTGGCTGCATGACGATGGATTTTCTATTGGCTCGGAAAAGTTTCTCTGCCTCTCTACAGAGTGCCGGTGCTTGTTAGGCTGCTGTCAGCCTATAGCGTTCGCTGCGCTGACGCCACGCCAGCCGCTCTCCGGTAGGGCAGTGCTGCCAGTAGCGAATCCATCTCCGAATCGAGAGCCGCCATGAACAAGTCTGCAATTGCCGTATTCGCCTTTCTGGGCGTTATCTGGGGCAGCAATTTTGTTTTCGTCAAAACGGCTGCCGCGTTCATCTCGCCGCTGCAGATCACCCTGCTGCGAGTATTGTTCGGGTTTCTCCCGGTGCTGCTCTACGCACTGGCCACGGGCGCGCTGCGTCGTGAGCACTGGAAACACGCCCATCACTTTCTCGTCATGTCATTGCTGGCAACGGCGCTCTACTACTTCGCCTTCGCCAAGGGCACCGCGTTACTCGATACCAGCATCGCCGGCATGCTGGGTGGCGCGATCCCGCTGTTCACTTTTTTATGCGCCTGGCTTTTTCTGCGTAGCGAACAGCTGACTCGCCTGAAAACACTCGGCATCGGTCTTGGGTTTCTGGGCATCATCGTGGTGGCCAAGCCCTGGTCGGCACAGGGCGGCATCGATCTCAAGGGCGTGATCTACATGATTCTCGGCTCCCTGAGCGTGGGTTGCTCATTCGTCTACGCCAAGCGCTTCATCACCCCCCTGGGCCTGCCGGCCGTGGCACTGACCACCTACCAGATCGGCCTTGCCCTGGCGCTGCTGGCAATCGTCACGCCTTTTCACGGCATCGGCGCAGTGTTCGATGACACCCACGCCTGGGTTGGCCTGGTGTTCGGCCTCGGCTTGCTGGGAACGGGCGCCGCCTACCTGGCCTATTACTTCATCGTCGACGCCCTGGGCGCACTGGCGGCTTCTGCCGTGACCTACATCCCGCCCGTGGTCGCGCTGCTGATCGGCTGGTGGCTCGGCGAGCCGGTCACCGCAAGCGCCTGGGTAGCCATTGCGCTGATTCTGGTAGGTGTTGCCCTGGTACAGCTGTCGGGCGCTGGGCGATTCGCTGGCCCACGACTGAAAGCGTCCAGCACCTAGTGCCGCCGCCCACCCACACCATCACTCTCATGCCGCCATTGCCGCGGGCTGACGCCGAACCAGCGGCGGAAGGCGCGGGAAAAGGCGCTGACTTCCGAGTAGCCGAGCAGCGGCGCCAGGTTGGAGATGGGCAACTGGTGCTGGCGCAGGTAGTGGGTGGCCAGCTCGCAGCGCACCTTGTCGACCATGGCGGTGAAGGTCAGGCCCTGGTCGCGCAGGCGGCGCTGTAGCGACCAGCTGCTCATGCCCAGCTGCTCGGCAGCCAATTCCAGCACGGGCTCGCCCATCAGCAGTTGCTGGCGGATCTGCTCGCGCACGTCATCGGCCAGGTCCCGTTCGCCACGGCCGCTCAGGGCGCTGAGCTGGCTGAGCGAGTCCTGCATCACCAACAGCAACACCGGGTCGCCCTGCGGCATGGCGCGCTCGAGGCCGCGCTTGGGGATGACCAGGGAATTGAACGGCTGCTCGAAATACACCGGCGCGTCGAAGACTTTGCAGTGCTCATGCCAGTGCTCCGGGCGTGGATGCTCGAAGTGCACCGCGCGCGGCGCCCACTGCGGGCCGAGCACGTGGCGAACCAGATTGAGGGCCATGCCCAGGGTCAACTCGGCGTCCTGGCGGCGGCAAAGAATCGCGCCGTGGCGCACCTGGTAGTCGAAGCGGTAGCACTCGCCTTCGTCCACCAAACGGATCAGGCTGTTGCGCTGGTGCAGCGGAAAGGCACGGGCGAAGTTGATCAGCGCCTGTTCGACGGTCGCCGAGCACAGGCCGATATAGCCAAGCAGCCCTAACGCCTGGGGCTTGAACTGCTGGCCGTAGTACAGCCCGAAGTTGTCGCAACCGGACTGGCGCGACGCCTCCTCCAGCACCTGGCAGTAATTGGGCAGCGCCAGGCTCAGTGTGGGATGGCGCAGGGATTCGGGGTCGATGCCGGATACACCGAGGATGCGATCCGGATCACCGCCGTGCTTTTCGATAAAGCCGCACAGGCCGCTGGCCGCTGCAGCCAGCACGCCGGTATTGGTGGGCCCACCGGAAATCAATGGCAGGCCGGCAGACAGGTCGGGCTGGACGAGAACGGAGCTCATGGCGCCTCCTTGGTGACAATTTGTGTCTAAAAGCAAAAAACACGCCGTTTATTGAACGCTCCGCCAATAACCCCGCCCCACCGGCTCCCGCGCCAAGCCGTCTCCTCGCGGCCTGCCACGAAAGCCCTAAAACGGGTCATTCGGAAACACTCGCACCGAAACGGAGCCACCTCAGTTGACCTAGTGCGACAGGCTGCACGCCACTTTCGAAATTTGACTTTGCAGAACAGCCAGCCTCGCCTAGCGTCAAGTCGGCCCCATGAATTCGTCTCATAGTTCAACGCGAGCCCGGTCGTGCTCGCGACCCGCCCCTGAAAACTACAAGAACTCGTAATGGGAGAACGTCACATGATTTATGCCAAACCCGGTACCGCAGGCGCCGTCGTCACCCTGAAATCGCGCTACGGCAACTACATCGGCGGCGAGTTCGTCGCGCCGGTGGGCGGTCAGTTCTTCACCAATACCAGCCCGGTGGATGCCTCGGCCATCGGCGAATTCCCGCGCTCGGACGCCAAGGATATCGACAAGGCCCTGGACGCCGCCCATGCCGCCGCCGATGCCTGGGGCAAGACATCAGTGCAGGACCGCGCGCTGATCCTCTTGAAGATCGCCGACCGCATCGAAGCCAACCTCGAGCTGCTGGCCGTGGCCGAGACCTGGGACAACGGCAAGGCCGTGCGCGAAACCCTCAACGCCGACGTGCCCCTGGCCGCCGATCACTTCCGCTACTTCGCCGGCTGCATCCGCGCCCAGGAAGGCACCTCGGCGGAGATCAACGAGCACACCGCGTCCTATCACTTCCACGAGCCGTTGGGCGTGGTCGGGCAGATCATTCCTTGGAACTTCCCGCTGCTGATGGCCGCCTGGAAACTCGCTCCAGCCCTGGCCGCCGGCAACTGCGTGGTATTGAAACCCGCCGAGCAGACGCCGCTGTCGATCACCTTATTGGCCGAGATCATCGGCGACTTGCTACCGCCGGGCGTGCTCAATATCGTCCAGGGCTTCGGCCGTGAAGCCGGCGAAGCGCTGGCCACCAGCACGCGCATCGCCAAGATCGCCTTTACCGGCTCCACGCCGGTGGGCTCGCACATCATGAAATGCGCCGCCGCCAACATCATCCCCAGCACCGTGGAGCTGGGCGGCAAGTCGCCGAACATCTTCTTCGAAGACATCATGCAGGCCGAGCCGGCGTTCATCGAGAAAGCCGCCGAAGGCCTGGTGCTGGCCTTCTTCAACCAGGGCGAGGTTTGCACCTGTCCGTCGCGGGCGCTGGTGCAGGAGTCGATCTTCGAGCCGTTCATGAGCGAGGTGATGAAGAAGATCAAAGCCATCAAGCGCGGCAACCCGCTGGACACCGACACCATGGTCGGCGCCCAGGCCTCCCAACAGCAGTACGACAAGATCCTCAGCTACCTGGAAATCGCCCAGCAGGAAGGCGCCCAGGTGCTCGCCGGCGGCGCGACCGAGAAGCTCGAAGGCGACTTGGCGACCGGCTATTACATCCAGCCGACCCTGCTCAAGGGCACCAACAAGATGCGCGTGTTCCAGGAGGAAATTTTCGGGCCGGTGGTGGGCGTGACCACCTTCAAGGACGAAGCCGAAGCCCTGGCCATCGCCAACGACACCGAGTTCGGCCTGGGCGCCGGCGTGTGGACGCGCGATATCAACCGCGCCTACCGCATGGGCCGCGGCATCAAGGCCGGGCGCGTCTGGACCAACTGCTACCACCTGTACCCGGCGCACGCTGCCTTTGGCGGCTACAAAAAGTCCGGGGTCGGGCGCGAAACCCACAAGATGATGCTCGACCACTACCAGCAGACCAAGAACCTGCTGGTGAGCTACGACATCAACCCGCTGGGCTTCTTCTGAAACTGCCAATTTGCCAATTGAACGCAGCCAACTAAAACGACGCCCCGCCGCCTACGGCGGGGCGTGAAGGAGTCCCAACATGTCCAAAGAGACAATCGCCACACCCTCGCAAGGCGGTGTGGAAACCGAAGCGGTCAGCGCCGACTACTTCGCCAACCGGCAATTGAAACAGGGCGCCGCCGGCTGGATCCTGTTGATCGGCCTGGGCGTGGCCTACGTGATCTCCGGCGACTACGCCGGCTGGAACTTCGGCCTGGCCCAGGGCGGCTGGGGCGGCATGTTCATCGCCACGCTGCTGATGGCGACCATGTACCTGTGCATGTGCTTCTCGCTGGCCGAACTGTCGTCGATGATCCCCACCGCTGGCGGCGGCTACGGTTTCACCCGCACCGCCTTCGGGCCCTGGGGAGGCTTTTTGACCGGCACGGCGATCCTCATCGAATACGCCATCGCGCCGGCGGCCATCGCCTGCTTTATCGGTGCCTACTGCGAGTCGTTGTTCGGCATCGGCGGCTGGATCATCTACCTGGTGTTCTACGTGGTGTTCATCGGCATCCACATCCTCGGTGCCGGGGAAGCGCTGAAGCTGATGTTCGCCATTACCGCCGTCGCCGCCATCGCCCTGGGCGTGTACATCGTCGCCATGGCGCCGCACTTCCAGGTCGCCAACCTGTTCGACATTCCCGCCACCGACGCCAATGGCGCCAGCAGCTTCCTGCCCTTCGGCTACCTGGGCATCTGGGCCGCCCTGCCCTACGGCATCTGGTTCTTCCTGGCGGTCGAAGGCGTGCCGCTGGCTGCCGAGGAAACCAAGGATCCCAAGCGCGACCTGCCACGCGGCCTGATCGGCGCGGTGCTGGTGCTGCTGGTGTTCGCCGGGCTGATTCTGCTGGTCGGCCCAGGCGCCGCTGGTGCCCAGTCGCTGGTGGCTTCGGGTAACCCGCTGGTCGAATCGCTGGTCAAGGTCTACGGCGGTTCCACCTGGATGAGCCAGTTCGTCAACCTGGTCGGCCTGGCCGGTCTGATCGCCAGTTTCTTCTCGATCATCTACGCCTACTCGCGGCAGATCTTCGCCCTGTCGCGCGCCGGCTACCTGCCACGCAGCCTGTCGCTGACCAACCGCAACAAGGCGCCGGTCATGGCCCTGATCGTGCCGGGCATCATCGGCTTCGGCCTGTCGCTGACCGGCCAGGGAGACCTGCTGATTCTGGTCGCGGTATTCGGCGCCACGCTGTCCTACGTACTGATGATGGCGGCGCACATCACCCTGCGCAGCCGTCGTCCCGACATGCCGCGCCCCTATCGCACCCCCGGTGGCGTGCTGACCTCGTCGGTGGCTCTGGTGCTGGCAGCGGTAGCGCTGGTGGCCTGCTTCCTGGTCGACCTGCGGGTCGTGATCGGCGCGGCAGTCATCTACGCTCTGTTCATTGCCTACTTCGCGCTGTACAGCCGTCACCACCTGGTGTCCGGCACGCCGGAGGAAGAGTTCGCGGCGATTCAGGCTGCCGAGCAGTCACTGCGTTAACCCCTTGCAGCGGCCGCTGAAAAGCGGCCGCGACAGGAGACATGATTCATGGCTGGATTCACTCACACCATCGCCCACATGACCTGGCGCTTCGACAGCCTGCGCGAGTTGATGGCCAAGGCCAGCCCGGCCCGCTCCGGTGATTACCTGGCCGAGGTCGCCGCGCAGAGCGACGCCGAGCGTGCCGCGGCGCAGATGGCCCTGGCCGATGTGCCGCTGGAGCACTTCCTGCAGGAAGCGGTGATTCCCTATGAACAGGACGAAGTCACCCGGCTGATCGTCGACACCCATGATGCCGACGCCTTCGCCCCGGTCAGCCACCTGACGGTGGGCGGGCTGCGCGACTGGCTGCTCAGCGATGCCGCCGACGAAACCAGCCTGACCGCCCTGGCACCGGGGCTGACCCCGGAAATGGCCGCGGCGGTATCGAAGATCATGCGTGTGCAGGATCTGGTGCTGGTTGCCCAGAAGACCCGCGTGGTCACTAAATTCCGCAACACCATGGGCCTGCGCGGGCGGATGTCCACGCGCCTGCAGCCCAACCACCCGACCGACGATCCGGCGGGCATCGCCGCCAGCATCCTCGACGGCCTGCTCTACGGTAACGGCGATGCGATGATCGGCATCAACCCGGCTACCGATAGCGCCAGCTCGATCCGCGCGCTGGTGGACATGCTCGACGCGATCATCCAGCGCTACGAGATCCCCACCCAATCCTGCGTGCTGACCCACGTCACCAGCTCCATCGCCGCCATCGAGCGCGGTGCTCCGCTGGACCTGGTGTTCCAGTCGATCGCTGGCACCGAGGCGGCCAACGCCAGCTTCGGCGTGACCCTCAAGGTGCTGCAGGAAGGCTACGAAGCCGGCCTGAGCCTCAAGCGCGGCACCCTGGGCAACAACCTCATGTATTTCGAGACCGGCCAGGGTAGCGCGCTGTCGGCCAACGCCAACCATGGCGTCGACCAGCAGACCTGCGAAACCCGCGCCTACGCCGTGGCCAGGCACTTCAACCCGTTTCTGGTCAACACCGTGGTCGGCTTCATCGGCCCGGAATACCTGTACAACGGCAAGCAGATCATCCGCGCCGGCCTGGAAGATCACTTCTGCGGCAAGCTGCTCGGCGTGCCCATGGGCTGCGACATCTGTTACACCAACCACGCCGAAGCCGACCAGGACGACATGGACACCCTGCTGACCCTGCTCGGCACGGCGGGCATCAATTTCATCATGGGCATCCCCGGCTCCGACGACGTGATGCTCAACTACCAGACCACGTCGTTTCACGATGCCCTGTACGCGCGCAAGGTGCTCGGCCTGCATGCGGCGCCGGAGTTCGAAGCCTGGCTGGCGCGCATGGGCATCTTCCAGCAACAGGGCGGCCGCCTGCATATGGGTAACGAGCTGCCGCCGGCATTTCGCCAGGCCCTGGCGCAACTGGCTTGAGAGGTCGCCATGTCCGATAAATTCCCTGCTACGCCCAACCCCTGGCAGCATCTGCGCCAGCTGACCCCGGCGCGTATCGCCCTGGGCCGCGCCGGCACCAGCCTGCCTACCGCCGCGCAACTGGATTTCCAGTTCGCCCACGCCCAGGCCCGCGATGCCGTGCACCTGCCCTTCGACCATGAAGGCCTATGCGAGGAACTGCAGGGCCGCGGCCTGGACACTCTGCTACTGCACAGCGCCGCGGCGGACCGGCACACCTACCTGCAGCGCCCGGACCTTGGCCGCCGCTTGGACGAAGAATCCGCCAACGCCCTGGACGACTACTCCAAGGAAAACGGCCGCGGCTACGACCTGGCCATCGTCATCGCCGATGGCCTGTCTTCCCTAGCCGTGCGCCGTCACAGCCTGCCATTTCTGGAAAAGCTGCTGGAGCAGGTCACCGAAGAAGGCTGGAAACTGGCGCCCATCAGCCTGGTGCAACAGGGCCGGGTCGCCGTTGCCGATGAAGTGGGCGAACGGCTGGGCGCCAAGATGACGGTGATCCTGATCGGCGAACGCCCGGGCCTCAGCTCGCCGGACAGCCTGGGGCTGTACTTCACCTACGCACCGCGGGTCGGCCTCAATGACGCCTACCGCAACTGCATCTCCAACGTGCGGCTGGAAGGTCTGAGTTACGGCATGGCGACCTTCCGGTTGCTGTACCTGATGCGCGAAGCCTGCCGCCGCCAGCTGTCGGGCGTGGATCTGAAAGACGAAGCCGAAGTGCCGACCCTGGAAGGTGAGGGGCCGGGGAATTTTTTGCTGCCGGATCAGACGTAGGATGGGTGAAACCCATCAATGGCCGATGGGTTTCACCCATCCTACGCGGCCCGCCCCATCCTATGATCTCGCGGCTAAAGCCGCTCCCACGCCTGGTGCCTTTGTGGGAGCGGCTTCAGCCGCGATCTTTATCGAACTCAACGCGCCTCGATGCGGAAACCCAGACGCGGAAAGTGCACATGCACGACGCAGGCGCGCTCATCCTCACGACGCAGGATCAGCTCCTCGGCGCCGGCGAATAGCAGCTCACCCTCGACTGCCTCCACGCCATAGTCGACAGCCGAAATCGCCACCCGCTGCCCGGCCTTGAAACCGTTCGGATCGGCGAACGCTTCTTCGGGCAGCGCCGCAGGTGTGGCGGCGCGCGCGACCTCGACGGCTGCTTCACTGCTCAGGTCCTGCGGGTTGCCGTGCCCGAACGAGAGCACGCGCTCCAGCCAGGCGACTACCGCCGGGTAGCCATCGACCAGCGGTGATGTCACCGGGGTGGCGCGCAGGAACCATAGTGGATGCGCCATGGCGATATCGGCCAGGCTGGGCTCACCGAACAGGAAATCGCCGCCGCTGGCCTCCAGTTGCGCCTGCAGGCGGGTCATGAAGCCTGGCCACTGGTGCTTGGCCTGCTCGGCCGGCAGGCGGGTAGCCTGGCCGCCCGAGAACAGCTTGCTGCGGTCGGCGATGAAGGTCTGCAAGAATTCCGGCGGCGCCTTGGCGAACCGCACAGCGATGGATTCGGGCTGGAACACCAGGCTGACCGCATGCTGGAACACCACCGAGTCGGCCCACTGGGCGAAGGCGGCGATGGCGAAGGCCTGCTTGCCGGGCAGCAATGCCGGCTGCGCCTGGTGCGCCTCGAGGCGGCGGGTGATCAGGGCGGTGTCGCAGTAGATATCGGCGCCGATCTGCAGCACCGGCGTCTTGCGGTAGCCGCCAGTGAGGGCGGTGAGGTCCGGCTTGGGCATCACCGGCGGAATCTGCACCGAGCGCCAGGCCAGGTTCTTGAAGCCCATCAGTAGCCGCGCCTTCTCGGCAAAAGGCGATGTGGGGTAATGGTGCAGGATCAGATCAGACATGGAAGCCTCCGGGAACGGATGAGCGCCCAGCTTAACTCAGCTCCCCACAGCGTTAGATAGATTCCAGCGGGGCTGATGGCAGCTCATCAAGCACATGCATCAGGCTGCCGGTGGCCACCAGGGCCTCCTTGGCGCCCTTGCCGAGGCGCTTGATCGCCCGTTCGCGGCGCAGGGCGTCGCCCTTGCCCGGGCAGCTTTCGCTGTAGACCAGGGCCACCGCCGGGCTGGAGAAGAAGAATCGCGCGCCCTTGCCGCTCTGGTGCTGGGCGAAGCGCCGCTGCGGATCATCGCTGATGCCGCAGTAAAGCGCGCCATTGGCGGCGCGCACGAGGTAGACGAACCAGGGTTTATCGGCGCTGACGCTCATCGCGCAATCAGGCAAACCACTCGCGGGCCGAACGCCACACGCACATGCCCACGAAGTAGGCCGAGGACAGACCCCAGAGCACCAGCAGCCACACCGGCTGAGCGGGGAACTGCATGATCAGGCCGGCGCAGGCGAACATCCACACCATGGTCACGGCGATGTTGATCGGCATGAACTGCTTGACCCGGAACGGGTGCAGGAACTTCATGCGGGTCAGGGTCAGGCCGGCCAGCACCATGATCACCGCGAAGGTGACCCAGGGCTCGAAGTCCAGCAGGTAGAGGTAAACCACCACCACGTTCCAGGCGGCAGGGAAGCCGACGAAGTAGTTGTCCTTGCTCTTCATGTTGACGTTGCAGAAGCAGAACAACGACGACAGCAGAATCACGCCCACCGACAGCAGCAGCGTGTACTCGGGCAGCGGGATGAAGCGGTAGACGAAGATCGCCGGGATGAATACGTAGGTGAGGTAGTCGATCACCAGGTCGAGGGTGGAACCATCGAAATGCGGCAGCACCACCTTGACGTCGTACTTGCGCGCCAGGGTGCCGTCCAGGCCATCGACCAGCAGCGCCAGCCCCAGCCACAGGAGGCAACTTTCCGCCCGCCCCTCGATCAGCGCGAGCAGCGCCAGCATACCGAGGATGACTCCGCTCGCGGTTACCGCGTGCACGCTCCAGGCCTTGGCTTTACGGGGGGATACGGACATAACACTCATGATCGAAATACTCTGGCGGACGGGCTTTCACACGATGAATCAGGCCTTTACATGCACCTTGCCATTCATCGCTGAAGTTCTGACCGGAGAGCGTACCACTCCGTTCAGCCGCGCGCTGCTCCGCCGTGCTGCCCGTCGGACGCACGGGCGGCCTGGAACTGCCGCAAGCCGCCTCGCGCCTGCTTGCGCACGGTGTTCTTGAGCAGCGGCGTCCAGCCAATCAGCATGCCCTGAAAGCCCAGCGCCTGAGCGGCCCAGCGCCACATGTCGAAGCGGTCGCGGTGCTCGACGATCAGCCCGTCGCGGATCACGAACGATGCGTCGATGCGATTGACCACGGTGCGCCCAGTCTGGGTGAACAGGTAGGTGGCCACCCATTTGGCGCTGCCGCCGGTGGCATCGCCCTGCACGTCGCTGAAGGTCAGGGAGAATTTCTTGGCGCGCGATGTGAGCATGCGCCACATGTCGCGGGCATCCTCGCCGTTCAGCTCGCCAAAGGCAGGGTCGCTGAAACGTACGTCGGGCGCGTAACAGCGCGCCATCTCCTCGGCATCGAGGCGCTGGAAAGCCTGGTAGAAACGGGTGATCAGCTGGGCATTTTCTGTGGACATGGCATGGCCTCCTGGCAGTGGGCGCAAGTATCGCCCGAGCCGCACGTGACCGCCATGGGCAAATGAGTCACGCAATCACCATTTCGCCAGCATCACCAAGCAGAAACGCGCGGTTGCGCTCGGCGCAGGCACGCAGGTAATCGGCCACCAGGGTGATGCGTTTGAGCTTGCGCAGGTCCTCCCGGTAGTACAGCCAGAACTGGCGGATCACCTTCACCTCATCCGGCAATACCTCGACCAGCCGGGCATCCGGGCCTGCCAGGAAGCACGGCAGGATCGCCAGCGCCCGCCCCTGCAAGGCGGCCTGATACTGGGCGACCACGCTGGTGCTGCGCAGCGTGCTGCTGGCATTGGGCACGATGCCTTCCAGATAGAGCAGCTCCGGGCTGAATGCCAGGTCATCGACGTAGGTGATGAACAAGTGCTGGCCCAGATCCTCCACCTGGCGGATCGGCGGGTGGCGCTGCAGGTATTCGGGCGTCGCGTAGAGCTTCAGTGCGTAGTCGCACAACCGGGAGCAGACGTAAGGCCCGCGCTCGGGGCGCTCCAGGGTGATGGCGATGTCCGCCTCGCGGCGCGACAGGCTGATGAAGTGCGGCACTGGCAACAGGTCGATGGCGATGTTCGGGTAGATATCCTGAAAGCCGCCAAGCTGCGGCGCCACGAAATAGCTGCCGAAACCCTCGGTCGAGCCGATGCGCACGTGACCCGAGAGCGCCAGGCTGGCGCCCGACACCTGTTCGCAGGCCGTCTGCAGAGTGCTTTCCAGGGCCTCGGCATAGCCCAGCAGGTGCTGCCCCTCCGTGGTCAGCACGAAACCGCTGGCCCGTGAGCGCTCGAACAACAGCGTGCCGAGCGCCTTCTCCAGCGCGCCGATACGCCGCGACACCGTGGTGTAGTCCACGCCCAGGCGGCGGGCTGCGCTGCTGGCGGTTCGGGTGCGGGCGACTTCGAGAAAGAACTTGAGGTCGTCCCAGTTCATCTGGCCGGCCGACATCATGCTTTTTTGCATAACGAACCTGTCTTTTTGGGTGCTGGAACAGAAAGTTTGCATACCTATACTCCAGCGAGGCAGTTCATTCCAGCTGCCCGCAGTTCCAGGTTCCTACGACAAAAACAAAAGCAGGCAACTCATGAACGACTCACACGCTCAAGGGCCGGCTGCCGGCCGCAAGCACTATCGTATCGCTGGCCTGGCCAGCATGGCGGGCACCACCATCGAGTGGTACGACTTCTTCCTCTACGGCACCGCCGCCGCGCTGGTCTTCAACAAGCTGTTCTTCCCCACTCTTGACCCGATCACCGGCGTACTGGCGGCCTTCGCCACCTATGCCGTCGGTTTCATCGGCCGGCCCCTGGGCGGCATTCTGTTCGGCCACTTCGGTGACCGCATCGGCCGTAAGTCGATGCTCATGCTTACCCTGCTGATGATGGGCATCCCGACCATCGCCATCGGCCTCTTACCCACTTACGAGCAGATCGGCTACTGGGCCGCGGCGCTGCTGGTGGTCATGCGCTTTCTGCAGGGCATGGCCGTGGGTGGCGAATGGGGCGGCGCGGTGCTGATGGCCGTCGAGCATGCGCCAGAAGGCAAGAAGGGCTTCTACGGCAGCCTGCCACAGACCGGTGTCGGCGCCGGCCTGGTGCTCTCCACCCTGGCCATGGGCGCGGTCGCCACGCTGCCAGAGGAGCAGATGCTCGCCTGGGGCTGGCGCCTGCCGTTCCTGGCCAGCGTGGTGCTGCTGGCGGTGGGCTGGCTGATTCGCGTCAAGGTCGCCGAGTCGCCGGACTTCGAGAAACTCAAGCAGCAGGACCGCCGCGTGCGCCTGCCGCTGCTGGAAGTGGTACGCAACCATCCGCGCGCCACCCTGACCATCATCGGCGCGCGCACGGCCGAGAACGCCTGGTTCTACATGGCGGTCACCTTCGCCCTCGCCTACGCCGCCAACCAGTTGCAGATTCCACGGGCCGACGTGCTGCATGCCATCACCGCCGGCGCCGCGCTGTCACTGGCGACCATGCCGTTCTGCGGCTGGCTGTCCGATCGTGTCGGCCAGAAGCGCCTGTACTTCACCGGACTCTTGTTGCTGTGCGCCTTCGTCTACCCGTTCTTCGCCATGCTCGGTACCCGTGAGCCGGTGCTGGTGTGGTGGGCGATGGTGCTGGCGGTGGGCGTGGTGTTCCCGATCCTCTACGCGCCGGAGTCCCTGCTGTTCGCTCGCCAGTTCCCGGCGGAAATCCGCTACAGCGGCATCTCGCTGTCGGTGCAGTTGGCCGGCGTGCTCGGCGGCGGCTTCGCGCCGATGATCGCCACCAGCCTGCTGGCCGCTGCCGATGGCAGCCCGCGCTACGTGATCGCCTACCTGATCGGCATGGGCCTGGTCGCACTGGGCTGCACCGCCCTGATGCGCGCCGACCCGCCCCGCCAGCCTATCGCCAGCGCCGCAATGGACGGTTCACGCCCCGCAACCCTGCGCGCCCGTTGATTCCAGACAGTCGAATTCAGAAAGGATCGAACCATGACCGCTACCGTCAAACTGCTCATCAACGGCGAATTCGTCGAGTCACGCACCCAGCAGTGGCGCGACGTCGTCAACCCGGCCACCCAAGAAGTGCTGGCTCGGGTTCCTCTCTCCACCGCCGAGGAAATCGACGCCGCGGTGGCCAGCGCCAGCCAGGCCTTCAAGACCTGGCGCAAGACGCCGATCGGCGCCCGCGCGCGGATCTTCCTCAAGTACCAGCAACTGATCCGCGAAAACATGAAGGAGCTGGCGGCCATTCTCACCGCCGAACAGGGCAAGACCCTCGCCGACGCCGAGGGCGACGTGTTCCGTGGCCTGGAAGTGGTCGAGCACGCCGCCGGCATCGGCAACCTGCAACTCGGCGAGCTGGCCAACAACGTGGCCGGCGGCGTCGATACCTACACCCTGCTGCAGCCGTTGGGCGTGTGCGCCGGCATCACCCCGTTCAACTTCCCGGCGATGATCCCGCTGTGGATGTTCCCGATGGCCATCGCCACCGGTAACACCTTCGTGCTCAAGCCCTCCGAGCAGGACCCGATGGTGACCATGCGCCTGTGCGAACTGGCCCTGGAAGCCGGCGTGCCGCCGGGCGTGCTCAACGTGGTGCACGGCGCCGAGGACGCGGTGAACGCGATCTGTGATCACCCGGACATCAAGGCGGTGTCCTTCGTCGGCTCGACCCGCGTCGGCACCCACGTCTACAACCGCGCCAGCCAGGCAGGCAAGCGCGTTCAGTGCATGATGGGCGCCAAGAACCACGCCATCGTGCTGCCCGATGCGCACAAGGAACAGACCCTCAACAACCTCGCCGGCGCCGCGTTCGGCGCCGCCGGGCAACGCTGCATGGCCCTGTCGGTGGTGATTCTGGTCGGTGAAGCGCAAAACTGGCTGCCGGACCTGGTGGCCAAGGCGGAAACGCTCAAGGTCGGCAGCGGCCTGGAAAACGGCACCGACGTCGGCCCGTTGATTTCCTGCGCTGCGCTGGACCGGGTCAGCAGCCTGATCGAGCGCGGCGCCAGCGAAGGCGCACGCCTGGTGCTCGACGGCCGCAACCCGGGGGTAGCCGGCTTTGAACAGGGCAACTTCGTCGGCCCGACCGTCTTCGACGCGGTGACCCCACAGATGAGCATCTACCGCGAGGAAATCTTCGGCCCGGTGCTGTGCGTGATGCACGCCGCGACCCTGGATGAAGCCATCGCGCTGATCAACGCCAACCCCAATGGCAACGGCACGGCGATCTTCACCCGCTCCGGCGCCGCCGCCCGGCACTTCCAGGAGGAGATCGACGTTGGCCAGGTGGGCATCAACGTGCCGATTCCGGTACCGGTGCCGATGTTCTCGTTCACTGGTTCGCGGGCTTCCAAGCTCGGCGACCTGGGCCCGTATGGCAAGCAGGTGGTGCAGTTCTACACCCAGACCAAGACCGTGACCCAGCGCTGGTTCGACGAGAGCGACGTCGGCGGCGCGGTGAACACTACCATCACCCTGAAGTGAGGCGACGACCATGAATATCGGATTCATCGGCCTGGGCAACATGGGCGCGCCCATGGCCCACAACCTGCTCAAGGCAGGCCACGCGCTGCGCGTCTTCGACCTGTCTACCGGCGCCGTCGCGGCCCTGATGGACGCCGGTGCCAAGGGTGCCGACAGCGCCGGCGGCGTGCTGCAGGATGCCGAGATCGTCATCACCATGCTGCCGGCCTCGGCACATGTGAAAGCGGTCTACCTCGGCGATGACGGCCTGCTGGCCAACGTGAAGCCCGGGGTGCTGCTGATCGACTCCTCGACCATCGACCCGCTGTCTGCACGGGAGGTCGCCAAAGCGGCGGTCGCCCACGGCAATCCGATGCTCGATGCGCCGGTGTCTGGCGGCACGGGTGGCGCGGCTGCCGGCACCCTGACCTTCATGGTCGGCGGCGCGGAGGCAGACTTCGCCAAGGCCCAGCCGATTCTCGCAGCCATGGGCCGCAACATCGTGCATTGCGGCGGCAGCGGTAACGGACAGGTGGCCAAGGTGGCCAACAACATGCTGCTCGGCATTTCCATGATCGGCGTCGCCGAAGCCATGGCGCTAGGCGTGTCACTAGGCATCGACGCCAAGGTGCTGGCGAACATCATCAACACCTCCAGCGGGCGCTGCTGGAGCTCGGACACCAACAACCCCTACCCCGGCGTGCTCGACAACGTGCCGGCCTCGCGCGGCTACAGCGGCGGGTTCGGTACCGACCTGATGCTCAAGGACCTGGGCCTGGCCACCGACGCAGCGCGGCAGATCAAACAACCGGTGATACTCGGCGCCCTCGCTCAACAGCTCTATCAACGCTTCAGTTGCGACGGGCACGGCGGGCTGGATTTCTCGGCGATCATCACCAGCTATCTGGGGCCGCAGGACAAGTCGTGAGGCTCAGGGGCCGATAAGCCGAATCTGCTTCTCCCCCGAAAAGATTCTTCGAATTTTCGCAGGGTGAATGCGCTCGGCACCGAGGTACGTATGGCGCACTGACTTAGGACTATCCAAAATCGCGCCTCCTGCACCTTTGTGTTGCGCTCCTTACGGGCGCAACACTTCTGATGGGAACAAGGCGCGAGCCTGCAAGATTTCCAAAAGCTCAGCTCGAAAACGCCTGCTTTTGCTCTTGGGCTGCGATCGCACAGGCGACGCCCAAGTCCCCTTCAGGAGGCCGAGTAGAATCGCTGTGTAAGGGGTTGAGCGGCATGGATGCCGCGAGAGCTGCGATGGGCCAGGGATGGCCCTTCGCAGCGTGCCCCTGGAACAGTGATGGAGCGAGGGAACCGCGGCGCAGCCGGGGCCGAATGGTGGGGTGCCCTTCTCTTTGGTTACTTTCTCTTGGGCAAGCAAGAGAAAGTGACTCGCCCGTAAGGGGCGAAACCCACAATGCCAGGCGACTGGTTAATGGAGATTCCCAGGTCATCGACAGCGAACACTTTTGCCCGTCTGTCGTTAACCCGCCCACGCCCCAAAAGAAGAACAAAAAACGCCAGGGCACGAGCCCCGGCGTTTTTTATCGGCGTTTCCGGCAAAACGCAGACCCGTGTCTGCGCTTTGACCAACCATCCTCAGTGCAGAATCTGCCCCAGGAACAGCTTGGTACGCTCGTTCTGCGGGTTGTCGAAGAAGGCGTTCGGCTCGGCCTGTTCGACGATCTCGCCCTTGTCCATGAAGATCACGCGGTCGGCCACGGTACGGGCGAAGCCCATTTCGTGGGTCACGCAGAGCATGGTCATTCCGTCCTGCGCCAGGCCGATCATGGTGTCGAGTACTTCCTTGACCATTTCCGGGTCGAGGGCCGAGGTCGGCTCATCGAACAGCATGATCTTGGGCTTCATGCACAGGGCGCGAGCGATGGCTACACGCTGCTGCTGGCCACCGGAAAGCTGCCCCGGGTACTTGTGCGCCTGCTCTGGAATGCGTACGCGCTCCAGGTAGTGCATGGCGATTTCCTCGGCCTTGCGCTTGGGCATCTTGCGCACCCACATCGGCGCCAGGATGCAGTTCTGCAGCACGGTCAGGTGCGGGAACAGGTTGAAGTGCTGGAACACCATGCCCACTTCGCGGCGCACGGTCTCGATGTCCTTCAGGTCACGGGTCAGCTCGGTGCCATCGACCACGATGCGACCGGCCTGGTGTTCTTCCAGACGGTTGATGCAGCGGATGGTAGTCGACTTGCCCGAACCCGACGGACCGCACAGCACGATACGCTCGCCCTGACGTACATCCAGGTTGATGTCCTTGAGGACGTGGAACTGGCCGTACCACTTGTTCACGCCCTGCAACTGAATGATCGGCTCGGCGCTGGGTTGCTTGTTTGCTTCACTCATAATTCACTCCTCTCGAGGGCTGATTCAGGATTTAGCGAGCTAGAGCCAGGCAAGGCGAAAACAGGCGAGGGAGCGGAGTGTACGGCTGTACATGAGCATCCCGAGAGTGTTTTCAACGCCGCCTGGCCGACGCGCAGCAAATACTGAACAGCTCCTAACGCTTGTGGCCGGTGTCGAGCTTCCTCTCCAGATGCATGGAGTAGCGCGACATACCAAAACAGAAAATCCAGAAAATCAGGGCGGCGAACACATAGCCTTCGGTCGCCATACCCAGCCAAGCCGGATCGGCGGCCGCCTGCTTGACGCTGTTGAGCAGGTCGAACAGGCCGATGATGATCACCAGACTGGTGTCCTTGAACAGAGCGATGAAGGTGTTGACGATGCCCGGAATCACCAGCTTGAGCGCTTGCGGCAGGATCACCAGACCCATCATCCGCCAGTAGCCCAGGCCCATGGCGCCGGCCGCTTCGTATTGCCCCTTGGGAATCGCCTGCAGGCCACCGCGTACCACTTCGGCGATGTAGGCCGACTGGAACAGGATCACGCCGATCAGGGCACGCATCAGCTTGTCGAAGCTCATGCCCTCGGGCAGGAACAGCGGCAGCATCACCGAGGACATGAACAGTACGGTGATCAGCGGTACACCACGCCAGAATTCGATGAAGGTCACGCAGACCACCTTCACCGCCGGCAGGTTGGAGCGACGCCCCAGCGCCAGCAGGATGCCCAGCGGCAGCGCACCGGCGATACCGACAGCGGCGATCACCAGAGTCAGCATCAGGCCGCCCCAACGGCTGGTCGGCACGGTATCCAGACCGAACACGCCACCGTGCAGCAGGCACCAGGCGACGATCGGGTAGATCACCAGGAAGGCGATGCCATAGACAGCCTTGCGCGGGAACTTGGAAATAAACAGCGGCGCTGCGCCAACGATGGCCAGCACGGCGGTCAGGTCCACGCGCCAGCGCAATTCGCTGGGGTAGAAGCCGTACATGAACTGGCTGAAACGCGACTGGATGAACACCCAGCAGGCGCCCTCCTTGGTGCAATCGGCGCGGGTGGTGCCTACCCAGTTGGCGTCGAAGATCGCCCACTTGAGCAGCGGCGGCACCATCAGCCAGACGAGGTAGATGGCGAACAGGGTCAGCAGCGTGTTGAGCCAGCTGGAGAACAGATTGCTGCGCATCCAGGCGACCACGCCAACGCTGGCGCTGGGTGGCGGCAGATCCGGTTTGAAAGTATGAGTGCTCATTGCGCTAGGTCCTCACCGCTCGATCAGCGCGATGCGCTTGTTGTACCAGTTCATCAGCAGGGAAATGCTGATACTGATCGCCAGGTAGACGCTCATGGTGATGGCGATCACCTCGATGGCCTGGCCTGTCTGGTTGAGTACGGTACCGGCGAATAGCGACACCATGTCCGGGTAGCCGATACCGGCAGCCAGCGACGAGTTCTTCGCCAGGTTCAGGTACTGACTGGTCAGCGGCGGAATGATCACGCGCATCGCTTGCGGGATGATCACCTTGCGCAGCGTCGGGCCCGGGCGCAGACCCAGGGAGCGGGCAGCTTCGGTCTGGCCGTGGCTGACCGAGTTGATCCCGGAACGCACGTTTTCGGCGATGAACGCGGCGGTGTAGACAGTCAGGGCAACGGTCAGCGCCAGCAGTTCGGGAATCATCACCCAGCCGCCGACGAAGTTGAAGCCCTTGAGCTCCGGCACCGTCCAGTGCAGCGGGCTGCCGAAGATCAGCGCAACCAGAGTGGGGATGACGATGGCCATGCCCAGGCCGACCCAGAACTTGTGGAACGGCTGGCCGGTGGCTTCGAAGCGCTTGTTGGCCCAGCGGGTCATCATCACGATGGCCACCAGGGTAACGATGAGGCCGACCACGAATGGCCAGAATGCACCGGTCGCCTCGGCAGCCGGCATGTTCAGGCCACGGTTGCTGAGGAAGAAGCTGTCGCCCAGGTTGATGCTGGCACGCGGACCGGGCAGCGGCAGTAGCACGGCGAAGTACCAGAAGAGAATCTGCAGCAACGGCGGAATGTTGCGGAAGACTTCGATGTAGACGGTCGCCAGCTTGTTGATCATCCAGTTCGGCGACAGGCGCGCGACACCGATGATGAAGCCGAGGATGGTGGCAAGCACGATGCCGATGAAGGACACCAGCAGGGTGTTGAGCAGGCCGATGACGAAGACGCGGGCATAGCTGTCCGCTTCGGTGTAGCTGATCAGGTGCTGGGCGATGCCGAAGCCGGCACTGCGCTCCAGGAAGTCGAAGCCCGAGGTGATGCCCCGGTGTTGCAGGTTGGTCTGTGTATTGCTGAACAGGAACCAGCCCATTGCGACCACGGCCACAACGGTAATGATCTGGAATAGCCAGGCACGCACACGTGGATCGCTAAGGGAGAACCCCTGCGGTGCGCCAATGTTTTTCTGCATGGGAATGCCCCAGGTATAACGGAACGAAAATCGCCCGGCAGTGCACTGCCGGGCGACAGGTCAATCAACGCACTGGAGGAGCGTAGTGCAGACCGCCTTTGTTCCACAGAGCGTTGAGGCCACGCTCGATTTTCAGCTCGCTGCCTTTGCCGATGTTGCGCTCAAAGACTTCGCCGTAGTTACCGACCTGCTTGACGATCTGGACGACCCAGTCTTTCGGCAGCTTCAGGTCCTTGCCGTACTCGCCGTCGGCGCCCAGCATACGGGCTACGTCAGGGTTCTTGGTTTCCTTGGCCATGGCTTCGACGTTCTTGGAGTCGACGCCCAGCTCTTCGGCGTTGAGCATGGCGAACAGGGTCCACTTGACGATAGCCATCCAGTCTTCGTCGCCACGACGAACCAGCGGGCCCAGCGGCTCCTTGGAGATCACTTCCGGCAGTACAACCCAGTCATCCGGGGAGCCCAGCTTGATGCGCTGTGCGTACAGCTGCGACTGGTCGGAGGTCAGCACGTCGCAACGGCCGGCTTCCAGCGACTTGGCGCTCTCGTCGGAGGTGTCGAAGGTGATCGGGGTGTATTTCAGGCCATTCGAGCGGAAGTAGTCGGAGACGTTCAGCTCGGTGGTGGTGCCTGCCTGGATACAGATGGTCGCGCCATCCAGTTCCTTGGCGCTGGCAACGCCCAGCTTCTTGTTCACCAGGAAGCCGATACCGTCGTAGTAGGTCACGCCGGTGAATACCAGGCCCATGCCGCCGTCGCGGGAGCTGGTCCAGGTGGTGTTACGCGACAGCACGTCGACTTCGCCGGACTGAATGGCGGTGAAACGCTCTTTGGCGGTCAGCGGGCTGTATTTGACCTTGCTGGCGTCGCCCAGAACTGCTGCGGCCACACCGCGGCAGATGTCGACGTCGATGCCCTGGTAGTTACCCTTTGCATCCGGCACCGAGAAACCCGGCAGGCCGTCACTGACGCCACACTGTACAAAGCCCTTCTTCTTAACTGCGTCCAGGGTGGCACCGGCGTGAGCCATGCCAGCTGCGCCCAGAACGGCGGCGGCGGTCAACATCGCCAGGGTGGTTTTAACCATCTTCATTGAACATTCTCCGGTTCTTGTGTTGTGTTGGAGTCTCAGCCTGATCGCCGTACCCTTTTGGGGCATGTCGTCACTATTGGCAGCAACAGTGTAGACCGGTGGTCAGACCTGGGCGCCAGTACCGTGACCCATTCGAGAGCAGGTCAGCGATGCTTGCACCAGTCCGTTGGTGAACGGGCCCGAGACGGATCGCAAATTTGCATATCGACGGGCATGCAGCGCCCGGCGAACCTTTTGGAAACCCCATCAAATCGGCTTTCCCCGTCTGCTCCGCGGCCCAGCGCGGTGTTACCACACTGGCCCGACGACATCAGTCCAATGCTCTATAGCAAAGGCCATACCAGCCACCGGTTTTCGCCGCGAGTTAAACAGGTCAAGGGGGCAAAGTTGTAATCTTGCGACATCTAGTTCATGGATCAGTACAGTGACAAAAAACAGTCACGCACCAAAGTAACGCACCAGCCCCAAATTGGAGCAACACATGGATACCACATTGCTACTGCAGCCCCCACTTCCCTCCGACGCCTGTGTCATATGGCTGCACGGTCTGGGTGCAGACCGTTTCGACTTCCAGCCGGTCGCCGAGGCTCTGCAACGCTCGCTGCGCACCACCCGCTTCGTGCTACCCCAGGCCCCCACTCGCCCGGTAACCATCAACGGTGGCTGGGAAATGCCCAGCTGGTACGACATTCTGGCCATGAGCCCGGCCCGCGCCATCGACCGTGCGCAACTCGAACAGTCGGCCCAGCAAGTGATCGATCTGATCGAGGTCCAGCGCGATGACGGCATCGACCCGGCGCGCATCTTTCTGGCCGGTTTTTCCCAGGGCGGCGCCGTGGTGCTGCACACCGCGTTCCTGCGCTGGCAGGGTCCGCTGGGCGGCGTTCTGGCGCTTTCGACCTATTCGCCAACCTTCTCGGACGAGGTGCAGTTGAGCGACATCCAGCGCGACATACCAGTCTGCTGCCTGCACGGCACCCAGGATGGCGTGGTACTGCCGAGCATGGGCCGCGCCGCCTACGACTGGCTGCAAGGTCGCGGCGTCAGCGCGACCTGGCGGGAATACTCGATGGCCCACGAAGTGTTACCGCAGCAAATCGCCGATATCGGCGCCTGGCTCGCAGAGCGTCTATAAAGAGGGTTCTGGCGGCGCAGCTGTGACAGTCTTCACAGTCCCGCGCCGCCGGTCGTCGGCACGACGCAAGACGATTGTCAGCCCGGCTGGCGGGCGATACTGTCAGCCGAATGAGACCCGTTCGTTTATCACGAACGCCGTCATCGACCCATGGGAGCGTTGGCGATGCCAATCGTTGAGCGTTTCGAGCAAGGATGCTGATGCCATGAAGGCAGCCCAGTGGCAAACCGACCTGCAGCAGATTCGCCAACTGCGCCTGTTCGACAACGTCGCGCTCGGTAGCCTCAACCGCCTGCTCGACGCCTTCCGCCCCTGCGAGTTGGACGCAGCCGAAGTGCTGCTCTCGCCGTTCGACCGCAACCAGTACCTTTATATAGTCGTCACCGGCAGCCTCAAGGTGTACCTCGGCTCGCTGGACAACCAGCCGGTCACCACCCTGGGCCCGGGCGATTGCGCCGGCGAGATCAGCTTCCTCGACAACGAACACCCCAGCGCCTACGTGGTCGCCACCGAGCCCAGCAGCGTGCTGCGCCTGCACCGCGACGCCCTCAGCTCGCTGTTCCAGCAATCGCCGCAGATGATGCACAACCTGCTCAAGGTGCTCTGCGACCGCGTGCGCCAGGGCAACCGGCAGCTGATCAACAGCGAGCAGAACGCCAACGTCGACAAGCTCACTGGCGCCTTCAACCGCCGCTGGCTGGAGCACGTGTTCGAGCGCGAGCGGGCACGCTGCCTGATCGACAAGCAGCCGCTGTGCCTGCTGATGCTCGATGTCGACCACTTCAAGGACTACAACGACCAGCACGGCCACCTGGCCGGTGACTATGCCCTGTGCCTGGTCGCCCACACCCTGCGCCGCCAGCTGCGGGCCCGCGACAGCCTGGTGCGCTTCGGCGGCGAGGAATTCGTGGTGCTGCTGCCCGAGCTGGCGCTGCAGCAGGCTGCCGATGTGGCCGAGCGCCTGCGCGAGAGCCTGGAGCGCATCGGCTCCTTCTATTCACCGCTGGGCGCCCAGCCAGGCGTAACCATCTCCCTGGGTCTGGCGCAGATGAATGCCCGCGATGGCCTGGCCGGCTTGATCGCCCGCGCCGACAAGGCCCTGTACAAAGCCAAGAACAGCGGCCGCAACCGGCTCTGTCATTGAATTGCCGTGAGCGCGTGACAAGCTGACGGCCACCGTTTTTTTGGAAAGCCACCATGCGCAAGCGCCTGCTAATCGTCCCGATTGTTCTAGGCCTTGCCGCCGCGGTGTTCTTCACCCTGCCCAGCGTGCTCGACCGACGCATGAACAGCGTCGAATCACCGGCGCCCTACCCCGCCGGCGAAGCGGCCACACGCCTGCACGACACCCTGTTTATCGCCGACCTGCACGATGACGCTCTGCTCTGGGAGCGCGACCTGCTCAAGCGCTACAGCTACGGCCACTCGGACCTGCCGCGCATGCTCGACGGGCGCGTCGGTTTGCAGGTCTTCTCCACGGTCACCAAATCGCCCCGCGGGCTGAACTACGAAAGCAACGGCGCCGACAGCGACACCATCACCCTGCTCGCCATGGCCCAACGCTGGCCGCGGGCGACCTGGAACAGCCTGCTGCAGCGCGCCCTGTACCAGGCCGAAAAACTTCATGAAGCAGCGACCGGCAGCGACGGCCGGATGGTAGAGATCCGCACACGTCAGGATCTGAGGAATTTCCTGCAGGCCTGGAAGCAGGACCCGCAGCGCGTCGCTACCCTCTTGGCCACCGAAGGCCTGCACCCACTGGAAGGCCAGCTGGAAAACCTCGACCGCCTCTACGACGCCGGCTTTCGCATGGCCGGGTTGACCCACTTCTTCGATAACGAGGTCGGCGGCTCGGCCCATGGCCTGAACAAGGGCGGGCTGACGCCGTTCGGCCGTAAGGTCATCGCGCGTCTGGAAGAAAAGTCCATGCTGATCGACCTGGCCCACGCCTCACGTCCGCTGATGGACGACGTGCTGGCCATGGCCACGCGCCCGGTGCTGGTGTCCCACGGCGGCGTCGAGGGCACCTGCCCCGGACCCCGCAACCTCAGCGACCGGCATATCCGCGCCATCGCTGCCACCGGCGGGGTGATCGGTATCGGTTACTGGGACACGGCGGTGTGCGCCACCTCGGTAGCGGCCATCGTCAAGGCGATCCGCTACACAGCGGACCTGGTGGGCGTGGAGCACGTGGCCCTGGGCTCGGACTTCAACGGCACCATCCACGCACCCTTCGACGTCACCGGCCTGGCGCAACTGACCGAAGGCCTGCTCGGCGCCGGTTTCAACCGCGCCGATATCGCCGCGATCATGGGCGGCAACGTCCAGCGCCTGCTGCTCGCCAGCCTGCCCAGGAACTGATCGACAGCCGCGCATGACGCCGGTGGCAGAGTACTTCGCCCTGCCCGCGTCTTGCTTTACACTGGCTGGCGTTCATTCCTTAATCAATCGACGAGATGACCGTGCTCAAAGCACTCAAAAAAATATTCGGCAAAGCCGAAAATGAGCCACACAGCTCAGTCTCCCCGAGCCTCGAAGCCACTTCGCCCCCTGCCGCCGCTCCCCGTGAGGAGCGCCAGCCGCGCCCGCCCAAAGAAGCCGCCAGCGCCGAGCAGAAGCCGCCGAGCAAACCCGCCAAGCCGCGCCGCGAACGCGCGCCCAAGCCGGTGGATACCTGGAAGCTCGAGGACTTTCAGGTCGAGCCGGCCCCCGGCAAGACCCGCTTCCATGATTTCAAATTGTCGCCGGAGCTGATGCACGCCATCCACGATCTGGGCTTCCCGTACTGCACGCCGATCCAGGCCGGCGTACTGGGTTATACCCTCAAGGGCCAGGACGCTATTGGCCGCGCCCAGACCGGCACCGGCAAGACCGCCGCCTTCCTGATCTCGATCATCACCCAGCTGCAACAGACGCCGCCGCCCAAGGAACGCTACATGGGCGAGCCGCGGGCGCTGATCATCGCGCCGACCCGCGAGCTGGTGGTGCAGATCGCCAAGGACGCCAAGGAGCTGACCAAGTACACAGGCCTCAACGTGATGAGCTTCGTCGGCGGCATGGACTTCGACAAGCAGCTCAAGAGCCTGGAGTCGCGCTTCTGCGACATTCTGGTGGCAACGCCGGGCCGCCTGCTGGACTTCAACCAGCGCGGCGAAGTGCACCTGGACATGGTCGAGGTGATGGTGCTCGACGAAGCCGACCGCATGCTCGACATGGGCTTCATTCCCCAGGTCCGCCAGATCATCCGCCAGACCCCGATGAAGGGCGAGCGCCAGACCCTGCTGTTCTCCGCCACCTTCACCGACGATGTGATGAACCTGGCCAAGCAGTGGACCACCAACCCGGCCATCGTCGAGATCGAGCCGGAAAACGTGGCCAGCGACACGGTGGAACAGCACGTCTACGCCGTCGCCTCGGCGGACAAGTACAAGCTGCTCTACAACCTTATCGTGCAGAACGACTGGACCCGCGTGATGGTGTTCGCCAACCGCAAGGACGAGGTGCGCCGTATCGAGGAGCGCCTGACCCGTGATGGCGTCAGCGCCGCGCAGATGTCCGGCGACGTGCCGCAGCAAAAGCGCATCAAGGTGCTTGAAGGCTTCCGCGCCGGGCATATCCGCGTGCTGGTGGCCACCGACGTGGCCGGCCGCGGCATCCATGTCGACGGAATCAGCCACGTAATCAACTTCACTCTGCCGGAAGACCCGGACGACTACGTGCACCGCATCGGCCGTACCGGCCGCGCCGGCACCAGTGGCACCTCGATCAGCTTCGCCGGCGAGGACGACGCCTTCGCCCTGCCACCGATCGAGGAACTGATCGGCCGCAAGATCCAGTGCGAGACGCCACCGGACGAGCTGCTCAAGGCCGTACCGCGCAAGCATTGATCGAACACGCCCAGGCGCAACGCCTGGGTGCCACGCTGCAGTTTCCGGGCATCGGCACCAAGACAGGACGTCCACCCATGAAGCTGAATGTTGATTCCAGTGACCTCAGCCGCGCCGTCCAGGCCGGCGTCCTGCAGCCCGGCCAGGACCAGGCGCTGCTGGCCTTTCTGCAGCAGACGCCCACTGAGCGCCCCAGCTTCCAGCTCTCCCATATCGCCTACTACTTTGGCGCCCTGCTGATCATGGGCGCCATGGGCTGGCTGCTCACCGAAGCCTGGATGAACATCGGCGACCTGGCGCTGCTGGTGATCAGCGCGGCTTATCTGCTGCTATTGCTGCTCTGCGGGCGCAGCCTGTGGCGCCGCGGCCAGCCGATTCCCGGCGGTCTGCTCGGCGCCGTGGCGGTGAGCCTGACACCGCTGGTGGTGTTCGCCGCACAAAGGCTGCTGGGCCTGTGGCCCCTGGATGACGCGCAGGCGGACTACATCGATTACTACCGCTACGTGCAGGGCGGCTGGCTGGTCATGGAAGTGGCGACGGTGCTGGTCGGCCTGCTGGTGCTGCGCCTGCTGCCCTTCCCATTCATCGTCATGCCGATGGCCGTGGCGCTTTGGTTCATGTCCATGGACCTCAGCGAGCTGCTGCATGGCGAATACTTCAGCTGGGAGCAACGCCGCGAGGTGTCGCTGTGGTTCGGCCTGGTGATTCTGCTCGCCAGCTTGCTGGTGGACGGGCGCAGCAGGCGCGATTACGCCTTCTGGGGTTACCTGGCCGGGTTGACGGCGTTCTGGGGCGGCCTGAGCCTGATGGACAGCGGCAGCGAGCTGGGCAAGGCGCTTTACTGCCTGATCAACCTGGGCCTGATCGGCCTGTCGATAATGCTGCGCCGCCCGCTGTTCATGGTCTTCGGCGCCCTGGGCGTGGCCGGCTATCTCGGCTACCTGGCCCACGACGTGTTCGAGGATTCGCTGCTGTTCCCGGTGGTGGTCAGCCTGATCGGCCTCGGCGTGATGGGCCTCGGCCTGCTCTACCAGAAGCGCCGCGACGCGATGAGCGAGGCGTTGCGCCGGCAGTTGCCAGCGAGCCTGCTGGCATTTCTGCCGGCACTGCGGCGCTGAACGATCAACTCGGGCGATAGCGCGCCCAGAGCATCTCGAACTCACGGCGATACTCGGCGACCAGGTGCGGATCGTCGGTCACCAGCAGGTTCTCCTCGTTGCTGGTACTGGCGCTGCGCGTCCAGTTGAAGCTGCCGTTGAGCAGAAGACGACCGTCGAATAAAGCGAACTTGTGGTGCATGTGGAACGGGCTGTTGTCGATTCGGAGCGGCACGCCAGCATCGATCAGTTGCTGGATGTCGCTACCGACGTCGAAGCGCTTTTCGCTGTCGCTGATGATGCGCACGGCCAGGCCACGGCGGTGCACGGCGATCAGCTCGTCGCTGAGCTGGTCGTCGGAGATGGTGAATACGCACACGTCTACCGATTCCTTGGCCTGGCGGCACAGGTCGCGGATGCGCTGGCGGCAGCTTTCGCCGGGGCTGAAATGCACACTGCTCTGGCCACGTATCGGTGAGCAGCGCACCTCCAGTGTCTTGATCACCTGCTCCAGCCATTTCAGGGCCGACACGGCGTTGTCCGGGTCGGTGATCAGTTCGCGCACCAAGTCGAAGGCGCGGTTGCGCATGTAGCGCACCTGGTCGGGCGTCAGGTCGTTGCCCAGTTCGCGCAGCTCGTCGCGCTCTTCGTTGCTGAGCCTGAGGTCGACGAGGCTGTCACGCAGGTGTTGGTCGAGGCGATTGAAATCCATTTTTAACCTTGTCGAGGCCGTTTTCGAGTGCGACGTTTCTGGCCGCCGCGTTGCCATGAGGCGTACAGGCCACCGCACAGTGCGCCGGCCAGGTGGTATTCGAACGACACGCCCTGCTGGGGCAGCAGGCCGTAGAAAAAGCCGCCGTACAGCACCAGCGCCAGGGCCGCCAGCAGCAGGTCGGCAAGGCTGCGGCGAAACCAGGCGCGGCCCAGCAACAGCCCCCACAAACCGAACAGCCAGCCACTGGAGCCGACATGGATGCCGGTGCGCCCGAACAGCCAGACCAGCACGCCACTGAAGACGATGATGAACAGGCTGGCGCGGATGAATTCGGCCCGCGACTCCAGCAGCGCCAAGGCGCCCAGCACCATGAAGCCGCTGAGGTTGCCGAACAGGTGCAGCCAGCTGCCGTGCAACCAGGGCGCCAGGGCGATGCCCGGCAGCGCCTGCACCTCGCGCGGGATCAGCCCGAAGCGGTTGAGGCTGTAGCCGTCCAGGCTGTTGATCAGTTGCAGCACGACCATCACCGCAGCGATACCGAACAGCAGTTTCAGGCGCGGCAACAGCCAGAGCGTCACGGCGCCTCGCCGCCCTGCCCCATCATCCGGGCGATCTCACGCAGTTGCTGGGCCATGTCGCCCATGCGCTTGTGAGTCCCCAGGTCGATGTCGATCTTCTTGTCCATGGCGTTGATCAGCGGCAGCACGCCGTCCTGCAGGCTATCGGCCAGTCGCTCGAGCAGCGCCTGGATGCCGGGCTGCGGCGTAGCCTGCACGGCCACCTCGACCCGGGGCGGCACTTCGCGCAGCCGTTCCAGGCCGGCCAGCAACTCCTGCCAGGGCACGGCGGCAGCCGCCGGCGCCGTCGGCTCGCTACGGGCCAGGCCGCGCACGCCCTCGACCAGGTCGTTGAGCTGCGCCACCACACGGGCGCCGACGTCCGAGTCGCTGCCGCCCATGGCCTTATTGCGCATGAAGTCGCGCTTGATCTGCGCCCAGCGTTCGGCCTGCTCGGGCGTCTGGTTGCCACGCAGCTCGGCGAGCTTGAGCAGGTTTTCCTCGGCACCGGTGGTCAGCAGTTGCGACTCGCCCTGGTAGTGATCGGCAATCAGTTGCAGCAGCTCGCTCTCGTTCATCACCGAGCTGATCTTCTCGGCCATCTTGTTCATGTTGCGGTAGCTGCCCTGCAGCTTGAACGGCGGCTCGGTGCGATACTGGTCGGCCTGGGCGGCGCTGACGATGTACTGCTGGTTGACCCGGCCGACCACCTCGCGCACTTGCATCAGGCGCTGCAGGGTGGCGACGATCTCGTTGATCTCGGCGCCGCTGTAGCTGTGCGACAGCTCGTTGGCCGAGAACGGCTTGCCCTCGGCCTTGGCGACAAAACGGTAAACATCGGCCATGTCGCGGGTGGCCAGGGGCGCCAGCACCGGGTTGGAGGTCAGACTGTTCTCGATGTAGGACAGCGCGAAGGCTTCCTGCATGCCGCCCAGGGTATCGCCCAGGTTGTAGATGTCGGCGCGGTTGGCGAGCATGTCGGGGATCTTGAACACGTCGCCGGACTCGGTGTACGGGTTGCCGCTCATCACCACGCAGAACTTCTTGCCGCGCATGTCGTAGGTCTTGGTCTTGCCCTTCCACACGCCTTCGATGCGCCGCGTGCCGTCACACAGCGAGATGAATTTCTGCAGGAATTCGGGGTGGGTGTGCTGGATGTCATCGACATAAAGCATCACGTTGTTGCCCATTTCCAGCGCCAGGTTGAGCTTTTCCAGCTCCTGGCGCGAGGTGGCGTCCGGCGCCTGGGCCGGGTCGATGGAGCGCACCTCGTGGCCGAGGGCCGGGCCGTTGATCTTCATGAAGATCAGCCCCAGGCGATGGGCCACGTACTCCATCAGCGTGGTCTTGCCGTAGCCGGGCGGCGAGATGAGCATCAGCAGGCCCATCAGGTCGGTGCGTTTGTTCTCGCCAGCGGTGCCCATCTGCTTGGCCAGGTTGTCGCCGATAAAGCCCAGGTACACGTCGTTGATCAGCTTGTTACGCACGAACGACGACAGCGGCCGCGGCTTGAACTCGCTCAGGCGCAGCGCCGTGCGCTCGCGGTTGACCACCTCCTGACGCAGGCTCTGGTAACGCTGCAACTCGGGCAGGCAGGTTTCGCGATGGTGACGCAGGCGCTGGAAGAAATCGTGCAGGGCGAAACTCAGGGTGCCGTCCTGGATGCGTGGGTGGTCGCCCAGCAGCCCCTCGACGCGCACCTGCAGGTCAGCCTCGGTGACGCGCTGCGGCAGGTCGCTGTCGATCAAACCAAGGGCCACGGCCTCCGGCACGTAGGCCGTCAGGTGTTCCTGGCCCTGCTGCGCGCAGTAGGCCTGCAGCCAGTTCTCGGCCAGCGCCCAACGCTGGTCCGGGCGCCCACGCAGGCGCTCCTGGGCCTGCAGGTAGCCCTCCCACATATGGGCCGCTTCCAGGTGCTGGCGCAGGCCATCGAACAGGTCGCGGGCGTACTTGCTGACCACGAATTCGATGCGCGGGGCGGCCAGCTCCTCGACCAGGTATTCGGCCGCCTCGCGCTGCAGCGCGGCGTCGAACGGCATCGGGTGGCGGACGAGAAAACCGTGCAGCGCCTTGAGCACTTCCTCGCGTAGCTGGCGGATGCCGTCGTCGCGGCCGAACAGCTGGCGGATGTTGGCGCAGGTGCGGGCACGCTCCGGCCAGTGGGCGGCCTCCACGTCTTCGTGCCAGCGGTTCCAGAAGAACAGCGCCAGGCCGCGGCCCCGTGGCGAATAGGTGAGCAGGCCAGCCGCCTCGCGCAGCGCCAGCAGACGCAGCAGAATGGCCATGGCGTCCTGGTCGTGGATGCCCTTCTGGTAACCCTCCTTGTAGCGCGGCGCGGCGAACTCGCGGATACGCTTGATCAGCTCATCGGGCTGACTCATGTGCGCCTTGAGCTGAGCCAGGCTCAGGCCGTCGGTGTTGTTCACCGCCGCGTCGAGCACCAGGCCGGCCAGGTATTCGCCGCGGTACAGCGCGGCCGACTCGGACTCCAGGCTGACCTGCCAGTAATCACGCAGGCCGTCGAGCTCGGCATCATGCAGCGGCTCGAGAAAGTCGGTGCCGGTCAGGTGCAGGAACAGCCCGTCGCCACGGGGCAGCAGGGTCAGGTCGAGCTCCTGGGTATTGACCGCGAAACGGTGGCGTGGCCCCAGCTTGATGACGTCGCCGCCGGCCTCGAACAGCTCGCTCTTGTCGCGCAGCGCGCGCACCGCCTGGTCGCGGGCGCCCTTGAGGCGCGCCTCGACATCATCGGCCTTGACGCTGTCCTTGAGCTCACGCAGGCGCTCGGCCAGTTCGCGCAACTTGAGGATCAGCGGGTCGGCGGCGAAGAAGGCGTTGAGTTCCTGGGCCTCGGTGAACTTGGCGGTACGCCGGCCAAGGCTGTCGAGAATCCGCCGCGCGGCATCGAGCAGGCCCTGGGCCTTGCGCTGACGCTCGTCGAGCAGGCTCTGCTTGTGCGCCTCGAAGGTTTCCAGCAGCTCCTCGCGCTTGGCGAGGATGTCACCGAGAAACTGTTCGTGATCGCCAAACTGGCTTTCCAGCTCCTCGAGCTGCACCAACAGGCGCGACAACTGTTCGTCGCACTTCTCCGGGTCCTGGGCCAGCGCCAGGGCGTTGGTGATGCTCTGGCTGAACAGTTTGAACTGGGCGCCGAACTGCGCCACGGTCTCGGCCGACCCCAGCCCCTTGCGGCGCTGCTCGGCGCGCGCCTTGGCCTGGTTGAGTTTGGCGTATACCTCGGAAATGGCGTCGACGATACGCGTGCGTTCGGTGGCGTCGTCGATCTGCAACGAGGCCATCAGCCCGGAGAGCATGTCCAGGTTGCCGGCCATCTCGTTGAGGCCGGCCAGCGGTTCGGCCAGCTGGGCGACGCTCTCGGCCTTCTGCGCCTGCTCGTCGAACACCTGCAGATCGTGATGATAGGGCTGCAACGCCGCATCGCCGGCCAGAAAGCGCGAGGTGGCCGCGGCGGTCTGGTCACGGGCTTCGAGCAACGCGGTTTCCATGGCGTCGATACGCGCCACGTCGATGTAGCGGTAGTCGCGAATGGTCAGCAGTTGGCCGCGCTGGGCGGTGATCGCGTTGAGGGCGTCGACGTATTGCTCGACCTTGTCCCAGGTATCCGAGCGCACGCTTTCCAGCAACGCCTTCTGGCGGCTTTCCGCGTCGGCCATGGCTGCGGCGGACTGCTGGCGAATGCTCTCGACCTTCTCGAATTCGTCGAGCACCAGCTCGCCGGTGGCGGCGATCTCGCGCAGCAGCGGCGCCAGCTCGGCGCACTGCGGGTCGCTCAGCCAGTGATAGATGTCGAACAGCCGGCGGGTGTTCTGGCACAGCAGGCTGTAGCGCGCCACCGACACTTCGCGGCTGTCGATCTCGCGACTGAGGTTGAACAGAGCGGACACCCCGCGCACCAGCTCGGCATTGCCGATGCGCCCGAAGAAGCCGCTGCGCGCCGGCTGACGAGCAGCGTATTCCTCGCTCTCGAATGGCGTCTGCCAGACCTGCATGGGGTGAATGCGCGTCGGCTCGTCGCCCTCGGCGGAGAAGATCACCATGCGCCCGTCCTCCAGGCGCGCATAGCCGTGGCCGAAGATCGGGTTCTGCAGCTGGCGGGTGACCATGTTGTAGGTCAGCAGCACCGCCCGGCCTTCGCCCGGGTGGTAGAAGATGTACTGCACGTCCTCGCCGTTGGGCGAGCGCACCGAGCGTTTGAAGCGCATGCCGGCCATCGACTGCTCGAAGGTCTTGTGCTCGCCGTTCTGCAGGTAGTAGCCGCCGGGAAAGATGATGCCGTGGTCTTCGGGCAGCTGCACGCAGGCCAGGCCGATGGCGTCGATGCGCTCGACCTTGCGGGTCAGGCGGTTGAACACCAGATAACGCCACTGCTCCTCGCGGTACGGCAGCACCTTGAGCAGGATCAGGCTGCCCAGGGCGGCGTATTCGATCTGTGCGTCGTCCAGCGACTGGGTCTTGTCCATCACCTCTTCGCGGTAGATGCCCTGGCCACTTTCGGTATTGTTCTCGACCTTGATGGTCAGGTCGCCGCCGACCGTTTCGACGAATACCGTGTCGAGGATGTTCAGGTGCGGATGGCGGCCGTTGACCGTCATCTCGCGGGTAGTTTTCTGCCACTCGAAATCGAACGGCGCCGGCAGCGCAATATCGCGTTCGCCGCGGTTGTCGATGTAGCGCACGTCCTTGCCGTCGAGCGACAGCGACCAGCGGAACACGCGGATGTCGGTGATCCGCTCGCCGATCTGGAAGCTGGCCAACAGCTTGCCATCGCGAATCGCCAGTTGCAGCAGCCTGGTGTTCTTGTAATAGGTGTACAGCTCGTTGAAGTCGTTGACGAAGCCGCTCTGGCTCAGGAAGGTGCCGTCCAGGGCGACCGCTTCGGCTTCATAGCCCTCGCTGCCCTCGACCAGGCGATAGAGGGAGAACACGTCGGCGACCGAGGTTTCCTTCTTCAGGCCCATGAACACGTTGTAGCCGAACAGCAGCCAGTCGCCGACCTGCACGATATCGCGGGCGATGCAGTTGTTCTCGGTACGGATACGCACCCGCCCGATCACTTCCATCTGGCTGCTGCCGAACTCCTGCAGGCGCTGCTCGTTGAGCGCCTCGGTGCTCTGGCGCAGGCGCAGGCCCTGCTCTTGCAGGCGTTTGTGCAGCACCTCGTAGGCGCCGCCTTCGGCCACGGCCTTGTCGAGAATGTCCTGCTGGGTGTTTTCGGCTTGGGCGTCCGACATCATGGTCTTCCTGAATCTGCGCGGTCTGCAAGCAAGGCCCCGTCATGGGCGGGGCGGAAACGAATATGGCGGTGCTCAGGCACCGATCTTGCGGGCGATTTCGGCAAGTTTCTCGCGCATCGGGGCGTCGAGCTCTTCGGGTTTGATGCGCGCGATGATGCGCGTCAGCACGCGGATCTCGTCGTCATCGATCACGCCGTCACGCTCGGCGATATCCAGCAGCGAGCCCAGCTCGGCGGCGTCCAGGCGGCCGTCATCGGCGAAGCACTGGATGCTGCGAAAGGTCATTTCCAGGTGATCTCTTGATTGCGACATGCCACTTTCCTTGTCATTGAGGCAGGCCATGACGGCCTGAATGCGCGCAGCTGCTGCGCGCCTGATCCGTGACCGGTGCCAGCCCGCACAGGCTGGCACCGGCATCCAGACTTACACCGCGTCCGCGTCGCTGACCGTTGCCGGTTTGGCTTCAGCAGCACGGCCCTGCAGCAGGCGCGCGAGCACGTCCTGCACCACCGGGCTCTTGCCAACCACGCCCTCGATGGCCTTGCCCACGGAAAGGGACTTGGCGAACGAGTTGAAGAAGTCGCCTTCGCCGCCGACGATCTCGATCTTCGCCTTGGCCAGCGCGGTGGCCAGCACTTCGGCCTGATCCTTGGCGATGTCCTTGTTGGCGGCGATAGCGGCCATGGCTTCCTCGAAGCTCTTCTCCAGCTGCATGCGGAACTCTTCGTGCTGGCGGGCGTTGTCGCTGAGCGCATCCAGCGCGCCGAACTTCTTGCCCAGGCCTTCGGCCTCGGCGTTCAGGCGCTCCAGCAATACCTGAGCTTCGGCCATGCCCAGATCCTGGGTCGCCTTGGCCTTGGCCACACCGAGCTGCTCCTCGCCGCGCGCCTGGGCGCCGAGCTTCTCTTCCAGTACCTTGGCGTCGGCCAGACCGTCTTTTTCCTTGGCGGCCGCCTGCGCTTCGATAACGCGGGCTTGGGCCAGGCCTTTTTCCTGCTCGCCCTTGGCTTCGGCGATCAGGCGCTCGGCCTGCACGCGGGCTTCGGCCAGACCTTCCTTCTCCTTGGCCGCGGCGGTGACTTCACGCACCCGCGCATCAGCCAGGCCAGGCGCGGCGCGCTCGGCTTCGATGCCTTCGGCCAGTTTCTTCTTGGCCTCGGCGCTCTTGGCTGCGGCTTCCAGCTCGGCCTGGGCGAGGTTGTTGATTTCCACCGCCTTGTGCTTGGAACGGGTTTCGTCGGCTTCGGCCTGCTTGACTTGGCGCACCAGCTCCTGCTCGGCTTCGGCCTGGGCATTGAGCACGGTGACCTGCTTGAGGCGCTCGGCTTCGGAGACTTCGCGAACTTCCTTGATGCGCTCTTCTTCCTGGGCGACGGTCTTCTCCACCGCTACGCGTTCGCGCACCACGGCGGCGATGTTCTTGCGCTCTTCTTCCAGCGCCTTTTCCTTCTCGATGCGCTGCAGCTCGACCTCGCGCTCGCGGGCCACCACTTCCAGCTCCTGGGCACGGGTGACCTTCTCCACCTCGATGACCACCGCGCGCTGACGGTTCTGCTGGGCCACTTCCACTTCGCGCTGATGGTTCTCGGCGCGGATGTCCAGCTCCTGCTGGGTCTGGATGCGGGCCTGCTCGGCCTTCAGGCGCTCTTCTTCGCGTACCTTGAGGGTTTCCGCTTCCTCGCGGGCGCGGATGGTTTCCACCTCACGCTTCTGACGCGCTTCAGCATCGGCCTGCTGACGTTCCAGAGCCAGGGTCGCCTCGCGGGTTTCGACGTTCTTCTTCTTGATAGCCAGCTCTTCGTTGCGCTCCAGGTCATTGGTGATGACGTTCTGCGCTGCGGTCAGCTCGGTAATCTTGCGGATACCCTCGGCGTCGAGGATGTTGCTTGGGTCCAGGGACGCCTTGGAGGTCTGCTCCAGATAATCGATGGCCACGTCTTCGAGCACGTAACCGTTGAGGTCGTTGCCGATCACCTCGACGATGCGGTCGCGGAAATCCTGGCGATTCTCGAACAGCTGCACGAAGTCGAACTGCTTGCCGACGGTTTTCAGGGCTTCGGAGAACTTGGCGTTGAACAGCTCGTTGACCGCCGCACGATCGGAGGCGCGCTCCACGCCGATGGCCTTGGCCACCTTGAGCACGTCTTCCTGGGTTTCATTGACGCGCAGGTAAAAAGCCACGGTGATGTCGGCGCGCATGTTGTCGCGGCAGATCAGCCCGTCCTTGGCGCGGCGGTCGACTTCCAGGGTGATCAGGGAGATCTTCATGAACTCCTTGAGGTGGATGACCGGGTACACCAGCGCACCGGTGAAATGCACCTTGGGCGTGGACGACATGTCGTTGACGATCAGCGCCGTACCCTGGGGAACCTTGATGTAGAAGGCCTTGAACAGCGCCAGCAGGCCGATGATCAGCAGGGCGACCAGGCCAACCCCGACCAGCACGGGGATCAACGACGGGGGAAGGTTGTACATTGCACTCAATCTCCTTTGAGACAGACGGAACCGCCGGCTCAGATGCCGCGGAACTCATCCTCGGTTATCACCCGGTAGGCGTGCTGCGCCTCCAGGTATTCCAGTAAAACGACACGGTCGCCACGCTTGAAACCCAGTTGCTCGTCGGCGCGCACGCGCAGGATCAGCCCGGCGCCACCGTCTTCGAGCATCGCCTCGCCATGGCTGGCGGTGACCCGCCCGCTGCGCACCACGGCGGTCTGGCCGAGCACGCTCTTGCTGCTGGTCACTTCCAGCTTGAGAAACAGCGGGCGCAGCGGCGCGCACAGCAGCCGCGTGGGAGCCACGGCGAGCAGCAGCGCCAGCACCGCGACCACCAGGCCCAGCGGATAACGCAGCCACTCGAGCGGCAACAGGCTGAGCAACCAGAGGTCGGCGAAATAGCTGATGAACCAGGCGAAGAAAAACAGCAGCGTCAGCACCAGGGTCAGCGGTACGTCACGCAGCTTGAGTTTGGACAGGAGCGCTGCCGCCGGACCTTCCAGGGCGGAGTCGGCCTCGACGTCGAGCACGTCGATCTCGATCAGACCGAACGCGACGATGACCCAGTACACCACCGCCAGGCACAGCACAAAGCTGAAGATGACCGTCGGGAACGCCAACGAGACCTGCAGGAAGATTTCCATGGTTTCCTATCCCTGAAAACATGGCGGAGCCTGCTGGCCCCACCATCGATGCCGCTACGAGCCAGCCTGTGATCAGGGCTTGGCCTTGTCCTTGAGACGCGCCAACACGCTGTCGGCACTGCTCTTGTCGGCGACGATACCGGCGGCGCGCAGCTTGGCGTCCAGCGACTCGTCAGGGTTGGAGGCCTCGGCCAGTTCAGCCGCCGCCTCCATCTTCGCGGCGCGCTCGGCCTGCTGCTGCTTGATGCGCTCCAGCGACTCGACCGCGGTGTGCAGCTTGGCCTGGGAGCCGCCGTAACGCTGGGCCACGGCCATCTGCGCCTTCTGCACGCTTTCGGTGGCCTTGACGGTATCGACCTGCTGTTTCAGGCGCTTGATATTGGCTTCCGCCTGGCTCACCGCGGCGCGCAACTGGGCCACGCTGGCGGCGTAGGCATCGGCCTGCTCGCGCTCGCTGCCCAGTTCGATTTCCAGGTTGGCGATCTTGCCGGCCACTTCGGCAGCCAGGTCTTCCTTGCCACCTTCCAGGGCCTTGACCGCGTACTGCTCATACTCGGCGATCTTGGCGGCAGACTTGCTGGCACGCTCGGCGGCCAGCTTCTGCTTGGCCATGATCTCGGCCAGCGCTTCCTTGGATTTGCGCAGCTCGGCGTCGGCGTCGCGGATCTCCTGATCGAGAATGCGCAGCGCCTGGCCATCGACCAGCGCCTCACCCATTTCGTTGGCACCGCCGCGCAGCGCCGTCAGCAATTTGCTCCAGACGTTCATGGGCATGTCTCCTTATGCACTGGCCTTGAGGAAGTCTTCGTAGGCTTCGGTCGCCTTGATGACGTTGTCCGCCAGCGTTTCGATCTCCAGCACCACATTGGGCAGGATCGACGAGGCGCTGAGGGCACCGAACATGGTGTAGCAGGCCTGACCGTCAGGCAGGGTTTCGAGCCCCACGCAGGACAACGGGAACAGCTTGTGGCTGCGCAGCACTTCCTCGTTGAAGGCAGCGGTGTCGCGCACGTCGCTGGCCGGCCAGAGCAGCGCCTCGACCACGATCTGATCACCGAACACGGCGATGAACAGCGGCAGATCGCCGTACTCCTTCATGGTCACGTGCAGACTGGCGTCGGCACCCTGGATCAGCTCGACGGCCGCGCGGCCATCGGCAAACGGCTCTGTCGCCGACAGCGCATCGAACAACGTTTGTGCAGTCCAAACCTGAGGCATGCTCACCCCCTCCTCCATTGAAGCCAGCTCCGGCTGGGGCTGGCGCAGTTTCCTTTCGACCGCCGAGAGCCTCTGGGCATGCTCGGGCAGAATCCAGACCTCCTTCTTCACCAGCCCCTGCTCGCGCAGACGCTGCCGGAAAAGACGCTGGTAGTGCGCAGATGATTTGTTTTCCATGTGGCGCAGCCTAGAACATCACATGTGAGAACTCAATACATCACATGTAATTTCTTTAAGAGCTGGGATCGAGGCCTTGCGGGCCAGGCACCGATGGCCTGAAAAGAGGGAGTTAGCCGCAGAACTTTAGCCGAGAAAACGGGACAAATTCGCCGACTGCGTCGCAGAGCACAGAGATTGGATCCCAGGGTCTGTTGCCGTTTCACACACGGCCGCGCCGGAGCCCGTTTTGCCGCGAGGCAAGGCACGAGCCGCGAAGTTTAGCGAGCTAAATGAGCCGGCGAGAAACGCCGCATCGCGACAAAACGGGCCCGGCCCTTCGGGTTGCGCGAGAAATCTCGCCATGCGTTGTTGGAGGACTTGAAAAGGGAACGCCATTCCCTGCGTCCTCCGCCTGGCCTGGCGAGATTTATCGCGGCAACGCGGCTCGCGTTGAAATGGCAACAGACCCTAGATAGACGCCATCAATGGGCCAGCCTTGGCAAACCACAACGAGCCGGTATGATGCGGCACTTTTTAGGAAAGCCGCATGTCGTTTCGCAGCCTTCTCACCCTGCTGTGCCTCACCCTCTGCACCTCGCTGCAAGCCGCCCCACCGCAAAATTTCACTCAAGCCAAGAAGATCGGCTGGACACTCTATGAGCGTCAGTCAGTGGAGTTCTATTGCGGCTGCAGCTTCAAGGGCAACCGCGTGGACCTGAAAAGCTGCGGCTACACGCCGCGCAAGAACGCCAATCGCGCCGCGCGCATCGAATGGGAGCACATCGTCCCAGCCTGGCAGATCGGCCATCAGCGCCAATGCTGGCAGCACGGCGGGCGCAAGAACTGCAGCAAGAACGACAGCGTTTACCGCCGCGCCGAAGCCGACCTGCACAACCTGGTGCCGGCGATTGGCGAGGTCAATGGCGACCGCAGCAACTACGATTTCGGCTGGCTACCGCAAAAGCCCAACCAGTACGGCGCCTGCCCCACGGTGGTCGACTTCAAGGCGCGCAAGGTAATGCCGCGCCAGCAGGTACGCGGCATGATCGCCCGCACCTACCTGTACATGAGCGACCGCTACCAGTTGCGTCTATCCAAGCAGAACCGCCAGCTGTTCACCGCCTGGAACAAGACCTACCCCGCCGAGCAGTGGGAGCGCCAACGCAACCAACTGGTCGGCTGCGTGATGGGCTGGGGCAACCCCTATGTCGGGCAGCTGGACAAGCGGCTTTGCCAGCAGGCGCCGATTGCGGCGGTCAATCGGCGCTAGATCCGAGTAGCGCTCCCACTGGAGTCGTTCAGCATTTCGTAGCCCGGCGTAGAGCGAAACGAAACCCGGGCGAAATCCACGAAAGATCGCTCTGTGCCGAATACGACCTGGGTATCGCTCCGCTCCACCACAGGCTACATCAACGCACTACGCAGCCAGCTGAAAACAAAAAGGCCGGCACCTCTCGGTGACCGGCCTTTCACTTCGCAGCGCCTTCGCTTACAGCGGCTTGCCGCGATTGCCGTGCGCCGCCACGAATTGCTGCACGGTCGGCAGATCGTTGGCCAGCACGGTGCAGCGCTCCTCACGCTCGAACAGATCGGCCAGGTGCGCCGGCAACGCTGGCGACAGATCCACGGCGGACTTCTCGATGGCTTCCGGGAACTTGACCGGATGGGCGGTGCCCAGCACCACCATCGGCACCGACAGGCTGCGACGGCACTCGCGGGCAGCACGCACACCAATGGCGGTGTGCGGATCAAGCAGCTCGCCGGTGGCGGCGTAGACCTCGGCGATGGTCTGACAGGTCTGCTCATCGCTCACGGCGAGGGAATCGAACAGCTTGCGCGCCTCGGTCCAGCGGTCGTCTTCGACGGTGAAGCCGCCGGTCTGGCGGAATTCGGTCATCAGCGCGGCGATCGATGGACCATTGCGACCGTGCAGGTCGAACAGCAGACGCTCGAAGTTCGACGAGACCATGATGTCCATCGACGGCGACAGGGTCGGGTAAAGCTCGCCCTTGGCGTACTGATTGCCGCTCATGAAGCGATGCAGGATATCGTTGCGGTTGGTGGCGACGATCAGCTGGCTGACCGGCAGGCCCATGTTGCGGGCGAGATAGCCGGCGAAGATGTCGCCGAAGTTGCCGGTCGGCACCGAGAAGGCCACCGAACGCGCCGGACCGCCGAGCTGCAGGGCCGCGTGGAAGTAGTAGACGATCTGGGCCATGATCCGCGCCCAGTTGATCGAGTTGACCGCCACCAGGCGTGTGCCTTTGAGGAAGCCCTGGTCGGCGAAGCTGGCCTTGACCATCTCCTGGCAGTCGTCGAAGTTGCCCTCGATGGCGATGTTGTGGATGTTGTCGCCGAGAATGGTGGTCATCTGCCGGCGCTGCACTTCGGACACCCGGTTGTGCGGGTGCATGATGAAGATGTCCACGTTCTCGCAGGCCTTGCAGCCTTCGATGGCGGCCGAGCCGGTGTCACCGCTGGTGGCGCCCATGATCACCACGCGCTCGTTGCGCTTGGCCAGCACGTAGTCGAGCAGACGACCGAGCAGCTGCAGGGCGAAATCCTTGAACGCCAGGGTCGGGCCATGGAACAGCTCGAGCACCCACTCGTTGCCGTTCAGCTGACGCAGCGGCGCCACGGCCGAGTGTTCGAACACGCCGTAGGTATCTTCGAGGATCTTCTTGAAGTCGGCATCCGGAATGCTGCCGGTCACGAACGGACGCATCACCCGGAAGGCCAGCTCGTGATACGGCAGGCCGGCCCAGGAGGCGATTTCTTCCTGAGTGAAGCGTGGCAGGTTTTCCGGCACGTACAGGCCGCCGTCCGTGGCCAGGCCGGCCAGCAGAACGTCTTCGAAATTCAGGGCCGGAGCCTGGCCGCGAGTGCTGATATAGCGCATTGATCAAAACCTTCGGTTTTGGCCTCAGGCCTCAGGCCCCAGGCCCAGGCTTTTTCGCCTGCCGCCTGCTGCCTGCCGCCTGCCGCCCGAGTTAATTCAGTTGTTCGACGCGGATGCGCACCACATTGCCGACGACGTCGGCCAGCGCTTCCAGGGCAGCAATGGCGTCGTTCATGCGCTGCTCGGCAACGCGATGAGTGACCAGGATCATCGGCACCAGGCCGTCCTGCTCCTCGACTTCCTTCTGCATGATCGATTCGATGTTGATGCCGCGCTCCGACAGGATGCTCGCCACCTGAGCCAGCACACCCGGGCGATCCTTGGCCTGGATGCGCAGGTAATAGGCGCTTTCGCAGGCGGTGATCGGCAGGATCGGGTGGTCGGACAGCGAATCCGGCTGGAAGGCCAGGTGCGGCACGCGGTTGGTCGGATCGGTGGTCAGCGCACGCACCACGTCGACCAGATCGGCGACCACGGCCGAAGCGGTCGCTTCCATGCCGGCACCGGCGCCGTAGAACAGGGTGCTGCCGGCGGCGTCGCCATTGACCATCACCGCATTCATCACGCCATTGACGTTGGCGATCAGGCGGTCGGCCGGGATCAGCGTCGGGTGTACGCGCAGCTCGATACCGGCATCGGTACGGCGCGCCACACCCAGGTGCTTGATGCGGTAGCCCAGCGCCTCTGCGTAGTTCACGTCGGCCGTGGTCAGCTTGGTGATGCCTTCGGTGTAGGCCTTGTCGAACTGCAGCGGGATGCCGAAGGCGATGGACGCCAGGATGGTCAGCTTGTGGGCCGCGTCGATACCTTCGACGTCGAAGGTCGGATCGGCTTCGGCGTAACCCAGGGCCTGGGCTTCGGCCAGCACGTCCTCGAAGGTGCGACCCTTCTCGCGCATCTCGCTGAGGATGAAGTTGCCGGTGCCGTTGATGATGCCGGCCAGCCAGTTGATGCGGTTGGCCGACAGGCCTTCACGGATCGCCTTGATCACCGGGATGCCACCAGCCACCGCCGCCTCGAACGCGACGATCACACCCTTCTCGCGGGCGCGGGCGAAGATCTCGTTGCCATGCACGGCGATCAGCGCCTTGTTGGCGGTGACCACGTGCTTGCCATTGTCGATGGCCTTGAGGACCAGCTCACGGGCAACGCTGTAGCCGCCAATAAGCTCGACGACGATATCGATCTCGGGGTTGCTGACCACCGCGAAGACATCGTCGGTCATGGTAATGCCGGTCGACTGGTACTGGGGCTTGGGTGTGCGGGTGGCGATCTGCGCCACCTCGATGCCACGCCCGGCACGACGCGCGATTTCCTCGGCGTTGCGCTTGAGCACATTCACGGTACCGCCACCGACGGTACCCAGCCCACAGATGCCTACTTTGACCGGATTCACACTAGACTCCCCAACTGCACTGCATAAAGCGGCCGGCGCGGGCGCCAGCCGTGGAAAAGAGCCGCACATTACGAAGCGGCCAAGGGATAGTCAATCGACTACCCCGGTTTGGATCATTTGGCTTCCAGCGCCAGCTTCGCCAGCTGCGCGGCGGGCTGATAACCGGGAATCATCTTGCCGTTTTCCAGGATGATCGCCGGCGTGCCGTTGACACCGATCGCCTGACCCAGCTGGTACTCCTGCGCAACCGGGTTGTCGCAGCTGACCTGAGGAATAGATTCACGGGCCTTGGCCTTGTTCATCGCGGCCTGGCGATCCTTGGAGCACCACACGCTGGCCAGGTCCTTGGCGCCCTTGCTGCCCATCCCCTGACGCGGGAAGGCCAGGTAACGCACCTCGACGCCGAGCTTGTTCAGTTCGCCCACTTCGCTATGCAGCTTCTGGCAATAAGCGCAGTCGGTATCGGTGAATACGGTGATATGGGTCTTCGGCTCTTTCGGCGCGAACACCACCATGTCCTTGGCCGGAATGGCGTTGATCTGCTTGGCGATGGCCTTGCTTTCTTCCGCCTCGGTCAGGTTGATGGCCTGACCATCCTTGAACTGGAACAGGTAGCCCTGCATCACGAACTGCCCGTCGGCACTGGCGTACAGCTGGCGGCCGCCCTTGAGCTGCACCTGATAAACGCCTGGCATCGGGCTTTCGGCAATGGCTTCGATCGGCAGATCGGGCTGGATGGCAAGCAGGTTCTTGCGGATCGCCTGATCCGGGTCGGCGGCATGGCCGAGGGTGCTGACCAGGCCGAGAGCCATGGCCGCGACGATGCGGGTCACACGCATGAAAACTCCTATCGAGCGACGGGGTGACAGGGAAAGGACAGAGACTACCATAACCGGGGCCCCAGGCTGCGGGCAGCAGACGCAAAGCGCGAACCGGCGCCAGCCAATTCAGCCGCGCGGATGATGCTGGGCATGCAGGGCCTGCAGACGCGCGCGGGCGATATGGGTGTAGATCTGCGTGGTGGACAGATCACTGTGGCCGAGCAGCATCTGCACCACGCGCAGATCCGCGCCGTGATTGAGCAGATGAGTCGCGAAGGCATGGCGCAGGGTATGCGGCGACAGCGACTTGGCGATACCCGCCACCTGGGCGTGATGCTTGATGCGGTGCCAGAAGGTCTGCCGGGTCATCTGCTCGCCGCGCAAGCTGGGAAACAGCACATCCGCCGGCCGACCGGCCAGCAGCGCCGGGCGCGCCTCGCGGCAATAGCGCTCGACCCAGCCGATGGCCTCCTCGCCCATGGGCACCAGACGCTCCTTGCTGCCCTTGCCGAATACCCGCAGCACGCCCTGGCGCAGATTGACCTGCTCGAGCGTCAGGCCAACCAGCTCGCTGACCCGCAGCCCACAGGCGTACAACACTTCGAGCATGGCGCGATCACGCAGGCCGATGGGGTCGTCCAGATCCGGTGCAGCCAGCAACGCCTCGACATCGGCCTCGGAAAGCGATTTTGGCAGCGGCCGGCCAAGCTGCGGCATATCCACCTGCAGCGTAGGATCGGTATCGATCACGCCCTCGCGCAGCAGGAAGCGGTAGAAGCCGCGCATGCCGGAGATCAGCCGCGCCGTGGAGCGCGCCTTGTAGCCTTCATTCATGCGCCAGGCCAGGTGATCGAGCAGTACCTCGCGACCCACCGATTGCAGCTCGACGCCGCGGGCCTGCAGCCAGCCATTGAGCAGCGCCAGGTCGCTGCGATAAGCCGACTGGGTATGGGCGGACAGGCCCTTTTCCAGCCACAAGGCCTCGATGAAACGCTCGATCAATGGATGGTCGACAGCGGACATGGGGTCAGATCTGCACTACGCAAAGAATTCATTATCAACACAATCAAAAGCAGATACTGCACTGCTTTTGTGGGAGTGGGCGGGGACGCCTAGTTCATGCCCGCGATTCGCTCGCATGGGCTAGGCGCCCCGCACGCTCCCACAGGTGACTTGCGAAACGACTGCCTGCCCACCAAACGCCAGAAACGAAAAAAGCAGCCGAGGCTGCTTTTTTCGAGGGGAAAGCCTGGCTTAAACCAGTTTTTCCTTGATGCGTGCTGCCTTGCCGGACAGGTCGCGCAGGTAGTACAGCTTGGCTTTGCGAACGTCACCACGACGCTTGACGGCCAGGCTGTCGACCAGCGGGCTGTAGGTCTGGAAAGTACGCTCAACGCCAACGCCGCTGGAGATCTTGCGCACGGTGAAGGCGCTGTTCAGACCACGGTTACGCTTGGCGATTACCACACCCTCGAACGCCTGCAGACGCTGACGGTCACCTTCCTTTACTTTCACCTGAACGACTACGGTGTCGCCCGGGGCAAAGGTCGGGATCTCTTTGCTCATCTGCTCAGCTTCGAGTTGCTGAATGATTTTGTTGGTCATGCTGCGCTCCTAAGACGGGCCGTCAGGCCGGCCATCGATATTAGTTATCGTCCCGCTGGCGGATGTATTCCTCCAGCAGCTTCTTCTCTTCTCCAGAAAGCGAGCGGCTATCCAGAAGATCGACACGGCGTTCCCAGGTGCGCCCCAGGGACTGCTGCAAACGCCAGCGCCGGATGTGTTCGTGGTTGCCGCCAAGCAGCACCTGCGGAACACGTTTATCCGCATACACCTCCGGACGGGTGTAGTGCGGGCAGTCGAGCAAGCCATCCGTGAAGGAGTCTTCCTCGGCCGAATCTGCATGACCTAATGCACCAGGCAATAGGCGCGTTACCGCATCGATCAGCACCATGGCCGGCAGCTCACCGCCGGACAGGACGTAGTCGCCGATCGACCATTCCTCATCGACGTGGGTTTCGATGAAACGCTCGTCGATGCCTTCGTAGCGGCCGGCGATGAGGATCAGACGCTCCTCCTTCGCCAGCTCGCGTACCGCCGCCTGCGTCAGCTTGCGGCCCTGCGGCGACAGGTAAATCACCTTCGCCGGTACGTCGCTGGCCTGCCTGGCATCGACCAGAGCATCTTCCAGCGGCTTGATCTTCATCACCATGCCGGGACCACCACCGAAGGGGCGGTCGTCAACGGTGTGATGACGATCCGTGGTGTAGCTGCGCGGATTCCAGCAGGTCAGCTGCAACAGCTCCTGCCGCACCGCACGGCTGGTGATGCCGTAATCGCCGATGGCGGCGAACATTTCCGGGAACAGCGTTATCACATCGACGCGCAAGCTCGGCATGGCGTCAGAAATCCGCGTCCCACTCGACCTGCATCTCGCCAGCTTCGAGGTTGATCGACAGCACGCACTGCTGCGTATACGGCAGCAAACGCTCACGATCATCGAGGCTGTCAGCGCAAGGCTTGACCACCATCACGTCATTGGCACCGGTCTCGAACAGATGATCGACCTTGCCGAGCAGCTGCCCCGCCTGATCAATGACCTTGAGACCTTCCAGCTGATACCAGTAGAACTCGCCGTCATCGAGCTCCGGCAGCTGGCTCCTGGGTACGCAAATCTCGAAGCCCGCGTAGGTACGCGCCACTTCACGATCATCGAGCCCCTTGAGCCTGGCGACCAGAACCTTGCCCTGCAAGCGTCCACCAGCCAGTTCAACCTGTTTCACCTCGCCATCGCGCCGCAGCGTCCAGCGAGGGTAATCGAGCACGTTATCCAGCGGATCGGTAAAGGAATACACCTTTATCTCACCCCTGACGCCATGCACCGAGACTATCTTGCCAAGAACCAGAAGATCCTCGGCGGGGGCCGGCGTCGTGCTCATAAGAAGTGCTTAGGCAGCAGCCTTGGCAGCTTCTTTCAGCAGCTGAGCAACGCGCTCAGACGGCTGGGCACCCTGGCTCAGCCAGTAAGTGGCGCGCTCTTGATTCACGGACAGCTTGACTTCAGCACCCGAGGCGATCGGGTTGAAGAAACCGATACGCTCTACGAAGCGACCGTCGCGCGCATTGCGGCTGTTGGTCACGGTGAGGTGGTAGAAGGGGCGCTTTTTGGAGCCGCCGCGAGCGAGACGAATAGTTACCATGTGAACATCGTTCCTGTAGTCGGTGCTAACTTGAGGCACACATCAAAAATGGGCCTAGGCCCGAAAGGCCGCATATTCTAAGGATTATGCGGCTGTTTGCAAATCTCTTTTTCCACGGGCCGCCAGGCGGCCTGCCAGAGCCATCAGAACTTCGGCATGCCGCCGCCCGGCATCATGCTGCCCATGCCGCGCATCATCTTGGCCATGCCACCTTTGGCACTGAATTTCTTCATCATCTTCTGCATCTGCTTGTGCTGTTTGATCAGCCGGCCGATGTCCTGCACCTGGGTTCCGGAGCCCATGGCGATGCGGCGCTTGCGCGAGCCGCTGATGATGTCGGGGTCGCGGCGCTCGGCAGGCGTCATCGAATTGATGATCGCCTCCATCTGCTTGAACTGCTTTTCCGCCGCGCCCTGGGCATTGCCCATCTGCGCGAGGTTAACGCCACCCATTTGCGGAAGTTTGTCCATCAGGCCGCCGAGGCCGCCCATGCTCTTCATCTGCACGAGCTGGTCGCGGAAGTCCTCGAGATCGAAGCCCTTGCCCTTCTTGAGCTTCTTGGTGAGCTTCTCGGCCTTCTCGCGATCAAGGGTCTGCTCGGCCTGCTCGATCAGGCTGAGCACGTCGCCCATGCCGAGGATGCGCGAGGCGATTCGCTCAGGGTGGAACGGCTCGAGCGCTTCGCTCTTCTCGCCCATACCGATGAACTTGATCGGCTTGCCGGTGATGGCGCGCACCGACAGCGCGGCACCGCCACGGGCATCGCCGTCGACCTTGGTGAGCACCACGCCGGTGAGCGGCAGCGCATCGTTGAAGGCCTTGGCGGTATTGGCGGCGTCCTGACCGGTCATGGCGTCGACCACGAACAGGGTTTCCACCGGCTTGACCGCGGTGTGCAGGGCCTGAATCTCGGCCATCATCTCGGCATCGACGGCTAGGCGGCCGGCGGTATCGACCAGCACCACGTCAATGTACTTGAGCTTGGCCTCGCGGATCGCCGCTTCGGCGATGGCCACCGGCTTCTGGGTGATGTCGGACGGGAAGAAGGTCACGCCCAGGTCATTGGCCAGGGTTTCCAGCTGCTTGATCGCCGCCGGACGGTAAACGTCCGCGGAGACCACCATCACGCTCTTCTTCTTGCGTTCCTTGAGCAGGCGCGCCAGCTTGCCAACAGTGGTGGTCTTACCGGCGCCCTGCAGGCCGGCCATCAGCACCACCGCCGGCGGCGTGGTGCTCAGGTCGAGGTCTTCGTTGGCGGCGCCCATGAGGCTTTCCAGTTCCAGGCGCACGATCTTCACGAACGCCTGGCCCGGGGTCAGGCTCTTGGAAACCTCGGTGCCGACCGCGCGCTCCTTGACGCGGGCGACGAAATCCTTGACCACGGGCAGCGCCACGTCGGCCTCGAGCAACGCCATACGCACTTCGCGCAGGGTGTCCTTGATGTTGTCCTCGGTCAGCTTGGCCTTGCCAGTGACGCTGCGCAGGGTCTGCGAGAGGCGATCGGTTAAGTTTTCGAACATGCGCGTTCCTTTCGGGCCGTCTGGCCGGGATGGGCTGGCAGCAAACGGCGGATTATAACGAAGACCGCGCCGCTTTCGAGGCTTGTTTGTCGGCGCCGCCGTAACATATGAGAGCGGATACCGCTTGCAGTCTTTTTGCGACAACCGTTGTGTGCCACACTCAGCGCCTTTCCGGCCCTGTCATCGCCTATCTATGCACCCTCTGCTACCCAGCCTCGCCGCCGCCGTTCTCTACTTTGGCGCTGCCTGCTATCAAGGCCTGCATCTGGCCCGCCGCAGCCAGCCCAGCCAACCCGTGTTGCTGCTGGTGGGTGTGATCGCCCTGCTGTTCCACGGTGGCAGCCTGTACATGCAGATGCACGACGTCGCCGGCCTTAACCTGGACTTCTTCAATTCCTCCAGTCTGATCGCCTTCACGGTGATCGCGCTGATCCTGCTGGCTTGCCAGCGCATGCCGGTGCACAACCTGCTGTTGTTCCTGTTTCCGCTCGGCGGGCTGACGGTGCTGTGCGCGCAGTTCATGCCCAGCGGCACCAGCCAGCCCATCGAGGAAGGCCCCGGCATTCTCGCCCACATTCTGCTGTCGATCGTCGCTTACGGCCTGCTAACCATCGCCATGTTCCAGTCGCTCTTGCTGCTGGTGCAGGATCGTCAGCTCAAGAACAAGCATCCATCCGGGCTGATCCGCAACTTCCCGCCCCTGCAGACCATGGAAAGCCTGCTGTTCGGCTTCCTGTGGAGCGGCTGGGCACTGCTGTCGCTGTCGCTGCTCTCCGGCGCGGTGTTCATCGATAACCTGTTCACTCAGCACCTGGTGCACAAGACCATCCTGTCGTGCTTCGCCTGGGTGGTGTTCGCCGTGCTTCTGTGGGGCCGCCACCAGCTCGGCTGGCGCGGGCACAAGGCGATCCGCTGGACGCTGGCAGGGTTCTGCCTGCTGATGCTGGCCTTCTTCGGCAGCAAGCTGGTTCGTGAATTCATCCTGCACATCTAAGCCGTGGACACGCCCTCACCGCTTTTTCAGCTGGCCCTGCTGCTCACCCTGCTGGGCTGCGCGACCTTTTTCATCTGCGCGCGCACCGTACTGTTCGGCCTCAACCGCTATCGGCTGCGCTACCGGGCACGCCAAGGCCATCGCGCCGCTGCCCGGCTGATCGCCCTGCTCGACCAGCCACAGCGGCTGTCGGCCACCCTGCGCATCGGTACCATCTGCAGCACCATGGCCGCCTCGGTGGCCGCCACCTTGCTGGCCTTGCGTCACGGCGCGCCCGGCACTCTGGCGCCATCACCCTTCGCTCTTACCCTGGCCGTGCTGATGCTGGCCCATCCGTTCGGTCGCCTGCTGGCCATTCTGCCGCCGCCGCTGTTCGCCTACCCGGCAAGCTATCCGCTGACCCTGGTCAGCCTGGCGCTGTCCCCGTTCACCCGCCTGCTGATGACCATCGGCCAGGGCCTGCGCCGGCGCATCGGCAAGGCCGGCCAGAGCGCCGAGCCCGATGATGCGCCGAGCCTCACCGAACTGCGCGACGCCCTGCAGGCCGACGACCTGCCGCTGCCTGCCGAACGACGCGCCATGCTGCTGGGCGTGCTGGAGCTGGACAAGGTCAGCGTGGAGGACGTGATGATTCCGCGCCACGAGGTCACCGGCATCGACCTGCTGAGCAGCACGCCACTGCTGGAACAGATTCGCAGCGCCTCGCACACCCGCCTGCCGGTGTACCGCAACGGCCTCAACCAGACCGAAGGTATTCTGCACATGCGCCGCCTGGCCGGGCGCAGCGAACTGGACGAGGCTGCCGTGCTGCAGGCGTGCGACGCAGCGTACTTCGTACCGGAAGGCACCACGCTGGCGAACCAGCTGGTCAACTTTCAGCAGCACAAGTACCGCACCGCCGTGGTGGTTGACGAATACGGCGAAGCCATGGGCATCGTTACCGTCGAAGACATTCTCGAAGAGATCGTCGGCGACCTGAGCTCAGTGGAAACCGCGCACCCACGCGAATTTTATCCGCTGGGCGACGGCACCTGGTCGATTCAGGGCAGTGCCTATCTGCGTGAGGTGAACCGGGCACTGGGCTGGCAACTGCCGGTCGACGGGCCGAAGACGGTCAACGGCCTGGTGACCGAAGTGCTGGAAAACATTCCGGACTGCGCGGTTTGTTTGCAGGTAGGCCGCTACCGGCTGGAGATTCTCCAGGCCAGCGGAAGCCGCGTGCTGGAAGTGCGGGCCTGGGAGGCCCAGCGGCATTAATAGAGTCTGCAGTAACGAGCAGCGCAGGCACCTGATGACCAAAGTCTCGCGAGCTAGAGCAATGCAAGGCAAAAACAGGCGAGGAAGCGGAGTGTACTGGTGTACATGAGCATTCCGAGCCTGTTTTTAACGCCGCAGTGCCGACGCGCAGCAGACTTTGAGCGTTACAGCTCGACCTTGACCGCCTGAGCCGACCGCAGCGCCTTGGCCCGGGCCGCTTCCAGCGACTCATCGCGGGCCAGTGCAACGCCCATGCGGCGCTGACCGCTGACTTCCGGCTTGCCGAACAGGCGCAGGGCAGTGTCCGGCTCGGTGAGCGCGACGCCGAGGCTGCCGAAGCTGACCTGCTTGGACTCGCCCTCGACCAGAATCACCGCCGACGCGGACGGGCCGAATTGGCGGATCGCGGGGATCGGCAGGCCGAGGATGGCGCGTGCATGCAGGGCGAATTCGGACAGGTCCTGGGAGATCAGGGTGACCAGGCCGGTGTCGTGCGGGCGCGGTGAGATTTCGCAGAACCACACCTGATCACCCTTGACGAACAGCTCGACGCCGAACAGGCCGCGACCACCCAGCGAGCCGGTAACGGCCAGGGCGATGCGCTCGGCCTCGGCGCGAGCGGCTTCGCTCATCGCCTGGGGCTGCCAGGATTCCTGATAGTCACCCTTCTCCTGGCGATGGCCAACCGGCGCGCAGAAGGTGGTGCCGCCAACGTGGCGCACGGTCAGCAGGGTGATTTCGTAATCGAAGTCGATGAAACCTTCGACGATCACCCTGCCCTTGCCCGCACGACCACCCGCCTGGGCGTAATCCCAGGCTTTCTGTACGTCATCGGCGCCCTTGAGCACCGACTGGCCCTTGCCAGAAGAGCTCATGATCGGCTTGACCACGCACGGGAAGCCGATGGCGCTGACTGCTGCCTGGAACTCTTCGAAGGAGTCGGCGAACTTGTAGGGCGAGGTCGGCAGGCCGAGCTCTTCGGCGGCCAGGCGACGAATGCCTTCACGGTTCATGGTCAGCTGCGCGGCGCGAGCGCTGGGGATCACGGTGTAGCCTTCGTTTTCCAGCTCCACCAGCGTGGCGGTGGCGATCGCTTCGATCTCCGGCACGATATAATGCGGTTTCTCCTGCTCGATCACGGCACGCAGCGCCGCGCCATCGAGCATGTTGATCACGTGGTTGCGATGCGCCACCTGCATGGCCGGTGCGTTGGCGTAGCGATCGACGGCGATCACCTCCACACCGAGGCGCTGCAGCTCGATGACCACTTCCTTGCCGAGCTCGCCCGAGCCACACAGCAACACGCGGGTCGCGCTGGGCGACAGGGGGGTTCCGATACGGGGCATAACAGGATCCTTGGGTAGCAGGAGAATTCAGGCGGCGATTTTAATCACGCCCGGCCGCGACCGCGACCAAAATCGGCAGACCGGCCGACGCGCAGTGCTTTCGTCATTATCCAGATGGCTGCCCACTGGACCATTATTGATCCCGCGAATTGCCCTGGATCAGCCCCGACGCCAAGCCACTGGACTACGCTCAAGGTGTAGGCCACCGCTGCATTGCAACCTAGGCAGCGGCGCAGCTCATGGCACGCGACACTTGCGAGGAGGCTTCGCCATGGACGCTTTCCACATCATGATCGTGCTGCTGATCAGCGGCTTTCTGCTGCTGGGCATCGGCTTCAACAACCGCGAACAGGAATGGGGCATCTGGCTGACCGGGCTGGGCGCGCTGTCGATGTTTGCCCCTCTGTTCTTCAAGGTATTCATCGAGTTCGGCTGAAAAGCCCTTCAGCTGTCAGCCTGCCAGCGCCGGGCGGAGGCCTGATCGCTATCGCGCCCCTCGACCCAGCGCGGGCCACTGGGGGTGTCTTCCTTTTTCCAGAACGGCGCGCGGGTTTTCAGGTAGTCCATGATGAACTCGCAGGCCTGAAAGGCCGCCTGGCGGTGGGCGCTGGCCACACCGACGAAGACGATCGGCTCGCCCGGTTCCAGCCGCCCGACGCGGTGAATAACCTCGACGCCCAGCAATGGCCAGCGCTCGCGAGCCTGGCTCTCGATGCCTGCCAGGGCCTTTTCGGTCATGCCGGGGAAATGCTCGAGAAACATGCCGGCCACGTCCTGGCCGTCATTGAAATCACGCACGTAGCCGACAAAGCACGCCACGGCGCCGACGCCGGTGTTGGCGGCATGCACGGCATTGGTTTCCAAGCCGGGATCGAAAACGGCCTGCTGGACGCGAATGCCCATCTCAGCCTCCGGTGACCGTGGGGAAGAAGGCCACCGCATCACCGTCGACCAGCGCCTCGCTCAACGCGCAGAGCTCTTCGTTGCGGGCGCACATCAGGCCGCGCTCGGCGAGCACCTCCCAGGCGCCACCGCGGGCCAGCAGGTGCAGGCGCAGTTCATCGAGGGTCGCGAAGACGCCCGGCAGCTCCTCGGCATCCAGGCCCAGGGTTTCGCGATAACGGGCGAAATACTGCACGCGGATCATCGCTCGCCCTCGCCTGCCAGGAAGTGGCCGCTCTTGCCACCGAGCTTTTCCAGCAGGCGCACCTGCTCGATGACCATGCCGCGATCCACCGCCTTGCACATGTCATAGATGGTCAGCGCCGCGACACTGGCGGCGGTCAGCGCTTCCATCTCCACGCCGGTCTGGCCGGTGAGTTTGCAGCGCGCGCGGATCAGCACGGCGTCGTCGCCGTCGGCCTGCAGCTCGACCTTGACGCTGGTGAGCATCAGCGGATGACACAACGGAATCAGATCGGACGTCTTTTTCGCAGCCTGGATGCCGGCGATACGCGCCACGGCGAAGACATCGCCCTTGGGGTGCTCACCGTCGACGATCATCTGCAACGTGGTGGGCAGCATGCGCACCCGGGCCTCGGCCACGGCTTCACGCACGGTCTGCGCCTTGTCGCTGACGTCGACCATATTGGCGCGCCCCTGGGAGTCGAGATGGGTCAGCACGAGCAATCTCCAAGTAGAAAACCTGGCGATTGTAGGCCCCGCACCGCCCCCTGCAAACCATGGGCGCTGCAATGAATGCCCGGAGCCGCCAGGCGGCTCCGGGGCGAGGAGTTACATGTGGCTTTCGGCGTACTCGGCGAGGATCGAGCGCGGCACGCCCTGCAGGGTGATGTGCACGCCGTGCTCGAAGCCCTTGAAACGCTCGGTGAGGTAGGTCAGCCCCGAGCTGGGCGCCGAAAGGTACGGCGTATCGATCTGCGCCAGGTTACCCAGGCAGATCACCTTGGAGCCATTGCCGGCACGGGTGATGATGGTCTTCATCTGGTGCGGGGTGAGGTTCTGGCATTCGTCGATCAGGATCAGGCTCTGCTGGAAACTGCGCCCGCGGATGTAGTTCAGGGATTTGAACTGCAACGGCACCTTCTGCAGGATGTAGTCGACGCTGCCGTGGGTGTTCTCGTCGTCCATGTGCAGGGCTTCGAGGTTGTCGGTGATGGCGCCTAGCCAGGGCTCCATCTTCTCGGCTTCGGTGCCGGGCAGAAAGCCGATTTCCTGATCAAGACCCTGCACGCTGCGGGTGGCGATGATGCGCCGGTAGCGTTTGCTGACCATGGTCTGCTCGATGGCTGCGGCCAACGCCAGGATGGTCTTGCCCGAGCCGGCGGCGCCGGTCAGGTTGACCAGATGGATGTCCGGATCGAGCAGCGCGTAGAGCGCCAGCGCCTGGTGGATGTCCCGGGGCTTGAGCCCCCAGGCTTCCTGATGCAGCAGCGGCTCCTGGTGCAGATCGAGAATCAGCAATCCGTTGCCTTCGACCTCCTTGACCCAACCGACGAAACCCTGCTCGTCGATGATGAATTCGTTGACGTTGACCGCCGGCAAGTCTTCGCTGAGCTGCACGCGGTGCCAGGTGCGCCCATGGCCCTGACGGGTATCGACCTTGGCGACGCGGTCCCAGAAGGCGCCTTCGACGTCATGGTAGCCCTTGGATAGCAGCGAGATGTCATCGACCAGCTGGTCGGTGTGGTAATCCTCGGAGTCCAGCCCGCAGCCACGCGCCTTCAGGCGCATGTTGATGTCCTTGGTCACCAGCACCACGGACATACCCGGGCGCCGCGACTTCAGCTCCACCAGTTGGTTGATGATCTTGTTGTCGTTGAGGTCTTCCGGCAGCCAGGTGACCGGTGCCGCGCTCTTGCTCATGAGAATCGATAGAAAACCGCACGGGCCGCTCTTGTCCCGCTGGATCGGCACGCCATGCTCGACCTCCTCGGGCGTGGCGCCATCGAGAATCTTGTCGATCAGGCGGATGGCTTGCCGGCATTCGGCGGCGACGCCCTGCTTGCCGGTTTTCAGCTTGTCGAGTTCCTCCAGCACTGTCATCGGGATGGCGACGTGGTGTTCCTGGAAATTGAGCAGTGCGTTGGGATCGTGAATCAGGACATTGGTGTCGAGGGCGTACAAGGTTGGGGCGGTGGGCTTGGTGCGTCCGTGGTCATCCATACTCGTCACCTCTTGTCGGATCCAGCGACGGAATGCCACGACGGCGCTCCGCCACACAGGACCACCGACTCCGATCAGGAGCGCCGCAAACGGATGAGGGCCGAGGGCCGCCACCTGTCTGCAGGGTTCGGCGGTCTTTCAAGGCGTGGCCTGAACGGGCCGGTCATCATGCCCGGTTCGTCGCAAACCACAGTTCGTTGATACTCCAAAAAATGTGACAGGCAAATGATCTTTTCAGTTTTTTTATTTTTATTTGTCGGCTGGACGAATGACCTTGGCAGCGGCGCCCGCCGGGCACTAGAGTCATGAGTCCAGCCCCCCGCGCAACACGCGGGCCCTGCCGAATCGGCTAGAATCGCCGCTCCGCCGAAGGAGACGACTCATGCTGATGGTGATTTCACCTGCCAAGACCCTGGACTACGAAAGCGCACCGGTGACCGCGCGCTTCACCCAGCCGGAATTTCTCGATCATTCCCAGGAGCTGGTCGCCCAGCTGCGCGACTTCACGCCTGCGCAGATCGCCGAGCTGATGCACTTGTCCGATAAGCTGGCCGGGCTCAACGCCGCGCGTTTCGGTAGCTGGACACCGGCCTTCGACACGCAGAACGCCAAGCAGGCGCTGCTGGCCTTCAAGGGCGACGTGTACACCGGGCTGGACGCGGAAAGCTTCACCGAGGCCGACTTCGATTTCGCCCAGCAGCATCTGCGCATGCTCTCCGGCCTGTACGGGCTGCTGCGCCCGCTGGATCTGATGATGCCCTATCGCCTGGAAATGGGAACCAAACTGGCCAACGCCCGCGGCAAGGACCTCTACGCCTTCTGGGGCGAGCACATCAGCGAGTGGCTGAACGAGGCGCTGGCCGCCCAGGGCGACGACGTGCTGCTCAACCTGGCATCCAACGAGTACTTCGGGGCGGTCAAGCGCAAGGTGCTCAAGGCTCGGGTCATCGATACCGAATTCAAGGATCTGAAGAACGGCCAGTACAAGATCATCAGCTTCTACGCCAAGAAGGCCCGCGGCCTGATGGCCCGCCACGTGATCAAGGAACGCGTGACGGATCCAAAGCACCTCAAGGATTTCGACGATCAGGGCTACCGCTTCTCGGCAAAGGATTCGAGTGCCGACAAGCTGGTATTCCTGCGCGATCACGCCCCGGACTAAGCGCTGCGGAAACATCCGCCAACCCCTGGGCGCGTGCCGACGAACCCGGCCTTGTGTAGGATTGGCGAACACTCGACGTTCAAGGTCCAGCCATGATTTTCGGCGCGATTCTGGTTCTCAGCTGGTTCATCCTGCTGATCCGTTACCCGGCCAAGGCGCTGCCCATTTCCCTGGCGGCTCTGGCCGGAATTGGCATGGTGGCGAGCTGGGTGCTGTGGCAGGAAAGCCGCGAGAATCGCAACCTGGCTCATCTGGAACTGCGCCTGAGCTACGCCCCGCAAAGCTGCCCAGCCGACCGCCCGCTGCAACTGCACCTGCATAACGGTAGCGACGCCGCCCTGCAGGAACTGCATTGGCAGGTCAGCGCCTACCGCCCAGGCGACAGCGTCAACTTGGCGCAGCGCCTGTACGAGACGCCGCGCTACAGCGGTCCCGGCGAGCTGCTACCCGGCGCCGACTGGCAAAGCTGCCTGCCGCTGCCTACGCTGCGCAGCGGCTACCGCGCCAGCACCCTGGAGTTTCGCGCCGAGCAGCTGCAGGGCACCTTCAGTCGTTAGAGATCCACACAACAACAATCACAAGGATTACTCATGAGTCACCCCAGGGTTCTGATCACCGGCTGCTCCAGCGGCATTGGCCGGGCATTGGCCGATACCTTCGCGCAACAGGGTTACGAGGTATGGGCCAGCGCCCGCAAACCCGAAGACGTGGCACGCCTGAGCGAAGCCGGCTTCCATGCCGTGCAGCTGGACGTCAACGACGCTGCGGCGGTCGAACAGCTGGCCGCCACGCTCAAGGCGCGCAGCGGCGGGCTCGACGTGCTGATCAACAATGCCGGCTACGGCGCCATGGGCCCACTGCTCGACGGCGGCGCCACGGCCATGCGCGCGCAGTTCGAAACCAACGTGTTCTCCCTGGTCAGCGTGACCCGCGCGCTGTTCCCACTGCTGCGCCAGAGCAAGGGCCTGGTGATCAATATCGGCAGCGTTTCCGCCGTGCTGGTGACCCCATTCGCCGGTGCCTACTGCGCCTCCAAAGCCGCGGTGCATGCGTTGAGCGACGCCCTGCGCCTGGAGCTGGCACCGTTCGGTGTCGGCGTGATGGAAGTGCAGCCGGGCGCCGTCGAGTCGAGCTTCGGCACCCACGCCAGTCGCCAGGCCGAGCAGCTGATCGGCGAGCAGTCGCCGTGGTGGCCGATGCGTGACGGCATCCGCGCCCGCGCCATCGCCTCTCAGGACGACCCGACCCCGGCCAGCCACGTTGCGCGCAATGTGTACGCTGCCGTGGCCAGCGCCAAACGCCCGAGAATATTGCGCCTGGGCAACGGTAGCCGCGCCCTGCCGCTACTCTCGGCGCTACTGCCTGGCGCCCTGCTCGACCGCGTGCTGAGCCGCCGCTTCGGCCTGGATCGCCGCTTGTAGAACCGGGCGACACGGGCGAGACTCCAAGCATCATCGCCATCGCCGAGCCCTGTCGCCATGCCGCCCTCCCAACAGCCCGTCGCCATGCTGCGCTACGCCCTGATCGGCGTGGTGGCAGCCGTGGTGCTCAATGTGCTGCTGCGCAGCTTCGTCAAACTCGGCGGCGTGCTGGCCACCCTGGTGATCGCCGCCAGCATTGCGGCGCTGATGGCACTGCTGTTCGCCTGGCAGCAACGCCGCCCACCCACCCGCGGGGAACGGCGGCGCCTGGTGTGGCTGTACGGCGGCATCCTCGCCCTGCTGTATGCCGTGCTGCTGACCATGATGAGCCTGCAGGACGAGCCCAGCCCCATGGGCGTGGCGCTCTTCGTCCTGCATTACCTTGCCTATCCATTGCTCGCGCAAATGTTGTTCTCCGAGCGCATCTTCAAACGCACCTCCTGATCAATCGGCACTTGCCGGCCGATCGCTGCTCTACACTCGATAACACCCATAGGGAATGGAAGATCGATGAGAAGCAGCCAGCACATAAGGACTCAGGAGCGACGCATCATCGTGGTGCTGCTCGTGGCGCTGCTGAGCGTGCAGGTGGTCATCTACCTGGTCAGTACCCGCACCAACCGCAGCATCGTCGAGGAAACCATCAGCAACAGCCTGCAGACCACCACCCAGGTGGTCGACGAGCTGCTGGAACTGCGCCAGCGGCAACTGACCCAGGGTGCCTCCGTGCTGGCCGCCGACTATGGCCTCAAGGAGGCCATCGCCACCGGCGAGCGCTCGACCATAGAATCCATGCTGAGCAACCACAGCAAGCGGCTAAACGCCGACATCGCCCTGCTCAACACCCTCGACCGCCAACTGATTGCCAGCGTGCCCAGGGAGCTGCAGCAGGCCGATATCGCGCCGCTGCTCAAGGCCGCCGCCCAGGCGGGCAGTCCCGGCGCGCAACCGGTCAGCCTGCTGCGCAGCCACAGCGGCGTGCTTTATCAGCTCATCCACCGCGTGGTGAACATGCCCACGCCCCAGGCCGAGCTGACCCTGGGTTTCGCCATCAACGACGAGCTGGCCGAAGCTCTGAAGCAGACCACCGACACCGAGTTCGTATTCCTGTCCCGCGGCCAGAACGGAGCCTGGCAATTGCACGGCAATACCCTTGAAAGCAGCTTCGAGCGCCTGCTGAGCAACCCGGCGGCGCTGGTCGACGGCGCCGAGTGGACGCTTGAGGGCGAGCACGACGAATACCTGATGCGCTCGGTGACGCTGCACAACTTCAACGCCCAGCAAGCCAGCGAAGTGTTGCTGATCGCCGGCAAGTCACTGAATCAGCACATGATCGCCTACGAGCGTATCGAGCGCTTCCAGCAGTATCTGCTGCTCGCCAGCCTGGCGCTGTCCGCCCTGGTGGTGGCGCTGATCGGCCGGCACCTGCTGCGCCCGCTCAACACCCTGGCCCATCAGGACCCGCTCACCGAACTGCCGAACCGCCGCGTGTTCGATCAGAGCGTCACCAGCGCACTGGCCAAGGCGCGCTCGGCGCCCATCGCGCTGATGATGATCGACCTGGATCACTTCAAGCAGATCAACGACCGCTTCGGCCACGCCGCCGGCGACGAAGTGCTCAAGGTCAGCGCGCGCCGGCTGCGCGGCCTGTTGCGCAGCATCGACGTGCCGGCGCGCCTGGGCGGTGACGAGTTCGCCGTGCTGCTGCCGGGTCTGGACCGAGCAGCGGCCATTCGCCTGGGCCAGCGTATCGAAGACGAACTGAGCGAGCCCATCGTCTTCAATGGCCAGAATCTGCAAGTGGGCGTCAGCCTCGGCATCGCCATCGCCCCGGCGGACGGCAGCACCGCCAGCGAGCTGTTGCGCATGGCCGACGCCGAGATGTACGCCGACAAGGCGCAGCGCGAAAGCAATCCGGTCTGAAAGGTCGAACGCCCGCGCCGCGGCGCCGGTCGCTACTGAGTACTCTCAATGTTCGGATGCCTTATGGACTACCTCGACTGGCTGCAATGGCCAGCCATGCTGATCACCGTCATCGCCGCCTGGCTGGTCGCCTCCAAGCAGCGCCGCAGGCGCAACCTGGGCTTCTGGGTGTTCATGGCCAGCAACCTGTTGTGGATCATCTGGGGGCTCTACAGCCACGCTTACGCGCTGATCGTGCTGCAGCTGTGCCTGGGCGCGATGAACATTCGCGGCGCCCTCAAGACCGAGACGCCCGCCGAACGCGCGTGAATCGCCCCGGCTGCAATTGGGGGGCAAGCTGTGAGACCATCGGCGGCTTGCCATCGTTTTCACAGTGCCATGCCGAACTTCGCCCAGCCTCCAGAGAGCCCGCCCGATGCCTGACATCCTGCACCTGCAGCAGGCCGACTGGCGCGGCGACTTCGATGAAGGCGCGCTGCGCCGCGGCCAGGATTACGCCAAGCGTGGCCTGAGCCGTCTGCTCAGCCTCAAGGACCACAGCCTGCTCGCCAGTTGCCTGGGCAGTGGCGAGCGCCCTTACCAGCAGCGCATCACCTTGCACGCCTACGGCAAGGGCTGGGGCGTGACCGGCCACTGCAGCTGCCCGGTAGGTTTCAACTGCAAGCATGTGGCGGCCGCCCTGCTCACCCTCGAGGCACGCCAGCGCGCCGGCGATGACCTGGGCACTCTGATCGTTACCGAAAAACCGGTGGAAGAAACCCTGCTGGACGACGTGCAGCCGCAACCGGTGCTGACCCTGGGCAGCCATGTACGCGTGCACTTCGATGCGCGCAAGGGACGCATGCTGGAACAGACTCAGCACCGCGCCGCCCTGGCCTTCGACTATCAGGGCCATACGGCCGTCGGCAAAACCGCCAAGGATCTGCTGGTGCGTTTGGGCCCCAATCGCCAGTTGCGCATCACTCGCGACGTGGTCCGCGAAGCCGAACTGCGCCGTCGCCTGGAAACGGCTGGTCTACGCATCGCCCTGCGGCAGAGCGAAGCCCTGGCCCAGCACCCGGGCGAGCATTTCGAGTTGCAGGGTGATGCCGCCTGGCTAACGTTCATGCAACAGCAGGTGCCGGCGCTGCGCGACGAAGGCTGGCGCGTCGAGATCCAGCCGGACTTTCAGTACAACCTGGCCGAGATCGACGACTGGTACGCCGATGTCGACGAGATGCCCGAACAGGGCTGGTTCGATCTGGAGCTGGGCATCGAGGTGGAAGGCCAGCGCATCAGCCTGCTGCCCGTGTTACTGCAGGCGATCCGCCGCTCGCCCTGGCTGCTTTCCGGTGATGCCCTGGCCCAACGCAATGATGAGGAACTGCTGCTGGTCAGCCTGCCCCACAGCCAGCGCCGCGTGGCGCTGCCCTATGCGCGGCTGAAGCCCTTGTTGGCGGCACTGGGCGAGCTGTTCATCGGCGACGCCGAGGAGATCGGCACCCGCGTGCGCCTGGCACGGGCCGACGCCGCGCGCCTGAATACCCTGCAGCAGGGGCCAGCGCTGAACTGGCAGGGCGGCATAGAACTGCGTGAGTTCGCCCGGCGCCTGCAGCACACCACCCAACAGGAAGTCAGCGCTCCCGCCGACCTCGCCGCGCAATTGCGCCCCTATCAGCTGCAGGGTTTGGGCTGGATGCAGGCGCTGGGCGAGCTGGAGGTCGGCGGCGTACTGGCCGACGACATGGGCCTGGGCAAGACCTTGCAGACCCTGGCACACATCCTTGTGGAGAAGCAGCACGGGCGCCTCAAGCAGCCGGCGCTGATCGTCATGCCCACCAGCCTGATCCCCAACTGGCAGGACGAAGCCGCGCGTTTTGCGCCGACCCTCAAGGTGCTGGCCCTGCATGGCGCCAAGCGACGCAGCCAGTTCAAGCTGATCGCCGAGCACGATGTAGTGCTTACCACCTATGCGCTGCTGCCGCGCGACCTCAAGACGCTGACGGCGCAACGCTTCCACCTGCTGATTCTCGACGAAGCCCAGAGCATCAAGAACCCACGTAGCAAGGCCGCCCTCGCCGCCGGCCAGATCAACGCCCACCAGCGCCTGTGCCTGAGCGGCACGCCGCTGGAAAACAACCTGGGTGAGCTGTGGTCGCTGTTCAACTTTCTGATGCCGGGCTGGCTCGGCGACGCCAAGCGCTTTACCCGCGATTACCGCACGCCCATCGAAAAGCACGGCAGTGAGCAGCGCCTGGCGCACCTGCGTGGGCGGATCAAGCCGTTCGTGCTGCGCCGCAAAAAGGAACAGGTGGCTCGCGAACTGCCTCCCAAGACCGAAATCACCCAGTGGGTGGAGCTGACGCCGGCCCAGCGCGACCGCTACGAGATCCTGCGCCTGGCCATGGACCGCAAGGTGCGCGAGGAGATCACCCGCCAGGGTTTGGCGCGCAGCCAGATCGTCATCCTCGAAGCGCTGCTGCGCCTGCGCCAGGTGTGCTGCGACCTGCGCCTGCTCGACGAGGCGCCAGCGGAACTCACCAGCAGCGATTCCGGCAAGCTCAGCAGCCTGCTGGACATGCTCGAAGCACTGATCGGCGAAGGCCGCCGCGTGCTGCTGTTCTCCCAGTTCACCTCGATGCTGGCATTGATAGAAAGCGAGCTGCAGGCGCGTGGCATTGGCTACGCCAAACTGACCGGCAGTACCCGCGACCGGCGCACACCGGTAGAGCAGTTCCAGGCCGGGCAATTCCCAGTCTTCCTGATCAGCCTCAAGGCCGGCGGAGCGGGCCTGAATCTGACGGCTGCCGATACCGTGATCCACTTCGATCCCTGGTGGAACCCGGCCGCCGAGGCCCAGGCCAGTGACCGCGCCTACCGCATCGGCCAGGACAAACCGGTGTTCGTCTACAAGCTGATCGCCCGCGGCAGCGTGGAAGAAAAGATCCAGCAGTTGCAGCAGGCCAAGGCCAGCCTGGCCCACGGCCTGCTCGAGGAAGGCGGCAGCCAGAGCAGCTGGCAGCTCAGCGAAGATGACCTGCAAGCGCTGTTCACCCCCCTGGCCGACTGAACGCCATCAGCGCTCGGAGTAGTTGTCGCCCACCACTTCGCCGGTCGAATCGATGGCCTTGCTGGACGGAAACTTGTAAGAGGCAAAACGCACCGCCAGCACCGACAGCGCCAGAAAGAAGATGCCGCCGCACAGGTACAGCAGGCCGATATCCGGCGCCTTGTGATGGGACACGTCGCCGATCAGGTAACGGGTCAGCGCGGTGATGGCGATGTACAGCAGAAAGCGGATCGGCAAATGGTTGGTCTTGAAATAGATGCCGACCATCGCCCCCAACTCCAGGTAGATGAACAGCAGCAGGATGTCGTCCACACTGGCACTGCCCTTTTCCACCATGCCCAGAAACGCGGCGACCGAGGCCCAGGCGGTTGCCGCTCCGATGGCGAACAGCCCCAGGTAATGAAAGCCCTCGACGAACAGATTACCGATCGAATTCGCGCCCTTGTGCATCCGCTTGCGGCTATCGTCGACCCACTTCATGGCATTCCCCTTTCCAATTGATACAGCCTGGCGCCGATGATGGCGCGCCCGCGTGACATTCCCATGCAGGAACAAGACCAGCGATGCGGCTGCGCTGGCAAACAGAAGCGCCCAAGCGTGGGAAAGACACATGGAATGGCGAATCTCGCGGCCAGGTTTACGCTGTTCAAACGCAGCGCGGTCGAGTAAGCTCGCCACAACTGTATGCATGAACAGTATTTTTAATTATCAGCGAAGGCGTAGAGGTGATGAATGGCCGTCGAAGTGGTGTACCGCAGCAGTCGCGACCCGGAGCGTTTGTTTATGGATAAGGCCGAAGCAGATCGTCACGACAAGATGCTGGAGCTGGCCGAGCTGCTCAGCGATGTACTGCAGAAGGCGGTGCCGTCGCTCAGTGAGGATCAGGGCGAGGAGCTGGGCATCTACATGGCCAGAAATCGCGATGTATTCGCCAAGGCCTTCAAGAATCAGCCCGATGCCCTCGGCGAACTGGGCAGCCAGCCGGAAACCGAGTGACCACCCGGCTGCGCCGTTAACATCTCTTCGCGTTTCAAGGCTGGACGGCCGGTGCGCGCGCAGCTAAAACAGGCACATCCCCCGGGAGGTGTCCATGAGCGCGCGCGATCACTGCCTTGCCTGTCTGAACGCCGAACAGCCGGCGTTTTTCGAAGCCGCACTCTGGGTCGCTGCCGAGCACGATCCGGCAGTGCAGCCCCAGCAGCTCCTGCACGAGCTTGAGCACCTCAAGCATCAGGTCGACTCCGGCCTGCCCAACTTCCCGCCCCAGGAACTGGCGCAACCCTTGTTACGCCGCCTCAATGAGCTGCATTTCTATGACGATGACGACAGCCCGGTGCGCCCCCAGGCCGCGCTGCTGCACAAGGTGCTGCAACGTCGCCGCGGCCAGCCGCTGAGCATCGCGCTGATCGCTCTGGAGCTGGCGCGTCGGCTGAATATCCCGCTGCAGGGCGTCGGGTTTCCCGGCTACTTTCTACTGCGCGTACCTGGCGCCGACCATCTGCTCGACCCCTGTGGCGGGCGCCGGCTGTACACCCGTGACTGTCGCGAGCTGCTGCTGCGCTACCTCGGCCCCCATGCCCAGCTGAGCGCCGAACATATGGCGAGCTGCGACGCCCGCGGCATGATCCTGCGCCTGTCGCGCAACTTGCGACAATTGCACGCCCAGGCCGAGGACTACATCAGCGCTTTGAAGGATGCCGAGCGGGTACTGCAACTGGCCGCGCCGAACGTCAACGACCACCTGGCCAGGGCCGAGCTTTACCGCCACCTGGATTGCTCCCATGCCGAGCGCTTCGATGTGCAGCGCGCCCTGCTGCTGTGCGAGGACCCCGCGCAGCGCCTGAAACTGGGGGATCGGCTGCGCCAATCCAGTGCGCAACCCGCGCTGCACTGAGACCGGCACATCACCGAGAGTGCTCATCGACCAACACGTGTATTGATTCCAATACACCGTATCCAATACGACACAGGCATAACCAACCACGACATTCCCAAGCCCGCAGCGGGCCTAAGGATATGGCATGGCATTTCCGTATTGAATTCAATACAAACTAGCCAGCCAGGCACCGAATAGATATATAAGCAATTGATTTATAAATATTATTTTATATGGCACCGACCTTGCTAATCAGCTCCCAACTATCGCGCCCACGCAGATGGGCATAAAGACCAACAAGGGAGTCCCCATGAGCGAATTGCGTTTCACCGTCGAGCACGAATGGCTGCGTCAGGAGGCCGATGGCCTGGTCACCGTAGGGATCACCGCCTACGCTCAAGACGCACTGGGTGACGTGGTGTTCGTACAGTTGCCCGAGCTGCAGGCCTATGCCGCCGGCGACGAAGTGGCGGTGCTGGAGTCCGTGAAAGCGGCCAGCAATATCGGCATGCCGCTGGACGGCGAAGTGGTGGAAGTAAACCCGGATCTCGAAGCCAGCCCCGAGTTGGTCAACGCCGAGCCGCTGGGCCAGGGCTGGTTCTTCCGTTTCCGCCCAGCCGATGCCGGCGCCCTGGCCGGCCTGCTCGATCAGGACGCCTACGAGCGCCTGCTCAACGCCAAAGCTGACGCGTGAGAAAAAGCCATGACTGATCTGACCACCCGCAACGAATTCATCGCCCGCCATATCGGCCCGCGCGCGCAAGACACCGCCGCCATGCTGGAAACCCTGGGTTTCAGCGACCTGGAAGCGCTGACCGCCAGCGTCATCCCAGGCAGCATCAAAGGCACCAGCGTGCTGCCGGCCGGCGACGGCCAGAGCGAAGCCGATGCCCTGGCCGCCATCAAGGCCATCGCCAGCAAGAACAAGTTGTTTCGCAACTACATCGGCCAGGGTTACTACGACACCCACACGCCGTCGCCGATCCTGCGCAACCTGCTGGAAAACCCGGCCTGGTACACCGCCTACACGCCCTACCAGCCGGAGATTTCCCAAGGTCGCCTGGAGTCGCTGCTCAACTTCCAGACCCTGATCAGCGACCTTACCGGCCTGCCGATCGCCAACGCTTCGCTGCTCGACGAAGGTACCGCCGCCGCCGAGGCCATGACCTTCTGCAAGCGCCTGTCGAAGAACAAGGCCGCCAATGCCTTCTTCGCCTCCCAGCATTGCCACCCGCAGACCCTCGACGTGCTGCGCACTCGTGCAGAACCCCTGGGTATCGAAGTGGTGGTCGGTGACGAAGCTGCCATCAGTGACGCCAGCGCCTTCTTCGGCGCCCTGCTGCAATACCCGGCGAGCAATGGCGACATTTTCGACTACCGCGAAGTGGTCGAGCGCTTCCACGCTGCCAACGCCCTGGTTGCCGTTGCCGCCGACCTGCTGGCCCTGACCCTGCTGCAGGCGCCGGGCGAGTTCGGTGCCGACGTTGCCCTGGGTAGCGCTCAGCGTTTTGGCGTGCCACTGGGTTTCGGTGGCCCCCACGCCGCCTACTTCGCCACCCGCGATGCGTTCAAGCGCGACATGCCGGGCCGCCTGGTCGGCATGTCGGTCGATCGCTTCGGCAACCCGGCCCTGCGCCTGGCCATGCAGACCCGCGAACAGCACATCCGCCGCGAGAAGGCCACGAGCAACATTTGCACCGCCCAGGTACTGCTGGCCAACATCGCCGCCATGTACGCCGTGTATCACGGCCCGCAGGGGCTGGCCCGGATCGCCCAGCGCGTCCATCAGCTGACCCGGATCTTCGTCCGCGGCGTGCAAGGCTTTGGCCTGGCGGTCGAGCAGCAGGCGTTCTTCGACACCATCACCCTGCGCACCGGCGCCCAGACCACAGCGCTGCACACCAACGCCCGCGCCTCCGGTATCAACCTGCGTGAAGTGGATGCCGAGCGCCTTGGTCTGTCGTTCGATGAAACCACCACCCAGGCGGATATCGAGCAACTCTGGTCGCTGTTCGCAGACGGCAAGCCAGCGCCGGACTTCGCCGCCCTGGCTGCCGAGGCCGGCAGCAGCCTGCCCGCTGCGCAACTGCGTCAGTCGGCGATTCTCGAGCACCCGGTGTTCAACCGTTACCATTCGGAAACCGAGCTGATGCGCTACCTGCGCAAGCTCGCCGACAAGGACCTGGCGCTGGATCGCAGCATGATCCCGCTGGGTTCCTGCACCATGAAGCTCAACGCGGCCAGCGAGATGATCCCGGTCACCTGGGCCGAGTTCGGCAATCTGCACCCCTTCGCCCCGGCCGAGCAGAGCGCCGGTTATCAGCAACTGACCGACGAACTGGAAGCCATGCTTTGCGCCGCCACCGGCTATGACGCCGTGTCGCTGCAGCCCAACGCCGGCTCCCAGGGCGAATACGCCGGCCTGCTGGCGATTCGCGCCTATCACCACAGCCGCGGCGACGACAAGCGCGACATCTGCCTGATCCCGCAATCGGCGCACGGCACCAACCCCGCCACCGCCCATATGGCTGGCATGCGCGTGGTGGTGACTGCGTGCGACGCCCGTGGCAACGTCGATATCGACGATCTGCGCGCCAAGGCCGAGCAGCACCGCGACCAGCTGGCGGCAATCATGATCACCTACCCGTCCACCCATGGCGTGTTCGAGGAAGGCATCCGCGAGATCTGCGCCATCGTCCATGACAACGGTGGCCAGGTTTACATCGACGGCGCCAACATGAACGCCATGGTCGGCCTCTGCGCCCCGGGCAAGTTCGGCGGCGACGTCTCGCACCTGAACCTGCACAAGACTTTCTGCATCCCCCACGGTGGCGGCGGCCCAGGCGTCGGCCCGATCGGCGTGAAATCTCATCTGGCGCCGTTCCTCCCCGGCCATGGCCACATGGCGCGCAAAGAGGGTGCCGTCAGCGCCGCGCCGTTCGGCAGCGCCAGCATCCTGCCGATCACCTGGATGTACATCCGCATGATGGGTGGCACCGGCCTGCGCCTGGCCTCGCAGATGGCGATCCTCAACGCCAACTACATCGCCCGCCGCCTGGAAGAGCACTATCCGGTGCTGTACAGCGGTGAAGGCGGCCTGGTGGCTCACGAGTGCATCCTCGACCTGCGCCCACTCAAGGACAGCAGCGGCATCAGCGTCGACGACGTGGCCAAGCGCCTGATCGACTTCGGCTTCCACGCCCCGACCATGTCCTTCCCGGTGGCCGGCACCCTGATGATCGAGCCGACCGAGAGCGAGTCCAAGGAAGAGCTGGATCGCTTCTGCGACGCCATGATCGCCATTCGCGAGGAAATCCGCGCGGTCGAGCGCGGCCAGCTGCACGCCGACGACAACCCGCTGAAGAACGCCCCGCACACCGCCGCCGAACTGGTAGGTGAATGGACGCACCCGTACAGCCGTGAACAGGCGGTCTACCCGACCCGCAGCCTGATCGACGGCAAGTACTGGCCACCGGTTGGCCGCGTCGACAACGTGTTCGGAGACCGTAATCTGGTCTGCGCCTGCCCGCCCATCGAAGCCTATCAGGACGCCTGATCGCGCTCCGGCTGCCGGCTCGCTCGGCAGCCGCCATCTCTCATGACGCCCGCGCGTTGTCGCGGGCTGCTTACAGCCTCTATTAGGAGAGCGCCATGACCACTGAAATCCTGGCGAAAACCCCGCTGCATGCCCTGCATCTGGAACTCGGGGCACGCATGGTGCCGTTCGCCGGCTACGAGATGCCGGTGCAGTACCCGCTCGGTGTGATGAAGGAACACCTGCATACCCGTGAGGCCGCCGGCCTGTTCGATGTCTCGCACATGGGCCAGATCATCCTGCGTGGTGCCGGCGCGGCCAAGGCACTGGAAAGCCTGGTGCCGGTGGATATCCTCGACCTGCCGGTCGGCATGCAGCGCTATGCCATGTTCACGGATGACAACGGCGGCATCCTCGACGACCTGATGGTCGCCAACCTGGGCAATGACACGCTGTTTCTGGTGGTCAACGCCGCCTGCAAGCATCAGGATCTGATGCACCTGCAACAGCGCATCGCGGGCCAGTGCCAGGTCGAGTCGCGCTTCGAGCGTGCCCTGCTCGCCCTGCAGGGCCCCAAGGCAGTCGAGGTACTGACCCGCCTGGCGCCGGAAGTGGCGAAAATGACCTTCATGCAGTTCAAGCCCGTGCGCCTGCTCGGTGTCGATTGCTACGTGAGCCGCTCCGGCTACACCGGCGAGGATGGCTTCGAGATTTCCGTGCCGGCCAACCATGCGGAAGCGCTGGCGCGCAGCCTCTTGGCCGAGCCGGAAGTGCAGCCCATCGGTCTGGGCGCCCGTGATTCGCTACGCCTGGAAGCCGGCCTGTGCCTGTACGGCCATGACATGAGTACCGACACCACGCCCATCGAAGCCAGCCTGCTGTGGGCCATCTCCAAGGCGCGCCGCGCCGACGGCGCTCGCCCGGGCGGCTTTCCCGGCGCAGAGCGGATCTTCGCCCAGCAACGCGATGGCGTCGCTCGCAAGCGCGTCGGCCTGCTGCCCCAGGAGCGTACGCCGGTACGCGAAGGCGCCGAACTGGTGAACGCCGAGGGCGAAGTCATCGGCCAGGTCTGCAGCGGCGGCTTCGGCCCCAGCCTGGGCGCACCACTGGCCATGGGTTACGTTCCGAGCAGCCATGTCGCCGTGGACAGCGAGGTCTGGGCCCTGGTGCGCGGCAAGCGCGTCGCCATGAAGGTCGCCAAGACGCCGTTCGTGGCCCAGCGTTACTACCGCGGTTAAGCCTTTGGGGCGGCGCGCTGCCGCCCTTTCTCAGCCGGCGTCCAGGCAACTACGCCGGTTGCTGAACACCTCGCGGCGTATATCACGCACGTCCACCGACAGGCTCTGAACATCGGGCAGGCGCTCCAACAGTGCACGCACGATAGCCATCGACAGCGCCTTCTTCTGCTCGTCGCTGCGCCCCGCCAGCAGGTAGAAGATCACGTGTACGAAATCCTCCTCGCGGCCACCGACCGTGAAGTGATCGTAGAGGCTCAGCCGCACCTTCACCTCGCCCTCCTTGAACAATCCGCTGCCCATGGCGGCCGCGTGAACCCTCGTTACCAATTCGCTACCGTCCACGGTTTGCAGCAGGGAGCGGGAACCTTCGATCAGGCAATGTGGCATGTCGTTTCTCTTGTTTTGCAAGCCGTCATCCGTTATCGCACAACACAGGCATCGTGACGAGCCAGTAATGGAACGGAATCGCAGTGCGCTGAAAAATGATCGAACGGAGGTGTTGCGATAACCTGAACGCCCCTTGTGGTAAGGCTTTGGCTATCGGAAGCGGGTCACCCCGGAAAGCCCGAGGAAATATCAGGAGATCTTTTCATCAGCTTGCGTTGACAAGCCGATTGGGAGCTGTCGATAATCGCCGCCAATGTTGTATGACAACAAGCCTTATAAAAACAAAAAAGGTCGCATCATGAAGCCAGTCTTCACGTCACCTGCATACCCTCTTCCGGGCAACCGCGCCCGACCCGTCGCATTCATCTCGATACCTGCGCGCCACCTATTCGCCGATGGCTAGGGCCTGAGGCAGAGTCCTGCGTGATCGCGCAGGTCTGCGCCCTGTAAAGGGCATTTCCATACCGGCCTCACGGCATGTCGATCATCGATTGGCAGAGGGCGGGCAGTTCAAAAACCGGGAGCACAACAACAATGACCGCACGCAAACTCATCTCGCTGGGCCTGATCGGGGCCGGAACCATGGCCCTGGCCGTGCCGTTCACCGCCCACGCCGAAGGCTTCGTCGACGATGCCAAGGTGTCGCTGAACCTGCGCAATTTCTACATAAACCGCAACTTCACCAATCCGGATAACGCTCAGAGCAAAGCTGAAGAATGGACCCAGAGCTTCATTCTCGACGCACGCTCCGGCTATACCCCGGGCGTGGTCGGCTTTGGTGTCGATGCGCTGGGCATGCTGTCGGTCAAGCTCGACGGCGGTGGCGGCACCTATGGCACCGGGCTGCTGCCGGTGCATGACACTGGCGCTGACCGTCATCCAGCTGATGACTATGGCCGTGTAGCCCTGGCCGCCAAGGCTAAGATCTCCAAGACCGAACTGAAGGTCGGTGAGTGGATGCCGGTACTGCCGATCCTGCGAGCAGACGACGGTCGCTCCCTGCCCCAGACATTCCGTGGCGGACAGGTCACTTCCAATGAAATTGCCGGCCTGACGCTCTATGGCGGTCAATTCCGCCAGAACAGCACACGCGACAGTGCCAGCATCGACGATATGACGTTCCGCGACAGTAACGTTGGCGTGACAGGCACATCGGACCGTTTCAACTTCGTAGGTGGCGAGTACAAGTTTAACGGTGACCGCACCATGGTGGGTCTGTGGGGCGCGGAGCTGAAGGATGTTTACGAGCAGCAGTACCTGCAACTGACCCACAGCCAGCCTATTGGCGACTGGACCCTGGGCGCCAATCTGGGCTACTTCCAGGGTGACGAAGAGGGTGCCGCTCGCGCTGGCAAACTGGACAACAAGACCTATTCCGGCCTGTTCTCCGCCAAGTACGGCAGCAATACCTTCTACGTCGGTCTGCAGAAGGTCACCGGTGATACCGGCTGGATGCGCGTCAACGGCACCAGCGGTGGCACTCTGGCCAACGACAGCTACAACTCGTCCTATGACAACGCCAAGGAGAAATCCTGGCAGGTGCGTCATGACTTCAACTTTGCCGGTGTCGGTATTCCGGGTCTGACCCTGATGAACCGCTACATCAGCGGCAGCAACGTGCATACCACGGCTACCGACGATGGCAAAGAATGGGGCCGTGAAACCGAATTGGCCTACGTGATCCAAAGCGGGACATTCAAGAACCTGAGCATGCGCTGGCGTAACGCGAGCCTGCGTCGCGATTTCAATACCAACGAATTCGACGAAAACCGCCTGATCTTCAACTACCCGCTGTCGATCCTGTAACGCACACGCTGCATCGCTGACTCCAGTGGCATATTTGGCCCGTCCTCGTGACGGGCTTTTTTATGCTCTACGAAACGCCCCCGCCCATAAGCTGCAGACGTCTTTGGTTTACACTGCCGCGCCCCGCCCGCTGACAGCTCCACGCCCATGAATGCCACCCAAATCACACTGCTACGCCAACACCTGACCAGCGCCCTGCTCACCCCGCCAAGCGAAACACGCCGTCTGTTCCATGGGCGAGGCCGTTGCTGGGAGGGGCTTGAGCACATCACGGTCGACTGGCTGCAGGGCATCATGCTGGTGTGCCTGTTCCGCGAGCCGCCGACCGATCAGCTGCAAGCCCTGCAGACCATGCTGCTGCAGTTGAGCGAGTCGGATGAGTGGCGAGGCAGCGGCGCCCACAGCCTGCTGCTGCAACAGCGCTACCTGCCCGACAGCCCGATGCAGTGCCTGCTTGGCGAGTTGCCCGAAGAATGGATCATCGAGGAAGACGGGCTGCGCTATCTACTCGACCTCGGCCGCAAGCAGAACACTGGCCTGTTTCTCGACATGCGTTTGGGAAGACGCTGGGTGCGCGAACATGCCAGAGGTCAGCGGGTGCTCAACCTGTTCGCCTACACCTGCGGCTTTTCGGTCGCCGCGCTGGCGGGCGGTGCCGAGCACGTGGTCAATCTGGACATGGCCAAGGCGGCCCTGGCCCGTGGGCGCGACAATCATCGCCTCAACGACCATGCCCTGAGCCGGCTGAGTTTTCTCGGCCACGAGCTGTTCAAGTCCTGGGGCAAGGTCAAGCGCCATGGCCCGTACGACCTGATCATCATCGATCCGCCGTCCTTCCAGAAAGGCAGCTTCGCCCTGACCCGTGACTATCAGAAGATCCTGCGCCGGCTGCCCGAGCTGCTCAGTGCAGAGGGCTCGGTACTGGCCTGCGTCAACGACCCGGATATCGGCAGCGACTTTCTGATCAAGGGCATGGCCAGCGAAGCCCCTGAGCTGCACTTCGAGCGCCGCCTGGACAACCCACCGGAATTTCCCGACGTGAGCCCTGAAGGCGGGCTCAAGGTGTTGCTGTTCAGGCGCGGTTGAACCAGTCCCACAGACCCAGGGAGAAGTTGGAAAACAGGTTGATGCCCAGCGCCGACTTGATCAGGTAGAGAAACAGCAGGCCGATCGCCAGAGAGGCCATCAGGAACAGGCTCATGCCCAATGCCTTGGCGGTCAGCGACAGCTCCTGCTGGGCACGCGTCAGGTCACGGCGGTTGCGGCCGGCCAGAAACACGAAGTAGTAACGCCAGCGCCACACCCTCAGCGTACCCCGTAGATCGACCGGGTGGTTGCCCCACTGCCGTGCCCCGAAGGCCACCTTGAGCGCGGCGAGCTGCTCGGCGCTGAAGGAGTCACGCAGATCCTCGGGCAAGCGCTCCTTGAGGCCGATGATGAAAGCGTCTTTATCGTTCACGGTCATGTTTTCCACTCTCAGAATTCGGCGCATACAGATTATCAGCGCATAACGAAAACGGGCCCCGTCACCAGTGATGACGGGGCCCGCTCGATTCGCTCGTCAAGGCTCAGCGCGAGGCAAATGCCGCACAGAAACCGCTGACGTTGTCGGCGCCGCAGATGTGATTGACCGAGGTCATCAGCATCTGGCTCGGCGTGGCCTGGAAGTCCACCGACATCATCACGCTCAGGGCGGTGATGGTGACGATGGAGAACACGAACAGCTTACGTGCCCAGACCTTGTCATCGACGGCTTTGTAACCCGACACCCCCATCCACAACCAGTAGGCGCCGCTGACTGCCGCTACCACGAAGTAGCTGTAGCCGGCGTAACCACTGATGGTCAGCATCAGGGTGGCGACCAAGAACGCGGCGATATACAAGACGATGCTGCGCTTGGCAGCGGGAACGCCCTTGATCACCGGCAACACCGGAATGTTGGCGGCCTGGTAGTCGTTGAAACGAAAGATGGCGATAGCGTACGAGTGGGGCATCTGCCAGAGGCTGAAGATCAGCAGCAGAATCGCTGCCCCCATGTCGAACTCGTTGCTTACAGCGCAATAGCCCACAACAGGCGGAGCGGCGCCCGACAGACTGCCAACCAGGGTTCCATAAACCGAATTGCGCTTGAGGTACAGGCTGTACAGCCCGACGTAGACGACGAAGCCCATCAGGACCAAGGCGACTGCAAGCAGATTCGTGGCTTTATAGAGCAAGGCAACGCCTGCAATCCCGAGGATGCAGGCGTAAACGATGGCATGAGTCGGCGGAACCAGGCCTTTTACCAGCACCCTGTTCTTGGTCCGCTCCATCTTTTCATCGATGTCCATATCGATGTAGTTGTTGAACACGCAACCGGAAGCAATCACCAGAGCGACGCCGAGTGCTGTTGCCAGGAACAGCATCAGGTCGATATCCCCCTTCGAAGCCAGGAAGAAGCCACCGGCCACGGAAATCATGTTCCCGAAGACGATGCCCGGCTTGGTCAGGAGCAGGTATTGCTTGAACATCAGGCTGCTCTCTTTTAATTGGCCATCATGTAGTAGTGCATGCTCCAGATGATCCAGATGGAGAGCGCTACGACGATGATGGTGATCAGGATGGTGAACACGAAGGCAACCGTGTTCCAACGCTGAGCGGACGAGGTGTTCATGTGCAGGAAGTACACCAGGTGCACGTAGATCTGCACGACCGCGAACGCGACGATGGTGAACAGCGTGGCCGCTTTCGACATGACGGGGTTCATCACGATCGCGAACGGGATCACGGTGAGGATCACCGACAGCACGAAGCCGACGACGTAATCCTTGGTGCTGCCGTGGCTGGCGCCAGCGGCAGAGTGGTGATCATGAGCCATTACAGAGCCCCCATCAGGTAAACAACGGTAAACACGCAGATCCAGACCACGTCGAGGAAGTGCCAGAACAGGCTCAGGCAGCTCAGGCGAGTCTGGGTGACCGGAGTCAGGCCACGGCTGGCGACCTGGTGCATCATCACGGCCATCCACACCAGGCCGGCACTGACGTGCAGACCATGGGTGCCGACCAGCGTGAAGAATGCCGACCAGTAGGCGCTGACCTGCGGCGCGGCGCCTTCATGGATCAGGTGGTGGAACTCGTACAGCTCGATCGAGATGAACACCAGGCCGAACAGGAAGGTCGCGGCAAGCCAGGACAGCACTTTGCCCTTGTCGCCACGGTACATGGCCAGCATGGCCATGCCGTAGGTGATACTGGAGAACAGCAGGGCGAAGGTTTCGACCAAAACCAGTTTCAGGTCGATCAGATCCTTCGGAGTAGGCCCGCCGGCGTACGCGGTGCTGAGCACCGCGAAGCCTGCAAAGATACTCGCGAACAGGATGCAGTCGGTCATCAGGTAAATCCAGAACCCGAAGACCTTCATTTCACCCGCGTCGTGGTGATGCTCGTGCTCATGATCATCGTCATGAGCGGCGTGGTTGCTCAAAACTTCACTGGACATGGTTTACGCCTGCTTAGCCTTTGCTTGAATGTGTGCATTCTCGATGCGCTCGATCTCATCGGGCTGCACGTAGTAATCGACGTCTGTGTTGTAGCTGTTGCGAATCAGAACGGCGAAGGTACCTACGAAGCTCAATGCAGCCAGCCACCAGATATGCCAGATCAGGGCGAAGCCGAAGGCCAGCGCACCAATGGACATGATCAAGCCAACGCCGGTGTTCTTCGGCATGTGGATCGGCGAGTACTTACTTGGCGCAGGCTTGAGGCCATCACGCTTCTGCTCGTGGAACTCGTCGATGCGGTCAGCATGCGGAGTAACGGCGAAGTTGTAGAACGGAGGTGGCGAGGAAGTCGACCACTCCAGGGTACGGGCGTCCCATGGGTCGCCAGTCACGTCGGCCAGTTCCTTGCGCTTGATGATCGACACAGCGAACTGGATCAGGGTGCACAGGATACCGATACCGATCAGCACGGCGCCGACCACGGCCACGTACAGCCACGGCTCCCACTCGGGGTTGGTGGTGCTGTTCAGGCGACGGGTCATGCCCATGAAGCCCAGTACGTACAGCGGCATGAAGGCGAAGTAGAAGCCGACGATCCAGAACCAGAACGACGCCTTGCCCCAACCTTCGTGCAGTTTGAAGCCGAACGCTTTCGGGAACCAGAAGGTGATACCGGCCATGTAGCCGAATACCGCACCGCCGATGATCACGTTGTGGAAGTGGGCGATCAGGAACAGGCTGTTGTGCAGCAGGAAGTCAGCACCCGGAACGGCCAGCAGTACGCCGGTCATACCACCGATGGAGAAGGTGATGATGAAGCCCAGGGTCCACAGGATCGGCGAAGTGAACTCCAGACGACCGCGGTACATGGTGAACAGCCAGGTGAAGATCTTCACACCGGTCGGAATGGCGATGATCATCGTCGCGATACCGAAGAAGGCGTTGACGCTGGCGCCAGAGCCCATGGTGAAGAAGTGGTGCAGCCATACCACGAACGACAGTACGGTGATCGCCACGGTAGCCCAGACCATCGAGGCGTAACCGAACAGACGCTTGCGTGCGAACACTGCGGTGACTTCGGAGAACACGCCGAAAGCCGGCAGGATCAGGATGTACACCTCAGGGTGGCCCCAGGCCCACAGGAGGTTGACGTACATCATCGGGTTACCACCTGCTTCGTTGGTGAAGAAGTGGAAATCCAGGTAACGGTCCAGAGTCAGCATGCCGAGCACGGCAGTCAGGATCGGGAACGCGCCGCAGATGATCACGCTGGTGCACAGGATGGTCCAGGTGAAGATCGGCATTTTCATCAGGGTCATGCCAGGGGCACGCATCTTGATGATGGTCACGAAGAAGTTGACACCGGTGAGCAGTGTACCGATACCGGATATCTGCAGCGCCCATATGTAGTAGTCGACCCCGACCCCCGGACTGTACTCGATCCCCGACAATGGCGGATACGCGACCCAGCCGGTCATGGCGAACTCACCCACGAACAGGGAGATGTTGGTCAGCAGCACGCCGACCACGAACAGCCAGAAGCTCAGAGAGTTCAGGAACGGGAAGGCAACGTCGCGCGCACCGATCTGCAGCGGCGTGACGATGTTCATCAGACCGACCACCAGAGGCATGGCCACGAAGAAGATCATGATCGTACCGTGAGCGGTGAAGATCTGATCGTAGTGGTGCGGCGGCAGATAGCCTTCGGAGCCACCCGTGGCGATTGCCAGCTGGGTACGCATCATGATCGCGTCAGCGAAGCCACGCAGCAGCATGACCAGGGCGACGAGAATGTACATCACACCGATTTTCTTGTGGTCGACCGAAGTCAGCCACTCGGTCCACAGGTAGCCCCACTTCTTGAAGTAGGTCAGGGCACCAACCACCCCGAGACCACCCAGAGCCACCGCGATCATGGTGACTACAAGGATGGGCTCGTGCAGGGGTATTGCATCTAGTGTCAGCTTTCCGAACATCGTTTATTCCTCCGCACCTGAAGCGTGCGCGGCTTCGCTCACAGGGTTGCTCTTGTAATCGATGTACTGGCCGAGGATCTGCCGGAACAGACCTGGCTGAGCATTGAAGTACTCGACTGGGTTGTTTTCACTCGGTTTGGCGAGCATCTGGTAGCTGCCATTGAAGTCCAGGGTGTTAGGCGACTGCTTGGCCTTGGCGACCCACTGGTCGAACTCTTCCTGGCTGGTCGCATGGGTCTGGAACTTCATGCCCGAGAAGCCATGACCGCTGTAGTTGCCGGACAGGCCGAAGAACTCGCCCTCTTCGTTGGCGATCAGGTGCAGCTGGGTGCGCATGCCCCCCATGGCGTAGACCATGCCGCCGAGCTGCGGGATGAAGAAGGTGTTCATCACGGTCTGCGAAGTGATCTGGAAGCTGATCGGCGTGTTGGCCGGGATGTACAGCTCATTGACCGAAGCGACACCTTGCTCCGGATAGATGAACAGCCATTTCCAGTCCAGCGAAACCACTTCGACGGTCAGCGGCTTGTTCTCGTGCTCGATGGGCTTGTAGGGGTCGAGCGAGTGGGTGGTCTTCCAGGTGATCACCGCCAGCACGATGATGATCACGCAAGGGACGCCCCAGACGATGGCCTCGATCTTGTGCGAGTGAGCCCACTCAGGCGCGTAGGTCGCGTCCTTGTTCGAGGAGCGATAGCGCCAGGCGAACAGAATGGTCATGAAAATGACGGGTACCACCACGATCAGCATCAGCAGAGTGGCGGTAATGATCAGGTTGCGCTGCTCAATGCCGATTTGGCCTTTCGAATCGAAAAGAACCCAGTCGCAGCCACTCAGGGAGACGGCCACGACAATCGTCAGAAGCGTGCGGAACAAGCGGTGGTACTTCTCTTCTCTCATTTCACGACCTTCAGCAAAGTGATATCCCACATAGCGTTCTGTTCAGCCTGACGACGCCCAATACAGCAGGACATGCCAGGAAAACGATGCGCCGAGGCACCGAAATCGTTTCAGCTTCGAAACTACTAAACGGAGGGGGCGACATTTTCGGTTACGCAGCCGAAAAAACCAACCGCATAACGACGATGGGCCTACAAATAGTCGGGGTGTAACAACCGCCCCGCCCTGCCCCGACCCTGCCAGACCAGCCGCCATCGGGCAGCTGGCAACAGCTCGTGCAACTCGCAAAGCCCCACATGATCACAGCTACAGCCAAGGAGCGAAGGATCGCCTGCAGGCCGAGCGCGAATCACCGGGAGCGTTGCGACATATAATAGTGGCTCATATCTGCGCATTTGCGCGTCAATATGTCGCACAGCAGTAACCCTAAAAAATCTGTGGATTACTGCGATGAATCAAGAACCCTCTTTCGCCTGCCAGTCGCAGTAGCAGCCCACCGCCATGGTATTGGCCGCCGAGACGCTGCGGTTGGCCGACAGCGCGTCGAGAATCGGCTCGACGAAACTGTTTGACGAGTTACAGACCAGCCCTTCGCTGTAAGGGCCGGCATAGGCCAGGTTGCCCTTCTGGTCCCAGATGGCGATGGCCGGGCTGGCCGGAATCGACTCCATGCCTTCGATGGACTCCAGAGGCGTCAGCTTGCCGCGCAGAAACGGCAGCATCTCGCCTTTGCTGCCCGGCTTCTGCACGCTGTAGAACTCGACGCCGGAAAACCGGTACAGGCCGATCAAGTAATTGAGGTGAGCGTCGGTTTCCTTGTGGCAGGGGCATTGCGGGTCCCAGAAGTGCACCACGCGAATCTTGCCTGGCCCGGCCAGCTCGGCGGGCAGCTTGAGGCCGCCGCCCTGGAAGAACACCGCCTGCTGCTCCTGATCACCAAAGGGCCGCAGGTACGACACCCCGAAGCGGCTCCACGCCCAGGCCGCCATGGCCAAGACGATGACCAGCGCCAGCAGGCACAGGGTCAACAGGAAGCGCTTGGACGGTGCGGCCTGATCCGCGCTCATCGCTCGGAATCCCGCCCGTATTTGATGCGAAACTGCTTTTCCATTTCCTTGCAGCTGTCGGTGGCAAAAGCACGGGAGGTGGGCGTGGCCGACGGGTCGTTGGCCTTGACCCAGCAGGCCTGAATGGCGCGCTGTTCATTGGCCTGCACGTCAGCCGTCTGCTCCCGGGTGATGGCATAGATGATGATGCCGAACACCAGCACGATGAAGCCCAGGCCCAGCAGAGTCAGCCACAGACAACCACCGCGCTTGCCCGAGTCCGGCTGCTCGATGGATGGGTTACGTGCCTTGTCGTCGCTCATGTTCTGACCCCATTTGAGAGGGTGCGCAACATAGCACCTTTGCCCCGCACCGGGCAGGGGCCAAAGAGCACACAGGAAATATAAGGTTATGCGCCCTCCCCTACTCCACCCAAGGCCAGCGCCGCCACTGGCGGGCTTTGCAGGCAGTCGGAGTGTTCCAAGACAGGTGAGGTGGACATACCCGGTTACGACGCCTGCGGTCAGGCGGGCGAGTGCGCTCGTGCCCCGCCAAATGCGGCGCGTGCCGCAGCGTTCGTCCTAGCACCAAGGCAGTGAGGGGCGCCCCGGCGAATTTCTGGTCAAACCTATTGCGGTGATCTTCACTCATACCTGTGAGGGCTGAATTGAATGGCGATTGCCGCACAATCCAGGCTGATCAGCTCTCGGATATCTCATGCCGGCGCGATGCTGGAGCCAGAGGAGAAGAGTCATGATCAATCACATTTGGGGGTTACTGTCCAACCCGGGCCGCGAGTGGCGCAACATCGACCGGGAAAAGGAAAGCATCACCAACCTTTATGCACGACACGTTCTGCTGATGGCACTTATCCCCGTCGTCAGCGCATTCATCGGTACCACCCAGATCGGCTGGCACCTGGGCGGCGAAGCCTACAAGGTCGCGGTGCCGACTGCGGCGGCGCTGGGCATCGTGTTCTACATCCTGATGCTGATCGGCGTGGCGATCATGGGTAATGTCATCCACTGGATGTCCGACTCCTTCGCCAGTCGCCCGAGCCGCAGCCGCTGCATCATCTTCGCAGGTTACGTGGCCACGCCGCTGTTCATCGCCGGCATCGCGCTGCTCTACCCGAAAGCCTGGCTGCTGCTGATCGTCGGCATCATCGCCCTGGCCTACAGCGCACGTCTGCTCTATGTGGGCATGCCGGCGTTCCTGCGCATTCCGGTCAACGAAGGCCTGACCATCTCCGGCGGCACCCTGGCCATCGGCGTACTGGTGCTCGAGCTGCTGCTGGCGCTGACCGTGGCGTTGTGGGGCCTGGGCTTCAATGACTATGCGGTGAGCTGGTCGCTGTTCCGCTAACCCGCAGCCCATAGAAAAAACCCGCCATTGGCGGGTTTTTTCTATTTATAGATGCGTACGCCTTAAAGGAACCAGCGGTACTCACGCGCGTTGATATGCTCCATGAACGCCAGATGATCCTGGCGCTTGTTCTCGCAGTAGACCATCACGAACTCTTCGCCCAGCCCGGCATTGACCGCCGGGTGATGACGCATCTGCGCCACCGCCCCGAGCATGTCCATGGGAAAGTCGATGCCGCTCTGGCGGTTCTCGTTCAGCGGCGCGATGGGTTCGGCGCGCTGCTCCAGGCCGTGTTCCATGGCCGAAAGGATGGCCGCCAGCACCAGATACGGGTTGGCATCGGCCCCGGCGAGGCGGTGTTCGATGCGCAGGTTGCGGTCGTCGGAGTCGGGAATCCGCACACAGGCATCGCGATCCTCATAGCCCCAACTGGCACGGCTGGCGGCGTTCACCCGTGAGCCGTAGCGGCGGTAGGCATTGCGGTGCGGCGCGAAGATCGGCATGCAGTGCGGCAGCCAGTCCAGGCAACCGGCCACCGCGTGGCGCAGCGGCCCGCCGTCATCCGGCGCCAGCAGGTTGTTGCCCTGCCGGTCATAGAGGCTCACGTGCACGTGCATGCCGCTGCCCGGGGCATCCAGGTAAGGCTTGCTCATGAAACTCGCCCGGTGGCCGTGCTTGAGGGCCACACCGCGGGTCAGACGGGTGAACAGCGCGGCCCAGTCGGCTGCCTGCAGGCCGTCTTCGCAGTGGCCGAAGTTGATCTCGAACTGCCCGGGGCCGATCTCCGCGGTGATCACGTTGGCGTCGATGCCCTGTTCATTGGCCACCTCGACGATTTCGTGCAGCACCGGCGAGAAGCGCGAGAGCCGCTCGATATGCAGATTCGGCTGGTCATCCTCGTCACCGCACAGCGGGTCGCGGGGGTATTGCGGCAGGCCGTCCTTCAGGGCGCGGTCGAACAGGTAAAACTCCAGCTCGAAGGCCACCACCGGATGGATGCCCTTGGCGGCCAGGCGCGACAGGACTCGGGCCAGTACCTCCCGGGGCTCGAATTCGATGGGCGAGTCGGTGCCATCGGAGCTGATCAGCATCTGCCCCAGCGGCTGCTGCTCCCAGCGCACCGGTTTGAGCGTGCCGGGGATCAGGCGGCGCGTGGCATCCGGGTCGCCGTCATTGAAGCAGTAGTCGCCGATCTCGTGCAGGCCGCCCTGGGCGCCGAGCAGCACGCAGTTCTGCGGCAGCTTGAGCAGGCTGCCGGCAGCGACCTTTTCCAGCATGTCGATAGGGTAACGCTTGCCGTAGAAATGCCCGGGAATGTCCAGGCAGATCAGATCGACATAACGCACGTCGGGGTGGGCGGCGCGAAAGGCCCGGACTTCGTCGGACAAACTGCTGAAGGTCATGTGTGATTTCCCGTGCCCGCCTAGCGGAACACCCAGAGCACCCGTGCGGGCTGGTCGGTAAGGTTGGCGTAGCGAAACTGGCTGTGCGGCGGTAGCTGGAAGCTGTCATTGGGACCGAGGGTGACCGGCTCGGGCTGGTCATCCAGCCAGATGCTCAGCTGGCCTTCGAGCACGAAACCGCCCTGCTCCGAGCTGTCGTTCAGGTGCCCCTCGCCACTGGTGGCGCCGGGCGCCAGATGGCTTTCCAGCATGGCGAAGCCGGCCGACATGCTCGGCGAGGCCAGCATATCAGTGATGCCGCCGGCGTAATAAAGGGTGCGTCGCTCCCCTGGGCGAGTGACCCAGGGCAGCTCGCGGGGTTTGTCGAGACTGTAGAAGTAGGTGGTCGACACACCGAGGGTTTCGCTGATGGCGGTCAGGTCCGCCACGGTCGGCTTCGACAGGCCACGCTCGACCTGGGACAAAAAGCCCACCGAGCGACCAATGCGTGCGGCCAACTCACCGAGCGTGAGGTTCTTGTGCTTGCGCAGGTCGCGAATCAGGATCGCGAGGCCTTCGATTTCTTCCTGCATGTCCATGACGGTGGAGCCCTTCATAAATAGTCACGCAGGCGATACCAGGCCTTGCCCGCTGCTTCCAGCGGTGCGGCGAACCAGGCGCCGCCGGGAAAACACGGATTGCCGATGCGCTGGTAGAGCGCCAGCAATTGCTCGTCGCCGGCAATCGCGTCGGTCACCGCCCGCGCCGCAGCCAGAGTCGGCAGCACGCCATGGCCGGAGAAGCCCTGCAGCCAGTAGCGCTGGCCGGTGCGGCCGATATCCGGGGTACGCTTGAGAGTGACGTCGATATGCCCGCCCCAGCCGTAATCGATCGCCACGCCTTTGAGCTGAGGAAATACCCGCTCCAGATAGGGCCGCGTGGCGGCTGGAATATCCCTGGGCAAACCGCCGAGATAAGTGCAACCGCCGCCGAACAGCAGACGATTGTCCGGGGTCAGGCGGAAATAGTCGGGCACGAACTGATTGTCGATCACGCAGCTGTTGTGCGGCAGCAGCGAGCGCGCCAGCTGGGGGTCGAGCGCGGCGGTGGCCACCTGATAGGAGCCCACGGGCAATAGCCGTTGCGACAGAGATCTATCCAGTTCGTCGAGGTAAGCATTGCAGGCCAGCACCAGCACGTCGGCGCGCACTTCACCCTGGGGCGTGCGCACCCGATAGCCGTCCGCCAGGGTTTCGTAGGCCAGGGCGCGGGTCTGCTCATAGATGCGGCCGCCGGCCTGCTCGAAGGCTGCGGCCAGCCCCTGAGCCAGCTTGAGCGGGTTGAGGTGCGCGCCACGCGCATCATGCAGGGCCGCGACGTAACGCGGGCTGTCGACCCACTCGCGCAGCTCGGCGCCTTCGATCAGCCGCAGGTCGTGGTAGCCCCATTTGTGCAGCGCCTCGCGAAGCTGGCCGACGCGGCGCGGCAGCACCGCGGTCCACAGGCTGCCGCGCCGGTAATCCACCTCGAAACCATGGCGCACCGGCAATTCACGTAGTTCATCGGCGGCCCAGCACATGCTGCTCCACAGCTGACGAGCGCCATCGAGGCCAAGGGCCTTTTCCAGCGGCGGCATATCGCACGACCAACCGAGCAGCGCCTGCCCGCCATTGCGCCCGGAAGCCGCCCAGGCCACGCGACTGGCTTCCAGCACCACCACGCGCTTGCCGGCCTGGGCCAGGCGCAGGGCGCAGTGCAGCCCACTGAAGCCGGCACCGATAATCACCACATCACAATTCAGGCTTTCTTCCAGCGCAGCACGCTCGGCCATGACGCCCGGGAAGGTGCCGGCATAGTAGGTAGCGAGGTGGTGAGTGGATTGGCGAAACATGAAATGAAATTATCGAATAGATATTTCATGAAAAAATACACGATTAATTTCACACCACCAAGCGACATCCGCTATCAACAGGCGAACGGTTCGCTGACGGGCGGGTCGAAGCACGACAATCATCAAAGCACCGACGGCTCCCTGGCTCTCAAGGCCATGCAGCGCAGGCCGTCCCTTGCCCTGGAGCCCATGTATGAACCGACTGTCCGCCTTGACCACGCCATTGCTGCTCGCCAGCTTTCTCGCCCTGCTCGCCGGTTGCGCCAACCGCGATGAAAGCCAGACGCCCGCCAATCAGGGTGCGCCCAGTACCGCCTCGCCGGAACAGCAGGCCGCCGAGGGCGACTTTCAGCGCCTGAGCGAACTGGCCCAGCGCGGCGACCTGGACAGCCAGTTCAAGCTCGGCAGCTTCTATTTCGTCGGCAAGCCGCAGAAGGATCTCAAGCAGGCCGAATACTGGTGGAAGCAGGCCGCCGACCGCGGCCATGCCGAAGCGGCGGTCAGCCTGGCCTACCTCTATACCGGCCGCGACAACCCGGAATTCCGCAACCCACCCGCCATGCTCAAGTACCTGAACCAGTCCGCCAGCAGCGGCAACCCCATGGCCCAGCACATTCTCGGCAACCTTTACCTGCGCGGCATCGATGGCGTGCAGCGTGACCCCAACCAGGCTCGCCGCCTGTTCCAGAGCGCCTGCAAGCAGAACTTCGCCGCCAGCTGCAAGGCGCTGGACAGCAAACCCGGCGCGTAAGCACCGTTTTACGACATGGATGTAATTGAAAGATGAGCCGCGAAGAAATCAGCAAATTCCTCAGCTTCGTGCTGCGTCATGAGCCACAGGCCATTGGCCTGCAGCTGGACAGCGAAGGCTGGGCCGACATCGATGCGCTGATCGCAGGCGCGGCGCGCAGCGATCGCTCGCTGGATATCGAAACCATCCAAGACGTGGTGGCCAGCAGCGACAAGAAGCGCTTCAGCCTGTCCACCGATGGCCGCCGCATCCGCGCCGCTCAAGGCCACTCGACCGCCCAGGTGCAGCTGCAACATGTGCAGAAGCAGCCGCCCGAACGCCTCTACCACGGCACGGCCAGCCGCTTTCTGGAATCCATCGAAAACCAGGGCCTGGTCGCCGGGGCGCGCCATCACGTGCACCTGTCCCAGGATGTACCAACTGCCCTGCAGGTCGGCCAGCGCTACGGCAGCCCGGTGATTCTCGACGTCGACGCGTTGCGCATGCACGCGCAGGGCTTCGAATTCTTCCAGGCCGACAATGGCGTGTGGCTGACGCAAGCCGTGCCCGCCGAGTTTCTCAAGCGGGCCTGATTAACTCAGGCCAGCGCCTGCAAAGCCTCATCCAGGGCCGTGATCAACAGATCGGCATGGCTTTGCTCAAACGCCAGCAACGGCCGGATCTTCAGGATGTTCTCCAGCGGCCCGGCCGCGCTGATCAGCACGCCGCGCTCGCGCATGCCGTTGACCACCCGCTTGGCCTGCTCGGCCGCCGGCGCCTTGCTGGCCCGATCACTGACCAGTTCGACGCCGATGAACATCCCCGCCCCGCGCACATCGCCGATCAGATCGTGGCGCTGGGACAGCTGGCGGATGCCGGCCAGCAGGTAATCGCCGATCTGCGCCGAGCGCTGCTGCAGGCCTTCATCGCGGATCACGTCCAGCACCGCCTGGCCGGCGGCGCAGGACACCGGGTTGCCGCCAAAGGTATTGAAGTAGCGCATGCTGCGGCCGAACGGTTCGAGCACCTCGGGGCGCGCCACCACACCGGCGATCGGCTGGCCATTGCCCATGGGTTTGCCAAGGCTGACCAGATCCGGCTGCACGCCGTGGCGCTGGAAACCCCACATATGCGAGCCGGTGCGGGCAAAGCCGCACTGCACTTCATCGGCGATGTACAGCAGCCCCTCGGACTGGGCGATGGCGACCGCTTCGGCGATGCAGCCTTCGGGCCCTGCGAAGATGCCATCGCTGGCGAAGATGCCGTCGATCAGCAGCGCCGCCGGCTTGATGCCGTGGGCGCGCAGATCGGCGATGGCGGCCCGCACGTCTTCCGCGAACAGCTTGCCCGCCTCGGGCCCGAGGCGATAGACATCCGGGGCGTGCACGCAGCGGGCATGTCCAGGAAGCTGGATGCTGGCGCCGAGTGATGGCGACAGCGCGGAAATATCACCGGTCACCCCGTGGTAGGCGAAACGGGTGATGATCACACCGGTGCCGCCGGTGTAGTGTCGGGCGATGCGCAGCGCCAGGTCGTTGGCCTCGCTGCCGGTGCAGGTGAACATCACCTGCTCCAGGCCGGCCGGAAAGGTCGCCAACAGCTGCTCGGCGTAATCGAGAATACCTTCCTGCAGATAGCGGGTGTGGGTATTGAGCACTGCTGCCTGCGAGGCAATCGCCTGCACCACCCGCGGGTGACAGTGACCGATGGACGCCACGTTGTTGTAGGCGTCCAGATAGCGCCGGCCCTGGGCATCGTAGAGCCATACACCTTCGCCACGCACGGCGTGCAGCGGACGCTCGTAGAACAGCCGGTAGGCCGGGCCAAGCAGCCGTTCGCGGCGCGCGATCAGGCTGCGTTCCTTTTCGCTCAGGCGCTCGGCATCCGCCGCGCTGAAGCCGTTGATCATGGTCATGGCTGCAAGGCTCCCTGGCAGGCTTGATGAATACGTTGGCGCACCACTGCCGGTTCGATGGCCGCCAGCCCACGCAGGCTGGCGCTGGCTTGCGGCACGTTGCGCAGGATGTAGTCGCGGTTTTCCGGGTGCAGGCTGGCGCGCCAGGCGGTGATGGCGATGGTCATCACCAACCGTGTGGCGATCAGCTCGCCGAGGATATCCAGCTCCTCTGCAAGTAGCGGATTGCGCTGGTGGTAGGCGGCCACGAAGTCCAGCGCGGGCGCCAGCACGTCACCGTCATGCCCCACCTGATAGGCCGCTGCCACGCCCACTTCGTTGATCAACGGCGCCTCGACCATATCGCCGAAGTCGAGAATATTCAGCACCCGCTCCGGCTGCTCGGGGTCGACGATCACGTTATGCGGGTTGAGGTCGTTATGGATCACCTGCCGCCGCAGAGCAGGATAACGCGGCAAGGCGCGGGCCTCGAAGGCATCCAGCGCCGCGCTCGCCAGCGCTCTGAGGGGTCCGTCATCGATATGTACCAGCAGCGCTCGCAGCCGGGCAGCGTGCTGCATGTCCCAGAGCAGTTCATGCCCAGAGGCCGGGTGCTGATAATCGGCCAGCGCCCTGTCGAGCCGCGCCATGGCGTCGCCCAGGTTCTGGCGCAATCCGGCGCTGCGAGCGCTGACCTGATGCAAAGGCAGCCCTTCGACGAATGACAGCAGACGCACCAGCATCTGCTGACCATCGATATCGACCGCCGCCTGATAGCGCCCGTCATGCGCTGGATACACACGCTGCACCGGCAGTTCGGGGTCGGCGCGCTGGATCTGCAGCAGCGCCTGATTCTGGAAATCCACCACCTGGGGGTTTTCCAGCGGGTGGGAAATTTTCAGCAGATACGAGGCGCCATCCGCACAGCTCAGCTGGAAATTCAGATCACGCTCACCCGCCAGCGGGCGGGCACTGCCCAGCACGCCGAAGCGCTCGCTGGCGATGATACCGGCGCGCACCGCGCTGACCTGTGCCGGCTGCGCCTGCAGTAAGGGGTCATGGACAATCTGGGTATTCAGCGACACATCCGTACACTCCGCCAAGAATCGGCTTATCGTTCAATTCGCGTTACTGCCTGTTGCCGCAGCTCATCCAGTGCAAACGGGCCATGCCCAAGATTACGCGGACATGGCCCGCTCCCACTGCCGGGCTCTGCGTTGTCAGTTACTTGCTGGCCCAGGCGTTGAAGCGCTGCTCCAGGTCTTCGCCATGGTCGATCCAGAACTCGATATCCATGGCGCGAGCGTTCTTGAGGTTCTGCGGCGCCGTCGGCAGGCTGCCCTGAATCGCCGGGTCGATCAGCGCCATGGTATGGGTGTTGGTCGGGCCATAGGGAATACCCTCGGCATAGACCTTCTGCAACTCGGGCGTGCTGGCCATGGCGATGAATTTCTCGGCCAGTTCCTTGTTCTTGCTGCCTTTGACGATGGCCCAGTGATCGAGGTCGTAAAGGCTGCCATTCCATTGCATGACGAAGTCGCGGCCTTCCTTCTGCGCGGTGGTCACGCGGCCGTTGTAGGCCGAGGTCATCACCACGTCACCGGCGGCCAGCCATTGCAGCGGCTGCGCGCCGGCTTCCCACCACTGGATGTTGGGCTTGAGCTGATCGAGCTTGCGGAACGCCCGCTCGACGCCTTCTTCGGTGCCCAGCACCTTGTACAGATCGGCCTGCGCCACGCCGTCGGCAAGCAGGGCGAACTCCAGAGTGAACTTGGCACCACGGCGCAGGCCGCGCTTGCCCGGGAATTTCTGCACGTCCCAGAAATCAGCCCAGCCCGTGGGAGCGCCCTTGAGTTTGCTGCTGTCGTAGGTCAGTACCGTCGACCAGATGAAGATCCCGGCGCCGCAGTCGCTCACTGCTTCGGGAATGAAATCCTCACGCTTGCCGATCTTCGCCCAGTCCAGCGGCTCGAACAGCCCTTCACTGCAACCGCGGATCAGCTCGGGGGTCTCCACTTCAACCACGTCCCAGGAAACCTGCCCGGTGTCGGCCATGACCTTGATCTTGGCCATCTCGCCGTTGTACGCGGAGGCCTCGATGCGCACCTTCTCACGCGCCTCGAAAGGTTTGTAGAAGGCGGTTTCCTGAACCACTTTGTTGTCACCGCCAAAGGAAACCACGGCGAGTTTTTCTGCCGCCTGCAGAGTGGCGGTGCTGCTGGCGAGGGCGATCATTAGTGCGGTTTTCTTGAACATTGAGGGTTGCTCCTGGCAGGGCCGAGGCTCTGGATGGGTAAGGGCAGCTTCAAGGAAGAAACACCGGTGCTTTACCGACAAGAACCATGGGGCACTGGACCCAGCACTGAGGCATCGAACATGTCCACCAGGCCATCTACTTGTTGTTATTGGCGTGCACGGCGGATTCATTAAAACACTCAAAAATTTATGATGCATCATATTTTTCATTGAGCGATGATCAGACCAGCTACAGTGCTTGCGCGAGCCCTCTACTGCGGAGATAAGTCATGAGCGATCAGAAAACCCTGCTGCTGACCGGCGCCAGCCGCGGCATCGGCCACGCCACGGTCAAACACTTCCATGCAGCGGGCTGGCGAGTCTTCACCGCCTCGCGCCACGACTGGGTCGCCGAATGCCCCTGGGCCGAGGGCAAGCTCAATCACATTCACCTTGACCTGGAAGACATCGAGCATTTGCAGGAGAGCCTGCCGCTGATCCGCGAAAAGCTCGGCGGGCGCCTGGATGCACTGGTCAACAACGCCGGCATATCGCCCAAGGGCGAGGACGGCGCACGCCTCGGCGTGCTGGGCAGCGACTACGCCACCTGGACCAAGGTATTCAACGTCAACCTGTTCTCCACCGCCCTGCTCGCCCGCGGCCTGTTCGAGGAACTGAAAGCGGCCCAGGGCAGCATCATCAACGTCACCTCCATCGCAGGCTCGCGGGTTCACCCATTCGCGGGTTCCGCCTATGCAGCGTCCAAGGCCGGGCTGGCGGCGCTGACCCGCGAGATGGCCCATGAATTCGGCTGCCATGGCGTGCGCGTCAATGCCATCGCGCCAGGGGAAATCGACACCTCGATCCTCTCCTCCGGCACCGAGCAGATCGTCGAGCGCAACATCCCCATGCATCGCCTGGGCAAACCCGAGGAAGTCGCCTCGCTGGTGTATTTTCTCTGCACGTCCGGGGCGACTTACGTCAATGGCGCGGAAATTCACGTCAACGGCGGCCAGCACGTATGAGCGCTGCGCGGTAGAATCGCCGCGCCAGCGCCCACGGAAGACACGCCATGAAATACCCCATCGAAGGTCTCAGCCACACCTACCTGGGCAGTGGCGTTTACGCGCTGCTGCGTGAAGCCCTGATCACCGGTCGCTTCCAGCCAAACGATCGGCTGCGCATCCGCGACCTGGCCGAGCAATTGGGCACCAGCGTCACACCGGTGCGCGATGCGATCCTGCAGCTGGCCAAAGAGAAGGCGCTGATTCTGAAAACCCCGCGCGACATCCGCGTGCCGGTGCTGAGCCAGGCGCAATACGCAGAAATTCGCAGCATCCGCCTGGCGCTCGAGGGGCTGGCGGCAGAAACTGCAGCGGCCAAGGTCACGCCCGAGCAGTTGCAGATGCTCGAGCGCAATATCCGCGACAACCTGGAGGCGGTGCACGGCGGCGATCTGATCGCGGCGCTGAAGCTCAATCAGGCCTTTCACTTCGCCCTGGCCGAAATCGCTGATATGCCGCTGCTGCGCGACGTGCTCGACAGCCTGTGGATGCGCACCGGTCCGCTGATCGCACTGGCTTATGGCGACTTCAACGAACGCATGGCCATCGAGCATCACTGGGAAGTCTTTCACGCCCTGCAAAAAGGCGACGGCGCCGCGGCACGCCAGGCGATCTGCACCGACATCCTCGATGGCAACCAGACCATGATGGCGTTCATTGCACGGCGCGAGGCCACGCTGGGCTGACAGGTCTCGGGATCTGGTTGCAACGACCGGGCGGGCAAAATCCTGTGGGAGCGCGCTCTGCGCGCGACAATTCCACCTGACAGGGCCTAAGCAGATTCGAGGAGCCCGGTGCGCTTGTGGCGCACCGGGTGACGCTCAAGGGTAGAAACCGCGGTCGGGCTTGTGGCCCGGCGCGTATAAGCGAAAGCCGCTTGCGCGGCTCGCCTATTCGGTCAGAACGTACTCACGATCTGGCGAGCTAGAGGCCTGCAAGGCAAAACAGGCGAGGAAGCGGTGTGTACTGATGTACATGAGCATTCCGAGCCTGTTTTTAACACCGCAGGGCCGACGCGCAGCCGATCGTGAACATGTTCTCAAAGCGGGGTGATCAGCTCACCACGCTCGATAAAGGCGTCGAGATTATCGAACACAAGGTTCTCCATGGCCAGCCGGGTTTCCTCGGTGGCGCTGCCGACGTGGGGCAACAGCACCACATTGGGCATGGCGAACAATGCCTCGGGCACCCGCGGCTCGTCCTCGAACACATCCAGCCCCGCGCCGCCGAGCGTGCCGGCCTGCAGCGCGGTAACCAGAGCCTGCTCGTCCACCACGCTACCGCGGGAGATATTGACCAAAATGCCGTCAGCGCCCAGGGCGGCGAGCACTTCGGCGTCGATCAGGTGATGGGTCGAGGCCCCACCCGGGCAGGCCAGCACCAGAAAGTCGGCCCAACTTGCCAGTGCCTTGAGGTCGGCCTCGTAACCGTACTCGGTGCTCGGGTCAGGCCGGCGATTGTGGTAGCGGATGTCCATGTCGAAACCGGCAGCGCGCTTGGCGATTTCCTTGCCGATCCGTCCGAAACCGACGATGCCCAGCCTCTTGCCGCTGACCTTGCGGGTCAGCGGGTACTGGCCCTTGAGCCATTTGCCCTGGCGCACGTGCTGGTCGGAGGCGGAAAATTGCCGGGCAGTATCGATGATCAGGCCAATGGCCGTGTCGGCCACGCACTCGTTGAGCACGTCCGGCGTAGTGCTGATCGCGATGCCGCGGGCCTTGGCTTCTTCCACGGCAATCGAATCATGGCCAACGCCGAAACTGCAGATGGCCTTGAGGTTGGGCATCCGGGCCAGTTGCTCGGCCGTGCAGCCGTAACGTGCCGAGGTCACGACGATATCGATCTCGGCGCCGCGCTCGGCGAGAAACTCCTTCTGCTCCCACAGGCGGATCAGTTGATAGTCGCGCTGCAGGCGCTCATTGAAACGTGGCGGAAAACGACCGACCTGAAGCACGGTGGGACGAGTCATGCAGCTCTCCTGTCGTGGATATCGAAGTGCGGATGATACCTGCCGCGACACGGGCGAAAGAGAGGCGGCTCGGGATATCTTCAGAAAAGAACCCGCTTCAAGTCTTGCGAGCTAGAGCCCTGCAAGGCCTAGGCGGCCCCGCAAAAACAGGCGAGGAAGCGGAGTGTACTGGTGTACATGAGCATGACTCGCTCCGCTCGCTCCTTCAGAGCCGCGCTAAAGCGCGTTAGCCGCAAGCGGCTTCCGAGCCTGTTTTTAACGCCGCAGGGCCGACGCGCAGCTGACTTGGGGCGGGTTCTCAGGTGACTGGAGCCGGATTGAACAGCACCAGATCGTTGTGCAGCCGATGCTTCTCGGCCCAGGTCTGTTTCTTGCCGCTGGCGATATCCAGATACAGCTGGAAGATGTGCCAGCCCATTTCATCGAGCGTCATGCGTCCGGAGGTGATCTGCCCGGCGTCGACGTCGATTAGATCCGGCCAGCGTTCGGCCAGCTGGGTGCGGGTCGCCACCTTGATCACCGGCACCATGGACAGGCCGTAGGGCGTGCCGCGGCCGGTGGTGAAGATGTGCAGGTTCATGCCGGCGGCCAGCTGCAAGGTGCCGCAGATGAAATCGCTGGCCGGGGTGGCGCAGAACCACAGGCCCTTGCCGCGAATCCGCTCGCCGGGCGAGACCACGCCGACGATCGGGCTGTTGCCGGACTTGGCGATAGAGCCCATGGCCTTCTCGACGATGTTGTTGAGGCCGCCCTTCTTGTTGCCCGGCGTGGTGTTGGCACTGCGATCGGCCATGCCACGCTCGAGATAGCGGTCGTACCAGTCCATCTCGCGGATCAGCGCATCGGCCACTTCGACGGTCGAGGCACGCGGGGTCAGCAGATGAATACCGTCACGCACCTCGGTGTTCTCGGAGAACATCACGGTGGCGCCGGCCCGTACCAGCAGGTCGGCCGCCACGCCCAGCGCCGGGTTGGCGGTGATGCCGGAGAAGGCGTCACTGCCACCGCACTGCATGCCCACCACCAGCTCGGAAGCCGGAACGGTTTCGCGGCGACGCTGATCGAGCACCTTCAGGCGATCCTCGATCATGCCCATGATCTGTTCGATCATGCCGGCGAAACCGGTGCCCGAATCCTGCAGGCGGAACAGCCATTCTTCCTCTTTCTGGCCGCAGGTCAGGGCGTCACCGTCCATCAGCTGGTTGGCCTGCAGTTTCTCGCAGCCCAGGCTGATCACCAGCGCCTGGCCACCCAGGTTGGGGTTGCGGCTGATGTTGTAGAGCGTGCGGATCGGCACCACGGCGTCCGGCGCGTTGATCGCCACGCCACAGCCGTAGCTGTGCGACAGCGGCACCACGTCGTCGACGTTCGGGTACTTGGGCAGGATTTCCTTGCGCACGCGCTCGACGCAGTGGTCGAGCACACCGACCACGCACTGCACCGTGGTGGTCACGCCAAGAATGTTACGGGTGCCGACGGTGCCGTCGGCATTGCGGAAGCCTTCGAAGGTGTAGCCGTCCAGCGGTTCGGGCGTTGGCGCCTTGATGGTCGCCTTGGGCAGGTTGTCCAGTACCGGCGGCTCGGGCATGCGCAGCACCTGCTCGGTCACCCAGCTGCCGGCGGCGATGGGCTTGAGCGCATAGCCGATCACTTCGCCGTAACGCACCACGGTGCCGCCTTCGGGGATCGCCACCAGCGATACCTTGTGGCTTTGCGGAATGCCTTCCAGCGCCTGCAGGCCATCGGCGAACTGACCGCCCGCGGCAACGCCCTGCTCGTTGACCACCACGCCGACGTTATCGTCGGAATGCAGGCGGATATAGCGCGGAGAGTTCTGATGTTGAATGAGATCCATGGAGGCTAATCCTTTTCTTGTTGTAAAAGACGGTCATGGCCCCGCCTGCCGGTGCCAGGCGAGGCCGCGAGCGGTCAGGTTGCCGGAGCGGGCGAAGCCTGTTCGCCGAGCGCCTGGCCGTTTTCATCCTTCAGCACCACACGCTGAATGCGACCGACGATGAACAGGTAGCTGAACACCGCGACCAGGGCGTTGGCGCCAACGTAAACCAGTGCCCACTTGAACGAGCCGGTGGCGCTGATGATGTAACCGATGACGATGGGCGTGGTGATCGAGGCGATGTTGCCGAAGGTGTTGAACAGGCCGCCGGACAGGCCGGCGATCTGCTTGGGCGAGGTGTCCGAGACCACGGCCCAGCCGAGGGCGCCGAGACCTTTGCCGAAGAAGGCCAGGGTCATGAAGCCGACCACCATCCATTCGGCCGACACGTAGTTGCACAGCACCATGCTGGTCGACAGCATCAGGCCGCAGACGATGGGCAGCTTGCGCGCCAGGGTCAGGCTATTGCCGCGGCGCAGCAGCCAGTCGGAGATCACCCCGCCGAGCACGCCGCCGACGAAACCCATGATCGCCGGCAAGGAGGCGATGAAGCCGGCCTTGAGAATGGTCATGCCTCGCTCCTGCACCAGGTAAACCGGGAACCAGGTGAGGAAGAAGTAGGTGATGGCGTTGATGCAGTACTGGCCCAGGTACACACCGACCATCATGCGGTTGGTCAGCAATTGGGTGATGTAGTGCCACTTCGGCCCGCCGCTGCCCTTGTTCTGATCCATGTCGACCAGGCCGCCGTTGCTGGCGATGTGCTCGACCTCGGCGGCGCTGATGCGCGGGTGTTCCTTGGGGTTGTAGATGGTCTTCATCCAGATGCCGGCGAAGATGATACCCAGCACACCCATGACCACGAACACGTGCTCCCAGCCGAACGAATAGACGATCCAGCCCATCAGCGGCGCGAACAGCGCGGTGGCGAAGTACTGCGCCGAGTTGAAGATCGCCGATGCGGTACCACGCTCGGCCGTCGGGAACCAGGCCGCGACGATACGGGCGTTACCCGGGAACGACGGTGCTTCGGCGAAGCCGACCATGAAGCGCAGCACGAACAGGGTCACCACCGCCCAGGCCACCGGCATCATGCCGACGAAGCCCTGCAGCAGAGTGAACAGCGACCAGATGAAGATGCCGGCGGCATATACGCGCTTGGAGCCGAAGCGGTCGAGCAGCCAGCCACCCGGGATCTGCCCGATCACGTAGGCCCAGCCGAAGGCGGAGAAGATGTAGCCGAGGGTGACCGCATCGATACCCAGATCCTTCTGCATGCTGGAGCCTGCGATGGAAATGGTGGCGCGGTCGGCGTAGTTGATGGTGGTTACCAGAAACAGCATCAGCAGTATCAGGTAACGGACGTGGGTTTTCTTTGTGTCTCCCATGGAGATCTCACCTCGATGTTATTTTTATTGCTGACAGGCGCGTGCGGACGCGCCAGCCGCCCAAGGGCGGGGTCATGAAGTCTGAAAACGGAGTTGTATCTGGCCGGCTAGCTCGTGGCAGGAGCCGTCGCGACACCCGGGTAGGGTTTCGAGGCGTTGGACGCAGACAGGGACGAACGGAAACTGCCCGTGTTAGGGCATGGAGAGGACGTGCGGATACTGTTTTTCACGGTTTTATTATCCTTATTGGCTGACGGCGCCTGGCTGACAGATCGGCAATCGATGATTGCGCAATCAATGCAGCATTCGATATGGCACTACGCAGTTCGCTACACAGCCGACTTTACTATGATTGCGCAATCATTCAAGCAATTTCTTGTTACGTCGTCAGTTGTCTGATGAGAGGCTGATTCGGGTCAGGTGGTTTCGCGGTCGATCAGCGTGAAACCGGTGTCCAGCCGCACCGGCTGCTGCTCGTCACCGTCGCGAAAACGCTGCAGCAGCGCACAGGCGACGTGCTTGCCCATGCGCCGACCATCGACGTTCACCGTCGACAATGCCGGATGAAGATGGGCAGCACTGGACAGATCCCCGAAGCCCATGACGGCCAGCTGACCGGGTACCTCGATGCCCCGGCTCGCCGCCTCTGCCAGGATGCCCTGGGCCACGGTGTCCGAACTGCAGACGATCACCTGCGGGGCGTGCCCGTCGGCAAGCAGTTGGCGCAGCCCTTCCCTGCCGCTCTGCAGGGTGGCAGGCGCGGCGAGCACCGCCATGGGCACCTCGTCGATGCCCAACGACTTGAGCTGGTCGACCACGCTGCTACCGCGCTTGAGCGCCCGGGAGTCATCGACCGAAACGATGGCGAAGCGGCGGTAGCCCTTGCCGTGCAGGTGATCGGCAATCGCCTGGCCGACCTTCTCGTGGGAGAATCCCACCTGCATGTCGATGGGCGATGCACCCAGGTCCCAGGCCTCGACCACCGGAATGCCCGCCGCCTGCAAACGCAGCCGGCTTTCCTCGGTGTGCAGGGTGCCGGTCAGCACGATGCCATCGGGGCGCCGACCAAGCACCGCGCCGAGCAGCCGCTCCTCCTGCTCGGCCGAGTAGCCGGTCAGGCCGATCATGGTCTGGTAGCCCGCGGTGGTCAGGTGATCCATCAGCGATTGCACGGTTTCGGCGAAGATCGAGTGGGCGATGGTCGGCACGAAAATCGCCACCAGCCGGCTCTTGTTCGAGGCCAGTCCGCCAGCCAGCATGTTCGGCACATAGCCGGTCACCCGCACGGCTTCGAGCACCTTCTTACGGGCGCTTTCGCTGACCACGTCGGGCCGGTGCAGGGCGCGGGACACGGTGATCGGCGAAACGCCTGCCACCTTGGCCACGTCGATCAGCGTCACGCTCGCGCCCTTGCTCGCAGGCGTGGAGGAAGATGAAGCGCGAGATTTCTTTGCCATGACGGGCCGCTGGCTGAGTGAAGATCGCGCATCTTAACCAGCCGGCCGGGCGCTCACCAGAGAGCCCGGTTAATCGGGTGGCGCCCGGCAGAACGAAAAAGCCCGGGCACGAGGCCCGGGCTTGTGGAGCGGCAGCGTCGCCGACTGACCCACACGCAGCCAGTCGTGGATGACCGTTACTGCGCGCCTTGGGCGTCGATCAGCGCCGCCAACTGCTCGTACTCGCCTGGCAGCAGGTCGGTCAGCGGGGCGCGGACCGGGCCGGCGTCGTAGCCGGAGATCTTGGCGCCCGCCTTGACGATGCTCACCGCGTAGCCGGATTTACGGTTACGGATGTCCAGGTATGGCAGGAAGAAGTCGTCGATGATCTTGCCGACGGTGGCGTGATCTTCGCGGGCAATGGCGTGGTAGAAGTCCATCGCGGTTTTCGGGATGAAGTTGAACACCGCCGAGGAATAGACCGGCACGCCCAGGGCCTTGTAGGCGGCGGCGTAGACTTCGGCGGTCGGCAGGCCGCCTAGGTAGGTTAGGCGCTCGCCCAGACGGCGACGGATGGAAACCATCAGCTCGATATCACCCAGGCCATCCTTGTAGCCGATCAGGTTCGGGCAACGCTCGGCCAGTTGCTCGAGCAGATCGGCGTTCAAACGGCAGACGTTGCGGTTGTAGACCACCACACCGATCTTCACCGATTTGCACACCTGCTCGACGTGAGCCGCGACGCCTTCCTGGGACGCTTCGGTCAGGTAGTGCGGCAGCAGCAGCAGGCCCTTGGCGCCCAGGCGCTCGGCTTCCTGTGCGTACTGGATGGCCTGGCGGGTCGAGCCACCAACGCCGGCGAGGATAGGCACGCTCTTGGCGCAGGTGTCGACGGCAGTCTTGATGACGGACGAGTACTCGTCAGCCGCCAGGGAGAAGAACTCACCGGTACCGCCGGCAGCGAACAGCGCGGACGCACCATAGGGCGCCAACCACTCCAGGCGGCGGACGTAACCTGCCGGGTTGAATTCACCGGCAGCGTCGAAGTCGGTCAGCGGGAACGACAGGAGGCCGGAGGAGAGGACGGTTTTTAGTTCTTGTGGAGTCATTCTTCTTACACCCTTGGATGAGGACATGGAGGCCGTTACCGGCAACTGAAGTCATACGTTATCGTACAACTAAAAAAAATCCAAGCATCCGGATGCATTTTTCTTCGTGATCGAGACCATCGGCTGGCTCGAGGCACAAAGCCCCGAATTGTCCAAAAATTAGCCAAAACCTCAATAATTCTCCAATTACATGGCTATTTCCATGCTTTAGATTGAAGAAAAGTCGCTTTCCAGCCTGACAGCGAGGTTGCCGCACGCCTGAATCGCCTCAGACGGCTGGCGATCAAGTCATACGATGACATCACTTGGAAAGCCTCGTTATTCGAACAATGACAAAGGTGCGCTACATGACGACACCCACTACCCGCCCCATCCGGCCACTGCCCTCTCCCGCAGGCGCGACGCACCAGCGGATGCCTGCCTCGTTCAGCCCAGCGCCCTGCGCCAGGTCGCCAAGAACATACGGCTGAGCCAGCGCCCTCCTCAATCGCGATATCCCGCACCAACGCGGCCCTGATCGGCTGCGCCGAAATCGGCAGCTCGCTGCTCGCCGAGCTCCGCCATGCACAACAACAAGAGAAGGAATCACTTCATGCCACAGACCTCCCTACGCACTGCACTCGGCCTGGTCGCCGCGCTTTGCATGAGCGCCGCTGCCACTCACGTCCAGGCTGATGACAGCTACCCGAACAAGGCCATCCAGGTGGTACTGCCCATCGCCCCCGGCGGGGACACCGACGTCAACGCCCGGGTCTTCAACCGCTACCTGGAAAAGGAGCTGGGCAAACCGCTGGTGGCGGTGAACGTCGATGGCGGCGGTGGCACCATCGGCATGCGCCGCGTGATGTCGGCCAAGCCCGATGGCTACACCGCGCTGTTTTTCCATGGCGAGGCCATGGTGCCGAAACTGGCCGGCCTGTCGGACATCGATATCGACGATTTCCAGCTGGTCGCCGTGGCCATGGAAGACGACACCACCATTCTGGTGACCGGCAAGGATGCGCCCTACAAGGACATGAAATCCTTCGTCGACTACGCCAAGGCCAACCCCGGCAAAACCCGCTTCGGCATGCTCACCGGCGGCTATCCGCACCTGGTTGGCGTGGCGCTGGAAGAGGAATTGGGCGTGAAGATGAATCTGATCGACGTGGGCGGCAACACCGCCAAGATCGTCGCCCTGCGCGGCGGCCGCGTGGACCTGATCAACGTCCAGTACAACCTGGTGCGCGACTACCTGAAGGCAGGCAGCTTCATCAGCCTCGGGCTGCTCTCCGATCAACGCAACCCGTTGATCGCCGACGAGCCGACCACCGCCGAACAGGGCTTCCTGGCCAGCTTCAGCAAGTTCTTCTTCTTCGCCATGCCCAAGCAAACACCGCCCGATGTGGTCGAGACGTTCTCCGCAGCGGTCAAGCGCGTGGTCGACAACCCCGAGTACCAGACCGAAGCCAGGAAGATGCTGGTGACCCCGACCTACCTCGGCCCGGAAGAGGGTGCGGCGTTCGCCAAGGCACAGCAACAAACCCTGCAGCAGTACCAGAGCCTGCTGCGCGGCCAATAGCCTGCCTGTTCGGCATCCATGGCGTCGCCAGGCGGCGCCCTCGCCTATGTCCATCCGCCGCGCGGCGTTGCCGAGCGGCGCGGGAGAGTCTGCATGTCTCGATTTGCCCTTCGCGATTACCGCGACCTGATCACCGGCTCGGCGGTGATACTCGGCGCCGTGGCGATGTTCGTCGCCTCCGCCAACCTCAAGGACTTCGCCGCCATTGGTGTCGGCGCCTCGTTCATGCCGCGCCTGACCGCCCTGCTGCTGTTCATCGTCGGCCTGGTGATCGCCGCGTCCACCTGGCGCACCGGTGGCCGCAACCGCGAGCCGCTCAAGGCCGAAGCTGCAGAGCCCGGAGTGTTCGGCGGCCTGCCGGCCGTGCTGCTGAGCATCGTGCTGATGTTCATCTACCTGGCATTGCTCGACCCGCTGGGTTTTCTGCTGTCGTCGGTGCTCTACGCCTTTGCCCAGATGATCGTGCTGACCAAGGACGGTAACCGCCGCTATGGGCTGTTCGGCCTGTGCGCCGTGCTCACGGCCATCGCCGCCTATTACCTGTTCGTCAACGTGTTCGACATCAGCCTGCCCGCCGGGCTGCTGGGCTAGCGCACTGAAAGGAGCTTCATCATGTTGATCGAAGGCATTGTGTCGATTCTCAATTTCCAGACCCTGTTACTGATCATCGGCGGCACGGTGCTGGGCATCATCATCGGCGCCATTCCCGGCCTGACGGTGACCATGGGCGTGGCACTGTTCCTCCCGGTGACCTTCGCCATGAGCCCGGTGGACGGCCTGTCGCTACTCATGGGCCTGTATATCGGCGGCACCTCGGGCGGGCTGATTCCGTCCATCCTGCTGAACATTCCCGGCACACCGGCTTCGGTGGCGACGACCTTCGATGGCTATCCCATGGCGGTGCGCGGCGAAGCCGGCAAGGCGCTGTCGGTGGCGATCATCTCGTCGTTCCTGGGCGGCGTGTTCAGCCTGCTGGTGCTGTTCGCGGTGTCGCCGATCCTGGCGGAGGTGGCGCTCAAGTTCGGCCCCTACGAATACTTCGCCGTGGCGCTGTTCTCCCTGACCCTGGTCGCCGGCCTGAGTGGCGGCTCCCTGGCGCGGGGCATGGCGGCGGCCGGTATCGGCCTGACCGTATCCTTCGTCGGCATGGCGCCGATCACGGCTTTTCCGCGCTTTACCTTCGACTGGCACGAACTGGACGCCGGCATCACCCTGCTGCCGGCGCTGATCGGCCTGTTCGCGGTGTCGCAGATCCTCGAAGAAGCCGAATCACGCAAACCGCAGAAGAAGCTGCAGGTACTCAGCTATAAGCTGAGCAACCTGGGCTTTTCGGTGAAGGCCACCATCGCCCACTTTCCCAACTGGCTGCGCTCCTCGCTGATCGGCACTGGCATCGGTGTCCTGCCGGGCCTGGGCGCCGCGGTGTGCAACATCCTCGCCTACGGCGCGGCGAAGAAGCGCTCCAAACACCCGGAAAAGTTCGGCACAGGGGTTAGTGACGGCGTGATCGCCAGCGAATCCTCGGGCAACGCCTCCACCGGCGGCGGCATGGTGCCACTACTGACCCTGGGCATTCCCGGCGACAACACCTCGGTGATCCTGCTGGCCGGCTTCATGATCCACGGCATCACCCCCGGCCCCATGCTGTTCGAAACCCAGAGCCTGCTGGTGTACGGCATCTTCGCGGCCCTGGTGGTCTCCAACCTGGCGATGATCATCGCCCTGTTCGGCCTGATGCGCGGCTTCGTGCACATCCTGTCGGTGCCCAAGCACATCCTCCTGCCGATCATCATGCTGCTCTGCGTGATCGGTGCCTACGGCATCAACAACCGCCTGTTCGACGTCGGCTGCATGCTGGTGTTCGGCGTACTCGGCTGGCTGATGAAAAAGGCCTCGCTGCCGATCACCCCACTGCTGCTGGGCTTCATTCTCGGCCCGATCATCGAGACCAACCTGCGCCGCGGCCTGATGAGCAGCCAGGGCGACTTCATGCCCTTCATCACCGAACCGATCTCCGGCACGGTGCTGGTCGCCACCGTGATCGTGGTGATCGTGACCGCCTACAAGGAATGGACGAAGATTCGCCGGCCTCACGGGCAGGTGATCACCAGCAGCTAAGCGACAAAGAAACGCCAAGCCGCTGCACCCTCGGAGGTTGCAGCGGCTTTTTTGTGGATGCGGAAATCTGTTGCTCGGCAGGCGGGCAAGCGTTCTGTAATTGCCGGATCGATGGCTGCAATATGGCGGGAGCGGTCGGTCTCTAGCCGTGGGAGCGGGCCATGCCCGCGAAAAGTCACGGGCATGGACCGGGCATCCCCGCCCGTTCCCACAATGAGCCCGCCAGCATTGCCGTGTTGTTTGCGCGCTCAATTCCGCTCTGACGAGCGGGTTACTTTTGGCATTGCCCCAAAAGTAACCAAAAGGCCTAGCTGTGATCTCTCAGTAGGTTGTTCATCCGGGGCGTTCCCGGAATTCTGGAAGCGCGACCAACACAGCCTTCCAGGAGCCCCGGATGAACCTGCATAAACATGCCCGTCTTACCCCGCGAGGTCGAGCCCTTCTCGTGCAGCGTATGCTCAACGGGCTACGTGTCGAAGATGCCGCACAAGCCGCAGGAGTCAGTGTCCGCACCGCCTACAAGTGGCTCAGACGCTTTCGTGAGGAGGGCGAGACCGGTCTGATGGATCGTTCGTCACGGCCGCATTCATGCCTTCACGAGACGGCAGTCGATCTGATCGAACAATTGATTCAACTACGCCAATCTCGCCATACCTACCGACAGATCGCTCAGGCACTCGGCGTGGCCGTCAGTACCGTTGCGCGCCGTCTCAAACAAGCTGGCTTTCATCGGTTGGCCGAGCTAGAGCCCGCCCCTGTCGTAGTGCGCTACGAATACCCCAACGCTGGCGATCTCCTGCACCTGGACATCAAGAAGCTGGGCCGATTCTGGCGGCCAGGGCACCGGGTTACGGGGGATCGTCTGCAGGGCTCCGATGGTGCCGGCTGGGAGTTCGTGCATGTGGCCATCGATGATGCGTCCCGGCTGGCTTTCACCACCCTGCACCCCGATGAGCGCGGCAGTAGCGCCTGTCGGGCCTTGTTGCAGGCGCTGCGTTACTACCGGGGGTTAGGCATCCGCTTCAAGCGCGTCATGACAGACAATGGCGCTTGCTACCGCTCTCATTCATTTCGGCGCTTATGCGCTCGGCTTGGACTGAAACACATCCGCACCAAACCCTACACACCTCGAACGAACGGCAAGGCCGAGCGCTTCATCCAGACAAGCCTGCGTGAGTGGGCCTATGCACGCAGCTATGACAGCTCCGAACAACGCGCTAGGCACTTGCCTGCCTGGCTGCACCACTACAACTGGCACAGGCCGCATAGCAGCCTGAACTACAAGCCGCCAATTAGTCGGGCTCCATTGCCACTGAACAACGTACTGGGTTTACACACCTAGCCCCGACATCCGGCCCCAGCTGCGCTGGGATTCCCTCATTACATCGTCGTTCCGGGGGTCGGCCTGGAAGGGCCATCCATAGCCCATCAGGCCTCTCGCCGCTTCCATGCGGCTCATCCCCCTACACAACGATTCCATTCGGCCTTCTGAAGGGGCAATTTGTGTCGTCTGTTATTACCGTGCAGGAGAAGCATCAAAAAGCAAAAGCGGCGAACGGCCGCTTTTGCCTTGCAACAGTCACCCAAAAAACGCAAAAGCCCAGGCACAAGGCCTGGGCTTTCATGTTGCCGCTCGCGCGTGAAGCTTACTGAGCGCCCTGCTTCTTGATCAGCGCAGCCAGCTTCTCGTACTCGTCCGGCAGCAGGTCGGTCAGCGGGGCGCGGACCGGGCCGGCGTCGTAGCCGGAGATCTTGGCGCCTGCCTTGACGATGCTCACGGCATAGCCAGCCTTGCGGTTACGGATGTCCAGGTACGGCAGGAAAAAGTCGTCGATGATCTTGGCGACGGTAGCGTGATCATCCTTGGCGATGGCGTGGTAGAAATCCATCGCGGTTTTCGGGATGAAGTTGAACACCGCCGAGGAGTAGACCGGCACGCCCAGGGCCTTGTAGGCCGCAGCGTAGACTTCGGCGGTCGGCAGACCGCCCAGGTAGCTGAAACGATCACCCAGACGACGACGGATGGAAACCATCAGTTCGATGTCGCCCAGGCCGTCCTTGTAGCCGATCAGGTTCGGGCAACGCTCGGCCAGTTGCTCAAGCAGCGGCGCGGTCAGGCGGCAGACGTTGCGGTTGTAGACCACCACACCGATCTTCACAGATTTGCACACCTGCTCGACGTGAGCGGCAACGCCTTCCTGGGACGCTTCGGTCAGGTAGTGCGGCAGCAGCAGCAGGCCCTTGGCGCCCAGGCGCTCGGCTTCCTGTGCGTACTGGATGGCCTGGCGGGTGGAGCCGCCAACGCCAGCGAGAATCGGGACACTGGTCGCGCAGGTGTCGACGGCGGTCTTGATGATCGAGGAGTACTCGTCAGCGGCCAGGGAGAAGAACTCACCGGTGCCGCCGGCGGCGAACAGTGCGGTGGCGCCGTACGGGGCCAGCCACTCGAGACGGCGTACGTAGCCTTCAGGATTGAATTCGCCTTGGGCATCGAAATCGGTCAGCGGGAAAGACAGCAGACCAGAGGAGAGGACGGATTTTAATTCTTGTGGGGTCATTTCTTCGAGTACCTGTAGCGCATGGAGAAAGAGGCAGCCGCTGGCTGTGGAGATACGTTATCGTACGACAACTACTAAAACCATCCCCCTTTTAATCTTTTGCACGCGGCTGTCGCCTGAACAACAGCTACGGGCAACAGAAAGAAATGCCCTGAGGCAGTATGACCCGGCAGTCAAAAACTGGCTGCAGCCTTGTCGATAAAACAATCGCAACCGCACAGTAAATGGCGCCTTTGCATTGCCGGACGGATTGCAGCGGTTTTTTGAGATGTCGCGTTGACAGCACAATCGGAGGCTGTTGATAATCTTCTCACGTCATACGACAACCGATAACAAGCTCTCCATAAAAACAAACTCGAGACCGCTTTGATGACTACCACCTCCAACGCGCAACCACCCTTTCATCGCCTGCTGCTCACCGGTGCAGCAGGCGGCCTGGGCAAGGTACTGCGCGAGCGCCTGCAGCCCCTGACCAAGATTCTGCGCCTTTCCGACATCGCCGAAATGGCGCCGGCAGAAGGCCCGCACATCGAAGTACAGGTCTGCGACCTGGCCGACAAACAGGCCGTCCACCAATTGGTCGAAGGCGTCGACGCCATCCTGCACTTCGGTGGCGTATCGGTGGAGCGTCCGTTCGAGGAAATCCTCGGCCCGAACATCGCCGGCGTATTCCATATCTACGAAGCCGCGCGTCGCCATGGCGTCAAACGCGTGATTTTCGCCAGCTCCAACCATGTCATCGGTTTCCACAAGCAGACCGAGACCCTGGACGCCAACTGCCCTCGCCGCCCGGATGGTTACTACGGCCTGTCCAAGTCCTACGGCGAAGACATGGCCAGCTTCTATTTCGACCGCTACGGCATCGAAACCGTCAGCATCCGCATCGGCTCCTCGTTCACCGAGCCACTGAACCGCCGCATGATGAGCACCTGGCTCAGCTACGACGACCTGGTCCAGCTGATCGAGCGCAGCCTAGTCACCCCGAACGTCGGCCATACCGTGGTCTACGGCGCCTCGGCGAACAAGAACGTGTGGTGGGACAACCGCTATGCCGCACACCTGGGCTTCGAGCCCAAGGACACTTCCGAAGTGTTTCGCGACAAGGTCGAGGCACAACCACCGATGGCCGCCAACGATCCGAACGCCATCTACCAGGGTGGTGCCTTCACCGCAGCAGGCCCGTTCGGCGACGACTGAGCCAAAAGGCTCACGTCGATAACAATAACAAGAGGTCGGACATGCCCATGCAAGCCGAACTGATTCTCGATGCGCGCAACTCCGTGGGCGAAAGCCCGGTCTGGAGTCCGCGCGATCAGGCCCTGTACTGGGCCGACATCCCCAACAAACGCCTGTATCGCTGGAATCTGGCAGACGCCACCACGCAAAGCTGGGAAGCCGACGAGATGCTCGCCTGCATCGCCCAGCGCGCCGATGGCAGCTGGGTGGCCGGTATGGAGAGCGGGATTTTCCAGCTCAGCGCCGATGACGATGGCCGCCTGCGTGGCGAACGCTTGGTCGGTGTCAGCCATGCCCGCGACAACATGCGCTTCAACGACGGTCGCTGCGACCGCCAGGGGCGCTTCTGGACCGGCACCATGCTGATGGACATGGCCGCAGGCGCCCGCGTCGGCGCCCTGTATCGCTACGACGGCGCCGGGCAAAGCACCCTACCGGTGCTGCTCGACGACCTGATCGTGCCCAACGGCCTGGGCTTCAGCCCGGACGGGCGCACCATGTACCTCTCCGACTCGCACCCATCGGTGCAGGCTATCTGGGCCTTCGATTACGACATCGACAGCGGCACGCCGCATAACCGCCGCCTGTTCGTCGACATGAACGACTACCCCGGCCGCCCCGACGGCGCCGCGGTGGATGCCGATGGCTGCTACTGGATCTGCGGCAACGATGCCGGCCTGATTCACCGCTTCACACCGGCCGGTCGCCTCGACCGTTCGCTGGAAGTACCGGTGAAGAAGCCGACCATGTGCGCCTTTGGCGGCGCCAACCTGGATACCCTGTTCGTCACCTCGATCCGCCCCGGCGGTGATCTGGACGATCAGCCCCTGGCTGGCGGCGTGTTCGCCCTGCAACCCGGCGTACGTGGCCTGGCGGAGACCCCATTCGGCACCTGACATACCCCGCGCTCGCGTTACTGACGCGGGCGCAAACGCGACACAACGCTGCACACCAACAACAACAACACGGAGCTTCACATGAACTTCAAGCGCAAGTTACTGATCGCCGCACTCCCTCTGGCCATGGGTCTGTCCACCCTGGTTCAGGCCGACATGACCCTGAAGATCGCCGAAATCCACCCAGCCGGTTACCCGACCGTGGTGGCCATGGAAAACCTCGGTAAGAAACTCGATACCGCCACCAATGGCGAGATCAAGTCGCGCATGTTCGCCGGTGGCGTACTGGGCTCCGAGAAGGAAGTGATCGAACAGACCCAGATCGGTGCCGTGCAGCTGACCCGCGTCAGCCTGGGCTCGGTGGGCTCGGTCGTGCCGACCACCAACGTCTTCAACATGCCGTTCGTATTCCGCGACATCGACCACATGCGCAAGGTGGTGGACGGTGAAATCGGTCAGGAAATCCTCGACGCCATCACCAACTCCGATTTCAACATGGTCGGCCTGGCGTGGATGGAAGCTGGCAGCCGCAGCATCTACACCAAGAAACCGGTGCGCAAGATCGAAGACCTCAAGGGCATGAAGATCCGTGTGATCGGCAACCCGCTGTTCATCGACACCCTCAACGCCATGGGCGCCAACGGCATTGCCATGGATACCGGTGAAATCTTCAGCGCCCTGCAGAGCGGCGTGATCGACGGCGCCGAGAACAACTCGCCGACCCTGCTCGAGCACAACCACTTCCGCGAAGCCAAGTACTACACCCAGACGCACCACCTGATCCTGCCCGAGCCGCTGCTGATGTCGAAAACCACCTGGGAGAAACTGACCCCGGAGCAGCAGACCCTGGTCAAGAAACTGGCCAAGGAAGCCCAGCTGGAAGAGCGTGATCTGTGGGTCGCCAAGGAAAACGCTTCGAACGAGAAGCTCAAGGCCGAAGGCGTCGAGTTCATCGAAGTCGACACCAAGCCGTTCTATGACGCTACCGCTCCGGTTCGCGAGAAGTACGGCGCGCAGTTCGCCGATCTCATCAAGCGTATCGAAGCCGTTCAGTAACAGGTCTTGAAAAACTAGCTGCGTTGCCGCTGCTTCGTTGAAAACAACCTCAAAATGCTCATGTACTACTCGTACACTCCGCTTTTTCGGCTGTTTTTGCCTCGCATCGGCTGCCTCGCTGACGTTTTTCAATGACCTGATAAAAATCTCGCGCAAGCGTACGGAGCCGGCGTTCTGCCGGCTCCACACCATCCGGTGAAGTCTCATGAAAAATCTGGTTCTGGGCGTCAATGACGCCATCTATCGTGCCTGCATCATCGTTGCCAGCCTGGCAATCGTGGTCATGGCCCTGATCATCCCCTGGGGTGTTTTCAGCCGCTATGCGCTGGGCCAGGGATTGGGTTGGCCCGAGCCGATCAGCGTCATGCTGATGGGCATATTCACCTTTATCGGTGCCGCTGCTGGCTACCGCGCCAGTGCTCACATGGCTGTGACTTCGCTGACCGACCGTCTGCCCAAAGGACTCGAGCCGCTGTTCACGCTGTTCGTGCGGCTGGCAATGGGCGCTATCGCGCTGTTCATGCTGATCTGGGGTTACAAGCTGTGCGTGGCGACCTGGAACCAGTTTCTCAGCACCCTGCCGTCCGTCCGTGTCGGCATCAGCTATATGCCTATTCCGGTAGGCGGCTTCATCACCCTGCTGTTCGTCATCGAGCAGATTCTTTACGGCGATCAGAACAAGCGTCGCGCCGTCGACTTCGAAGCGGTTGAAGAAGCCAAGGAGGCCGTGTAATGGATGCCCTCATTCTGGTAGGCAGCTTCATCGTTCTGATTCTGCTACGTGTTCCCGTTGCCTATTCGCTCGGTATCGCGTCGTTGATCGGCGCCTGGTGGATCGACATCCCGCTGCACGCGGTGATGATCCAGATAGCCGGCGGCGTCAACAAATTCTCCCTGCTGGCCATTCCGTTCTTCGTGCTGGCTGGCGCGATCATGGCCGAAGGCGGCATGGCTCGCCGCCTGGTGGCCTTTGCTGGCGTACTGGTGGGCTTCGTGCGCGGCGGCCTGTCGCTGGTGAACATCACCGCGTCGACCTTCTTCGGCGCCATCTCCGGCTCGTCCCTGGCCGACACCGCTTCGGTGGGCTCGGTGCTGATTCCGGAAATGGAGAAGAAAGGCTACCCGCGTGAATTCGCCACCGCCGTGACCGTTTCCGGTTCGGTGCAGGCGCTGCTCACCCCGCCCAGCCACAACTCGGTGATCTACTCCCTGGCCGCTGGCGGCACGGTGTCCATCGCCGCGCTGTTCATGGCCGGTATCGGTCCGGGCCTGCTGATGAGCGCCACCATGGCCGCGCTGTGCCTGTGGTTCGCCAAGAAGCGCAACTACCCGAAAGGCGAAGTGATCCCACTGCGCCAGGCCATCAAGATCTGCATCGAAGCCCTGTGGGGCCTGATGACCATGATCATCATCCTGGGCGGCATTCTCTCTGGCGTATTCACCGCCACCGAGTCGGCAGCCGTGGCGGTGATCTGGGCCTTCTTCGTGACCATGTTCATCTACCGCGACTACAAGTGGCGTGATCTGCCGAAGATGCTGCATCGCACCGTGCGTACGCTGTCGATCGTGATGATCCTCATCGCCTTCGCCGCCGCGTTCGGCTACATCATGACCCTGATGCAGATCCCGACCAAGATCACCACGGCGTTCCTGACCCTGTCGGATAACCGCTATGTGATCCTGATGTGCGTGAACATCATGCTGCTGGCTCTGGGCACCCTGATGGACATGGCACCGCTGATTCTGATCCTGACCCCGATCCTGCTGCCGGTGGTCACCTCGTTCGGCGTCGATCCGGTGCATTTCGGCATGATCATGCTGGTCAACCTGGGCATCGGCCTGATCACCCCGCCAGTCGGCGCAGTGCTGTTCGTCGGCGCGGCCATCGGCAAGGTGACCATCGAGAACACCGTGAAGGCCCTGCTGCCGTTCTACCTGGCCCTGTTCATGGTGCTGATGGTAGTGACCTACGTTCCGGCCATCTCGCTGTGGCTGCCTAGCGTCGTACTCTGATACTGCTCCACCCTCGGCGGGTCGCGTGCACAACGCGATCCGCCGTTTTTTTTAGCGCAGCGAGAACGGTACAAACCGTCAGGCGCTCAAGGCTCAACTGGATACGGAAATTGTATTTATGACTGCCCCTGCCCTGTTTCCCCGCCACATCGCCGTCATGATCCTGGCGTTGCTGGCCTGCTCCTTCGCCGGCAACCACATTGCCGCACGTATCGCCTTCGACAACCAGACCGGCCTGCTGCTGGCGATTCTCTGCCGCTCCGGCGTGACCATGCTGGTGCTGCTCGGCATCGTGCTGTGGCAGCGCCAGGCCCTGCAGATGCCGCCTGGTGCCTGGCGCTGGCAGCTGCTGCTGGGCCTGTTGATCGCCACCCAGAGCATCTGCCTGTACACCGCAGTGGCGCGTATTCCGGTGGCCCTGGCACTGCTGATCGGCAACACCTTTCCGATCCTGCTCGCCCTGCTCACCTGGGCGCTAGGCGGCTCGGCACCGACCCGCCGCACGGTGATGCTGATGGGGCTGATCCTGACCGGCCTGGTCTTCGCCCTGGACCTGCCGGCGCGCCTGAGCGCCAGCGAGCAGGCAGGCCCCGAGTGGATTCTCGGCGTGAGCGCTTCGTTCCTGGCCGCCTGCGTGTTCGCCTGCGCGCTGTGGATCACCGATCACAAGCTCTCCAGCCTGCGCGGCTCGGTGCGCAGCATGCTGACCCTGATGATCGTGTTCAGCAGCATGGTAGTGGCCGGCAGCGCCGATCTGATTCCCGGTGGCATGAACCTGCCGGCCAACGCCACCGGCTGGACCGCCCTCGGCGCCCTGATACTGCTCTACGGCATCGCCTTCTGCATGCTGTTCGTCACCGTGCCGCGCCTGAACATGGCCAAGAACGCCCCGGTGATGAACATGGAGCCCATCGCCACGCTGCTATTCGGCTGGCTGCTGCTGGATCAGGTATTGAGCGGTATGCAGATGATCGGCGGCGCCATCGTGCTGACGGGCATCGTGTTGCTGACCTATCGCAAGGATGCCTGAGTAGTTTGATGCAACGGGCTGCGCAGCGAGCCTGCAGAAATGAAAAAGGGCCTAGGTGCTGGTCTACGGAGGTAGATTCAGCGCCCAGGCCCTTTGCCGGCCTCGCGGTTTCAGGCCTGCCTGGCGGCTACTTCGGCCGACTCGTGGGCCTGACGCAGGCGCTCTCGGCTGTTGGTCAGGTGCAGGCGCATGGCAGCACGGGCGGCATCGGAATCCTGGCGGGCGATGGCCTCGAAGATCTGCTCGTGCTCACGCTCCAGGCGCGCCATGTAATGGGCGTGGTCGTCGTGGGCGATACCCGCGGAATTGAGACGCGTGCGCGGAATGATGCTGGTGCCCAGGTGGCTCATGATATCGGTGAAGTAGCGATTGCCCGTGGCATGGGCGATCTGCAGGTGAAACTGGAAATCCGACGACACCGCATCGCTTTCGTGGGCCGCGCCCTCGTTCAGCGCATCCAGCGCCTGGCGCATGGCAGCCAGTTGCTCGGGAGTACGACGCTGGGCAGCCAGGCCGGCCGACTCGACCTCCAGGCTGATACGCAGTTCGAGCACGGCCAGCACTTCACGCAGGGTGACGATGGTCGCGGGGTCGATGCGGAAAACGCCGGGGCTCGGCGTATCCAGCACGAAGGTGCCGATACCGTGGCGGGTTTCCACCAGGCCGGACGCCTGCAGACGCGACAGCGCTTCACGCACCACGGTACGGCTCACGCCCTGCTCTTCCATGATCGCCGACTCGGTCGGCAGCTTTTCACCACGCTTGATCACCCCGTCGCGAATGCGCTGGGACAGCTCTGCGACCAGCTCCTGTGCCAGGCTGCGATGCTTGCGCCGCGCACGTGGCTGCGTGTTCTGAGTTTCCATAAGGATGTCGTTATCGTCTGGGTGGCCAAAGCGCATCATATATCAGAGAGTTGTATGATGACACGTTCTTCGTTTATCTCCGCCTAACGGCGCGTTAACTGCACAGGTACTGCCCATGTCGCTCGACACCCTGCACCTGCAAGACGGTATCACTCGGCTGACCCTGGCGCCTAGCATCGGTGGCGCAATCGCCAACTGGTCGGTCATCGCCACGGGCCAGCCGCTGCTACGCCACGCTGACGAACAGGCACTCGGCGCCGGCACTCCACGCCTGCTCGGCTGCTACCCGCTGGCGCCCTGGTCCAACCGCATCACCGAAGGCGGTTTCGACAACCCCGAAGGCTGGCTGGCCCTTACCGCCAATGCCGACAATTCACCCCTGCCGATCCATGGCAGCGCCTGGCAGCAACCCTGGCAGGTGGTCGAGCACAGCGAGCGCTCGGCGCTGCTGCGCCTCGAGAGCCATATCCCGTTCGCCTTCACCGCCGAACAGCGTTTCGAGCTCAACGAGGGTCGCCTGACGATTCATCTGCAGGTTACCCATCGCGGCGAAGCGCCGATCTGGCATGGCCTGGGCCTGCACCCGTACTTCCCACGCACACCGCACACGCGCCTGCAGGCCGCGGCCGAGCAGGTCTGGCACTGCGACGCCAACAGCCTGCCCACGGGCCTGGACGATCTACCGCATCACTGGGATTTCACCGCCGAGCGCGAATTGCCGGCCGTGCATACCGACAATGCCTTTATCGGCTGGAACGGCCAGGCGCGAATCGTCGAACCAGACGCTGGATACAGCCTGGAGATCGGCAGCGATCAGGGCATCTACCTGCTGTTCTGCCCGGAAGGTAAACCCTTCTTCTGCTTCGAGCCGGTCAGCCACCCGGTCAACGCCCATCACCTGCCTGGCAAACCAGGCCTGGTGCTGCTGAACCAGAATGAGCGCATTGGCCTGACCCTCACCTTGCAGTACAAGCCCCTGAACTGAGCCGAGCGGTTCACGCCGCGGGGCCGCCGTGCTGGACTTTCCGCGCGGGTTGATGATAATCACCCCGCCTGCCCCGGGTTCGGTCGCATCTGCGAATAACCTGAACTATCGAAAGGGTATAGGCTTCATAAAGATGTGGCGACCGTACCAGTGAGACCGCCCGGTCTTACGTTGTTGCCCATCTCTCTATTGGAAACCATGGGTACTATCGTGACGAAAGACGAACTGCGCGCCGAACTCGAGCGCCAGGCGCAGCGTTACAAGGATGTATACGGCGGTGAAGTGATCACCTACGCCGCCCAACCGGATCCGGAACGCAAGCCGTGGCGCAAGAGGGCCAGCCTGCTCGACCAGGCCTTCGACAAAGAAATCGAAAAGATCGAAAAAGATCTGTCCAGCAAAGCCGAGGCCAGAGCCGAAAGCGCCTGAGACCGAAGAACGCCGGCGATTGTGCACAAGCGCCCGCCGGCGTGGCACTTTCTAACGCCGCTTGGACTTGCCGCCAAGCAACGACCCCATCAAGCCCCTGACCAGTTGCCGCCCAAGCTGAGTGGCCGCCTGGCGCATGGCGCTTTTCAGCGCCTGACTCGCCAGACCGCCCAGGTACTCGCCTGCACTGCCAACCGTGGACGACTCCTGCTTGGCCGGCGGTGCAGCGCCCTGGCTGGCCTGAGCCGCACGCGCGGTCAGAATCTCGTAGGCAGACTCCCGATCAAAAGGTCTGTCATAGCGCCCGGCCAAGGGCGATTGGCGAATCAACGCAGCGCGTTCACCTTCGGACAGCGGGCCGATCCGTGACTGCGGCGGTGCGATGGCCACGCGCTGCACCATGGCCGGCGTGCCCTTGTCTTCCAGGGTGCCCACCAGCGCTTCGCCGATGCCCAATTCGGTGAGCACGCTCAGGCAATCGAATGCCGGGTTTGGCCTGAAACCATCGGCCACCGCGCGCAGCGCTTTCTGCTCACGGGTAGTGAACGCCCGCAGCCCATGCTGAATGCGCAGGCCGAGCTGGGCCAGCACATCGTCGGGCAGATCGCCCGGCGACTGGGTGACGAAGTACACGCCCACGCCCTTGGAGCGAATCAGCCGTACCACTTGCTCCAGGCGCGCCTGCAGCGCCTTCGGGGTGTCGGCGAACAGCAGATGGGCTTCATCGAAGAACAGCGCCAGCACCGGTTTGTCGGCATCGCCGCGCTCGGGCAGTTGCTCGAACAACTCGGCCAGCAGCCAGAGCAGGAAGGTCGCATAGACCTTCGGCGCCTCGTGAACCAGGCGGCTGGCGTCGAGCAGGTGAATGCGCCCACGGCCATCGCGATCCGGCTGCAGAATGTCTTCGAACTGCAACGCCGGCTCACCGAACAGCGCCTCGCCGCCTTGCTGCTCGAGGCTGGCCAGGCGGCGCAACAGCGCCTGGGCGGAACCGCTGGTGAACAGCGCACTGTCGGCGCCCAGCACCTCGGGCTGTTCCTTGAGATGATTCAGCAGTGCCTTGAGATCCTTCAGGTCGAGCAGCAATAGGCCTTCGCGGTCGGCGACCTTGAAGGCCGCGTACAACGCCGCCTGCTGGCTGTCGGTGAGTTCCAGCAGCGCGCCAAGCAGCAACGGCCCCATTTCGCTCAACGTGGTGCGCAGCGGATGGCCGCTCTGCCCGTGCACATCCCACAGGCTGACCGGGTAGGCCGTTGGGCTGTGCGCCAACCACGGCATGCTGGCGATACGCTCGGCCACCTTGCCTTGTGGCGTGCCGGTGGCGCCCAGGCCGCACAGGTCGCCCTTGACGTCTGCCGCGAATACGGCAACCCCGGCATCACTGAAATTCTCGATCAGACGCTGCAGCGTGACCGTCTTGCCGGTGCCCGTGGCGCCAGCGATCAAGCCGTGCCGGTTGGCCAGGCGCAGCGACTGGCCGACGGCTTCGCCATCAATGCCCGCGCCCAGAACGAATTGCTGATTCAAAGCCATACCACCGTCCTCTGGATTAAAGCTTTAGGGTGCTGCTGCCGACATAACCGCCAGGCTACGACCGATTCAGCCTGAGCTGGATCTCCCGCCCTGCCCCACTCGCCACCTGGCGACGCCCACAAGACTGGTTCCAGTGATTACCGGACGCAAGATGCCATGACGAGAAACCTGCAGTTCAGCCACAAGATCCTGCTGGCCGCCACCCTGGTGGTCACGGTCGCCTTCGCCCTGTTCAGCCTCTATAACGACAGCCGCCAGCGCAGCAGCATCCAGGCGTCGCTCCAGAGCAACCTCAGCCAGGCCAGCAACGCCGCCGCCGGCAATATCGAAAGCTGGTTGTCCGGCCGTATTCTGCTGGTCGAGAGCCTGGCCCAGAACCTGGAGCTGGCTGTCGCGGCCGGCAACCTGCAAGAAGTCATCTCGCGCCCGGTGTACAAGGGCGCCTTCCTCTCCACCTATATCGGTGTACAGAGCGATGGCCGCTTCCTGTCCAGCCCGCCGACCCAGATGGCTGCCGGTTACGATCCGCGTACCCGGCCCTGGTACAAGGACACCGCCCAGGCCAACCGCACCATCCTCACCGCGCCCTACGTCGACCAGATCACCAACACCCTGGTGATCTCGCCCATCGCCCCGGTGCATGGCGCGGACGGCAAGCCATTCGGCATGGCCGGCGGCGACGTCAGCCTGGATACCCTGGTGAAGATCATCAACTCCATCGACCTGGGCGAGCTGGGTTATGCGTTTCTGGTCAGCAAGGATGGCACCGTACTGGTTCATCCCCAGGGCGATCAGGTGATGAAGAACCTGCGCGACCTTTACCCCAACGCCACCATCGGCCTGGACAGCAAACTCACCGAAGTCACCCAGGACGGCCAGCAGCGCCTGCTGACCTTCTCGCCGGTAAAAGGCCTGCCGGACGTGCAGTGGTACGTGGGCCTGTCCATCGACAAGGACCTGGCCTACGCGGCGCTGGACGAATTCCGCCTGTCCGCCGCCATCGCCACGCTGATCGCCGTGGTATTGATCATCGCCCTGCTGGGCGTGCTGATCCGCGTGCTGATGCAGCCGCTGACCACCATGGGCAAGGCCATGGAAGACATCGCCCGCGGTGAGGGCGACCTGACCAAGCGCCTGGCCATCCAGTCCCAGGATGAATTCGGCGCCCTGGCAAGCTCGTTCAACCGCTTCGTCGAACGCATCCACGCCACCATCCGTGAAGTGTCCTCGGCCACCGCCCAGGTCAACGAGGTCGCCAAGCTCGTGGTCAACGCCTCCAACTCCTCGATCGTCAACTCCGACGAGCAGGCCAGCCGCACCAACAGTGTGGCCGCGGCGATCAACGAGCTGGGTGCCGCTGCCCAGGAAATCGCCCGCAACGCCGCGGATGCGTCCAGCCAGGCCTCCGACGCCCGCCATCAGGCCGAGGACGGCGGCAAGGTGGTGCAGCAGGCGATCAACGCCATGACCGACCTGTCCGCCAAGGTGATCGATGCCCGCGGCAAGATCGAAATGCTCGCCGGCAAGACCACGGACATCGGGCAGATTCTCGAGGTGATCAAGAGCATCTCCCAGCAGACCAACCTGCTGGCGCTCAACGCGGCCATCGAGGCCGCCCGTGCCGGCGAGGCGGGTCGCGGTTTCGCGGTGGTGGCCGACGAGGTACGCAACCTGGCCCACCGTACTCAGGAGTCGGCCCAGGAAATCGAGAAGATGATCGAGGAGCTGCAGGTCGGCTCCCGCGAGTCGGTCACCACCATGACCGAAAGCCAGCACTACAGCGAGCACAGCGTGGACGTCGCCAACCAGGCGGGCGAACGCCTGGGTAGCGTGACCCTGCGCATCGGCGAGATCGACGGCATGAACCAGTCGGTGGCCACCGCCACCGAGGAGCAGACCTCGGTGATCGAGGCACTGAACATGGACATTACCGAGATCAACACCCTCAACCAGGAAGGCGTGGAAAACCTGCAGGCCACTCTGCGCGCCTGCGCCGATCTGGAGCAGCAGGCCGCGCGCCTTAAGCACTTGGTCGACAGCTTCCGGATCTGAAGCAGGAGCAATGAAAAAGGGCGACAGTCAGACCGTGTGAAAACTACTGCGCTCGGCCATGCTGCGTTAAAAACCGACTCAAAATGCTCATTTACACCACGTAAACTGCGCTTTTTCGTCGGTTTTTGCCTTGCCTGACCTTCGCTCGCTACGTTTTCACACAGCCTGCAGTGGCGCCCTTTCTTATTTATCGCAGCTCTATTTATCGCAGCTCTGCTTCTCATGCTGCATGCGTTGCCACAAGGCTTCGGCCCCTTCGAACTCGGTGCCGTCCTCCTCGCTCAGCGCCTCGGGATCGAAACGCTGCACGCAGCCCTGGCCAACCACTGGTGGCGGCGTTGCCGTGCCCGGCGCATCGGGTTTGTCGTCAGCCATGGCGATCAGCCCCGCGCACGGCCTTGTTCATGCTGGGCGAACTCCTTTACCGCCAGCAGCACGTCGTGACGGCTGATCTGGCCGACCAGCTTGCCGCCCTCGACCACCGGAAAGCGGCGGCGGCGACCTTTCAGGAAGCGCTCGGCCACCTCGATGATGTCCGCCTCGGGCGAGGTGGTTTCCACATTGCTGGTCATGTACGAGGCGATGGTGCCGCCAGTGGCCTCGTAATAGGCGCCCTGCAGGATGCCCCGCAGGCAGTCGCCCTCGGACAGCAGACCAATCAGGCGCCCCTGGCCGTCGACCACGGGCGCCCCGGAAATGCGATGTTCGAGCAAGCGGTTGATGGCGGTGAACAGATCGGTATCGGCATGAAAGGTCACCAGGTGACGAGTCATGTAATCACGCACTTTGACGGACTTGAGCATGAACGCGAACTCCTTGTTCGAGCATCGGGCCAGACGGCTTAGTCGAATACCACCGTCTTGTTGTTGTGCACCAGCACTCGGTCTTCCAAGTGATAGCGCAGACCACGGGAAAGCACCATTTTTTCCACGTCCTTGCCCAGGCGCACCATCTCCTCGATGGTCTCGCGATGGCTGACGCGCACCACGTCCTGCTCGATGATCGGGCCGGCGTCCAGCTCCTCGGTCACGTAGTGAGAGGTCGCGCCGATCAGCTTCACGCCACGCAGCGAGGCCTGGTGATAGGGCTTGGCGCCGACGAAGGACGGCAGGAAGCTGTGGTGAATGTTGATCACGCGCTGCGCATAGTCCTGACACAATTTGGGCGGCAGGATCTGCATGTAGCGCGCCAGCACGATCACGTCGGCGCGGTGCTCTTCGACCAGGCGCGCGACCTCATCGAATGCCGGCTGCTTGTTCTGCGGGTCCACCGGCACGTGGATGAACGGAATGCCGTGCCACTCGACCATGCTGCGCAGGTCGTCATGGTTGGAAATCACGCAGGGAATGTCGCAATCCAGCTCGTTGCTGTGCCAGCGGTGGAGCAAGTCGGCCAGGCAGTGGGATTCGCGGCTGGCCATCAGTACCACACGCTTCTTTTGCGCCGAGTCGGTGATGCGCCATTCCATGGAAAATTCCCGGGCGATGGGCGCGAACGCCTGATTGAAGCCGTCCAGGTCGAAGGGCAGCGAATCGGCACGGATTTCGTGGCGCATGAAAAACCAGCCGCTCTGCGTGTCCGAATGGTGGCTCGCTTCGGTGATCCAGCCGTTGTAGGTCGCCAGGAAGTTACTGACCTTGGCCACGATGCCGGTACGATCAGGGCAGGCGATTACCAGCCGAAAAGTGCGCATGAACAACTCCAGAGAATTAGCGAAGGCGCGCATTTTAGCCACACCCACAAAAAACTGCAGTAGCTGTACCAGGCGCCCGTCGCGCCGGGCTTGGACGATGCGGCCCGGTCCGCAAAGAGTCACCGACACTTGCAGTTATACCTTCACTGTTTAGCGGTGCCGACGATTAGTGTTGAAGCTAATTTAAGCGCTAATTAAATAGTCACCCGGCTGTGCAACTTCTTTTCCTGGCGCACGTCTGTTTAATACAAAGCGGTTTACTTAAAACCGGCCGCTGTCTACTATAAGCAACACTTAGCCCCTCCCTTGCATTGCATTAAAGGTACGCACATGTCGCTGATCACTGAATACCGCAGCCTCGAAGAAAACATCAAAGAACTGCAAGAGCGTCTGAAAAGCCTGTCGCAAGACGACAAGCTGAAAAAGGAACTGGAGTTTGAAGGCAAGCTGCGCACCCTGATGGGCGAATATCAGAAATCGCTGCGCGACATCATTGCACTGCTCGATCCAGAAGCCAAAGTTGGCAAGGCGCCGCGCGCAGCAGGTAAAGCAGCCGCTACCGGCAGCAAGCGTGCTCGCAAAGTTAAGCAGTACAAGAACCCGAACACCGGTGAAGTCATCGAAACCAAAGGTGGCAACCACAAGACCCTGAAAGAGTGGAAAGCCAAGTGGGGCGCCGACGTCGTCGAAGGCTGGGCCACCCTGCTGGGCTGATGCCAGACCGGGGCGGTGAGTCCATGAAGAACGCCAGCATTGCTGGCGTTTTTTATGGGCGTCTATTCAATCAACTCAATAGAAAGGTTCGATTGGCCACCTGATGATTTAATACTTGGCACGCAGTTTTATTTCCCTTCGTTTTGTAGACCATATCGCTGACGCAATTGTTGGGCGTGCGCAAGCCAGGCGTGCAATGTCGCCTGCTGACTTTCGTTTGCCTCGGTCAGATAACGCGCCATCTCCGTCTCGAAACTCACCAGCGTATTGGGCGCACCCAATTCAGGCAGAGTGAGACGCTGCCGGCAGAATGCATGCCAGCGCTGTTGATCTTCACTGCTCAGGGTCGTCGCAAAGTTACGGGCCCGGTAGCGAAACAGTAATTCGGGTAGCCGTGCATCATCGAATGGCCAGGACTGCGCAGCCAGTTGTGACGGATCGCAATTACGCACCTGCTCGCACAATCGGCGGTCGCGGTCACCAATAAATCCATCGTACAACTGCTGCTCGGGATCCATTACCGACGCGAAACTTTCTTCCGTATACACCTGCGGCAATTTGTCTCGCCATTGTTCCTGGTTATCAGCCAATCGCTTGGCGCGCGCTTGCAACTCGGTCTTGTCCAACTGCAGGCGCTGGCAATCTTCGTCGCGCAATACGCCTAGGGGCGCGACCACCGGGCAGCGATTGATATGGATGAGTTTGAGCGGTACCGGCAGTTCGCCGCCCAGTTCATCGCGCCGCGTATAAAGGCGCTGGCGCAAGGTATCGGCATCCTCATCATGCAACGGCGCCGTATCCAGGTGCAGGTCGCAGACGATCAGCGCATTGCGGTTGCGCGGATGCCAGGCCAGCGGCAGCACCACCGCCAGGTAATGCCGCGCCCCGGAAAAGCGCCCGGACACATGCACCAGCGGTTGCAACAGGCGGATCTGATCGAGCACCTGCTGCTTGCTGCGCAGGCCGTAGAGGTAGTCATAGAGCTTGGGCTGGCGCTCGCGGATCAACCGCGCCAGGGCGATGGTCGCGCGCACGTCGGACAGCGCATCGTGCGCCTGGCCGTGATCGATGCCGTTGGCCGCGGTAAGGCGCTCGAGCTTGAGGCTCACACCGTGTTCGTCCTGCGGCCACTCGATGCCTTCCGGGCGTAGCGCATAGGCGGTGCGCACCATGTCGATCAGGTCCCAACGGCTGTTGCCGCCCTGCCATTCGCGGGCATAGGGATCGAAGAAGTTGCGGTACAGGCTGTAGCGCGTCACCTCGTCATCGAAGCGCAGGCTGTTGTAGCCGACGCCACAGGTGCCGGGGCGCGCCAGCTCGGCATGCACGCGGGTCATGAATTCGGCTTCACTCAGCCCTTCACGCGCCAGCCGGTCCGGGCCGATGCCGGTGATCATGCAGGCCGCCGGGTGCGGCAGGATGTCGTCACCGGGCTGGCAGTAAAGGTTGATCGGCGTGTCGATCTCGTTCAGCTGCTCGTCCGTGCGGATACCGGCGACCTGCAGCGGCCGGTCGCGGCGCGGGTCGATGCCGGTGGTTTCGTAGTCGTACCAGAACAGGCTGGAAGGCACGGCGGACTCCTGTGACGAATGAGCGTCGCAGTCTAGGTTTGTTGCCGCTCGATCACAAACCACAACGGCCTTGCAAAAACTTGATGGCCTTCACGACCTTGGCAACGAGCCAGCGAGTGCCCCCTTGTTAGCGATTTAATCCGCCATTAACATCAGGAAACAATCTCATTGCCGCTCGCCAAGGATGAATCATGAGTGACACCACGACCAATCCCTATGCCGTTCCCACCAGCCAGTTGCAGGACACGCCTACCGGCGGCCAGGCACTGAGCGTCGAACAAGCCCTGAGCCGGGGTTACGACTTCACCATTGGCGGTCTGCTCAGCGAAGCCTGGCAGCTGACCAAGGGCACCAAAGGCATCATTATCGGCGGTTTCCTGATCTTCTACGTGGCGATTCTGGTCGCCTCGTTCGTGGTCGGCGCCGTGCTGGGCATCTTCAGCATGTTCAGCGACAGCCTGGCGCTGATCATCATCAGCCAGTTGCTGACCACCATCATCGCCTCGGCGGTGAGCTATCCGTTCTTCGCCGGCCTGAACATGGTCGGTATTCGTCGCGCGGCAGGCCAGCCGGTCAGCTTCAACGAGATCTTCGGCCACTTCGGCAGCCTCGTACCGCTGCTGATCGCTGCCGTGCTGATGATGCTGCTGATCTATCTGGGCATGATCCTGCTGCTGATCCCCGGCATCTACCTGGCCGTGGCCTATATGCTGGCCATTCCGCTGATCGTCGAGCGCGGCCTGTCGCCGTGGCAGGCCATGGAAGCCTCGCGCAAGGCCATCACCCAGCACTGGTTCAAGGTCTTCGGCCTGTTCCTGCTGCTCGGCCTGATCGTGTCCATCAGCGCCATCCCGCTGGGCATCGGCCTGATCTGGACCATCCCGCTGTTCGTCATGGTCATGGGCGTGCTGTACCGCACCATCTTCGGCGTCCTGCCCGTCGCACGTTAAGCATGTGCAGCCCTGGCCGCGTTCGCGCGGCCAGGTTGCTTCCCGCTCCGCTGCTGGCTAGCATCGGGCTTTGCTCCCTACGACGTGACGATGCCACCTTCCTCAGCCATCCCTTCTTCTCGACCCCAGCAGGCCGTGCTGGACACGCGCTATCAGGTGGAAACCCCGGAAGGGATCGACCTCGCGCTGCGTCCCGCCGGGCTGGTGCCGCGCGCTCTGGCGTTCACCATCGACCTGCTGATCCGCGGCGCCATCCTCGCCGTCGTTTATCTGATACTGGGCCTGTTCGGCCAACTGGGCATGGGCCTGGCGACCATCATTCTGTTTCTGGTGACCTGGTGGTACATGGTGCTGTTCGAGGTGCTCAACCAGGGCCGCTCGCCGGGCAAGCAACTGCTCGGTCTGCGCGTGGTGCATGACGACGGCACGCCGATCGGCTGGCCGGCCTCGCTGACCCGCAACCTGCTGCGCTTCGTCGACCTGCTGCCATTCGCCTACACCCTGGGCATCATCAGTTGCCTGAGCACCCGCGCCTTCAAGCGCCTGGGCGATATCGCCGCCGGCACCCTGGTGGTTTATCGCGAGCAGGCCATCGAGCGGCCGAATCTGCCCGAGGCCGAGGCGCAGCCGGCGCCCTTCGCGCTGGATTTTGCCGAGCAGCGCGCCGTGCTGGCTTTCGCCGAACGTGGTGAGGGCCTGTCGACCGCGCGCCGCGCCGAGCTGGCGGGCATTCTCGCCGAGCCACTGCAGGTCGATGCCAGCCAGGCCGAAGGCCGCATCAATGGCATCGCCCGCGGCTTGTTGGGCCCGACATGAAGCAGAGCCTGTTCGAAACCCGTCACCAGCCCCAGTGGCAGGCCTTCGCCGAGCAGCTCACGCGGCTGGAAAGCGGTGACCGCGATGCGCAAAAGAGCCGCAGCTTCGCTGCCGAGTACCGCCGCCTCTGCCAGCACCTGGCACTGGCCCGGGCCCGCGGCTACAGCAACCACCTGATCGAGGGGCTGCAGCACCTGGCGCTGCGTGGTCACCAGCAGTTCTACCGCCATCGCAGCGCCATCGGCCCGCAGCTGATCGGCTTCGTGCTGGCCGGTTTTCCGCGCCTGGTGCGCGAGGAGTGGCGCCTGGTGAGCATCGCCAGCCTGCTGTTCTTCGGCAGCCTGGCGCTGATGGGCACCCTCGTTTACCTGTTTCCGGACCTGGTCTACAGCGTCATGGATCCAGCCCGCGTCAGCGAGATGGAGAGCATGTACGACCCGGACACCACGCGCCTGGGCCGCTTCGGCGAGCGTGATGCAGGCGATGACTGGATGATGTTCGGCTTCTACATCATGAACAACATCGGCATCGCCTTCCAAACCTTCGCCAGCGGCCTGCTGTTTGGCGTCGGCAGCCTGTTCTTTCTGCTGTTCAACGGCCTGATGATCGGCGCGGTGGCCGGCTACCTGACGCAGCTGGGTTACAGCGAAACCTTCTGGTCGTTCGTGATCGGTCACGGTGCCTTCGAACTGACCGCCATTGCCCTGGCCGGCGCTGCCGGCCTCAAGCTCGGCTGGGCGCTGCTGGCACCCGGTCGCCTGCCCCGTGGCGAAGCGCTGCGCCTGGCGGCGATCCGCGCCATCCGGCTGCTCGGCGGCGCTGCGCTGTTTCTGCTGATCGCCGCCTTTATCGAGGCCTACTGGTCGTCCATGACCTTCTCCACACCCACGGTGAAATACTGGGTGGGCGCCGGCCTCTGGGCTTTGGTGCTGGCTTACCTGGGCCTGGCAGGCCGGAGGCAGCATGCGCCTGACTGATGCCAGCGTGGCGATTCGCCCGCGCACGCCCTGGGAAGCCATCGACCTCGGCGTACTGATGGCCCGCCAGCACCGCCGCCTGCTGATGGCCAGCTGGGCCGCGGTGACTTTGCCGATCTTCGCCGTGCTCTGCGCACTGCTGTGGCAGTACCCGTCCTGGGCGATGTTCGTGTTCTGGTGGCTGAAGCCAGCTTACGAGCGGCTGCCGCTGTACATCCTCTCGCGCTCGCTGTTTGGCGACACGCCGACACTCAAACAGGCACTCAAGGCCTTCCCCGCCCTGCTGAAACCGCAGCTGCTGGCCAGCCTGACCTGGCGCCGCCTGAGCCCGACGCGCAGCTTCGACCTGCCGGTGCTGCAGCTCGAAGGTCTCAAGGGCAAGGCGCGTACCCAGCGCCTCAACGTACTGGCGCAGCGCAACTCTGGCGCAGCCACCTGGCTGACCCTGGTCGGCGTGCACCTGGAAACCGCCTTGTGGATCGGCCTCGGCAGCCTGGTCTACCTGCTCATTCCCACCCAGGTTTCCACCGAATGGGACTGGCAGAGCCTGATCAACGGCGATACCAGTGAGTGGCTGTGGCTGGAGCACCTGTCCAACCTGAGCTATGCGCTGCTGCTGGTTCTCTGGGGGCCGATCTATGTCGCTGGCGGTTTCAGCCTGTACCTCAATCGCCGCACCGCCCTGGAAGGCTGGGACATCGAGTTGACCTTCCGTCGCCTGCGCCAGCGCCTGACCGGCGTGGCCTATGCGTTGCTGCTCGGCATCGGCGTGCTGGCGTTGCAGGCGCCGACGCCGGCCTTTGCCGAACCGCTCGCCAGTTGCCCGCTCCCCAGCGAAGACCCCAACGGCCCGGAAGCGCCGCGCATGCTGGCCCAGCCGCTGACCAGCCAGGCCTCCCGGGAAGCGGCGCTGCAGATTCTCGACTCGCCGCCCTTCGAGAACCGTGAAACCGTGACCCGCTGGCGCTTCGGCGACGAAACCAAGCAGGACAAGGCAGAGCCCGAGTCCAGCGAGAAGATGGAGAAATTCTTCGAGATGCTCGAAGGCTGGGAAGGGTTTAAAAACCTGGCCCGCTTCTTCGAGGCAGCTCTGTGGGCGCTGGTGATCGGCCTGATCGCCATGCTGCTGTGGCGCTACCGCGAGTGGCTCGGCACCTTCGTCGGCCGCACGCGGGTAAAACGTGCGAAGAAGAGCGAATCGCCGGACCAGCTGTTCGGCCTGGACGTAGTGCCGCAAAGCCTGCCGGACGATGTGGCCAGCAGCGCCGAACGGCTCTGGTCCGAAGACCCGCGCGCTGCTCTGGGCCTGCTCTACCGCGCCCTGCTCAGCCGGCTGATTCACGACCACAAGCTGCCGCTCAAGAGCTCCCACACCGAAGCCGAGGTGCTGCCGCTGGTCGATGGCCTCGACGACCCGGAACTGAGCAACTTCAGCCATACCCTGACGCACCATTGGCAGAACCTCGCTTACGGCCATCGCCTGCCGCCAGCCGCGCTGTGCCCGGTGTTGTGCAATGACTGGCGCCGCCTGGTCGAACAGGGAGGCCGCCCATGAGCCGCACCCTGCGTATCGGCCTGCTCGTTCTGCTGGTGCTGATTCTTGGCCTGCTCGGCAACTACCTGCTGCAACGCGCCGAATCCTACGAGGAAGTGGTCACCCACGGCCCGTCACCCGAGGCACGCGCCAATCCCTACCTGGCCGCCGAGCAGTTCCTGCGCAAGCAGGGCATCGAGGTCACCCGCGCCGACAACCTGGCCGGTCTCGACAGCCTGCCGAGCCGCGGCCACACCCTGCTGCTGCTCGCCAACCGCAGCAACCTGACGCCACGCCAGAACGAGCGCCTGCTGGAATGGACGGCCCGCGGCGGCCACCTGCTGTTCGTCGCCGAGCGCATGTGGGACGAGGAACAGGGCAAGAGCGGCGACGGGCTCCTCGACAAGCTGAACGTGCAGCAATACCCGGTCGAGAAACTCGACGAGGAAGAAGCCGAGCAGGCAAGCGACGAAGCCGCCGACGAACAGGAGCCAGCGAGCGAAGACGGCGAGGAGCAGCCGAAGGACGCTTATCCGTACCTGACCAAGCTGTACCTGGAAAACGAGCAGGCACCGGCCTATGTCGACTTCGATACCGACTTCCACCTCTATGACGCCAACAACCTGGCCCACGTCTGGGCCAACAGCGGCGAAGCCACGCACCTGCTGCAGATCTATCACGGCGACGGACTGATCAGCATCGTCAGCGATGCCTGGGTCTGGCAGAACGAAAACCTCGGCAACTACGACAACGCCTGGCTGCTCTGGTACCTCAGCCAGGACAGCGCCGTGACCCTGGTCTACAACGCCGACCGCGACAATCTGCTGACCCTGCTGCAACGCCACTTCGCCCCGGCCCTGCTGGTCCTCGGCCTGCTGATCGTCCTGGTGCTGTGGCACGTCGGCCAGCGCCGCGGGCCACTGCTGCAGCCGCAACCAGTCAGCCGCCGGCAGTTGCAGGAACACCTGCGCGCCGCCGCCGACTTCCTGCTGCGCCAGGGCGGCCAGCAGCGTCTGCTGAGCAACCTGCAGCAGGACATCCTGCGTCGCGCCCGCCGTCGCCATCCCGGTTTCGAACGCCTGGCCGTGGCAGACCAGTGGCAGATACTCGGTCGCCTCAGCCGCCAGCCTTCCACCATCATCAGCCAGGCCATGCGCCCCCTGGGCGAGAAACGCCTGTCCGCCAGCGACTTCACCCGCCAGGTCGCCCACCTGCAAACACTCAGGAATGCCCTATGAGCGAAAATACGCCTGACCAGCCGAGCAGCCCGATCAGCGAATCCACCGCGGCGCCGGCCGCCGCGCCCTCGGCCAGCAACATCGCCCAGCAGCGCCAGCGTGCCAGCCAGCTGGCCCAGGGCCTGCGCCAGGAACTGCAGAAGGCGGTGATCGGCCAGACGGCAGTGATCGACGACGTACTTACCGCGCTGATTGCCGGCGGCCATGTGCTGCTCGAAGGCGTGCCCGGCCTTGGCAAGACCCTGCTGGTGCGCGCCCTGGCGCGCTGCTTCGGTGGCGAGTTCGCGCGCATCCAGTTCACCCCGGACCTGATGCCCAGCGACATCACCGGCCACGCGGTGTACGACCTGCAGAGCGAGCAGTTCAAGCTGCGCAAGGGCCCGATCTTCACCAACCTGCTGCTCGCCGACGAGATCAACCGCGCGCCGGCCAAGACCCAGGCCGCGTTGCTGGAAGTCATGCAGGAGCGCCAGGTGACCCTGGAAGGTCGTCCGCTGGCAGTGCCGCTGCCATTCATGGTGCTGGCCACCCAGAACCCCATCGAGCAGGAGGGCACCTACCCGCTGCCCGAAGCCGAACTCGACCGCTTCATGCTCAAGCTGCACATGGATTACCCCGAGCAGGACGAAGAGCTGAACATGGTGCGCCAGGTCACCCGCTCGGCGAAGGCCGACATGCTCGAGGTCACGCCGCTGCGCACCCTGCTGCAGGCCAAGGACGTGCTGATCATGCAGAAGATCGCCAGCGACCTGCCGCTCGACGACCAGGTGCTCGACTATGCCGTACGCCTGGCCCGCGCCACCCGCAGCTGGCCGGGCCTGGCCATCGGCGCCGGCCCGCGGGCATCCATCGCCCTGGTGCGCGGCGCCCGTGCCCGCGCCCTGCTGCGCGGCGGCGACTTCGTGCTGCCCGACGACATCAAGGGCTGCGCCCTGGCCGTGCTGCGCCACCGCGTGCGCCTGTCACCGGAGCTGGACATCGAAGGGCTGTCGGTCGATCAGGTTCTGCTGCAACTGCTCGACCAGGTACCTGCGCCCCGTCTATGACCGACTCGAACCGGGATAAAGCGGCATGAAGCCCTCCTCCACCCTGCTGCGCCTGCTGGCCGGGCTGCTCGTGGTCGCCATCGTGCTCGGCGCCCTGGACGCGCTGTCGGTGGCCGTGCCCGAGCGACTCACCACCCTGTGGTGGGGCGCATTGCTGCTGCTCGCCAGCGTGGCGCTGGTCGACGCCCTGCGCCTGTCCCGCCTGCCCTCGCCGCGCCTGTCCCGCCAGTTGCCGGGCAATCTGCCGCTGGGCCGCTGGAGCGACGTGCGCCTGAGCGCCGAGCACAGTTACAAGAGCGGCCTGTACATCGAGGTATTCGACCACACACCCCAGGACATGGCCGTCGAGCACATGCCCCAGCAGGTCGAGCTGCGTTCAGGCGAGCACACCAGCTTCAGCTACCGCGTGCGCCCGCTGGTGCGCGGCCACTTCGTGCTGCCACGTTGTGAAGTCAGCCTGCCGAGCCCGCTGCGCCTGTGGCAATCGCGCCGCCACCTGGAGATGCGCGACGAAACCCGTGTCTATCCGGACTTCGCCCGCCTGTACGGCGCCCAGCTGATGGCCGTGGACGATTGGATCAGCCAGCTGGGCGTGCGCCAGCGCCAGCGTCGCGGCCTGGGTCAGGAATTTCACCAGCTGCGTGAATTCCGTGAAGGCGACACGCTGCGGCAGATCGACTGGAAGGCCACTGCCCGCAAGCGCACGCCGATCGCCCGCGAATACCAGGACGAGCGCGACCAGCAGATTCTTTTCCTGCTCGACTGTGGGCGCCGCATGCGCAGCCAGGACGACGAGCTGTCGCACTTCGATCACGCACTCAACGCCAGCCTGCTGCTCAGTTACGTGGCCCTGCGCCAGGGCGACGCGGTGGGGCTGATGACCTTCGCCAGCGAGCAACGCCGCTACCTGCCGCCAGTCAAGGGCCAGGCCCAGGTCAATGTGCTGCTCAACGCCGTGTATGACCTGCAGAGCACCCAGCGCCCGGCCGACTACAGCGACGCGGTGGACGCCCTGCTCAAGCGTCAGAGCCGCCGCGCCCTGGTGGTACTGATCACCAACCTGCGCGACGAGGACGACGAGGATCTGCTGGCGGCAGTCAAACGCCTGGAACGGCGCCACCGCGTGCTGATCGCCAGCCTGCGCGAGGACGTGCTCGACACCCTGCGCCATACCCAGGTGCAGGACTACGAGTCGGCGCTTAACTACTGCGGCGCGGTGGATTACCTCAACGCCCGCAACACCCTGCACGAACGCCTGGCGGCCCATAACGTGCCGGTGCTCGATGCCCGCCCCGGCGAGTTGGGGCCGGAGCTGGTCAACCGTTATCTGGCCTGGAAAAAGGCGGGCGTTCTCTAGAGCCTGCTCACGGTCTTTTTAGGCGACATAAAGCGGCTGCAAAAAGGCAGAAGCAGACATCGTTGCTTTACTTGTGGGAACGGGCCATGCCCGTGATTTTTCGCGGGCATGGCCCGCTCCCACAAATACCCCGCCGATGTCCGCTCCCACCACGTCGCAGTCAAAACGCTGGAGTCCCGCTGCCGCTACTTTGTTACCGACGGCTGCCCAGGCAGACGCCATTCCTTATACTGCGCCCCAACGTTTTCGCCTGTGGAGCCTGCCTGTGAACTTTTCGTCCTGGACACCCAAGGAGCGCCTGATTTCCGCGGCCTTCTTCGCCGTGGCCGTTGGTTGCCTGCTGTACGGTTTCGCCTCGGGCGTGCCGCCGATGAGCAGCGAGTTCTTTTCGATGTTCGCCGTGGTCTCGCTGGTCATCGGCCTGGCCCTGACCCCGAACTTCATGCTCAAGCCGCTGCGCGATAGCCTCGGCGCCAACCTGTCCACCCCGCTGCGTATCGCCCTAGGCTTCTTCTGCGCCTTCCAGCTGATCGCCGTGATCCGCGTGATCGCGGCCTGACCCCCTGCCCTACAGCGGCGTGACCGTCACCTGCACGACTGGATCATGATGGCCGCCGCCAAGTATCACCCCGCGCAGGGGTGACACGTCGCCGAAATCGCGCCCCCAGGCCAGGGTGATGTGCTCCAGCGCCGGCAACAGGTTGTTGGTCGGATCGAAGTCCACCCAACCGTTATGCGGGCAATACACCGATACCCAAGCGTGGGACGCATCGGCGCCGATCAGCCGCGCTTGCCCGGGTGGCGGCTGGGTCAGCAGGTAGCCGCTGACGTAGCGCGCGGCGAGCCCCCGCGAGCGCAGGCAGGCGAGCATCAGGTGGGCGAAGTCCTGACAGACCCCGCGCCGCTGCTCGAGTACCGTCAGCAGCGGCGTCGCCACTAGGGTGGCGCTGGCGTCGAAGGCGAACTCGCCATGGATCTTGTGCATCAGCGCCTGCACCGCTTCGAGCAGCGGGCGCTCGGGCGCGAAGCAGTCGGCCGCGAAAGCGTCGAAGGCAGCATCCAGCCCCACATAGGGCGAGGCGAATCGATAGCGCACCGCGTCCAGTTCTCCAACGGACAAGGCGCGGCGCTGGTAGCACAGCGCCTGGCGCACGGATTCCCATGAAGGTGAGCCCTGCAGGTCAACCGGGCGGCGCGGCAACACCTCGACGCTCAGCTGGGCCCGCACGTGCAACGCATCGTGGGGCCGTTCGAAGGCCAGGCGAGTCAGCGGATTGCCGAACACGTCGACGCTATCGCGGCGCTGACAGGGCTCGGGATTGACCAGCAGTTGCTGCGCATCGCAGCGCTGCCAGGCGCAGTCCCGCGGCCACAGATGGGCCAATTGCTGGGCCAGGGAAACTGGCGCCGCGTAACGGTAATGGGTGTCGTGCAGCACCTGGTAACGGCGGCTCATGACGACTGGGTTCCCTGGCTGGCCGCCACGTGGGCGAAGAAACGCAGGCTCAGTTGCTCGGAGACCGCGCCAGCGCCCTGACCGATATCCGCGAGCAGCCCGGCCAGGCCGTCGAGCACCGCGCGAATGCCGCCAGCACCGAACAATGGATCTTCCAGGCTGTGCAGATCGAAGGCGCTCAGGCGGCGTTCGAGTCGGGCCAGATCGGGATTGGCGTCCATCTCGAAGCGTTCGGCCAGGCGTTTCAAGGCGCGCAGCAGCAGGCGCAGCTGGTACAGCACGGCATGGGGGTTGCGCTCATCGAGCAGCAGCAGGTCGAGCACCGGAATCAGCTGGGCGCTGGCCATATAGCGGGTGCGGTAGGTGATCGAGCTGTTGCCCAGCTCCAGCAGCCAATCCAGCGCCGCGGCGTCGTCGCTGGCACCGATGCGCAGGAAGCCGCCGATGCTGTCGCAGAGAAACTGCAGGCGCTCGATGCAGCGGCCGATCATCAGAAAGCGCCAGCCCTCGTCGCGGGTCATGTCGTCGAGGGCGAAACCCGACAGCGCGGCCAGAGAAATCATCAGCCGGTTGAGCACATCCAGCAGTTGGCCGAGGTCGCCATCACGGCCTTCCAGTTGCTGCAGGTCGCGCTGCAGCTCGACCATGGCCTGCCAGTTGGCCTGGGACAGCTTGCCGCGCACGCTGCCGGCGGTCCACTGCAGGCGCTGCAGGTTGACGCGCACGCTGGCCGGCCACTCGCTACCGAGCAGCGCCTCGCGCAGACGCGCTTCCAGGCTGCCGTGGGCTTCGCCAGGCAAGGTGCCGAGCGTCTCGGCGAGGGCGAACATGGCCTGCAGCGCCCGCGGGTCATCATCGTCATCGACATAGCGGGCCAGCATGATGCGCAACAGCCGCGCATTGTCTTCGCAGCGCTCGCTATAGCGCCCGAACCAGAACAGGTTTTCCACCACCCGCGAGGGCAGATAGGGGTCGCTGCGCACCAGATCGGCAGCGCCCAGGGTCCGCGTGCCCTGCCATTGCTCACCCGGCGCCTGGCGCTCGCCCAGTACCCAGGTGTCCTTGCTGACACCGCCGCTTTGCATGGATATCACCTCGGTAGCGCCGGCCACTGCCACCCGGGTCAGGCCGCCGGGCATTACCCGGTAACCGTCGCCACTGGCCACGGCGAACACGCGCATGCCGATGGTGTGCGGCTGCACACCGGTCTCGCCCTGCCACACCGGCGCCCGGGAAAGTTGCACAGGCGCCTGGGCCACGTAGGCCTCGGGCTGCTGGCGCAGGCGCTCGGCATCGGTGTTGCCGCCCGGCGCCAACCGCTGGGCCGCCGAGCAGGGGCGGATCAGCCAGTTCGGCCGGTCTTCCAGCACCTTGGCCAGCACCGGCGGCTCGCCGCACCAGGCGCTGTCGATACTCGGCAACAGCAGAGGCTCGCCGAGCAAACGCTCGCTGATCGCCGGCAGAAAGCCGCTCAACCCGGGCGACTCCAGCAGACCGGAACCCAGGGCATTGGCCATAAGCACCCGCCCCTGGCGCACCACCTCCAGCAGCCCGGGCACGCCAAGCGCCGAATCGCTGCGCAGCTCCAAGGGATCGCAGAAATCGTCATCCAGGCGGCGCAGCACGGCGTGCACGCGCTGCAGCCCGGCAAGGGTCTTGAGGTAAAGCGTGGCGTCGCGCACCGTCAGGTCGCTGCCTTCCACCAGTGGGTAGCCGAGCTGGCGCGCCAGGTACAGGTGCTCGAAGTAGCTCTCGTTGAAGCGCCCGGCGCTCAGCACCACCACCAGCGGCGTGTCACTGCCGGCTGGCGCCTGGCTGGTCAGGGTGTCCTGCAGGGTGCGAAAAAAGCCTGCCAAGTGCTGCACGCCAAGGTCACGATACAGCTCGGGAAAGGCGCGGGAAATGATCTGCCGGTTCTCCAGCGCGAAGCCGGCACCGGCCGGCGCCTGGGTGCGATCGGCGACCACCTGCCAGCGGCCGTCCGCCGTGCGGGCCAGGTCCACCGCATACAGATGCAGAAAGGTGCTGCCAGGCGGCTGCACGCCCTGGCACGGCCACAGAAAGCTCTCATGCCCGAACACCAGCTCCGGCGGCAGCAGCCCTTCAGCCAGCAGTTGCTGCGGGCCGTAGAGGTCGGCCAGCACCTTGTCGAGCAGGCCGGCGCGCTGCGCCACGCCAGCAGCGATGGTCTGCCATTCGGCGGCCGGAATCAGATTGGGTAATAGATCCAGCTCCCAAGGGCGATCGGCGCCATCGGGATCGGCATAGACGTTGTAAGTAACGCCGTTGGCCTGGATCTGCCGGGTAACCATGGCCTGGCGCTGCTGCAACTGCGCGGGTGTGTTGCGGCGCAATTGGCTGAGCACGGGCCGCCAGTGCGCGCGCACCTGCCCGTGGCGGTCGAGCAGTTCGTCGTAGGCCGCCTCGTCAGGCAGGTAACCGGCAAGCAGATCAGGCATGAAGAGTCCAGTACAGTGCGTCGATGCGCGGCAACGCCACGCGCGGTGAAAGCGTAGCCGCTATGGGCGTCGATCAGCCAGCAAGATATGCGCCATGCGCCGGCAGAGCGATGCCCCTTCGCCAGCGCCCCGCGCTTCCGTTACCATCGCCACACTCAGTAGCGAGACGCGGCATGTATATCTATCGATTGGTTCTGATTCTGGTAGTCGGCATCTACCTGTTCTCGCCTGCCATCATGGACTGGTGGATCGACCCCAACGGTGCCTGGTATCGCCCCTACATGCTGTGGCTGATCCTCATCGTGGTGACCTTCGTCCTGCAGAGCCAGCGCGATGCCGACGAGCTCTGAACCCATGCGCCAACCCGCCGCCTCCCCTGATGCGCCAAGCCGAGAATACCGATGAGTTTTAGCCTCAGCGGGCTGATGCTGATCAGCGCCGCCTACCTGCTGGTCCTCTTCGCCGTCGCCTGGTGCGCCGACCGTGGCCTGATCCCGCGCCGCTTCATTCGCCACCCGCTGACCTACACCCTGTCGCTGGGCGTGTACGCCAGCGCCTGGGCCTTCTATGGCAGCGTCGGCCTGGCCTATCAGTACGGTTACGGCTTTCTGGCCAGCTACCTGGGCGTGACCGGCGCCTTTCTGCTCGCTCCGGTGCTGCTCTATCCCATTCTGCGCATCACCCGCACCTATCAGCTGTCGTCGCTGGCCGACCTGTTCGCCTTCCGTTTTCGTAGCACCTGGGCCGGGGCGCTGAGCACCCTGTGCATGCTGATCGCCGTGCTGCCGCTGCTGGCCCTGCAGATCCAGGCGGTGACCGACGCCATCGGCATCCTCACCCGCGAGGCGGTGCAGCCGCAGATCGCCCTGGCGTTCTGCGGGCTGTTCATTCTGGTGACCATCCTGTTCGGCGCCCGCCACCTGGCCACCCGGGAAAAGCACGAGGGCCTGGTGTTCGCCATCGCCTTCGAATCGGTGGTCAAGCTGGCGGCCATGGGCGCCATCGGCCTGTACGCGCTGTATGCGGTGTTCGACGGTCCGCGGGAGCTGGAACAATGGCTGGTGCTCAACCAGACCGCGCTGTCCAGCCTGCACACGCCCCTGCAGGAAGGCCCGTGGCGCACCCTGCTGCTGGTGTTCTTCGCTTCGGCGATCGTCATGCCGCACATGTACCACATGACCTTTACCGAGAACCTCAATCCGCGCGCCCTGGTCAGCGCCAGCTGGGGCCTGCCGCTGTTCCTGCTGTTGATGAGCCTGGCGGTACCCCTGGTGCTGTGGGCCGGGTTGAGACTGGGCTCGACCACCAACCCGGAGTATTTCACCCTCGGCCTGGGCATCGCCGTGGACAGCCCCGCGCTCGCGCTGATCGCCTACATCGGCGGCCTGTCGGCCTCCAGCGGGCTGATCATCGTCACCACCCTGGCACTGTCCGGCATGCTGCTCAACCACGTGGTGCTGCCGCTCTACCAGCCGCCGGCCGAAGGCAACATCTACCGCTGGCTGAAGTGGACGCGCCGGGCGCTGATCGTCGCCATCATTCTGGCCAGCTACGCCTTCTACAACCTGCTCGACGCCCAGCAAGACCTGGCCAACCTGGGCATCGTCTCCTTCGTCGCCACCCTGCAGTTCCTGCCCGGTGTGCTGTCGGTGCTGTACTGGCCGACCGCCAACCGCCGCGGCTTCATCGCAGGCCTCCTGGCCGGCGTCGCGGTGTGGTCGGTGAGCATGCTGCTGCCGCTGATCGGCACCCTGCCCGGCCTCTACGTGCCGGTATTGGACCTGGTCTACGTGCTCGACGACAGCAGCTGGCACATGGCGGCCATCGCCTCGCTGGCCATCAACGTGCTGGTGTTCACCCTGGTCTCGGTGTTCACCGACTCCAGCCCCGAGGAAGACAGCGCCGCCGAAGCCTGCGCCGTGGACAACGTGCGCCGCCCGCAGCGCCGCGAGCTGTTGGCCCTGTCGCCGCAGGAATTCGCCGCTCAGCTGGCCAAGCCGCTGGGTGCCAAGACCGCCCAGCGCGAGGTCGAACAGGCCCTGCGCGACCTGCACCTGCCCTTCGACGAAAGCCGCCCCTATGCCCTGCGCCGCCTGCGTGACCGCCTGGAGGCCAACCTGTCCGGCCTGATGGGCCCCAGCGTCGCCCAGGACATCATCGAATCCTTCCTGCCCTACAAGTCCGGCAGCGAAGGCTACGTGACCGAGGACATCCACTTCATCGAGAGCCGCCTGGAGGACTACCACTCGCGCCTCACGGGCCTGGCCGCCGAACTCGATGCCTTGCGCCGCTACCATCGCCAGACCCTGCAGGAACTGCCCATGGGCGTCTGCTCGCTGGCCAAGGATCACGAGATCCTGATGTGGAACAAGGCCATGGAAGAACTCACCGAGATTCCCGCCCAGCGCATCGTCGGCTCGCGGCTGTCGACCCTCGCCGAGCCCTGGCGCGAACTGCTGCAGAGCTTCATCGAGAACCCGGACGAACACCTGCACAAACAGCGCCTGGCCCTCGACGGCCAGACCCGCTGGCTGAACCTGCACAAGGCAGCCATCGACGAGCCCCTGGCGCCCGGTAACAGCGGCCTGGTGCTGCTGGTCGAGGACCTGACCGATACGCAGATGCTCGAAGACAAGCTGGTGCACTCCGAACGCCTGGCCAGCATCGGCCGCCTGGCTGCCGGGGTGGCCCACGAGATCGGCAACCCGATCACCGGCATCGCCTGCCTGGCGCAAAACCTGCGCGAGGAACGGGAAAGCGATCCGGAGCTGACCGAAATCAGCGGGCAGATTCTCGAACAGACCAAGCGGGTCACGCGCATCGTCCACTCGCTGATGAACTTCGCCCACTCCGGCAATCACCAGCAGGCCGACGAGCCGGTGTGCCTGGCCGAAGTGGCCCAGGAAGCCATCGGTCTCCTGGCCCTCAACCGGCGCAGCGTCGATGTGCAGTTCTTCAACCTGTGCGACCCCGCGCACCGTGCCGAGGGCGACCCCCAGCGCCTGGCCCAGGTGCTGATCAACCTGCTCAGCAACGCCCGCGACGCCTCGCCTGCCGGCGGCGCGATCCGCGTACGCAGCGAGGCTTCGGAACACACCGTCGACCTGATCGTCGAGGACGAAGGCAGCGGGATTCCCAAGGGCGTGATGGACCGGCTGTTCGAGCCGTTCTTCACCACCAAGGACCCCGGAAAAGGAACCGGACTCGGCCTCGCGCTGGTCTATTCCATCGTGGAAGAGCATTATGGCCAGATAACAATCGACAGCCCGATCGACCCCGAGCAGCAACGTGGCACCCGTATCCGGGTGACGCTGCCGCGGCACATCGAGGCCATGCCACTGGCGAACTAAATTCCGAAGAACCGCATTCCCGGGCATGCGCGCGGCCCAGTTTGGCTGTAGCACCAGGAAGCAGGTTCGGAGACCGTCGAGAGAATTCGTTTACATGCCTCATATCTTGATCGTCGAAGACGAAACCATCATCCGCTCCGCCCTGCGTCGCCTGCTGGAACGCAATCAGTACCAGGTCAGTGAAGCCGGCTCGGTGCAGGAAGCACAGGAACGTTTCGACATTCCCGGCTTCGATCTGGTGGTCAGCGACCTGCGCCTGCCAGGCGCACCGGGCACCGAGCTGATTAAGCTGGCCCAGGGCGCACCGGTGCTGATCATGACCAGCTATGCAAGCCTGCGCTCGGCGGTCGACTCGATGAAAATGGGCGCCGTCGACTACATCGCCAAGCCCTTCGACCACGATGAGATGCTTCAGGCCGTGGCGCGTATTCTGCGTGACCGCGAAGCCCGCAATCAGGCCGCCGGTACGCAGGCTGTCCCGCGTGGCGCCGAGAAAGCCGACAAGGCCGCCACCGGCGAGATCGGCATCATCGGCTCCAGCCCGGCCATGCTGGAGCTGTACAGCAAGATCCGCAAAGTGGCGCCCACCGACTCCAATGTGCTGGTGCAGGGCGAGTCCGGCACCGGCAAGGAGCTGGTCGCCCGCGCCCTGCACAACCTCTCCAAGCGCGCCAAGGCGCCGCTGATCTCGGTGAACTGCGCAGCGATTCCGGAAACCCTGATCGAGTCCGAACTGTTCGGCCACGAGAAAGGCGCCTTCACCGGTGCCAGCGCCAGCCGCGCCGGCCTGGTGGAAGCGGCCGACGGCGGCACCCTGTTTCTCGACGAGATCGGCGAACTGCCCCTGGAAGCCCAGGCGCGCCTGCTGCGCGTGCTGCAGGAGGGCGAGATTCGCCGGGTCGGTTCGGTGCAGTCGCAAAAGGTCGATGTGCGCCTGATCGCCGCGACCCACCGCGACCTGAAAACCCTGTCGAAAACCGGCCAGTTCCGGGAAGACCTTTATTACCGCCTGCACGTCATCGCCCTGAAGCTGCCGCCGTTGCGCGAGCGCGGTGCCGACGTACTGGAAATCGCCCGCGCCTTCCTGGCCCGCCAGTCGGCGCGCATGGGCCGCAGCGACCTGCACTTCGGCCCGGATGCCGAGCAGGCCATCCACCATTACAGCTGGCCGGGCAACGTGCGTGAGCTGGAGAACGCCATCGAGCGTTCGGTGATTCTCTGCGACGGCAGCACCATCAACGCCGACCTGCTGGGCATCGACATCGAGCTGGAGGATCTGGACGAAGACGTGTTCATGGGCCTGGCCACCCAGAGCGCCGCGGTCAATGCGACCACTCAGGACCCCAGCGAAGACCTGTCACTGGAAGACTACTTCCAGCACTTCGTCCTCGAGCATCAGGATCACATGACCGAGACCGAGCTGGCCCGCAAGCTGGGCATCAGCCGCAAGTGTCTGTGGGAGCGCCGTCAGCGCCTGGGCATCCCACGTCGCAAGTCGGGCGCGGCCAGCGAGTAGAGCGCCGCGCACGCTCTAGGGCGGGTGTTACCGCCGATCATGACAACACGTAACAAAGCCGGGGTTTACGGTAACGGAATCCCGGCTTTTTTTTGCCCGGCAAACAATAAAAAATCTCAAACCATTGTTTTTAAAGGAAAAATAAAAACTGGCACGCCGAATGCTTTATCTCTGGCACAACAACAATAACAAGCATGACCCACGATAATAAAAATAAGACGTAACGGCTTCAGCACAATAAGAACAAGATCGCAGAAGGCGCAGCTAACTGATTATTTTGGAGAGGATCGCCTCTCGGCACCACAGCCAGACAGACAACAACAATAAATGTCGACGGTCAGCACCCACGGGTGAAGATCAGGGCCTGAGGTAGCGTCAGCATCCAAAATAATCCGTTCGCTCTTGCTCCCACTCGGGAGGTACTCCGGACCTGATCCGGAACAGGCACCCCAACAAGAACAACAGCCTGCATAACAAGAACGACGTAATGCACTACTTAAGGGGAGCTTCGGCTCCCCTTGTCGTTTCCCGCCCCGGCCTGCCCGCCACCCCGCTTACGCCCTCAGTCACCTGATGCTAGAATCCGCGCTATTTCTGCGCCTTTACATTATTCTGGCCGCTCAATTCGCCATACAGTGCCCTCCATGCTGAAAAAGCTGTTCAAGTCCTTCCGCTCGCCGCTGCGCCGTGCGCACCAGCCTCACAGCACGCCGCACGTGCTGAACAACAACCAGCACCCGATCCAGCGCGGGCAGATCAGCCGCCACGCCATCAGCGTGGTCGAGCGTCTGCAGAACGCCGGCTACGAGGCCTATCTGGTTGGCGGTTGCGTGCGCGACCTGCTGCTGGGCATCGAGCCCAAGGATTTCGACGTCGCCACCAGCGCCACACCGGAGCAGGTGCGAGCCGAATTTCGCAATGCGCGGGTGATCGGCCGTCGTTTCAAGCTCGTGCATGTGCACTTCGGCCGCGAAATCATCGAAACCGCGACCTTCCGTGCCAACCACCCGGAAGGCGACGAGCAAGAGAACAGCAACCAGTCCTCGCGCAACGAGAGCGGCCGCATTCTGCGCGACAACGTGTACGGCACCCTGGAAGACGACGCCCAGCGCCGTGACTTCACCATCAACGCGCTGTACTACGATCCGGTTTCCGAGCGGATTCTCGACTACGCCAACGGCATGCACGACATCCGCAACAATCTGGTACGGCTGATCGGCAACCCCACCCAGCGTTACCAGGAAGACCCGGTGCGCATGCTGCGTGCCGTGCGTTTCGCCGCCAAGCTGGATTTCGACATCGAGAAACACAGCGCCGACCCGATCCACGACCTGGCGCAACTGCTGGCCGGCATCCCGGCGGCGCGCCTGTTCGACGAAGTGCTCAAGCTGTTTCTCAGTGGTTACGCCATCTACACCTACGACCTGCTGGTCGATTACGGCCTGTTCGGCCAGCTGTTCCCGGCCAGCGCCGCGGCGCTGCGGCAGAACCCGGAATACACCGACACCCTGATCCGCAATGCGCTGGACAACACCGACCTGCGCATCCATCAGGGCAAACCGGTCACCCCGGCCTTCCTGTTCGCCGCTCTGCTCTGGCCCGCTCTGCCGGCCCGGGTGATTCGCCTGCAGGAGCGCGGCATGCCGGCCATTCCTGCCATGCAGGAAGCCGCCCACGAGCTGATCGCCGAGCAGTGCCAGCGCATCGCCGTTCCCAAGCGTTTCACCATGCCGATCCGCGAGATCTGGGACATGCAGGAGCGCCTGCCACGGCGCAGCGGCAAGCGCGCCGACCTGCTGCTGGAAAACCCGCGCTTTCGAGCCGGTTACGACTTCCTGCTGCTGCGCGAGAGCGCCGGCGAGGAAACCGGCGGCCTAGGCGACTGGTGGACCGAGTATCAGGACGCCAGCGACAGTGATCGCCGTGTGATGATCCGCAACCTGTCGAGCAAGGACGAGCCCGGCAGCGCGCCGCGCAAGCGGCGCCGCAGCGGTGGCGGCAAGCGCAAGCGCGCGCCTCAGAGCGGCGGCGCCGGCGAGTAAGCGATGGAACGCGTCTATATCGGCCTGGGCAGCAACCTGGCCGACCCCGCCGAACAACTGCGCCAGGCACTGGCGGCACTTGAGCAATTGCCGCACACGCGCCTGGCCGCAACGTCCTCTTTCTATGTCAGCGACTCGCTGCTGCCCGGTCAGCCCCGCTACACCAATGCCGTCGCCGCGCTGGATACCGGGCTGGAGCCACTGCAGCTGCTCGACGCCCTGCAGGCCATCGAGCTGGATCAGGGCCGCGAACGCCATGAGCGCTGGGGGCCGCGCACCCTGGATCTGGACATCCTGCTGTTCGGCCAGCGGCTGATCGACGAGCCGCGCCTGCGCGTGCCGCACTATCACATGCACGCCCGTCCCTTCGTGCTCTACCCGCTGGCGGAGATCGCCACAGACGATCTGCAACTACCCGACGGTCGCCCCCTCGGCGAGCTGCTGGCGGCCTGCCCGTTCGAGGGCCTGGAGCGCTTGCAGCCCTGATACGCCGGGCACAGCACCAGCGGTAACGACGTAACAGCGCGGTAACACATTCGATTGACTTGCGCCCCTGCCATCGGGACTATAGCCACCCATTGCCCCCACCGGGGCCACATTGAAGCAGCGTCGCTGCCCCTTCGATGCCAACGTGAACCTGCTCCACGAGAGCCTGCCCAACAGGCCCGCACAGGTTCCGAGTGAGGATACCTTCATGCCTGATGTAACCCTGACCACCCTGCGCGCGCTCAAGCAGAAGGGTGAGAAAATCACCATGCTGACCTGTTACGACGCCACCTTCGCCGACGCCTGCTGCAAGGCCGGCGTCGAAGTGCTGCTGATCGGCGACTCGCTGGGCATGGTGTTGCAGGGGCATGACAGCACCCTGCCGGTGAGCATGGCCGATACCGTCTACCACACCGCCAGCGTCAAGCGTGGCAATGCCGGCGCGCTGATCGTCGCCGACCTGCCGTTCATGGCCAACGCCACTGTCGAGCAGACGCTGCACAACGCCGGGCTGCTGATGCAGGCCGGTGCCCATGTGATCAAGGTCGAAGGCGCCGCCTGGCTGGCCGAATCCATCACCAAACTGGCCGAACGTGGCGTGCCGGTGTGCGCGCACATGGGTCTGACGCCCCAGGCGGTGAACATCCTCGGCGGTTATAAGGTGCAGGGCCGCGAGCACAATCAGGCGCGCCAAATGGTCGCCGACGCCATCGCCCTGGAGCAGGCCGGCGCGGCCATGCTGCTGCTCGAATGTGTGCCGAGCGATCTCGCTGGCGAAATCAGCCGCGCAGTGAAAGTGCCGGTGATCGGCATCGGCGCAGGCCCGGATACCGACGGCCAGGTGCTGGTGCTGCACGACATGCTCGGCCTGTCGCTGAGCGGCCGCGTGGCCAAATTCGTGAAGAACTTCATGCACGGTCAGCCGAGCATCCAGGGTGCCCTCGCCGCCTACGTGAAAGAAGTGAAGGCAGTCAGCTTCCCCGCCGCCGAGCACGGATTCTCCGCATGAACACCGTCAAGACCGTGCGCGAGCTGCGCGCTGCCGTCGCCGAGGCTCGCAAGCAAGGCAAACAGATCGCCCTGGTGCCGACCATGGGCAACCTGCACGCCGGCCACGCCGCGCTGGTGGAAAAAGCCGCGCAGTGCGCCGACTTCGTGGTCGCCAGCATCTTCGTCAACCCGATGCAGTTCGGCCCGACCGAAGATCTCGACAAGTACCCGCGCACCCTGCAGGCCGACCAGCAGCGCCTGACCGAAGCGGGCTGCCATCTGCTGTTCCATCCGGATGTCGAGGAAATGTACCCGGGCGGCATGGGCGAGCAGACGCGCGTCAGCGTACCCGGCGTCTCCGAAGGCCTGTGTGGCGCCAGCCGTCCTGGGCATTTCGAAGGCGTGGCTACCGTGGTCACCAAGCTGTTCAACATGGTGCAGCCGGATATCGCCGTGTTCGGCCAGAAGGACTTCCAGCAGCTGGCGGTGATCCGCACCATGGTGCGCGACCTGAACATGCCGATCCAGATCATCGGCGAGCCGACGGTGCGTGCCGAAAGCGGCCTGGCACTGTCCTCGCGCAACGGCTACCTGAGCGACGAGCAGCGCGAGACCGCCAGCGTGCTTTATCGCTCGCTGCAGCAAATCGCCCAGGCCATCCAGAGCGGTGAGCGCGACCTGGCCAAGCTGCTCGTTGCAGCGCAGCAGGAGCACGCCGCCGCCGGTTTGCGCGCCGACTATCTGGAAGTGCGCGAAGCCCAGAGCCTGCGTGCGGTCAAACCCGGCGACCGCGAGCTGGTGGTGCTGGTGGCAGCCTACCTGGGTAACACCCGGCTGATCGACAACCTGAGTTTCAGCCTGGATCAGGGCTACTGACCGACCGCATCGCCTACACTGAAAGCCCGGAGACTTATCCGGGCTTTTTAGTATCCACAGCCCTCATTGAAGCCTGCCCCAACCCAAGCCCCAACAAGGAAGCCCCATGGCGTATCACCGTCAGCCGCTCGATGTTCTTGCCCTTCCCACCTGGCAGGCTCTGCAACAGCACCGCCAGGCCATGCAGCGCTTCAGCATGCGCGATGCCTTCGCCGCCAACCCACGACGTTTCGAGCAGTTCTCCCTGAGCAGTTGCGGGCTGTTTCTCGACTATTCGAAGAACCTGGCCAGCGACGAAACCATGGCCCTGCTGATGGCCCTGGCCCGTGAAGTGGGCCTGGAGCAGTCGATCCGCGCGATGTTCGACGGCGAGAAACTCAATTCATCCGAAGGCCGCCCGGCGCTGCACACCGCCCTGCGCCGGCCGCTGGGCGACAAGGTACTGGTCGACGGCGTGGATGTGATGCCCCAGGTGCAGCGCGTACTGCAGCAGATGACCGAACTGGTCGGGCGCATCCACAGCGGCCTGTGGCGCGGCTTCACCGAAAAACCGATCACCGACGTGGTGAACATCGGCATCGGCGGCTCCTTCCTCGGCCCGCAGCTGGTGTCCGAGGCGCTGCTGCCGTTCGCCCAGCGCGGCGTGCGCTGCCACTACCTGGCCAATATCGACGGCAGCGAATTCCATGAGCTGTCGGCCAAGCTGCAGGCGGAAACCACCCTGTTCATCGTTTCGTCGAAATCCTTCGGCACCCTGGAGACGCTGAAGAACGCCCAGGCGGCGCGGGGCTGGTACCTGGCCCAGGGCGGCTCGGAAGCCGAGCTGTACCGCCACTTCATCGCCGTATCGAGCAACCGCGAGGCGGCGGTGAGCTTCGGCATCCGCGAAGAGAACATCTTCCCGATGTGGGACTGGGTGGGCGGTCGTTACTCACTGTGGTCGGCCATCGGCCTGCCGATTGCCCTGTCCATCGGTATGTCCAACTTCAAGGAGCTGCTGGCCGGCGCCTACAGCATGGACATGCACTTCAAGACCGCGCCCTTCGAGCAGAACATGCCGGTGCTGCTGGCCCTGCTGGGCATCTGGTACGGCAATTTCTGGGATGCCCAGAGCCAGGCGATCCTGCCGTACGACCACTACCTGCGCAACATCACCAAGCACCTGCAACAGCTGGACATGGAGTCCAACGGAAAGAGCGTGCGCCAGGATGGCAGCCCGGTTAGCGGCGCCACCGGCCCGGTGATCTGGGGCGGCGTGGGCTGCAACGGCCAGCACGCCTACCACCAGTTGCTGCACCAGGGCACCCAACTGATTCCGGCGGACTTCATCGTGCCGGTGGTGAGCTTCAACCCGGTTTCCGATCACCATCAGTGGCTGTACGCCAACTGCCTGTCGCAGAGCCAGGCGCTGATGCTCGGCAAATCCCGCGAGGAAGCCGAGGCCGAACTGCGCGCCAAAGGCATGAACGAAGACGACGTGCAGCGCCTGGCGCCGCACAAGGTGATTCCCGGTAACCGGCCGAGCAACACCCTGGTTCTGGAGCGCATCAGCCCGCGTCGCCTCGGCGCGCTGGTGGCGCTGTACGAGCACAAGGTGTTCGCCCAGAGCGCCATATGGGGCATCAACGCCTTCGACCAGTGGGGCGTGGAGCTCGGCAAGGAGCTGGGCAAGGGAGTCTATTCGCGCATGGTCGGCAGCGAGCAGAGCGCGGCCGAAGACGGCTCCACCCAGGGGCTGATCAACTACTTCCGCGGCCGCCATCGCGGTTGATCCCTGTTGCAGGCGCCCGGCAATGGGCGCCTGCAACACTTTGCGTCACTCAGCGACAGCACCTCAAAACTTGGCTGCTACCCTTGATGTCTACTGGGTAGCTCTAAAAACGTCGGCGAGGCAGTCAGCGCAAGGCAAAAACAGGCGAAAAAGCGGAGTTTACTTGTTGTAAATGAGCATTTTGAGCCTGTTTTTAACGCCGCGCTGACAACGCAGACAGTTTTTAGAGTTGCCCACGCGGACATAAAAACAAAGGTACCCGCCATGTCTCTCCCCCATCGCTATCCCGTCAGCGACGCCGCACGCCAGCGTACCCACCTTGACGATACCGCCTATCAGCGGCTCTATCGCCAGTCGGTCGACGACCCGCAGACCTTTTGGGGCGAGCAGGCCAAGGCCTTTCTCGACTGGTTCAAGCCCTGGGATGAAGTCTGCAGTGGCAGCCTGAGCAAGGGTGACATCCGCTGGTTCTCCGGCGGCCAGCTGAACATCAGCCACAACTGCATCGACCGCCACCTGGCCAAGCGCGGCGATCAGGTGGCGCTGATCTGGGAGGGCGACGATCCGATGGATTCGGCGCGCATCACCTACAGGGAGCTGCACGAGCAGGTCTGCCGCCTGGCCAACGTACTGAAGAGCCGCGGCGTGAAAAAGGGCGACCGGGTGTGCATCTACATGCCGATGGTGCCCCAGGCGGCCTACGCCATGCTGGCCTGCACACGCATCGGTGCCGTGCATTCGGTGGTGTTTGGCGGCTTCTCGCCGGATGCGCTGCGCGACCGCATTCTGGATGCCGACTGCCGCACGGTGATCACCGCCGATGAAGCGGTACGCGGCGGCAAGCTGATCCCGCTCAAGAGTAACGTCGACAAGGCTCTGGCGAGCTGCCCCAACGTCTCCACCGTGCTGGTGGTCAAGCGCACCGGCAACAAGGTCGACTGGGACGACAAGCGCGACCTCTGGTACGCCGAGGCCGTGCAGCAGGCAGGCGCAGACTGTCCCGCCGAGCCGATGGATGCCGAAGATCCGCTGTTCATCCTCTACACCTCGGGCAGCACCGGCAAACCCAAGGGCGTGCTGCACAGCACCGCCGGCTACCTGCTGCAGGCGGCGATGACCCACAAGTACGTGTTCGACTACCACGACGGCGACATCTACTGGTGCACCGCCGATGTCGGCTGGGTCACCGGGCACAGCTACATCGTCTACGGCCCACTGGCCAACGGTGCCACCAGCCTGATCTTCGAGGGCGTGCCCAACTACCCGGACACCTCGCGTTTCTGGCAGGTCATCGACAAGCACCAGGTGAACATCTTCTACACCGCGCCAACCGCCCTGCGTGCGCTGATGCGTGAAGGCGAGGCGCCGGTGAAGAAAGCCTCGCGCAGCAGCCTGCGCCTGCTCGGCAGCGTCGGCGAGCCGATCAACCCGGAAGCCTGGGAGTGGTACTTCAAGGTGGTCGGCGAGCAACGCTGTCCCATCGTCGACACCTGGTGGCAGACCGAAACCGGCGCCATCATGATCACCCCGCTGCCCGGCGCCACCGACCTCAAACCGGGCTCGGCGACGCGGCCGTTCTTCGGCGTGCAGCCGGTACTGCTCGACGAACAGGGCAAGGAAATCGATGGGCCTGGCGCCGGCGTGCTGGCGATCAAGGCCAGTTGGCCCAGCCAGATCCGCAGCGTGTATGGCGATCACAAGCGCATGCTGGAAACCTACTTCACCGCTTACCCCGGTTACTACTTCAGCGGTGACGGCGCGCGCCGCGACGAGGATGGCTACTGGTGGATCACCGGACGCATCGATGACGTGATCAACGTCTCCGGCCACCGCATCGGTACCGCCGAGGTGGAAAGCGCCCTGGTGCTGCACGACGCCGTGGCCGAGGCCGCGGTGGTCGGTTACCCCCACGACGTCAAGGGCCAAGGCATCTACGCCTTCGTCACCACCATGAACGGCGTGGAGCCGAGCGACGAGCTGAAGAAGGAGCTGCTCAGCCTGGTCGGCAAGGAGATCGGCAACTTCGCCAAACCGGAGCTGATCCAGTGGGCGCCGGGCCTGCCGAAGACCCGCTCGGGCAAGATCATGCGGCGCATCCTGCGCAAGATCGCCTGCAACGAGCTGGACAGCCTGGGTGATACCTCGACCCTGGCCGACCCGAGCGTGGTCGACAGCCTGATCGAGCAGCGCGTCAACAACTGACGCCTACCCATGGCCCCGCACGGGCGGGGCTATGGGGTCTCTTGCCTTGGGCCGGGCAAGCGCCGAAACTGCGCGGCATGGAAAGCCTACGTCGTCAGATCGAAAAACAGGTGCACAGCCTTACCGGCGCGTCCTTGGGCGTGCTCGACCTCGATCAGCCGCGCTTCGATGCCGGCCTGTTCGGCCCCGAATCGATGGTCTGGAGGGTTCATGCCGACTTCACCTCGATGATGGTCGGCGGCATCTCCGCCCTGCTCCTGCAGATGCTCCACCCGCTGGCCCTAGCCGGTGTGTGGGACCACTCCACCTTCCGCCAGGACATGATCGGCCGGCTGCGCCGCACCAGCCTGTTCGTTGCCGGCACTACCTACGGCGGCCGGCACGACGCCGAGCAACTGATCGACAAGGTGCGGCGCATCCACCTGCAGGTGGTTGGCCAGGCGCCGGATGGTCGGCCCTATGCCGCGTACGATCCCGATCTGCTGACCTGGGTGCACGTTTCCGAAGTCAGCCAGTTTCTGGCCGGCTACCTGCGCTATGTGGACCCGCAGCTACCGGTCGCCGAGCAGGATCGCTACTACCGCGAGGTGGCGCTGATCGCCGAGCGCCTGGGCGCCCAGAACGTACCCAAGTCCAGCCAGGACATTGACGATTATCTGCAGCGCATGCGCCCGCAGCTGCTGTGCGATGAGCGCACTCGCGAAGTGGTCCGGCTGCTGTATGCCGCGCCGGTGCCCAACATTCTGGCCAAGCCCTTTGGCAGCCTGATGATGCAGGCCGGCGTCGATCTGCTGCCGGACTGGGCCAGCGAGCTGCTCGGCGAACACCAGGCTGCCTGGCGCCGCCCGGTGATCCGCGCCAGCGTCAGACGCACCGCCAAGCTGCTGCGCTGGGCGGTGGTCAACAGCGCGGCGCAGCGAGCCGCCCGGCGCGTGGCAACCTGACCTCTGGCATTGGCCGTAACCCGGCAGACGGAGCTTTTTGCTAAACTGCCGGCCTTCCCTTTTCCGAGACGCCGCGCGTGCCCTCTCTTGACCAGGCGCTGCGCGCCGCCCTCGCTGCCCGCAAAAAGCTGCTCCACGATCTGCACACCCAGGGCACCGATTGCTATCGACTGTTCCACGGCAGCCAGGAAGGCGCCGGCGGCCTGACCGTCGACCGCTACGGCCCGCAACTCATGGTGCAGAGCTTTCACCAGACGCTCGGCCGCGACGAGCTGCTGGCCCTGCATGCGCTCGTCGACGAAACCCTTGGCCTGCAGACGCTGCTGGTCTACAACGACCGCTCCAAAGGCAACTCGCGCATCGACCGCAGCGATACGGTACACGTCGCCGATGAAAGCGCATTGGTCGATCTGGTGGGCCGGGAATGGTGCCTCAACTATCGGGTGCGCGGCCGCCACGCCGGGCAGGACCCGCTGCTGTTTCTCGATCTGCGCAACGCCCGCGGCTGGGTGCAACGCCACAGCGCCGGCAAAAGCGTGCTCAACCTGTTCGCCTACACCTGCGGCGTGGGCCTGAATGCCGCCGCCGGCGGCGCGAGCGACGTGGTAAACCTCGACTTTGCCGAGGGCAACCTGGCGGTGGGCCGCGAGAATGGCGCGCTCAACCCGGATCTGCCAACCATGCAGTTCGTGCAGTCGGATTACTTTCCAGCGATCCGCCAGTGGGCCGGGCTGCCCATCGCTGCGCGCCGTGGCCAGAAGTTGCCGAGCTACCCGCGCCTGGAACAGCGCCAGTTCGACCTGGTGTTTCTCGATCCGCCGGCCTGGGCCAAGAGTGCCTTCGGCACCGTCGATCTGCTGCGCGACTACCAGAGCCTGCTCAAGCCGGCGATCCTCGCCACCGCCGAAGACGGCACCCTGGTGTGCTGCAACAACCTGGCGAAAGTGCCCATGAATGAATGGCGTGAACAAGTGCTGCGCTGCGCCAGCAAACTCGGCCGCCCGGTACGCGAGCACGAGCAGTTATCACCGGCCGCGGACTTCCCTTCGACCGATGGCAATCCGCCACTGAAGATCCTGGTGCTGCATTTCTAGGAGCGGGTCGCTTTCCGTGGAACCCTGCCCCCATGCCATAATCCAAGGCATTCCCGCCAGGAAGATGAAGCGAAACCATGCCCAAAGGATTGCGCCGCGCCGCCACTGCCCTGTTGATCGCCCTGGGCTTGTACAGCCTGATCGGCTTCCTGATTCTGCCGGGCATTGCCCTGCGTATCGCCAATCAGCAACTGGAAAACTACGCGACCCAGCCGGCGCGGCTGGATCGTTTGCAGCTCAATCCCTTCACCCTGGAACTGAAACTCTGGGGCCTGCGCCTGGGCGAGCCCGGCAAGGAACAGGTGGCGTTCGAACATCTGGCGGTCGATCTCGAGCTGGACAGTCTGTGGAGCGGCGCCCTGCACCTGGCGGACGTCACCCTGGTCAAGCCGCACACCGAGGTGCGCTTCAGCAAGGACGGCACCTTGAACCTGGCGCAGCTGTTCAAGCTGCCGCCCAGCGAGCCCAAGCCCGATGAGCCGAGCGAGCCGTTCCCGCTGCGCATCGACCGTATCGAACTGGCCGGCGGCAATCTGCGCTTTCAGGACCTGCGCCCGCAGGATCCGATCGACATCCACTACGACGACCTGAACCTCGAGCTGCACAACCTCAGCACCCTGCCCGACGACAACGCCGACATGACCCTGGTGGCCACCGGCCCGGCGGGCGGGCGTATCGACTGGAGCGGCGAGCTGAGCCTCAGCCCGTTCAGCTCCAGCGGCACCCTGAAGATCACAGACGAACCCATGCAGGCGTTCTGGCCCTACGTGCGCGACGCCGTGCCGCTGGTGCTCGAACAGGGCGTGGTCAACCTCGCCACCGACTATCGGCTGGACCTGCGCAAGGGCACCGAGCTGACCCTCAGCAACGCACGCATCAAAGCCGCACCGTTCGCCATGAAAACGCCGGACGGCAAGCCGCTGATCAAGCTGCAATCTCTTGAAGTCAGCGAAACCTCGCTGGATCTGGCCAAGCAGCAGGTGGTGATCGGCAAGGTGCGCGGGCAGCAGCTCGAAGCCTGGGCGAGCCGTGAAAAGGATGGCCAGCTGGACTGGCAGAAGCTGTTTGCTGGTGACGCGAAACCCGCTCCAGCAGCCAAGGCAGACAGCCCTGAGCCCGCCAAATCTGAAACAACCGCCAAGGCAGAAAATGCGCCGGCGAAAGAATCGGCCAAGCCCTGGCAGGTACAGGTCAAGGACGTGCAATTGCGCGACTACCACGCGCACCTGGTCGACCGCGTGCCGGCCGAGGAAGTCGCCGTCGAGCTCGGCCCGCTGAATCTGGACATGCAGAACTTCGACAGCCTGGGTACCTCGCCTTTCAACCTCAAGCTGGATACCGGCGTCGGCAAGCAGGGCAAGCTGCAGGCTGAAGGCCAGGTGCAGCTCAGCCCGACTACCGCCAGCCTGAAGGTTGCCACCCGCAACCTCGATATGCGGGTAGCCCAGGCCTACATCAGCCCCTTCATCCACCTGGAACTGCGCAGCGGCCTGCTGAACAGTGATCTCGACGTCGCCCTGACCAGCACCGAGCCGCTGGCGTTGCGCGTGCAGGGCAAGGCGCAGGTGACCCAGCTGCACACCCTGGACACCATCAAGGACCGCGACCTGCTGCGCTGGAAGCAGCTCGACCTGGGCGGCATCGACTACCGCCACGGCGAGCGCCTGGACATCGAGCGGGTGGACCTGGAACAGCCCTACGCCCGCTTCATCATCAACGAAGACCTGACCACCAACGTCAACGAGCTGATCATCAAGCAGCCGGCCGGCAACGCCGCGCAGGCGAAGTCGTCGGCTGATGCGTCGGCGAGCAAACCCATGGCGATCCGCATCGGCGAGGTCAGTCTGAAAGATGGCTCGGCCAACTTCGCCGACTTCAGCCTGCGGCCCAACTTCGCCACTGCCGTGCAGCAGCTCAACGGCCGCATCGGTACCCTCGACAGCGCCGCCAACAAGGCCGCACCGGTGAACATCACCGGCAAGGTGGATCGCTACGCGCCAGTCAGCATCAAGGGCAGCCTGACACCTTTCGACCCGATGCAGAGCCTGGATATCGCCACCCAGTTCAAACAGGTCGAGCTGACCACCCTGACGCCCTACTCCGGCAAATTCGCCGGCTACCGCATCCGCAAGGGCCGCCTGAATCTGGACCTGCATTACCGCATCAACGAGGGCAAGCTCAACGCCGAAAACAAGGTATTGATCGAGCAGTTGCAGTTGGGCGAGAAGGTCGACAGCCCGGACGCCGTCGACCTGCCGATCCGCCTGGCCGTGGCCCTGCTCAAGGACACCCAGGGGCGCATTTCCCTAGAGTTGCCGGTGCAGGGCAACCTCAACGACCCGCAGTTCAGCGTCATGCCCATCGTCTGGCAGACCCTGCGCAACCTGGTGCTGCGCACCGCCCAGGCGCCGTTCAAGTTCATCGGCGGGCTGGTCAGGGGCGGCAGCGACATGGACCTGAGCACCGTGGCCTTCGCGCCGGGCAGCGCCGAGCTTGATGAGCAGGCACAGAAAACCCTGGACACCCTGGCCGACGCCCTGCAGGAGCGCCCCACCCTGCGCCTGGAAATCGAAGGCGCAGCCGCCCAGAGCGCCGACGGCCCGCTGCTTGCCGAGCGGCGGCTGGAGCGTGAGTACCAGGACTACCTGTACCGCATCATGCAGCGCCGCGGTGACAAGGTGCCTGCCGACGCCGAGGAGCTGGTGGTGCCCGAGGACGAAAAGGCGCCGCTGCTCGAAGGCATCTACCGTGCGCGCCTCAAGCAGCAGCCTCCGGCCGAATGGTCCAAACTGAGCGGTGAAGAACGTACCGCCAAGCTGCACGCAGCGGTGCTCGCCTCTTGGAGTGACAGTCGCGGTCTGCAGCGCCAGCTCGCGCAGCAACGCGCGGCGGCGATCAAGGACTACCTGGTGGACCGCGACAAACTGGCGGACGAGCGCATCTACCTGCTCGACGTCAATCTGGGCCAGGCTGAGCCCGATGGCCATGTGGCCACTTCCCTTCATCTGGGCAGCGAGTGACAAGCATGAAACGACTGAGTCTGCTGCTGGTGCTATGCGCCAGCCCACTGCTGAGCCACGCCGATACACTGCGCTGCGGCAGCAAGCTGGTGAACCTGGGGGATCGCACCTTCGAAGTGATGCAGAAATGCGGCGAACCGGAGTTCCGCGACCCGGTGGGTTACACGGTCGGCCCCTACAACCGGCGCGAAACCAGTATCGAGGAATGGGCCTACGAGCCCAGCAACGGCATGTTCACCATCCTGACCTTCGAGGGCAATCGGCTGACGCGCATCGAGCGCAAACGCCGGCAATGACCATGATCAAGACATTAATCCCCTGTGCCCTGCTGGTGCTGCTGGCCGGCACCGCCAATGCCTCGACCTGGCGCTGCGACAGAGCGATCGCCAGCACCGGCGACACCACGGCCGAAGTACAGGCCAAATGCGGCGAACCGAACAACCGTTCGTTCATCGGCTACAAGGATCAGACCGACCGCTACGGCTTCACCCATGAGGTGCAGATCGAGGAATGGAGCTACGGCCCGCGCAACGGCATGAACTACTTTCTGCGTTTCGAGGGCAATCGCCTGGAGCGGATCGACAGCAAGCGCGGTGATTAGTCTGCCGTACTAATCAGCATGGCAGTAGGTCGTCCGCCGAAGAGCTGGTAGAGCCTATTCCACGCCTTGAAGCCCAGGCTCGTCGATTTTGAAAGCTAAGTGGCGGGAGCGATCGGTCACGATTTTGTAGGAGCGGCTTTAGCCGCGAGCTCTTTGTGACCCAACAAAGCTCGGGGCTAAAGCCCCTTGTATGGTGATACTCGAAGGGGTGGTGGGACGACAAAGCCAATTCTGACTGTTCGCAGCAGTACAGACGGTAGGAGACCTCGCCCCACCCCTTCACCAAAGCGCCGATAAAGAATGCATCGTTTGCAAGCGACGATAGGAGCAAGTCAGCGCCTCTTGGTGAACCCCTCCGAGCCTAAAAACCATAGCGTGGGAGCTCAACTGATGGCAATGCCAGCGAAGCAATTCATCATCGGTATCGATGTCGCCAAAGTTGAACTGGTTAGTTATTGCGAGCAGGCCGGTCAACATCAGTCGTTTCGAAACACTCAGCCAGAGATTCGCAAGTGGTTGGCACTTCAACCGGCCAATACGGCTATTTGTGTTGAGGCCACCAACATCTATCACCTGGATTTGGTTGAGATGGCTTACGAGAAAGGGTTTGCCGTCTATGTCGTTGACGGCTACCAGTTGAGTAACTATCGCAAGGGCATTGGCGGGCGAGTTAAAACCGATGCCTCTGACGCCTGCTTACTTGCCCGTTTTCTGGATCGTGAAGGCAGCGCCCTTCGCCCCTGGGTACCGCCGCCCCCCGTTTATCGAAAGCTCCAGAGCCTCCTGCGACGCCGGGCAGCACTGGTTTCGGCTCGTACTAGCCTGGTCCAGAGCTGGAGCAACGAGGGGGTTCTCAAAGAAGCCTTCAACAGTTTCATCAAGCACTTCGAGTCTCTTGATCTTCTGATCCAGAAGCAATTGAAAACGGTGGTGAGAGAGGCCGGACTGACAGAGCAGGTAGTTCGATGCCAGAAAGTCGAAGGCATTGGTTTTCTGACTGCTGTCGCTTTAGTCACTGCGTTCATCCGTGGCGAATTCAGAAGCAGTGATGCATACATCGCGTTTTTGGGCATGGATCTGAAAGTCGCAGATTCAGGCCAAAAGTCTGGGCGTCGCCGTTTGACCAAACGAGGGTGTTCGGAAGTGCGCAGACTGCTGCATAACGCCGCTATGGCCGCCAGCAAATCTGCGGCCTGGAAAGAGCTATACGAGTACTACCGCAGCAAAGGCAAAGCAACCACTCAGGTCTTGGTCATCCTGGCTAGAAAGCTCGCCAGAGTCGCATTCGCCTTGATGAAAACTCAAGGCGAATACGTCAGCAGAAGGGCATAAACGTATTGCCCTAAACCATAGAATCTCCTACGTACTCACCGGCCGCTTTTGCAACAGCCTCTTTCACGTTGCCTAAAAGCTCGTGGACAGCTTCTTAACCGCGAGCAGCGTTGACTGCCGCGATATAAGCCTCAGCATTGCGCTGATCCTGGATCAGGGCGATGAAGTCATTACCGTCGGCGTCCTTGGCATCCAGGTCGTAACCGGCCTCGACGAAGAAGCCTACGAAACGCTCGAAGTCATGGTCGCGCAGGCCGCGGTATGCCTTGACCAGTTTGTGCAGCGAAGGCGGTGTAGCGTCGGCCGGTTCCACGGCGAGAAACAGCTTGATCTGCTCATCGCTGATGTCGTCACCAATCACCTGCTTCTTGTCTTTACGCATCGCTCACTCCAGCCAACCAGAACACGGGGCCGGCAGTGTACCCCTGGCGTGGCGAGCGCTCAACGCACCGCGCATCCGGCGCTCTTATCATCGCCACAGGCAAGGCGGTACGCGACCTAAGTCAACAACCGGGCGCCCGGCGCCGCTCTATACTGCCGGCATTCCTTTCAGGAAGCGCCGCCATGCCCACCCTGTTCGCCGCCTGCCGCCAGAGCCTGCGTAGTGGCTACTCCTGGGCCAGCCTGCGTGGCGACCTGGCCGCCGGTCTCACGGTGGGCATCATCGCCATTCCCCTGGCCATGGCGCTGGCCATCGCCGTTGGCGTGGCGCCGCAACACGGCCTCTACACGGTATTGGTCGCCGCCCCGCTGATTGCCCTGTGCGGCGGCTCGCGTTTCAACATTTCCGGCCCCACGGCGGCTTTCGTGGTGATTCTGCTGCCGATCACCCAGCAGTTCGGCATCGGCGGGCTGTTGCTGTGCACGGTCATGGCCGGATTGATCCTGATCGCCCTGGGCCTGCTCAAAGCCGGAAGGCTGATCGAGTTCGTGCCCTACCCGGTCACCCTGGGTTTTACCGCCGGCATCGGCATTGTCATCGCTACCCTGCAACTCAAGGATCTGCTCGGCCTGCAACTGGCCGGGCAGCCGAGCCACTACGTGCAGCAGATCCAGATGCTCTGGCAGGCCCTGCCCGGCATCCAGCCTGGCGACACCCTGGTGGCACTGGCCTGCCTCGGCGTGTTGCTGGTGTGGCCGCGGCTGGTGCCGCGGGTGCCCGGCCACCTGGTGGCGCTGACGGTCGGTGCGCTGCTGGGCCTGGCGCTGGAACGCAGCGGTTTGCCGGTGGCAACGCTGGGCGAGCGCTTTAGCTACAGCGTCGATGGCATTAGCTACCCAGGCATTCCGCCGTTTCTGCCGAGCTTCGCCTGGCCCTGGCAACTGCCGGGGGCCGATGGCCAGCCGCTGGTGCTGTCATTCGAACTGATCCGCCAGTTACTGGCGCCGGCCTTTGCCATCGCCATGCTCGGCGCCATCGAGTCACTGCTCTGTGCGGTGGTGGCCGATGGCATGACCGGCAGCAAGCACGACCCAAATGCCGAACTGCTCGGCCAGGGCATCGGCAATCTGGTCGCTCCGCTGTTTGGTGGCATCACGGCTACCGCCGCCATCGCCCGCAGCGCCACCAACGTGAGGGCCGGTGCACGCTCGCCGCTGGCTGCGATCATCCATGCCGGTGTGGTGCTGGCGGCGATCCTGTTTCTCGCCCCGCTGTTCAGCTATCTGCCGATGGCCGCCTTGGCCGCTCTGCTGCTGATGGTGGCGTGGAACATGAGCGAGGCCCACCACGTGGCCCACACCCTGCGCATCGCGCCGCGCAGCGACGTGCTGGTGCTGCTCACCTGCCTCTCGCTGACGGTGCTGTTCGACATGGTGCTGGCGGTGGGCGTCGGCCTGTTGCTGGCCGCCGGGCTGTTCATCAAGCGCATGAGCGAGCTGACCGATGCCAGGCGCCTGCCGCGCGACGGTCATCAGGCCCTGAGCGACCTGCCCGAGCACGGGCTGGCGTTGGCCATTCGCGGGCCGCTGTTCTTTGGCGCGGCGCAGCGCACGCTGGAAGCGCTGCGCCGCCTCGACCCACATATCCGCGTGGTGATTCTGGATGTCAGCGCGGTGCCGATGCTCGACATGACCGCACTCGCCGCCTTGCACAGCACCGTGCTGGAGTACCGCAAGCAGGGCATCGCCCTGATCGTCAGCGGCGCGTCACCGTCATTGCGCCTGAAGCTGCGCCGGGCGGGCCTGCAGCGGGCCCATGGGCGGCTCAGTTACGCTCGTGATCTGCTCCAGGCGCGAGCAATCTGCGAGAGCTGGCCAAGCGACGCCTGAACCGCACGCCAACCAGCCGAGGGGCTTGGAAGCCATTCACAATCTAAGGGGCGATTTCAGCGCTTTGCCTGCAAAGTGGCGTTAGCGGCTTTTGTAGGGTGGACGACGCTTCACCTACGCGGCCCGCCCCGTCCACCGCTCTGCGATCGCAATGGTGGATGAAAAGAGCGTCATCCACCCTACGAACTGTGGGAGCGGGCTCTCAGAGCCCCTTGACCGCGTAGATGCCCGGCGCGTTGCGCCAGTAGCCCTTGTAGTCCATGCCATAACCGAAGATGTAGCGGTCGATGCACGGCAGGCCGACGTAATCGGCTTTCAGGTCCGGGCGCGCCTTTCGGTCGTGGTCCTTGTCGATCAGCACCGCGGTGTGCACGTTGGCGGCACCGGCGTGGTGACAGAAATCGATGATCGCGCCCAGGGTATGCCCCTCGTCGAGGATGTCATCGATGATCAGCACGTCGCGGTCGATGAACGACACCTCCGGCTTGGCCTTCCAGAACAGCTCGCCGCCGCTGGTCTGGTTGCGGTAGCGGCTGGCGTGCAGGTAACTGGCTTCCAGGGGGAAGTCGAGCTGGGTGAGCAGCTTGCCGGAGAAGATCAGCCCGCCGTTCATCACGCAGAACACCACCGGGTTGCGCTCGGCCAGGTCGGCGTTGATGGCGGCGGCGACGCGGGTGATGGCGGCTTCCACGTCGGCTTCGCTGTACAGGCAGTCGGCTTCGGCCATTACCTGGCGGATGTGAGCGAGATCGGCAGACATATCGTGTCCTCGTAGGCGGGCTGGCATGCACCGCATGGGTGGCCCCGGCGCAGGAGTTGATCACCGGGTCAGAAAAAAGCCGGCAACGTTACGCATCCGCTCGGCAAGGCGCAAGCGCCGGCATCAACACGCGACAGATGGCACAGCCGTTGCTCGGCGAATGCAAAAAGTTCCATATCCGCTGCGCCAAGTTGCGATGCAATGCTTTAATCTAGCGTGTTTTTTGCCCATTTTTGCCGGAGACCCCGCAATGCCCGTCCTCGAGATCCGCCACCCGCTGATTCGCCACAAGATCGGCCTCATGCGCCGCGCGGATATCAGTACCAAGAACTTCCGCGAGCTGGCCCAGGAAGTGGGCGCCCTGCTCACTTATGAGGCGACCAAGGACCTGCGCCTGGAAACCTATGAAATCGAAGGCTGGGCGGGTCCCGTGCAGGTCGAGAAGATCTCCGGCAAGAAGATCACCGTGGTGCCGATCCTGCGTGCCGGCATCGGCATGCTCGACGGCGTGCTCAGCCTGATCCCGGGCGCCAAGGTCAGCGCCGTCGGCGTGGCCCGCAACGAAGAAACCCTGCAGGCCCACACCTACCTGGAAAAACTGGTACCGGAAATCAACGAGCGCCTGGCGATGATCATCGACCCGATGCTCGCCACCGGCAGCTCCATGGTCGCCACCATCGACCTGCTGAAGAAAGCAGGCTGCAAGGAAATCCGCGCCATGGTGCTGGTCGCCGCGCCTGAAGGCATCAAAGCGGTGAACGAGGCGCACCCGGACGTGCAGATCTACACCGCGTCCATCGACCAGCGCCTCAACGAGCACGGCTACATCATCCCGGGCCTCGGCGATGCCGGCGACAAGATCTTCGGCACCAAGCAGAAGGACGCCTGATCGATGCGCGACGAATTCAACGATCCGCTGTGGCGGCAGGTGCTGTCCGGCGCGCAGATGCTCTTCGTAGCCTTTGGCGCGCTGGTGCTGATGCCGCTGATCACCGGCCTGGATCCCAACGTGGCGCTGTTCACCGCGGGCCTGGGCACCATCCTGTTCCAGATCGTCACCGGTCGCCAGGTACCGGTGTTCCTGGCCTCGAGCTTCGCCTTCATCACCCCGATCATTCTCGCCAAGGGCCAGTTCGGCCTGGCGGAAACCATGGGCGGCGTGGTCGCGGCGGGCTTCGTCTACACCTTTCTCGGCCTGGCCGTGAAGATCAAGGGCACCGGTTTCATCGACCGCCTGCTGCCGCCGGTGGTGATCGGCCCGGTGATCATTTCCATCGGCCTGGCCATGGCGCCGATCGCCGCCAACATGGCCATGGGCAAGGCCGGTGACGGCAGCGTGCTGCTGCCTTACAGCACGGCGATGTGGATCTCCATGCCGACCCTGCTGACCACGCTGATCGTCGCCGTGTTCGGCCGTGGCATCTTCCGCCTGGTACCGATCATCTCCGGCATCCTGGTGGGCTTCGCCCTGTCGATCTATTTCGGCGCCCTGGACCTGAGCCACGTGGCCGACGCGCCCTGGCTGGCGGTACCGGCTTTCACCGCGCCGGCGTTCAACTGGCAGGCGATCCTGTTCATCGTGCCGGTCGCCCTGGCGCCAGCCATCGAACATATCGGTGGGGTGATCGCCGTGGGCAGCGTGACCGGCAAGAACTACCTGAAAACGCCGGGCCTGCACCGCACCCTGTTCGGCGACGGCCTGGCCACTTCGGCTGCCGGCTTGTTCGGCGGCCCGCCCAACACCACCTACGCCGAAGTCACCGGCGCGGTGATGCTGACCAAGGCCTACAACCCGAAGATCATGACCTGGGCGGCGATCTTCGCCATCGCCCTGGCGTTCATCGGCAAGTTCGGCGCCATCCTGCAGAGCATTCCGGTGCCGGTAATGGGCGGCATCCTGTGCCTGCTGTTCGGCTCCATCGCCGCGGTGGGCATGAACACCCTGATCCGCCACAGCGTCGACCTCAGCGAAGCGCGCAACCTGGTGATCGTCTCGGTGACCCTGGTATTCGGCATCGGCGGAGTGCTGATCGGCACCGGCGACGGCCCGGACGACTTCGGCCTCAAGGGCATCGCCCTTTGCGCCATCGTCGCCATCGCGCTGAATCTGATCCTGCCCGGCAATGATGGCTGGAAGAAGAAGAGTGCCGACGAGGCGCCCGACATCTGAGAAGCAAAGAAAAATGCCCGGTTATGACCGGGCATTTTTCTACACGCTCTGCGGGGCTCGCTCGCAAAGCCTTTTGAGTGCCGCCACCCAGCTCGGATGATCGTTCAGGCAGGGCACCAGCTCCAGGCTTTCACCGCCGGCCTCGACGAACTGCTCGCGGCCACGGTCGCCGATTTCCTCTAGAGTTTCGATGCAGTCAGCCACGAACGCCGGGCACATCACCAAGAGCTTTTTCACCCCTTGCGCGGCCAGTTCGTCGAGACGCGCCTCGGTGTAGGGCTCGATCCACTTGTCCCGGCCCAGGCGCGACTGGAACGACACCGACCACTGCTCCGGACGCAGGCCCATGCGCGTGGCGAAGGCTTCGGCGCTGCGCATGCACTGGGCGCGGTAGCAGGTGGCGAGCACCTCGGGCGACGCCGTGCGGCAGCAGTCCGGCCCGCGCAGACAGTGATTGGTCGCATCGAGCTTACGCAGGTGGCGCTCCGGCAAACCGTGAAAGCTCAGCAGCAGGTGATCGAAGTCCTTTTCCAGATACGGTCGGGCGCTGTCGGCCAGGGCCTCGATGTAATCCGGGTCCTGGAAGAACGGCGGCAGAATCGAGAAGCGGATCGGCAGCTTGCGCTCGCGCACCACACGCTTGGCTTCTTCGATCACCGTGGTAGTGGTGCTGTCGGCGAACTGCGGGTACAGCGGCGCCAGAGTGACCTGGGTGATGCCCTGTCCGGCCAGGCGGGTCAGTACGGTATCCAGCGACGGCTCGCCGTAGCGCATGGCCAGCTCCACCGGGCCCTGGGTCCACTGGCCTTTCATCGCTTCCTGCAGGCGTTTGCTGAGCACGATCAGTGGCGAGCCCTCCGGCCACCAGATCGAGGCGTAGGCGTGGGCCGACTGTACCGGGCGGCGGATCAGGATCAGCGAAACCAGCAAGCGCCGCAGTGGCCAGGGCAGGTCGACCACATAGGGGTCCATCAGGAACTGATTGAGATAACTGCGTACATCGGCGACTTCGGTGGACGCCGGCGAGCCGAGGTTGACCAGCAGTAAGGCGTGATCGGTCATGCAATATCCCTAGAAGGCGTCGCGATCAGGGCCCTGCCGGATCGCGAACGGGTGTTAGTGAAGGCTTAGCAGGTCGACCAGCGCCACATCCAGGCGGGTGAAGCGAAACTCGAAGCCTGCCTCCTGCGCCCTGACCGGCAACGCGTGCTGGCCGCCGAGCAACAACAGCGACATCTCGCCCAAAGCCGCGCGCAGGGCAAAGCCTGGCAGCAGCATCAGCGTGGGCCGGTGTACCGCATGGCCAAGCTCCTTGACGAACTCAGCGTTGCGCACCGGGTGTGGCGCGCACGCATTATAGGGACCGCGTGCCTGCTCATGCTGCAAGAGAAAATCAATCAGGGCGATTTGGTCGGCAATATGAATCCACGGCATCCACTGACGTCCACTGCCGATGCGCCCGCCAAGGCCGAAACGAAATGGCGTGGCCATGCGCTTGAGCATGCCGCCTTCCTTGGCCAGCACCAGGCCGGTACGCAGCAGCACCACGCGGATGCCCAGCGCCTCGGCCTGCTGGGCGGTTTCCTCCCAGGCGATGCACAGCTGCGCGGCGAAATCGGCGCCGGGCTTGGCCTGCTCGTCGACGATGTGCTCGCCAGCGTCGCCGTACCAGCCGACCGCCGAGCCGGACAGCAGCACCGCCGGTTTCTGCTCGCGGCCCTGCAGCCAGGTCACCAGGCGCTCGGTGAGGCCGATGCGGCTTTCCCACAACAGCTGCTTGCGCGCTTTGCTCCAGGGCCGGTCGGCGATGGGCGCACCGGCCAGGTTGACCACCGCATCGAGGGGCTCGTCGCCGATATCCTCGAGGCACCCGACGCCCCGCACGGATGTGCCGCACAGCACCGGCACCTGCTCGGGGCGCCGGCTCCATACGGTCAGCTGGTGGCCCTGGGCGGCCCACTGGTGGCAGAGCGCCTGGCCGATCAGGCCGGTGCCGCCGGTGATCAGGATATGCATGACAGACTCCTCGTTATGCTGTGTCTCAAGATTCGACACGCCTTGTGCAACCTTGCTCAGGAACAATCCGCGCCCCGGCCTGCAGCCGACACAAACGGGGGAAACTATTGTCGGGCGCACCTATTCTGAAGAGTAGATGCCCTGGCTGCAGATACTGCCGACGCTCATGCACGGACTGTACATTGAATGAGCGATGTTCGAGGCGTAGCCTGAGGCCCAGCGAGTCGACGACAGGCAGTCACGGCGACTCGACAGCAGGTGAGGTAACCATGACCAACGCAGCTCCCATCGCCATCATCGGCACCGGCATCGCCGGCCTGTCAGCCGCCGAGGCGCTCCACGCCGCCGGCTACCCCGTGCAATTGTTCGACAAGAGTCGCGGCAGCGGCGGCCGCATGGCCAGCAAGCGCAGCGACGCCGGCGCCCTGGATCTCGGTGCCCAGTATTTCACCGCCCGTGATCGCCGCTTCGCCGCCACGGTGGCCCAATGGCAGGCCCGCGGCTGGGTCGAACCCTGGACGCCCAACCTCTACCAATACGCCAACGGCGTGCTCAGCCCCTCGGCCGACGAGCAGGTGCGCTGGGTCGGCAACCCGCGCATGAGCGCCATCACCCGCGCCATGCTCGGCGCGCTGCCGGTGAAGTTTTCCTGCCGCATCACCGAGGTGTTTCGCGGCGAACAGCACTGGCACCTGCTCGATGCCGAGGGCGAAAGCCACGGCCCTTTCGCCCAGGTGATCATCGCCACTCCCGCGCCCCAGGCCAGCGCCCTGCTGGCCACCGCACCGAAGCTCGCTGGCACCGTGGCCGGGGTGACCATGGAGCCGACCTGGGCGGTGGCCCTGGCCTTTGCCGAGCCGCTACAAACTCCGCTGGAAGGCTGCTTCGTGCAGGACGAGGTGCTCGACTGGACGGCGCGCAACCGCAGTAAGCCAGGCCGTGATGCCAGCCCCGACACCTGGGTGCTGCACGCCAGCAGCAGCTGGAGCCGCCAGCACCTGGACCTGGCCAAGGAGCAGGTGGTCGAACGGCTGCACGGCGCCTTCGCGGAAATGATCGGCTGCGCGGTGCCCGCCCCGGTGTTCAGCCTGGCCCATCGCTGGCTGTACGCGCGCCCCTCCGGCGCCCATCAGCTTGGCGCCCTGGCCGATGCCGATCTGGGCCTCTACGTGTGCGGCGACTGGTGCCTGTCCGGTCGTGTCGAAGGTGCCTGGCTGAGCGGCCAGGAAGCGGCCCGCAAACTGATCGCCCATAACCAATGAGCGCCGCCAAACACCGGCTGACGCCGCGCAAACTGCTCTTGTCGAAGTGGACGGCAGCAACGCCACAGAACCGCGAAAAGCATTTTCTGGTTACCGAACTGTTCTGCGACGAAGAAGGCACCGTGCTCGAAGTCGAGCTGCAGGCAGTGCTCAGCAAGCGCGCCCAGCGCCTGGACTGGCGCGACTTGCAGAACGCTGAACGCTGGCTGATGGGCTGGCGTTGAACCTGGCTGGGCTGGCCGGCTCTATGACTATAGCCCTGTACACGAAATTTGACTTGTACAAGATCAGGCTTAAGATGAAATAACCCTGTACAGAAACAAAGCCTTGTACAAGGTCATTTTCGAAGGTGTGCCATGTCCGTCAGCCCGCAGTACCGCAGAAAACCCACACTTGGCGTCAGCGCCTGCCTGCTGGGCGCCGAAGTCCGCTACAACGGTGGGCACAAGGCGTCGAGGTTGTGCCTGGAACAGCTCAGCGAGTACTTCGATTTCGTGCCCTACTGCCCTGAAGTGGCCATCGGCCTGGGTACGCCGCGCGAGCCCATTCGTCTGGTCGGCGACCCGGCCGCGCCGCGCGTGGTAGGCACCGTGCATCCGGACCAGGATCATACCGATGCGCTGGCCGCCTACGGTGAACAGGTCGCCGCCGAACTGCCATCGATCAGCGGCTACATCGTCATGCAACAGTCGCCGTCCTGTGGCCTGGAACGGGTCAAGGTCTACCAGGACAACGGCCACCCGAGCGAGCCCAAGGGCCGCGGCATCTTCACCCGCGTGCTCTGCGAGCGACACCCGAACCTGCCTATCGAGGAAGAAGGCCGCCTCAACGACCCGGTGCTGCGCGAGAACTTCCTGACCCGCGTATTCACTTACTCGCAGTGGCAGACACTCTGCGAATCGGGCCTGACCCGCGGCAAGCTGATCGAATTCCACGCCCGCCACAAGTACCTGCTGATGGCCACCGACCCGCTGCGCTACAAGCGCCTGGGCCGCATGCTCAGCGACCTCTCCGCGCAGGATCTGGACGAGCTGGCCGTCCGCTATATCGCCGAACTGATGACCGCCCTCAAGCGCTGCGCCACCCGCGGCACCCACAGCAACGTGTTGCAGCATTTGAGCGGCTACCTCAAGGGCGCCCTCAGCGCCGAGGAAAAGCAGGAAATGCAGCAGCTGATCACCCAGTACCGCAAGGGCATCATCCCGCTGGTGGTGCCGCTGACCCTGCTCAAGCACCATTTCCGTCAGCACCCGGATCGCTACATCGCCCAGCAGGTCTACCTGCAGCCGCACCCGGAAAACCTCAGCCTGCGAAACGCGATATGAGCCGGCCAACTTCCAACGAGCCAGGCACCCCGCAGGACCTGGTCGCCGCCGGTTACCTGCCGATTCGCGACGTGGCCAGCATCACTGGCGTCAACCCGGTGACCCTGCGCGCCTGGGAGCGCCGCTACGGCCTGATCGTGCCGCACCGCACCGCCAAGGGTCACCGCCTGTACTCCCCCGAGCAGGTGCAGACCATCCAGACCGTGCTCGGCTGGCTGAACCGCGGCGTTTCCGTCGGCCAGGTGAAGAGCCTGCTGCGCGCCGACCAGCCGCTGCCTGCCGAGCAGGCTTCGCAGTGGCAGGAGAAGCGCGAGCGCCTGTGCGATGCCATCCACGCCCTGGACGAGCGCCAGCTGGATGAGCGCTTCAACGCCGAGCTCGCGCTCTATCCGGTGCAGATCCTCTGCCAGCACCTGCTGCTGCCATTGCTGGTGACCCTCGAAGCGCGCTGGCCACAACTGCCCGGCGCGGCCACCGAACGGCTATTCCTGCACAGCTGGCTGCGCAGCAAGCTCGGCGCCCGGGTCTATCACGACAACCGTCAGCACCCGGGCCAACCGCTGATGCTGATCAATCTGTGCCAGTCGCCGATGTCGCCCCAGCTGTGGCTGTGCGCCTGGCTGATCGGCACCGCCGGTTGCCCGGTGGATGCCTTCGACGGGCCGATGCCGCTTGCCGAACTGCCGCTGGCCATCAGCCGCCGCCGCCCACGCGCACTGCTGCTGTTCTGCGAAGCCGACTCCAACACCGATGCCCAGTCGACGCTGCAACAGTGGCTGGGCGACCACGGCATTCCCTGCCTGCTGATCGGTATCGAGAACCAGCAGGAAGCCGAACAACTGGTCGCTCGCGCCCCTGCCTCGGCGGATGTCACCGTGGTCGCCGACCCGCTGGCGGCGCTGCAAAACCTCGCAGATCGCCATCTGCTCGAATAGGACACCCCATGCTGCAACTGATGTGGTTTCGAACTGACCTGCGTGTCACCGACAACAGCGCTCTGGCCGCCGCCATGCAGGCCGGGCCGACGGTCGCGGTGTTTCTGCTCAGCCCCGGCCAATGGCAGCAGCATGACGATGCGCCCTGCAAAGTGGATTTCTGGCTGCGCAACCTGGTCGAGCTGAGCCGCGAGCTGAAGCGCCTCAACGTGCCGCTGCTGATTCGCGAAGCCGACCAGTGGAGCGCCGCGCCAAAGGTGATCGGCACTCTCGCACAGGAGCTGCAGGCAAGCGCCGTGCACGTGAACGAGGAATATGGCGTCAACGAAAGCCGCCGTGATGAAGCCGTGAGCGCGGCGTTGGACGAGCTGGGCGTGAATTTCCACAGCCATCTCGATCGCCTGCTATTCAAGCCAGGCAGCGTGCTGACCCGCACCGGTACCTACTTCAAGGTCTACAGTCAGTTCCGCGGCGTCTGCTATCAGCGTCTGCACACCGCCCTGCCGAAACTGGTAGCGCCGCCCAAGGCGCAGGCCAAGCTGGAGATGGCCGCCGACCCGATCCCTGAGCAAGTGGCCGGTTTCGATACGCCCAGCCAGGCGCTGCGCGATGCCTGGCCCGCCGGCGAAGATGCGGCCCGCGAACGCCTGCAGCGCTTCGCCGACGAGTGGATCGAGGACTACCACGACAATCGCGACTTCCCGATTCGCCCCGGCACCAGCCAGCTCTCGGCCTATCTCGCCGCCGGCGTGCTGTCGCCGCGCCAGTGCCTGCACGCGGCGCTGAATGCCAACGGCGGTGAGTTCGAAAACGGCAACCAGGGCGCCGTTACCTGGATCAACGAGCTGATCTGGCGCGAGTTCTACGCCCATATTCTGGTCGGCTACCCGCACGTTTCCATGGCCCGCGCCTTCCGCCCGGAAACCGAAGCGCTGCCCTGGCGCAACGCTGCCAAGGATCTGCAGGCCTGGCAGGAAGGCCGCACCGGCATCCCGATCATCGACGCAGCCATGCGTCAGCTCTTGGAAACCGGCTGGATGCACAACCGCCTGCGCATGGTGGTGGCGATGTTCCTGACCAAGAACCTGCTGATCGACTGGCGCGAGGGCGAGCGCTTCTTCATGCGCCACCTGATCGACGGCGACCTGGCTGCCAACAACGGTGGCTGGCAGTGGAGCGCCTCGACCGGTACCGACTCGGTGCCCTACTTCCGCATCTTCAACCCGATCAGCCAGTCACAGCGTTTCGACCCGGACGGCCGCTTCATCCGCCAATGGCTGCCCGAACTGGCCTCGCTCAGCGATAAGACGATTCACGACCCGCATGCCGGCAGCAAGGGCCAAGCCAGCCTGTTCGGTGGCGGTGTGGATTACCCCAAGCCCATCGTCGACCTGCGCGCCAGCCGCCAGCGCGCGCTGGACGCCTTCAAGAACCTGCCTTCGGCCAGCGAGGCGTCATGAGCGCGTTCAGCCGGCGCATCTGGCTGACCGGTGCCAGCAGTGGCATCGGCCATGCCCTGGCCAAGCGCCTGCTGAAAGAAGGGCATCTGCTGGCTCTGAGCGCACGCCGAGAGGAACCCCTGCAAGCGCTGGCCGAGCGTTTTCCGGGTCGGGTGCTGGTGCTGCCGGGCGACCTGGGCGAGCCGGACGACGTGGATGCCATTGCCGCCAAGCTCACCGAACACTGGGGCGCACTGGACTGCGCGATCCTCAATGCCGGGGTCTATGAACATGTGGACGCCAGCAACTTCGAGGCCGATGCCCTGGCGCGGGTGATGCGCGGCAACCTGTTCTCCGCCAGCCACTGCATCGTCGCAGCCCTGCCGCTGCTGCGTCGCGGCCAGGCGCCGCACCTGGTCGGTGTCGCCAGCGCGGTTACCTATCTGCCGCTGCCGGGCGCCGGCGCCTTCGGGGCCGCCAAGGCCGCGGTACGCTATCTGCTCGAGTCCCTGCGTGTGGACCTGGCCCAAGAGGGCATCGCCGTTACCGTGGTCACACCCGGTTTCGTCGACACGGCGCACTCGGAAAACAGCGGCTACTCAACACCGATGCGCTGGTCAGCGGACAAGGCCGCCCGGCATATCGCCAAGCGCCTGCACGCGCGCCCGCTGGAAATTGCCTTTCCCGGCCCGTTCATCGCCGCGCTGGGCCTGCTTGGTCGGCTCCCCGCGCGCCTGCGCCTGGCTCTGGGTCGCCGCCTGATCCGAGGCGAACGGGACATCTCCTGACACGCCCAGCGCTTGCACCTGCCTCGCTCGCCCAGGCACCATCGGCGCCCTTTGTGTTCCGCGACCGGATGACGTTCAGTGTCTAAAAACCTGCTCAACGCCCTGCTGTTCTTAATCGGCTGGATCGCCTGCCTGCTTGGCGGCGACTGGCTATGGGTGGTTGCTGTGGTACTGCTGGTGCATCTGATCCGGGTGGGCAACTGGCAACGTGAAGGCAAGCTGCTGATAAGTGCGTTTCTGTTCGGCAGTGCGGTGGAAAGTTTTCTGCTGCAGCTCGGGGTGCTGGACTTCGGCGCACCGCGCCAACTGATTCCGCTGTCGCACGCGCTGGTCTGGCTGCTGATCGGCACCACGCTGTGCCACGGCCTGGCCTGGACAGCCAAGCCCTGGTGGCGCGCCAGCCTGGTTGGCGCCGTTCTCGCACTGCTCACCCACGGCGCCAGCCTGGGACTCGGCCTGGTTCATCTGCCCTACGGCACTGCCGTGACCCTGGCGCTGCTGGCGGTGATCTGGGCGGCCATGCTGCCGCTGCTGCATGGCTTCGCCCGACTGTATACCGCCCGCCCGGCGTGAAATCCGTCGGCGCCGCCGCAGCTCGCGTAGACTAGGCCGATGAGCGATGCCCCACAGATTCCCCACACCCAGATCGACGAACAGGTCAGCTGCAGCACCTGCGCGGCCTGCTGCTGCCAGCTGGAAGTGATGCTGATCACCGATACCGGCGTGCCCGAGCGTTTTATCGACAATGACGAATGGGGCGGTGAAGTGATGCGCCGCCTGGACGACGGCTGGTGCGCGGCCCTGGACCGCGACACCATGCGCTGCACCATCTATGAAGTACGCCCGCTGATCTGCCGCGAGTTCGAAATGGGCGCGCCGGAGTGCCTGGAAGAACGCCGCGGTATAGGCAGCATCTATCGCTGACCTGGCGCTGAATAAAGCCGCGCATAAAAAAACCGGGCCAAGGCCCGGTTTTTTTGCATCAGCTACAGATTAATAGTTGAAGCGATAGTGCAGCGAATACGCCTCTACCCCATCGTTCGGCTGCTTGATGCCGGCGTTGGAGTAATGCATCGCGCGGATGCCCACTTCATGACCACCGGCGAAACGCAGGCCCGCACCGATGCGGTCTTCGAACTGGAACGACGAACCCAGATCGTTGGACTCCAGACGCGTGCTGGAGAATGCTGCCACCCCGATACCGGCTTCCAGATAAGGTTTGACGTTCTGCCCGGCGAACTCGTAAACGAATACCGGTGCGAAGGAAATGCTGTGGTTGGTGGCGGTATCGTCGCCCTGCCAGTAGGTGTAACCGGCATCCCAGTAGCCACCTAGATGACCAACACTGCTTTCGAACCAGCGGCTGTTGAAATCGAACTGCGCGCCCAGGCGGTAAACCATGGTGGAGTCGCCCGTCTGGCCGACGGAAACGCTCAGGCCTGCGGCCTGAACGGCTGTAACGGACCCAAGAGACAACGCAACTGCAGCGGCCAAGCCAACCAGCTTCTTCATTGGAGCATCCTTATTGGAGGGACTTTTTTAGTCTTTTAAGTGAGGCAGGGTGAAAGCTACAGCTACAGACTTTAGACAAGTTCCTTTCGTTCTAGAAATATTTACTGTCCTAACAGCCAATTAATTTTCGGGCAACGCAGCCACCGGCTCAGCGCTACCCCACAGCTGCGGCAGCACGCGCTGCATGGCCGCCGGCTCGCCGCTGCACCAGAAGCGGTCCACGTCGCGCGGCCCGTTGGCCAGCAGGTCGCGGCTGGCCAGCAACCGTTGCAGTTGCCGGGCCACCGCAGCGCCGGTGTCGATCAGGCTGATCGACGGATCCAGCCACTGTTCGAGCAACGGGCGCAGGAAGGGATAGTGAGTGCAGCCCAGAATCAGCGTGTCACAGCCCTCGGCCAACAGCGGCTCGACGTAACCACGCAGCAGGCCATGCAGGGCCGGGTCGTTCAGATCGCCCGCCTCGATCAGCTCGACCAACCCTGGGCAAGGCTGCGTGACCACCCGCACATCATTGGCGAACTGGTCGAGCAAGGCAGCGAAGCGCGCGCTTTTCAGCGTGCCGGTGGTGGCCAGCACACCGACCACACCGGAGCGCGTCGCGGCGGCGGCAGGCTTTACCGCCGGCTCCATGGCCACGATCGGCAACTGCGGATACAGAGTGCGCAGCTCGCCCACCCCAGCGACCGTCGCGGTGTTGCAGGCCAGCACCAGGGCCTTGGCGCCGCGCTCGAGCAGAAACGAGGCGATGAATCGGCAGCGCTCGCGAATGTACTCGGGGCTCTTTTCGCCGTAAGGCACGTGGCCGCTGTCGGCCACGTAGAACAGGGTTTCTTGAGGCAGCAAGGTGCGGATTTCCCGCAATACCGTGAGGCCGCCCACGCCGGAATCGAATACCCCGATCGGCGCGTCACGCACCGGCGGCACTTCCGCATACAGCGCAACCCGGATCGCGCTTGACCCGCAGCTCGCGAAAGCGCGAGCCGAAGGCATCGATCAGCAGCAGACGACCGATCATCGGTTCGCCAAAACCAGCGAGCAGCTTCAAGGCCTCCAGCGCCTGCAGGCTGCCGACCAGGCCGACCAGCGGCCCGACCACGCCGGCCTCGCTGCAGGTCAGCTCGGCTTCGCTGCCGTGGCCGTATAGGCAGTGGTAACAGGGGCTGTCTTCGCGGCGCGGATCGAACACCGACAGCTGCCCTTCCAAGCGGATCGCCGCACCACTGACCAGCGGCCGGCGTGCCGCCACGCAAGCGGCATTGACGGCTTCGCGGGTGGAGAAGTTGTCGGAGCAATCGAGCACCAGATCCACCGCTGTCACGGCCGCGGCCAGCGAATCGGCATCCAGCGCCTGGCGATGGGCCTGCAGGCTAATTTGCGGATTGAGCGCCGCCAGCCGCGCCAGGGCCGAGTCGACCTTGCTCTGGCCGATGCTCGCGGTGTCGTGGGCGACCTGGCGCTGCAGGTTGCTGAGATCGACGCTGTCGAAGTCCGCCAGATGCAGCTCGCCCACCCCGGCCGCCGCCAGGTACAGGGCCACTGGCGAGCCGAGGCCGCCCAGGCCAACGATCAGCACGCGGCTACGTTTAAGGCGCAGCTGGCCGTCTACATCGATCTGCGAGAGCAGAATCTGCCGGCTGTAGCGCAGCAGCTCCTCGTCGCTCAGGTGTTCATTCATGTGGCCACCGCCCCAGGCTGATGCGCTCATGATCGGCGAGATCACGGCGGCTGTGAACCTCGACGAAGCCGCGCCGGCTCAACAATTCGCGCACCGACTCGGCCTGATCGAAACCGTGTTCGAGCAGCAGCCAGCCGGGCGAGGCCAGATAGGCCGGCGCCTGATCGATGATCAGGCGGATATCGTCCAGCCCGTCGGCGCCCGAGACCAGCGCGCTGCTCGGCTCGAAACGCACATCGCCTTCGCCCAAGTGATGATCGTCACTGGCGATATAGGGCGGATTGCTGACGATCAGCCCGTAGCGCTCGCTCGCCAATGCCGAGAACCAGTGACTGGCGCGAAAAGACGCATTAGCCAGGCCCAGGCGCGCGCGATTGCCCTCGGCCAGCGCCACGGCCTCGTCCACCCGGTCGACACCGGTGACCTGCCAGGCCGGCCGCTCGCTGGCCAATGCCAGGGCGATGGCGCCAGTGCCGGTGCCGAGATCCAGCACCCGCGCTGGACCGCCAGGCAGCAGCGCCAGGGAGGTTTCCACCAGCAGCTCGGTGTCCGGGCGCGGGATCAGGGTGTGGGGCGCGACGTCCAGATCCAGGCTCCAGAAACCCTGACGACCGAGGATATAGGCGACCGGCTCGCCGTTGCGCCGACGCGCCAAATTGGCGGCGAAGGCTTCGGCAGCTGCTGGCTCGACTTCACGGTCAGCCCAAGTGCGCAGGTAACTGCGCGGCTTGCCCAATGCATGGGCCAGCAGCAGCTCGGCGTCCAGACGTGGCGTCGGTGAGTCGGGCAGCGCAATGCTGTTGAGCAGGGATTCGATAGTGGCCATGGCGGGCTTCCTGGGCGGATCGGGGCGCTGGCATCTTGAGTGGATGAGAAGCCCCCGCTCCATCCTGCTTTCGGTTCAGTCGCTCAACGCGGCCAACTGATCGGCCTGGTACTCGGCAAGCAGCGGCTCGATCACCGCATCGACGCCACCGGCGATCACTTCGCCCAGGGAGTACAGGGTCAGGTTGATGCGGTGATCGGTCACCCGGCCCTGCGGGAAGTTGTAGGTGCGGATGCGCTCGGAGCGGTCACCCGAGCCGACCAGCAGCTTGCGGGTGTCGGAAATTTCCTTGTGGGCGGCCGCGTCCTGCTGATCCTTGAGCTTGGCCGCCAACCAGGCCATGGCCTTGGCGCGATTCTTGTGCTGAGAACGCTCTTCCTGGCACTCGACCACGGTGCCGGTGGGAATGTGGGTGATGCGGATCGCCGAGTCGGTGGTGTTGACGTGCTGACCGCCGGCACCGGAGCTGCGGTAGGTGTCGACGCGCAGGTCGGCCGGGTTGATCTCGATGGCCATCTGCTCGTCCGGCTCGGGCAGCACGGCGACGGTGCAGGCCGAAGTATGGATGCGGCCCTGGGACTCGGTCTCCGGCACGCGCTGCACGCGGTGGGCGCCGGATTCGAACTTGAGCTTGCCGAACACGTTGTCGCCCTCGACCCGGGCGATCACTTCCTTGAAGCCGCCATGCTCGCCTTCGTTGGCCGACAGCACTTCCACGCGCCAGCCCTGCTTCTCGGCGTAACGCGAGTACATGCGAAACAGATCGCCAGCGAAGATCGCCGCCTCGTCGCCGCCGGTGCCGGCGCGCACTTCGAGGAACACGTTGCGGCCGTCGTTGGGGTCCTTGGGCAGCAGCATGCGCTGCAGGCTGTCTTCCAGCTCGGCCAGGCGGGCGCGGGCGGTGTCGACTTCTTCCTCGGCCATTTCGCGCAGGTCCGGGTCGCTGTCCTTGAGCAGCGCCAGTGCGCCCTCGAGGTCGCCCTGCACCTTGCGAAACTCGCGAAACGCGGCGATCACCGGTTCGATCTCGGCATATTCCTTGGAATAGGCGCGGAACTGGGTCTGGTTGGAAATCACCTCGGCGTCGCCGAGCAGCGCCGTGACCTCTTCGAAGCGGTCCTGCAGCAGGTCGAGTTTGTTGATCAGCGAAGCTTTCATTGCATGCCTTTAGTGGACGACGCGCCTTCGTCGAGGGCGAACAGCTCCTGAGCCACGCCCAGCGCATCGATGCGCCCGGTGGCGGAGAATTTCTTCAGTTGCACGCTGGGCGCGTGCAGCAATTTGTTGGTCAGGCCGCGGGCCAGCTGGGCCAGCACGTCTTCGGCGGCGGCGCCATTGGCGAGCATGCGCTGGGCCCGGGCCAGCTCGTCGTCGCGCAGGCGCTCGGCCTGCTGGCGGTAGGCACGCAGCACATCCACCGCGGCCAGTTCGCGCAGGCGCGCCATGAAATCGTCGGTGCCGGCGGCGACCAGTTCCTCGGCGGCCTGAGCCGCGCCCTGGCGACTCTTGAGGTTCTCGGCGATGACTTCGTGCAGATCGTCGACGGTATAGAGGTACACGTCGTCCAGCTCGCCGACCTGGGGCTCGATGTCCCGCGGCACGGCGATGTCGACCATGAAGATCGGCTTGTGCTTGCGTTGTTTGAGGGCACTTTCCACCGCACCCTTGCCGAGTATCGGCAACTGGCTGGCGGTGGAGCTGATGACGATGTCGCTGTGCACCAGTTCCTGGGGAATGTCGGACAGCAACACGGCATGGGCGCCGAACTGCTCGGCCAGGCTGCTGGCGCGTTCCAGGGTGCGGTTGGCGACCACGATGCGCTTGATGCCCTGGTCGTGCAGGTGGCGGGCCACCAGGCTGATGGTCTCGCCCGCGCCGATCAGCAGCGCCTGGCTGCGGTGCAGGTCGGCGAAGATCTGCTTGGCCAGGCTGACCGCGGCAAAGGCCACCGACACCGGGTTCTCGCCGATGGCGGTATCGGTGCGCACGGTCTTGGCGGTGCTGAAGGTGGCCTGGAACAGGCGCCCGAGCAGCGGGCCCAGGGTGCCGGCCTCGCGAGCCACGGCGAAGGCGGATTTCATCTGGCCGAGAATCTGCGGCTCGCCGAGCACCATGGAATCGAGGCCGGAGGCCACGCGCATCATGTGACGAACGGCCGCATCATCTTCATGAATATAAGCGCAGGCGCGCAGCTCTTCGACGCTCACATGGTGGTAATCGGCGAGCCAGCGCAGCACCGCATCGACGCCCGGGCCGTCCTGTTCGAGGTACAGCTCGCTGCGGTTGCAGGTCGACAGGATCGCCGCTTCGCGGCTCGGCGTGTCGCGGCAAAGCAGCTGCAACGCCTCTACGAGCTGCTCGGGAGTAAAAGCCACGCGCTCGCGAACATCCACCGAAGCGGTCTTGTGGTTGATACCGAGGGCGATAAAGGCCATGCACGTCGCTGACAGGGGGTTGGAAGCCGGTAATTGTCCTACTTCGGCCGGTGCAGGACAACCATTGCACCATGCATGGCGACGATAGCCAGGACTGATCGGCGGCAATGAGAATGACTCCGCCAGCACCACAAGTGTGCTCCCGGATTGAATGCAACCCGCCCGGGCTTCGGCAGTCCAACCCCACATCGCCAGGACACGCGGGCTGCCCCATGGGCTTGCCCAACGGCTTGTGTCATGATGGCCAAAACCGCAGGTTAGTCGCATCCCCTCTTATGAATAGACCCATCGCGTTGTTCACCGCCCTGGCCTTGCTGGGTGGCTGTCAGACTTTTGCGCCGTCCGCGCCGGACGGCAACGTACCCGTGGAAGATCCGGGCACCGAGGCCACCGCCAAGGCGCCGGAGAACTACGGCTCGTTCAGCCAGGAAACCCTGCTGGCGCTGCTGACCGCCGAACTGGCCGGCCAGCGCAACCGCTTCGACATCGCCCTGAGCAATTACGTGCAGCAGGCCAACGCGACCCAGGATGCCGGCGTCGCCGAGCGTGGCTTCCGCATCGCCGAGTACCTGGGCGCCGATCAGGAAGCGCTGGACACCGCACTGGTGTGGGCCAAGAACGCCCCCGATGACGTCGACGCCCAACGCGCCGCCGCCGTGCAGCTGGCCCGCGCCGGCCGCTACGACGAAGCCATGGACTACATGGAGCGCGTACGCCAGCGCCAGGGCAACACGCATTTCGACTTCCTCGCCCTGGCTGCCGCGGAAACCGACCCGGACACCCGCGCGGGCCTGTTGCAGAGCTTCGACCGCCTGCTCAAGAAGTACCCGAACGACGGCCAACTGCTGTTCGGCAAAGCCCTGCTCCTGCAACAGGACGGTCGCGCCGAAGAAGCCCTGAAGTTGTTGGAAACCAGCGAAGCCAAACAGGACCAGTCCGCCCCGCTGCTGCTGCGCGCGCGCCTGCTGCAGAGCCTGGGTCGTGGCGAGGAAGCGCTGCCGTTGCTCAAGAAAGGCATGGAGCGCAACCCGAGCGACAAGCGCCTGCGCCTGACTTACGCCCGCCAGCTGGTAGAGCTGGGCCGCATGGATGAAGCCCGCGGCGAGTTCTCTTCGCTGCTGCAGCAATTCCCGGAAGACGACGATCTGCGCTTCTCCCTGGCCCTGGTGTGCATGGAGGCCGAAGCCTGGCGCGAGGCCATCGTCTATCTGGAAGAGCTGATCCAGCGCGATGCCCACGTCGACGCCGCGCAGTACAACCTCGGCCGCGCCCACGAGGCACTCGGTGAAGTGGACGAAGCCCTGCTGGCCTACTCGATGGTCGGCACCGGCACCGATTACCTGCCCGCCCAGGCGCGCATGACCGACCTGCTGGTCGCCAACGGTCGCGGCGCCGAAGCGTCCAGGCACCTGGCCGAAGCCCGCGACAGCGATCCGGAGTACGCCCTGCAGCTGTACCTGATCGAGGCCGAGTCGCTGTCCAAGCAGAACAAGCCCGACCAGGCCTGGGACCTGATCCAGAAGGCGCTCAAGCAATACCCGGGCGACATCAACCTGCTCTATACCCGCGCCATGCTCGCCGAGCCGCGCGGCGACCTGAAACAGCTGGAGCGCGACCTGCGCCTGATCCTCGAGCGCGAGCCGGACAACGCCATGGCGCTCAACGCCCTGGGTTACACCCTGGTGGACCGCACCGACCGCCACCAGGAAGGCCTGGAGCTGATCCAGAAAGCCCATGACCTCAACCCGGAGGATCCAGCCATTCTCGACAGCCTCGGCTGGGCCAATTATCGCCTCGGCAACCTGACCGACGCGGAGAAGTGGCTGCGCCAGGCCTTCGAGCGCTTCCCGGATCACGAAGTCGCCGCCCACCTGGGCGAAGCCCTGTGGGCTCAAGGCAAGCAGCGCGAAGCCCGGAAGATCTGGCGCGACGCCCTGAAAGAACAACCCGAGAGTGAAATTCTGCGCAGCACCGTGCAGCGCCTGACCGGATCGGAGACCCCCTGATGTCGCTTCGCCCTCTTCTCGTACTCGCTCTGGTCACCTTGCTGGCCGGCTGTTCCGGCCTCTCCACCCGAGAAGCGGTGGAACAGGGCCTGGGCGACCCGGCTCGCTGGCAGGCGCACAAGCAGCAGATCGGCACCCTCGATGGCTGGCAGATCAACGGCAAGGTCGGCATCCGTGCCCCGCGTGACTCGGGCAGCGGCACGCTGTTCTGGCTGCAACGCCAGGATTACGCCGATATCCGCCTGTCCGGCCCGCTTGGCCGCGGCGCAGCGCGCCTGACCGGGCGCCCGGGCAAGGTCGAGCTAGAAGTCGCCAACCAGGGCCGCTACCAGGCCGAGTCGCCGGAAGAACTGCTGCAGCAGCAACTGGGCCTTAACCTGCCGGTTTCCCACCTGCTGTGGTGGATTCGCGGCCTGCCCGCACCAGACAGCAAGAGCCGCATCACCCTGGACGCCGACAGCCGCCTGGCGCAGCTCAGCCAGGATGGCTGGGAAGTCAGCTACACCCGCTACGCCGAGCAGGATGGCTACTGGCTGCCCGAGCGCCTGCGCCTCGAAGGCCACGATATCCAGGTGACCCTGGTGATCAAGGACTGGCAACCGCGCCACCTCGGCCAGTAATCGCTCCAGCCTTGAGCGCGCGATGCTTTTCCGTATCGCGCGTTTTTTATGCCCGCAATTCCACGTCGTAGCCTGCGGTTGAGCGCAGCGATACCCAGGATCGAACTCCCGAGTGTCGCTGTGCTCGACCCGGGCTACCGGCTGCGCTAGCCTGCGCGACTCTCTTGTTCCCTCTTGCCAGCCATTGCCCAATGACCACGCACGCCATTCCCGCTGACGCCGAGCTGACTCTGCCGGCTCCTGCCAAGCTCAACCTGATGCTGCACATTCTCGGGCGCCGCGACGACGGCTATCACGAGCTGCAGACCCTGTTTCAGTTTCTCGACCATGGCGACGAGCTGGGCTTCAGGCGGCGCGAGGACGGCGTGATCCGCCTGCACACCGAAATCGACGGCGTGCCCCACGACAGCAACCTGATCGTGCGCGCCGCAAAACAATTGCAGCAGCAGAGCGGCACTCGCCTGGGCGCGGACATCTGGCTGCACAAGCGCCTGCCCATGGGCGGCGGTATCGGCGGCGGCAGCTCGGATGCCGCCACTACCCTGCTCGGTCTCGATCATCTCTGGCAACTGAGCTGGAGCGAGGATCGCCTGGCCGCTCTGGGCCTCGGCCTGGGCGCCGACGTGCCGGTCTTCGTGCGTGGCCGCGCGGCCTTTGCCGAAGGCGTGGGTGAAAAACTCACGCCGGTCGAGCTGCCGGAGCGCTGGTTTCTCGTCGCTGTGCCGCAAGTGCTTGTCAGCACAGCAGAAGTTTTCACCGACCCTGAGTTGACACGCGATACGCCGCCCATTAAAGTTCGCAGCCTTCTTGAGGGGGGTGGTCGTAATGACTGCCAGCCGGTCGTCGAGAAGCGTTACCCAGCTGTTCGTAACGCGCTGATCTTGCTGAACAAATTTGTTCCGACAAGATTGACCGGCACTGGAGCTTGTGTGTTTGGGAGCTTCCCAAACCGGGACGATGCTGATAAAGTCGCCCGCCAACTTCCAGCCACACTGCCAAGTTTTGTTGCGCAGGGTGCCAACGTTTCGATGTTGCACCGCAAGCTGCAAGAACTGGCCAGGAAGTGAATGCGTAGCATCGGTTATACGTTACAGGGGCGTCGCCAAGCGGTAAGGCACCAGGTTTTGATCCTGGCATGCGTTGGTTCGAATCCAGCCGCCCCTGCCATAACCACCCAAGGGTGGCTCGTACTACCGAATTGAGCAGCATTGCGTCACACACGATACAGGGGCGTCGCCAAGCGGTAAGGCACCAGGTTTTGATCCTGGCATGCGTTGGTTCGAATCCAGCCGCCCCTGCCATTTTTATACTCATCCAGGTTACCCTCAGCCGGCAGGTACTGCGCGTGTCCAAGATGATGGTCTTTACGGGGAACGCTAACCCCGATCTGGCGCGACGTATTGTTCGTCAGCTGCACATCCCCCTCGGTGATGCTTCGGTCGGTAAATTCTCCGACGGCGAAATCATGATCGAAATCAACGAGAACGTCCGCGGTAAAGACGTTTTCCTGATTCAGCCGACGTGCGCGCCAACCAATGACAACCTGATGGAACTGGTGGTGATGGCCGACGCCTTCCGCCGCTCCTCAGCGACTCGAATCACAGCAGTCATTCCCTACTTCGGCTATGCCCGCCAGGATCGCCGTCCGCGTTCCGCTCGCGTGGCAATCAGCGCCAAAGTCGTGGCCGACATGCTCACCGTGGTAGGAATCGACCGGGTTCTCACCGTCGACCTGCACGCGGATCAGATCCAAGGCTTCTTCGATATTCCGGTCGACAACATCTACGGCTCGCCCGTACTGGTCGACGACATCGAAGATCAGCGCTTCGACAATCTCATGATCGTTTCCCCGGACATCGGCGGTGTGGTGCGTGCTCGCGCCGTGGCCAAGAGCCTGGGCGTCGATCTGGCGATCATCGACAAGCGTCGTGAAAAGGCCAACCACTCCGAAGTGATGCACATCATCGGTGACGTGGAAGGTCGTACCTGCATCCTGGTCGACGACATGGTCGACACCGCCGGCACCCTGTGCCACGCGGCCAAGGCTCTGAAGGAACACGGCGCTGCCAAGGTGTACGCCTATGCCACGCACCCGGTGCTGTCGGGTCGTGCCATCGAGAACATCGAGAACTCGGTACTGGACGAACTGGTGGTGACCAACACCATCCCGCTGTCCGCTGCCGCGCAATCCTGTTCGCGCATTCGTCAACTGGACATCGCGCCGGTTGTCGCTGAAGCGGTACGCCGCATCAGCAATGAAGAATCGATCAGTGCGATGTTCCGCTAAAGCGGAACAGCCCTGACGAAACACGCCTGGCCACCTGGCCAGGCCTTTCACCGAACCGCCCCGCCGCTGGTCGCAAGCGTAACGGGCGGTTTGGTTATTCTGGAGAAGTGAAATGACTGCTGAATTTACCCTGAATGCCGAAGCGCGTTCCGACCTGGGGAAAGGTGCGAGCCGCCGCCTGCGTCGTAACGCCAGCCAAGTTCCTGCCGTGATCTACGGTGGCGACAAGGCTCCTCTGTCCATCAGCCTGGTTGCCAAGGATTTCGCCAAGCTGCTGGAAAACGAAGCCGCTTTCAGCCACGTGCTGAACCTGAGCGTTGACGGCAAGAAAGAAAACGTTCTGATCAAGGCCCTGCAGCGCCACCCGGCCAAAGGCTACGTTCTGCACGCTGACTTCATCCGCGTGGTTGCCGGCCAGAAACTGACCGCACACGTTCCGCTGCACTTCATCAACGAAGCTACCTCCGTTGGCGTGAAGCAGAAAGGCGGTGAAGTTCTGCACTCGCTGAACGAAGTTGAAGTCTCCTGCCTGCCGAAAGACCTGCCGGAGTTCATCGAAGTCGACTTCGCCAACGTTGACCTGGACCAGACCGTTCACCTGTCCGACATCAAACTGCCGAAAGGCGTTGAGCTGGTTGCTCTGGCCCACGGTAGCGATCTGCCGGTTGCCAGCGTTCACCTGCCGCGCGTTCGTGCAGAAGACGCAGCTGAAGGCGAAAGCACCGCCGAGTAATCTCGCGGTGCTCCACACTCCGGTGTGGGCCTGGCTTTAGAGAAGGGCTCCTGTATGACTGCCGTACAACTGATCGTTGGCCTGGGTAACCCTGGCCCCGAATACGACCAGACCCGGCACAATGCAGGGGCCCTTTTCGTTGAGCGCCTGGCGGACAGCCAGCGCGTTAACCTCAGCGTTGATCGCAAGTATTTCGGCCTGGTGGGCAAGTTCAACCACCAGGGCCGCGAAGTTCGTCTGCTCATTCCCACCACCTACATGAACCGCAGCGGCCAGTCCGTGGCGGCATTGGCGAATTTCTTCAAGCTCAAACCCGAAGAAATCCTGGTGGCCCACGACGAACTCGACATGCCTCCCGGCGTCGCCAAACTCAAACAGGGTGGCGGGCATGGCGGGCATAACGGGCTGCGCGACATCATTGCCCAGCTCGGCAACCAGAACAATTTCCACCGCCTGCGGCTTGGCATCGGCCACCCCGGGCACGCCAGCCTGGTTTCCAACTTCGTCCTCGGCCGTGCGCCGCGTGGCGAACAGGAACTGCTGGACGCAAGCATCGACTTCGCCTTGGGCGTCCTCCCGGAGATCCTTGCCGGTGACTGGACGGTGGCGATGCGCAAGCTGCACAGCCAGAAAGCCACTCTCTAATTTCAGCTAACGCCATTGGCGCGAGGGATACACCATGGGATTCAATTGCGGCATCGTCGGCCTGCCCAACGTCGGCAAGTCCACCCTGTTCAATGCCCTCACCAAGTCCGGCATCGCCGCTGAGAACTTCCCGTTCTGCACCATCGAGCCGAACAGCGGCGTGGTGCCAATGCCCGACCCACGCCTCGACGCCCTGGCCGAGATCGTCAAGCCCGAGCGGGTGATTCCCACCACCATGGAATTCGTCGACATCGCAGGTCTCGTCGCCGGCGCCTCGAAAGGTGAAGGCCTGGGCAACAAGTTCCTCGCCAACATCCGCGAGACCGACGCCATCGCCCACGTGGTGCGCTGCTTCGAAGACGAGAACGTCATTCACGTCGCCAACAGCGTCGACCCCAAGCGCGACATCGAGATCATCGACCTCGAGCTGATCATGGCCGACCTCGACAGCTGCGAGAAGCAACTGCAGCGCGTCGCCCGTACCGCCAAGGGCGGCGACAAGGAAGCCGTGGCGCAGAAAGCGCTGCTGGAAAAGCTCATCCCACACTTCACCGAAGGCAAGCCGGCGCGCAGCCTGCTCAAGAACCTGGGTGACGACGAGAAGCGCCTGGCCAAGACCTTCCACCTGCTGACCACCAAGCCGGTGATGTACATCGCCAACGTCGCCGAAGACGGCTTCGAGAACAACCCGCACCTGGATGTGGTGAAAGCCATCGCCGAGGAAGAAGGCGCCATCGTGGTGCCTGTGTGCAACAAGATCGAGGCCGAGATCGCCGAACTGGACGATCTGGAAGAGATGCAGATGTTCCTGGAGACCATGGGCATGACCGAGCCCGGCCTGAACCGCGTGATCCGCGCCGGTTACTCGCTGCTCAACCTGCAGACCTACTTCACCGCCGGCGTCAAGGAAGTGCGTGCCTGGACCGTCAAGGTCGGCGCCACCGCCCCGCAATCCGCGGCCGCGATCCACACCGACTTCGAGAAAGGATTCATCCGCGCCGAAGTCATCGCCTATGACGACTTCATCCAGTACAGGGGTGAAGCAGGTGCCAAGGAAGCCGGCAAATGGCGCCTGGAAGGCAAGGAATACATCGTCAAGGATGGCGACGTGATGCACTTCCGCTTCAACGTCTGAGCCCCTGCCGTAACCGTAACTGACGAAGCCGCGTGAATAACGCGGCTTTGTTGTTTCTGCAGGGTAATAGTTGTGCACAGCAACCTGATGTACGGCTTTTTGCCAGCATCGCCCTATGCACCGCGCGGCGCAGCAGTATACTGGCCCTGCCCTCCTCTGCAGGCGCTGTACCGTGAAACCCGACCATGCGTGTTCTGCCCCTGGATCGTCGCGCCTCGATGCGCTGCTGCGCCTCGTCAGGCGCTTCTCTGGTTTCAGTCTCTGCGGCGTTGCCACCTTTGGCAGCGGCGATGAGCCGATAAAGCTCGAACCCGCCCAGCCCGGCGATATTCGCTGTGCCCTGTCGCTACTGATCGCTCGGGCTCGGCTCAGCCACTCACCCCTGCTGATTCAGGAAGCAACAGAGCCCCTGAGCTGCTTTGCCGGCTACCCATTGCGCGGCGAGACGGGCGACTGCCTTGGGGTGCTCTACGTAGCCGACACCACGCCACGAAGCATCGATGTCGACCTGCACCAATCACTGCAGGACATCGCTTCCAGCGCCGCCCAGATACTCACCCTGGCTCATGCCAAGGCCGAGGAAACGCTCCTGGCACTGGCCATCCAGGGCAGCGGCACCGGCGTGTGGGATCGCGACCTGAGCAGCGGCAGGATTCACTACTCCGCCGCCTGGAAATCCATGCTGGGCTATGCCGCCAACGAGGTGAGCAACCGCATCGAAGATGCCTTCGCGCGCATTCACCCGGACGAACTCGAACAGGTGAAGCAGACGATGCAGGCGCACATCAGCGGCCAGACCGAGCAATATCAGGTCGAGCATCGCCTGCGCTGCCGCGATGGCAGTTACAAATGGGTATGCAGCCGCGGCAAGGTGGTCAGCCGTGACGCAAGCGGCAACGCCCTGCGCATGCTCGGCATCACCAGCGATATCAGCACGCTGCGCTCTCTGTCCGAACGCCTGCAACACAACGTCGAGCTGATCACCCAGCTGACCGACCAGGTGCCGGGCGTGCTGTTTCAGTTCTGCAGTCAGACCGATGGCAACGGCTATTTCACCTACCTCAGCGCCGGCGTGCGCGACCTGTTCGGTGTGACCCAGGAACAGCTGCTACAGAACCCGAGGCTGCTCGACAGCTGCGTGCACCCGGACGATCTGGAGGTATTCAACCAGTCCCGCGCCCAAGCCTTGCACGATGTCTGCATCTGGCACGTCGAATACCGCGTGCAGCTACCCGTACAAGGTCTACGCTGGCACTTGGGTGAAGCACGGCCACAGCGCAAGGCGGACGGCAGCGTGGTCTGGCACGGCATGGTCACAGACATCACCGAGCGCAAGCGCTTCGAGCGCGAGCTGCACGAATTCGCCTCCATGGACGCCCTCACTCAGCTTTCCAACCGCCGCGTGTTCATGGACTATCTGGAAACCGAACAAGCACGCGTGCAGCGCCGTGACCTCAGCACCTCGAGCCTTCTGATGTGCGACCTGGACCACTTCAAACTGGTCAACGACCGCTGGGGCCACGGTGTCGGCGACCGCGCCCTGCGCCACTTCAGCAACATCCTGCGCAGCCAGCTGCGCGCCAGCGACCTGGCCGGACGCATCGGCGGCGAAGAATTCGCCGTGCTGCTCAGCGGCGCCGGCAGCTTCCCGGCCCGCGACTTCGCCTGCCGCGTGCAACACGCCCTGGCCAACCAGCCGCTGCGCGTCGACAGCGAAGCAATCCACCTGACCCTGAGCATCGGCATCACCCAACTGAGCCCCCAGGACGCCACCCCGGACAACGCCCTCAGCCGCGCCGACAAGGCGCTCTACCGCGCCAAGCAGAACGGTCGCAATCGGGTGGAGATCAATTGAGGGAGCCGCAGCAGGAGAAAAACCAGGTCAGACGCCTAAGCGGTTGAAAGTTCGTAAATTTATTCTGCATCAGGGCTTGACACCCCCCCGGCAGATAAGGAAAATGCGCGCCACTCGGCTACGTAGCTCAGCTGGTTAGAGCATAGCATTCATAATGCTGGGGTCCGGGGTTCAAGTCCCTGCGTAGCCACCAAACAAATCAAGGGTTTACCGAAAGGTAAGCCCTTTTTTGTTTCTAGGGTGTCCCCAAACTGTCCCTTTCTTGTCCCGCCATCATCAGGCGATGGGCTCACCGATGCAGCGTTCGAAAATGGCGGTCATTGCGCGATAGTCGCAAACCACCGAGTCGATGTTTGCCTGAATCCACTCGGCCTCACCTACGCCCCACCAGTCGACCTGATAACCCGCGTTGATGATCAGGTGCTCGAAGAGAATCCGCTGAGCCCGGCCGTTGCCCTCGCGAAATGGGTGGATGATATTCAGATCGCCGTACAGTTTTGCAGCCGCAACGACCAGATCCGGGCGAGCCATTTCCTCGAACCAGCCAGCTGAAGCTACTTGCTTGAGCCGCTTGGTGGATTCAGCCTCGATGCGGGTCACGTTGCAGAAATGCGTTCCACCCTTCGAGATATCGACCGTGCGCAATTCGCCTGCCCAGTCGTATACGTCACCGAACAGATGCCGGTGTACACGCTGTAGGTAAGCGAGATCGTAGGGAGGGAGGTCGAAGTCCAGCTGGCTGGCAGCGATTTCAGAGAGGTTGCGCTCAGCCTCATGCAGAGCACTATCGTCAGTCAGGCCAAGACGATTACGTAGAACACCGGTGCCTGGATAACAGTAAGGATCCTGCCCGACACCGTACTTGTCGAGCATCAGGCCTGACTAGACCGCGCAGCGTTCAGAGCAGCCTCACGGGTCGGGAGCTTACGCTCGGCATCGGCCTGGGTCGTGTTGAACCCTTCAAGGCGCAGGCTAGCCGCGTAGTTCGACCGGCGGGCCTTAGCGCAGTAAGCCCTCTTGGCTTGCAAAGATACACCTGTCATAGGATTGCCTCATTCGTTTCGCCAGAGATCATTATAGCGGATTGCCCATCATTCTGGCTCAGTAACCCAAGTGGCGAATTGATCAGGCGCCAGATGTGAGTCAGGTGCGCTCACAGGCTTTGCGCAAAGCGCAATGGCATGTACTGAACACCCGGCCAGACCCTGTCGAGAATGAATCCGAGCCTTTGTCTAGCGGCACCACTGCGTCTCACAGGGCACCCCATCGTTATTGCCGTCCATCTTCACGCCCGGGCAGTTGCGCAGAAAGAAAGTCGCTTCTTCGCAGGAGCGCATTTGCGAGCAATAGGTGCGGCCATCGCATCGGTAACTGGCGGTAGGCTTGGGTGCGATGCCGGGCCGGGGGGAGGTCTCGCTGCTGGCGAACGAGGGGATAAAGCGTTCGAGGGAGAACGCCGGCGCCGGTTGTTCGATAACAGGGTTGCTGAGTACGGCGCCATCGGCGCCGATATTGGTGATCACCGGGCTGGCGGGAGGCTTGAGATAGAAGTGCCAGAAGGCAAAGCCCAGTGCCGCTATCACTATCAGTTTTTTCATCGCTGCATTCCATTGCCCGCAGACGGTCGTCTGGTGGAGTGCAGCATACCTTGCAGCCACCTAGTTAAATGCGCGCTATCAGGCCATAACGTAAAAAGGCTTATCACCGGATAAGCCTTTTCGTTGCTAATGCGTTGGCGCTAAGCCACCAGAAACCCCGCCACGATCAACGCCGCCACGGTCACCACACCGAGGATTAGCAGTATCCGGCGGGCGCCTGGGTTTTCCTGGCTGTCGAGCAGCGGCTGGTTGGGTAATGGCAGATAGGGCGGTGTGCTGCTGAGTTTAAGCGGGCGCTGGATACGTAGGACGTTGCCGCCCTTGGGGTCGGGCTTGGCGCTGAAGTTGTCCCATGAGGCGTTGTGCCCCTGCTGTCGGCGGCCTTCGCGCCACCACTCTCGGTCTTCCGGTCCCATGCTGCGCCCTCCTGGCTGGTGTGATCTGATCCATCAGAGCTGCATCGGCAGCTGCAAGTTCAGTGTACGCCTGTAAACCGATTCGCGTGGGGCGATATAGGCACCGTCAATCGGTTGGTATTCGGCGGTGGCACTGGCACGCCGGCGGGCGCGGTTGCACAATCCGCTTTTCCCTGCGCGCCCAACTTCTGCCGTGACTGCCCTCGCCTCCCCTTACCTTCGCCGCCAGCCCTTGTGGGTAAGAGGCTGTTGCGCCTGGCTGCTGGCAGGTGTGCTGGGCATGCCGGTACAAGCCGAACCGCTGGAGCAGCGCGAACACCACCGCTGGACCATGGCCGACGATGACGGCCCCAATCAGGTCGGTGCCCTGGCGCAAACCCGAGACGGCTATCTGTGGCTGGGCGCCGACAGCGGCCTGCTGCGCTTCGATGGTTTCGACTTCACGCCCTACCAGCCGAACGACGGCCAGCCGCTGGGCACGGTCGCCAGCCTGCTGGCAGTGGACGATGGCCTGTGGGTTGGCCTGCGCGCCGGCGGTGCCCGGCTGATTCAGGGGCGCAGCACACGCAGCTTTGTTCCTGGCCAGGGCTTGCCGGGTGGTGCGCTGTACGGGCTGGCGCGGGATCGCGACGGCACTATCTGGGCGGCGGCCCATGAAGGGCTGGCCCGCTTCGACGGTGAACGCTGGACCACTGTGGGCGCCGAACAGGGCTTCAACGCCAGAAGTGCGCGAGCGGTCTTCCTCGACCGCGACGGCACGCTGTGGGCCGCCAGTAGTCATCACCTCTATCAACGCCCTGCCGGCGCGTCGCATTTCAGCGAAGTGGACGGCGCCCTCGACTGGCCCAGCCAGATCGCCCAGGCGCCTGATGGCTCGATCTGGATCGCCGAGCGCTACGTCAACCGCCTGCACCGCGCGATGCCTGGCGACCAGTCGCACCTGCAGAACCAGCCGGTAGATGCGCCGATCAACGGCCTGCTGTTCGATGACGCCGGCGGGCTGTGGACCAGCACGCCGGGCAACGGGCTGCGCCGTTACCAGAAGGCGCAGTTGCCGCTGGACATGGCCCACGCCGAGCGGGTGACCCGCCATGAAGGCCTGAGCGCCGATTACCTCTGGCCGCTGCTGGAGGATCGCGACGGCACGGTATGGGCCGGCAGCAATGCTGGGCTCGACCGATTTCGGCTGCGCGAACTTGGTCCCGCGCCGCTGCCGGCCGGCACCCTGAATGCGGCACTGGCGGTGGCCAGCGATGGCGCGCTGTGGGCAGCCAGCGGCAACCGCGGCTTGCTGCGCCTGCACAACGGCGAGCTGCAGCGCTGGCCCATCGCCGAGCCGGTGACCGCCCTGCTCGCTGGCACCGACAGCGACGTCTGGGCCGGCGGGCCCCATGGCATCTGGCACGCCACATCGGCCGGAGTCGAGTTGCAGGCCCGGCTGCCCGAGCAGGCGCCGGAGGATGCCTCGGTACGGGCAATAGTCCATGCCGACGACGGCAGCCTGTGGGTGTCGATCAACGGGCTCGGGCTGTTCGTGCTGCGCGGCGAACAATGGCAGGCGGTGGCTGGCGTCAGCGAACAGCAGAGCCAGGTGATGCCGGTCAGCGCCGGGCGCGACGAACAGGGCACGCTGTGGTTCGGCTACCGCGACAACCTGCTGGTCAGCCGCCAGAGCGATGGGCTGCGTCAGTGGGGCGAAGCGGATGGGCTGCGGATCGGCCACGTGACCGCGCAGCTGCACCACCACGGGATTTCCTGGTTTGGCGGCCAGCACGGCCTGGCGCGTTTCGATGGTAATCGCTTGCAGATGCTGCCACTACCGGCCAACGGCCAGTTCGACAATATCTATGCACTGCTGCCCGGCCGCGACGGCGACCTGTGGGTGCATGGCAAGGGCGGCATTCTGCAGTTGCCGGCCCGCGAAGTAGCGCGAGCTCTGGCCGAGCCGGGTTATCGCCTGCGCTACCGCTCGGTGAGCCTGGATGGCAGCCTGGCCAACGACCCCTACCGCGTACTGCCGCTGCCTACCGGCGTGGTCGGCGCCGATGGCCGGCTATGGTTTTCAACCAGCGCTGGCGTGAACCTGCTCGACCCGGCGCGCCAGCCGGCGGCCGCTGTACTGCCGCCGGTAATGATCGAAAGTGTGCAGGTCGATGGCGTGCCGCAGCCGCTGCCCGCCTCGCTGCAGCTGCCGGCGGGCAGCCAGCGCCTGGTCATCGACTACGCAGCGCTGAACCTGCGCGCCCCGCAAAGCCTGGCCTTCCGCTATCGGCTGCAGGGCTACGACCGCAACTGGATCGAAGCCGGACGCCAACGACGCGCTACCTACACCGGCCTGCCGGCGGGCGATTACCGTTTCGAGGTGCAGGTGTTCGACCAGAGCGGTGGCGAGCCGGCGGCCCCGACCGTGCTGGCCTTCAGCGTGGCGCCGGCGTTCTACCTGCTCCCGCTGTTCTATGTGCCGACGGGCGCGGCGCTGCTGCTGATGCTCGGGTGGCTGCATCGCCTTGCGCTACGCCGCGAACGCCAGCGGCTGGGCCTGCAACTGCACGCCCAGCAGAGTGAGCGCGAGCGCATTGCTCGCGAGCTGCACGACACCCTGCTGCAAAGCCTGCAGGGGCTGATGCTGCGCTTCCAGGCGGCTGCCGATACGCTGGCAGCCGATCACCCGGCCCGCACGCGCCTCGAGCGCGCCCTGGACCGCGCCGACGAGGTGATGCAGGAAGGCCGCGAGCGCGTGCAGCACCTGCGCCAAGCCGGCGCCAATAGCCTGGGGCTGGCGGCCGAACTGAGCCGGTTCGTGCAGAACCTGGACGAACCCGGCATCGAGGTCGCCCTGCACGTCAATGGCTACCAGCGCCCGCTGCACGCCGCCGTGCAGGACGCCGCCTATCGCATCGCTGTCGAAGCGATCAGTAACGCAATGCGCCACGCCAAAGCGCGGCAGATCACCGTGATGCTGAATTACGATGCGCGCGGTTTACGCCTGTGCATCGAGGACGACGGCCAGGGCATCGCCGCCGACTACGCCACAGCCAATGGCAGGCCTGAGCGCTGGGGCGTGCGCGGCATGCACGAGCGTGCGGCGCAGGTCGGAGGCATGCTCGACGTGCAGGCGCTGGCCAGCGGCGGCACCCGGGTGGAACTGCGGATCAGGGCGGTGCTGTCCTATACCGACCAGACCCGACAAACGTGGCGCCGCTGGTTCACACGCCAGGGCCGCCCACCACAGAGAGAAACGCCCCATGAGTGACACGCCCATTCGCCTGCTGGTGGTCGACGATCATCCGCTGCTTCGCGAAGGCATTGCCGCGGTGCTCGAAGCCCACCCGGAAATCGAGCTGGTCGGTGAAGCCGATAATGGCGAGCAGGCCGTGGCGCTGTTCGCCGAACTGCGCCCGGACGTGACGCTGATGGATCTGCAGATGCCCGGCCTCAACGGCACCGAAGCGATCCGCGCGATTCGCGCGCAGTTCGCCGATGCCTGCATCGCCGTGCTCACCACCTACAGCGGCGACGCCCGCGCCTTGCAGGCCGTGCAGGCTGGCGCCCGTGGCTATCTGCTCAAGAGCATGCTGCGCAAGGAGCTGATCAGCGCCATTCACTGCCTGGCCACCGGCAAGCGCTACTTCCCGGAGCCGATCGCCAGCGAGCTGCTCGCCGCCATCGCCGAGGACGGCCTCACCCCGCGGGAAACCGAGGTGCTCCAGCGCACCGCCCAGGGCCTGGGCAACGGCGATATCGCCACGCAACTGGCAATCTCCGAGGATACGGTCAAAGGCCATATGCGCAGTATCATGACCAAGCTCAAGGCACGTAACCGTACCCACGCGGTGAGCATCGCCCTGCAGCGCGGCATCATCGATAACTGGGACTAAATGCCCGCGGGCCAAGGTCAAGCCTGCCCCTTAACCTTAATTAACATTACGCAACTCGCCCGCCACAACACACTCTTCAACAATCCCTTCTGCCCCGCGACACGAGGTCGCACGGCGCCGCCAACCTGCGGCGCTGCCAGGCGCCAGTTGGGATATCAGCATGAAGGCCATCCAGGGTTCCGCACCGTCGCAGGCATCGGCCGGCAAGCTCGCCGCCTGGCAGGAAGCGATCGCCAAACAGTTGATGCTGGCCAACCTGGATGCAGGCATTTCGGTCGCCGAAATAGCCGAGGCCTGCGCCCTGTCGCGCAGCCACTTCACCCGCAAGTTCAAGGAGAGCACCCTGCTGTCGCCCCACGTGTGGTTGCGCCAGCAGCGGGTCGACAAGGCCATGGAGTTGCTGCGCGACTCGCCGTTGTCGCTGACGCAGATCGCCATGGAATGCGGCTTCTTCGACCAGGCGCATTTCTGCCGGGTGTTCGCCAAAAGCCAGGGCATGAGCCCGCTGGCCTGGAGGCGCAAACAAGCCATGCTTGTCGAGGCTCTACGGAAGCTGGCCTGCTGAGGCCTCAGCCCAGGGCAGGAATCTGCCAGGCGCTGGCGAGCGCTGCCTCCTCGGCCTTGTGCCGGGCGAAGGCGCGGGTGCAGCCGAGCATGTGGTAGTAGACCGCCTCGCCGTCACGGCGCAGACCGATCAGCGACAGCGCCACCAGGCGTGCCACGGCAGCGCAGCGCGCGGTGGCGCTGACCGGCACCTCGGCCAGGGCCTGTTGTGCATCCGCCACCGTGAAGTATGTGTCGCAGCGCGCCAGGCCCTGTAGGCAGAGGCGCTCCTCGGCGCTGAGCAGCCCGTAGCTCCACTCCATCGACGCCTGCAGGCTGGCATGCCGGGCTGGTGTGCTGCGCCGCCCGAGCAGGCTCAGGTAGCTGTGGTTGTCGAGCTGGGCGAGGATGCCGTCCAGGCTCTGGGCGTCTAGCTGCGCGGCGGCCAGCTCGATGGCCAGTGGCAAGCCGTCGAGCCGCCAGCACAGTTCGGCCACCCGCGGTACATCGCTTTCCAGCAGCCGAAAATCCGCCTGACGCGCCCGTGCTCGGCGCACGAACAGCTTCACCGCTGGGTAATGCAGCGCTGCGGCCAGGCGCAGGTGGCTGCCGAGCGGTGGCGACTCCAACGGTGCCAGCGGTTGCACGTATTCCTCGGTGGTGCGCAGCGCTTCGCGGCTGGTGGCGAGTATGCGCAGACCTGGCGCGGCCTGCAGCAACGCTTCGCTGAGCGCGGCGCAGGCATCGACCAGGTGCTCGCAGTTATCCATCAGCACCAGCATGTGCCGGTCAGCCAAGGTCGCTAGCAGGTGGGCCTGAGCGTTGATGCCCTCGGGCACCGCGATGCCCATTTCTGAGGCCAGGGTGGCGGCCAGTTGCGCCGGGCCGGTAAGCGTCGCCAGGTCGGCGAAGCGCACGCCATCGGCGAACTGACCGAGCTGCTGCTGGGCGACACGCAGGGCCACGGTGGTCTTGCCCACCCCGCCGGGGCCGATCAGGGTGATATGCCGGCGTGTGTGCAAACGCCGCGAGAGGTCCTCGATCAGCCGGTCGCGGCCTTCGATGCGCACCGGCCGGCTGGGCAGGTCGCTGGCCGCCCCAAGCGCGTCACGCTCGGACTGGCCGACCTGCTCGACATGGGCGACGAAACTGTAGCCGCGCTGGCGCACGTTGGTGATGTAGTCCCGCGATTGCGGACACACCCCGAGCACCCGGCGCAGGGCGGAGATGTGCACGCGCAGGTTGATCTCTTCGACGAAGGTCTTCGGCCACACCCGGGCGATGATCGCCTCCTTGCTGACGATCTTGCCGGCGCTTTCCACCAGCACCAGCAGGATATCCAGGGCACGGGCGCCGATGGGCAGCGGGCGATCGCCATCGAGCAGCAAGCGGCGCTGGGGGTGCAACTCGAAGCGGCCGAAACGCAGGACGGTGTCGCTGCCAATGGGTTCGAGATCACGCATGACCTGTTCAGCATCCCGCCATGCCGGACGTCACCCATCGGGTCTCGGCTGATCGGCGCTTTGCCGCTCCTGTTCTGATAATAGAATCATTCTCTACCGTTCGTCGCCCCGGCAACATCGCCACGGGGGGACGGATTCGGCCATCACGGTGCGCAATTCGGACAACCAACCAAAGCCTCTAGCGCGGGCATCGTGGCCCTTCGCCAGCGGGTCAGCCGAACTGGTGACGGTACTGCACCGGGGTCAGCCCCAGGCGCTTGTCGAACATCTGGCGCATATGCCGGGTACTGCCGAAGCCGCTGCGAAAGGCCACGGTTTTCAGCGGCAGATCGGTGCTTTCCAAGAGCGAACGGGCGTGGTCGACCCGGGCGTTGAGCACGAATTCCATGGGCGTCATCTGCAGCTCGCGGGTGAACACGCGGGCGAAGTTGCGCACGCTCATCGCCGCGAACTCGGCCAACAGCTCGACGGTGAACGGCTCCTGAATGTTCTCCAGCACGTACTGCTGCACCCGGTCCAGGGGCGTGGCGCCCTGGGCGGTCGGCGGCAGCAGCGGGCTGAACTGCGCCTGGCCGCCCTGGCGCTTGATCACCACCAGCAGCACCTTGGCGACATCCAGCGCGAGCTTCTTGCCGTGGTCGTCGGCAAGCATCGACAGCGCCAGGTCGATACCCGCCGTCACGCCGCCGGAGCTGTGCAGATTGCCGTCCTTGGTGAACAGCTGGTCGCTCTCCAGCTGGGCTTTGGGAAAGCGCTTGGCGAAACGATCCAGGTAGTGCCAGTGGGTGGTCACCCGGTGGCCATCGAGCAGCCCCGCCTCACCAAGAATGAAGGCACCGGTGCATATCGCACCATGGCGGCGCGAGGCCTGGGCGGCGTCACGCAGCCAGCCGTAGAGATGGGGATGCCTGTCGTTGTAGGCACCGGGGCCGCCGGGCACCAGAAGGGTGTCATAGGCCACCGGCGCTTCAAGGGCCAGTTGGTCGGCCTGCAGCACGATGCCGTTGGAGGCGCGCACGCTCAGCGAATCCGCGCCCAGGGTGACGATGCGGTAGTGCTCGCTCTCGGGCAGGTAGCGGTTGGCCACCGAGAACACCTCGATCGGCCCCGCCACGTCGAGCATCAGAACATCGGCGAATAGCACGATCGCCACGGTTTTGCTGGTCATGCACAGTCTCGAACGCAAGGAAAGCAGCCACCCTAACGTGGGGTAGCTGTCAGTTTTGTAAATCCTGGCGTCGATTATCTAGGCATGGCCGCCGCTTAAAAAGCCCCTCCGGGGTTGCCGCAAAACCACACTAACGTGTTGCTGGCCACTAGCCTGCAAGGCTCAGGCGGCCATGAACCTGAGGATCTGCTCGCGCAGCCAGCGCTCGGCCGGGTCCTGATCCTGGGCGGCGCGCCAGACCATGGTCAGCTGCGCCGGCACGATCTCGAACGGCGGCTCTTCCATCACCAGGCCGCCGCCCTGCACCAGCGCCTCGGCGGCGTAGTCGGGAATGGTGGCGATCATGTCGGAGTTGCGCAGCAGCGCGCCCAGGCCATTGAAATGCGGCACGGCCAGGGCGATCTTGCGGCTGCGCTGCAGGCGCGCCAGGTCCTGGTCGATGTTGCCGCACAAGTCGCCGGACATCGACACCAGCGCGTGGGGCCGTGTGCAGTAATCGTCCAGGGTCAGTGGCGGCGTGCCGTCTGCGGCGCGGATCACCATGGCGCGGATGTCGCGCAGGCTGCGGCACTTGGCGTTGGCCGGCAGCTGAGTGGTGTAGCTGATGCCGATGGACACCTCGCCGGTGGCGAGCAGGCCGGGCAGCAGCAGGAAATTGGCGTTGCGCACCACCAGTACGCATTCGGGTGCCTGTTGGCGCAGGTGGGCAAGCAACTGGGGCAGCAGGCCGCACTCGACGTCATCGGACATGCCGATGCGAAACACCGCGGTGCTGCTACTGGGATCGAAATCACGCACCTCACTGATCGCCTGGGAAATGCCATCCAGGGCAGCCGGCAGGCGGCGGAAGATTTCCAGCGCGCGGGGCGTGGGCTCCATCTCGCGCCCGTTGCGCACCAGCAGCGGGTCGTTGAAGTAGTCACGCAGGCGGGTCAGCGAGGCGCTGATCGCCGGCTGGCCGAGGTAGAGCTTTTCCGCCGTGCGTGTGAGGTTGCGCTCGTGCATCAGGCTTTCGAACACGACCAGCAGCTGCAGGTCGACTTTGCGCAGATCATTGCGGTTCACGATGGGCTCCCGGAAAAGGCTGCGCCGCACAAAGGGATGGGCCGCGACGGGCAATCCGCCGCGGCCCGCTGAATGGGTGGACGACTGAGGCGCCAGCCACCCTCGCCAGTCACTTGCCTTCGGTGAGCGCCGAGTAGCTGGTGATCAGGTTGCGGTAGTCCGGGATGTGGTCCGAGCAGATCTTCGCCAGACCTTCCACGTCGTTGCGCCAGTCGCGGTGCAGCTCGCAGGCCACGGCGAACCAGTTCATCAGTTGGGCGCCGGCGGCGGTCATGCGCTGCCAGGCCGAGTCGCGGCTGATCTGGTTGAAGGTGCCCGAAGCATCGGTGACCACGAACACGTCGAAGCCTTCTTCGATGGCGGCCAGAGCCGGGAACGCCACGCACACTTCGGTCACCACGCCAGCGATGATCAGTTGCTTCTTGCCGGTGGCCTTGATCGCCTTGACGAAGTCTTCGTTGTCCCAAGCGTTGATCTGGCCTGGGCGGGCGATGTACGGCGCGTCCGGGAACAGCTCTTTCAGCTCGGGCACCAGCGGGCCGTTGGGGCCGGTTTCGAAGCTGGTGGTGAGAATGGTCGGCAGCTTGAAGAACTTGGCGAGGTCGGCCAGGGCCAGCACGTTGTTCTTGAACTTGTCTGGGTCGATATCGCGAACCAGGGACAGCAGTCCGGCCTGATGATCGACCAGCAGAACGGCGGCGTTGTTTTTGTCCAGGCGATTGTAGGGCTTGCTCATGATGAAACTCCGGTTGGGTTGGGAGAACGTGGATCGGGGTTGCGTGGCTCGGGTACGCCGAGCAGGTGACGGATGCGCACGGGTACGCCTTCGCGCTGGTATTGGCGCGCGGCCGCCTCGATGCGCTGTTCGGCCACGGTGACGCGGCCGTGGTGACGCAGGTGTTCGAGCCAGGAGGCATCGAAGAAGAATTCCTGCCAGAGGTGCGGGTTTTCGCTGTCCTGCAGCAGCCCCCAGGACAGCGCGCCGTTGCGCCGGCGCATGGCGCGCACGGCGAGCATCGCGTGGCTGAACGCCTCGGCGTGTTCGCGGGGGATGTCGTATTCGAGGGTGACCATCACCGGGCCGCGCTCGCGGTCCAGGTCGGCGCTGAGCACCGGCGCCGGCCAGTGCACGGAAGGCGCCAGGTCCTCGGCATCGGTGACCGGCAAACGGAAGCGCCAGGACAGCAGCACGCCGAGCACCAGCATCGCCCCGCCGCCGGCCAGGGCCACGCTCAGCGAGTACTCGCTGGCCAGCGAACCCCAGACGATGCCGCCCAGGGCGCTGCAGCCGAAGAACACCAGGATGTAGACGGCCAGGGCGCGGGCGCGCACCCAACTCGGTACGGAGGTTTGCGCGGCAACCTGCAGGCTCGACAGCACGGCGATCCAGGCAGCGCCGCTGAGCAGCATTACCGGAATCAGCAGGGTGAAATCGCGAATGAAGGCCAGGCCGAACAGCACCGCGGCATAGGCGAGGCTGGCACCGGCGACGATCAGGTCGCTGCGCAGCCGCTCACGCAATTTGGGCAGGAACATCGCCCCGCCGATGGCGCCAGCGCCCACGCAACCGAGCAGGATGCCGAAGTCCGCCGCCGTGCCGTGCAGCTCGCGGCGCACCAGCAACGGCAGCAGCGACATGCCGGCACTGGCGCCGACGAAGAACGCGAAAGTACGCACCAGCACGGCCTGCAGCGGTTTGGCACTGCGTGCGTAACGCACACCGAGGCGTACCGCACCGAACAGTCGCTCGGCCGGCAGGATGCTCACCGTGGGCGTGCGCTTCCAGGTGTACAGCGCAGCGATCACTGCGAAGAACGACACGGCATTGAGGGCGAAGGTCAGCCAGGGGCCGCTGAGGCTGACCAGCACACCGGCCACCGCCGGGCCGATGGCGCGCGCCACGTTCATGCCCAGGCTGGACAGCGCCACGGCCGCCGGCAGCTCGCTCTTGCCGACCAGCTCGGGCGTCAGCGCCGACCAGGCCGGCATCATCAGCGCAGTGCCGATGCCCATGGCCAGGGTCAGCAACAGCAGCAGCGGCACGTTCATCAGCCCGAGCAGCGTCAGGCCGGCGAGCAGCACCGCCACGCTCGCCATCCACAGCTGCACGCTAAGCAGATAGCGACGCTTGTCGACGATATCTGCCAGGGCACCCGCGGGCAGCGCCAGGAAAAACATCGGCAGCGCCGCCGCCACCTGCACCAGCGCCACGGCGAGCGGGCTGGCCGACAGCGAGGTCATCAGCCAGCCGGCACCGACTTCGTGCATCCAGGTGCCGATGTTCGAGGCGATGCTGGCCAGCCACAGCCAGCGGAACACCGATGTGCGCAGTGGGCTCCAGGGGCCGGCGGTGGTTGGTTGGGTGACGCGGGTCATGGGTTATCTCGTTAAGTAACAGTCGGTGTTGGTAAAAAACGGGCACAGCGGTGCCCGAGGCGCGGAGAGACGCCGATAAAAAAATGTGTCGTTAACTGCGCAGGCCCAAGCGGTAGCGGCAGGCGAGCCTCAATCTTCCTGTGGGAGCGGGCCATGCCCGCGATTCGCGCGCATGGCGCGCTCCCACATTTGCCATGCGGCCTGATCGTTCTCGCGCGACTTCTGAGAAGCGTTCAGCACACGCCAGTCAGAACGCGAAGCACGAACACCCGAACGCGCCCCAGAAGCCGGCATAGTCGCTCACCGGCACCTTGCTCTGCCGCGCGCGCTCGTGGCTGTGGGCGTGTACCGCGCAGGAACCGACGCACTGGTGCACGGCGGCCTGCAGCGGTGCAGCGGGCTTCCAGTGCCCCGGTACCTTGGCTACTGGCGACCAGTCCGGCAGTACCGGCAGCGGTGGGTTGCCGTACTTGTCGAACTCGTCGGCGCCGTAGACCACCTTGCCGCCCACCACGGTGAGCACCGATTCCAGGTACTTGATGGCCTCTTCGGACACGCTGAAATAGTCCTGCGAGAGCACCGCCACGTCGGCCAGCTGGCCCACGCGGATCTGCCCCTTCTTGCCCTGCTCGTTGGAGAACCAGGCGCTGCCCTGGGTGAACAGCTGCAGCGCGACTTCACGCGACAGCCCTTCGGGGTACAGCGCGGTGCCGCCCACGGTCTTGCCGCTCACCAGCCAGTACAGCGAGGTCCAGGGGTTGTAGCTGGCCACGCGGGTGGCGTCGGTGCCGGCGCCGACCGGCACGCCCTCGGCGAGCATGCGTTTGATCGGCGGGGTACTTTCCGCCGCCTGCTTGCCATAGCGGTCGACGAAGTATTCACCCTGGAACGCCATGCGGTGCTGGATGGCGATGCCACCGCCCAGCGCCCTCACCCGCTCGATGTTTTTCGGGGTGATGGTTTCGGCGTGGTCGAAGAACCATGGCAGGCCATTGAACGGGATGTCGCGGTTGACCTTCTCGAACACGTCGAGCATGCGCGAAATGGATTCGTCGTAGGTGGCGTGCAGGCGGAACGGCCAGCGATGCTCGACCAGGTGGCGCACCACCGGCTCCAGATCGGCCTCCATGTTCGGCGGCAGGTCCGGGCGCGGCTCGAGGAAGTCCTCGAAGTCGGCGGCCGAAAACGCCAGCATCTCGCCAGCGCCGTTGTGGCGGAAGTAGTCGGTGCCCTGACCGTAGGTGACGGTCTTGGTCCACTGCTGGAAATCGGCCAGTTCCTCCTTGGGCTTCTGGGTGAACAGGTTGTAGGCGATGCGCACGGTCAGCTGGTCCTTGTCGGCCAGCTCCTGGATTACCTGGTAGTCGTCCGGGTAGTTCTGGTAACCGCCGCCGGCATCGATGGCGCTGGTCAGGCCCAGGCGATTGAGCTCGCGCATGAACTGGCGGGTCGAGTTGACCTGGTATTCGAGGGGCAGCTTCGGCCCTTTGGACAGGGTCGAGTAGAGAATCATCGCATTGGGGCGGGCGATCAGCATGCCGGTCGGCTCGCCGTTGGCGTCACGCTGGATTTCGCCACCGGGCGGGTTGGGTGTGTCCTTGGTGTAGCCGACCACGCGCAGGGCGGCGCGGTTGAGCAAGGCGCGGTCATAGAGGTGCAGCAGGAACACCGGGGTGTCCGGCGCCGCCTGGTTGATCTCGGCCAGGGTTGGCATGCGCTTTTCGGCGAACTGGAACTCGTTCCAGCCCCCGACCACGCGCACCCATTGCGGGGTGGGCGTGCGGTCGGCCTGGTCCTTGAGCATGCGCAGGGCATCGGCCAGGGATGGCACGCCTTCCCAGCGCAGCTCGAGGTTGTAGTTCAGGCCGCCGCGGATCAGGTGCAGGTGCGAATCGTTGAGGCCGGGAATGGCGGTACGCTTGTTGAGATCGATGACCTTGGTGGCGGCGCCCTTGGTGGCCATGGCCTCGGCGTCGCTGCCGACCGCGATGAAGCGGCCATCCTTGATCGCCACGGCGCTCGCGTGCGGGCGCTCGGGGTCCACGGTGTGGAATTTGCCGTTGAGCAGGATCAGGTCGGCGTCGTTCATGTTGGCTCCGAATGCATAGCCGGCACCGCCGGCAAAGGGTAAGGCGGACCACAGCGCGCCAGCCGCGCCGAGCAGGCCACCGGCAGCAACGACCTGGCGGCGTTTCGGGTCTTTGGGATCGTTGGTCATGGCTGGGCGCTCCGATCGATCAGCGGGACACGAAGGCCAGCAGGTCTTCGTTCAGACGCTGCTGATGGGTCACGGCGAAGCCATGGGGCGCGCCTTCGTACACCTTCAGTTCGGCGCCCTCGATCATCTGCGCGGCGAGCTTGCCGGTGGTCTCGAACGGCACGATGGCGTCGGCGTCGCCGTGGATCACCAGGGTCGGTACATCGACCTTGGCCATGTCGGCACGAAAATCGGTTTGCGAAAACGCGGTGACGCAGTCGACGGTGCCCTTGAGCGAGGCCAGCAACGCGATGTTGAGGGTCTGGGTGAGCACGCCGTCGGAAATTTTCTGGCCCTTGTCGATGCCATAGAACGGCGCGGCGAAATCGCTGATGAACTGCGCGCGGTCCTTGAGCAGGCCGTCCTTGATGCCGGCGAACACTGAAGCGTCGACGCCTTCAGGGAAATCCGCGGCCTTGCCGAAGATCGGCGTGACCGCACCGAGCAGCGCCAGCTTGCTCACCCGCGACGTGCCGTGTCGGCCGATATAGCGGCTGACGTCGCCGCCGCCCATGGAGAAGCCCACCAGGGTCACATCGTGCAGATCGAGGTGTTCGATCAGCTGGGCGATGTCGTCGGCGAAGGTGTCGTAGTCGTAGCCCGTCCACGGCTGGCTGGAGCGCCCGAAACCGCGGCGGTCGAAGGCGATGGTGCGGTAGCCGCGGCTGCTCAGGTACTGCATCTGGTATTCCCACATGTCGGCGTCCAGCGGCCAGCCGTGGCTGAACAGCACGGGCTTGCCGCTGCCCCAGTCCTTGAAATAGATCTCGGTGCCGTCGCGGGTGGTGAATGTGCTCATGGCGATAACCTCTCGGATAGGAATGTGGGAAAAATTCAGCGGGCGCTCAGCCAGCCGGCGCACCAGCGGGTGACCGCCGGCATGATCCAGAACACCACCGGCACGACGATGCACAGGGTGATCAGCAGGTTGCTCGGCACCACGCCGCCCAGCGCCGGGTACTGCTGAAACAGCGGCAGCCACAACTGCGGGATGATCATGGTCAGCGGGCAGATGACCAGGTAGGTCAGCACCGCCTGTTTCCACTTCGGCGGCTGGGATGCCTGGGCATGTTCGGGGGTGAACCAGAATTCGTGGTCGCGGCTGACCTGGATCTGGTCGCCGCCTTCGAGCAGCGGCAGCACCTCGTCGATCAGCAGACGGCGGCGGTCCGAGGCGATCCACTCGTCCAGTTGCCAGCCCTCGGCGAAGCGCAGCACAGTAGTGAAGGCATCGCCCTGCCCGTCCGCGCGGATCACGTTGACGCCCAGGTGGCCCGGCTGCTGCTCGGCGGCGGCCAGGGCGCGCTTGAGCCAGGCCTCGTAGGCGGGCAGGCAACCGGGGCGCACCTGGTGCTGGATGACCAAAGTCACCACATCGCTCGGCACAGTGGTTGGCATGGTGGAAACGTCCCTGGCAGCGAAATCGACCCGCGAGGCCAAAGCCTGCGGCATGACGATCAGCAAGCCTGCGGCTGCACCCCGACCGTGCAGCCACTATGCCGCTGCGTCGAGCGGCGTTATTGGACGTATGTGCTCAGCTCGCAATCGACCAGAGACTGCGACCGGCAAAGGCTCAGTTGAGCAGCAGCTCGACGAGCAGAAAGACTACCGAGATGGCGCACAGCAGCACGCCCAGCCAGAAGAACGACGCGCCACGCTGCACCGGAGTGTCGATCACCGCGCGCTTGGGAAACGCCGGATCGTAGCGCACCGCCACCGGATCACCTTTGCGGTAGTGGCGCCAGCTGCTCATGCTGCTTTCGTGCATGTGCAGGTTGCCGTGCTCGTCGCGCCACTCGAAGCGTGGGTAGCGGCTCGGCGTGCTCAGCCCCCATTCGCTGGCAATGATGCGCCCCTGGGCGCATAGCCAGTCACGGCTGGCACGCCGGCGGGAAAGGCCGATGCCCATGAGCACGGCACCGACGCAGCCGAACACCAGGGCAAGAAAAACGGGAACAGGCATGACTCACTCGATTACTGGGACCTGAATAGATAGTGCCGGGCCAAAGCCTGAAGGTTCATGGAAAAAACCCGCCGTTCGGCGGCATGCGCAGAAGTGTCATCTGCAAGGGCGTATAAGAAGACGACAGGCCAGTGGGTGGTGAAAATTTAGGTTGAGTGTTCGGCAACCTGCCGTGTCCATGTTTATGGACACGGATTAAGGAGAGTCACATGAAAACCACGCCCACCCTCAGCATCTTGTTCGGCGCCCTGCTGGCCAGCGGCATGGCCCATGCGGCCGATCCGGCCAAGCAGGAACCGGCCCGCGAGGCTTACCAGAATCAGGTGCTCAAGCAGCAGCCGGACCAGGAAGACCCGCAAGCCAAGGATCCGATGCACATCGGCGATCTCAAGGAAGGCACCCCGGCACCGCACAAGTACTGGCGTGACGACTATGCGATCAAGGACCTGAAAAAGCACAACCTGCCGGAGCCCGAAGACAAGGAGCACGAGCACTGGGTGAAGATCGGTACCGATTACGTGTTGCTCAACAACAACACCGGCACCATCCAGCGCATCATCAAGGGCAAGTAACCGCTCTGGCACGCTGTACCGACACGTAAATAAAGCTCAACGACGCCGCGCAAGTGGCTATCATTCACGCAGGTTCCGCCATGCCTCGTGTCGGTTCTTTCTCTTCTAGGGATGGATGATGAAAGTTTCAGCAAGCAAGCCCAAAAGCCCGCGCAGCGATTTCGCCCGCAGCGCCCTCGCCGTGGCGGTCGGCGCCGCGCTGGCGTATGGAGGCATGCAGCTGTTCGCGCGCGTGTATCCGGCGCCGGAGCAGCCCACCACCATCAAGCTGGCGCCCGCGCCGGTATCGGCTCCAACCTCGGCGAGTTCTCCTGCAACGCCTGCAGCAGCACCCATCGAACCCGTGGCACCTGGGGAAGATCCCTGGTGGCGTGGCGATGCCGCGTTCTGGCAGGAGCAGGCACGCCTGAACAGCGCCGCCGTGGCGCCGCAATACCGCGAGCTGCAATTCGCCTGGTCCGAACGGATGGCGGCGCTCGCCAAGCAGCGCGCCGCACAGGACATTGGCAGACGCGACCCGGCCACGATGCAGGCCAAGGACGCGCAAACCACCGAACTGCACGTCCAACCACGCAGCAAGCAATAACATCCGCCGTACCTGCGCCCGCACGTTTATCGCCCCACCCACTGCCGAGGGAACGCTTGCCCTCGCGCAGGCTCAAAACCCTGCCTTAGCCCGCGCCTCAGAGCCTGTTCAAAGTCTCGCGAGCTAGAGCAATGCAAGGCGAAAACAGGCGAGGACGCGGAGTTTACGAGCTGTAAATGAGCAGTCCGAGCCTGTTTTTAACGCAGCAGTGCCGACGCGCAGCAGACTTTGAACAGGTTCTTAGCGCGCCGATGCGCGCATAATGCGCCCCCCAGACAGCCCGCCCCAACGGACAGCGGGCTGCCCAATCGTTGGAGCTTTAGATGGAATTCATTCACCTGGTTATCGATTTCATTCTGCATATCGACCAGCACCTGGCGGCCCTGACCGCTCAATACGGCACCTGGATCTACGCGATCCTGTTCCTGATCGTGTTCTGCGAAACTGGCCTGGTGGTCACGCCGTTCCTGCCCGGTGATTCATTGCTGTTCGTGGCCGGCGCCATCGCCGTGCACGGCGAGATGAACGTGCACCTGCTGGTGCTGCTGCTGATCACCGCGGCGATTCTCGGCGATGCGGTGAATTACACCATCGGCCGCTTCCTCGGTGAGCGCCTGTTCCGCAACCCGGACTCGAAGATCTTCCGCCGCCGTCACCTGGAAATCACCCAGCAGTTCTACGCCCGCCATGGCGGCAAGACCATCATCCTGGCGCGCTTCGTGCCGATCGTGCGTACCTTCGCGCCCTTCGTCGCCGGCATGGGCCGCATGAGCTACGCCCATTTCGCTGCCTACAACGTGGTCGGCGCGATCCTGTGGGTCACCCTGTTCACCTACGGCGGCTACTTCTTCGGCAATCTGCCGGCGGTGCAGAGCAACCTGCACTACCTGATCGTCGGCATCATCATCGTGTCGATCCTGCCGGGCGTGATCCAGCTGATCCGCCACAAGATGGGCAGTTCCAGCCGCGTGCAGACGCCGCAATAACCGAACCGCAGACATGAAAAAGCCCGCGTTCTACGCGGGCTTTTTGTTGGTCGCTTGCTACGGTCAGGACTGCGGGACCGGCTCGCTGGCCGGCGCAGCCTGGTTACGCTCGTTCCAGCCACCACCAAGCGCCTTGTACAGATTGATCTCGCTGGTCAGTTGCGACAGGCGTACGCCGATCAGCTGCTGCTCGGCGCTGAACAGCTGGCGCTGGGCATCGAGCAGGGTCAGGTAGCTGTCCACACCGGTACGGAAACGGCGGTCGGCCAGGTCGTAGTAGTTCTCCGAGGTTTCCACCAGGTTGCGCTGCGCCTGCAGCTGCTCCTCGTAGGTACCGCGGGCGGCGAGACCATCGGCGACTTCCTGGAAGGCGGTCTGCACCGCCTTCTCGTAGTTCGCCACCTGGATGTTCTTCTGGATCTCGGCGTAGTCGAGGTTGGCGCGCAGGCGACCGGCCGTGAAGATCGGCAGGTTGATCTGCGGCTGGAACAGCCAGGTGCCCGAACCGCCGTCGAACAGACCCGACAGCTGACGGCTGGCGGTGCCGGCGTTGGCAGTCAGGCTGATGCTGGGGAAGAACGCGGCACGCGCGGCGCCGATGCTGGCGTTGGCGGCGAGCAGTTCCCGCTCGGCCTGCAGCACGTCGGGACGACGCTGCAGCAGATCGGACGGCAGGCCCGCCGGCACGTCGGCCAGCAGCTGCTTGTCCAGGCCATCGCCTTGCGGCAGGTCGGCCGGCACCGGGCCGCCGAGCAGCACGCCGAGAGCGTTGCGATCCTGGGCGACCTGGCGGGTGTACTGCGCCAGGTTGGCCTGGGCGGTCTGCACTGCGGTGCGCGCCTGGCTCAGGGACAGCGCGTCGGTCACACCAACGTCAAAGCTGCGCTGGGTCAGCTCCAGGCTGCGTTGGTAGGTGCCAAGGGTGTCGCGGGTCAGCTTGAGCAGCGCCTCGTCGGCCTGCAGCGTCAGGTAGGCGTTGGCCACGCTGGCGATCAGGCTGATCTGGGTGCTGCGTCGGGCTTCTTCGGTGGCGAAATACTGCTGCAGGGTCTGCTCGTTGAGGCTGCGCAGACGCCCGAAGAAATCCACCTCCCAGGCATTCACGCCCACGGTCGCGCTGTACTGGCCGCCAACCGTGGAACGGCCGGTCTGCGACAGGTCGGCTGGCGTGCGCTGGCGAGTACCGCTGCCATCGGCCGAGATGTTGGGGAACAGCTCGGAACGCTGGATGCGGTACTGGGCCTGGAAGGCTTCGACGTTCAACGCCGCGACGCGCAGGTCGCGGTTGTTGTTCAGCGCGGTTTCCACCAGGCGCTGCAGCGCCGGGTCACGCAGGAATTCGCGCCAGCCCAGATCGGCGGCAGCCACCGAACCCTGCACGTTGCTGCCCTCGTAGGCTTTGCCCTGGGGCCAGGCGTTGTCGACGGGCGACTGCGGGCGCTGGTAGTCAGGGATCATGGTGCAGCCGCTGAGCACGATGCCCGCGACTGCCAGAGACAACAGGGACTGCCTCACTGGACGGCCTCCTCATCATTGGATTGTTTGACGCTCTTGTCCTTGAACATCGAGCTGACCACCACATAGAACAGCGGAATCCAGAAGATCGCCAGGACCGCGGCGGTAAGCATACCGCCGATCACGCCGGTACCGATGGCATGTTTGCTACCTGAACCCGCGCCACTGGCGATGGCCAGCGGCACCACACCGAGGATGAACGCCAGGGAAGTCATGATGATCGGACGCAGACGCATGCGGCACGCCTCGACGGCGGCCTCGAGATGGCTCTTGCCCTGCTCGTGCAGCGCCTTGGCGAACTCGACGATGAGAATCGCGTTACGCGCCGACAGACCGATGGTGGTGATCAGACCCACCTGGAAGAACACGTCGTTGGACAGCCCGCGACCCAGGGTGAACAGCAGCGCACCGAGAATACCCAGCGGCACCACCAGGATCACCGAGAACGGAATCGACCAGCTCTCGTACAGCGCCGCCAGGCAGAGGAACACCACCAGCAGCGACAACGCGTAGAGGGCCAGGGTTTGCGAGCCGGCCAGACGCTCCTCGTAGGATTGCCCGGTCCAGTCGTAGCCGATGCCCTGCGGCAGTTCGGCGGCGATGCGCTCGACTTCGGCCATGGCCTCACCGGAACTGTGGCCAGGCGCCGGCGCACCGAGAATCTCGATGGCGCTCACACCGTTGTAGCGCGACAGCTTGGGCGAACCGTAGATCCACTCGCCGGTGGCGAAGGCACTGAAAGGCACCATCTGGCCCTGATCGTTACGCACGTGCCATTTGCTCAGGTCCTCGGGGTTCATGCGCGAGTCGCTCTGACCCTGCAGGTAAACCTTCTTGACCCGGCCCTTGTCGATGAAGTCGTTGACGTAGCTGCCGCCCCAGCCGATCTGCAGGGTGGTGTTGACGTCCGACAGGGACACACCGAGGGTGCGCACCTTCTCGTCGTCGACGATCAGCTTGTACTGCGGCTCGTCGAGCAGGCCGTTGGCACGCACGCTGGTCAGCACCGGACTCTGGTTGGCCAACTGCAGAAACTTGTCACGGGCCTGGTTAAGCGTGGCCTGGCCAACGCCGGCGCGGTCCTGCAGGAACAGGTTGAAGCCGGTGGCGTTACCCAGCTCCATCACCGCTGGCGGGGCGAAGGCGAACACCATGGCGTCGCGGAAGCCGCCAGCGAAGAAGTGGCCCTGGGCACGATCACGCAAGTCGAACACGCTGGTGCCGGCGGCGGTACGCTCGGACCAGGGTTTGAGCATGATGAACGCCATACCCGAGCTCTGGCCACGACCGGCGAAGTTGAAACCGGTCACGGTGAACACCGACTTGACCACGTCCTTCTCGTCTTCGAGCAGGTACTTGCGCATGTCGTCGACGACCGCCTGGGTACGCGCGGCGCTGGAGCCCGAAGGCGTCTGCACCTGGGCGAACAGCACGCCCTGGTCTTCCTCGGGCAGGAACGCCGAGGGGATCAGGGTAAACAGCCAGCCGGCAATGGCGACGATGACCGCGTAGATGATCAGGAAAGGCGCCTTGCGCTTGACCACGCCACGCACACCGCGCTCGTAACCGTTGACGCTGCGCTCGAAGGTGCGGTTGAACCAGCCGAAGAAGCCGCGCTTCTCGTGGTGCTCGCCCTTGGCGATGGGCTTGAGCATGGTGGCGCACAGCGACGGGGTGAAGATCAGCGCGAGGATCACCGATAGCACCATGGCCGAGACGATGGTGATCGAGAACTGCCGGTAGATCACGCCCACCGAACCGCCGAAGAAGGCCATCGGCAGCAGTACCGCCGAGAGCACCACGCCGATGCCCACCAGCGCGCCCTGGATCTGCCCCATGGATTTGCGCGTCGCCTCACGTGGCGACAGGCCCTCCTCGCGCATCACCCGCTCGACGTTTTCCACCACCACGATGGCGTCGTCCACCAGCAGGCCGATGGCCAGAATCATGGCGAACATGGTCAGGGTGTTGATGCTGTAGCCGAATACCGCCAGCACGCCGAAGGTGCCGAGCAGCACCACCGGCACCGCCAGGGTGGGGATCAGCGTGGCGCGGAAGTTCTGCAGGAACAGGTACATGACCAGGAACACCAGCACGAAGGCTTCGGCCAGGGTCTTGACCACGCCGTGGATCGACTCCTCCACCACCGGGGTGGAGTCATACGGCATCACCACTTCCATGCCGGCCGGGAAGAACGGCTTGAGCTGGTCGATAGTGGCACGGATCGCCTTGGCGGTATCCAGGGCGTTGGCACCGGTAGCCAGCTTGATCGCCAGACCGGAGGCCGGGTTGCCGTTGAACTGCGCACGGATATTGTAGTTCTCGCCGCCCAGCTCGACCTTGGCGACATCGCCCAGGCGTACCTGGGAGCCATCGCGGTTGACCTTGAGCAGGATGTTGCGGAACTGCTCGGGGGTCTGCAGGCGGGTCTTGCCAATGATGGTGGCGTTGAGCTGCTGGCCGGGGCTGGCCGGCAGGCCGCCGAACTGGCCGGAGGAGATCTGCACGTTCTGCGCCTGTACGGCGGTGCGCACGTCGACCGGGGTCAGCTGGAAGTTGTTGAGTTTGGCCGGATCGAGCCAGATACGCATGGCGTACTGGGCACCGAACACCTGGAAGTCACCGACACCCGGAGTCCGGGAAATCGGGTCCTGCATGTTGGCGACGATGTAGTTGGACAGATCCTGGTTGGTCATGCTGCCGTCGGTGGATACCACACCGATCACCAGGAGGAAGTTCTTCACCGCCTTGGTCACGCGCAGGCCCTGCTGCTGGACCTCCTGAGGCAGCAAGGGAGTGGCCAGTTGCAGCTTGTTCTGTACCTGAACCTGGGCGATGTCCGGGTTGGTGCCCTGGTTGAAGGTGACGATGATCTCCATGCTGCCGTCGGAGTTGCTCGCCGAGCTGATGTAACGCAGCCCGTCGATGCCGTTCATCTGCTGTTCGATCACCTGTACCACGGTGTCCTGCACGGTCTGTGCGGAAGCACCCGGGTAGTTGACCTGGATGCTCACTGCCGGCGCGGCGATGCTCGGGTACTGGTTGACGGGCAATTTGAGGATGGACAGGCCACCGGCCAGCATGATCACCAAGGCGATCACCCAGGCGAAAATCGGCCTGTCGATGAAGAAATTCGACATCGTGTAATCGCTCCTTAGCGGCTTTCGGCCTGTTCAGGTTCAGCCTGGTCAGCCGCGGCCTGTTCTGGCGCAGCCACGTTCTTGGCCTCGGTGGTTTTCACCTCGGCACCCGGCTGCACGAACTGCAGGCCTTCGGTGATCAGCTTGTCGCCGGCCTTCAGGCCATCGAGCACCACCCAGCGGTTGCCGTCGGTGCGCTCGGCCTTGACCTGACGCAGCTCGACCTTGTTCTCGGCGTTGACCACCAGGGCGGTCGGGTCACCCTTGGCGTTGCGGGTGATGCCCTGCTGCGGCGCGAGAATCGCCTCCTTGTTCACACCAGCCGGCAGACGCGCATGCACGAACATGCCCGGCAGCAGGGTGTGATCCGGGTTGGGGAACACGGCGCGCAAGGTCACCGAACCGGTGCCTTCGTCGACCGACACTTCGGAGAACTCCAGGGTGCCTTCGTGCTGATAAGTGCTGCCGTCTTCCAGGCGCAGCTGCACCTTGGCGGCGGTGTCGCTGGCCTTCTGCAACTGGCCGCTTTCCAGCTCGCGGCGCAGGCGCAGCAGGTCCTTGGTCGGCTGGGTCACGTCGACATAGATCGGGTCGAGCTGCTGGATGGTCGCCATGGCAGTGGTCTGGCCGCTGCTGACCAGCGCACCTTCGGTCACTGCAGAACGGCCAACGCGACCGGCGATGGGCGCCAGCACCTTGGTGTAACGCACGTTGATGCGCGCCTGTTCAAGGGCCGCTTCAGCCTGCAGGCGGGAAGCCTGGGCTTCGTCATAGGCCTGACGGCTCACCGCCTGATCGGAGACCAGGCTCTTGTAGCGCTCGGAAAGCGACTTGGCCGAAGCCAGGGTCGCTTCGGCGCTCTTGGCGGCAGCTTCATAAACGGCGGCGTCGATCTGATACAGCTGCTGGCCAGCCTTGACCTCGGAGCCTTCCTTGAACAGGCGCTTCTGGATAATGCCGTTGACCTGCGGACGCACCTCGGCGATGCGGAACGCGGCGGTGCGGCCCGGCAGCTCGGTGGTGAGGGTGTAGGGCTCGGTTTTAACGGTGACGATACCGACAGTCGGTGCCTGTTTCGGCGGTGGCGCCGCCTCGTCTTTGCAGCCGGCGAGCGTCAGCGTAGCCAGAGCGATAGCGGAAACCATAGCGGCGAAGGCTGGCTTCTTCTGCATCTGAAAGGACCTCATGTCTAAGTGATTCGAGCCGCAGGGCGCGGGTACCTGGCAGATAGCCGAGGTGGATACTGGGAAATAGAGCGCAAATATACTTACGTTCGAGAATGTTTGTAAACGGATCTTTTTGTGTGACACTGAGCCCGCATGTGACTCCCCAACGGAGTTTTCATCCACTTTTTAACCGTGGAAGCTGTACCCATGGCACGACGCACCAAAGAGGAAGCCGAAGAAACCCGCGCGCACATTCTCGATGCAGCCGAACGGGTGTTCTACGCCAATGGCGTGTCCGGCACCTCGTTGGCCGATATCGCCAGTGCAGCCGGTGTGACCCGCGGCGCCATCTACTGGCACTTCCAGAACAAGGTCGATGTATTCCAGGCCATGCTCGACCGCCGCATGTTGCCCCAGGAAGAGCTGGCCCGCGCCTGCGAGAGCGAGGACGAACCCGATCCACTGGGCAATATGCGCCAGCTTCTGGTGCAGCTTCTGGCGCGCATGCAGGCCGACAGCGAATGCCGCCGCGTGGGAGAAATCCTGCAATACAAATGCGAGTACAACGCCGAACTGGGCGACCTGCGTAAACGCATGCAGGCCTTCCAGCAAGAATGCGACCAACGCATTGCCAGAACATTACGCAACGCCGTCAAACGCGGACAGCTGCCGGCCGATCTCGACTGCCAGCGCGCAGCGATCTGCCTGCATGCCTACATGGATGGCCTGCAGGCCCACTGGCTGATGAACCCCGAGGCCTACGACCTGCAGGCACATGCCCACGCGATGGTCGATGCACTGACCGACATGCTCCAGCACAGCAAGGCGCTGCGTAACCCTAGCCCGGCTTAGACCTTGGGCCCATGGCTGGCCGCCGCCGGGCATGCTTAGATTCGTCTCATGCCTTGCGGACCACGCTCCGCTGCCAGACCTGCACACAAGGATGGCCATGTCAGCACGTACGCTGTTTCTCACCGCCTGCGCCATGCTGGCGTTCGCCGGCAACTCGCTGCTCTGTCGCCTGGCCCTGAAAACTTCCCAGATAGATCCCGCCACCTTCACCAGCCTGCGCCTGCTCGCCGGCGCACTGATGCTGGCCATGCTGCTACGTCTGCGCCGTGGTGGGACGCCCATGGCCGGCAGTTGGCGTGGCGCAGCTGCATTGTTCATCTACGCTGCGGCATTCTCCTTAGCCTATGTGAGCCTGGATGCCGGCGCGGGCGCCCTGCTGCTGTTCGGCGCGGTGCAGATCAGCATGCTGCTGTGGGGCTGGCACCAGGGCGAGCGGCCCGGGCCACTGAGCCTGGCCGGCCTGCTGCTGGCCTTCGTCGGCCTGCTGATCCTACTGCTGCCCGGCGCCAGCGCGCCACCGCTGACCGGTGCGCTGCTGATGCTGATCGCCGGTATCGCCTGGGGCGTCTATTCACTGCTGGGGCGCAGCGCCGGCGATGCCCTTGCGGCGACCACCGGCAATTTCGTACGCAGCGTGCCCATGGCCGCGCTGCTCAGCCTCACGCTGCTGCACAGCACGAGTTGGGATACGACAGGTTTGCTCTACGCCCTGGCTTCCGGCGCGCTGGCTTCGGGGCTGGGTTACGCCATCTGGTACACGGCCATCACCCAGTTGAAGGCCATTCAGGCCGCCACCGTACAGTTGAGCGTGCCGATCATCACCGCACTGGCCGGCGCCCTGCTGCTAGGAGAGGCGCTGAGCCTGCGCCTTGGTTTGAGTTCACTGGCGGTATTGGGCGGCATCGCCCTGGTGCTGATGACCAAGCAGCGCGCCAAGGCTTGAGCCGAACGGGCCCGGGTGCGGTCACAACTGCAGGATTCGAATACCGGAGAGTTGCCATGCGCCTGCGTCACCTATGCACCCTGCTGCTGATCGCCACCCTGGCCGGCTGCGCCTCCTGGGCTTCGCGTGACCCGTTGCATATCGACCTGGTCGGGCTGGAACCGCTGCCGTCAGAGGGGCTGGAAGCGCGCTTCGCGGTGAAATTGCGGGTACAGAACCCCAACGAAAACGCCATCGACTTCAACGGCATTTCCCTGGCTCTGGATATCAACGACCAGCCGCTGGCTCGCGGCGTCAGCGATCAGCGCGGCCAGGTACCGCGGTTTGGCGAGACGGTAATCAGCGTGCCGGTGACCATTTCCGCCTACTCGGTGCTGCGCCAGGCGTGGGGCGCCAGCAACTATCAGCCGGGGCAGAGCCTGCCCTATCAGTTGCGCGGCAAGCTCGCCGATGGCCTGTTCGGCACCCAGCGCTTCAATGACAGCGGCCTGCTGAACTGGCCGCCGGAGCAGCCCGCCGTCAGGTAGAGGGCTCGTTTTCCGGGCGAATTTCCTTGTCGCCGGGCTCCTTGCCCTCTTGAGAGAAATGCTCGATGACGGCATTGAGCTCAGCGCCGAACAGCAGCACCGCACAGGAGATGTGCAGGTAAAGCAGGAAGATGATGATCGCGCCGATGCTGCCGTAGGTGGCGTTGTAGTTGGCGAAGTTCTGCGCGTAGTAGGCGAAGCCGACCGAGGCGGCGATCCACACCACCACCGCCAGCACCGAGCCGGGGGTGATGAAGCGGAAACGCTGCTCCACATCCGGCGCCACGTAATAGACCACCGCCACCACGATCATCAGTAGGAACACCGCCACCGGCAGGCGCAGCAAGTTCCACAGGGTAACCACCACTTGCTCGATGCCGATCTGGTGCGCCAGCCAGTTCATCACCTGCGGGCCAAGCACCATCAGCGCCGCAGCGGTCAGCAGCGCAGCGGCGATACCGATGGTGTACAGCAGCGACAGCGGGATGCGCTTCCAGGGCTTGCGCCCTTCCTTCACACCATAGGCCTTGTTCATAGCGTCCATGGTCGAGCGCACCGCCGAGGAGGCCGTCCAAAGCGCGACCACGATACCGATGGAGAACAGCCCGGCTTTCTGGGTCTGCAACTGATCGATGACCGGGTTGACCAATTCGACCGTGGATAACGGCAGCAGCAGCTCGGCCTGCTGACGCAGCCAGTCGAAGAACGGCTGCAAGTCCAGGAGGCTGATCAGCGCGACCAGAAACAGCAGGAAGGGAAACAGCGAGAAGAACATCTGGAACGCCAGGGCCGAAGCGTAGGTGGGCAGCTCGTCGTCGATGAAGTCGATGACCGTCTTCTTCAACACCGTAAACAGGCTGACACCCGGCAACTGGGGAAAAAACATGATGCCTCCACTGGCATGGCGGGCTCGAAACACGGCCCGTTGATCATCGGCAGGTGCGGCGCTCGGCTCAGGCCAACTCACCACAGTCTTTTGGAGGCAGCGAAGCCGCCATGAGTTCGGGTTATCCGCTCGGCGCCGCACAAACCGTGCAACAGTCTCGGCCTGCCGCCCTGCGGCTGCAACGCTAGACTGCCGGGCCGTTACCGATCAAGGACGTATCGATGCACAGGCACACCCTCAACCCCGACTCGGTCTTCGACAGCCTGCAGTACGGCTTCAGCCAGGCCGTGATCAGCCAGGGCGGACGGCGCATTCATCTGTCCGGGCAGATCGGCGTGGACGAGCAAGAACGACTGGTAGGCACCGACCTGGCCAGCCAGACCCACGCGGCGCTGCGCAACGTGCGCAAGATTCTCGAGGCCGCCGGCGGCAGCCTGCAGCACGTGCTGATGCTACGCATCTACATCGCCGCCCAGGCCCGAGACGAGCAGGCGCATATCGTCGATGCACTGCGCAGTTTCTTCCCCGAGCAGCCGCCCGCTACCTCCTGGGTGGTGGTTAGCGGCTTGTCGGAGCCCGAATGGCTGATCGAGATCGAGGCCGAAGCCCTTTTACCGGACGCCTGACAGCAATCCCCGGCAGCGTGTAAAACCCTATATAATCTGCGGCCTTTTTCTCCACGGCCTCATAAGGATCCCCCGTGAGCACGCTGCCACCCTGCCCCGCCTGCAACTCCGAATACACCTACGAAGACGGCACCAATCTGGTCTGCCCGGAATGCGCCCACGAATGGTCGGCCATCGACAACGAGGCGGCGGGTGATGACGCCAAGGTGATCAAGGACTCGGTCGGCAATGTGCTGCATGACGGCGATACCATCACCGTGATCAAGGACCTCAAGGTCAAAGGCTCCTCGCTGGTGGTCAAGGTCGGCACCAAGGTCAAGGGCATCCGCCTGGTCGACGGCGATCACGATATCGACTGCAAGATCGACGGCATCGGCGCGATGAAGCTCAAGTCCGAGTTCGTCCGCAAAGTGTAAGAGGCTGTACACGATCTTTTGGGGCGACATAAAGAGGCTGTGACAAGGTCGAAGCAGCCGTTCGCCGACCTACTGTGGGAGCGCGCCATGCGCGCGAAAAATCGCGGGCATGGCCCGCTCCCACAGATAATCATCAGTCCATAGGACGAGCGTCCGCTCCCTCCACTTTGCAGTCAAAACGCTGCGGTCGAGCCAAAAGCTCGTGAATAGATCTCAAGGCGATGGCGCTAGACAGCGGGTGCCTACTGCACCGGCAGAAAATTCAGAAACAGCAGGCTATGGGCGTAGTTGACGCCGATACGCCGGTAGCGCTCGTCGAGCACATCGCTCAGGTAATCCAGACGGGCGACGATCTTGCCGAATTCCACGGCGAAGCTCAGGTTGCGACCGTTCTCGGACAGCTCGTTGGATAACAGCAGCGGGTTGCCCTGGGCGTCGCGCCGGGTGGCCAGCAACCAGGTGGCCTTCTCGATATTACGTGCCGCGTTGTGCACGAACTGCGCGTCGATGGTATCGGTGATGTAGAACTCGGTGCGCCCGCCGTGGGCGGTGACCACCATGTTGCCGATGGCGTAGATGAAAGCGCCGACGCGATCCCCTTCAAATTCCGGGCTCAGCGCATAGCTGAGAGCCGCGATGTCCTGCCGGCCACCCAGCGCCGACGGCGGCCTGCCCTGCTCGATGGAGTGCCGCACCGACAGCACCGCCGATTGCCGGCTGGCCTGACCGGTCTTCTGCCACTCGCGCGGGTTGCGCTGGTAAAGCTTGTCCATCAGCCGGTACAGGCTGTTGAGGTTGTTGCGCATGCCGATGGTAGCCATGCGGTCGGAGTGGGTCTGGAACAACTCGCCGGGGCTGGCCGCGATGCTGTTGCTGGAAAAGGGGCCATTGGCCTGATTATGCATGCAGCCGCTGAGCCCAAGCATCAGCATGCCCAACATAGTGGCGCGCCAGCAGACACCACGAAGCGACGGATAACGGGCCGTCAGCCTGTGCACGGAGGCGGTTTTTCGGGGGAGAGAGGCGTGCGAGTAATCCATTAACTCACAACTCATCCTTCTGCAGACGGCATAACACTAGCAACTCGATTGCCTTTACGCCCGTTACGGCATCAGCACCAGTCGCCAACGCCAGCCATCGGGATAGACCCCTGTGGCTGCGCGAAAGTTTTCCGCCCAGGCAAATTAGCCCTACTGCAGCCGAGGAAATGCCAAGCGCAGCACAGCAACAGCCAGGCATTTGCAAACTTTACCCGTTGAGAAAGCTTCTCGATCAGTTTTGGAGTGCTATGTTCCCTGCCCCTCAGGATTGCGGCACTCGGCTGCGAACCAGGCTACAAAGGAGCTTGATCAGTGAACAAGGCCGTACTGTTTTCACTTCTGGCATTGGCAACGGCTGGCTGCAGCCACGACGCCCGACAATCTTCCACCACCCTCAACGTCACCCAGGCAGGGCAACAGATTGCAGTCACCCGTGATCCCCTGCGCATCGTCACACTCGACTATGGCAGCTACGACACACTGATCGCCCTGAACGCGGGCGAGCGGGTGCTGGCCGTGCCGGGTAACGTACCGCCTTACCTGGCAGACAAGGCCGCCCAGACGCAGGACGCCGGCAACCTGAAAACGCCGGATATCGACGCGATCGCAGCGCTGAAACCGGACCTGATCCTGATCACCGGGCGCCAGGGCGAGAGTCGCCAAGCCTTGCAGAAGCTGGCACCGACGCTGGACATGGGCATCACCGACGCCGACTACTTCGCAGGCATCGCCCACAACGCCAGGTTGCTCGGCCAGCTGGTCGGCAAGGCCGCCGAGGCGCAGCAGGCGCTGACCAAGCTGCAGGGCAAGGCTGAAAAAGCCCGCCAGCAAGTCGCCGCCTCGGGCCAACGTACCCTGGTGCTGACCCACAACGACGGCCGCTTTGCGCCAACCGAACATGCGCTGATCTACTCGCTGCTGCAGGCACCACGCGCCCTGCCCGCGCCAACGCCTCAGCCCGCGGGTGCACCTCGCCAACGCCCGCAGCCGCTGGACGGCGATGCCATCGCCGCGGCCCGGCCCGACGTGGTCTTCATCATCGACCGCAGCGCCGCCATTGGCGCCACGCCGCTGGATGTCGCCACCCTGGCCAGCTCGCCACTGGCGAGCACACCGGCGGCCCAAGCCAAACGGGTGGTCTACCTGGATCCCGCGCTGTGGTATCTGTCCGGCGGTGGCCTGCAGAGCGTGGATCTGCAGATCGATCAGGTGCTGGCAGCCTATCGCCGATAAAGAAACGCCTTCGCAAGAGGGCGTTTGCAGCTCATCAAGCCAAAGACTGCGTCGTTTCAGGCCGCCGCCCGTTGCGACCGCTTCGGCAAGGTGGCCAGCAGCAGCCCGGCGAAGATCATCGCCCCGCCGAACCAGTGAAATAGCTGCAACGCTTCGCCGAGCAGAATCCAGCCGAGAATCGCCGTGAACACCGGCATCAGGTAGTTGCCCATGGCTGCGGTCGAGGCGCCCAGCACTTTCACGCCATTGTTCCAGCCCAGATAGGCGACCAGCGAGGCGAACACTGCCGTGTAGGCGATGGCCGAGAGATTGGCCGGCGTGGCCAGCAGCTGCGCGCCGGTGGAAAGCTCATAGAGGTACAGCGGCAGGATCATCGGCACGCCCAGGAGCATGAAGATGCCCAGCAGCGCCAGCGGCGGAATCGGCGCCAGGTATTTGGACCAGCGTCTGAGCAGCACGGTGTAGAGCGCCCAGTCGAGCACTGCCAGCAACATGATCAGGTCGCCGCGGTTGAAAGCCATGCCCGCCAGTGTCTGCCAGTCGCCGCGACAGATCAGCACCAGCAGCCCGGACACCGCCAGCGCCATGCCCCACCAGGCGCGGCGCGCAGGCCAGTCGCCGAGCAGCAGCCCGGCGAAGATGAAGGTCATCAACGGAATGCAGGTGTTGACCAGGGTGATATTGATCGCCGCGGTGGTCTGCGCCGCGCTGTACAGAAAGGTGTTGTAGCCGGCGATGCCGAAGGCCGCGATCACCACCAGGCGCCAGCCGGCATGGCGCAACGCCGCGCGATGGCTCCACAGCGGCAACGCCACGAACGGCAGAATCAGGACCAGCGCCAGGCTCCAGCGCCAGAACGCCAGGGCAAAGGGTGGAATCTCACCGGCGAAAGCGCGGGCAACCAGGGCATTGCCCGCCCAGCACAGCACCGCCATCAGCACACCGGCAATCGCCAGCTGACGCGAAGGTTTGTTCATGCTCATCCCTGTGGTGGGCGCAGACGGTACTGCTCGGGTAGTTGGTCGGCGCCGCTGACGGTCACATCCAGATCCTTCCAGCGGCCATCCTTGAGACCGTAGATGCAGCCGTGCACCGACAATTGCTGGCCGCGATGCCAGGCGTTCTGAACGATGCTGGTACGGCTGACGTTGCCGACCTGCTTCATCACGTTCAGCTCGCACAGGCGGTCGACCCGCGCCTCCTCATCGGCCAGGGCGGCCAGTTGCGCATGCTGCTCGTAATAGAGGTCGCGGATATTGCGCAGCCAGCCATCGATCAGGCCGAACTGCGCATCGTGCATGGCCGCCCGCACGCCGCCGCAGCCGTAGTGGCCGGTTACCAGGATGTGTTTGACCTTGAGCACGTCGACCGCGTACTGAATCACCGACAGACAGTTGAGGTCGGTGTGCAGCACCACATTGGCTACATTGCGGTGCACGAACAGCTCGCCTGGCAGCAGGCCGACGATGTCGTTGGCCGGCACGCGGGCATCCGAACAGCCGATCCACAGGTACTCGGGCGTCTGCTGGCGGGCCAGGCGGGGAAAGAAGTCCGGGTCGTTCTGGGTGATGTTTTCGGCCCAGCGTTCATTGTTGTCGAACAGGTGCTTGAGATCGCTCACGGCGGCGGCTCCCGAAAAGGTCGATGCGCACCATACGGATGCACCGGCCTTTTTGACAAGGCGATTAGCGCGCCGAATAACCCCGGCAACTGGCGAGGTAATGGCCGAAACGCTGAATCTTCCAGCCCTGTGGCCGTCCATTGCCTAGAGCCAATGACTGATCCGGAGTTCGTCATGACCGACAAGCAACCACCTGCCAGCCGCCCAGCGGCCACCGAGCACCCGGCCGAGCCGCCGATTCTGCGCGATGTGGTGGAGCCATTGAAGCCGCGAAAACCCGGCCAGGCCACTGCGCAAAAAAACGCACGACCGACCGATGAGCCGAAACAGACGGACCAGCCTGAAGGCGAAGAGCACTCTCAGGAATTCTTGGATAAGTACGACCTGAGCCAGGTCGAGGAAGAACGCCGCGAACGGCGCTGGGCACGCCGCTAACTCATTCGACCAGCGTGCAGGCCATCACCAGTGCGTCTTCACGACCGCCTGGCGCCGGATAGTAATCGCGCCGGCGGCCGATCTCGTTGAAGCCGTAACGCTCGTACAACCGGTACGCTGCCTGGTTGCTGGAGCGTACTTCCAGAAAGCACTCGCCGGCCTTGAGTTCGGCGGCGCGGGCCATCAGATGTTCGAGCAGACGCAAGCCCAGGCCGCGGCCCTGGCTCTCGGGTTTGACGGTGATGTTGAGCAGATGCGCCTCGTCGATGATCACGTTGATCACACCGTGGCCGACCTGCTGGCTGCCCTCGAACATCAGCCAGACTTCGTAGGATTTCAGGCTGTCGAGAAAGATGCCGCGCGTCCACGGGTGGCTGAAGGCGGCGTACTCGATCTTCAGCACCGCATCGATATCCGCCTCGGTGGCCCGGCGGAAGCTGATCGCGTCACTCATGCCGAGGCCTCCAGCCAGCGTCGCCGCACGCGCTGCATGGCGTGCCAGAGGTCGCGCTTGCGATGCGGCTCGTCCATCAGCAGTTCCAGGCCTGGCAGCGCCCACGCGGCGCCGAGTTCCTCGACCTGCAGTTCGCGGTTGTAGGCCTCGGCATCGGCGTCACCGGCGAAACGAATGGCCGGCAGGCCGATCAGCCACAGGCAAGCGCAGGGCTCCTGCTCTTCCAGGCGAGCGCCAATAAAGCTCTGCACGAAATCCAGCGCGGCCTGCGGGCCCTGGTCCATATTGCCGCGCACCAGCAGTGGCCAACGCACCGGTTCGCCGATGATCTGCGGGGCATCCGGCAGGCCGGCGGCGCGCAGCAGGTCCTTGAGCAGCAGGTAAGCCGGGTCGCGGCTCTGGAACGGCTCGCCGGTCGGCAGCTCGACCAACAACGCGCAGCTACCGGCACGCAGCAACTGCAGGGCGAAACGCGGTGGCGGAACTGGCCGCTCGCGCGGTGCTGGTGCGGCGCTGGCTTGTTCGGCGGCAGGCTCGTCGGCCTTGCTCGCGGCGCCAGGCTTGGGCACTTCGATACGCGGGCGTTCGCGGGTGACGACTTCGCTGGCGGCAGGCTGCGCGGCCGGCGCGGTTACCTTGGCCTGTACCGCCGGTTTCTCGACGACGATCTCAGCTTCCGGCTCGACGGCGACCAGCAGCTCGGGCCGCGACGGCGCCGCGAATGGCAGTTCGACGCGCGGCAGCCAACTGGTCACTTGCATGGCATCCAGATAGGCGCGGCGGCGCAGCTCGGTGTTCAAACGTCAGGTACCCGGCACATCGATTTTCGAAGGCGCTGATTGTCGCGTGAATCGCCTGCCACGGGTAGCCCCAAACGTCAGCCGTGGCTAGGGTCTGTTCACGCTTCATCGCAGCCGTGCGTGAAACGGGAACAGACCCTAGAGTCCAATGGCTTCGGCCTGCTGTTTGAGCAGGCTGACGAAAGCCTGGGCCGGCGGGCTCAGGTAGCAGGGCTTGCGCTGCAGCACGCCAATGCCACGCGCCGGCGCCATCGGCAGCGGATGCACGGCCAGGCTGCCATCGGCGTTGAAGGTGTCCGCCACACTGGCCGGCAGCAGCGCATAGCCCAGGCCGGCCCGCGCCAGGGCGGCAGCGCTGCTCATATAAGCGACCTCGTAGGCGGGCTCGCGCAGCAGGCCCATGCGCGCCAGGGTCTCATCGGCCATGGTACGCAGGCTGGTGTCACGGGTGGTGGCCACGTAATCCAGATCCTGCAGAGCCGCGAGCAGCTTCTTGCCGCGCAAACGACTCAGGCCGCGTACCAACAGCACCAGGCTGTCGTCGTAGAGCGGCTGGAAATCCAGCACACCCGGCTCATCGGTCACCGAGGTGATAGCGAAGTCCACTTCGGCGTTGCTCACCCACTGACGAATCTCGCCGGCACGGCCATCGCGCAGGCTTATCTCGATACCCGGATAACGCTGTCGGTAGTCGACCAGCACCCGCGGCAATGGCTCGATGGCCACCGAAGGGAGCACACCGATGCGCAGCGAACCGCTTTGCAGGTGCAGCTGTTCATGGGCGTCGTGCACCGCGTGGTGCATGTCGCGCAGCAGACGCCGGGCCTGCTCGAGAAAGCGCACGCCGGCTTCGGTCAGCTCCACGCTGCGGGTATTGCGCGCGAACAGCGACAGACCCAGGGCCTCTTCCAGTTTGCGCAGGCTGTAGCTCAGCGCCGGTTGGGACAGATGGATCTGCTCGGCTGCGCGGCTGAAGCTGCGCTGCTCGGCAATGAGGACGAAGGCCTGAAGCTGGCGAAAGCTGATATCCATGAGCGAGCACTTTTATAAGATTGTTTTATCAATTGATATCACATTTCGAATTCACAACTAAATCAGGAAGCCGCACCCTGCCAGCAGACCTCGACCTGGATCATAACGATGACAACAGTCCACATCGGTTGCGGGGCAGGCTTCGCCAATGATCGGCCCGATGCCGCTCTGGCGTTGGCCAATGACCTCGCCGCACGCGACGGCCGGCGCTTCCTGTTCTTCGAACTGCTTGCCGAACGCACCCTGGCCGAAGCGCAATTGCGCCGCCTGGCCAACCCCGACAGCGGCTATGCCAGCCGGCTGTTCGACTTCCTCGAACCGGTGCTGGAAACCTGCCTGGCCGCCGGCATCCCGATCATCACCAATGGCGGCGCTGCCAACCCCAGCGCAGCCGCTCGCCGCCTGCGCCAGCAGCTGCAGGGCGGGCGCTTCGCCTGCGCGCGCATCGCCTGCGTGCTGGGCGACGACCTGCTCGATTCACGCGACGCCGTGCAGCGCTGGCTGCCCGAGTCGCTCGACGGCGAGGTGGTGTCGGTCAACGTCTACACCGGCGCCGACGGCATCGTGCAGGCGCTGGATGAAGGCGCCGATATCGTGCTCTGCGGCCGCGTCGCCGACCCAAGCCTTGCGGTCGGCCCGCTGCGCCACGCCTTCGGCTGGCAGGCCGAAGACTGGGACCGCATCGCTCTGGCCACCGCCGTGGGTCATTTGCTCGAATGCTGCACCCAGGTCAGCGGTGGCTACTTCGCCCACCCGGGCCTCAAGAACGTGCCGGACCTGGCCAATGTCGGCTGCCCGATCGCCAGAATCGAGGCCGATGGCCGGGTGACCATCGGCAAGGCTGCCGGCACCGGCGGCTGCGTCACCGAGCGCACGGTCAAGGAACAGCTGCTCTATGAAGTCCACGACCCGGCTGCCTACCTGACGCCGGACGTGACCATGGATCTCAGCCAGGCTCGGGTGCGCCAGGTCGGCCCGGACCTGGTCGAGGTCGAAGGCGTTCGCGGCCACCCGCGCCCGGCCGAACTCAAGGGGCTGATCGGTCTGCGTGGCAACTGGTTCGCCGAGGCAGAAATTTCCTATGCAGGCCCCGGCGCCCTGGCCCGCGCCGCACTCGCCCGTGACGTGCTGCTACAGCGCTGCGCGCGCCTGGCGCCGCAGCTGACGCCGTGGATCGATCTGATCGGCGTCGCCAGCCTGTTCAACGACGCCCGCGGCCAGTGGTTGCAGCAACGCCTGGCCAACGCCCAAGACCCGCAGGACGTACGCCTGCGCATCAGCTTCGTCGACCGTGACAAGGCGCTCTTGGAGAACCTGCTGCTCGACGCCGAATCGCTCTACACCAACGGCCCAGCCGGCGGTGGCGGCGTGCGCCGGCACCTGACCGAATCCCTCGGTACGGCGAGTTTCTTCATCCCCCGCACCGCGGTGCAGCAACAGGTGGAGTGGTTCTGATGAGTGACGTTCTGCTGTGCGACTACGCCCACGCCCGCGCCGGCGACAAGGGCAACATTCTCAGTGTCGCGGTGTTCGCTTACGACCCCGAGCATTACGCCTGGCTGGCCCGTGAACTGACTGTCGAACGGGTGGCCGGCTGCCTGGCCCACCGCCGCATCGGCACGGTGCGCCGCTTCGAGCTGCCGAACCTGAGCGGTCTCAACTTCGTGGTGGAAAACGCTCTGGAAGGTGGCGTGAATGCCAGCCCCGGCATCGACCGCCATGGCAAGAGCCTGAGCTACGCGCTGCTCGACCTGAGGTTGCCGGCTCCGTCATAACGCCCAAGCTGCCAGCCCCGCGACTCCAACAATAATAAAACCGGAGAGATCGTCATGATCACCGCCCTCGGCTTCACCCTGATGTTCGCCATCGTCATCCTGATTCTGATGCGCCGCATCACCCCGCTGGTCGCCTTCGTCACCCTGCCGGTCATCGCCTGCCTGATGGCCGGCTTCGACCTTGGCGAAATCGGCAAATTCATCACCGAAGGCCTGAAGACCGTGGCGCCGACCGCCACGCTGTTCATCTTCGCCATTCTGTATTTCGGCATCATGCGTGACTGCGGGCTGTTCGATCCGCTGGTGCGTTTTCTGCTGAAAAGCACCAAGGGCCGCCCGCTGTCCGTGGCCATCGTCACCGTGGCCGTGACCTCGGTAACCCACCTGGACGGCATCGGCGCCGCCACCTTTCTGCTGGTGATTCCCGCCCTGCTGCCGCTGTACCTGCGCCTGGGCATGAGCCGGCAGATGCTGCTGTGCCTGGTGGTGCTCAGCGCCGGGGTGATGAACATGGTGCCCTGGGGCGGCACCACCGCCCGCGCTTCGGCGGTGACCGGTATCGACGCCTCGCAACTGTGGATCTCGCTGATTCCCATCCAGGCGGTCGGCCTGGTGCTGGTCATGAGCCTGGCGGTGTTTCTCGGCCTGCGCGCGCAACGCAGCTTCGCGGCCAACGGCGGTGCAGCCATCGACAGCGCTCCGGCCGACGCGCCGCAGGTCGACACCTCGCAAATGCTGCCCACCAGCAACTGGCGCTATTGGGCCAACCTGGCGCTGACCGCCGGCATTCTGGTCTGCCTGTTCACCGGCGCCTTTCCGCTGTTCGCCTGTTTCATGGTCGGCCTGGGCATCGCCCTGCTGCTCAACTACCCCAGCCTCGACGACCAGAACAAGGCGCTTCGCGCTCATGCCACGGACGCCATGCAGATGGCCCTGGTGATGCTAGCCGCCGGCATCCTGCTCGGCGTGCTGGCCGGCGCCGGCATGTCCGACGGCATGGCGCACTGGATGATCAACATCCTGCCCGAGGGCTCGGCCAACTGGATTCACGTGATCATCGGCGCCTTCGGCGTACCGCTGGGCATGCTGTTCTCGCCGGACGCCTACTACTTCGCCCTGCTGCCGGTAATCCGCGACGTGGCGGTAGCCGCCGGCGTCGATCCGGCGGCCGTGGCCAACGCCATGCTGATCGGCGAAAACACCGGTTTCGGCGTCAGCCCGGTGGTGCCCAGCGTGTACCTGGCCATCGGCCTGGCCGGCGTCGAGCTGTACAAACACATCCGCTACACCGTGCTGTGGGCCTGGGGCATCAGCCTGATCATGCTCGCAGCCGCGGTGCTGCTCGGCGTGGTGACGGTCTGACAGCACAGGTGGCCTGAAACGAAAAAAGGATCGCCTCGGCGATCCTTTTTTTCATGTGCACCAGGCGTCGCGATCAGGGTTTGATAGGAAGGATCTCGATCCACAGCGCACCATCGCCGGACTTTGCCTCGCTCACCCGTTCGAGGCTGCCCTTGTCACCAATCCGGTAGCTGCCGATGGTCTGGCTTTTCTCGCCGGTCACCAGTAGCCACTTGCCGTTGGGGAAGAAGGCGATGTTGCGCGGCTGCTTTTCCTGCACTGGGTAATTGCCGAGAAACTTCAGGCTGCCGTCCTTCGTATCGACCTTGAAGGCCGACGCCGAACTGGTGGTGCGCTCAGTGATGTACAGCAGCGAACCGTCGGGCGACAGGCGAATATCGGCGGCCCAGATGCGCGGCGTCGGGTCGTCCTTCAAGTCATTGTTGGCGGCGCTGCGCGCCTCACCATGGGCCAGCCCGAGTGATGCGGGAATGCCGCTGGCTTCGCTCACCTGCTTGAGTGCGCCGGTCTGCCCATCGATGGCGAAACCGCTGACGGTACCGCTCAGCTCGCCCACCACATAGAGGAACTTGCCATCGGGCGAGAACGCGATATGCCGTGGGCCAGTTTTGGCGGTGGTGCTGGCGAAGCCTTCGCCGATGGGGGTCAGCGCGCCACTTTGCTTGTCCTGACTGAACTGCAGCACCTTGTCGGCGCCCAGATTGCCGGCATACACGAAGCGATCACTCAGGTCGGTGCGGATGGAATGAGCGAACGGTCCGGTCTTGTAGACCTGGGGTTTGTCCGACACCTGGCCGTCCTTGTCGATGGCCTGCACGCTGAGCAGGGCCCCGCCATAGGAAGCAGCCAGCAGGAAACGCCCGCTGCGGTCGGTGGCCAGGTACGCCATGCTGTCGGCCAATGGAGCCTGACCCAGGCGCTGCAGATGCCCGGATCCCGCATCGATCCGGTAGGTGATGACCTTGAACGGCGCAACTCGCTGGGCCGCGAACAGCAGCGAACCATCGGGCGACAGCGCCATCGGGTTGACCTTGTCACCGGCCTGGGTCTGCTCCACCAGTGCGATGCCGCCCGTGCCGTCGTCCAGGCGGTACTGGGAAATCAGGCCATCGTTCGGGCTGGAGATGTAGGCGAAGGAAATAGCGGCCTGAGCCGTGGTAGCCAGGCAGGATGCCAGTGCAGCAACAGCGAGCGGTTTGAACATGGGAGGGCCTGCTTATTTGTGATTATTGTGGTCAGACATCCTATGACTATGTAACCATTTTTTGCAAGAATGTCGAAAGCGCCGAATTGCCGTTCAAGCGCCCTCCCCGGCAGCCGATAGCCCCGGGGACAACAACAATATCTGCCAGACCCAAGAGGTCCCTATGCTGCTACGCAACTGGAACATCGCACCCCGCGCTGCCTTCGGCTTCGGCCTCATCGCCCTTATGGTGGCCTTTCTGGGCATCTTCTCGCTCGGCACCATGTCGAGCATTCGCGAGCGCGCCAGCACCATCGAAACCGACTGGGTTCCGAGCATCCAATCGGTGGCCGCCATCCGTGAGAACATGCTGCGCATTCGCACCATTTCCCTGCGCGTGGCTCTGGATCCCGATCCGGCCAATGTCGACACCTACGTAGGCCAGTACGATGCGCGCAACAAGGTGCTGGAACAGAACATCCGCGACTTCGAACCCTTCATCGACACACCCGAAGAACAACGCATCTACGATCAGTTCCGCCGCGATTTCGCCGCCTACCAACGCGGCATGGCCGACTCCTTCGTGCTGGCACGCCGCGGTGAGCGCGACGCGCTGAACAAGCTGCTGCTGGTCGACATGAAGCCGGTGGTCGACGGCACCGGTGCACAGCTGGCCGAGCTGGGCGACATCTACAGCAAGGGCATCGCCCAGGAAGGCACGGCCTCGGCGCAGGCTTACACCCGTTCGCAACAGGTAGTTGCGGGGGTGATCCTGCTGGCGGCACTGATCACCGTAGCATTGGCCTGGCTGCTCACCCGCAGCATCGTCGGGCCGCTGAAGCGGGCGGTGCAGGCCGCACGTCATGTGGCTGAGGGCGACCTGACCAAGGGCATCCAGGTCGAAGGCCGTGACGAGGTCAGCCAGTTGCAGGCCTCACTGGCGCAGATGCAGCAGCGCTTGCGAGAAACCCTGGCGGAAATCTCCGGCTCGTCCACCCAGCTCGCTGCCGCCGCCGAAGAGCTCAACGCGGTGACCGACGAAGCCGGACGCGGACTGCAACAGCAGAACGACGAAATCGAACAGGCTGCCACAGCGGTCAACCAGATGAGCGCCGCCGTGGACGAAGTGGCGCGCAATGCGGTCTCCACCTCGGAAGCCTCCAAGGCTGCCAATCACTCCGCACAGCAGGGTCAGGCTCGTGTGTCGGAGACCATCACCGCGATCAGCGACCTGTCCGGTGAAGTGGAAAGCACCTCCAGCCTGGTGCAGCGCGTGGCTGAACAGTCCCAGGAAATCGGCAAGGTGCTGGACGTGATTCGCGCGATTGCCGAGCAGACCAACCTGCTGGCGCTCAATGCCGCCATCGAGGCGGCGCGGGCCGGTGAATCCGGGCGCGGCTTCGCCGTGGTGGCTGATGAGGTACGGGCATTGGCGCACCGCACGCAGAATTCGACCCAGGAAATCGAGCAGATGGTATCCGGCATGCGCACCGGTGCCAGCCAGGCGTTGACCTCCATGCAGGCCAGTACTCGCCAGGCGCGCGATACCCGCGAGCTGGCGCAGAGCGCGGGCGACGCCTTGAACGAGATCACCAACGGAATCGGCGAGATGTACGAGCGCAACCTGGTGATCGCCAGCGCGGCGGAAGAACAGGCCCAGGTGGCTCGCGAGGTGGACCGCAATCTGGTGAACATTCGCGATCTGTCGGTGCAGTCGGCCACCGGTGCCCACCAGACCAGCGCCTCGAGCCACGAGCTGTCACGCCTGGCAGCCGACCTCAGCCGCCTGGTAGGTCGCTTCAGCGTCTGAACCCGGCGCCCGGAAACGAAAAAAGGATCGCCGAGGCGATCCTTTTTTCTTAACGACGCTTATCCACGAGCTTGCGAGCTAAAGCCATGCAAGGCGCAACGACCACCGGGAGTAACAGCCAAAGGCTGGCCCGAAGGGCGAGCGCCAGCGAGTCAATCAGGCGAGAAGGCGGAGTGTACTTTTGTACATGAGCACTTCGAGCCTGATTTCAACGCAGCAGGGCCGACGCGCAGCTGCTCGCTGCGATCAAACAACCTGATCCCACGGGCGATCACCATGCTCATCCTTGATGCGCGTGGGCAGGCCCATCACGTCGAGGAGCTTGAGGAACGGCTCGGCTGGCAGTTCTTCGACGTTGACCATACGTGCTGCATCCCACTCGCCACGGGCCACCAGCAGTGCAGCGGCCACCGGCGGTACGCCAGCGGTGTAGGAGATACCCTGGCTGTCGGTCTCGGCGAAGGCTTCTTCGTGGTCGGCCACGTTGTAGATGAACACTTCGCGGGCCTTGCCATCCTTGGTGCCCTTGACCAGGTCGCCGATGCAGGTCTTGCCGGTGTAGCCCGGTGCCAGGGAAGCCGGATCCGGCAGCACGGCCTTGACCACTTTCAGCGGCACGACTTCCAGACCCTCAGCGGTCTTCACTGGCTGCTCGCTGAGCAGGCCGAGGCTGTTCAGCACGGTGAACACGTTGATGTAGTGCTCGCCGAAGCTCATCCAGAAGCGCACGTTGGGCACGTCCAGGTTCTTGGAGATCGAGTGCACTTCATCGTGACCGGTGAGGTACAGATTCTGGGAACCTACCACCGGCAGGTCATCGGTACGCTTGACCTCGAACATGCGGTTGCTCGTCCACTGGCTGTTCTGCCAGCTGTAGACGGTGCCGGTGAACTCGCGGAAATTGATTTCCGGGTCGAAATTGGTCGCGAAATACTTGCCGTGGCTGCCGGCATTGACGTCGAGGATGTCGATCGACTCGATCTTGTCGAAATGCTGTTGCTGAGCGAGGGCCGCATAGGCGTTGACCACACCCGGGTCGAAACCGACGCCGAGAATGGCCGTGATGTTCTTCTGCTGGCATTCCTCGAGGTGTTTCCACTCGTAGTTGCCATACCAGGGCGGGGTTTCGCAGATCTTGCCCGGTTCTTCGTGAATGGCGGTGTCCAGATAGGCCACGCCGGTATCGATGCAGGCACGCAGCACCGACATATTGAGGAAGGCTGAACCGACGTTGATGACGATCTGCGATTCGGTCTCGCGGATCAGCGCCTTGGTCGCCTCGATGTCCAATGCATTGAGCGAGAAGGCCTGGATGTCGGCGGGTACCTTAAGGCTACCCTTGGCCTTGACGCTGTCGATGATGGCCTGGCATTTGGAGATGTTCCGTGACGCGATGGCAATACGACCGAGTTCGTCGTTGTGCTGCGCGCACTTGTGGGCCACCACCTTGGCGACACCTCCTGCACCAATGATAAGGACGTTCTTCTTCAATTGTTTCACCTCCAGGGTACTGCGCTCGTTGAGAAAGGTGCTGCGGTATTACGACAGGCTCGACAGGTAATCGTCGAAGCCGAATTCACGAACCACCTCGACGCTGCCATCGAGTTGCCTGACCACGATGGCGGGCATCTTCAGGCCGTTGAACCAGTTCTTCTTGACCATGGTGTAACCGGCCGCGTCGACGAACGACAGGCGGTCGCCGATCTGCAGCGGTTTCTCGAACTGGTATTCGCCGAAGATATCGCCGGCCAGACAGGATTTGCCGCACACCATGTAGGTGTGTTCACCCTCGCTGGGCGCCAGCTTGGCGTTGAGGCGGTAGATCAGCAGGTCGAGCATGTGCGCTTCGATGGAGCTGTCCACCACGGCCAGGTGCTTGCCGTTATAAAGGGTGTCGAGCACGGTGACTTCCAGCGAGGCGCTGCCGGTGATGGCCGCTTCGCCCGGCTCCAGGTAGACCTGCACACCATACTTCTCGGAGAAGGCTTTCAGGCGCGCGCAGAAGGCGTCCAGCGCATAACCTTCACCGGTGAAGTGAATGCCGCCACCGAGGCTGACCCACTGGACCTTGTGCAGCAGGTGGCCGAAGCGCTCTTCGATGTGGCTCAACATCTTGTCGAACAGGCCGAAGTCGCCGTTCTCGCAGTTGTTGTGGAACATGAAGCCGGAGATCTGATCGATCACCGCCTCGATCTTCGCAGGGTCCCACTCACCGAGGCGGCTGAACGGGCGCGCCGGGTCGGCCAGCAGGTAATCGGAACTGCTCACCTGCGGGTTGACGCGCAGGCCGCGCACCTTGCCTTCGGACGCCTCAGTGAAACGCTCGAGCTGGCCGATGGAGTTGAAGATGATCTTGTCGCAGTTCTCCAGCATCTCGGCGATTTCGTCATCGGCCCAGGCCACGCTGTAGGCGTGGGTTTCACCGGCGAACTTCTGACGGCCCAGTTTCAGCTCATATAGAGAAGACGAAGTGGTGCCGTCCATGTACTGCTGCATCAGATCGAAGACCGACCAGGTGGCGAAGCATTTGAGGGCCAGCAGCGCCTTGGCACCGGAGTGTTCACGCACGTAGGCGATCTTCTCCATGTTGCCAAGCAGCTTCTGTTTGTCGATGAGGTAGTACGGCGTTTTGATCATTGCGCAGTCCGTAATAAAGGTCGGCCAACAGGAGCCCGCCAGCCCCCTGAAAAAAGCGGACGCGAATTGTGCCGATAACGCGCCAGGATCGAAAGGCCATTGAGCAAATTTTGTCCATTTACGGATATTTCATGGCGTATTGCGCACCATGAGCCGTTGATTCGCCGCCGAGCATGCCGCTCGCCGATGACGCCCGCGTGACAATGCAGCGGCGGCCCGCTTTCCCGTACAATCGGCGTTTTTTCGCAAGCGAGCGACCGTCCCGCGATGATCGACCCCAAACGCGTATTACGCGCCCTCGCCGAGCACTGGGCCCTGCTCGAACCGCTCGGTGAACGCTTCGATGCTGGCACCCTGAGCCTGGTGGAGCTGCGCAACCAGCTGACTGCCCAGTTGCCGCCGCAAAGCACGGCGGTGGATGTCACCGCCCTGCTCGACCAGTGGATCCGCCTGGACATCTTGGTGCCGGTGGCCAAGAGCCCCAACCGCTTCGAGCTCAACGCACAGATTCACGACTTCCTGTCCTACCTGCGCCGTGAGCATCGCCTTGGCCTGTGCCTGGAGATCGAAGCCTACCTGCGCCACCTCGAGCGCCTGGCCGGCTACATCCAGGATGCCTTCGAAGTGCGCGACGGCAACGACCTGGCCCGCCAGCTGCGCCTGCTCGACATGCGCGTGCGCGATGTGTTGAAAAAGCTCAATAACGACGAGCAGGCGCTGATCGGCGTGGCCGAGCGGGCCAAGACCAGCGACCGGCAGATTCCCCTGCGCCAGCGTTACGCCGAAGTGCTCGCCACCTGGGACGAGTACGTCGAGCCGATGATCCAACTGGTCGCCGCCGACGGCGCCTTCGAGCAAGGCGTGCGCCGCGTCGAGCAGGTGCTGCTCAAGCTGCTCGGTGAACAGCAGCGCCTCGGCCAACTGGTCGACGACGATCTGCTGCTGCGCACCCACGCACGCATTCTGGAAATGCAGACCAGCGCCCAGCTGACCCTGCGCAAGGCCCGCGAGCTGCTGCTGCCGCTGCGCGAGGAAGCGCGCCGGCACAACGCCGTGACCCGCGGTGCGGCGCTGGCCCTGTCGGTGATCCGCAAGAAAGGCATCGACGCCGTGCCGCAGGCCGCCATGCCGCTGTTCACTCGGCCGCAGAGCAACTTCCTGGGCAGCGCCTCTCAGGTCGAGGCTTACGTTTATGCCCTGGCGCGTTTCGAGGCCAAACCCAACCACTTCCCGAAAGCCACCGGCAAACGCAAGGGCGACAACCCGCGCGCGCCGAAAACCGCCCGGGAAATGATCGACCGCTGCGAGCAGTCGCTGCCGCTGCCGGACCTGATGACCTGGCTGCTGGAACAGGAGCCCGAAGGCGCCACCGACGAGCTGCTCTACTGGTTCTCGCGTCTGTCACGCGAGTCGCGCTTCCAGCGTGACCGCCTGGAGCGCCAGACCTACCTGACCCGCGAGCACGAAATCAGCATCAGCTCCTATGCCCTGGTGGGTCGTCCCAGTGCCTAGGGTCTGTTCCTGTTTCAGCGCGAGCCGCGTTGCTGCGAGAAATGGCCTCCGGTTAGGCGCAGGACGCAGGGAATGGTCATTCCCTTGCCAAGTCCTGCAACGACAGCGGAGGTCATTTCCCGCGCAACCCGGAGGGCCGGGCCAGTTCTTGCGCGATGCGGCGTTACTCGATGGCTCATTTGGCCTGCCAAACTTCGCATCTCGTGCCTTGCCTCGCGCAAGAATTGGCTCCGGCGCGGCCGTGCGTGAAACGGAAACAGACCCTAGCACCGTCGCCCCTCATGAATTCTCGGCAGCAGCCCAGGCTGCCGCCGCCAACGAGCGTCCGCTATGAATATCGACCTGAAAGAAATGACCCAGCTCGCGGCCGCGTTCCGCGACCTGTTCAAGGGTTACCACATCTCGCGCAGCGAGCCCGAGTGCTACGCCCAGCTGTCCAGCATGCAGGATCAGTATCGGGCGCTGTTTCGCGCCCTGGGCTTCGAGCTGGTCTGCGACCCGCGGGGCTTCTACTACTTCGTGCCCGAGCAGGCCGCGCCCCAGGTCAACAAGACCGCCCAGCGCCTGGCACTGTTCACCTTCATCCTGGTCGAGCATCTGGCCGACCAGGGCCGTGACCCACTCTCCGTGCTCGACGGCGGCACCATCGGCCGAGACGAGCTGCCGGCGCTGCTCGACAAGTACCGCGACCTGTTCCTGCAGGCCGAAGTCACCACCCATGAAGAGCTCGAAGACAAGGTCATCCGCCGCCTGACCCAGCTCGGTTTCGCCGAGGACAGCAACGGCGTGTACCGCTTCCTGCCGCCGATGCACCGCTTCCTCGACGTGTGCCTGGCGGTGCAGCACGACCGCGACCTGGCCGCCAGCCTGCACAGCACCGACCTGCCGCTGCCGGCACCGGTGCTGATAGACGACGACAGTGGTGACCCGATCATCAGCCTCGACGACGCCGAAGAGGAATCCGAAGAAGACGCCATGGCCCGCGCCATGGCCGAAGAGCGCGCCGCACAGGAGCAAGACGCATGACCCAGGAACGCTACGGCATCCGCCGCTTCGCCCTGCTCAACACCGCCGGCTACAGCCTCGGCCTGTTCCCGCTGGAGAACCCGCTGTCGGTGTACGGCGCCAACAACCTCGGCAAGTCGGCGTCGATCAACGCGCTGCAGTTCCCGATCCTGGCGCGGATGTCGGACATGAGCTTCGGCAAGTACAGCCTGGAGCAGTCGCGCAAGTTCTACTTCGCCACCGACACCAGCTATATCCTCGTCGAAGTCGCCCTGCCCCACGGCCCCCATGTGATCGGCGTGGCCGGTCGCGGCCCGGGCGGCGGCTTTGGCCACCAGTTCTTCGCCTATCAGGGCGAGCTGGATCTGGATCACTACCAGCAAAATGGCACCTGCCTGCGCCAACGCGAGCTGTTCAAGAACCTCGGCCAGGCCGGTATCACCGCCTACGAACTCAAGCCCGACGAACTGCGTCGCCTGCTGGTCGGCGGCCACACCAGCATCCCGCTGGACCTGACCCTGATCCCGCTGCGCTCGACCAGCGAGCAGAGCCTGAAGACCTTCCGCGCCCTGTTCATCAACCTGCTGCACATGCGCGAGATCACCGCGGCCAAACTCAAGCAGCTGTTCCTCGATGCCTTCGAGCACAGCCTGCGCTCGGGCAGCGTCGATTACATCGCCGCCACCGAGGAAGCCTTCCGCGACGTGCGCCGCATGGAGCAGGACTACCAGGCGCTGGTCACCGCCGGCCCCTTGATCGAAGCATTGGCCTCGGGCGTCACCCAGCGCGATCAGCTGCGCGGCAAGCTGCATCGCCTGTCGCCGCTGCTGGACAACCTGCTGGGCACCTGGCACGACTACGCCGACGCCCGCAAGGAAGAGCTGGTCATCCAGGCCGAGCACTACCGCAACGAGCAGGACAGCCTGCAGAACGATCAGCGCGGCGGCACCCAGGAACTGATGCGCATGGAGCGCGAGATCAGCGAGATCCAGCGCTGGCTCGGCGAGCTGGCGGTACTGAAGAACCGCTTCGCTCTGGTCGACGACGTCAAGGTACTGGAAGCCCAGTTGCTGGCCGCCAAGGATGCCCACGACGAACTGGCCGGCGCCCTGGCGCAGTCCCGTCAGTTCTCCAGCGAAGACCTGGACGAGCGCCTGCGCGACCTGGAAAAACGCCTCAAGTCGGTCAAGCAGCAGCTCGACCACGCTGACAACAACAGCTACTCGCGCTTGCGTGAAGAGTTTTCCCAGGCCGATGTCGATCGCCTGATGCGCCTGTTCAATGGCCAGCTGTTCAGCCTGCCGCTGGGCGAAAAAGGCATCCAGCTTGACGATGGTGATGTGTGGGTCAAATCCCTGGAAGCCATCCTCGACGGCTTCAAGGGCGAGCGTTTCCAGGTACCCGGTCTGGATATCGACCTGTCGAGCATCGAGCCACCAGCCCTGCAGGCCCTGGCCGACCGCGCCGCACTGCGCGACCAGAAGGATCGCCTCGACCGCGAACTCAAGCAGCTCAAGACCCAGCAGTCGGTCGCCGCCGACCGCGCCGCCAGCAAGGCCCAGGCCGAGCAGCTGTACCAGGCGGTGCTGGATGCCCAGAAGGCTGTAGAAGACTTCCGCAAGAGCCAGACCCTGGCCGCCGAGGAGACGGGCAAGCTGGAGAAACTCGCCCAGCTGGAAGCCGCTCAGGACGAGCTCAAGCGCGCCAGTGATGCCTTCACCGAGCGTGTGCAGCAGATCTCCGCCAAGCTGCAGCTGATCAGCCGGCAGATCGGTGATCTGGAATCCAAGGAACGCACCCTGGAAGACGCCCTGCGCCGTCGCCAGCTGTTGCCCGCGGACCTGCCGTTCGGCACGCCGTACATGGAACCGGTCGACGATTCGCTGGACAACCTGCTGCCGCTGCTCAACGACTACCAGGACACCTGGCAGGCGCTGCAGCGCATCGACGGGCAGATCGAGGCGCTGTACGCCCAGGTTCGCCTCAAGGGTGTCGCCAAGTTCGACAGCGAAGACGACATGGAGCGCCGCCTGCAGCTCTTGGTCAACGCCTACGCGCACCGTCAGGACGAAGCCCTGACGCTGGCCAAGGCGCGCCGCGCAGCAGTGACCGATATCGCGCGGACCCTGCGCAATATCCGCAGCGACTACGATAACCTCGAGCACCAGTTGGCGCTGTTCAACCGCGAGATCAACAAGCGCCAGGTTTCCAACCTGCAGAGCTTCCGCATCGTGCTGGCACCGAACAAGGAAGCCTTGCGGCATATCGACCAGATCATCCACAGCGCCGGCCAGTATGAGGAAGGCGAAACCCTGTCGGTATTCGACCTGACCCAGAATGCCGAGCAGGATGCCAGGAACGAGGAAGCCAAGGACTACCTGTCGCGCCTGGTCGCCGCCAATGGCAACCAGCTGGGCCTCAAGGATCTGTTCGAACTGGCCTTCGAGATCACCAAGGTGCACGGCCAGCCGGTGATCCATACCGACATCGATGGCGCCGCCTCCAACGGCACAACGATGACCATCAAGGCGCTGACCAACATGTACCTGCTGCTGCACCTGATGGACCGCGACCTGGCCGGCCGGGTACGCCTGCCCTACTACCTCGACGAGGCGGCGGACATCGATGAGCGCAACCAGCAGGCGCTGATCGAAACCAGCCTGCAGCTCGGCTTCGTACCGATCCTCGCCTCGGTGAAACCCCAGGTCTCGGCCACCGTGGCCATCGACCTGGAAGGCGGCAGCGGCCCGAACGGCATCTACATCGACGAAGCGGACTGGAAATACATCAAGCGCCGCGAGCAGGCTGCAACGCCTGCCAGCAGTGAACAGGATGCGGCCGAACTGGCGTGATCCTGTCCCTGTAACGCAAAAGGCCCGCGGAGTACGCGGGCCTTTTCGTTTCACTGCATTGGAAGGCTTATGAGCTAGCGCCCGGTTGTCTTCATCACTTGGGCAAGGCGATCTTCGGCGCCCACTGCAACCACTCCGGCTGCGCCTCGTCGAACAGCGCGAAGGTCTGGCCCGGTACTGCGGCATTGCCGGTCGGCTCGGGTGTGGCGAAGGCCACGCCGCCGGCGACCAGGGTCTCCACCGACTCGGTCCGCACCTGCACGCCCTTGAACAAACCGAAATCGACACCGAACCCGGAGCTGTTCCAGAAGCGGCTGCCCGTATGTACCAGCCCGGCATAGCGGGGCTCGATCAGGATGTGGATCAGCACGCGGTCGGCGGTGGCGCCCAGCTCGTACCCCGTGACCTTGCCGACCTGTATTTCGCGGTAGGTCACGGGTGAGTCGGCCTTCAACGAGCCACGCCGCGGAGCGCTGAGCACCAGCCGCAAGCCTGGCTCTTCGACCACCTGCTCGGGCGCCTGCTTGAGCGCCACGAAATCGGTCTGTCGACCGCTGCCCTGGTTCGACGGCTGCACTTCGATGTACTGCCCACCAATCAGGGTATCCAGATTGGAGGCGCCGGTCAGACCGATCTCGGGCTTGACCACCCAGAAGCGCGAGCCGGGCCGCAGCACCTGTTGTGCTGCAGTGGTGATTCGGCCATGCAGCATCACCGCCTGCAGGTCGCCAGTCAGCTCGACCCGCTCGATCTTGCCGACCTGCAGGCCTTTGTAGCGAATCTCGGTTCCGGGCGAGAGGCCGTCGCCGCGCTCCACACGAATGCTCAGTTCATCGCCGCTCTTGAGCGACGCCTCGCGGTCAGCGTAGAGGTTGAAGCGCTGTACGCGTTTGGCATCGGCAGGCGCCTTGAGGTCATCGGTCTCGAAGGCGATGCCGCCGGACAGCAGCGTCTGCAGCGACTCGCTCTTCACCTCGATGCCGGACAAACCGCCCTTGAGGGTGATGCCGCTGACATTCCAGAAGCGCGTGGTACGGTTCACCAACCCGGCATACTCGGGCTCGATGTGCACGCCCAGCACCACCTGCTTGTTGTCACGGGCGAGCTGAAAGCTCTGCACCGAGCCGACCTTCATCTGCCGGTAGAGAATCGGGCTGCCGACATCCACCGACCCCAGGGTATCGCTGAACAGCACCAGATGCAGGCCTTCGGCACCAAGATCCAGCGGCGGCGCCTTGGTCCGGGCGACGAAATCGCGACGGGGCGGGCCACCCAGCTCACCCGGGCGAATGGCGATGTAATTGCCCTTCACCAGCGCCTCCAGTCCGGTGATGCCGGCCAGGGAGATCGACGGTTTGACCACCCAGAACTGGCTGCCTTCGACCAGGTAATCCTCGGCCATCGGATCCATGGCCAGCTCGGCGGTGGCGCTCTTCAGATCCGGATCGACCTTCAGAGTCTTCAGCAGACCGGCCTGAATCCCCTTGTACATGACCGGCGTACGCCCGGCCTGCAGGCCCTCGAAATCGGTGAGCTTGACCACCGCCTTGATACCGGCCTGGGCGGCATCGAAATCTTCGTAGAGGCGGAAAGGTTTGCTGGGATCAGTCGGCGGACTGTCCTTGCGGTGCTCCGGCGTGGCGAAGGCAATGCCGCCGGCGACGATGCTGGCCAGGGATTCGCTGCGAACTTTCACCCCCGAGAAATCGGCTTCAACACTGATCCCGCTGGCATTCCAGAAACGCGTGTGTTTGCGCACCAGGTGGGCGTAGGCCGGCTCGATGAATACCTTCACCTCCACCGAAGCCTGATCGTCGGCGAGCTTGTAATCCTTCACACGGCCTACCTGGATCTGCTTGAAGAACACCGGGCTGTCGCGGTTCAGCGAACCTAACCGCTCGGCCTTCAGCGTCAGGTGCAGGCCAGGTTGTTCATCGGACAAAGGTGGCGCCTGGGCCAGAGCCTGGAAGTCATAGGCGGGCTCACCAGCGCCCGGGCTGAAGGCAATGTAATTGCCGGATACCAGCGTCTCCAGGCCGGTGATACCAGCCAGGCTGACGCTCGGCTTCACCAGCCAGAAGCGCGTGCCGGTACGCAGCTGGGGCTCTATATCCTTGTTCATCTCCAGCGTGGCGATCACCCCACGCTGCTTGTCGCTCTTGTCCAGAGTCAGGTTGGTGACCTTGCCGATCGACATGCCCTTGTAGACTACCTCGGTCTTGCCGGCCTCTATGCCCTCGCCACTGGCGAATACCACCTGAATCTCGACGCCCGCTTCGCTATAGGCGCGCCAGGCAAGCCAGCCACCGATCAACAGCGCGATCAGCGGCAATACCCATATGGCAGACCAGTTGGAAGCCGGACGCGTCCTGGCGGTGGGCAGATCATTCATGGTCGTCATCCGATTCCGTGTTATCCCAAATCAACCGTGGGTCGAAGGTCAGTGCTGCCAGCATGGTGAGGATCACCACACTGGCGAAAGCCACCGCTCCCACACCCGGTTCGACGCTGGCCAGGCTGCCGAACCGCACTACCGCCACGAGAATGGCGATCACGAAGATATCCAGCATGGACCACCGCCCGATCCATTCGATGAAGCGGTACATCAAGATGCGTTGCCGAGCCGACATCGGCTGGTGCCGCTGCACCGAGTACAACAGAAGGCCGATGCCCACCAGCTTGAAGGTCGGCACCAGAATGCTGGCGACAAACACCACGATGGCGATCGGCAGCATGCCATTGTCGACCAGCGTGATCACCCCGGACATGATGGTGTCGGGAGCCCCCTTGCCGAAGGAATTGACCGTCATGATCGGCAGCACGTTCGCGGGAATATAGAGGATCGCCGCGGTGATCAGCAGCGCCCAGGTGCGGGCCAGACTATTGGGCCGGCGCTCGTGTATGCGCCCACCACACCGGGAGCAGAATTGCCGCTTGAGCTCGGGCTCATGACGATTGAGCTGGTGGCACTCGTGGCAGATGATCAGGCCGGCATCAATGGCGCGCACGGGCGTCCTCTCCGGCCAGCGCTTCCCAGATCTGGTGGGGCGACATGGTTACCTCCAGCCAGACTTGCACCAAAAGTAGCGCAATGAAGCAGAACAGCCCAAAGCCAACGGACAACTCGGCGATATCCGCCAGCTTGACGATGGAAACCAGAATGCCGATCAAGTAGACCTCGAGCATGCCCCACTCACGCATATGGTGATAAATGCGGTACAGCAGGAACCCATAGCCTCGGCCAATCTTCAGGCAAATACTCAGCAGCACCAGCAACTGACAAAGCAGCTTGAGCAGCGGCACCGCCATGCTGCACAGAAACACCACCACGGCGATGCTCTGCATGCCGGCGTCATACAATCCCAGCACGCCGCTCCACACCGTATCGTGGGACGTTTGCCCAAGCATGGTCATCTGCATGATCGGCTGGAAATTGGCGGGTATATATAGAAGCAATGCAGCCAGCACCAGCGCCAGACTGCGGCGGATCACCTGTGGGCGGTGACTGTAGAGCTCATAGCCACAACGCGGGCACTCGACGCGCTCACCATCGTTAATTACAGGCCGACGCATCAGCAGATCGCACTCATGGCAGGCGACCAGCTCCGTCAGAGGTACTTCAGCTAATGACTGTTGGGCGGCCGACTCGGGCATGGATGGAGTTCTCGATAATACCGACCATTCTAAATGAGACCCTGAAAGCAACCCACAGTTATACCGATTATCTGGGCGACAAACATTACCCGAGTGTTACGTTGCTAACCGGCTCCGCTCCGATATCGCTATTTCTTGCGTCGTGCCGTGCATAAGCAGCACATTGTTGAGTGCCCCATTTCCGCGGACATCCCCCGGGTTACGCCATCGGGTAACCCAGGCTACCAGAGCCCGCCAAGCACCGTAGGGTGGAAGACGCTTCCCCTTCCACCGGCAACTCTGACCCGGTCAAGCCTGAACCTTTAGGGCTTACCGCTCATAGCCTGCGGTTGGGCAAAGCGCTCCCCAGGTCAGCTTACCTTCTGGCCGCCTGCCTGGCGCCGCCGAGCGTTAAGCCTTCGGTTTTCCCGGCCCCAAAAGACGAAACCCCAGACCTCTGTCGAGATCTGGGGTTTCTTATAGAAGCTTGACGATGACCTACTCTCACATGGAGAAGCTCCACACTACCATCGGCGATGCGTCGTTTCACTACTGAGTTCGGGATGGGATCAGGTGGTTCCAACGCTCTATGGTCGTCAAGCAAACGGGTTGCTGCTTCGGGGTTTAGCCGCTGCAGCGAATTGGGTATGTGGTATCAGTTGGTATTACGTGTTCTCGCAAATCTTCGGCACTACTGTCGACTTCAACCGTCTAACAGCCAAATTGTTTGGGTGTTATATGGTCAAGCCTCACGGGCAATTAGTACTGGTTAGCTCAACGCCTCACAACGCTTACACACCCAGCCTATCAACGTCGTAGTCTTCGACGGCCCTTTAGGGAACTCAAGGTTCCAGTGAGATCTCATCTTGAGGCAAGTTTCCCGCTTAGATGCTTTCAGCGGTTATCTTTCCCGAACATAGCTACCCGGCAATGCCACTGGCGTGACAACCGGAACACCAGAGGTTCGTCCACTCCGGTCCTCTCGTACTAGGAGCAGCCCCTCTCAAATCTCAAACGTCCACGGCAGATAGGGACCGAACTGTCTCACGACGTTCTAAACCCAGCTCGCGTACCACTTTAAATGGCGAACAGCCATACCCTTGGGACCGGCTTCAGCCCCAGGATGTGATGAGCCGACATCGAGGTGCCAAACACCGCCGTCGATATGAACTCTTGGGCGGTATCAGCCTGTTATCCCCGGAGTACCTTTTATCCGTTGAGCGATGGCCCTTCCATACAGAACCACCGGATCACTAAGACCTACTTTCGTACCTGCTCGACGTGTCTGTCTCGCAGTCAAGCGCGCTTTTGCCTTTATACTCTACGACCGATTTCCGACCGGTCTGAGCGCACCTTCGTACTCCTCCGTTACTCTTTAGGAGGAGACCGCCCCAGTCAAACTACCCACCATACACTGTCCTCGATCCGGATAACGGACCAGAGTTAGAACCTCAAGGTTGCCAGGGTGGTATTTCAAGGATGGCTCCATGAGAACTGGCGTCCCCACTTCAAAGCCTCCCACCTATCCTACACAAGCAAGCTCAAAGTCCAGTGCAAAGCTATAGTAAAGGTTCACGGGGTCTTTCCGTCTAGCCGCGGATACACTGCATCTTCACAGCGATTTCAATTTCACTGAGTCTCGGGTGGAGACAGCGCCGCCATCGTTACGCCATTCGTGCAGGTCGGAACTTACCCGACAAGGAATTTCGCTACCTTAGGACCGTTATAGTTACGGCCGCCGTTTACCGGGGCTTCGATCAAGAGCTTCGCGTTAGCTAACCCCATCAATTAACCTTCCGGCACCGGGCAGGCGTCACACCCTATACGTCCACTTTCGTGTTTGCAGAGTGCTGTGTTTTTAATAAACAGTCGCAGCGGCCTGGTATCTTCGACCGGCATGTGCTTACGGGGTAAACCCTTCACACTCACCGGCGCACCTTCTCCCGAAGTTACGGTGCCATTTTGCCTAGTTCCTTCACCCGAGTTCTCTCAAGCGCCTTGGTATTCTCTACCTAACCACCTGTGTCGGTTTGGGGTACGGTTCCTAATTACCTGAAGCTTAGAAGCTTTTCCTGGAAGCATGGCATCAACCACTTCATCGTCCTAAAGGACAACTCGTCATCAGCTCTCGGCCTTGAAACCCCGGATTTACCTAAGATTCCAGCCTACCACCTTAAACACGGACAACCAACGCCGTGCTGGCCTAGCCTTCTCCGTCCCTCCATCGCAGTAATTAGAAGTACGGGAATATTAACCCGTTTCCCATCGACTACGCATTTCTGCCTCGCCTTAGGGGCCGACTCACCCTGCGTCGATTAACGTTGCGCAGGAAACCTTGGTCTTTCGGCGTGCGAGTTTTTCACTCGCATTGTCGTTACTCATGTCAGCATTCGCACTTCTGATACCTCCAGCAAGCTTCTCAACTCACCTTCACAGGCTTACAGAACGCTCCTCTACCGCTCAACTTACGTTGAACCCGTAGCTTCGGTGTATGGTTTGAGCCCCGTTACATCTTCCGCGCAGGCCGACTCGACTAGTGAGCTATTACGCTTTCTTTAAAGGATGGCTGCTTCTAAGCCAACCTCCTAGCTGTCTAAGCCTTCCCACATCGTTTCCCACTTAACCATAACTTTGGGACCTTAGCTGACGGTCTGGGTTGTTTCCCTTTTCACGACGGACGTTAGCACCCGCCGTGTGTCTCCCGTGCTGACACTTGCTGGTATTCGGAGTTTGCATCGGTTTGGTAAGTCGGGATGACCCCCTAGCCGAAACAGTGCTCTACCCCCAGCAGTGATACACGAGGCGCTACCTAAATAGCTTTCGAGGAGAACCAGCTATCTCCGAGCTTGATTAGCCTTTCACTCCGATCCACAGGTCATCCGCTAACTTTTCAACGGTAGTCGGTTCGGTCCTCCAGTCAGTGTTACCTAACCTTCAACCTGCCCATGGATAGATCGCCCGGTTTCGGGTCTATACCCAGCGACTAAACGCCCTATTAAGACTCGCTTTCGCTACGCCTCCCCTATTCGGTTAAGCTCGCCACTGAATATAAGTCGCTGACCCATTATACAAAAGGTACGCAGTCACCCAACAAAGTAGGCTCCCACTGCTTGTACGCATACGGTTTCAGGTTCTATTTCACTCCCCTCTCCGGGGTTCTTTTCGCCTTTCCCTCACGGTACTGGTTCACTATCGGTCAGTCAGTAGTATTTAGCCTTGGAGGATGGTCCCCCCATATTCAGACAAAGTTTCTCGTGCTCCGTCCTACTCGATTTCATTGATAAGAGCATTTCGTGTACGGGGCTATCACCCACTACGGCGGCACTTTCCAGAGCCTTCCACTACACTCTAATCAACTTAAGGGCTAGTCCCCGTTCGCTCGCCACTACTAAGGGAATCTCGGTTGATTTCTTTTCCTCAGGGTACTTAGATGTTTCAGTTCCCCTGGTTCGCCTCATGCACCTATGTATTCAGTGCATGATACCCAGCTTATGCTAGGTGGGTTCCCCCATTCAGAGATCTCTGGATCACAGTCTGTTTGCCGACTCCCCAAAGCTTATCGCAGGCTACAACGTCTTTCATCGCCTCTGACTGCCAAGGCATCCACCGTATGCGCTTCTTCACTTGACCATATAACCCCAAGCAATCTGGTTACTGTCTATAACGTGAAGACGACATTCGCCGAAAATTTGCACTTGAGAACAACGCAAATTTTACCTTGACCAGATTAATTACCAGTGAAAGTAATCAATCAGTCACTTCTATCACATACCCAAATTTTTAAAGAACGATGTTTCGACTGGTCAAAGACCAGAAATCAACATTCACACTGCCTAAACAGGAATGCTCATTTCTGAACTCTCAACTTAACGACTGCAACCAGATAGTGGTGGAGCCAAGCGGGATCGAACCGCTGACCTCCTGCGTGCAAGGCAGGCGCTCTCCCAGCTGAGCTATGGCCCCGTATCATCTGCACCTGAATTGGTAGGTCTGGGCAGATTTGAACTGCCGACCTCACCCTTATCAGGGGTGCGCTCTAACCAACTGAGCTACAGACCTATAACAGGGTCGCGTTACAGCATCGTCTTCTACAATGAATCAAGCAATTCGTGTGGGAGCTTATGAATAAGCTGCGATCTTCGATTAAGGAGGTGATCCAGCCGCAGGTTCCCCTACGGCTACCTTGTTACGACTTCACCCCAGTCATGAATCACACCGTGGTAACCGTCCTCCCGAAGGTTAGACTAGCTACTTCTGGTGCAACCCACTCCCATGGTGTGACGGGCGGTGTGTACAAGGCCCGGGAACGTATTCACCGTGACATTCTGATTCACGATTACTAGCGATTCCGACTTCACGCAGTCGAGTTGCAGACTGCGATCCGGACTACGATCGGTTTTATGGGATTAGCTCCACCTCGCGGCTTGGCAACCCTTTGTACCGACCATTGTAGCACGTGTGTAGCCCTGGCCGTAAGGGCCATGATGACTTGACGTCATCCCCACCTTCCTCCGGTTTGTCACCGGCAGTCTCCTTAGAGTTCCCACCCGAGGTGCTGGTAACTAAGGACAAGGGTTGCGCTCGTTACGGGACTTAACCCAACATCTCACGACACGAGCTGACGACAGCCATGCAGCACCTGTGTCTGAGTTCCCGAAGGCACCAATCCATCTCTGGAAAGTTCTCAGCATGTCAAGGCCAGGTAAGGTTCTTCGCGTTGCTTCGAATTAAACCACATGCTCCACCGCTTGTGCGGGCCCCCGTCAATTCATTTGAGTTTTAACCTTGCGGCCGTACTCCCCAGGCGGTCAACTTAATGCGTTAGCTGCGCCACTAAAATCTCAAGGATTCCAACGGCTAGTTGACATCGTTTACGGCGTGGACTACCAGGGTATCTAATCCTGTTTGCTCCCCACGCTTTCGCACCTCAGTGTCAGTATCAGTCCAGGTGGTCGCCTTCGCCACTGGTGTTCCTTCCTATATCTACGCATTTCACCGCTACACAGGAAATTCCACCACCCTCTACCGTACTCTAGCTTGCCAGTTTTGGATGCAGTTCCCAGGTTGAGCCCGGGGCTTTCACATCCAACTTAACAAACCACCTACGCGCGCTTTACGCCCAGTAATTCCGATTAACGCTTGCACCCTCTGTATTACCGCGGCTGCTGGCACAGAGTTAGCCGGTGCTTATTCTGTCGGTAACGTCAAAACAGCAAGGTATTAACTTACTGCCCTTCCTCCCAACTTAAAGTGCTTTACAATCCGAAGACCTTCTTCACACACGCGGCATGGCTGGATCAGGCTTTCGCCCATTGTCCAATATTCCCCACTGCTGCCTCCCGTAGGAGTCTGGACCGTGTCTCAGTTCCAGTGTGACTGATCATCCTCTCAGACCAGTTACGGATCGTCGCCTTGGTGAGCCATTACCTCACCAACAAGCTAATCCGACCTAGGCTCATCTATTAGCGCAAGGCCCGAAGGTCCCCTGCTTTCTCCCGTAGGACGTATGCGGTATTAGCGTTCCTTTCGAAACGTTGTCCCCCACTAATAGGCAGATTCCTAGGCATTACTCACCCGTCCGCCGCTGAATCAGGGAGCAAGCTCCCGTCAACCGCTCGACTTGCATGTGTTAGGCCTGCCGCCAGCGTTCAATCTGAGCCATGATCAAACTCTTCAGTTCAATACTGCTTGGGTTTTGAGAAAACCCTAAACTTGGCTCAGCAATCGCAAAAAACTCTCGAATTCACGAGTGTTACTTGTGATGCTGATAATCTTGCGATCTGTCAGTCTTAACTCACAAGCACCCACACGAATTGCTTGATTCAGTTGTTAAAGAACGTTTGACTGAGGCTTTCGTCTCAACCGAGGCGCGCATCTTACAGCACCCTCATTTGCTGTCAAGTTGTTTTTGAAGAATTTTTTCTTTCCTCTCAACACCTTGCAGCGCCCGACCAGATCATCTTCTCTCCAGCGGGAGGCGCATTCTACAGCGTTACAAACCGCTGTCAACACCCTCTTTTACCGCCTTCGATCAACCTGATCGAACCATCAACAGAGCCACTCAAACCACCCTGTCGATGCCGGCGCATTCTACTCGAATTCGCCGTCCGCGCAACCCTTATTTTCATCTAACTCATTGATCTACAAGGAGTTTTCAGATCAGGCTGCGCCGGAAGTGGTGCGCATTATAGGCCCCTCGGAAATCAGGTCAAGGGATTATTTCATTTTGTCTGAACTTTATGTCCTGCCCCGCTAATGCGTGGGATTTTGCGCATCAGCGCCGGAATGCGCAGCAGCAGCAACAGCGCGCCGATGACCGCGTAAACCGTCCACTCCTCCAGGTCCGCCCGGACGATCCACAGCATATGCAGCAGGGCGAGCGGCAGAATCAGGTAGACAAGGCGGTGCAGCTTTTTCCAAGACTTACCCAGACGACGCTGACTGTAGCGATTGGACGTCACCGCGAGCAGAAGTAAACCGAAAAGCGCGATGGCACCGACAATAATGTAGGGTCGCTTGCGCAGCTCAACCGCCAGCTGCGACCAATCCAATCCCAGGATGAATACCGTATACGCGGCCAGATGCAGAACCCCGTAGGCGAAACACCAGAGGCCAAGCTGCCGACGCACCGCCATCCAGCCCGACCAGCCGCTGAGCTTCTGCAGCGGCGTCATGCTCAAGGTAATCAATAGTAGGATGAGCGCGCCCAATCCGAGACGCTCGACCAATACCTTGCCAGGGTCCGGCCCCAAGGCGAACGACCAGGCCTGATACAACCAGTACAGCGGCCATACGGCGACCAGCACGAAAACGAAAAGACGCCAGAACGGATGCCGCATCAATAGTTCTTCCGCAGATCGAGGTTGCTATAAAGGCTGGCGACCTCATCGGCGTAGCCATTGAACATCTGGGTTTCGCGCACATTGGGACTGAACAACCCGCTAGGCAAACGACGCTCGCGAGCCTGACTCCAGCGCGGATGGTCGACGGTCGGGTTCACGTTGGCATAGAAGCCGTACTCCTGAGCTGCAATGCTTTGCCAGGTGGTCTTCGGTTGTTCGCTGACCAGGCTGATACGCACGATCGACTTGATGCTCTTGAACCCATACTTCCACGGCACGACCAGCCGCAGCGGCGCTCCGTTCTGGTTGGGCAGTTCGCGTCCGTACATGCCAACGGCCAGGATCGCCAGCGGATGCATGGCTTCATCCAGGCGCAGCCCCTCCACATACGGCCAGTCGATCAACGCGAAGTTCGAGCGCTGCCCCGGCATGCTCTCGGGGTCCTTGAGGGTTTCGAAACGGATGTACTTGGCGGCCGATGTCGGCTCTACCTTATTAAGCAGCGCAGAGATGGGGAAACCGATCCACGGAATCACCATCGACCAGGCCTCGACGCAACGCAGTCGGTAGATGCGCTCTTCCAGCTGATACGGCTTGAGGAAATCCTCAAGCGCATAGCGCCCGGGCTTGCCAACCTCGCCATCGATCACCACGGACCAGGGCTCGGTTTTCAGGCTGCCAGCGTTCGCTGCCGGATCGGATTTGTCGGTACCGAACTCATAGAAGTTGTTGTAGTGGGTCGCATCCTGAAATGGTGTGATCGCCTCATCCTTGACGGTGACTGCATTCCACTTGGTTGCGGCGATACGCTCGGCCAACCAGTCCGGCGCCTTGCCGGGCTCGACGTCAGCATAGCGTTCGCCAGCTGCAGATTGCGCCCAGGCAGGCAGGCTGCTCAGCGCCATCCCGGCTGCGGCGGCGCCCATAAAGGTGCGACGGGCGAGATAGATCGATTCGGGGGTAACATCCGATTCGGTGCATTCAGATGACTGACGCAGCTTGATGAGCATGGTGACTCCGCAGTATCGGGACAGGCCTGCCCAATAGACTACGGAGTCTGCAGGAAATTACATCACTCAACCGGCTTGCGACGACGCAAACGCAGCAGATACTGGATCGGGCCAGAAGCGGCATAGGCCAGGAATATCAGCAGCAGGATGCGTGGTGGGTCGCTGAACACCACGGCAAACACCAGCACCACAGCCAGAATCGCCACGAACGGCACACGGCCTTTCAGATCCAGATTCTTGAAGCTGTTGTACTTGATGTTGCTGACCATCAGCATGCCAGCGGCAGCGACAAGGATGGCAACCACAAACGACATGTTCGAGCCCTGGATCCCGAAGTCGCTGAACGCCCACACGGTACCGGCCACCACACCAGCGGCGGCCGGGCTGGCCAAACCGATGAAGTAGCGCTTGTCGACGCTGCCGATCTGCGTATTGAAGCGCGCCAGGCGCAGCGCAGCACCGGCCACATAGATGAAGGCGACCATCCAGCCAACCTTGCCCATGCTGCCCAGCGCCCACTCGAACGCCAGCAGTGCCGGCGCGACACCGAAGGCAACCATGTCGGACAGCGAATCGTATTCGGCGCCGAAGGCGCTCTGGGTATTGGTCAGGCGGGCGACCCGGCCGTCCAGGCCATCCAGCACCATGGCCACGAACACGGTGGCAGCGGCCACGTAGAAGTTACCGTTCATGGCGTTGATGATGGAATAGAAGCCGGCGAACAGATTCGCAGTGGTGAACAGATTGGGCAGCAGGTAGATACCACGATGGCGAACCTTGCGCCCCTCATCGTCATGCCCTTCCTCAATATGCTCGTCGATGGGCAGTAAGCTGTCGTCGTCACGTGACGACTTGGGCTCTTGCGGACGCTCGCTCATGAACAACACCTTGCATCGGATTTGAATTTTCGACCGGGCCACCGGGCAAGCGTTCGCCCTACATTGGCCTGACTACAGGGCTTTATACCAGAAGCCCCGTCCCAGAACGAAAAAACGCGGCCATGGCCGCGTTCTTCGTGGATCGGTTCGACTCAGTTCTTGGCTTTGTCGACGATCTTGTTGGCTGCAATCCACGGCATCATGGAACGCAGCTGCTCACCGATCACTTCGATACCGTGAGCGGCGTTGTTACGACGCTTGGCGGTCATCGACGGGTAGCCAGTGGCGCCTTCGCTGATGAACATCTTGGCGTACTCGCCGTCCTGGATGCGCTTGAGTGCATTGCGCATGGCCTGACGGGATTCGGCGTTGATGACTTCCGGGCCGGTCACATACTCGCCGTACTCGGCGTTGTTGGAGATCGAATAGTTCATGTTGGCGATACCGCCTTCGTACATGAGGTCGACGATCAGCTTCAGCTCATGCAGGCACTCGAAGTAGGCCATTTCCGGCGCGTAGCCAGCTTCGACCAGAGTTTCGAAACCGGCTTTGACCAGTTCGACGGTACCGCCGCAGAGAACGGCCTGCTCACCGAACAGGTCTGTTTCGGTCTCGTCCTTGAAGGTGGTTTCGATGATGCCGGTACGGCCGCCGCCAACGCCCGAAGCGTAGGACAGGGCAACGTTCTTGGCATTGCCGGAAGCGTCCTGGTAAACGGCGATCAGGTCAGGGATGCCGCCACCTTTGACGAACTCGGTGCGCACGGTGTGACCCGGGGCCTTCGGCGCGATCATGATCACGTCGAGGTCAGCACGCGGAACGACCTGGTTGTAGTGGATCGAGAAGCCGTGAGAGAAGGCCAGAGTTGCACCTTTCTTGATGTTCGGCTCGATTTCGTTCTTGTACAGAGCGCCCTGGAATTCGTCCGGGGTCAGGATCATTACCAGGTCGGCAGCGGCGACGGCGGAAGCCACGTCAGCGACTTTCAAGCCATGGGCTTCAGCCTTGGCAACGGTAGCGGAGCCTTTACGCAGACCGACGGTGACGTCGACGCCGGAGTCTTTCAGGTTGCACGCCTGAGCGTGGCCCTGGGAGCCGTAGCCGATGATGGCAACTTTCTTGCCCTGGATGATCGAGAGGTCACAGTCTTTGTCGTAATAAACTTTCATGTTCTTGGCTCTTGTGTATCGAAAGGGATGGGGTGCCAGAGCACCGCGACAGAGCCACCTTAAGTGATCCGCCCCATTGCGTAAAATGATATATTCGCAACACTGCATGCCGATATGTGAAACGCAAATGGACAGCCACGCGCTCAGCCTTTTTCTCTCGCTCGCCGACAACCTGCACTTCGGCAAGACCAGCCGCGAGCAGCATGTCAGCCCCTCTGCTCTGAGCCGCAGCATCAAGCAGCTCGAGGATGAAGTCGGTGCGCCGCTGTTCGTGCGCGACAACCGCTCGGTGCGCCTGACCCGCGAAGGTCAGCAATTTCGTGAATACGCCAGCGACGTCATGAATGGCTGGCAGGCCATCCGCCAGACCTTCAAACAGGATCAGTTGGTGCTGCACGGCGAGCTGTCGCTGTACTGCTCGGTGACGGCGAGTTACAGCTTCCTCTACGAAATCCTCAGCAGTTTCCGCCAGGATTACCCGCGCATCGAAATGAAGCTGCACACGGGCGATCCGGCCAAGGCAGTCGAGCGGGTGCAGCAGGGCCTGGAAGATCTGGCCATCGGCGCCCGCCCGGATAATTTGCCCGCTGGCGTGGAGTTTCAGTCGATCACTCGCTCAGCGCTGCGCTTCATCGGCCCGCAGTCGCCCCAGCTGCTCAATGAAGAACAGCTGAAGAACCCTGGCGCCGACACCTGGCAGGACGTACCGCTGATTCTCTCCGAGGAAGGCCTGGCACGAACCCGCACCGACCGCTGGCTGAAGCATCACAACGTCAAGCCGCACATCTACGCCCAGGTCAGCGGTAACGAAGCCATCGTCAGCATGGTCAGCCTGGGCTTCGGCATCGGCGTGGTGCCGCAGATCGTGCTGGACAATAGCCCGCTGGCCGCGCGCATCCGCCTCTACGACATCCAGCCGCCGCTGACCGACTACGATATCGGCCTGTTCGCCCTGCACAAGCGCCTGAAAGATCCGCTGATCGCCGCCTTCTGGAACCGCAGCAGCGAATCGCGCCCATAAAAAACCCCGCACATGGCGGGGTTCTTCATTTCGGCCTGGCGATCAGATGCTCAGCACCTTGTCGCCACGGGCGATACCGGTGACACCACTGCGTACGGTTTCCAGGATCAGCGCGGTGCCGATGGCCTGGATGAAGCTGTCCAGCTTGTCGCTGGTACCGGCCAGCTGGATGGTATACACGCTTGGCGTCACGTCGACGATCTGCCCGCGGAAGATGTCGGTGGTGCGCTTGACCTCGGCGCGCTGGGCGCCGGTGGCCTTGACCTTGACCAGCATCAGCTCGCGCTCGATGTGAGCGTTTTCCGACAGATCCACCAGCTTGACCACCTCGATCAGCTTATTGAGGTTCTTGGTGATCTGCTCAATGGTGTCGTCATGACCGATGGTGGTCAGCGTCAGACGCGACAGGGTCGGGTCTTCGGTCGGCGCCACAGTCAGGCTTTCGATGTTGTAGTTGCGCTGGGAGAACAGGCCGACGACGCGCGACAAGGCTCCCGGTTCGTTTTCCAGCAGCAGGGAAATGATATGACGCATGTCAGGTACGCTCCGTCTTGCTCAGCCACATGTCGCGCATCGCGCCACCACGAATCTGCATCGGGTAGACGTGCTCGCTGGTATCCACGGCGATGTCGAGGAACACCAGGCGATCCTTGATGGCGAACGCCTCTTCCATCTTCGGCTTGAGGTCCTTGAGGTCGGTGATGCGAATGCCCACGTGACCATAGGACTCGGCCAGCTTGACGAAGTCAGGCAGCGATTCCATGTAGGAGTGCGAGTAACGGCTGCTGTACTGCATGTCCTGCCACTGGCGAACCATGCCCAGCGCGCCATTGTTAAGGTTGATGATCTTCACCGGCAGGTCGTACTGCAGGCAGGTCGACAGCTCCTGAATGTTCATCTGGATACTGCCTTCGCCGGTCACGCAGGCGACATCGGCATCCGGGAAGTTCAGCTTGACGCCCATGGCGGCCGGGAAGCCGAAGCCCATGGTGCCCAGACCGCCGGAGTTGATCCAGCGATTGGGTTTGTTGAAGCGGTAGTACTGGGCCGCGAACATCTGGTGCTGGCCCACGTCGGAGCTGATGTACGCCTCGCCCTTGGTGACTTCGCACAGCGTCTCGATCACGGTCTGCGGCTTGATGATGCTGCCGTCGCCCTCGTTATAAGGGAACAGGCGACCGCCACCGCGCCACTCGTCGATCTGCTTCCACCAGATGGCCTGGGATTCCTTGTCCGGTGCCTGCTCGATTTCCTTGAGTGCGGCGACCATTTCGGTCAGCACGCTGTCCACCGGGCCAACGATCGGGATGTCGGCCTTGACGGTCTTGGAGATCGACGCCGGGTCGATGTCGATATGGATGATCTTGGCGTTCGGGCAGAACTTGGCCGCGGTCTCGCCATTGATGACGCGGTCATCGAAGCGCGCGCCGACAGCCAGGATCACGTCCGCGTGATGCATGGCCAGGTTGGCGGTGTAGCTGCCATGCATGCCGAGCATGCCGACGAACTGGCGGTCATCGCCCGGATAGGCGCCCAAGCCCATCAGAGTATTGGTGACGGGCACGTTGAGGGCGCGGGCCAGCTCGGTCAGTTGCGCCGAGGCGCCGCCGAGGATCACGCCACCACCGGAATAGATGATCGGGCGCTTGGCCGCGACGAGCATTTCTGCCGCTTTGCGGATCTGCCCGGAATGGCCACGCGCAGCCGGGCTGTAGGAGCGCAGCTTGACCTTCTTCGGGTAGTTGTATTCGAACTTCTGGGTCGGATCGCCCATGTCCTTGGGAATATCGACGACCACCGGGCCCGGACGGCCGGACTCGGCCAGATAGAAGGCCTTCTTGATCACTTCGGGGATTTCCGAAGGATGCTTGATGATGAAGCTGTGCTTCACGATCGGACGGGAAATGCCGACCATGTCGACTTCCTGGAAGGCGTCGGTGCCGACCACGGTGCTGGCCACCTGACCGGAGATGATCACCATCGGGATCGAATCCATGTAGGCGGTGGCGATACCGGTCACGGCGTTGGTCGCGCCCGGGCCGGAAGTCACCAGCACCACGCCGGCCTTGCCGGTGGCACGGGCATAACCGTCAGCCATATGAGTCGCCGCCTGCTCGTGGCGAACCAGGATGTGAGTCACTTCCGGCTCTTTGAACAAGGCATCATAGATGTGCAGGAGGGCACCGCCCGGGTACCCATAGATGTACTTAACGCCTTCGTCACGCAACGAGCGGACGACCATTTCAGCGCCGGATAAAAGCTCCACGTTGTTCACCTCTATTACGCCAGAAAACCGCCCTTTTGCAGGGTCGGCCCGAGTAGGTTTACTGCCAGCAGAGCATGAGCGACTGTGGTCGCCGACTACGTCAGCTACAACTGAGCAAGTATTGGGACTGCCCCAGATCTGTTGCGGGGCTTTCCCACCCAGCGCGAGGTAACGCGTTGCGGGTGTAACGAAAGGTCGGCGCGGGTAGCGCCTCATGTCTACTGAGCTGAAGCCAGCTTGCGGCTGGCCCCACTGCAGCGAGCAGCCGATTGTTGATATTCGCCAGCGGCAAGTCAAGCGATGCGTGACGGAATATGCAATATCCGGCAACAACGCCGCCGGCGTGCACGCCGATGCCAAAGCGCCGCCGATGTGAAACAGACCAGACTGCGCCGAACGCCGATTGGTTATAGTGGCGGCCTGCGTTGCAACTTCACGCTGCCCGCACTTCAATCAGTCGATGGACCCTGCATAAGGAAACGCCATGCGCCGCATGATTCTCACCAGCAGTCTGCTGCTCGCCCTGAGTGCGAGTGCCATGGCAGCACCGATCTACAAATGGGTCGACGCCCAGGGCGTCACCCACTTTGGCGAGCAACCGCCCCAGGGCCAGCAATCCACCACGGTCAATCCGTCGGCAGCACCGCCTGCCTCCACCACGCCAGAAGCGAAACCGGCGCCGACCTTCGACGCCATCGCCGACCCCGAGCAGGCCGCAGCCGATGCCAAGGTCAAGCAGGAAGTGGCGGCCCAGGAGGCCCAGCGCAAGAAGTACTGCGAGACCCAGCGCAACAACCTGGCGCAGCTGGAGAACAACCCGCGAGTTCGTGTGGAAGAAGGTGGAGAGATGCGCCGCCTGGGCGAAGACGAGCGCCAGAAGCGCATCGCCGACGCCAAGCAGGCGATCAAGGAAAACTGCCAGTAAGCAGCGGACGCGGGCTCTAGCGGCCCGCGGTGATCAGCCGGTCGAAATCACCCAGCGCCTTGAGCAGCCCAGCGGCTTCATGACTGTCAGCGCCATAGACCTGCTCGGCCATGGGCAGGATGCCGGATACCGCCGGCAGCTCGGCGCCCGCCTCGATGATGGCCTTCATGCGCGGCAGGAAAATCCACTGCAGCCACTGGGAAAAATCCAGGGTATCCACACAGAACGGCTGCTCGCTGGACAGCGCCTCCACGCTCGGCGCGCAAGCTTCCCACAAACCCTGAACCCGCAGCGCCCGCTCGATCAGCAACAGCTGATCGGCGATCAGGGCAGCCGACGCAGCACTCACAGGTTGACCCGAGCCCGCTCACGGGCCTGGGAAGCACCGGCGGCGTCGCCCTGCTGCTCACGGGACTTGGCGATCAGCTCCCACAGGCTCGCCTGCAGCGCCGGGCGGCCATTGGCGTAGCTCAGGCCACGGCGGGCGAACTGCTCGGCCTGGGCCGCATCGCCCTGGGCCAGACGCACTTCAGCCAGACGATACAGAACCTGCGGCTCACGTGGAGCGATGCGCTGGGCGCGCTCCAGACTGGACGCGGCGCCATTGAGATCACCACCGGTCTGTTGCTGCTGGGCACTGGTCAGCAGCGCAAGCACCGGACCATCGAGCTGCTCATCGGCGGCCAGACCGCCACCAGCGTTACCGCTGGGGATGCCGCTCGGCGTCGAGGGCTGGGATGGTGCGGAGTTACCGTAATTGGGCGAACCCAGCGGCTCGCTGCTCAGCGGCGGCTCGTCGAAGGTCAGGCCGCCGCTGTTGGCCGGCGCGCCGGCCGGTGCCGAGTAGGTGTCGATCGGCGCCGACGAAGACGCACCGCCGCCCGGCACCATCACCACCACGCCCGAATCCTCGGGCATGGACTGCGCCTGCTGCTGTTGCTGCGGCGCGTTGTTGTAACCGCCGCCTGGGCGGTCGTCCTGCTCGTAAGCCGAACTACCGGAATCCACAACCGGGATGGAACCACGCGGAACGCTGGCACAGCCACCCAGAACCACCGAGGCGGTCAAAACGGGAATCAACCACTTGCTCACGGCAAAACCTCTCTTATTCCAACCAGCCTTTCACCCAGTCCATCACCGAGTCGACGGGCGCCTGAATACCACAACCTGTGCCCGGTGCCGGCTCGCTGCCGCGAATATACGGCATCTGTACGGCACCCGGACAATTCTGCGCCGAGCCCTGCCCCGTCGCCGCATCCACCCAGGCCATCACCACGTTGTCCGGCAACGGCATGTCCAGCGGCAGCGGATCGGCGCGACGCATGAAGCCGGTCCAGGCCTGCAGCGCACCGGTCGCGCCGGTGAACGGCGTCGGACCGTTGTCATCACGGCCCATCCACACCACGGCCAGCAGGTCCTGGCTGAAGCCGGCGAACCAGCTGTCACGCGAGTCGTTACTGGTGCCGGTCTTGCCTGCCAGGGTCAGCGAACTCGGCAGCTGGCTGTAGACCGAGCGGCCGGTGCCTTCGCGCATGGTGCGCTGCATGGCGTTCTGCAGCAGGTAGATGGCGCCAGCGTCGAAACGCTGTTGAATCTGATACGGATAACGCTTGAGCGGTTCGCCCTCGGCGGTCAGCACGCTGCGGATACCGCGCAGCGGTGTGTTGAAGCCGCCACTGGCGATGGTCTGGTACATACCGGTGACTTCCATCGGCGTCAGCGCACCAGCGCCCAGCAACATCGACGGATAAGCCGGCCATTGGCGCGACACACCCAGGCGCTCGAGGGTTTTGAGCACATTCGGCACGCCCAGTTCCAGGCCGAGTTTGGCGGTGGACAGGTTGTAGGAATGCGCCAGCCCCTGATACAGGTAAATGCTGCCGTGGGCCTTGCGGTCGTAGTTCTGCGGCTTCCACACCTGGCCGTCCTGCCCCTTCACCGAGAAGGGTTCGTCCTGCACGCGAGTGGTCAAGGTGTACTGACTCGGACGCTCCAGGGCCGTCAGGTAGATAGCCGGTTTGATCAGCGAACCAATCGGGCGCACGGCGTCCAGCGCGCGGTTGAAGCCGGCGAAGCGTGCCTGACGGCTGCCGATCAGCGCCTGGATCTCGCCGGTTTCCGGATTGGTCACCACCATGCCGGCTTCCACTTCGTCGGCCCCCTTGCGGCCGGCCTGACGCTTGAAGGTATCGGCCAGGGCCTCTTCGGCCTTGATCTGCAGAATCGGGTCGAAGCTGGTGAAGATGCGCAGACCTTCCTCGGTCAAGTCTTCGTCGCGGTAGTCCTGGCGCAGCTGACGTTTGACCAGATCCAGAAACGCCGGGAACGAGCCATTGGCCATGCTGCCGCGCTGGGTCACGCCCAGCGGACGCGCCTTGGCGGCGGCCGCCTCTTCGGGCGACACCACGCCCTGCTCGGCCAGCAGGTCGAGAATCATGTTGCGGCGATTCAGCGCCCGCTCCGGATTGCGGCGCGGGTTGTAGTAGGTCGGCCCCTTGACCATGCCGACCAGCAGCGCCACCTGATCGAGCTTGAGCTCGGACAGCGGCTGGCTGAAGAAGTACTGGCTGGCCAGACCGAAACCATGCACGGCGCGCTGGCCATCCTGACCGAGGAACACCTCATTGAGGTAGGCCTCGAGGATTTCGCGCTTGTCGTAGTGCAGTTCCAGCAGCACCGCCATCATCGCTTCTGTGATCTTGCGGGTCAGGCTGCGCTCGTTGGTCAGGTAGAAGTTCTTCACCAACTGCTGAGTCAGGGTGCTGCCGCCCTGTCGCAGTTGACCGGCCGAGGCGTTGATCCAGATGGCCCGGGCGATTCCTTTGGGCGATACGCCGAAGTGTTCGAAGAAGTCGCGGTCCTCGACCGCCACTAGGGTTTCCACCAAGTAGGCCGGCACCTGATCGAGCTTGATCAGCACGCGGTCTTCCTGATGTGCCGGGTACAGCCCGCCGATCAGCATCGGCTCCAGGCGTGCCACGGCCAGGTCCTTGCCGTCGGACTTGGTCAGCGAGGCGACATAGTCACCGGAGAAGCGCACATTGACCTGCTGGGCCGGCTCGGCGCTCTCGTAGAACTGGAAGCCGCGCGAATAAAGCGACACGTTATTGCCGGAAACGGCCACGGCGCCAGGGCCATCTACGGCGCTTTCACGGCGATAGCCGAGGGCGTCGACTTCCTTGAGCAGGTCATCCTTGGCCAGCTTCTGGCCGACGAACAGCTCCAGCGGCCGGGCGTAGACCTTGGCGGGAACGGTCCAGCGCTTGCCGGAGAATTTCTCCTGGACGATGGCATCGAGGTAAACCGCAAAACCAGCGAACAGCACCAGGCCGACCAGGCCGAGCTTTACAGCCCAGCCCAACAAGGGGCGCATGCCACGGGGGCGGCGTTTGGAACGGGAGCGGGAAGATCGGGTACGAGTCATGGCGCGGCATTATACGCACTTTGGCAAGCGCCGGCAGCGACCGCCAGCGGTTTGCAGCACGCAAGCCAGGGCCCATAATGCGCGCCTGTTCCCACTTTATGAAGCCAAGGATCGCCCGTGAGCCAAGCCCTGATTACCGCCTTGCAGAACCCGGCCCTTTATCCGCATCCGGTGAGCGGTTTCAGTGTCATCGAAACCCATATTTCCTGGGTCGTGCTGACCGGTCCCTTCGCCTACAAGATCAAGAAGCCGGTCAACTTCGGCTTTCTCGACTTCACCTCGCTCGAGGCACGCAAGCACTTCTGCGAGGAGGAGCTGCGCCTCAATCAGCGCCTGACCCAGGATCTGTACCTGGAAGTTTTGCCGATCAGCGGTAGCGCCGAAGCGCCGCAGATCGGTGGTGACAGCGCGGTGTTCGAATACGCCCTGAAGATGCGCCAGTTCCCCCAGGAGCAACTGCTGGCCCAGGTGCAGGCACGCGGCGAGCTCAATGAGTCGCACATCGACGCGCTGGCCAAACAGATCGCCGACTTCCACCGCGACACTCCGGTAGTCGCGGCCGATCATGAGCTGTGCAACGCCACCGCCATCGTCGCCCCACTGCGCCAGAACTTCGAGCAGATCCGCCCGATGCTCAGCGACAAGGCTGACCTGCAGCAGCTCGATGCCCTGGAAGCCTGGACCGAGAGCAGCCTGGAGCGCCTGTGGCCCGAACTGGAAGCGCGGGCGCGTGACGGCTTCATCCGTGAGTGCCACGGCGACATCCACCTGGGCAACGCCACCCTGCTGGACGGGCGAGCCACGCTGTTCGACTGCATCGAGTTCAACGAGCCCTTCCGCTTCACCGACATCGCCCTGGACACCGCTTTCCTGGTCATGGACCTGGAAGACCGGGGCCTCAAATGCCTGGCCCGCCGCCTGCTCAACGGCTGGCTGGAGCACACCGGCGACTACGGCTCGCTCAAGGTATTCAACCTCTACAAGACCCACCGCGCCCTGGTGCGCGCCAAGGTCGCGCTGTTCCGCCTCGGCCAGGAGCAGGACGCCGTGCAGCGCGCGGTGATCCTGCGCCAATACCGCGCCTACGCCAGCCTCGCCGAAAGCTACAGCGCCATCCCCTCGCGCCTGCTGGCGATCACCCGCGGCGTGTCGGCGGTCGGCAAGAGCCAGGTCGCACTGCGTCTGGTCGAGGCTCTGGGCGCGATTCGCATCCGCTCCGACGTCGAGCGCAAGCGCATGCTGGGCCAGCAAACCGGAACCGAGCTCAATGGCGGCATTTATAGCCAGGACGCCAGCGAGGCGGTGTATCAACGCCTTAACGACTTGGCCGATCTGGCCCTGCACGCCGGTTATCCGGTGGTGCTCGACGCCACCTTCCTCAAACGCCCGCAGCGCCAGGCCGCTCAGCGCATCGCCGACGAAACCGGCGTGCCCTTCCTGATCGTCGACTGCCAAGCGCCGGATGCCGTGCTCGCCAGCTGGCTGCAGCAGCGCCAGGAGGAAGGCAGCGATCCGTCGGACGCCACCCTGGCGGTGATCGAGGCGCAACGCGCCGGCCAGGATCCGCTGGAAGAGGCCGAACTGCCCTACTGCAAGCGCGTCGACACCCCGGATGCCGCCAGCCTGGCCGAACTGGTCAGCGCGGTGCGCCAGCGCTTCCCGAGCCTCTGACGGCCGGCCAGCGGCGCGGCAAAGCTCTTCTATACTGGCAGTAAGCCTCCCCCGGACGACTGCCACCATGAGCCAACCGCGCCAGCTGGACACCCCGCTCTACCGCCTGCTGCACAACGACGACGTCGCCGCCTTCAACCAGCAACGCCCCCAGGGCGAGCCCATCGACCTGAGCGGCGGCGACTTCCGGGGCCTTGATCTGCGCACCCTCGACGCTACGGGCATCGACTTCACCGACGCCTACTTTCGCGGCGCCGACCTGCGCGGCGTGGACTTCCGCAGCGCGCAGCTCGAAGGCGCCAGCATCGCCCATGCACAGATATCCGGCGCCTACTTCCCGGTCGAACTCAGTGCGGACGAAATCCTCATGTCTATGAATTTCGGCACCCGGCTGCGCTACCGCACCCACCCCAACCATCAGTAGCAGCCTGTAACTCCCTGCTGGGGCAGTATGATCAGGCAGCACTACACTTATGCGGGGCGGCCAGCGACAGGCCGCCGAGGAGACGGTGTGAACGACGAATTGCAGACGCTCAAGAACCTCGGCAAGACTTCCTCGCAGTGGCTGCACGCCGTGGGCATCCACAATGCCAGCGATCTGCGCCGCCACGGTGCGGTCGAGGCCTATCGGGCGGTTCGCGCCCGCGGCTTTCGAGCTTCCAAGGTGCTGCTGTATTCCATCGAAGGCGCGCTGCTGGACATTCACTGGAGCGAGCTGCCGGTCACCCGCAAGGAAAGTCTGAATCTACAGTTGGAAGCTCCCGCCAACGATGACTGAATCAGCCGATTTCACAGGCACGGCAAACCCTGGAACAGGCGCTGGTTCACAAGCCCCAGCGAGACCGATTTACCTGGAGCGCGGCGAGTATTATCGTTTCAGGGATTTTCGTGCGTACCCAGCATGAGCCGCCCAAGGAACCACCATGTATCTACTCGGGGAACAACCGGCCTACGCCGACCAACTGATCAGCCGCTTGCAAAGCATCCCCGCAAAACTCCTCGACGGGCTCAGCCCCTGCGGCGAGCCGCTGCAGATCGAGCGCAGCGAGAACCTGGCGGCCGACTTGCCCAGCAATCAACTGTTCATCATCGACAACGGCCTGCTGCATGCGCTGGTCGACGAACGCCCACTGTTCTACCTGCAGGAAGGTGACCTGGTCGGGCTGCGCCAGGGCATCGACCTGCCGACTTGCCGCTATACCAGCGACGAGCCGCTGACTCTGATCCCCTATTCGCGCAGCGACGTGTTCAAGCACATCTACGCTGACGAGCCGCGCCAGGAGCTGTTCATCCAGTATCTGGTCGGCCATACCGCCCTGCTGTCCGATGCCCTGGCGCGCATCAAGCAACCCGAGATTCGTCCATCCACCGGCTTCAAGCACTTCGCCAAGGGCGATGCACTGATCAACCAGGGCGACGAAGCCGACCATGTGTTCATCATCATCGATGGCCATGCCGAGGCCTTCGTCGATGGCGTTAAGGTCGGCGATGTACAGAAGGACGAGATCTTCGGCGCCATGGCCGTATTCACTCACGAGAAGCGCAGCGCCACCGTGCTGGCCAGCCAGCCCTGCACCGTGATGGTGATCCCCAAGGATCAGTTCCTGAGCCTGATGGAAAGCAACCCGCGCATCGCCCACAGTCTGGTGGAAAGCATGGCTCGGCGCATTGATCTGCTGAACAAGGAAATCACCGGGCTGCGCCAACCGAGCTGACAAACAATGCGTTTCTCGAGAGCCCGGCCATGCGCCGGGTTCTGTCGTTTTGGACGCCGGAAAACCCTATGGCGATGATCGCTGAAAATAATTTCCAATCAGCGATTGACTATGTAATGAGAATTGCTATTATTTGCATCAGCTGATCGCGAGATCGGCGGATAAGCTCAAGAGCCCTTAGGTCGGACTCTTCAGGTTATCTCCTCATCAGGCTAATCACGGTTATTGACCCGGCACTTTGCCGGGTCTTTTTTTGCCTGGTGTTTTCCCGGACACCTCTCGCCGGCAATCCGTCGCCTCACAGCGCGGCGTCGCAAGCAGGCGCGCCGCGTCCGCTGGCGGGCTGAATCTCAAGCGTTCGGGTGGCCGGCGCGTCGCTCCGCCCAACGGGTGAACAGCGAAGCGCTGACGGCCAGCACGCCGCAGCCGGAAATGACCAGCGCCATTGGCACAGCACTGCCGTCATGCAGCGCACCGACCAGCGAGGCCGCGCTCGCCGCGATGGTGAACTGCAGGCTACCCATCAGCGCCGAAGCGCTGCCTGCATGGCGGCCCTGACCGGCCATGGCGCAAGCAGAGGTGTTGGGCAGCAGAATCCCCAGCGAGGCAATGCAGCCGAAAAGCGGTACCATCAATGGCCACAGCGCCTTTGGCCCGATCCACGCCAACGCCAGCAAAGTGGCGCCGCAGGCCAGGTAGAACCAGACGATCCGCCGCGCCCAGTAGGCCGGCCCGTGCCGCGCCACCAGCCAGGCATTCACCTGGGCGGCGAGAATGAAACCTGCGGCGTTGGTGCCGAACAGCCAGCCGTAATGCTCGGCCGGTACGCCATAAAGCTGGATGAACACGAAGGGCGAGCCGGCGATATAGGCGAACATACCGGCAATCGCCAGGCCGCCGGTCAGTGCATGACCGATAAAGGGCAGGTCGCCGAATAGCCGCCGATACTCGCGCAGCGCGCCGCTCAGCGGCGGCGGCTGAATGCTCGGGCTGAGGGTTTCCGGTAGCCAGCGGCCGAGGGCGAACAGGCAGGCGGCGCTGAACAATGTCAGGCAGATGAAGATCGATGGCCAGCCGAACAGATTCAGCAGCAGGCCGCCCGCCACCGGCGCGAGAATCGGCGCCAGGCCCATCACCAGCATCAGTTGCGAGAACACCTTGGCGGAACTGATTGGGTCGCAAAGGTCACGCACCACCGCGCGGGAAATCACCATACCCGCACAACCGCCCAGGGCCTGGACGAAACGGGCGGCGATCAGCCACTCCAGGCTCGGTGCCAGGGCGCAGGCCAGTGATGCCAGGGTGAACAGCGACACGCCGACCAACAGCGGCGTGCGCCGGCCAAAGCGGTCGGCCAGCGGGCCATAGACCAGCTGACCGATGGCCAGGCCGGCAAAATAGGACGCCAGCGACAGCTGCACGTGTTCGGTGTCGGTGGCGAACGCCTGCGCCAGCGCGGGAAAGCTGGGCAGGTAGAAATCAATGGCCAGCGGGCCGAAGGCGCTGAGCGCGCCGAGAATCAGTAACAGGCGAAGCGGCATTGGCAAGGTACTCGACAGGTGTCCCACCTCGGGATGAATGGAAAGCGAACGCGGTGCGCGCCGAAAGCAGATGGGACGTGCGCAATTACATACAAGTTCGTCTGTAAAACAAACATCGGCTGCAAAAAATAATTACACTCGCAGCTTCCTGAACCGATTAATCCTTGTCGTATGCGCCGAACCAAAGAGCAAGCCGAGCAGACCCGCACCTCCATCCTGGCATCCGCCGAAGTGCTGTTTCTGGAGAAAGGCGTTGCCCATACCAGCCTCGAACACATCGCCAAGCACGCCGGCGTCACCCGCGGCGCGGTGTACTGGCACTTTCAGAACAAGGCCCACCTGTTTCACGACATGCTCAGCCAGGTCCGACTGCCGCCGGAACAACTGACCAGCCGCCTGCAGGAAGATCAGGCCAATGGTTTGCAGTCCCTGCACGCGCTGTGCGTCGAAGGCATCGCCGGCATCGCTCAAGATGAACAGAAGCGGCGCATCTTCACCATCCTGCTGCATCGCTGTGAATTCACCGAAGAGCTACGCGAAGCCGAGGAGCGGCACGACGCCTTCATCAATCAGTTCATCGCCCTGTGTGAAGGCATCTTCGCCCAACCCGCCACCGTGACAAGGCTGCGCCCCGGCATGACGCCGCGCCTGGCCGCCCGCACCCTGCATGCGCTGATCGTCGGCATGCTCAGCGACTGGCTGCGCGACGACAAGCTGTTCGATCCGGTACAGGACGGCCCGGTAATGATCGGCGGGCTGTTCCGCGGTCTGATCAGTGACTGGTCTTAGCCGCCGGCACCGCTTCGGCCTTGTACCCTTCATTGATAATCGCCTCGAGCACCTGATCGACCGGGTGCGTGGTATGCACACGCACCTCGCCGGCGGCCAGGTCTACCTGCACCTGCGCCGCCGCATCGATCGCCTGGATGGCGCCAGCGATCGCCCGTTCGCAGTGTGCGCACGTCATGCCATCGACCTTGAATATCTGCATCGTCTTCTCCTCAGCCCGTGGGCGTTGATTGGGTATATTGGCGAGTATCGAGCTTGCCCTCGTGGCAAGGTCAACACGCGGCTTGTTGAACCCGCCAACCTCAGCCAAGCTCAGATCACTCAACCATCCTATGGTCTGACCATGCGCCGCCTCCTGTTCTCACTGTTTCTCGCCCTGCCCCTGCCCTCGCTCGCCGAGGCGCTGCCTGCGCACACCACCATGGGCGACGGTTACGCCGTGCTGATCATTTCCCGCGAGCGCCTGGAAGTGGCCTCGCCGTGCGAGTTCGGCGTGTACCTGCAGGATCAGCTCGCCGCGCGGCTGTTCCAGGGCCAGTCGGTATCCTTCAACCTGCCGCCCGGCGATGTCTCGGTGCGCCTGGGCATGATCGGCACGGAAAGCTGCCAGGCCGGCATCACGCCCCTGGACAGCCAGCGCATGGTGCTGCAGGCCGGTGAAATCCGCCGCTACCGCATCGCACTGAACCCTTCTGGTCCCTACCTGACGCCCGCGCCTTCCAGCCAGTGATCTAAGAGCCTGTTCAAAGTCTCGCGAGCTAGAGCAATGCAAGGCGAAAACAGGCGAGGACGCGGAGTTTACGAGCTGTAAATGAGCAGTCCGAGCTTGTTTTTAACGCCGCAGTGCCGACGCGCAGCAGACTTTGAACAGGTTCTAAGACGGTCGCAGCAGAGCTTGACCTTACCCACATGGCAAGGTTGATCCTGTAGGCATCTGTCAGGCATCACGGAGGCCACCATGTCCAACTTCGATCTGCCGATCCGCGGCATGACCTGCGCCAGCTGCGCTGGCCGGGTCGAGCGCGCCCTGCGCGGCGTGGCCCAGGTCAGCGACGCCAGCGTCAACCTGGCCAGCGAGCGGGCACGGGTGCAGGCGCCAACCGAGCAACTGTCGGCGCTGGTGGCTGCGGTGGAAAAGGCTGGCTACGAAGTACCGGGGCAGACAGTGGATCTGGCCATCAGTGGCATGACCTGCGCCAGTTGCGTCGGCCGCGTCGAGCGCGCCCTGAACAAGCAGCCCGGGGTGCTCTCGACCAGTGTCAATCTGGCCACCGAACGTGCGCGGCTGCAGGTGCTGCCGGGCACCGATAGCCAGGCGCTGCTGAAGGCAGTGGATGCCGCCGGCTATTCGGCCAGTACGCTGGAGACGACCACCGACACAGGCGCCAATGCCGAGCGCCAGCTGCGTGGTGAGCGCTGGCGACTGGCCCTGGCCCTGTTGCTGGCCGCGCCGCTGGTGCTGCCCATGTTGCTGACGCCCTTTGGCGTGCACCTGATGTTGCCGGCCTGGGCGCAGTTCATGCTGGCCACACCGGTGCAGTTCATCCTCGGTGCGCGCTTCTACCACGCCGCCTGGCACGCGCTGCGCAGCGGCGCCGGCAATATGGATCAGCTGGTCGCCCTGGGCACCAGCGCCGGTTATGGCCTGAGCCTCTATCAATGGGCGATCACCCCGGCCGGGCAGATGCCGCACCTGTACTTCGAAGCCTCGGCGGTGATCATCGCCCTGATCCTGCTCGGCAAATACCTGGAGAGCCGCGCCAAGCGCCAGACCACGGGCGCCATTCGCACCCTGCAAGCGCTGCGCCCGGACGAGGCCACGCGCCTGCAGGGCGGCGTCGAGCAGCGGGTCGCGGCCAGTGCGCTGAGCATCGGCGACCGAATCGTGGTCAGGCCCGGCGAGCGCTTCGCAGTTGACGGCAAGGTGCTGGAAGGCCACAGCCACGCCGACGAGGCGCTGATCAGCGGCGAGAGCATGCCGCAAGCCAAGGCGCCGGGTGATCGGGTGACCGCCGGGGCGATCAATGGCGAAGGTCGCCTGCTGATCGAGACCACCGCCCTGGGTGCGGAAACCGTGTTGGCGCGCATCATCCGCCTGGTCGAAGACGCCCAGGCCGCCAAGGCGCCGATTCAGAAACTGGTGGACCGGGTCAGCCAGGTCTTCGTGCCGGCCGTCTTGCTGATCGCCCTGCTTACTCTGTTCGCCTGGCTTGCCCTCGGCTCCGGTATCGAACAGGCGCTGCTCAATGCCGTGGCCGTGCTGGTGATCGCCTGCCCGTGCGCCCTGGGCCTGGCTACGCCAACGGCGATCATGGCCGGTACCGGCGTGGCGGCCCGCCACGGCATTCTGATCAAGGACGCCGAAGCCCTGGAAGTCGCCCATGGTGTAACCGTGGTGGCCTTCGACAAGACCGGCACCCTGACCTCCGGCACACCGCGGATCGCCCACCTGCACAGCGTCGGCAGCGATGACCACGAGTCACTGCGCCTGGCTGGTGCGCTGCAGCAGGGCAGCGAGCATCCCCTGGCCAAGGCGGTGCTGCTGGGCTGCCAGGAAGCCGGCCTGGCACTCGCGCCCGTGAGCGCCAGCCAGGCTCTGGCCGGCCGCGGCATTGCCGGAGATGTGGACGGTCGCCAGTTGCAGCTCGGCAACCGCCGCCTGCTGGAGGAAAGTGGCGCCGCCGAGCCAACTGAACTGGCGGAATCCGCCCAGCGCTGGGAGGCTGAAGGCCGCACCCTGTCCTGGCTGATCGAACAGGCCGACACGCCACGGGTACTGGCCTTGTTCGCCTTTGGCGACACCCTGAAGGACGGCGCCGGGGAAGCAATCGCTACGCTGAAAACGCGGCATATCGACTGCCACCTGATCAGCGGCGACAACCCGGGCAGCGCCGGAGCGGTTGCCCGTCAATTGGGTATCGACTCGGTGCATGCCCAGGTGCTGCCGGCGGACAAGGCGCGTATCGTCGGCGAGCTGAAGGCCAATGGCGTGGTGGCCATGGTCGGCGACGGTATCAATGACGCCCCGGCCCTGGCCGCGGCCCACGTCGGCATCGCCATGGGCGGCGGCACCGACGTGGCCATGCAGGCAGCCGGCATCACCCTGATGCGCGGCGATCCGCGGCTGGTCCCCGCCGCCCTGGATATCGCCCGGCGCACCTACGCCAAGATCCGCCAGAATCTGTTCTGGGCGTTCATCTACAACCTGGTGGGTATTCCCCTGGCGGCTTTCGGGCTGCTCGACCCGATGCTCGCCGGCGCGGCCATGGCGCTGTCGAGCGTCAGCGTGGTGAGCAATGCCCTGCTGCTGAAAACCTGGCGCCCGCATTTAGCAGGCCGTTGAAAAACGTAGGCGAGGCAGTCAGTGCAAGGCAAAAACAGCCGAAAAAGCGCAGTTTACGTATTGTAAATGAGCATTTTGAGGCTGTTTTTAACGCAGCAATGGCAACGTAGGTAGTTTTTCAACAGCCTGCTAGAGGAGTAACGCGATGAATATCGGTCAGGCTGCCAAGCACACCGGGCTCAGCGCCAAGATGATTCGCTACTACGAAGCCATCGGCCTGCTGCCCAGCGCCGGGCGCAGCGAAAGCGGTTACCGCCAGTACGGCGAGGATGACCTGCAGCGCCTGCGTTTCATCCGTCGCGCCCGTGACCTGGGCTTCTCGCTTGCCGAGTCCGGCCGGCTGCTGGCCCTGTGGCACGACCGCGAGCGCGCCAGCGCCGACGTAAAGGCCCTGGCGGTGGAACATATCGAGGCGCTCAACGGCAAGATCGCCGAGCTCGAGGCACTGCGTGACACCCTGCAGACCCTGGTCGATCACTGCCAGGGTGACAATCGCCCCGACTGCCCGATCCTCGAAGACCTGCAGGCCGGCAGTGGCTGCTGTCAGCCTGCAGCGGCGGCGCCCAGCGCCAGGCGCTGAAGGGCCGCGCAGTCGGCGACGAAGTGATCGGTCAGCTCGGGCCAGGGATTACTCGGCAGGTTGACTAGCACCGTGGCGGTGCCGGCGGCGCGGCCGCTGGCCAGGTCGTGTCGGTGATCGCCGACCATCACCATATCCTGCGGTGCGACCTGCCAGCGGTCGGCCAAGTGCAGCAAGCCGCCGGGGTCAGGCTTGGGCGGCGCTTCGTCACGGCCGAGGATGTCGTCCGGCGTGAAACAATCGTCCACACCGATGGCCTGCAGGGTCAGCAGCGCCAGCTCCCGAGCATTGCGAGTGAGGATGCCCAAGCGCAGGCCGCGGGCATGCAGGCCACGCACCAGCGCCACGGCGCCGGCCGCCGGGCGTGAGGCGACGGCCAGCTCGCGCTCGTGCTCCAGCAACCAGGCGTGCTTGGCCTTCGACACCTCGGTCGGCAAGGCGGCCAGGTGATGGAGGATGTCGTCTTCGGGCGGAATTTCCAGCGCCACGCGGATGGCGGCGAAATCGTGCACGGCAATGGTCAGGGTGCCGTCCATGTCGAACACCCAATGGGTATAGCGCTGCAGGCTCATCGCCCCTCCGGCAAGCGTGGAATCAGAGCGGCAGCATACCTGCTCAATACTGGATGATCACCGTCACGTTGTCCGTGTAGGTGCCGGCCGGCACATTGGCCTGGGCGGGGTTGATCACGCCCTGAAAGGGGATGCTCTGCAGCAGACCGGTGCCGACCATTGGCTGCGTCTGGCTGGTGGTCCACACCGTGCTGGTGTTGGGGAAGTACAGGTTGTAGCCGAGAAAGCTGCTGCCGCTGATCATCCGCCGCCAGGGCGCCTGATAGTTCTGGCCATTGTCGAAACCCACCGTGTAACCCTCGGTGTTGGTGCAGGTGACGCCTACGCTGCGGGTGACCGGCGCGAACTGGCTGACCAGTGCCTGGGTGCCGAAGTCCATCACCAGTTCGCTGCTGCTGATCACGCAGGCCTTGGTGACCACCAGGCTGACCGTCACCGTGACCGTGCTGCCAGCACCCCAGGTGCTCGGCTGCGAACAGCTCAGCAGATTGCAGTTGGGCGTCGCGGTGCCGGGGCTGCGACTCCACGCCGTGCAAATGCCGACCGCGCTGATGCCGGTGCACACCGCGTATTGCCAGGTCAGGCTGAGGGTCGCGGTATAGGTACCGGCCGGCACGTTGGCGCCCGTGGCAGTGCGAAAGTACAACGGCACGCTGGCGCCACTGCCACCGAGGGCCAGCAAGGTCGCGCCATTGAGGATTACCGGTTGCCCGGTTTGCAGCGCGTTGGTGTAACCGGAATTGGTGAACACCTGCAGGGGGATCTGCCGACCGTCACGGCTGAGCACCGGCGTGCTGTTGAGGGTAACGCGGGTGAAGTTGTTGGCCAGCAGCGTCAGGCTGCCGGTGCAGGAGATACCGCCACTGCCGGCGGCCTGTTGCGCCGTGGTGATCAGGCTCAGCGAGTTGGTGCTGCCCAGCGAAACCGTGGCGCCGGGCGCGGTGCAGTTCGCCGCGGCCAGCCCCGGCAGGATCAGCAGCAGTAGCGCCAGCAGTACTCTTCTCACCCTCGCCTCCTTCAGCGGCATGGCAGCGGTCCTACCAATGCGATTTCGTCGCTCAGGTTGTCCAGCTCGAAGGCCGCCGTGCATTGCCCGCCATCGGGCAAGGCGACTTGCAGTGTGTTGCTCTTTTCGAGGCCTTCGAAATACACCAGGCCGTCCCAGCCCACCGTAGCCTGGCGCTCGCTGCTCTGCAGCCGAACCTGACTGCCGCGCGGCAGCACCTCGCCGCGGCTGTCGACCAGCACGATGCTGGCGGCCACCACCTGACGCAGCTGGAACTCGAGAATCGCTCCGCTGCCCTCGTGCACGGCGATGCTGCGCTCGACTTCCGGCGTGCGGATATTGGCCGGCAAATCCAGCGGATCGATGGCGTACTGGCCCGGGTAGTAGGACGGCACCCAGGGCACCAGCAGATGACCGCGGGCGTTGGTTTCACCGAGGCGCTGGTGCTCGAAGCTCACCGGCACGCCGGCCTGGCCGTCGGTGCTGACCAGCACGAAAGCGTCGTCGATACGGTTGCTGGCGTACAGCCCGCCGCCCATGGCCACCACCGAGCCGCTGACGTCGCCCCAATAGGTGCGCCGCCCGGCATCGTCGTAAACGCCAGCTTGATACTGGGCATGGCGGGCGCGCCAGGTCATGTCGGCCTGGGTGTAGGGATCGCCGTTGCCGGCGGCGTAGGCCAGGTTGTAGCCCACACCGCCTTCGCTCGGGGCGCTGCGCCCGAAGTTGCTGCGCTGGCGATAGCCGCCGTTGCGGTCACGCTCCATGGCCACGCTCAGGGTCGAGCGCAGGTCGAAGGGAATCATCCACTGCAGCAGAGCGGAGTAGCCGGGCTGGCCGATCTCCCGGTTGAGCGACACGAACAGCGTGCTGCTGCCCGGCAGGCTACGCGACCACGACAGGTTGACCAGCCGGCTGCGGGTTCCGTCCTGCATTTGCGTGGAGAAGTAACCAATACCCAGGTTGCCGATACGTCGCGGGTTCAGCGACAGAGTGACCTGATCCGTGGTCTTGGCCAGCGTGCTGATGCCGCGGCTGTTCTGCAGCGCACTGATCACGCTGAGGTCGGCGTAAGCCTCGTCACGTTGCACCCGCTGCATGGCCAGGCCGAACAGCGAGGAGTAATAGCTGTAGCCCAGGCTCAGCTGCTGGCCGCGCTGACCGGCGTGCTGGCTGTAGGACACCGAGCTGCCCAACGTACCCCAGGTGCCCAGCGCAAAGGTGCCGCCCAGGCCACCCAGGCGCAGGTCGTCGCCGCTCTCGGCATGGCTCTCCAGGGTAAAGCCATCGCTGACGCCATAGCGAAAGGTGCCGCTGGCAGCTTGGCTGCCGTAGGAAAAACTCTCCAGCCCATAGTCGCGACGTAGCTTGCCGGCGCTCAGGGAATAGTCGTAAAGGCCCTTCTGCAGCAGGGTGTTGGTCACGTAGAACGGCACCTCGGTGGCCACCTGGCGGCCCAGGGCGTCGGTGGTCACTACCGTGGCACTGCCGGCACCGCTGACGAAGGGCACGCTGCTGATGGTGAACGGTCCCGGGTTGAGCATCTGGCTGCTCACCCGGCTGTTGTTGATCAGCAGGTCTACGGAGGTCGGCACCGCAGCATCGCCACTGAAGCTGGGCAGCGGATAGGTGATCAGGTCCGGGCGCAGGCTGAAATTGCGCGATACCTGCACGCCGCCGATGCGTACGGCGCGGTTCCAGGTCAGGGCGCCGGTGACCAGGTCGCCGGCGGCGTAACTGACCATGCGTGGCTGGTCGTTGTAGCGCCAGAAGGTGTCGTAGCGCAGGTAGCCGTCGCCCTGAGCCGGGTTGCCGGAGAACGCGTGCCGGTACACGCCGGTGTTGCTCAGCCGGCCCATGCCGCCGAACAACCGCTGCTCCAGCCAGCCATTGAGCAGGCGCGAGCCCTGATCGCTGTCGCTGTAGTAGAAGTCGTAATTGAGCAGCGCGCCGAACGAACTCTGCGCCTCGACGCCTTCGTACACCTGGGTGCGGCCGACGGTCTGGGTGGGCAACCAGGCGCTGGGCAGGGTCAGTTTGAGCTGTTGCAGTTCCTGCTGATATTCGCTCTGCAGGCCGTCGATGCCGGCTAGATCCTGAGGGCCGCTGAGGGCGTCATCCAGCGGAACACCGACGGCGCGCAACTCGTCACTGTCGATGTAGTAATGACCGGCCCGGTAGGTCACGGGCACGATGCGCTCGGTCGACATTTCATTGACCACCAGCTCCAGGTAAAGCACGTATTCATCCGGCAATTGCGCCCACGCCAGCGGCCCCGCCAGCAACAAAAGCAGGCTCAGCCAGCACGGCCGCCTCATCGTTCAGCAACTACCGCCGCCATGCTTCAGCGCCCCGTTATCGTCGTGGGCTCGCTGTGATCGTTGACCATCGCCTGCAGGGCCGCGCCCTGAGCGTTCACGCCGGCCGGCAGCGGCCAGCGCATTTCGGCGCCCGGCAGCACATAACCCAGCAGGCCTTCGGCGACCACCTGCTGCTGGCCGCCGCGACTGAAATGCACGGCTGACAGCCGGGCGTGGGCGGTACCGCCATTGCGCACCAGCAGGTAGCGCTCACCACCCTGCTGCTGCAGCTGATAGCTCAGCTGCGGCGCCAGGGTTTTCAGCCCCTCGCCAGCCGGGTTCTGGCCACGCTCGGGGGCGGCGCCAGCGCCGAACACGAACAGCGGAATCGAATAGCGCATCTGGAATTTCACCCCCAGCTGCGGATCGGCTGCGGCTTCGTTGTCGAGCATCTCGTCGATCAGCACGCGATAGGCCTGCTGCACAACGGGCTGCGGCGCCTGCATGGCCATCAGGCGGATCATCTGCCGCTTACCCGGGGCGATGGTGACCACCGGCGGGCTGCCGATCACTTCACGCTGAGCGTCGAGGCGGTCCTCGAAGCCAGCCTGCTGCCAGTTCATCACCCGAACCTGCAGATTCACCGGCGCCTGGCCGCGGTTCTCCAGCCACAGTGCCACGGCCTTCTGCTCGGCCTCGATCACCGGATTGATCGGCCAGATCAGTACCGAACTGGCGGCGCCTGCTGGGCGGGCGATGAGCGCCAGCAGCATCACGACGATGAGTCGGGCCAATGGGGATTCGAGGTGCTGCCTTGCTGCTCGGTACATATGCATCTCCCTGCTCAATAACTGATGGTCACGGTGACCACATCGTTGTAAATGCCCGCGCTGGGCATGGGTGTAACGCTGAACAGCCGCGCGTACACCGGGTAACTCTGGGTGCCGCCTGCAGCCGGAAAGGTGGTGCTCAACGCCGCGGCGCCATTGCTGCCGTCGCCCCATACGGTGTTGAAGGCGGCGTCCTGATAGAGCTGGTAACGCAGCCGCTCGCTGCCCTTGGCCAGGAAGCGCCCGGCGGCGACGCTGGCGGTGTTGGCGCCCGAGCCGATGCCAATGGTCAGCCGCGTGCCGGGCGTGCACTGCAGCACGATCGAACCGCTGCCCGGCGTGCTGGTGCGGTTTACCGGGCTGCTCAGGCTGCTGATCTGCCCGAAGTTGATGTTGCCGTAGCTGCTCACGTCGCTGGCCCCCGTGCCCAGCAGGCAACCCTGAGTAACCACCGCGCGCACCTGGAACAGGCGGTCGACGCGCAGCTCGTTGGTGCCGGTATCCGCCAACGCCGGAGCGATGGCCGCCAGCGCCAGCAGGCCGACGCCAGCGCACCTTTTCACCACTTCACCGTCACAGTGACCGTGTCGCGATAGATGCCGGCCGCCGGCGAACGCTGCGCCGGCACCCGCCCGTAAACCGGCAGCCACTGATCCTGCCCGGTGCCAGTGCGGCTGATGCCGATGGTGTCGTTCCACACCGTCTGGTAATCCGAAGAGGTGTAGAGGTTGTAGGTGATCTGCGCATTCGGCCCGGTCAGCCGCCGGGCGTTGACGTTGCCGCTGCCGCCCGCGCTGATCAGCACCTGATACGGCGTGTTGGTCAGGCAGTTGACCCGTAGCGCGCCGTTGCCCGGCTGGCCGGTGACATCCAGCGCGGTGGTCAACAGCGAGCGGGTACCGAAGTCGAAGGTGCCGAACTGGCCCAGATCGTTTGCCGCTGTGCTGCCCGCACTGCAGGCCGGCAACACCTCGGCGAACAGGCCAATGGTCGCGGTTTTGGTGGCAGCGGCGAGCAAGCCGGGGACGAACGCCAGGAGCGCCACGAATCGAACGGGCCGAAAAGCAGACATGGCAATTTCCGAACAGAAGACAGGTCATCGCCGGGCAGCCAGGCGGCCCGGCGACGCTTACCAAGCGACGGTCACCTGCACGGTATCGGTATAGGTACCCACCGAGGGCACCTCGGCGCGCGGCGGCACCTGGCCGTAGACCACCAACTCCTGGGTCGTACCGGTGCCGGTAGTGGTCAGGGTGTCGCCACCGTTGCTGCCATCACCCCAGGGCGTGGTGCGCCCGGCGTCCTGAAACAGGTTGTAGGCGATGGTGTCGGTGCCATTGCTCATGTTGCGCTGGGTGCCGGCGGCGTTGGCGCCGCTGTCGAGGGTCACGCTGAAATCGGTGCCGTTGTTGCAGGTCACGCTGAACGAACCGCCGCCACCGGAGCCGACGGATTGCGCTTCAAGGGTGGTGGTGATGGCAGCCACGCTGCCGAAATCGATGGTACCGAAGGTGCCGCCAGCGTTGCCGTTACCTACCGTACAGCCGTCCGTGACGACCAGTTGGATACCCAGTTGTCCGGTCACGGTGCCGGCCGCCTGGGCAGTGGATGTCATGGCCAGGGCCAGAAGGGATGAAGCCAGTAGCGATGAGCGACGCATATCCGTCTCCTGCAGACTCGAGGACACTCCCATGTGTGGAGCCCGCGCAGGTGCGACAACCGGGCATTAATGGGGAGACAGAACAAGCGTCGACCACGTTCAGGGAAATGCACACGCCGGGAAAATGGCCGACGCCGCTTCGCTCGATAGCAGCAGACAACTCAAGTTGCTGATTTTAAAGGCTAAGATTCATTGAAGTAGGAAATGACCAAACCGCTTCTGGGTCGATGTCCTACAGCACAAAAGGAAATCGACCGCCACCGACCCGCCAGAAGCTGTCCGCTCGAACAGCTTTTGGCACTGCCTCAGCGCCAGTCTTCGCGCAGGCGGATCAGCCCTTCCTGGGCGACCGAGGCGACCAGCTGGCCCTGGCGGTTGAACACGCTGCCGCGCGAGAAGCCGCGAGCGTTGCCGGCCCAGGGGCTGTCCATGGCGTAGAGCAGCCAGTCGTCCATGCGCAGATTGCCGTGGAACCATAGGGAATGGTCGAGGCTGGCAACCTGCATGAACTTCTGCCACACCGAGACGCCGTGGGGCAGCATCGAAGTGGTCAGCAGGTTGAAGTCCGAGGCGTAGCCCAGCAGGTACTTGTGGATGGCCGGGGTGTCCGGCAGTTCGCCGTCGGCGCGGAACCACACGTACTTCACCGGCTCGCTGACCTGGGGGGCGAACGGGTTATCGACGGTGACCGGGCGAATCTCGATGGGCTTGTCGAACAGCACGCGCTCGCGCACTCGCGGCGGCAGCATGTCGGCAACCTGGCTGGCCAGCTCGGTTTCCGAGCGCAGTCCTTCGGGCCCCGGTACGTCGGGCATCTGCGCCTGGTGGTGAAAGCCCTCCTCCTGGTACTGGAACGAAGCGCTGCAGGTGAAGATCGCCTTGCCCTTCTGCACAGCAGTCACCCGGCGCGTGCTGAAGCTGCCGCCGTCACGCACGCGGTCGACCTGGTAGACCACCGGCAGCGTGGCATCGCCAGGGCGCAGAAAGTAGCCGTGCAGCGAATGCACATGGCGGTCGGCCTCGACCGTCTGGGTGGCCGCCGAAACGCACTGGCCAAGCACCTGACCACCGAAGAGCTGGCGAAAGCCCAGATCCTGGCTGACGCCACGGAACAGGTTTTCCTCGATGGCTTCCAGGCTCAGCAGTGCCACCAACTCGTTCAGGACTTGACTCATAAGCGATCTCCACGGGCCCTATCTAGGGCAATGCTGCGACACGCGCGGGCTGCGCGGATGTTGAATGGTAATGCCTTTGCCGCCGCTCAGGAATCGCGCCGAGGTGTCATGGACGACAGGCTCAGCCCCGCTTCGGCCATTCGCTGCGGGGCATTTCATACAGCACGTGGCGGCGCAGCGGGTGCCCGGGCGCCAGCGACGGGTGCTCGAATTCGCCGGCGGCCTGCATGCCAAGCCCCTGCATCACCCGCTGCGACGGGATATTGGTCAGGGTCGTGAATGCCACCACGCGATCAACCGCCAGCTGCGTGAAGGCAAAATCCAGCGAGGCCCGTGCCGCTTCCTGGGCCAGGCCCCGGCCCCAGAATGCTGGCGACAGGCGCCAGCCAATCTCCACCGCCGGAGTAAAACTCGCCTCGAAGCCGACATGGGCCAGTCCGGTCATACCGACGAAGCGGCCATCATCACGGCTCCATAGTGACCAGAAGGTAAAGCCATGCTCAGCGAAGTGCTGTTGCAAGCGGTTAAGCAGCGCCTCGCTCTGCTCGCGGTTCAGGGTCGCCGGGAAATGGCGCATCACCGCCGGGTCCGCGCACAGCATCGCCAGCTCGTCCAGGTCCTCGTCACGCCAGGCGCGCAGGTACAGGCGCGGCGTCTGCAGCTCGGTCCCTTCCACTTCGCTTCTCATGCATACTGCCTCAGGTTCACCCGATGACCGCCATTGTATGCCCCTGCCGCTGATCTACCACGACGACTACAGCCCGCCGTTCCCCGGCGGCCATCGCTTCCCGATGGAGAAATTCCGCCTGCTGCGTGACCACCTGGTGGCCAGCGGCCTGACTCGGGATGAAGAACTGCTGCGCCCGGAAATCTGCCCGGCCGATATCCTCGCCCTCTGCCACTGCCCCGCCTATATAGAGCGCTACCTGAGCGGCGACTTGAGCCACGAAGACCAGCGCCGCCTCGGCCTGCCCTGGAGCCCGGAACTGGCGCGGCGCACCGTGCGGGCCGTCGGCGGCTCGCTGCTGGCCTCCGAGCAGGCCCTGCAGCACGGCCTGGCCTGCCACCTGGCCGGCGGCACCCATCATGCCCATTACGATTACCCGGCGGGCTTCTGCATCTTCAACGACCTGGCGGTGATCGCCCGCTACCTGCTGGAAAGCGGCAAGGCCGGGCGCGTGCTGATCTTCGACTGCGACGTGCACCAGGGCGACGGCACCGCGCGCCTGCTCGAGCACGTGCCCGACGCGATCACCGTGTCCCTGCACTGCGAGCAGAACTACCCGGCGCGCAAGGCCAGCAGCGACTGGGACATCCCGTTGCCGCGTGGCATGGGCGACGCCGATTACCTCAAGGTGGTCGACGACACCCTGGGTTACCTGCTGGCCCTGTATCAGCCGGATATCGTGCTCTACGACGCTGGCGTCGACGTGCACAAGGACGACGCCCTGGGCTACCTGCAGCTCACCGACGCCGGCGTCGCCGCCCGCGATGAGGCCGTGCTCAACCACTGCCTGGGCCGCGACATTCCCGTGGTCGGCGTGATCGGCGGTGGCTACAGCAAGGACCGCCACGCCCTCGCCCGCCGCCACGGCATCCTCCACCACAGCGCCGCGCGGGTATGGCAGCAGCGAGGGCTCGGGTAAACTTCGCCCTTTGCCCAGCCGACGCCGACATGACCGCTTCCGCCACGCCAACCACATACTCGGTCGCCATCATCGGCGGCGGCCCTGCCGGCCTGATGGCCGCCGAAACCCTGGCGCTCGCTGGCGTGCGGGTCGACCTCTACGACGCCATGCCCTCGGTAGGCCGCAAGTTTCTGCTCGCTGGCGTAGGTGGCATGAACATCACCCATTCCGAACCCTACCCGGCGTTCGTCGGCCGCTATGGCGAGCGCGAGCGGGAAATCCATGCACTGCTGCAAGGCTTCAATGCCAATGCGCTTCGCGAATGGATCCATGGCCTGGGCATCGACACTTTCGTCGGCACCTCGGGCCGCGTCTTTCCCACCGACATGAAGGCCGCGCCGCTGCTGCGCGCCTGGCTCAAGCGCCTGCGCGAGGCCGGTGTGCAGTTGCACACCCGGCACCGCTGGCTGGGCTGGAATACCGACGGCAGCCTGCGTGTGGCGGACCCCGAAGGTGAGCAGGTGATCCGCGCCGACGCCGTGCTGCTGGCCCTGGGCGGCGGCAGCTGGCCGCGGCTCGGCTCCGACGGCAGTTGGGTGGCGCATCTGCAACGGGCCGGCGTGCCCATTGCGCCATTGCAACCGAGCAACTGCGGGTTCGACGTGGCCGCCTGGAGCCCCCTGCTGCGCGAGAAATTCGCTGGTGCTCCGCTGAAGAACGTAGCGCTGGGCTTGCCAGACGAAGCACCGCGCCCAGGCGAATTCGTGCTGACCGACACCGGTATCGAGGGCAGCCTGGTGTACGCCCTGTCCGCCGGGATTCGCCAGCGCATCAGCTGCGATGGCAGCTGCACTGTGTATCTGGACCTATTGCCACAGCGCAGTGAAGAAGCCCTCGGCAAGGCGCTTAGCAAACCGCGCGGCTCGAACTCCATGGCCAAGCATCTGCATCGCCAGGCCGGCCTGGATGGTGTGAAGGCCGCGCTGCTGCGCGAGGTGACGCCCGCCGAGCACTTCGCCGATGCGCAGCGGTTGGCTGCCGCCATCAAGGCGCTGCCGATCACGCTATGCCAGGCGCGCCCTATCGAAGAAGCGATCAGCAGCGCCGGCGGCGTGTCATTCGAAGCCCTCGACGACAACCTGATGCTGACGCAACTGCCCGGCACCTTCTGCGCCGGTGAAATGCTCGATTGGGAAGCCCCCACCGGCGGCTACCTGCTCACCGCCTGCTTCGCCAGCGGCCGCGTGGCCGGTCAGGGCATGCTGCGCTGGCTCAAGGCGCAAACCCGATAATCCAGGGAAGAGGAAAATCCATGCTCACCAGCCTGCAACTCAAAACCTTCGTTCCGGCCAGGGACTACCCGCTCAGCCAGGCCTTCTACACCGCCCTGGGCTTCAAGGCGGTGTGGCAGACGGACGAGATGAGCTACTTCAGCCACGGCGAGCACTGCGCCTTTCTGCTGCAGAACTTCTACGTGAAGGAACAGGCGGAGAATTTCGTCATGCACCTGATGGTCGATGACGTGCAGGCCTGGTGGGCCCACGTGCAGGCGGAAAACATCGGCGAGCGCTTCGGCGTGCGCACCTTCGCCCCAGAGGATCAGCCCTGGGGCATTCGCGAATTCATCGTCTTCGACCCCAGCGGCGTGCTGTGGAAGATCGGCCAGGAAATCTGAGCCCGGCCGCTTGCGTCGCTATTCCTAACGTTTGCCCTTGGGCTTGCCACCGAAACTCGGCACCTTGCGGATGGCCTTGACCGGCGGTTCGGCCGGCTCGTCGCTTTCCATCCAGCGGCCCAGGCCACCGGCCTTGCCGCCGCCGACCACCTTGGGCTTTTTCGGTTTCTTCGGTTTCTTCACCACCAGGCCGCCGGCGACAGTCTGCGGCACGCGGTGGTCGGGGATAAAGTCTGGTTCGTCGACGCGCTGCAGGATCTGCTGGATCAGCGCTTCGATGGCCGAGAGCAGTTGCACCTCGTCGGCGCAGACCAGCGATACCGCCTGGCCGCTGGCCCCCGCGCGCCCGGTACGGCCAATGCGGTGCACGTAGTCTTCGGCGACGATGGGCAGGTCGAAGTTGACCACCAGCGGCAGGTCGTCGATATCCAGGCCGCGGGCAGCCACGTCGGTGGCCACCAGCACATCGACTTCGCCGGCCTTGAAACGCTGCAGGGCGCGCAGGCGCGTCGGCTGCGGCTTGTCACCGTGGATCGAATCGGCGCGAATGCCTTCGGCCAGCAGCGCCTGCTCGAGTTCGTCGACGCCCTTGCGGGTCTTGGCGAACACCAGCACTTGCGACCATTTCTTGCTGCGATACAGGTGCAGGAACAGCTCGGCCTTGCGCTTCTTGTCCACCGGAATCAGCCACTGCTTGACCGACTTGGCGGCGGCGTTGCGCGGGCTGACTTCGATGCTCAGCGGGTCGCGCAGCATTTCCTTGGCCAAGCCGCGGATGGCGTCGGAAAAGGTCGCGGAGAACAGCAAGGTCTGGCGTTTCTTCGGCAGGGCGGCGAACAGCTCATCCAGCTCGCGGGCAAAACCCAGGTCGAGCATGCGGTCGGCTTCGTCGAGCACCAGCACCTGCAGCTGGGAAAACTTCACCGCGCTCTGACGGTACAGGTCGAGCAAACGGCCCGGCGTGGCGACCAGCACGTCGAGGCCCTTGCGCAGCTTCATCATCTGCGGGTTGATGCTCACCCCGCCGTACACCGCATAACTGCGCAGGGGCAGGAACTGCGAGTAGGTCTGCACGCTCTGCTGCACCTGCTCGGCCAGCTCGCGGGTCGGCACCAGCACCAAGGCACGCACCGAATTGCTGGCCACCACCGGGCCTTCCATCATCAGGCGCTGCAGGATCGGTAGGGTAAAAGCGGCGGTCTTGCCGGTGCCGGTCTGCGCCGCGGCCATGATGTCGCGGCCCTTTAGCACTGGGCCGATGGCCTGGGCCTGGACAGGCGTCGGGGTCTTGTAATCGAGGCCGTCGAGGCAGCGCAGCAGGGGTTCGATCAGGCCGAGGGAAGCGAAGGTCATGGCGGACAACGTGGTGAGCTGTGGAAATGGCGCGCAGTTTAGCGCGTCCGGGGTTCTATCGCTCAGCCGTTGCAGCGCAGGGAAAGCGATCTGGGTATCGCTACGCTCAACGCCAGGCTACGCGGCGAGCAGCGCGCGCACCTTAGCGGCGGACATGCCCTGCAGCTGGCGCAGGAAGTCATGATCCACAGCGCTGCGGCCATGCTGTTCGCGCAGCACCTTGCACAGGTGCAGGGTCAGGTTGGCGGCCATTTCCGCATCGGCCAGCGCCCGGTGCGCCTTGCCGGTATCGGGCAGCCGCGCCCAGCGGTTGAGGTTGCCGAGCTTGTGGCTCGGCGCACCCGGCAGCAGACGGCGCGAGAGCAGCAGCGAACAGGCGAAATGCTGCACGCGGGTACGGCCGATCAGGCCCAGCTCGGCGTCCCAGAACTTCTGGTCGAACGCGGCGTTGTGCGCCAGCATCGGGATGTCGCCAACGAACTCGGCGACCTCGTGCATCACCTCGGCGGCCGGCGGCGCGCTGCGCACCATGGCGTTGCTGATGCCGGTCAGTTGCTCGATGAAGGGCGGCACCCAGGCGCCGGCGTTCATCAGGCTCTGGTAGCGGGCGGTGATCTGCCCGTCTTCGATGATCACCACGCCGATTTCGGTGGCGCGGGCCTGCTGGGCCGGCGACATGCCGGTGGTTTCGAAGTCGATGACAGCGATGGGTTTCACGTGAACCTCAGTGTTTGAGCAACAGATGGCCCTCGATGGGCACGTAACGGCTGGCTGCGCGCACCAGCGACTGCGCGGTGAGCCCGGGCACGCCGTAGGCCACGGCTTCGACGCCATGGCGCTGGCGGATGCGCTCGAGCAGCAGGTCGAAATCGCCGTCACCGGAGGCCAGCACCACGCTGTCGACGTCTGCCGCGGCGTCCATCACGTCGAGGGTGATGCCCACGTCCCAGTCGCCCTTGGCCGAGCCATCGCTGCGCTGGATATAGGGCTTGAGCTTCACGGTGAAGCCCAGGTTGCGCAGGATCTGCTGGAACTGCTGCTGCTTGGGGTCGCCACGGTCGATGGCGTAGGCGTAGGCCGCGACGATCTCGCCGCCAGCCGCCAGCTCGCTCCACAACGCCGTGTAGTTGAAGTGGCAACCATAGGCCTGGCGCACGGTGTAGTAGAGATTCTGCACGTCGGCGAACACGGCAATTTTCTTCACCGGACATCCTCACAAGGGCTCGCGCGGATTGCACGGGCGGCCAGTATGCCAGCCGCGCCCCTTGAGGTCGAAGGCGGCGCCAGGCGGGCGACGAACGTCATCACTGGTGGCAGGCCGGCCACGCTCGTATCATGGCGGCCTGTTTTTCTGGCTGCGACCGTTCATGAATCCCCTCGACGCCCTGCGTGACGCCTGGTTCTTCTTCCGGCAAAACCTCTTGCACATCCTGGTGCTGTGCATGCCATTCCTGCTCCTCGAAGCCTTCCTGAGCCTGCACCTCGAAGACCTGGTCGGCACGGCCAAGGTGCCGCTCTACGAGGTGCTGCTCGGCCTGTTTTTCTACCCGCTGTACAGCGCCGCGCTCATTCTGTTCATCGACGCCCGCAGTCGCGGCGAACATCCCGGCAAGGGCGCACTGGTGGCCATGAGCCTGAGCCTGTGGCCGCGCTTCGTGCTGCTGGCCGGCATCGGTACCCTGGCGATCATGCTCGGCATCTCGCTGTTCATCCTGCCCGGGCTGTGGCTGATGGTGCGGCTGGTATTCGCCGATTACCTGCTGGTGCTGCGCGGCCTCACGCCGTTGCAGGCGCTGCATGCCAGCCTGCAGCTGACCGACGGGCACTTCTGGCCGATCTTCACCTGCGTGATGCTGGTGATGGTGCCGCCATGGGTCGCCAGCTTCTGGGCCGGCGATATCGCTAGCGAGCCCGCCGCGCGCCTGCTGCTGGATATGCTGTTCGGCCTCTGCCAGCTGTTCACCACGGTGGTGGTGTTCCGCCTGTATATGCTGCGTGCGGGCGACAATACGGCGCGCCTGCCTTAACCTCCCCGCACAACTGCATCCCATCGAGACCCGCCCGTGGCAAGAAAATCGCGCAGAGAACTGGCCAAAGACCGCGGCGACCTCGGCGATCTGCCGGTGACGGTCAAGGACGTGGCGCTCAAGGCGGGCGTGTCGCCGATCACCGTGTCGCGTGCCATCCAGCGCCCGGAACTGGTCAGCGATGCCACCCGCGAGCATGTGCTGGCAGTGGTGCGCGCCATGGGTTACGTACCCAACCTGATGGCCGGCGCCCTGGCCACCAGCAAGAGCCGCCTGGTGGCCATCGTGCTGCCGACCATCGCCAACTCGATCTACGCCAGCGTGGTGCAGGCGATCATGGATCGCCTCGCCGAGGCGGGCTACCACACCCTGGTCGGGCCCAGCGGCTACGTGCCTGAACAGGAGGAAGCCCTGCTGGCCACCATTCTCGGCCGCCGCCCGGACGGCATCGTGCTGACCGGCACTTTCCACACCCAGGCCAGCCGTGAGCGATTGGCGTCCGCCGGCATTCCGGTGGTCGAAGCCTGGGACCTGAGCGACGACGGCCTGGACATGCAGGTGGGCTTTTCCCACGAACAGGTCGGCGTCGCCGTGGCCGAACACTTCTTCGCCAAGGGTTACCGCCGCTGGGCGGTGGTCGGCGTCGACGACCCGCGGGCGCTGCGCCGTTGCAAGGCGGTGATCGGCCGACTCGCCGAACTGGGCGTGAATAACGTGGCGGTGCAGACACTACCGCTGCCCGCCACCTGGGAGGTCGGCCGCAAGGGCCTGGCCAACCTGCTCGATGCCGGCGAGAAGCCGGACTTCATCTTCTGCAGCTCGGATACCGTGGCCCTCGGCGTGCTGGCCGAAGCCTCCACCCGCGGGCTGAGCGTGCCGGACGACCTCGCCGTGCTGGGTTTCGGCGACACCCTCAATGGCCAGTTCGCCAACCCAGCGCTGTCGACCGTGAGCGTCAATGCAACGGAGATGGGACGCCAGGTCGCCGAAGCGCTGCTGCGCCGCTTCGATGGCCAGAGCGCAGAGCCGAGAGTGGATACAGGCTTCACGATCGTTGAGCGCGGCAGCACGGCTCGAACCTAGATTCGTAGGCAATTGATGGGTTTCACCTACGCGGCCCGCCCCATCTACAAACTGGCCAACCGGCCGAGCCCGTGTCGATACCCGCTTCGCCATCATCGAGCGGGCCAGCACCGCCCAAGGCAAAATCACTTCTCGTAGCCTGCGGTTGAGCACACCGATACCCAGGTTTTCGATGTTCGCGCCGCGATGCCCCGGGTGTCGCTAAGCTCGCCCTGGGCTACGAACTGTGGGAGCGGGCCATGCCCGCGAATGACTTGTGCCCCCAATAATCCATTGACGGGTTGCACCTACGCGGCCCGACCCATCCTACGTCCTACCTTCTACGTCCTAAGACTACATGCGCGTTAACCGCGCCTTATAAATTTTCGCTTGAATGATAACGTTATCCGAATATGATGATAACGTTATCTTTCAGCGCTGCCCGCCAAGGCAGCCACGCCCACCGCAACGCCTTCAGGCACAGGAACCACGCGATGAACAATAACAACACCCATGCAGGTACCCCGGTCATCACCGCTCTGGAAGTCATCCCGGTCGCCGGGCACGACAGTTTTCTGCTCAACCTCAGCGGCGGCCACGCGCCGTTCTTCACCCGCAACCTGCTGATCCTGCGCGACAACGCCGGCCACGTCGGCGTCGGTGAAGTGCCGGGCGGCGAAGCCATTCGCCAGACCCTGGAAGACGCCCGCCAACTGCTGCTCGGCCAACCCATCGGCCAATACCAGAAACTGCTCGGCCAGGTTCGTCAGGCCTTCGCTGACCGGGACTCCGGCGGCCGAGGTCTGCAGACCTTCGACCTGCGTATCACCATCCATGCTGTCACCGCTATCGAGTCCGCCCTGCTCGACCTGCTCGGTCAGTACTTGGACGTGCCGGTCGCTGCCCTGCTTGGCGAAGGCCAGCAGCGCGATGCCGTGGAAATGCTCGGCTACCTGTTCTACGTCGGCGATCGCAAGAAGACCGACCTGCCCTATCGTCAGGAAGCCGATGCCGACAACGCCTGGTTCCGCGTGCGCAACGAAGAAGCGCTGGACGCACAGGGCGTGGTGCGCCTCGCCGAAGCCGCCTACGAGCGTTATGGCTTCAAGGACTTCAAACTCAAGGGCGGCGTACTGCGCGGCGACGAGGAAATCGAAGCGGTGACCGCCCTGGCCGAGCGCTTCCCGGAGGCGCGCATCACCCTGGACCCGAACGGCGCCTGGTCACTGGCCGAAGCCATTCGCCTGTGCCGCGACCAGCACCATGTGCTCGCCTACGCCGAAGACCCCTGCGGCGCCGAGAACGGTTACTCCGGCCGCGAGGTGATGGCCGAATTCCGTCGCGCCACCGGCCTGCCGACTGCCACCAACATGATCGCCACCGACTGGCGGCAGATGGGCCACGCGATCCAGCTGCAATCGGTGGACATTCCCCTGGCCGACCCGCACTTCTGGACCATGCAGGGTTCGGTGCGCGTGGCGCAGATGTGCAACGACTGGGGCCTGACCTGGGGCTCGCACTCGAACAACCACTTCGATGTGTCTCTGGCCATGTTCACCCACGTGGCAGCGGCCGCGCCGGGCAAGATCACCGCCATCGACACCCACTGGATCTGGCAGGACGGCCAGCACCTGACCAAGGAGCCGCTGCGTATCGAAGGCGGCCTGGTGCAGGTGCCGAAAAAACCTGGCCTGGGCGTGGAGCTGGACATGGACGCAGTGGCCAAGGCCCACGAGTGCTACAAGGGCATGGGCCTGGGCGCGCGCAACGATGCGGTGGCCATGCAGTACCTGATCAGCGGCTGGACTTTCGATAACAAGAAGCCTTGCCTGGTGCGCTGAGCGGCGCCATAGCAAGGGGCGAGCGCGGCGGCACCGGTGCATTACAACCCCGGTCACCGCTGCGCTCTACGCCAGGCCATTCACAGTGGACGTTCTGTAGAACGGGGCACTACTTGCGCGGCTTGGCCCGCGCCGTGGGCTCGGCGATCAAGGGATCGTCGGGCCAGTAGTGTTTCGGATAACGGCCCTTCAAATCCTTCTTCACCTCGGCGTAGGTGGTGCGCCAGAAGTTGGCCAGATCCTGAGTCACCTGCACCGGTCGACGCGCCGGGGACAACAAGTGCAGCAGCACCTGCTGACGACCGTTGGCGATGCGCGGCGTCTCGGCCAGGCCGAACAGCTCCTGCAGGCGCACTGCCAATACCGGCGGGTGCTCGCTGTAATCCACACCGATACGTGAGCCGGACGGCACGGCGATGCTGCGCGGTGCCCATTCATCCAGGCGCTGGGGCAGCGGCCAGGGCAACAGGGTTTGCAACATCGCGTGCAGGTCGAGGTTGCCGAAGTGACTCAGCCGGGTGACCTTGCCCAGATACGGCGCCAGCCAGGTTTCCAGGCTGGCCAGCAGCGCCGTGTCCGATACATCCGGCCATTCGCTGTCTGCCTGGCTTTGCAGATCGATCCCGCGCAGCAGCATCACCCGCGCCTGCCACTGACGCAGCTCCGGCGTCCACGGCAGCAGCGCCAACCCCTTGCGCCGCACCAGACCGAGCAACGCCGTAGTGCGCGCCTCGGCATCCAGCCCCGGTAACGCCTCGCTGCTGAGCACCAGGTCACCAACCTTGCGCTGCCGCTCGGCGCGCAGCACGCCTTCGCGCTCGTCCCATTCGAGCAGATCCTGGCTGCTGACCTGCTCGGCCAACACCGACTCGAACAGCGCCGGCTCCAGCTCCGCAGCCAGGTAGATGCGCTCTTCGCGCTGGCCCTGGCGGCTGCCCAGGTCGGCAACCACCAGCCAGCCGTGCTTCATCAGAGCATCGGCTTCGCCGAACTGCGCGGCACGCCCGTTGGCCAGGCGATATTCGGCGCCGCCCTCGCGGCGCTGGCGAGCGATGCGGTCCGGGTAGGCGAAGGCCAGCAGCGCGCCAAGCCAGCGGCCGTGCTCGGGATCGCCCACCGGCTCGCTAACCGCAACCCGGCGCAGATAACCCTGAAACTGTTTGGCCAGTTGCCGGGCCCGCTGCACGCCACCTTGGGCACCCCGCGCCGCCCGGCTCTCACCCGACAGCAGCGCCAGGCGGCTATGCAGATCGGCGCCCGCGCCGCACTGGCCGCCGCGCAATATGTCGCGCTCGCCCAACAGCGCCGCCAGGTCACAGGCCAGCTCGCCAAGGCCCAAGGCCTGGCCGCGCAATAACAGATGAGCGATACGCGGATGGGCCGGCAGCTCGGCCATGGCCTGGCCGTGGGCGGTCAACACGCCACGTTCGTCAAGGGCGCCAAGGCGCTGCAACAGGTCGCGCGCCTGGGCGTAGGCGGCAGCGGGCGGCGGGTCGAGCCAGACCAGCTCGTCGACCTCGACGCCCCAGCGCGCGAGCTGCAGCGCGAGACCGGCCAGGTCGGCCTGAAGGATTTCCGCTGAGGAATATGCAGGCAGTTGCTCATGCTGAGCCTGGGACCATAGCCGATAGCACGCGCCTGGTTGCAGACGCCCGGCACGGCCGGCGCGCTGGGTGGCCGAGGCGCGGGAAATACGCGTGGTATCCAGGCGCGTCATGCCGCTGCCCGGATCGAAACGCGGCACCCGTGCCAGGCCGGCGTCGACCACCACCCGCACACCGTCGATGGTCAAGCTGGTCTCGGCGATGTTGGTGGCCAGTACCACCTTGCGCAGCCCGGCCGGCGCCGGCTCGATGGCCGCACGCTGGGCCGACAGCTCCAGCTCGCCATGCAGCGGGCAGACGCGCACGTCGCTGCGCCCGCCCAGCGCTTCGCCCAGTTGCTCGGCCACGCGACGAATTTCCGCCTGGCCGGGCAGAAACACCAGCAGGCTGCCCGGCTCGTCGTCCAGGGCCTGCAAAACGGTTTGCAGCACCCGCGGCTCCAACCATTCGCCGGCCTGCCAGGGCGTGCCCCAGCGAATGTCCACCGGGTACATGCGCCCTTCACTGCGCAGCACCGGCGCGTCACCCAGCAATTCGGCCAGGCGCTCGCCCTCCAGAGTAGCGGACATCAGCAACACCTTGAGCGGCGCCTCACCGCTGCCTTCGCCACGAAACATCGCCCGGCCGTTGAGCGTTAGCGCCAGGGCCAGGTCGGCATCCAGGCTGCGCTCGTGGAATTCGTCGAAGATCACCAGGCCGACGCCCTCCAGCGCCGGGTCGTCCTGCAGGCGCCGGGCGAGGATGCCCTCGGTCACTACCTCGATACGCGTATCGGGGCCGACCTTGCTGTCCAGACGGATGCGATAGCCCACCGTCTCGCCGACCTTCTCGCCCAGCTCGCTGGCCAGCCGCTCAGCCGCAGCGCGGGCGGCCAGGCGCCGCGGTTCGAGCATGATGATGCGCTGCCCGGCCAACCAGGGCTGGTCGAGCACGGCCAGCGGCACGCGGGTGGTCTTGCCGGCGCCGGGCGGTGCTTCGAGGACCACTTCGTCGCGCTCGGCAAGGGCGCGGCACAGGTTGGGCAGCAGGGAATCGATCGGCAGGCTGTTCATCGGGGCTCCATTTCAGGCCGGCGATTATAGCGGCGAACCGCCGCCCTGCTTGCTCGGTCATATACCGTCGAAAGCTGCGTATTGCCGCGCCACAGCAGCTTTGCCATGCTCGCCTTGCTATAGTGGCGTCCACTTTTTCTGGAGGTGCTCGATGCGCACGAAATCCCGCGTTATCGGCGGCGTTCTCGCCGTTACATTGGTCACTCAACTGTCTGCCTGCGGCACCATCTTCTTCCCCGACCGTCGCGGCCAGATCGAAGGCCGTGTCGACCCCCTGGTCGTCGGTCTGGACGCCATCGGCATTCTCTTTTACGTGATTCCCGGCCTGATCGCCTTTGGTATCGACTTCGCCACTGGCGCCATCTACCTGCCAGGCGGCACCACCGCGCAGGTCGACACCCAGTCGCTCAAGGACGTAGTGGACGCCGACGGCAAAGTCGACAACGCCAAGCTCAAGGCGCTGATCGAAACCCAAACCGGCCACAACCTGCCACTCGACGACCCGCGCCTGATTCAGCACAGCGGTAGCGCTGAGCAGCTGGCCGCTTACGGCCTGCGCCCTTCCGCCTAGAAACCTGCACACGCTCAGCTGCGCGTCGACCCTGCTGCGTTAAAACCAGGCTCGGAATGCTCATGTACAACAGTACACTCCGCTTCCTCGCCTGCTTTTGCCTTGCAGGCCTCTAGCTCGCAAGAGCGTGAGCACGTTCCGTACAGCTCTGATAGCAGCACATGGATCGGCCATGACTCTCGACCGCCAGCACGCCCGCCTAATGCGCCAGGCCACTGCCGCAGCGCTCTGCGTGGCGCTGACCCTGGTGCTGTGCAAGGCGATCGCCTGGTGGGCCAGCGGCTCGGTCAGCCTGCTCGCCGGCCTGACCGATTCGCTGCTCGACAGCGCCGCCTCACTGCTCAACCTGATCGCCGTGAACATCGCCCTGCGCCCTGCCGATGACGATCACCGTTACGGCCATGGCAAGGCCGAGGCGCTGGCCGGGCTGGGCCAGGCGCTGTTCATTGGAGCCAGCGCGATTCTGGTGGCTGTGCAGGGTTTCGAGCGCTTGCGCCAGCCGGAACCGCTGACAGCTCAAGCGCTCGGTATCGCGGTGATGCTGCTGTCCATGGTGCTGACCGTCGCCCTGCTGCTGTTCCAGCACCACGTGGTACGCAAGACCGGCTCCACGGCGATCCACGCGGACTCGCTGCACTACCGCTCCGACCTGCTGCTCAACGGCGGCATCCTCCTCGCCCTGCTGCTCGCCTACCTGGGCTGGCAACAGGGCGACGCACTGTTCGCCATCGGCATCGCTGCCTACATCCTGTGGAGCGCGGTGAGCATCGCCCGCCAGTCGGTCAGCGTGCTGATGGACCAGGAACTGGCCCCCGACGTCAGCACGCGCATGAGCGAGCTGGCCTGCGCGGTGCCCGGCGTCATCGGCATCCACGACCTGCGCACGCGGCTGTCCGGTACCCGCTGGTTCGTGCAGCTGCACGTCGACCTGCCCGGCAACCTCAGCCTCACCGAAGCCCACGCACTGTGCGAACAGGTGGAAGATGCCATCCGCGGCGAATTCACTCAGGCCGAAGTGCTGGTGCATGCCGACCCGGTGTAAGCCGCACCGTTTTGAGGCAGGCGATACGCCACCAGAAAAACACTGAACCGTCATTGCGAAAGGCCAGTCAGCTTCACTAAGCCCAAACGATTTGGGCGGGACGCTCCCGGCTCTCCTCACCCTCAACCAGGGCGGCACCGGGAATCTATTCGTGATGAGAGGATTACCACATGAAGCGCGTATCCATGTTCGTCATTGCCGCCGTACTGGCCGCACCGGCCTTCGCAGCTGATGACCTGTGCACCGTCAACCTGCAAAAACTCGATAACGCCGTGGCCACCAAAGCCACCCTGCCCGAGCCGCTCAAGCAGCAGGTTGCAGACGCCAAGAAGAAAGCCACCGACGCCCAGGCTGCTGGCGATCTGGAAGCCTGCGGCACCCACGCCCAGGACGCCCTGCAACTGCTCGACGCACCGGGTGACGACGGCAGCGGCGCTACCCGCTGATCGTAAAACAGGCCGGTTCCAGACCGGCCTGTTTGCGAGCGCGCCGTGTCGCCCGGGTCGACGCCACGAACCCTTTTGGCGTACACTGCGCGTCTCGCAAGTTTCGGGGCCGATTAGGATTCGACGCCGGTGGCGAAGCTCGAGGTGCATGCCGACTTGGTAACAGAAGTCGTAAATCCACTGTTGCAACTTTCTATAGTTGCCAATGACGAAAACTACGAGGGCTACGCTCTCGCTGCGTAAGCGGCGCGACTAGTCCTTCTGGTAGCTTCGGCTCCAGCGATCACTAGGGGATGCCTGTAAACCCGAAGTGATTGTCATGCAGAACAGGATCGCCGCGTAGTACGTTGTGGACGAAGTGGCTAAAACTTACACAACTCGCCCAATGCACCCTGCCCGTCGGGCGGCTGAGGGTTAACTCAATAGACACGGCTAAGCATGTAGTACCGACAGTGGAGAACTGGCGGACGGGGGTTCAAATCCCCCCGGCTCCACCAAACAAACCCCTGATTTTTCTAGTGAAAGTCAGGGGTTTTTCTTTGGGTGTCGAAAAACTCAGACATCAGAGGCTCAGCCCCAGACGCCAAGCCCTTTATCCCGCCCCATCACCTCAGCCCTGGCGCGAATACGAGTGCGCGCGCCCGCCACTCCGAAACCCGCAGGCTGACGAAAGCCAGCAGCAGAAACAGCAGCGAAGCCAGCAGCAGGCCCGTGTAGCCGACAACGGGATAGAGCCAGCCGGCGACCGCTGAGCCGGTGCCGATACCGGCGAACATGAACGACGCGGTCAGGGCCAGGGCGATGCCACGTTGCTCGGGCATCAGCTCGACGATGCGCCGTTGCTGCGACGGCCAGACGATATCGGTGGCCAGCGCCCAGATCACCAGAGCCAGCAACAGGCCGCCGAGCTGCCGCGGCATCACAGCAAGGCCCAGCAGATCCAGCGCCAGCAGGCCGATCCCGATCACAAGCAAACGCTCGGCGCTGACCCGTAGCGCCAGCCGCGTGACCAGCAGGTTACCGAGCACGCCCGCTACACCCAGCACGGTCAGCGCCAGGGTGATATCGCCAGCGCTGCCGTGGAAATCGTTGCCGATGATCGGCGCCAGAAAGGCGTAGGTGGTGAACACGCCGGTGGTGACGAAGAACACCACCAGAAAGGCGCTTAGCGAGGTGGCGCCGGTCAGCAGCGCCAGCACATCGGCGGGGGCGGCACGCTGCCCGGCCACGCGGTCCGGCACCCAGATGAAGATCAGCGCCGCGATGAGCAGACCACTGGCGCCAATGCCGAAGAACAGGCTGCGTGCCCCGAACTCATGGGCGATCCAGGCGCTGATCGGCATGCCGGCCAGCCCCGCGACACTCAGCCCGAGCAGCACGATGGCGATGGCGCTGCCCTGCTGCTCGCGCGTCACCAGGTTGGAGCCCAGAGCACCAAGCACCGGGCCGATGAAGCCCGCGCCCAATCCCATCAGCACACGCGACGCCAAAAGCGTCTGGTAATCCGGCGCCGCGGCGAACAGCAGCGCGGCGGCGCTGAATATCGACAGCCCCAGCAGCACCTGGGCACGCCGGCGCAGATGGCCCAGGGTCATCTGCAGCAGCGGTGCGGCGAGCGCGAAGGTGATGCCGAACACGGTGATCAACAGCGCGCTCTGGGCGCTGCTCAAGGCCCAGGCGGCGGAGATCGCCTCCAGGCTGCCGACCACCGAAAGCGCGCCGACCGCCTGGACGAAATACGCCAGGCTGAGCAGGCGTAGAGCGAGGCGATTCGCTGCATTAATAGGGCTGTGCATGAGGTTCTCCAGGGGTGCACGAGAACGCCCGACCTCGTGATGAGGTCGGGCGCCGGGCTCAGGCAACGGGGATGGGGTTGTCGATAATCGACTGGTTGAACTGGTTAACCAGTGCGTGCTCGTTCGGCCCGACGTTGGCGCGCAGTGCCGTGATGCCGTCGACGATCACCTCGGTGGTCGCCGTCTCCAGCTTGGTCAGGGTCTCGGCGATGAAGGCGTCCAGCGGCATGGCGCGCGCGTCGCCGCTCTTGTGGATCAGGTCGGTGTCGACCCATGGCGGCGCGATCTCCAGCACCTTGACGCTGGTGTCGCGCAGCATGAAGCGCTGCGACAGGCTGTAGGAATGGATGGCCGCCTTGGTCGCCGAGTACAGCGCGGTGACCGCAATCGGGATGAACGCCAGCACCGAGCTGTTGTTGATGATGGTGGCATCCGGCTGGCGCTTGAGGTGCTCGACGAAGGCCGCGCTGACTCGCACCGGGCCGAGCAGGTTGGTGGTTACCAGGCCGACCGCCTGCTCATCGTCGAGGTCGCCCGAGGCGGCGTCGTCGAACGGCATGATGCCGGCGTTGTTGATCACCACGTTGAGGTCCGGATGGCGTGCGATCACCTGCTGCGCCACGTCCTCGATCTGCTGCGCATCGTTGATGTCCAGCACCACGGTGTCGATGCCGGGGTTGACGCGGGCGATCTCGTCGAGCAGCGCCTGGCGGCGGCCGGCGATGATCACCTTGTTGCCGCGTTGATGGAAGGCTTCGGCCAGGCCGCGACCGATGCCCGAGGTGCCGCCGGTGATGAAGATGGTATTGCCGCTGAGTTTCATGCTGGTGCTCCTATCAGTAAGGGTCGATCAACGCTGCGCGCTGTAGCGCGGTGCGGGCTGGTTGGTGGAAAGCTGGTTGAACATGGCCTTGCGCGCCGCCTCGTAGGCTTGCCACTGGCTGGCGTCGTGCAGCGAAGGGATGGAGATCAGTTCGCCGCGATCGAAGTCGATCAGTGCGGCGTCGACCAGGGCGCTGGCCGGCATCACGATGCTGGGGTCGAGGTGCTCCAGCGGCAGGCCGCCGTTATCCCAGAACTCGGTGGCAGTGGCGCCCGGCAGTACCGCCTGAACGCGCACGCCCTTGTCGGCCAGCTCGTGGTGCAGCGACTGGCTGAAGGCGGTGACGAACGCCTTGCTGCCGCCGTACACGCCGTTGAGCACTTCCGGGGTGATGCTGACAATGGACGAGATATTGATGATGGCGCCGTTACCGCGCTCGACGAAGCCGGGGATGGCCGCGTAGCTCAGGCGCATCAGCGCGGTGACGTTGAGGTCGATCATCCGCGTCATCAGGCCGACATCGCTGGCCAGCAGCGGCGTGTGGGTGCCGATGCCGGCGTTGTTGACCAGCAGGGTGATGCTCGCGTCCTGCTTGAGCTTGGCTTCCACGGTAGCCAGGCTGGTGGCGTCGCCCAGGTCGGCCTGCAGCACCTCGACTACGCGCTGGGTGTCGTCGGTGATGCGGCGGGCCAGGTCGTTGAGGCGGTCACGGTTGCGGGCGACCAGAATCAGGTCGTAGCCACGCTGGGCCAGGCGTTCGGCGTACAGCGCGCCGATGCCGGAAGATGCGCCAGTGACCAGTGCAGTGCCTTTCGATGCAGTATTCATGGTGTGTCTCCAAGTGCGTTGTGCTTGGGACACATCATGGCGAGGATGGGCAAAGACCTAAATGACGTATAAAGTCATGTTTTAGGACACTAGCACCCCGAGACACGACCATGCACAGAATCGGCTACCTGCTTTCCGACGACTTCCAGGTGCTGTCGCTCGCCACCCAGACCGTCTTCGAATTCGCCAACATCGTGGCCGAGAAGCCCTTCTACTCCATCGAGTTCTTCTCCGAGGCCGGCGGCATCGTGCGCTCGTCCCTGGGCCTGGGGATCGAGACCAGCGTGCTGAGCACCCCTGGTCTGGCCGACACCTGGATGATCGCCGGGGTCAACAAACCCCTGGATACCCGCACGAGCGAGACAGCCCTGGCCTTCGTGCGCCAGGCCGGGCAGCAGGCGCGCCGCGTCGCCGGCATCTGCACCGGCGGCTTCGTGCTGGCCGAAGCCGGGTTGCTCGATGGCCGCCGCGCGACCACCCACTGGGCCTACGGCGCCGCGCTGCAACGCCTGTACCCGCAGATCAGCGTCGAAGACGATCGCATCTTCATCATCGACGGCAGCATGTGGACCTCCGCCGGCATGACTGCCGGCCTGGATCTGGCCCTGGGCATGGTGGAAAAGGACCTCGGCCCCGAAGTGGCGCGCTCGGTGGCGCACAAGCTGGTCATGCACCAGCGCCGTTCCGGCGGGCAATCGCAGCACTCGCAGATGCTCACCCTGGCGCCGAAGTCCGACCGCATTCAGAACGCCCTGAACTACGCCCGGCAGAACCTGCACAAGGCGCTGAGCGTCGAGGAACTGGCCGAGGCCGTGCACCTCAGCCCGCGCCAGTTCACCCGGGTATTCACCGCAGAAACCGGGCAGTCGCCGGCCAAGGCCATCGAACGCCTACGCCTGGAAGCGGCGCGGGTGATGATCGAGCAAAGCCGCCATTCCCTGGACGTGATCGCCAAGGAAACCGGCTTTCGCGACCGCCGCCATATGCGCGAAGTGTTCATCCGCGGCTTTGGCGTGCCGCCCCAGGCGATCCGCCGCGACGTGCGCGGGGTGAAGGCCTGAGCGGCCTGGCTCAGGCGCCCTCTTGCTGCAACCATTGGCTGGGGCTGCTGCCGACCTTGCGGCGAAAGGTTCGCGCCAGCGCCGAGGGGCTTTCATAGCCCACCTCGGCGGCGATCAGGGCCATCGACCGCCCTTCGCGCAAGCGTTTCTGGGCCAGGCCGATTCGCCAGTTGGCCAGGTAATCGGCCGGCGTCACACCGACCACCTGGCGAAAATGCGCCGCGAAACTGGCCCGCGACATGTTCGCCACATCGGCCAGTTCAGCCACTGACCAGGCGCGCTGCGGTTCACCATGCAAGGCAGTGAGCGCCCGCGCCAGACGTGGATTGGCCAAGCCGGCCAGCATTCCCGATGTGATGCTACCGGTGGCGATCAGGTGCCGCAGCAGTTGGATCAGCATCAGCTCGAACAGGCGGTTGAGCACCACCTCGCGTCCGCACGCCTCACCGAAGGCTTCCGCGAACAACCAGTCGAGGTTGCCGCTCAAGCCCGGTAATTCCCGCAGCGGCTGCACGATGTAATCCGGCAGCGCCAGGGTCAGGGGGTTGCGGGCTCCGCCATCGAAATGCAGCGTCGCGCAGACCAGCTCGGCGGCATCGGCCTCGGTGGCCACCAATTGATGCTGCTGGGGCCGAATCACCAGGATCAGGCTCGGCTCGCTCAGCTCGATCAGCTGATTGTGCTTGTCCCGAAAACTAAGTCGCCCGGCGCGCAGCAGGTGGGCGTGGCCGAAGGCGCTCTGGCCATCGATGTCGCTTACCCCGCAGAACGCGCCCTGATGGAAGGTGGCGGCATGGGGATTGAAGTGTTTTAGCAGGACAGACAAACGATCCATGGCGGACTCGATTTAGACGATCTGTTGCATAACATCGACGATCTGAATCCGAAAGAAAAGCTGCGATACCTAGTATGAGCGCCAAGCTTGATCGACAAGCTCATTGCTCAACTGACTGGAGAATCACCATGACCCGTATCGCTGCCCTCACCCTGGAACAGGCTCCCTCCGGCTCGCGCGCTGCCCTCGAAGGCGTGCAAAAAGGCCTGGGCTTCATTCCCAATGCCTTCAGCACACTGGCTCACGCGCCGGCGGCGCTCAATGGCTACCTGGCTTTGGCCCAGGCGCTGGGCAAAAGCTCGCTGAACGCCAAAGAGCGTGAGATTGCCGCACTGGCCACCTCCGAAGTCAACGGCTGCGATTACTGCATCGCCGCCCATAGCTTCTTCGCCACCAAGGCCGGCCTTGATGCCGAGCAGATCGATCAGGCCCGCGCCGGCTCGCTCGACGCCATCGCCACCCTGGCCCGGCAGATCACCGAAAGCCGTGGCCAACTGAGCGATGAGCAAATCGCCGTGGCTCGCCAGGCCGGGCTGGGCGACGCCAAGATCGTCGAACTGGTCGCTCAGGTGACCTTGCTGACCCTGACCAACTACCTCAACAACATTGCCGATACCGCCATCGATTTTCCGCCATCAGCCTAGTCGGCGGACTGACTGCTTCGGGTGCCGGAACCATCGGTAAATAAAGAAAACCCATGCCAGGCGTGGGTTTTCTATTTCTGCCCGACTCAGGCAGTAGCTCTTTTCTGCAGCGGCGCGGTGGCGCGGTTGACCCGCGTCTTGGCGCCAAAGAAGGCCACGCTGAGAAAATGCAGCGGGCCGATGCGTTCCAGCACCTGCTTGAACGCCACCGGCAGCAGCAGCCCCAGCGCCATGCTGACGGTGAAGACCAGCCACTGCTCCTCGATCTGCAGCTTGTTCAGCACGATGCGCGCACCCGCCGTGCCGAAGACGTGGAACAGGTAGATCTCGAAGGAGAAGTAACCCAGCCAGGCCAGCGGCATGAAGTAGAAGCGCCGGGCGATCAGCAGGCTGATGGCGGCCAGACCCAGCGCCGTGCCGACCAGGGCCAGATCCATGTCGTCGAGGTCGAGCAACGCGAACAGATAGGCCTGGTCGATGCCCACCAGAATCACCAGCGCCGCGGCCATGGTGATGACGCTGCTGCGGGTGATCAGCTGCGCGCTGAAGCGATAAAGCCCCAGGCCCAGCAGGAAGAACGGCAACAGCTCCACCGCCCGGTCGAGGCTGAACAGGTTCGGGACGCTCTCCGACGCGAAGGACGCCGCCAAGGCCGCCGCGAACACCAGGCCATAGTTGCGCAGGCTCAGCAGCAGGCCAGCCTTCTCCAGCAAAGAAATCACCACGAAGATGCAAAAGATCGCCTGCAGGAACCAGAAGTGCGCGTAGCTGAAGAAGTAGATGCTGAAGATCTCGCTCAGCTGCGGCTTGTCGTTGGTGTTGGGCACGATCATTTGCATGACGAAGAACAGCGTCGAGACCGTCAGCAGCGGTATGCCCACGCGTTTGAACTTGCCCTGGTAAAAGCGCGACAGCTCACAGTCGGCGTCCACCGGCCGCAGCGCATACACGTAACCCGAGATGGCGGTGAACAGCGGCATGCGGATGTAAACGAGCGAATCGTAGAGATAGCGCAGCACCGAGTCGTCCGGCACCTTCATGCCCAGGTCGGACGAACTGCCGATGACGTGGCCCGCTACCATCAGAAACAGCGCCAGTCCGCGAATCGTCTCAATTCGCAGATCCTTCTCGGGCGTAGTCTTAGTCATGCTGAGTCCTCTGTACTAGCTAAGCGAGACAGCTTTTCCCCGAAGATCGGGAACAAATGTCGACGAATCGATCATCTGAGCGCAGTGAGCTTCGACTAGTTCAGCGATGAGGCACTAAAAGCGGGCAGTCCTGGCACGCGCAGAGGCTGCGGCGACAGCCTGCAAATACCATAGTGCCACCACCGCTCTTTGGTTAAGATCCGGCTCAATCAGGATTACCCGATGGTTGAGAAATGGACTTCACACCTCTCATTGCCCAGGTTTGGGGCACGCTCTGCTGGCTCATTCCGGCAGCCTTTCTAATTGGCCTGCTCAAATCGCCCTGGGCCAAGGGGCATATCGGCGAACTGCTGGTGCGCTTCGTCGCCCATCGGCAACTGGATGAACGCACCTACCGCCGCCTGCACAACGTCACCCTGAATACGCCGGACGGCACCACGCAGATCGACCACGTGTTTCTGTCGGTGTACGGCATCTTCGTGCTGGAAACCAAGAACATGGGCGGCTGGATCTTTGGCGGTGAGCGCCAGGCGCAGTGGACGCAACGCTTCAGGCGGCGCAGTTTCAAGTTCCAGAACCCGCTGCGCCAGAACTACAAACACCTCAAGGCCCTTGAAGCCGCGCTTGGCATTGCACCCGAGCATCTGCACTCGGTGATCAGCTTTATCGGCGGCAGCACCTTCAAGACCGAGATGCCGGCCAACGTCACGCAAGGCGGCGGCTTTGTTCGTTATATCCGCTCGTTCCAGCAGCCGGTATTCGCCGAAGCGCAAATCGAGGCCATGCTGCAAACCCTGCAACGCGGCCGCCGCGCCCCGACCCTCGCCACCCACCGCGAGCATGTACAGAACCTCAAACGACGCAGCGACCCGACCGCCGAACGCCAATGCCCGAAATGCGGCAACGCCCTGCTGATTCGCACCGTGAAATCCGGGGCGAAAGCCGGGCAGCAGTTTTGGGGATGCTCGGGATTTCCGAAGTGCCGAATTGTGCAGGCGCTTTGAAGAACGGCGCGCCAGCGACCACAACAAATAAAGAACCTTCTTAGGAAACCATTCCATGGAACTGGAAGACGCACGCACCCTGCTGGCGAAAGCCGCCCATTACCGACAGCCCGATTACGAGCCGAGCATCTTCGCGCTTGGTGGCCGCGGCTATTTCGAAAACCCCACCACAGACTTGCTGGCCTTCTTCCTCGATCCGTCCCAAGTACACGGTCAGGGAGATTGCTTCCTCCGGGCACTGCTCAATTGCCTGCCTCATGTCGACGAACTGCAGGCGACCTTGCGTGCACCACCTCAGCGTGAGGTGAGCACACAGAACGGCAACCGTATCGACCTGCTGTTGCTCGGTGATGACTGGGATCTGCTGCTCGAGAACAAGGTCCTGCACAGCCAGATCAATCCGTTCTCCGATTACGAGGAATATGCCAACGGCCTGAAGGACGATAAACATCGCCGGCGACTGTGCGTGGTGCTCTCGCCATCGGGCAAGAGCAAAGCCAAGAACTGGATAGGCGTGAGCTACGCCAAGTTGATTGCGGCCATCGAGGACGAAATGGCGCGCCAACTGCAAACCCAACCTCTGAATAAATGGCGGGTGTTAGCCGACGAGTTCGTGCTGCACCTGAAAAACATCGCCGTGGAGCGCCGCATGGACGCCAACACCCTGGATTTCGTCTTCACCCACCTGCCACAGATCAACGACCTCAACAAGCTGCGTGACAAGGCCATTAATGAGCTCGACAAGCGCATTCTCAAACGGCTGCAGGCAGAAGTTCCGGGCTACACGCCTTTTACCCGGCGCCATAACTGGAAGAATGGCCCGGCCCTTCGCTACGCCTGCAACGACTGGGAAGGCTGGTCGGATGTGGTGCTTTACCTTCAGTGCAGCGAAGAGTACCTGCGGCCTTTTGTAAGGGTGTATCTGTGCGACGTCGACAAGGCGCTGATGGATGAAGGCCGCAAGCTGTTCACAAAGCCAACCAAGGCGCCCTGGACGGAGGGAAAATCAATTATTGGTTTTGAATGGGGATTGGGCGAGTTTGATGAACAGAGGATTATCGAGATGATGGTGAGCAAGATGCGGGATTTGATGAGGTTTGAGAACCAGATTAGAGCGAGCCAAGAACAGGCAAAATAAATTCTATCCTCTTTGGCTTAACTCATTGCCCTAAGTCCGCCTCAAGTTGCTGCGGATTAGGCTCTATATCAGCTAGACACTTCACAACAAGCCCACAGCGCTGAGCCTTTTTATAAAGGCCTTTGTCATGGGTCCAAATCTCATCTGCATTATTTGCAAGCGCAATCGCGATGATCTGACGGTCAAACCGCAGCTTTGCCTTGATAGCATCGGGATCCAGAACCTTCAACTCATTGTCATCAACCATGCGCGCACACTCGACAGCCGCAATTTGATCAAAGGCGACTATTTCAAAGCATGAAACACCGTTGACGATATCAAGATGTTGCTGATGGTGGGACCGTTCAACCCCCACCAGATACTCAGCCAAGACAGGGGTGGGTATAAGCACCGTACCGCCCCTCACATCGATTTGTTCGACTAGGGCCTCAGCCCTAGCCTCGGCCCTATCGACGTTCTTTCCAGTGGCGGGATCGACTAAGACGATGCCGTCTTTTGCATTTCTCAATGCTTGAACGAGCACATTGGTGTCTAGAACTATGCGCACCTCATCCCCTTAGGTTATGGATCGTTCCATGAGGATCATCCATTTCATTCCAGCTCATGCCACCAACGGCTTTAAGCTTACCTACGGCACTGCGCAGAGAAACTCTATCAAGCTTCTCGTAGGATTGGATGATCATCTTGCGTAGCCTCCAACCTCCATTTGGCCGGCTTTCCCACTCCCCCTTGCCATGAACGCGAATGTGCTTGAAGAGCAACTTTCCTAACTCTTCAGCTAGCAAAGTATTGGCCTCGCAAAGCAGAGTTTCGCCATCTGCACCTTCAAGCCGAACAGGAACCGTATCGTCTTTCCCACCGACAATATAGAGGCGCCCTTGGACGCTACCTTGCTTGATAACGACCATTGCAGGCTCAGCAGCCTTGGCTTTTGGAAACTGCAAAATATTCGCATCTGGAGTTTGCAGGATACCGTCAACGCGGTCCTGCTCCATCAATGCAGATAGCTGCATGTAAGCTTTTCTTGCTCGCTTAGGCCCTATGCCCTGAGCGGCCTCACGCACGCGATTTAGTACATGAGGGTACTTGTCGTCTTCTATCCATGTATTCAGACAGACACAACCCTCAGTAACCGAGTCAAAATGTACGCTTTCATGAGAGCCAAAAAGCTCAGCTAGCTCACGCAGATATTCCGTCACGCGAGCCATAGAAAGCTTGCACGGATCGGTTCCGTCGAGTTCGAGAGTGAGCGTCTTCATGTCGGCGAGTATAGGTCCGGCCATTTGATCTTGCTACGCCCTCAACTGCAGTACCGCACAAATGAGATACGCTGCCTTAACAAGTGCGTGACCGAGGCCTACTCAGCGAGATACCGTCCATCGCACTCATGGACACCTGTCTGCCACCGGAGCTCACTGCCCCGGCTAACGCAAACAACAGCCATCAAACCTTAAACCGACGCACCAGCCCACTCAGGTCACCAGCCAGGCGCGACAGTTCCTGGCTGGCGGTCTGGGTTTGTTCGGCGCCGGCGGAGGTCTGGATCGACAGGTCGCGGATGCGCACCAGGTTGCGGTCCACTTCGCGGGCTACCTGGGCCTGTTCTTCGGCGGCGCTGGCGATCACCAGGTTGCGTTCGTCGATGCCGCTGACCGCCTGGGTGATGGTGCTCAGGGCCTGATTGGCGGCGCTGGCCTGCTCCTGGGTCTGGCGGGCCTGGTCGGCGCTGGTCATCAGGGCCGAGACGGTCTGGTTGGTGCCCTGCTGGATGCCGCCGATCATCTGTTCGATTTCCCGGGTCGACTCGCCGGTGCGATGGGCCAGCGAGCGCACCTCGTCGGCCACCACGGCGAAACCGCGCCCGGCTTCGCCGGCACGGGCGGCCTCGATGGCGGCGTTGAGGGCCAGCAGGTTGGTCTGTTCGGCCACGGCGCGGATCACGTCCAGCACCTTGCTGATGTTCTGGGTCTGCTCGGCAAGATTACGAGCCTGCTCCGAGGCGCTCAGCACGTTGCCGGTGAGGGAGCCGATGGCGCTCAGGGTATCGGTGAGCTGCACCTGGCCGAAGCGCGCGGTCTCGGCGGCGGCCTTGGAGTCGGCCGAGGTGGTCACGGCGTTGGACGCTACCTCTTCCACGGCGTGGCTCATTTCGGTCACGGCGGTGGCGGCCATCTCGATTTCGTTGTTCTGCTGCTGCAAGCCCTGGGCGCTCTCGCTCATCACCGCGCTCATCTCTTCGGTGGAGGCCGCCAGTTGCTCGGCGGATTTGCCGATGTGCTCCAGGGTGCTGCGCAGGGTGGTCTGCATGCTGTGCATGGCCTGCAGCAGTTGCGCCGCTTCGTCCTTGCCGGTCAGGTCCAGCTGACGGGTCAGGTCGCCCGAGGCGATGGTTTGCGCGGCGGCCACGGCGGTTCCCAGCGGCGCGGTCAGGCTGTGGGTCATCCGCCAGGACAGCAGCAGGGTCAGCGCCACGGCGAGGATGATGGCCAGCACGGTGACTTTCTGCGCGTTGGAGAACAGCGCCACCGCCTGCTCGGTCTGATGATTGGCCTCATCGAGGTTGATGCTCTGCAACTTGCCCGAGGACGCGTTCATGGCAATGCCCAGGTCGTTCAGCCGCTTGGCCAGCAGATCACGCACTTCATCCATACGGTCCTGCTTGATCAGGGTGACCAGGGTCGCGTCATGCTGCAGGTACTCGTGGAAGATATCGGTCAGTTTGTCGAAATGCTCCTGTTCCTCGGGCACTCCGATCATGGTCTTGTAGCGCGCCAGCTCGGCTTCGATCAGCACGCCGATGTCCTGGATCTTCACGTAGGTGGCGTCGACCTTGGCGGGGTCGGCCGCCAGGCGCAGGGTTTCCAGGCGCAGGCGTGCCAACGCCAATGCCAGCTTGCTGCTCGATACGATTCCGGGAATCGAGTTCTGCTCGATCACTTCGCTCTCGCTGCGGATATTGCTCATCTGGTAAAGGCTGAACAGCCCCAGCAGCACTACCAGAATGGCAATAGCGCCAAAACACAGCAGGCTTCGGCGGGCGATGGGCATGGATCGGAGGTTCATGGCGGGTCTCATCCTTAAGCGTGTTTGAGGCGTTGCGAGATGGGCGGCGAGACAGAAGCGTCATAGCCAAGCGCCGAAAATTGTTACAAGGCTTAACAGAGTACCAGCAGAAGATGGCCGAGGCGCATAGAAAAATCGCGTGCTAGAGCGGCTGAATGCTTTGCAAGAAGGGGTGAAAGAGGCAATAGATACACAGTTTCCAGCAAAAATCTAAATTTTGGCGTCAATTTTTAAGAAGCTTTAAATAACCGCGATTTTGGCTGATAGGCCGGCGAAGTGACACCAGCCTCCTACACAAGGCAAATAACCGCGGCTAGACGATACAACATAACATTACTATATTGCCCGCCCGTTTTTCTTACCGGGCAGCGTGGCGCTGGCTCCTGCTCGTAACTCGAACTTGCCAAGGATCTACCCATGCTGCTCAGCAATCGCCCTCGCCTATCGCTGCTCGCCGGTGCCCTAGCCACCTGGCTGACGCTGACAGCCGGCCATGTCGCCGCCGATGATCGCGTGTTCGACGTGGTCGCGCCGTTCGAGATCGGCGGGCTGGATCCGGCGATTTCCGGGTTCATTTTCCAGCGCATGCAGATCACCGAAACCCTGCTCGAGGCCGACGCCAAGGGCCAGCCGCTGCCGGCACTGGCCGAACGCTGGAGCGTGGCGGACGACGGCAAGCAGTGGACGCTGTCGATCCGCCAGGGCGTGAAGTTCCACGACGGCAGCGACCTCACCGCAGCGGTCGCCGCCCATGCCCTGGAGGCGGCGCGCAAGAAGCCCGGTATGCTGCGTGACGCGCCGATCACCGCGATCAGCGCCAATGGCAATGATGTGGTGATCGCCCTGAGCAAGCCCTTCAAACCGCTGGCGGCGCTACTGGCTCACTCGTCCACCAATATCCTCGCCAGCGCAGCCTATGATGCCGACGACAACGTCAAACAGATCATCGCCACCGGCCCGTATCAGCTGACCCTGCTGGAGCCGCCGCAACGCCTCGCCGCAGAACGCTTCGATGGTTACTGGGGAACCAAACCGAGCATCGAGAAGACCACTTACCTCGGCGCCGGGCGCGGCGAAACCCGTGCTCTGATGGCCGAAAGCGGCGGCGCCGAACTGGTGTTCCAGCTCGACCCGCCGAGCATCGCGCGCCTGCAACGCAATCCCAACGTGCAGGTGCTGATGGGCCCGGTGCCGCGCGTGCTGGTGCTGGCGGCGAATGCCGGTAACGGCGCCACGGCGCCGGTCGAGGTGCGCCGTGCCCTGAGCCTGGCGATCAACCGCGAAGGCATCACAGCTGCCGTGTTGCGCGCCCCTGGCACCGGCGCTACGCAAATGTTCGCAGGCAGCGTGCCGGCCTGGCACGACGCCAGCCTGTCGCCGCTCAAATACGATCCGCAGGCCGCCCGTGACCTGCTCAAAGCCCAGGGCTGGACGCCGGGCGCCGACGGCATCCTGGAAAAGGACGGCCAGCGCCTGCAGCTCAAGCTGCTCACCTACTCCGACCGCCCGGAACTGCCGCTGATCGCCACCGCCCTGCAGGCGCAGTTGCGCGAAGTGGGTGTGAATGTTGAGGTTGCCGTGGGCAACGCCAGCGCCATCCCCGCCGCCCATAACGACGGCACCCTGCAACTGGCCCTGTACGGCCGCAACTACGCGCTGGTGCCGGACCCGCTGCTGACCCTGATGGCCGACTTCGGCAACGGTGGCGCCGAGTGGGGCCCGCTGGGCTGGAACAACCCGCAGTTCGAGCAGACGCTGACCGCGCTGCTGGCCAGCAATGACCCGGCCGAGCAACAGCAATTGCGCAACAAGCTGATGGCACTGGTGCAGAACGATCTGCCGCTGATTCCCATCGCCTGGTATCGCCAGTCCATTGCCGTGTCCAAGCAGGTCGAAGGCGCCGCCATCGACCCGTTCGAGCGCACCTTCGGCCTGAGCAGCATGCGGTGGCGCCCATGATCCGCCTGCTGGGCTTTCGCCTGCTGCAGGCGGTGATGGTCGCCGTGCTGATCGGCGCGCTGACCTTTCTGCTGATGAGCTTGCTGCCCGGTGATGCCGCCTACCGCATCGCCGCCGGGCGCTACGGCTACGACATGGTCAACAGCGCCGCCGCTGAAGCGGTGCGCGCCGAGCTGGGCCTGGACCAACCGGTACTGTGGCGCTTCACCGCGTGGATCGGCGACTTGCTGACACTTGACCTGGGCAACTCGCTGGTTACCGGCCGGCCGGTGCTGGACATGGTCGCCCACGAACTGGGCAGCTCCGTGCGCCTGGCGGTCGGCGCCGTGCTGCTGTCCTTTCTGATCGGCCCGCCCATCGGCATCTTCGCCGGGCTACGGCCGGGCGGCGTGCTGGATCGCGGCCTGCTGCTGCTCAGCACGGTCACTCGCGCCATTCCGCACTTCGTGCTCGGGGTGATTCTGGTGCTGATCTTCTCGGTGTGGCTGATGGTGCTGCCGTCCGCCGGCCATGGCAGCTTCACTCACACCATTCTGCCGACGCTGACCCTGGCACTGGGGCTCGCGGCGGTCTCCTCCCGGGTCGCCAGGGACGCCACCGTGGCGGTGGCATCGTCCGCCTACTTCGCCTTCGGGCGCCTCAAGGGTCTGAGCGGCACTCAGGTATTCCTGCGTCACGGCCTGCGCAATATCGGCGTGCCGGTGGTGACCTATCTCGGCGTACAGCTGGTGTACCTGATCGAAGGCGTGGTGGTGGTCGAGACCCTGTTCGCCTGGCCGGGCATCGGCCATGGCCTGGTGCACGCCATCGTCCAGCGCGACGTACCCATGGTGCAGGGCACCGCGCTGGCCATGGGGCTGATGTTCGTGCTGCTCAATACCGCCGTGGACCTGCTCAACCACGTGATCGACCCGCGCCGGAGAACCGCATGAGCCTGGAAATCGCCATCGCCGAGGCGGCGCCCGCACCGCGCGCGACCGTCCGTTACATCGGCCTCGCCCTGCTCTCGGCGCTGGTCGCCTTCGCCGTCTGCGTACCACTGTTCTGGGGCGTGGACATCGCCAGGCAGGACTACAGCGCGATTCTCGCAGGCACAAGCAGCGCCCACCCGCTGGGCACCGATCACCTGGGCCGCGACATGCTCGCGCGCCTGGCCGCTGCCGTGCGCCTGTCGCTGGGCCTGGCGCTGGTCAGCGTCGCCACCGCGGCAGTTCCCGGCGTGCTGCTGGGCATCCTGGCGGCCTGGAAAGGCGGCTGGGTCGACAAGGGTCTTGGGTTGATGGCCGAGATGTTCCTGGCCCTGCCCGGCCTGCTGCTGGTACTGCTGATCGTGGCCATCTACCCCGGCTCGTTTCTCGCCTTGTACGGCGCGGTCGCCCTGGTGCTGTGGATCGAGTACTTCCGCATGACCCGCGCCCTGGCGCGCACCGTGCTGGCCTCGCCGGCGGTGGCGGCTTCGCAGCTGCTCGGCTTCGGCCCGGCGTACATCATCCGCCGCCACCTGTTGCCGGAACTGGCTCCGCTGCTGATGACCATCGCCGCCTTTGGCGCGGCCGCGGCGATCATGGCCATCGCCGCCCTGGGCTTCGTCAGCGTCGGCGTCAAGCCGCCGACCGCCGAGCTGGGCCTGATGATCACCGAGCTGCTGCCGTACTTCGCAGAAGCACCAGCGGTAATCGCCCTGCCGATCACCGTGATCTTTCTCATCGTTCTGTCACTGCTGCTGATTGCCGGGGGGCGCAAGCCATGAAACCACTGCTGAGCACCCGCGCCCTGGAAATCCGCACTGCCAGCGCGCAACTGGTCGAGCCGCTGTCCATCGACCTGTGGCCCGGCAAGGTACTGACCATCATCGGCGAAACCGGCTCGGGCAAGAGCCTGTTCGCCCAGGGCATCGTCGGCAACCTGCCACCGGGCCTCGCCGCCCACGGCGAGATCGAACTGGCCGGAGGCCTGCGCGAACCCGGCCAGGCCAACGGTCGCCACGCCGCCTGGGGCCGCGAACTCGCCGTACTGCCCCAGGAACCCTGGCTGAGTCTGGACCCGACCATGCGTGCCCTAGATCAGGTGGCGGAAACCTATCGCTACGTGGTCGGCAAGAGCGCCCAGGCCTCCCGCCAGCAAAGCCGTCAGGACCTGGCGCAGTTGGGCATCGAACAGGCCGAGGCGAAGTTTCCCTTCCAGCTCTCCGGCGGCATGGCCCAACGCCTGGCCTTCGCCGCCACCCACGCCGGTGGCGCCAAGGTGATGATCGCCGACGAGCCCACCAAGGGCCTCGACAGCGCGCGTATCGGCGAGGTGATCGGCCTGTTGCAGGCGGGCATCGCCCAGGGCGGCGCGCTGCTGATCATCACCCACGACATCGAGGTGGCGCGCCGGCTCGGTGGTGAGGTAATGATCATGCTCAAGGGCCGCGTCATCGAAAGCGGCAGCGCCGAGCAGGTACTCGATGCACCGCGCCACGAATACACCCGCCGCCTGCTGAATGCCGATCCGGCGCGCTGGCCGCGCCAGGTGCCGTCGACGCCGGGCGGCGAGCCGGTGGTGCAGGTGCGCGACCTGGCCGTGGAGCGTGGCGAACGGGTGCTGTTCGAGGGCTTGTCGTTCGACGCGCGCCCTGGCGAAGTGGTCGGCGTGACCGGCCCCTCGGGCTGTGGCAAGTCGACCCTGGGCGACGTCATTCTCGGCCTGATGCAGGCGCGCAGCGGCAGCGTGGCCAAGCACCGCGAGGCACCGCGCGTGGCCTTCCAGAAGCTCTACCAGGACCCGGTGGCGGCCTTCGCGCCAACGCTCACCCTGGGCCGCTGCCTGGCCGATCTGGTCAAGCTGCATCGCCTCGACGCCAGCCGTATCGACGGGCTGCTGCACCGCCTGCGCCTCGACCGCGGCCTGCTCGACCGCCTGCCCGGCAACGTCTCCGGCGGCGAGCTGCAGCGATTTTCCCTGCTGCGCGTGCTGCTGCTCGACCCGGTGTTCATCTTCGCCGACGAACCCAGCTCGCGCCTCGACCTGATCACCCAGCAGGAGATGATCGAATTGCTGGTGGAAACGGCGCGGGAGCGCCGCACCGCGGTGCTGCTGGTCAGCCACGACGAGGCACTGATCGAGGCGGTAGCGGATCAGCGCATTCGCCTGGTCAACTGATATGAGTGCGGCGGATTCAGCGCTTCGCTGAACTGCCGCCTGCTGCCAGCATCTCGTCGATCCAGCGCACCTGGCGCTCCAGTTTTTCGTCCGTCGGGCCCTGCTGAGCGCGGGCCAGGCTGGCCAGGGTTTGCTGCTTGAGGCGCAGCAGACGCTGCCACTTGGCGAGAAAAGCCGGGCTGCGGTCTTGCAGCAACAGCGGGCCGAAATACAGCTCAGGTTCGCTGTAGCGCGTCGGCTCGCCGGGCGCGGCGACGATGATTTCGTAGAAGAAGCGGTTTTCCTGCAGCAGCTCTTCATGGTGGATGCGGAAGCCGTTATCCATCAGCCACTGGCGCAGCGGCTGCTCGCCGCCATTGGGTTGCAGGATCAATAACTCGTGGCCGGCGAGCCGCGCCTTGTCCCGCGCGAGGATGTCGCGAATGGTCTCGCCGCCCATGCCACAAAAACTGATGGCGGTGATGCCGTCGCCAGGCTCGATGGCCGCCAGACCGTCGGCCAGGCGCACGGCGATGCGATCACCCAATTCGTTCTCGCCCACGCTGCGCTCGACCGCTCGCAGCGGCGTCAGCGCCACCTCGCCGGCCACCGCCGCGCTGATCACCCCACGCTGCATCAGCGCAACGAGCAGGTAGCCGTGGTCGGTGCCGATATCGGCCAGCCGCGCACCGGCGGGCACCTGGGCGGCAACGCGCTCAAGGCGTGCGGAGAGTTGGCGTGGGTTCAACGGCGGCCTCGAGGTCAGCGCGCGTAACCAGGGCTTGGCCGCGCGGCCGGCGATTCTGTCGCCCAATGGCCGGCGAGGCAACTGCCAATGGCACTGCCGTGGCGTACTCAGCAGGCGCGCTGGCCGCCGATCAGTGCACTCACGCTGAGCGTGCCCACCTGCACACCTTCACAGGTGCGCGCCTCTTCCAGACATTGCAGGCAGTACTGCGCATCGACGCCGTGGACACACAACAGGTTCGCGGCGTCCGCATCGAGCAGGATGGCGCCGGCCTTGCGCGAGCGCATGTCCGGCAGCAGCTCGCTTACCACCGCGGCCAGGCTCAGTTCGCTAGCCTCGGCGACGTGATGCGGCCCATTGCTGGAATCCAGGCCGTAATACATGGCGTCGATGGGCCCGACGCTGCTGCGAATGGAGCGGATCATCGCGCGGGCCTGCTCCGGGTGCGACAGGTCACCGGTAAAGGTGCGGGTGGCGATATCTTCGCTTTCCAGCACGCTGATCAATGCCTTCACGCAATGCGCGTGGTCGGCCACCAGCACCACGTCATAACCCTGGTTGCCATACTGTCGGGCGGCCAGCGCACCCACGCTGTTGTGCGCCCCGAAAACCACGAACGTGCGACTCATGCCTCACCCCACCCAAGCGTTGTGCACAGGCGCAGCGCGCCGGCATCGCCTTGTGGGCGGCGGCTACCTTGCCTCGGCGGCCGGTTGGCCGTTGCAGGCGATGCTCACCCGGTAACATTGCCTGAACATTGCGCCGTGGTTTTTCCGCCTCCGCTACTATGTGCAGCTCCGATAAACCGCGGTACACCACCTTGCGAATCCTCCTCGTCGAAGATGACCTGCCCATGGCCCAGGCCCTGCAAGAGGCGCTGGGCCGGCATGGCTTGCTGGTCGACTGCGTGCATTCGCTGGCCGCGGCAGGCGCGACCCTGCGGCTGAACGTGCATGACCTGCTGATCCTCGACCGCGGGCTGCCCGATGGCGATGGCGTGGGCTTTATCGCTACCGCCCGGCGGCTGTGCCCGGCGTTACCCATCGTGCTGCTCACCGCCCGTGGCGAGATCGCCGAACGGGTCGATGGTCTGGATGGCGGCGCCGACGATTACCTGGTCAAGCCGGTGGCGGTCGACGAGTTGCTGGCCCGGGTGCGGGCCATCGCCCGGCGCCCGGCGGCGATGATTCTGCCCACCGCCACGCTGGGCGCGCTGTCCTTCGATTTCAGCGCCCGCGAGGCCATCGTCGACGGCCAGGCGCTGCCGTTGCCACGGCGCCAGCTGTTGATTCTCGAGGCGCTGATCTACCGCCAGGGCCGCACCGTGCTGCGTGAAAATCTTCACGAGGCGGTGTATGGCCTGGCCGACGAGATCCAGTCCAACGCCCTGGACGCCCACGTATCGAGGCTGCGCCGGGCGCTCAAGGATGCCGAGGCCGGCGTGGAAATTGCGGTGATCCGCGGCGTCGGCTACCTGCTCAAGGAAAGCCGATGAAAGCTGCCCACAACCCATCGCTGATCGGTCGGCTGCTGTGGTCACTGTGCATCATGCAGGTGGTGGTGCTGATAACGGCGATTGCCGGCACGCTCTATCACATCATCGACGACCAGTTCACCTTCATGGACGACGCGGTGATCGAGGCGCTGGAAGAATCCATCTCGGTGCAACCCGAAGGGCTGGTGTTCGCGTCCAACGAGTCGTTGCGCAAGCTACAGGCCACCAACCCCGGCCTGTGGGTGGTGATCGCCGACGGTAACGGGCGCCGCAAGGAGCTCGGCAGCGTGCCGGGCGAATACCGCGAGCTGGCCAACTACCTGCCGGTGCTCGGCATCTCGCAGATACGCACGCTGCCGCAACACCGCCAGCTGACCATGCGAATCGAGGTCAAGGAAATTCAGGGGCAACGGGTGCACATCATGGTCGGCGGCGTCGCGGACCTGACGTTCACCAGCCTGATCGTCCAGGCCACCGGGCTGCTCAGCCCCTACTTCCTGACCCCGCTGCTGCTGTTCACCCTGCTGGCCACGCCTATCGTGGTGCTGCGCGCCATGCGCAGTGTGCGTCGGCTGGCCGGCCGCGCCGCGGCGCTGGATATATCCCAGCCCGATGCGCACCTGCCCGAGGACTCGGTGCCGCGGGAGATCCGCCCGCTGGTCAGCGCCTTCAACGCGGCCATGGAGCGCTCCAGCAAGGCCTACCACGCCCGCGACCGCTTCCTGCGTGACGCCGCCCATGAGCTGCGCATGCCGATCGCCGTGCTGATGGCGCGCCTGGACGGCATACCGGCGCACCCGATCAAAACCATGCTGCAGATCGACCTGGCGCGCCTGGCCACGGTGGCCGAGCAGTTGCTCGATCTGCAACGATTGCAGACACCGAAGCTGGAGTTCGCGCCGGTGGATCTGGTGGCCCTGGGCCGCGAGGTGATCTCCGATATCGCGCCTCTGGCGCTGACGCGCTGCGATGACCTGGTGCTGGAAGCGCCCGAACAGCCAGTGTGGGTGATGGGCCAGGCCAGTGCCCTGAGCCGGGTGATCACCAATCTGCTGCAGAATGCCCTGGTGCACGGCGCCGGAGTCGGCACCATCAGCCTGCGCATCGGCGTCGACGGCAGCGTGGCGGTGGCCGACCAGGGCCCTGGCGTGACGCCGCAGGATCGCGAGCAGATCTTCCAGCCCTTCTATCGCGGCAAGACCGAGCAGCCAGGCCATGGCCTTGGCCTGCACCTGGTGCAGGAGATCGTGCGCGCCCACGACGGGCGCATCACGGTCGAGGATGCCGAAGGGGGCGGCGCCCTGTTCCGGGTGCAGCTACCGCTTCTGGAACGCTAGCAGGTGCCGACCATGCGGCGGCTGGCCAGCGGACGAATCACGCTGAGCAGGCCCACCAGGGCGATGGCGGCGCCGACCCACAACGGCGCGCGCAGGCCGTAGCCGGCTTCGATGGCCGCGCCACCGGCCCAGCTGCCGAACGCCAGCCCGGCGGTGATCACCGAGGTGTGCAGGGTGTTGACCAGGGCGCCGGGCTCAGCGGCCTTCATCACCCGGGCGACCATCGCCGGGTTGAGCGCCACGCCGGTCAGGCCGATGGCGATAAAGCAGGTGAGGTTCAGCCACAGGTTGTCGCCGGCCAGGGCGAAGATGCTCATCACCAGCACCATCATGGCCAGCCCCAGGCCCACCACGCCGATGGTGTGGCTGTCGGCGACGCGGCCGACCAGCATGTTGCCGATCAGGTTGGCCACGCCGTAGAGCGCCAGCATCGGTGCGACCTGGCCGGGCGCCAGGCCGACCTCCTGGATAAGGATCGGCGTGCAGTAGCTGAAGGCCGCGAAGGTGGCGCCGATGATCAGCCCGCTGGTCAGGTAGGCGCCCCACAGCGGGCGGGTGCGCAGGGATTTGATCTGCTCGCCGAGCGGCGCTTCGCCGCCGGCCTCGCCCTTGGGCAGGCGCATGGCGGCCAGCAGCGTGCAGGCCAGCGCCAGGCCGACCACCGCCCAGGAGCTGGCACGCCACCCGTAATGCTGCTCGATCCAGGCAGTCATCGGCACGCCGGCCACTGGCGACAGCATCAGCCCGGCGAGCACCACCGACACCGCACGGCCGCGCTCCTGGTTGGAGACCATCGCCGCGCACAGGGTCATGCACAGGCCGATGCAGGCCGCACTGGACACGCCCATGATGATCCGCGCCAGGGCCAGCACCGGGTAGCTGGTGGCCGCGGCGGCCAGCGCGCCGGCCAATACGTACACGGCCAGCAAGCCGACCAGCGCCGGCTTGCTGCCGATGCCACGCGACAGCAGCAGCACGGTCACCGGTGGGCCGCCGAGCGCCATGCCCAGGGCATAGAAGGCGATCAGGTTGCCGACCTCGCCCAGGCTCACCGAAAACGCCTCGGCCAGGGCCGGCATCATACCGGCGACCATGAATTCGGCCGTGACCAGCGAGAAGATCGTCGCACCCAGCAGGTAGATGGTGAACGGCAGTTTGGGACGAGCGGACATGGGCGACCTTGAGTCAGGAAAAACGGGTCGCCACCCTATGCACTCAAGCCGCCAGGGTCAAATGAACGCGGTGCATAACGCTCATGCCCAGCGGCAATGGTGCGATCTAGACGCCTGCCTCACGCCTGCACAGCCTTCAGACCCCAGCGCAATCGGCTATCCCATTTCGGCACAAGTTAATCCTATTAATCATTAATCGGTTTTACGGAACGGAAATTGCCTTATCGTGAGAACACCGCATCGGACCGCAGTAGAGGTTTCGAAAATGCACAGTTCTCACGTTACTCAGCCCGATTCGCCCCCTAGCGCCCCGCCCTCGGCGATCCGCTATCGTCGCTCCCACGACGTCGAGGAACACGCGCAACTGTCCGGCTGGCAGCTGCGTTACGACCAACTCAGCTCCGGGCGTTTCAGCGGCGAGATACTCGAGGTGCAGCTCGACGGCATGCAGTTGATCCGCGACCGCGCCAACCAGGCGATGCTCAAGCAGGCGGCCACCTGGCCCGGCGCGATCGTCTTCGCCCTGCCGATGCGCTGCGCCGACCCGCACGTGCATTGCGGGGGCCATTCGATTCACGCCCCCAGCCTGCTGATCGGCCACGGCGCCCAGCTGCCGGAACTGCGCGTGCATGGCGATCTGGATGCGGTGTGCATCGCCATCGACGAGCAGTCGATGCAACGCACGTTGCACCAGCAGCAGCGCGAACTCGACCTGAAGCGCCTGTCGCGCTGTTACCAGTTGCTCGGCCAGACCGATCAGCAGCAATTGATCAGCCTGTTCGCCAGTGTGCTCGACCAGCAGGCGCCCGGCGCCACACTGCTCGGCCACGCGACGATCCGCGGCGCCATCCGCGATGCGGTGATCATGCATCTGCTGGAGCTGATCGACAGCGAAGACGACCACTCGCTGTCGCCCAGTGCGCGCCGGCGCATGGTCGACCGCGCCCGGGATTACGCCCTGGCTCACCCGGAGCGGCCGATCAACATTCTCGAGCTGTGCAACCAGATCGGCGCCAGCCGCCGCAAGCTGCAGTACTGCTTTCAGGAAGCGCTGGGCATCAACCCGATCGCCTACCTGCGCACCATCCGCCTCAACGCGGTGCACCGCCAATTGCGCCACGCCAGCGAGACCGATTCGGTTCAGAGCATCGCCGCCAACTGGGGCTTCTGGCACCTGAGCCGCTTCGCCAGCGACTACCGCCAGCTGTTCGGCTGCAAGCCGTCGGATACCTTGCGTGAGGCTCGCCAATACTGTGCTGAAAACGGATAACGGCAGGCGTTGAAGCCGCCCTAGGCTGACCTCCCACACAATAATAAAAGGGGTCAGCCATGACGGTTCGCCGTGCGTCACTCGTTCATCTATCCGCCCTTCTCGGCGCCACCCTGCTGCTCGGCAGTCAGGCCCAGGCCACGGAAAACGGGGCACCTACCACGCCCGCCGGGCTCAACGACTTCGGTGCCGGCATGACGCCGCCGCCCACGCCGTTCGGCACCCTGGGCGTACGCGCGGCCTACTATTCCACCAACCAGTTGAAGGATGGCGACGGCAGGAAGGTCAACAACGCCTTCTCGTTGGACGTGCTGTCGCTTGGCGTGGCCTACATCCGCATGACCGACAGGCAGCTGTTCGGCGCCCGCTACGGTTTCGCCATCGTCCAGCCGTTCTTCCAGATGGACGCCCGCCTGAAAGTGGATACCCCGTTCGGCCCACTGCGCTTCGAGAAGGAAGTGTTCCGCCAGGCCGACACCCAGATCACCCCACTCATCCTGCAGTGGGATATCTCGCGCAACCTGTTCGTCAACACCAGCCTGCAGATCCAGGCGCCGACCGGCGACTACGACAAGAACCGGCTGATCTCCCCCGGCCTCAACCACTGGACCGTCTCGCCGGTGCTCAACGCCACCTGGATCAGCGACGGCGGCTTCGAGGTGTCGTCCAGCCAGCAGCTGGACATCAACAGCCGCAACCACGCCACCGACTACCGCAGCGGCACCGAGTACCGTCACGAGCTCGCCGTGGGCCAGCACGTCGGTCCCTGGACCGTCGGCCTGGGCGGTTACTACTACCAGCAGATCAGCGATGACGACGCGCCCAACCTGCAGAGCGGCAACCGCGCCCGTGTCATCGCCGTCGGCCCGGCCGTGAGCTTCTTCAAACCCGGTCTGCCGCCGGTGTGGCTGCACGCCTACAAGGAGTTCGGCGCCGAGAACCGCAGCGAAGGCTACAACGTCGCACTGCGCGTCGCGTACAGCTTCTGAGGTGGCCGCCATGACGATCGAATCTTCCTTGTCATCCCAAAGCGTCTCATCCCAAGGCGGCACACGCCAGGCCGTGACCCGCCGCGAAGGGCTGGTGCTGGTACTGGGCAGCAGCCTGACCATCATGGGCTCGGTGATGGTCGCGCCCATCCTGCCCAAGCTCGGCGCCGAATTCGGCCCGCTGGAGCCGCGCGCCGATGTGCTGGTGCCGTTGGCCATCACCGGGCCGGCCCTGGCAATTGCGCTGTTCGCCCCCCTGGCCGGCTGGATCGCCGACCGCGTGGGCCGCAAGGCGCTGCTGGTCATCGCCACGCTGATGTATGCGCTGCTCGGCGTGCTGCCGGCGCTGCTCGACGACCTCAGTCATATCGTCGGCGCGCGGCTGCTGTTCGGCTGCGCCGAGGCGGCGATCATGACCTGCTGCGCGGCGCTGATCGCCGACTACTGGCAGGGCGAGGATCGCATGCGCCTGGTCAACCTGCAGGTGGTCGCCATCGGCCTGGTCGGCTCGCTGTGCTTCGTGATCGGCGGCGCGCTAGGCGAGCAGTCCTGGCGGCTGCCGTTCTACCTGTACCTGCTGCCACTACTGTTGATTCCGGCGATGCTGCGCGTGCTCTGGGAGCCGCCGGTGCGGGTGGCGAGCAGCCTCGAGACGGACGACACACCGGTGTCCATCCCGCGGCTGGTGGTCGGCTACCTGCTGATTCTCGGCGGCATGGTGCTGGCGGTGGTGGTGCCGGTGCAGTCGCCGCTGCTGCTGGCCAGCATGGGCATCACCTCCAGCACGATGATTGGCGCCTGCGCCGGCCTGGGCCTGCTGTCCAGCCTCGGCGGCTCGATAGCCTGGCCGCTGCTGCGCCGCGCCCTCGGCATCCCCGGTTGCAACGCCCTACTACTGGGGCTGATGGCCAGCGGTCTGTGGCTGCTGATCCACGCCGGCAGCTACCAGGACATGCTGATCGCGGTGGTCGTCCACGGCCTCGGCGTCGGCCTCCTGGTGCCCAACGCCATGGCTCCGGTGATGAACGCCCTGAGCGCCACCACCCGCGGCCGCGGCCTGGGCGGTTTCACCGGCTGCCTGTACATCGGCCAGTTCGCCAGCCCATTGGCGGTCGCCACGCTGATGGCACTGGGTCACGACCTGCGCGGCGCCATCGGCTGGCTGGCCGCCGCCAGCCTGGCCTGCGCGGCCATCTGGCTGGTCGCCGCGCTGGTCGGCCCACGCGCCGCGCCCCTCGCCTCTCATTCCTGAATTCCCTTTGCCCCGCTGGCCTGCCAGCGGGCGTTACCCACTAACCGAGGTTTGCCATGAGCGACATTCACACCCTGATGGATCACTACGACGCCACCGGCCTGGCCGGCCTGGTCGACAAAGGCGAGGTCAGCCCCGGCGAGCTGCTCGAAGCCAGCATCGCGCGCCTGGAACAGGTCGAGCCGCAGCTCAACGCGGTGGCCGAGAAACTCTACGACAGCGCCCGCCAGGCCAAGCTCGGCAACGGCCCGTTTCGCGGCGTGCCGACGCTGATCAAGGATCTGTTCGCGCCGCTGGACGGCGCACGGATGAGCAACGGCTCGCTGGCCCTTGGCGAAGCGCGCATGGGGCTGGACGACACCCTGGTCAGCCGCCTGCGCGAGGCCGGCTGCCAGTTCATCGGCACTACCACCGCGCCGGAATTCGGCACCTCCTACACCACCGAGTCGACCCGCTTCGGCGCCACCCGCAACCCCTGGGATACTGCGCGCAGCGTTGGCGGCTCCAGCGGCGGCGCGGCGGCACTGGTCGCGGCCCGGGTGGTGCCCTTCGCCCACGGTAACGATGGCGGTGGTTCATTACGCGTGCCGGCCTCCTGCTGCGGCGTGTTCGGCCTCAAACCCAGCCGCGGGCGCATGCCCAGCGGCCCGTTGACCGGCGAAGGCTGGGCCGGCATGAGCACCGCTCACGCCATCACCCTGTCGGTGCGTGACAGCGCCGCACTGCTGGACATCACCGCCGGCGCCGACCTTGGCGCGCCCTACGCCGCGCCGTGGCAGTACGAGCCCTTCGTGGACAGCTTGCGCCGCCCGCCGCGCCCGCTGCGCATCGCCCTGGTCGAGCACCTGACGCCCTGGACCACCGGCCCAGAGGCGCTGGCCGCGGTGCGCCACACCGCCCAGCTGTGCGAGTCCCTCGGCCACCATGTGCAGCACGCCAGCCTGCCGGTCGACGCCCTGGCCTTTCTCGATCAGGTGTTCGACATCATCGGCGCCAGCACCAGCAGCTACGTCACTCTGGTCGGCGAGATGCGCGGCGCGCCGGTCAGCCTCGAAGAGCTGGAGCCGCGCACGCGCATCATCCTGCGCGAGAAGGGCAACGCCAGCGGTGCTCGCTACGCCGACGCGGTCGCCAGCATCCATATGCTGGGCCGGCGCCTGGCCGCCTTCCTCACCGAATACGACCTGATCCTCACCCCGACGCTGACCCGCGAACCGCCGCTGATCGGCACCCTGGACCCGTTCGATGAAAGCCTGAGCCTGGCCACCATGATCGACCGCTTCCACAGCTACTCGCCGTTCACCGCGCTGTTCAACGCCAGCGGCCAGCCGGCCATGTCAGTGCCCCTGTACTGGACCGCCGGCGGCCTGCCCCTGGGCTCACACTTCGCCGCGCGCTTCGGCGAAGAAGGCACCTTGCTCGCCCTTGCCGCCCAACTGGAACAGGCCCAACCCTGGGCCGGCCGCATCCCACCGGTAAGCGCCCAGCGCCGCTGAGGGTTAGTGCGGGTATCGACCGAATGGTGATACCCGCAACATCTAGCTCATCTACATTTCCCGCTCCGCTCTGCCACCAAAACGCCCAACAATTGAGCAATCGGCACCCACCGTGCGTCATTTGGTGACACGCCTGTTACAGCGTTTTCCACCGCAAAATCCGCGTTCTTCGCCTAACCCCCTGTTATATCTCCCGAATTTTCTGACCAAGCAAACATGGCCCGCGTCTTGCCTTATTGGCTAAACGGATAATTGGATACATTTATTCAGGAATGCCGCCATGCTCACCGTTCCGCTCTACGCCCAGCGTCAACCCGTTACCGCCGAGGAGGAGGCTTACAACTTCCTGCTCGGAGCGATTTGCGCAGGGCGTTACCGCAAGGGTGACCGGCTGGTGGCCGAAGACATCGCGGCCGAGATAGGCACCAGCCGCATGCCGGTGCGCGAAGCCTTCCGCCGCCTCGACGCTCAGGGCCTGGTGACCCTGCGGCCCAACCGCGGTGCGGTGGTCAGCGGCCTGGATATCGAGGAAATGAGCGAAGTCTTCGAGATGCGCAGCGCCCTCGAAGGCCTGGCGATCCGCGTGGCGGTAACAAAGGTGACCGAGCGCCACCTCACGCTGCTCGAACGCCTGCTCGACGACATGGACGACTGCCGCGACGACGCCGCCCAATGGGTGGTGCGGCACCGCGTCTTTCACGAATACCTGTGCAGCATCGCCGAGCGCCCGCGACTGATGAAGCAGATCATCGCACTCTACTCGCTGACCGAGGCACCGATGCGCCTGTGGATCGAACACGGTGAGAAGCCGCTCAGCGACCGCGAAGAACACGACAGGCTGCTCGACGCCCTGCGCACCCGCGATGCCGACCTGGCGGAACGGGTGATCCGCGAGCACATCGAGGGCACCTTGCCGGCCCTGACCCAGTTCCTGCAAACCGAACAATAACAACGGACGGTCGCCCACGGCCACCTCTCGACCCACTTCACTGCTGCCCCTTCGATCACAGCAAACGGAGTACCACCATGCGCCTCACCTGCTCTCTCGCCGCCGCCGTATCCCTGAGCCTGGCCGCTTCGCTGGCCTCGGCCGCCCCTACCATTCCGGATCGTCTCAAGGATGTCAGCAAGCTGACCTATTGCTCGGGCATGGACTCACCGCCTCTGGTGTCCTTCGATGCCGCACAGAAGCCCACCGGCCTGGCCATCGACCTGGGTGAGGAAATCGCCAAGCGCCTGGGCGACAAGCAGGTGTCCTGGCGCGTAACGCCGTTCGCCGGCCTGCTGCCGGCCCTGCTGGCCAAGCAATGCGATCTGATCGTCGACCAACTGTTCGACAAGCCGGAACGCCGCGAAGTGATCGACATCGTCAACTACATGTACTCCAGCCAGTCAGTGGTGGTGCCCAAGGGCAATCCCAAGAACATTCAGGCCCTCGATGACCTGTCCGGCAAAAAGATCGCCGTGCTCAACGGCTCGACCATCAAGACTCTGCTCGACGCCGAGAACGACAAGCTGGCCAAGGCCGGCAAGGCGCCGATGAAACTGGTGGTCTACAACGCCGATACCGATGCCTTCCAGGCGCTACGCATCAACCAGGTCGACGCCTACGGCACCACCGTGGAAACCGCCGGTTACTACGCGGCGATGGCGCCGGACCTGTTCCAGGAAGGCGTGCCGGCGTTCGGGCGCATCCTCACCGGGATCGGCGTGCGCAAGGACGACCAGCAGATGTCCGCCGCCGTGCAGCAGATCATCGATGACATGCGCGCCGACGGCAGCTACACCGCGCTGCTCGACAAATGGCACGTCACCAGCGACAAGCTGGACTGAGGGCCGGGGCGATGAATTTCAACTGGGACATCTTCTGGCAGTACCTGCTGCAACCCAGTGACGTGTACCTGCGCGCCCTGTGGATGACCTGCGTCATCGCCGTGCTGGCGATGGCGCTGGGCTGCGTGATCGGGCTGCTGACGGCGCTGATGCGCCTGTCCAGCAACCCGCTGATCCAGGCGCCGGCACGCTTCTATGTATGGCTGATCCGCGGCACGCCACTGCTGGTGCAGATCGTCTTTCTGTACACGGCGCTGGCGGCGGGTGGCATCTTCCGTTTCGAAGATATCGATCTGGGCTGGGTGGTGATGCCGGGCAACCTGCAGGCGGCGATCATCGCCCTGGGCCTCAACGAAGGCGCCTACATGGCGGAGATCATGCGCGCCGGCATCGGCGCGGTGGACAAGGGCCAGTACGAGGCCGGCCGTTCCCTGGGCATGACCTTCGCCAAGCTGATGCGCCGCATCGTGCTACCTCAGGCGTTTCGCATCATCGTTCCGCCGCTGGGTAACGAGTTCAACCTGATGCTCAAGAACACCACCTTGGTCAGCGTGATCGGCGTGCAGGAACTGCTGCTCAGCACCCAGATGATCACTTCGGCGACCTTCCGGGTGTTCGAGCTGTACCTGGTGGTGGCCATCTACTTCCTGGCACTGACCACCTTGTGGGGCTTCTTCCAGACCTGGCTGGAGCGCCGCTTCGGGCAGTCCGACCGGCGCCCGGCCACGGCCTCCAAGCGCATGTTCGGCAGCTACACCGAAAAACTCCTGAGGGGACGTTGAGATGCAGAGCAGCAATCAGGACCTGGTCATCGAAGCGCTGGATATCGAGAAGTCCTTCGGCGACCTGCAAATCCTCAAGGGCGTGTCGCTGCAGGTCAAACGCGGCGAGGTGGTGGTGCTGATCGGCGCCTCGGGCTCGGGCAAGACCACCTTCATCCGCTGCATCAACCTCTTGGAAGAAATTCAGGGTGGGCGCATCCGCGTCAACGGCCAGCCCATGGGCTACCGCGAGCGCCCGGACGGCTCCCTGGTGCGCGACAGCGAACGCAACATCGCCCGCCAGCGCCGCGACATCGGCATGGTGTTCCAGCGCTTCAACCTGTTCCCACACATGACCGCTCTGGAGAACATCATCGAAGCACCGATCCAGGTGCTCGGCGTCAGCAAGGCGCAAGCCCTGGAGCACGCCCGCCAGTTGCTGAAGCAGGTAGGCCTGGCCGACAAGGCCGACCACTACCCGTCGATGCTCTCCGGCGGGCAGCAGCAGCGTGTGGCTATCGCCCGCGCCCTGGCGATGAAGCCTCAAGCCATGCTGTTCGACGAGCCGACCAGCGCTCTGGACCCGGAAACCGTCGGCGAAGTGCTTCAGGTCATGAAGCAGCTCGCCGAACAGGGCATGACCATGGTGGTGGTCACCCACGAAATGGGCTTCGCCCGGGAAGTGGCCGACCGCGTCGCGGTGCTCGACCAGGGCGAACTGATCGAACAGGGCCCGCCCGAACAAATTTTCAGCGCACCCAGCCATCCGCGTACGCGGGCGTTCCTGAGTCGCGTTCTGCCGGAGGTCACCGCATGCTGAGTTTTTCCGCCCACCGCTATCCCTATGCTTCGCAGCGCCAGAGCGTATTCGCCCGGCGCGGCATGGTGGCGGCTTCGCAACCCCTGGCCGCCGAGGCCGGCATCGACATCATGCGTCGCGGTGGCAACGCCATCGATGCCGCCATCGCCACGGCTGCCGCGCTGACGGTGGTCGAACCCACCGGCTGCGGCATCGGCGGTGACGCCTTCGCGCTGGTCTGGGTCAAAGGCCAGCTGCACGGCCTGGACGCCAGCGGCCACGCGCCTGCGGCCCTGAACATCGAAACCGTCAAAGCCGCCGGCCACAAGGAGATGCCGCTGTACGGCTGGACGCCAGTTACCGTACCGGGCTGCCCGTCGGCCTGGGCCGAACTGTCGCGCCGCTTCGGCCGCCTGCCATTCGCCGAACTGCTCGCACCTGCAATCAGCCTGGCTAACGATGGCTTCCCGCTGTCGCCGGTGGTCGCCCACCAGTGGCAGGTCGCCCTGGATGATTTCTCCGCGCGCCGCGAGCCGGCCATGCAGGCCTGGTTCGATACCTTTCTGATCGACGGCCGTGCACCGAAAGCCGGCGAGCTGTTCCGTAACCCGGCCCAGGCGCGCACCCTGCAGGCGCTGGCGGACAGCCAGTGCGAGAGTTTCTACCGCGGCGAGCTCGCCGAGACCATCGACCAAGCCTCGCGGGCCGCCGGCGGCTACCTGCGCAAGGAAGACCTGCAAGGCTACAAGCCGCGCTGGGTCGACCCGATCAGCGTCAACTACCGTGGCTATGACGTGTGGGAAATCCCGCCGAGCGGCCAGGGCCTGGTCGCCCTGATGACCCTGCAGATTCTCCAGGGCTTCGAGTTCGATCACCGCGACAGCCTGCAAACCTGGCACCGCCAGATCGAGGCGCTGAAGCTGGCCTACAGCGACGGCCTGCACCACATCACCGACCCCGAGCACATGCGCGTCGCGGTTGCCGACCTGCTCAGCCCGGGTTACACCGAACGCCGCCGCAAGCTGATCGGCGAGCGCGCGATCCAGCCGCAAGCCGGCGACCCGCACGCCAGCGGCACCGTCTACCTGGCCGCCGCCGATGGCGAAGGCAACATGATCTCGTTCATCCAGAGCAACTATCACGGCTTCGGCTCCGGCGTCGTGGTGCCGGACACCGGCATCGCCCTGCAGAACCGTGGTCAGGAATTCAGCCTGGACGCCAACCACGCCAACGCCCTGGTCGCCGGCAAGAAGACCTTCCACACCATCATCCCAGGCTTCCTGACCAAGGACGGCGAAGCGGTCGCGCCGTTCGGCGTGATGGGCGGCTACATGCAGCCCCAGGGGCATGTGCAGATGGTCATGAACCTGGTCGACTTCGGCCTCAACCCCCAGGCCGCGCTGGATGCTCCGCGCTGGCAATGGATGGGCGACAGGAAGGTCGGCATCGAACAGGCAGCCCCGCGTGACCTGGCCGTGGCCCTGGCGCGCATGGGCCACCAGGTCAACGTGGAATGCGACTCCACCGACTACGGCCGCGGGCAGATCATCGTGCGTGATCCACAAACTGGCGTGCTGTGCGGCGGCACCGAGCCACGGGCGGACTCGCATATCGCCGTGTGGTAACGCCGTTTTAGCCAAATGGCGGGAGCGGTCGTTGGTGCATTACCTGTGGGAGCGGGCCATGCCCGCGAAAATAATGGCGTAGCCCATCCCCCACGATGGGTTCGCCAGCATTACCGAGTTGCTTGTGCGCTCGGTTCCGCTCTGACGAGCGGGTTTCTTTTGGCATCGCCCCAAAAGAAACCAAAAGGTCTAGCCCCGGCATCCGGCCCATCGCGGCTCTCGCGACATCCATGTCGCTCAACCCTCTCCACAACGATTCCGCTCGGCCTTCTGAAGGGGCGATTGGTGTCGCCTGCTAATTTTGCGCAAGAGAGACATTACAAAGCCAAAGCAACGACGTCCGCTTCTGCCTTGCAGCAGCCTCTTACGATGGCTCCCACACTCCAGAGTGGTAGCCCAGGCCAAGGCGCTCTGCGCCTGCTCCGGCTGCGCGCAGCATGCAACAGCGGACGCAGAGCATCATCGGCGGCATTCCCACGCGGACGGTTCGACGTGAGGAACGATCAATAAGGGCCGGGCGTGGAACGTCAACAGCCCCTAATGTGCGCTTTGCCCGCCCTGCCCCTTGAACAACCTGAACACCACGACTGCCAGCACACCGACCACCACGGCCGCGGTGCACAGGAGGATCGAGTGGGTGCTGGAGAACGCCGCCTTGGCCGCTGCGATCACCGCACTGCCCTGCTTGGCCGGCAACTCGGCAGCGACCAGATAACTGTCGCCAATCGAACGCGCCGCCCGCTGGGCCAATGCTGCCGCCAGCTCTGCGGGCAAGGCGATGGTGTGGCCGTACACGCTGGACATGAATACGCCGAAGAAGGTGATCCCCAGCCCGGTGCCCAACTCGTAGGCGGTCGCTTCCAGGGCGCCCGCCGCGCCGCCCTTGCTGGCTTCCACCGCGCCCATGATGGCGATCGACGAGGCGGTCAGGCCGATGCTCAGCGCCAGCCCCAGCACGGCGAGCATGAGCGGTACGCCCAGGCGCGGCTCATGCAAATCGGCAAAGGCCACGTAGCCCAGCGCTCCGGCGGAAGCCGCCAGCGACAGGCTGGCCACCAGGCGCAGGCCAAAGCGATTGGACAGGTAACCGGCCAGCGGCCCGCCAACCGCCGCCGCGGCCATGATCGGAATCATGAAGATGCCCGCCTGCAGCGGCGACTTGTCGAGCACGTACTGCAGCTCCATCGCCAGGGTCAGCTCCACGCCGGCCAGGGCGCCGATGGCCACCACGGCCATGATCAGCCCGGCCAGCAGCACCGGGCGGGCGAACAGCGACAGATCGAGCATCGGCTCGGCCGCGCGCAACTGCTGGCGGGTGAACAGCGTCAGCAGCACCAGGCCCACGATCATCACCAGCAAGGCGACCGGCAGCGGCTGGGTACCGCCGACGCCGGCCTTGAGGGCATAGACCACGCTGATGATGCCGGCGATAAGGATCAGCGCCTGGCCGATGGCCCATTTGCCCGGCGTGGTCTCCTCGACCCGCGGCAGCAGCGCAAAGGCGACCGGAATCACCACCGCCATCACCGGCACGTTGATCAGAAATACCGAGCCCCACCAGAAGTGTTCGAGCAGCACACCGCCGACCAGCGGGCCGACCGCCGCCCCCGCCGCGCCGACGGTGCCCCACAGGCCGAGGGCCATGGCCCGCTCGCGTTCGTCCTCGAAGGTGCGGCGGATGATGCCCAGCACGCAGGGCATGATCATCGACCCGCCGAGCGCCAGCAGGACCCGCGCGGCGATCAGCAACGCCGGTGTGGGCGCGAACGCCGCCAGGGTCGAGGCCACCCCGAACACGCTGAGGCCGGCAAGCAGAATGCGCCGATTGCCTACCCGGTCGGCCAGGGTGCCCATGGGCACCAACAGGCCGGCCATCAGCAGCGGGTAGATGTCGATGATCCACAGGATCTCGGTGCTCGACGCGCCGAGTGCCTGGGTCAGCGAGGGCACGGCGATATGCAGGATGGTCATGTCGATGACGATGGGCATGAAGGCCAGCATCACGGCGATGAGAATCAACCAGCGTTTGGGTACGGCACGCAACATGACAGGCTCGATGATCAGGTAGTGGCACGACGCGGTGATGATAGTGTCTGAGCACAGGGCGCCGCCAAGCTCCTTTTCATGCTGCTATAAGCGCTAACGCCAGAAATCGTCGAGGTTGCTGAACCCCCACTCACCCGGATCTTCACGGCTGACGATGCGATCACTGGCGCCCGGTTTGGACAGATCCACCTCCTGCTGGGTGATCGCCGTCTTGTTCTTCGCCGAGAAGAACACGCGCACCACTGGCGTGGTCAGCTTGCCCGGCAGCAGGTCGACCACTACGCCAAGCCGGCCGGACTCCAGGCGCACCAGCGAACCCAGCGGGTAGATGCCCACCGAGCGCACCAGCGCGTGGAACACGTGGGTATCGAAATGGCCGCTCCACTGCGCCATGCGCGCCAGGGATTCGGCCGGGTTCCAGGCCTGTTTGTAGGGCCGGTTGGAGGTGATGGCGTCATACACGTCGCATACCGCCCCCATGCGCGCCAGCAGGCTGATCGCCTCGCCGGCGAGGTGACCGGGGTAACCGCTGCCATCGTATTTCTCGTGGTGATGCAGGCAAACGTCCAGTGCCGACTCGGGCAGCGAACCGGCGGCCAGCAGCATGGCGTGGCCGCGCTCGGGGTGGCTGCGCATGATGGCGAACTCGGCATCGGTGAGGCTGCCGGGCTTGTTGAGCACCTCCAGCGGCATGGCCATCTTGCCGACATCGTGCAGCAGCCCGGCCAGCCCCGCTTCCCGGGCGCGCTCTTCGTCAAGGCCCAGCTGGCGGGCCAGCGAGAGCATCAGCGCGCACACCGCCACCGAGTGCATGTAGGTGTATTCGTCCTTGTGCTTGAGCCGCGCCAGGCCGAGCAACGCCGAGCTGTTACGCGCCAGCGACTCGCTGATGTCGGCCACCAGCGGCAGGCAGCTCTCGACATTGATGGCATTGCCCAGGCGCGCCTCCTGAAACAGCTCGGTGACGGCCTTCTTGGAACGGTTGATCAGCTTGGTGGCGCGCTGTAGCTCATCGCGCACGCTGCAGGTGGCTACCGGCGCAGGCGGCGGGGCCACCGGCGCGGCAATCTCGGCAGGTACGGCGACGGGAGCAACCGCGGGCCCAGGCGCCGGACCGGCCTGGGCAGCGACATCCAGGCCCTTGCTGGTATCGATCCACACGCCGGCCACGCCGCTCTGGCGCACCCGGGCCAGGTCTTCGGCATCCTCGATGACGAAGCGACTTTTCCAGAATGGGTGCGACAGCCAGTTGCCATCGAAGCCCTGGATGAACATGCCGATGCGCACGGCCTGGGTGGGGATTTTCTTCAGCATGGACGTCTCGGCATGAATCGGCGAAGAGGTGGATGCCTGACAATCAATCTAGCCCATCCGCGCGCACTTGATAGGGCCAGGATGGCTGGCGCCGCTGCCGATTCCGGGTTAGTTTGGCCGCCCCGTTTGCCATGACGATGTGCTGACATGCTGCCACGCAAGCTTCACCGCCTGACCATCCTCGGCCTGGTGTTCTTCATCCTCGGCCTGATCGGCGTCGTGTACGCCCTGTACCAGATCTACACCGGCCCGCGCCCCGCCAACCCGGATCTGACCCGCAGCCTGGTGATCGCCGCCGGCATGCAGCTCACCGGCTATATCCTGCTCAACCGCAACCGCTGGAAGATGATGACGGGTAAGAACCGCAAATAAGTGTCGCGCCGGATTGCACGGCGCGGCTAGTTCTTCGAGCCTGTTCACGATCTTTTTTGCGCATGAAGCGGCAGCTACAAGGCAGAAGCGGACATTCGCGTAACTTGTGGGAGGGGCTTTAGCCCCGAGCTTTCTACAACTGATCGTTCCACACGTTGTGCGTGAGCTGAGGTTTTCCAGCTACGTAGGGTGGATGACGCTCTTTTCATCCACCATTGCGATCGAGGAGCGGTGGACGGATGAAGCGTCGTCCACCCTACGAACTACCCAAATCGACGAACCTGGGCTGAAAGCTCATGAACCGGTTCTTGGCACAACGGCCTCAGCGGAACGGCGGCTCGTCGAAGCTGCGCAGCTTGCGCGAGTGCAGCGAGTTGAGCTGGCCGCGCAACAGATCCAGCGCGGCAATGCCGATGTGCAGGTGCTGGGTCACCGCCCGCTCGTAGAACGCACCGGCCGCGCCTGGCAGCTTGATCTCGCTGTGCAGCGGTTTGTCCGACACGCACAGCAAGGTGCCGTACGGTACGCGCAGGCGATAGCCTTGCGCCGCGATGGTGCCGCTTTCCATATCCACCGCCACGGCCCGCGACAGGTTGATCAGCGGCCGTTCCTGGGCCCAGCGCAGCTCCCAGTTGCGGTCGTCGTAGGTCAGCACGGTGCCGGTACGCAGTCGACGCTTGAGGTCGTCACCGCGCTCGCCGGTGACTTGCGCGGCGGCGTCCTGCAGCGCCTGCTGCACTTCGGCCAGGGCCGGCAGCGGGATGTGCGGCGGCAGCACGCGGTCGAGAATGCCGTCGCGGCGCATATAGGCGTGGGCCAGTACATAGTCGCCGATGGTCTGCGACTGACGCAGCCCACCGCAGTGGCCGATCATCAGCCAGCAATGCGGGCGCAGCACCGCCAGGTGGTCGGTGATGTTCTTGGCGTTGGACGGGCCGACGCCGATGTTGACCAGGGTGATGCCATGGCCATCTTCGGCCTGCAGGTGGTAGGCCGGCATCTGGTAGCGGTGCCAGACCACGTTCTCGATGATCGCCTGCATCTCGCCTTCGGCCATGCCGCGTTCGATCACCACGTTGCCCGGAAGCACCATGCGGGTGAAGCGCGAGTCGCTCTGCAGCATGTCCAGGCCATGGCGGATGAACTGGTCGACGTAGCGGTGGTAGTTGGTCAGCAGGATCCATGGCTGCACATGGCGCCAGTCACTGCCGGTGTAGTGCTGGATGCGCTTGAGCGAGAAGTCGGTGCGTGCCGCGTCGAACAGCGCCAGGGGCAGCGGGTCGATGTTCTCCCAGTCGTACAGGCCGTCGGCGGTGCCATCGGTGGCGGCGGACAGGTCGGTGCTGGGGAACACCCGAGCCAGCTCGGCGGCGGTCACGCCACTGCCAGCCAACTCGTCACCACCCTCGACCACGTAAGGATAGGGAATGTACTGCTCGCTGACGCCGACTTCGACGGTCAGGGTGAAGTCGGCCATCAGCGGCTGCAGCTGCTCGAGCAGGTACTTACGAAACGCCGCCGGATGGGTGATGGTCACGCTGTAGGTGCCGGGCACCTGTACCTTGGCGTAGGCGCGCACGGTGGTCGGCACTTCGCCCTGGCAATCGTAGGTCAGGCGCAGCTCGGGGTAGCGGAACAGCTCCTGCTCTTCGGCGGAGGGCCGCACGCGGTCTTTCAGGTAGCGCTTGAGCGCCTGGCTCAGGCCCTCGGTGGCGCGCTGGTGCAGTGCGGCGAGGCGGTCAACGGCTTGTTCGGCAGTGTTGACGACGATAAAAGCGCCGTCTGTAGGAAGGGACATGCACGGTTCCTTATCGTGAATTTCACGGATCATAGCTGACACTTATTACCGTCAGCGTGCAAGGGCTCCCTCATAGGAGCCAGGCTTCGGCGATGCGTTCCAGCGCCTGCTTGAGTTCGGCGCGGCTGCGCGCGGCGGCCAGGCTGATACGAATCGCACTGGCCTGGGCGGGACCGACGGCGAACACGTCCGCCGGCACCACTTCCACGCCTGCGGCCCGGCAGGCCGCCACCAGGGCGGCGCTGTCCGGTGGCTGCAGCCACAGGTGCGGCGCTACTTCGCGGCCTGGCGGCATGCGCGAACCCAGCACCCGGCTCGCCAGGCGCCAGCGCTGTTGCAGCTCTTCGCGTTGCCAGGCCAACTTGTTCGCGGCGGTGCCGTCCTCGATCCACTCGCAGGCCAGTGCCAGGCACAACGGCGACACCGCCCAGCTGGTGGCGTGGCCTTGCGGGTCGATGCGTTTGAGCAGCGCCTGGGGCCCGTGCATGAAGCCCAGGCGCAGGCCCGGCGCCACGGTCTTCGACAGGCTGCTGACCAGCAGGCTGCGCGTTGGCACCGCAGCGGCCAATGGCGCCTGGCTGCCGAGAGCGCCATAGACGTCATCCTCGATCAGCCACAGGCCATGGCGCTCCACCAGCTCGGCGATGCGCTGGCGCCGCTCGCCATCCATGCTGCTGCCGGTGGGGTTCTGCAGGCACGGCGTGAGCACCAGCACCCGCGCACCGGTGGCGCGTACCTGGCGGTCGAGATCCAGGGGGAGAATGCCGCGCTCGTCCATGGCCACGCCATGCAGCGGCAGACGCAACTGGCGGGCGGCGGCCTTGATGCCGGGCGCGGTAAAGGCTTCGGCCAGCACCGGGTCGCCCGCCTCGCACAGCGCCAGCAGCGCCGCCGACACGCCCTGCTGGGCACCGGCGCACAGCGCCACCTGGGACGGCGGCGTATGCACGCCGCGTTGCTGCAGCCACAGGCTGACGGCCACCCGCCCACGTTCTTCGAGCTCGGCGGGCGCGTAGGCCTGCAGGGCATCCAGGCGCCCCTCGTCGATCAGCCGCTGCAGGGTGCGCGACAGGTCATCGCTACCGCCATCGTGCACCGGCACGTTGGTCGACAGGTCGATGCCGTCGGCTGGCAGTCGCGGTTGCTTGAGGTGGAACAGGCTGGCTTCGTGGCTATCGGCCAACACGTAGGTGCCGCGGCCCACTTCGCCAGATACCAGATGCCGGCGCGCCGCCTCGCGGTAGGCCTGCATCACCGTGCTCGGGTTGATGCCCAGCGTCCAGGCCAGCCGCCGCTGCGGTGGCAGGCGTTCGCCGGGTTTGAGTTCGCCCTTGCCGATGGCCACGGAAATCGCTTCGACCAGCGCCAGGTAAGTGGGCAGCGTGCTGCCCTGAAGCTCAGGTAACCACATTGCTTGCCATGCAATATAAAGATTTACCCATACAATGCCCGAGCCGTAGCATCTGGTCAAAGCCCGCCCGGAGCACCACCCGATGTTCGACCTCGCCGCCCTGCGCCAAGCCGTCAACCTGATCCGCCCGAGCATTCCGGCGACGCCGCAGTTCGCCTGGCCGCTGCTGGCCGAACGCCTCGGCTGCGAGGTGTGGGTCAAGCACGAGAACCACACGCCGACCGGCGCCTTCAAGGTGCGCGGCGGGCTGGTCTACGTGGACCAGCTTATGCGCCGCGAGCCGGGCATCAGCGGGCTGATCTCGGCCACCCGCGGCAACCATGGGCAAAGCATGGCGCTGGCGGCGCGCAAGGCCGGATTACCCATCGTCATCGTGGTGCCTGAAGGCAATGCCCGGGAAAAGAACGCCGCCATGGCCGCGCTGGGCGCCGAGGTGATCGAGCATGGCCGCGACTTCGATGCGGCCCGCGCCCGGGCCGCCGAACTGGCCGTGCAGCGCGGCCTGCATTTCGTGCCGTCGCTGCATCCGGACCTGATCCGCGGCGTGGCCACCTATGCGCTGGAGCTGTTCGAAGCCGCGCCGCCACTCAAGCGCATCTATGTACCAATCGGCCTGGGTTCGGGCATCTGCGGAGTGATCCGTACCCGCGACCTGCTCGGCCTGGATACCGAGGTGGTTGGCGTGGTCAGCGCGGCCGCCGATGCTTATGCGCAGAGTTTCGCCGCCGGGAGGATCATCTGCACCGACAGCGCCGACACCATCGCCGACGGCATGGCCTGCCGCATGCCGCAGCCCGAAGCGCTGGAGATCATTCGCGCAGGCGCGGCGCGCATCGTGCGGGTCGATGACGACGAGATCCGCCGGGCCATGCGCATCTACCACGAAGACACCCACAACCTGGCCGAAGGCGCCGGCGCGGCAGCCCTGGCAGCGCTGATTCAGGAGCGCGAGATCAATCGTGGCGAGCGCGCCGCCGTGGTGCTCAGCGGCGCCAACGTCGACCGCGCGGCGCTGGCGGCGATTCTGGCGTGAATCGCTGCCCAGCCTCACGACCTGTTAAACGCTGATCGACAGCGACGAGCCGACGGAAAGCGAAATGGAAAGGCCGACGCCACTCATATCAGTGACGGCTTTATCGACTTCGGCCAGCTGCTCATTGATACCTTCCACGAGTTTCTTGCTGTCCTGATCCGGCTTGCGGCCCAGTTGCGAGCGCGCCATGGCCAACAACTGCTTGAGCTGGGCAGCAACTTTCTTGAGCTCTTCGGCGTCAGCGCGGCGCTGTCGTTCATTGCGCTCGTTACGGGCCTGGCTGAAGGCCGCCTGGGCCTGTTCGTCACCGTTGGTTTCATTGGCAGGTTGCTCGTCATCTTTTTCGGCACGTTCGTGATCGGCAGCCTCCTCATCGACAACTTCTGCGGCAATAGCTGGGTTCGAATCGGGCGCATCCGCGTTGATCTCGGCATCCGTGACCGCTTCGGTCGTGGCCGTTTCGTTCGTGGCGGCATCACTGTTGCCACTCGATTGAGCGGCGCCTATCGTCGATGCGGCACCGCCAGACGGCTCCTTGAGCACCGCGGCGGCCTGGCCCAGCTCCTGGGCCATTTCCTTGAGCTGCCTCAGTACGCCCTTGGCAGCGGACGGCCCGAGCGCCACCGCGAACTTCTTGAGCATCTCGATACGCCGCTTGAGGTCTTCCACCCGCTGGCGCGCGGCATCCTTGCGCGATTCATCCTGGCGGGCCTGCATTTCACGCAGTTTGCCAAATGCCTCACGCATGCTCTTTGCACGCTTCTGGGCGTACTCGCTGAGGGTGACGGTGACCGAAGGCTGCTGCTCCGGTTCGCTGGCCGCCTTCCCGGCTTCGCCTTTGCCTGGCTCCGCAGTGGTTGCAGCCCTGGTTCTGACCGGTGGCGCGGAGCTTGCGCCGGAGGGGGTGATAGTCGACATGCTACGTCCTGTGCCTGGCGAATGTGCACAGGGTATCGGCCCGCCAGACGACAACTTGACCCCCTGCTGCCGAGCGGCAGGCAGAAAGCACGAAGCGCCGGCATGGGCCGGGGCTTCATGTATTACGCTGGTAGCTACCAGCGGCGAGGTCAGTACTTGCTGCGGAAATCGCGCAGTTCTTCCTCGGCCTTTTCCTTGGTCCAGCCGTAGCGCTCCTGCAGTTTACCCGCCAGGTATTCGCTATGGCCTTCGGCGACATCCACGTCGTCGTTGGTCAGCTTGCCCCAGCGCGCCTTGATGTCGCCACTGAGTTGCTTCCACTTACCTTTGATGATGTCGGAATTCATGATGATTCTCCAAGGAGAGCGGCAGGCCGCAATGGCCTGCCGGTTAGGCATGATTAGTCGGCAGCTTTCAGGCCGTCAGCGGAAACCGCTTGAACGCCTTTGATTTCCTTGGCCTTGGCAACAGCCAGATCACGCTCGGCTTCGGTCTTCACTACGCCGGACAGGGAAACCACGCCTTTGTTGGTCTCGACCTTGATGTCCAGAGCGCTGAGGCCGTCGTCAGCCAGGAAGGACGATTTGACCTTGCTGGTGATCCAGGTGTCGGAAACGGCTTCTTCAGCCTTGTCCATGGTGTTTGCAGCCAGCATGGTCGGCTGAGTGCTGTTGTAGGTATCGGCGAAAGCGGTACCCGCCACGGACAGGCTCAGGGCGGTTGCAGTGATAGCGGCAAAAGCGAACTTATTGACTGGCAGTTTCATGGGCAACACTCCTGTTTCATTCAAGTTCGCCACATCCAACTTCAGGATTGTGGCTTCCCCATGAATATCGCAAGCGCTGTGCCAGGTTTTTAAAATAAAAATAATCGTTAAATATCAATTACTTAATAAATAATTAAGTTCTTTTACGCCGTGCAAACTGCAAAATCAAGCGCAACGGCTCAGGCAGATTGCACGAAGTGACTTAATGCCATCATGCAAGCGGCATTCACGATACCCAGAAACGAAAAATGCCGGTCAGAAGACCGGCATTTTTTTGGATGCGACGCAGCGCCAGGGGCTTACTTGACGACCTTCAGGCTCGGTCGCCCGCTGGGCCGCGGCGGCTCGTCATCGGGCGGCGTCGGTTCGTCCTCGACCTCCTCGATTTCGCTCTCCACCGGTGGCGGCTCCTGATCGAAGACCATGCCCTGGCCGTTCTCGCGGGCATAGATCGCCAGCACCGCGGCCGACGGCACGAACAGGCTATGGGCGACACCACCGAAGCGGCCTTCGAAACTGACCGCATCGAGCCCCAGGGACAGCTCGCGCACGGCGGTGGGCGACACGTTGAGCACGATCTGCCCGTCGCTGACGAACTTGCTCGGTACCTGCACGCCCGGATACTCGGCATTGACCAGCAGATGCGGGGTGCAATCGTTGTCGACGATCCACTCGTAGAGCGCGCGAATCAGATAAGGACGACTGGAGTTCATCAAACCTCCTGAACGAGGCGCGCCAACTGTGCGCGCCAGAAAAATGGATCAGCGCATGGCTCGTTCGACGGACGACAGGCTCTGGCGAAAACTTTCGCGCGCGAACTGCCGGTCCATGTAATCGAGCAGCGGTTTGGCCGGCCTTGGCAATTCGATCCCCAACAGCGGCAAACGCCAGAGGATCGGCAACAGACAGCAGTCTACCAAGCTGAGTTCGTCACTGAGAAAAAATGGCTTCTCGGCGAACAGCGGAGAAACGCCGGTGAGGCTTTCACGCAATTCCTTGCGCGCCTGCACGCGGGCCGGCTCCTTGCTGCGCGGATCGAGAATCAGATCGACCAGCGAGCACCAGTCGCGCTGGATGCGGTGCATCAACAGACGGGTGTTGCCGCGGGCCACCGGGTACACGGGCATCAGCGGCGGATGGGGATAGCGCTCCTCCAGGTACTCCATGATCACCGTCGGCTCGTAGAGCGCCAGGTCACGGTCGACCAGAGTCGGCAAGGTACCGTAGGGGTTGGCTTCCAGCAGCTTGTTGGGGAAGCGGCCCTGCTCCACATCGATGATTTCCACAACCACGCTCTTTTCGGCGAGCACGATGCGGACGCGGTGAGAGTAGTGGTCGGCAGGGTCGGAATAACAGGCCAACCGGTTGGTCGCAGCCAAGGCGATCCTCCAGATTCGTGAAACGTGAACGCACCGGGAAGCGCTATCGCTAGCGACGGTTCCCGGCAGTCCCTGAGATGAATGTTCAGGGCATAAAAAAGCCCGCGGGGTACGCGGGCTGAGCATGATACCGGAAGCGGCCTTCGCTGGCCGTTGAAAAACGCAGGCGAAGCTGCCGGTTCGGATCGTTCTAGTGGACGTCCTTCCAGTATTCGCGCTTGAGCAGGTAAGCGAATACGAAGAAGAACGCCAGGTAGATCAGCACGTAGGTGCCGATGCGCTGCATGTGCAGCTTGTTGGGGTCCGCCGAGTAGGCCAGGAAGGTCACCAGGTTGCGCACCTTGTCATCGAAGGCCTCGGGGCTGAGCTGGCCGCTGTTGGGCTCGAGCACCAGCTGATCACAAGCCTCGTGGGTCAGCGGCGTGCCGGTCAGCGGGTCGTACTGCTTCTTGCCGCCATCGACCACCTGCACCTGCTTGCAGCCCATGTACTGGCGGCCCTGCAGGCGGCCCAGCACGTTGGGCATGCCGACGTTGGGGAACATCAGGTTGTTGGCACCCAGAGGCCGCGCCGGGTCGTCGTAGAAGGTGCGCAGGTAGGTGTACAGCCAGTCGTTGCCACGCACCCGGGCGACCAGGGTCAGGTCCGGCGGTGCGGCGCCGAACCAGCGTTTGGCGTCCTCGGGTTTCATGCCGATGTTCATGTGGTCGCCGATCTTGGCGCCGGTGAACACCAGGTTGTCCAGCATCTGCTGTTCGGATACGCCGATATCGGCGGCGACGCGCTCGTAACGCTGGAACTTGGCGCTGTGGCAGCCCATGCAGTAGTTGGCGAAGGTCCGTGCGCCGTCCTGCAGAGCGGCCTTGTCGGTCAGATCGATATCGGCCTTGTCCAGGGCCACGCCGTGGCCACCGGCGGCCAGGGCGAAGGCAGGCAACAGCGCGACCACACATGCAGCGAATAGCTTTCTCATCAGCCTGTCACCCTTTCAGGAACGGGTTTGGTCTTTTCCATCCTGGTGTAGAAAGGCATCAGGATGAAGTACGCGAAATACAGCGCCGTGCACAGTTGCGACAGCAGCGTACGGCCCGGCGTGGGCGGCAGTACGCCGAGCACGCCGAGGATGACGAAGGACACGCAGAACACCAGCAGCCACAGCTTGCTCAGCCAGCCCTTGTAGCGCATCGAGCGCACCGGGCTGCGGTCCAGCCAGGGCAGCACGAACAGCACGGCGATGGCGGCGCCCATGGCGATCACGCCCATCAGCTTGTCGGGGATGGCGCGCAAGATCGCGTAGAACGGCGTGAAGTACCACACCGGGGCGATGTGCTCGGGAGTCTTGAAGGGGTTGGCCTGCTCGAAATTGGGCTTCTCCAGGAAGTAGCCGCCCATCTCCGGGAAGAAGAACACCACGAAGCAGAACACGAACAGGAACACCACCACGCCGACGATATCCTTCACCGTGTAGTACGGGTGGAACGGAATGCCGTCGAGGGGGATGCCGTTCTCGTCCTTGTATTTCTTGATGTCGATGCCGTCCGGGTTGTTCGAGCCGACCTCGTGCAGCGCCAGGATGTGCAGCACCACCAGGCCGAGAATGACGATCGGCAGGGCCACCACGTGCAGGGCGAAGAAGCGGTTGAGGGTGATGCCGGAGATCAGGTAGTCGCCGCGAATCCACTCGGTCAGCGCATCGCCGATATAAGGGATGGCGCCGAACAGCGAGATGATCACCTGGGCGCCCCAGTAGGACATCTGTCCCCACGGCAGCAGGTAGCCCATGAAGGCTTCAGCCATCAGCATCAGGTAGATCAGCATGCCGAAGATCCACACCAGCTCGCGGGGCTTCTGGTACGAGCCGTAGAGCAGGCCGCGGAACATATGCAGATAGACGACGATGAAGAACGCCGAGGCGCCGGTCGAGTGCATGTAGCGCAGGATCGCGCCATGGGGCGTATCGCCGGTGCGCACGTCGCGCATCAGCCCTTCGACCGAGGCGAAGGCGCCTTCGGCAGTCGGATTGTAGCTCATGGTCAGCCACACACCGGTCAGCAGCTGGTTGACCAGCACCAGCAGAGCCAGGGAGCCGAAGAAATACAGGAAGTTGAAGTTCTTCGGCGCGTAGTACTTGGCGAGGTGGTCGTTCCACATCTTGGTGGCGGGAAAGCGCGCGTCCACCCAGTCCATGAATTTGCTCATCCTGCTTGCTCCTGATCCACGCCGATGATGATCACCTCAGCCGACTCGTAGCTATGCGGCGGCACCGGCAGATTCAACGGCGCCGGCTGCGACTTGTACACGCGCCCGGCGAGGTCGTAGCGCGAACCGTGGCAGGGGCAGAAGTAGCCGCCGACCCAGCTCTCGCCAAGATCCGCCGGCGCCACTTCAGGGCGGAACGACGGCGAGCAGCCCAGGTGTGTGCACAGCCCGACCAACAGGAGAATTTCCGGCTTGATGGAGCGGGTTTTCGGGTCGACGTAACCCGGCTGCACCGAGTGCTGGGAATCGGCATCGGCCAGCTGCCCTTCGATCTTGGTGAGATTGGCGAGGATCGTTTCGGTGCGCCGCATGATGAACACCGGCTGGCCCCGCCACTCGGCCACCATCTGCTGGCCCGGCTCGATCTTGGCGACGTTCACCTTGACCGGCGCGCCGGCGGCCTTGGCCTTGGCACTCGGGTACCACGACCCTACAAACGGAACTGCAGCCCCCACCGCCCCGGCGGCCCCAACCACCGAAGTGGCTGCCACCAGAAAGCGACGCCGGCCCGCATTCACGCCGTCATTGCTCATTCAGTCGTCTCCCATCGGCTTTCCGGCCTGTTTGCTCAGGCCTCTCATTAGTAAGTGTTGGTCGCGCGCAGCAGCGGCTGGCGCAGGCGCGTGCTCGTTCGGCCCGCGGCGCCTCCATTCGACGGTCATCGGCGACTTTAATCCATTGTCCCGGCCATACGGCCCGTGCCGTTCGATCGGCGGCCATGCACAGGCAGGATGTCGTGGTCGCGCGTCTTGAGCGGCGCTACTGCAATCCGGCGAGAGATTCGCACAGGCCGGCCAGGCGACTCATGACGCGCATCAACGAAGCGGTGGGTAGCCGGAATGGGCAGATAAGAAGGAGGACCGCAGAGCCTGGAGTAGCAACATAGCGGGCACAGCCCAGAGACTGGCCAGCAAAAATGACCGGCCATAAAAAACGCCCAGCTCCGTGAGGAAACTGGGCGTTTTCGAGTACAGCAGCGAATTAACGCTTGGAGTACTGAGGACGCTTACGCGCTTTACGCAGACCGACTTTCTTACGCTCGACTTCACGAGCATCGCGGGTCACGTAGCCTGCTTTACGCAGAGCCGGACGCAGAGTCTCGTCGTAGTCCATCAGAGCGCGGGTGATGCCGTGGCGGATCGCACCAGCTTGACCGCTCACACCACCGCCGATGACGGTAACGTAGATGTCGAATTTCTCGACGGTCTCGGTCAGCTCCAGCGGCTGGCGAACTACCATGCGGGCAGTTTCACGACCGAAGAAGGTGTCCAGAGTGCGGTTGTTGATGGAGATCTTGCCAGTGCCCGGACGCAGGAAAACGCGTGCGGTTGCAGTCTTGCGACGGCCAGTGCCGTAATTTTGAGTCGCCGACATAATGAACTATTCCGTTAAATCTTCAGTTCTTGAGGCTGCTGAGCAGTGTGAGGGTGAGCAGCGCCCGCATACACTTTCAGCTTACGGTACATGTCGCGGCCCAGCGGGTTCTTCGGCAGCATGCCTTTAACCGCGGTCTCGATCACGCGCTCAGGGGCCTTGGCGATCAGCTTCTCGAAGTTGATCGACTTGATGCCGCCCGGGAAACCGGAGTGGGAGTAGTACATTTTGTCGCTGGTTTTAGCGCCAGTTACACGTACCTGCTCGGCGTTAATGACGACGATGTAGTCGCCGGTGTCAACGTGAGGGGTGTACTCAGGCTTGTGCTTGCCACGCAGACGGCTCGCGATTTCTGTAGCCAGACGACCCAGGGTCTGACCAGCAGCGTCAACGACGAACCAGTCGCGTTTTACTGTTTCCGGTTTAGCGGTAAAAGTTTTCATTCTTTATAGCCTCAGGGGCCGCCCAGCAAAAATAGACGGCGGATCTTACTGAATAGTGCGTACTTTGACAAGTCAAAGGCAGCCGGATGCGGGCGCTATCGGGGGCTCGGGTCAGCGCGTCCGCGTACGGCAAGATTCTTCGGCAGGCGGCGCATCACTTCCACCGCAGAAAGAGGACGCGGATTATCCTGATTGCGAAAAAAATTTCAACCTGCTTGTATGGGCCTTTTGTCAGAGGAGGCTCCAATGGAATACCGCCAGCTCGGCCGCACCGATCTCAACGTCAGCGCCCTGTGCCTGGGCACCATGACCTGGGGTGAGCAGAACACTGCCGCCGAAGCCTTCGCGCAGATCGACCGCGCCAAGGCCTACGGCATCAACTTCATGGACACCGCCGAAATGTACCCGGTGCCGCCGCGCGCCGAGACCTACAGCAAGACCGAACAGATCATCGGCGAGTACTTCAAGCAGCGCGGCGACCGCGCCGACTGGATCCTGGCCAGCAAGGTCGCCGGCCCCGGCAACGGCATCACCCACATCCGCGACGGCCAGCTCAAGCACAACCGCCAGCATATCGTCGCCGCCCTGGATGCCAGCCTCAAGCGCCTGCAGACCGACTGGATCGACCTCTACCAGCTGCACTGGCCGGAGCGCCCGACCAACTTCTTCGGCCAGCTCGGCTACCAGCATCAGGACAGCGACTCCACGCCCATCGAGGAAATCCTCGAAGCGCTGGACGAGCAGGTCAAGGCCGGCAAGATCCGCCACATCGGCCTGTCCAACGAAACGCCGTGGGGCACCATGAAGTTCCTGCAGCTGGCCGAAGCCCGCGGCATGTCCCGCGTGGTGTCGGTGCAGAACCCCTACAACCTGCTCAACCGCAGCTACGAAGTGGGCATGGCCGAAGTCTCGATCCGTGAGCAGTGCGGCCTGCTGGCCTACTCACCGATGGCCTTCGGCATGCTCTCCGGCAAGTACGAGAACGGCGCCCGCCCGGCCAATGCGCGCCTGAGCCTGTTCGAGCGCTTCCAGCGTTACAACGCTCCGGAAACCGTGGCCGCCTGCTCGCGCTACGTGGCCCTGGCCCGCGAACATGGCCTCGACCCGGCACAGATGGCCCTGGCCTTCGTGACCAGCCGCCCGTTCGTGACCAGCAACATCATTGGCGCCACCTCGCTGGAGCAACTGGAAGCCAACCTGACCAGCAGCGAGCTGACCCTCAGCGATGAGGTGCTCAAAGGCATCGAGGCGATCCACAAATCGCAGCCCAACCCGGCGCCGTGATTTTTCGGGGTTAGGGATGGTGGTGGGTTAGCACGTACGCGGCCCACCCACATCACCTGTGGGAGCGCGCCATGCGCGCGAATCGCGGGTATGGCCCGCTCCAACAAGAGTGGACCGTAGGATGGGTCGGACCGCGCAGGTGACAACCCATCACCTCGCCCCACCCTCCTGTCTAGAGCAATTTCGGCCCTTTAACATCACGCCGTGAAGCCAGCCGATCCGCCAGCCGCGTCGGCTCTGGCAGCCGATAACCGCGATCCCAACTCAACACCAACTCCGCCGCCTTGTGCATGCTCACCCGGTTGCCCGGCGAGACGATCAGCGGCCGTACCTTGCGCTTGCTGCGCAGCACCCAGCCGATCTGCCGGTTCTGGCGGTCGAGCAACTCCACCTTGTCACCGCGCTCCTCGCCCAGCTCGCAGTGGTGGCCGGTGAGGATCTTCTTCGCCACGCCGATGGTCGGCCGCCCCGTGACCACGCCCAAATGCGCGGCAATGCCCAGGCCACGGGGATGGGCGATGCCATGGCCGTCGACGACGATCAGATCCGGCTCATTGGGCAGCCCCGCCAATGCCGACAGCAACGCCGGCAATTCGCGAAACGACAACAGCCCCGGCACGTACGGCATGCTGGTAGGAATGCGTGCCACGCATTCGGCGACCGGCTGCAGGCTTTCGGCATCCAGCAGGATGGCGGCGGCGCGGGTGATTTCACCGCCCTCTTCGAAGCCCACGTCCACGCCGGCCAGTAGGCGCAGCGGCGGAAAGTCGTCCTCCAGGCGCACCTGCTCGGCCAGTTCCTTCTGCAGGATTCTCGCGGCGGCGGGTGTGCCGTCCCAATCGGCGAATGGCGACGCGGCCAACTCGGCAAAACTCAGCATGACAACCTCTCTCCCAGCACAGACTTGCAAGACCGGGCTGGACGCAGCCCATATAAAAGAAGACGATTCAGCCGAAACCTGACGGCTTTACCCTCAGGCCGATAATCACTCGAACAAGAACAACAACCATGCCCAGCCAGTCCCCACTCACGCGCGTGAGCATTCTCGCCACGCCCGGCGTATTCGCTTCGACCCTCATGCAGGCCAGAGATTTCTTCCATATGGCCGGCCTGCGCCACGGCAAGCATCAGGGCCTCGGCCTGGTGCCGACCTTCGAGGTACGCCTGGTCAGCCCGGACGGCCTGCCCGTCACCAGTTTCAGCGGCGTGCAACTGCCGGTCGACGGCCCGCTCGACAACGAGGCCCAGCTGATCATCCTGCCGGCCTTCTGGGACGACTACGACGCCCTGTGCAGCCGTTACCCTCAGGTGTTCGACTGGCTGCGTGCCCGCCACGCCGCCGGTGCCAGCCTGTGCGGCGAGGCCAACGGCGTGTACTGGATGGCTGCCGCCGGCCTGCTGGAAGGCAAGGAGGCGACCACCTGCTGGCGTTTCTTCAGCGAATTCGCCAAGCGCTTCCCGCAGGTGGCGCTGAATCAGGACAAGCACCTGACCGACGCCGACAACCTCTACTGCGTGGCCGGCCCGACCTCGGCGTGCGATCTGTACATCTACCTGATCGAGCGTTTCTGCGGCACCAGCGTGGCGCAGAGCGTGGCCCGCGACATCCTCTACGAAGTGCGCCGCAGCTACACCCCGGGGCGCATCGGCTTCGGCGGCCAGAAGCAGCACCAGGACACCAAGATCCTGCAGATCCAGCAGTGGCTCGAGGAGCACTTCGCCGAACGCTTCCGCTTCGAGGATGTGGCCCGCGACCACGGCATGAGCATCCGCAACTTCATGCGCCGTTTCCACGCCGCCACCGGCGACAAGCCGCTGTACTACCTGCAGCGCCTGCGCATCGAAACCGCAAAGGGCTTGCTGTCGTCATCGGCGAAGAGCATCAAGGCGGTCAGCTATGAAATCGGCTATGACGATGCCAGCTTCTTCGCCCGCCTGTTCCGCCAGCACACGGGGCTGTCGCCCAACCACTACCGTCAGCAGTTCCAGCAGCAGGTGCAGCCCGCAGGCTGAAACGAAAAAGGCCGCACGCCGTGCTTCCGGTCTGGAAGCGGGCGTGCGGCCTTTGCCGTCGCGGCGGGCCGATCAGGGCTTGTGCGGGCGCGACAGGAACTCGTGGGACTGCATTTCCAGCAAGCGGCTCAGGGTACGCTGAAACTCGAAGCTCAGGCGCCCGCCGGTGTACAGATCCTTGAGCTCCACTTCGGCGGAGATGATCAGCTTGACGTTGCGGTCGTAGAACTCGTCGACCAGGTTGATGAAGCGCCGCGCCATGTCTTCCTTGGCCACGCTCATCTGCTCGACGTTGGCGAGAATCACCGAGTGGAAGATCTTGCCCAGTTCGATGTAGTCGTTCTGGCTGCGCGGGCCGTCGCACAGCTCGCGGAAATCGAACCAGCCGACGTCACCGCCGACCTTGCGCGCGACGATGGCGCGGTTCTCGATCATCAGCGATTCGTTTTCCTGCACGGTGGTGTTCTCGTGCAGCAGGCTCTTGAAGCTCTTTTCCAGGCTTTGCTCGGCTGCTTCGCCCAGCGGGAAGTGGAACAGCTCGGCCTGCTCCAGTGCGCGCAGGCGGTAGTCGATGCCGCTGTCGACGTTGACGATCTCGGTGTGCACCTTCAAGAGCTCGATCGCCGGCAGGAAGCGCGCGCGCTGCAGGCCGTCCTTGTAGAGACCGTCCGGCACGATGTTGGAAGTGGCCACCAGGGTCACGCCGTTCTTGAACAGCTCTTCGAGCAGGGTCGCCAGGATCATCGCGTCGGTGATGTCGGAGACGAAGAATTCGTCGAAGCAGATCACCCGGAACTGCTCGGAGAAACGCTTGCCGATCACCGTCAGCGGGTTCTTCACGTCCTTGAGCGAACGCATCTCTTCGTGCACGCGCTTCATGAAGCGGTGGAAGTGGGTGCGCTCCTTTTCCTTGAACGGCAGGGCGTCGAAGAAGGTGTCGACCAGGTAGGTCTTGCCACGGCCGACGCCGCCCCAGAAATACAGGCCCTTGACCGGGGTGGCGGATTTCTTGCCGAACAGCTTGCCGAGCACACCGGGCTTGTTGCGCTCGTCGGCGATCAACTCGTCATACAGGCGCTGCAGGTGGCGCACGGCCTTTTCCTGGGCAGCATCGTGAAAGAAGTCCGGACGTTTGAGGTCGGCCTGGTAGCGTTCGAGCGGAGTCATAGTGCGAAAACCGGGCAAGTGAAGCGGGGGCGACACTTTAACGACGCCCCCGGGGATTGGCAAATAGGCCCTATGGCTGGCGAGGTTTTAGCCTCGCCCCCAGGGCAGCGCAGGCGCCGGGCGGATTCGGCATCCGCCGGCGCGCAGGCTCAGACCGCGACGCGCGCCAATGGTGTCAGGCTTCTTCCGGCGCCAGGGCGTCACGCAGGCGGGCGATGGCTACCTCGACGGCGGCGGCATCGGCGAAGGCCGGGCTTTCGCCGACCAGCTGATCGTTCAGCCACACACCGAAGGCATTGCCCTGAACGCGGATGTCCAGCGGCTCGCCGCTCTGCAGGCCCTTGCTCGCCTGCCCGGCTGCCTTGCCATCGGCGAAGGCTGGCGACAACAGCAGCTGCTCGCCGTCGGCATCGAGCAGGCGGAAGCGGAAGCTGCCGTCCTCGTCGCGGAAGCTGACGAAGCGGGCGCGCTTGGCGGCCTTCTTCTTGCTGTCCGTGGCCACCTGCACCTGCTCGCGGAACGAGCGCAGGCCCACCGCTTCACGCAGCTCGCCGAGGAACGGCGTGGCGATCTTGCGCGCTTTGGCGGCGCCGGCCAGCAGGATGTCTTCCAGATCCGCCGGACGGGCGATCAGGGCGTGGTAACGCTCGCGCGCCTCGCCCAGTTCGGCTTCCAGCAGTTCATAGAGCGCCTGCTTGGCCTCGCCCCAGGCCAGGCCGCCGAGCAGAGCGGCGCGGAAATCCGCCTGCTGGGTCGGTGCGGCAAAGGCCTGGTAGATGGTGAACAGGTGCGAGTTGTCCGGATCCTTCGCCTCGCCCGGCTGGCGGGAGTCGGTGACGATGCGCGCCACGGCGTCCTTGAGCTGCTTGGAGCTGCCGAACAGCGGAATGGTGTTGTCGTAGCTCTTGCTCATCTTGCGGCCGTCGAGGCCTGGCAAGGTGGCCACGTCTTCCTCGATCACCACTTCGGGCAGCTTGAACAGGTCCTTGCCCTGGCCGAACAGGTGGTTGAAGCGCTGGCCGATGTCGCGGGCCATTTCCACATGCTGGATCTGGTCGCGGCCGACCGGCACCTTCTGGGCGTTGAACATCAGAATGTCCGCGGCCATCAGCACCGGGTAGCTGAACAGGCCCATAGTAACGCCGGCGTCAGGGTCTTCACCGGCTTCCACGTTCTTGTCCACCGAGGCCTTGTAGGCGTGGGCGCGGTTGAGCAGCCCCTTGCCGGCCACGCAGGTCAGCAGCCAGCACAGCTCGGGGATTTCCGGAATGTCGGACTGGCGATAGAAGGTCGCCTTGTCGGTATCCAGGCCCAGCGCCAGCCAGGTGGCGGCGATCTCCAGGCGCGAACGCTGGATGCGTGCCGGGTTATCGCACTTGATCAGCGCGTGGTAGTCGGCCAGGAAGTAGAAGGAATCCATGTCGGCGCGGCGGCTGGCGACGATGGCCGGGCGAATCGCACCGGCATAGTTGCCCAGGTGCGGCGTGCCGGTGGTAGTAATACCGGTGAGGATACGAGTGGTCATGTTCAGGTTCGCTTTACGTGGACCATCTTGAGGATATGCCGTGCCGCAGTGGCACGCGCAGATCAGAGGCGAGGCAGCAGCAGATCCTTGAGATCGGTCAGCTTGCCGTGAAAAAAGTGGCCGCATTCTGCCACTTTCAGCAGTTCGTGGGCACGCCCGAGGTTGGCCGACCAGTCGTAGACGCGCTGCGGCTCGATCACCTCGTCGGCGTCCGGCTGAATCATCACCAGCGGGCAACGCTCGGCCGGCGGCGTTTCGGCGGTCAGGCGGGTGACGGCCGGGGCGATCATGAACAGCTTCGCCGGCTCGACGCCCTGCTGCTCCAGACGACCGCCCAGGGCAGCCGCCACGAAACCGCCGAAGGAAAAACCCATCAGGGTGATCGGCAGATCCGGGTAACGCTCGCGCAGCCAGTGGGCGACGGCTTCGGCGTCGTCGACTTCACCGGTGCCCATGTCGTGGCTACCGGCACTGGCGCCCACGCCGCGGTAGTTGAAACGCAGGGTGTGATAGCCGGCGTCGCGGGCGGTGCGCTGCAGCGTCGACACCACCTTGTTGAGCATGGTGCCGCCCTGCACCGGGTTGGGGTGGCAGATCAGCGCGACGCCGCGTGCGTCGGCGACTTCCAGGCAAAGGGCTTCCAGCTGGCCGCTCGGGCCGTCGATCATCGTGGGGGTTTCGCGGATCAGCAACAGTGAACTCCGTGACCTTCAATCGGGTCGACTCGTCGAACGATGTACCCGCACCGCGTCTGCGCGTTGCCGGATCAACACCTTAAAACACCTTCGCCTACACGCACTTAGCGGTGTACAGCGCAGGTTCCAGCCGTTAACGTAAAGCAAAGCCGTTTAGAGAGGAAGGACTCGTGGAACAGACGCTCACCGCCTGGTTGCTACCGGCAGTTACCCTGGTCGCTGGCATCGCCATCGGTTTCCTGATCGCCCGCGTCGCGCCCAATGCAGCCCCCAGCCGCACGCAGCGCCAGCTGGACGAGATGCAGGAACGTTTCGAGGCCTATCAGAACGAGGTGGTCACCCACTTCAACACCACCGCCAATCTGGTCAAGAAACTGACCCAGAGTTACCACGACGTTCAGGAGCACCTGTCCCACGGTGCCGACCGCCTGGCGCTCGACGAAGTGACCCGCCAGCGCCTGCTCGCCACCCTGCACGCCGAGCCGAGCAGCGACAAGCGCGAGCGCCTGACGCCGCCGCGCGACATGGAAATCCCCAAGGACTATGCGCCCAAGACCGGCGACGTACCGGGCATGCTCGACGAGAGCTACGGCCTGAAAAACCGTTACTGAGTCGCTAGCCAGCGATACCCGAACCCCGCCCCTTGGCGGGGTTTTTTGTTTTAGGATGGGGCCTCGAACCCGACAAGGACGTGATTCATGCCAGCACGCCAGCACCACCACCCCACCCGCCAGGCGCTGATGGACGCCGCGCGTGAGCTGCTGGACAGTGGCCGAGCCTTCAGCAGCCTGAGCCTGCGTGAAGTGGCGCGGGCCGCCGGTATCGTGCCTACCGGTTTCTACCGCCACTTCAAGGACATGGACGCCCTGGGCCTGGCCCTGGTGGCCGAGGTCGGCGAAACCTTCCGCACCACCCTGCGCCAGGTGCGCCGCAACGAGTTCGAGCTGGGCGGCATCATCGATGCCTCGGTGCAGATCTTCCTGCGCGCCGTGGAGCAGCACCGTGGCCAGTTCCTGTTTCTCGCCCGTGAGCAGTACGGCGGCTCGCTGCCGGTACGCCAGGCACTGGCGACCTTTCGCGACGACATCGCCGCCGACCTGACCAGCGACCTGAGCCTGATGCCCAAGCTGCAGCACCTCGACGAGGCAGCGCGCAGCATGCTGGCCGACCTGGTGGTGAAGACCGTGTTCGCCACCCTGCCCGAGCTGATCGACCCGCAGGCCACCGCCCTGCCCGCCCACCGCCGGCCGGAAACCAAGATGATCGAGCAGCTGCGTTTTATCCTGATCGGCGCCAAACGCTGGCGCGGCCTGAGTGCCAGCGACAAGCGCTGAACCGCACTGAGCAAAAAACGACCAGACCGCGCCAGCGCCCACGGCTCGCGGCCTGGAAGACAATGCGCGCACCTTATCCACAGCGTGCTCCACACCTTCCGTGGACAAGCTTGCTGTAAGTCGCCTTCAACGCACTGAAATCGTTGAAGTAATTGTTGACGTGGCAGTGTTTTTTCGCCTCCCGACAGACTGATCAAATAACGATCAATCGCCTGTAAGCCTCACATCCAGAGGCCTGCAGCCGGGCATGCTCACCTTATCCACAGTACTGCGCACAGCAACCGGGGAAAAGTTGATAACCACGCTCTTCACTCAACTAACATCTTGTTTGCAAAGCGTTATCAGCACTGATCAAAAATAGCGCTATACCCGGCAGCCCACGTCGCCAGAGCGCTGCACGGCCTTTTGCACATGATCGATACAGGCTTATCAACAGGGCTTGTGGGTAACCCGTACAACTCCCTGATTTTCATGCGCAAAAATATTTCCTGCATGGTGCGGTAGCTGCGGATTAACACGAACCGGCTAGATTGTGTGCGTATCACCTACTGGCTTCGCACTCTCCATTACCGCGTCTACTGAACCATTGTGTTGCGCCCCTTACGGGCGCCACACCTTTCTTGCTTGCCCAAGAAAGGTGTGCCAAAGAAGGGCACCCCGACATACGGGTTTCGCTACGCGAAACTTCCCTCGTTCCGGCGCCGCTCCGGGGGCCGGCTTACATGGGCCATCCCTGGTCCATTAAGCCTCTCGCCGCATCCATGCGGCTCGTCCCCCTACACGACACCTCCACTCGGCCTCCTGACGGGACCAAGGCGCGAGCTTGCAAAATTTCCACAGTTCAAGATCGGTGGCGTCTGGTTTTGCTTTTGCTCTAGAGCTGCGATCGTATAGGCAACGCCCAGTCCCCTTCAGTAGGCCGAGTGGAATCACCGCGTAAGGGGTTGAGCGACATGGATGTCGCGAGAGCTGCGATGGGCCAGGGATGGCCCTTCGCAGCGTGCCCCTGGAGTGGTGATGGAATGAGGGAACCCCGGCGCAGCCGGGGCCGTATGTAGGGGTGTGTTTCTTTGCTTACTTTCTTTGCACAAGCAAAGAAAGTGACTCGCCCGTAAAGGGCGAAACCTACCAGGCCAGGCGAAGGGATAATGGAGAGTGCCGAGTCATCGACAGCGAACACTTATTTGCCAGTCCGCCGGCAAACCCATCCTCCCCGCGAGCACACGAAGCACCAACAAAAAGGCCGCTGACTGGCAGCGGCCTTGAGACGAAGGTGGGAATCAGTCGACCAGAGTCAGCGCGCCCTTCATCAGCGCGGCATGGCCGGGGAAGGAGCAGAAGAACTGGTACGAGTCTGCAGCGTCCAGCTTGCTGACATCGAAGGTCACCGAGTCGGATTCGCCACCGCCGATCAATTTGGTGTGGGCGATCACCCGGGCGTCATCGGGCTTCAGGTAATCCTTGTCGACTCCAGCCGCGATGCCGTCGGCGCTGATCGCCTGCACGTCGGCGGTCTTGGCCACCACCAGGTTATGACCCATCACGTGCTTGGGCAGGTTGCCGACGTGCTTGAGGTCGATGGTGAAGGTCTTGCAGCTCTTGCTGACCTTGATCTCCTTGGTATCGAAGGTCATCTGGTCGGTGGAATGCACCTCCACCGAGCATTCGGCAGCCAACAGCGGCGCGCTGAGCAGAGCCAGCACGGAGGCGACGGCAAACTTGCGAATCATGGGAGTCTCCTTGGCAGTAAAAACGTTCACAGCCTGCAGGGTGCCCTATCGGGCGGGCATTTCCCATGACCTGAGGCAACAGACCGCAGGCCAGCCACATCGCCACCTGAAAGGCCATCCAGAAAAACTATCGAAACGATCCGGACAAGCAAGCAGCCGAATGCTTAGGCGGAGCGTAGGCTAAAGCTCAGAATCGCAAGGAGAACGATCATGACCGTCATCGAGAACCTGCAGCACTGGTTCGCCGCTTACGCACAGGCAGCCAGCGGCAGCGCCAGTTAAATCGCCCGGAAATACGACGGCCGCTGCGGAGCATCGCCCTGCAGCGGCCGCCACTTTTATACCCTCAGTGCCCGCCGAGGTAGGCGTTGCGCACATCCTGATTGCCCAACAGTTCCTGCCCGGTGCCTGTCATGCGGATTTCCCCGGTGACCATCACGTAGGCCCGATCGCTCAGGCGCAGCGCATGGTTGGCGTTCTGCTCGACCAGGAAGATGGTCATGCCGGTCTGCGCCAGCTCGCGCAGGGTGGCGAAGATCTGCTTGACCACGATGGGCGCCAGGCCCAGCGACGGCTCGTCGAGCAGCAGCAGCTTGGGTCGGCTCATCAGGGCACGGGCGATGGCCAGCATCTGCTGCTCACCGCCGGACATGGTCATCGCCCGCTGGTTGCGCCGCTCCTTGAGCCGCGGGAACAGGTCGAACATGCGCTGCATATCTTCGTCGGCATGCTTGGCGCCGATGGGGATGGTGCCCATCAGCAGGTTCTCTTCCACGCTCATGTCCGGGAACACGCGGCGCCCTTCCGGCGACTGGGCGATGCCGTTGGACGCCACGAAGTGGGTGCTCTTGCGGGTGATGTCCTCGCCGCGGTAGAGAATCTGCCCGCCGCTGGCCCGTGGCTGGCCGAAGATCGACATCAGCAGCGTGGACTTGCCCGCGCCGTTGGCGCCAATCAGGCTGACCGTTTCACCGGGGTTGATGTGCAGGTTGACCTTCTTCAGCGCCTGAATCTGCCCGTAATGCACGTCGACGTCCTTGAACGCCAGCAGCGGTGCCGTATTCACGTCGCTCATGCCACTTCCTCCTCTTCCGCGCCGAGGTAGGCAGCGATCACTTTCGGGTCGTTCTTGATGGCATCCGGGCCGCCCTGGGCGATCACCAGCCCGTGGTCGAGGACGATGATGTGGTCGCTGATGCTCATCACCATGCCCATGTCGTGCTCGATCAGCAGCACGGTCATGCCGTGCTCGTCGCGCAGCAGGCGGATGATCTTGCTCAGGGCGTGGGTCTCCGACGGGTTGAGGCCGGCGGCGGGTTCGTCCAGACAGATCAGCTCGGGGCCGGTGCACATGGCGCGGGCGATTTCCAGGCGGCGCTGCTGGCCGTAGGAAAGCTCGCCGGCCAGGTGGTTGGCCTGCTCCACCAGGTCGACCACTTCCAGCCAGTAAAAGGCCGTGTCCAGCAGCTTGTTCTCGGCACGCCGGTAACCGGGCGTGTTGAGAATGCCCTTGATCATGCTGCGCTCGGCGAGCATGTGCTGGGCCACCAGCAGGTTTTCCAGCACGGTCATTTCCTTGAACAGGCGAATGTTCTGGAAGGTGCGCGCCAGGCCGGCACGGTTCACCAGGTGGGTGCCGCCGAACATCTTGTACCAGAGCCGCGAGCCGAACTGCGCCGGCTTGATGAAATCATCGGCCTGGAACGGCTCGCCGAGAATCTGGATGACGTCGGTCTGCCGGCCCTGGGCGTTGAGCATGATCTTGCCGCCGGTGGCCGAGTAGAAGCCGGTCAGGCAGTTGAACACCGTGGTCTTGCCGGCGCCGTTGGGGCCGATCAGCGCGGAGATGGAGTGGCGTTTGATCGAGAAGTTGACGTCGCTGAGCGCCTTGATGCCGCCGAAGTGCATCATCAGGCCGTCGACCGAGAGGATGTTGTCACTCATGGCGCGACTCCTTTACGCGGGGCGATGCCGATGCGGTTGATGCGAATCAGCCCGCGTGGTCGCCAGATCATCATCAGTACCATGAGCATGCCGAACAGCAGCACGCGGTAGTCGGCGAAGCTGCGCAGCAGCTCCGGGGCAATGGTCAGCACGAACGCGGCGATCACCACGCCCACGGTCGAGCCCATGCCGCCGAGCACCACGATGGCGAGAATCAGCGCCGACTCGAAGAAGGTGAACGAGGTCGGGTTGACGAAGCCCTGGTAGGTGGCGAAGAACACCCCGGCGATGCCCGCCGTGGAGGCGCCGAGCATGAAGGCCGAGAGCTTGACCAGCACGTGGTTGAGGCCCATGGAGCGGCAGGCGATCTCGTCTTCACGCAGCGCTTCCCAGGCGCGGCCGACCGGCATGCGGGTCAGGCGATGCTTGACGTAGAGCACCAGCAGCACGACCAGCACCAGCACCGCATAGATGAACAGGAACTTCATGTTGGGGTTGTAGGCGATGCCGAAGAACTCGTGGTACGGCACGCCACCATCCTTGGCGCGGCGGGCGAACTCCAGGCCGAAGAAGGTCGGCGACGGCGCGCTCATGCCATTCGGGCCGCCGGTGACTTCCAGCCAGTTGGTCAGCACCAGGCGGATGATTTCGCCGAAGCCCAGGGTGACGATGGCCAGGTAGTCGCCGTGCATCCTCAGTACCGGGAAGCCGAGGATCATCCCGGCGAAGGCCGCCATGATCGCGGCCAGCGGCAGCAGGCTCCAGAAGCCCAGGCCCAGGTATTCGTAGCCCATGGTCAGGCCGTAGGCGCCGATGGCGTAGAAGCCCACGAAGCCCAGGTCGAGCAAACCGGCCAGGCCGACCACGATGTTCAGGCCGAGGCCGAGCAGCACGTAGATCAAGCCGAGGATGATCACCGTCAGCAGGTACTTGTTGGCGAAGAACGGGAAGATCAGCGCCAGCACGATCAGCCCCGGGATGATCCAGCGCATGCGCGACACGTAGCCCGGCGGCTGCACGCCGACGCCGCCACCGGAGCGCTCGAAGCCCTCCAGCACCACACGACCTTTCGGGGTTTGCAGGAACAGGCTGAGCAGGAAGCGGCCCACCATCACCACGCCGACCATCCAGGCCACGCGGTCGAATTGCGGGGTGAAGTCATAGCCCTTGAGCACCACGCCCACCACCGGGCCGAACACGATCAGGGCGATCAACCCGGCCATCAGCGCATCGACCAGGCTCTTTTTCACATCGATAGAAGTCGTACTCACGGCATCACACCTTGGTTACCTGAGGACGGCCCAGCAGGCCCTGGGGACGGAAGATCAGAATCAGCACCAAGAGCGAGAAACTGAACACGTCCTTGTAGTCGGAATTGACCATCCCGGAGAACTGCGCCTCGGCCACGCCGAGGATCAGCCCACCGAGCATCGCGCCGGGCAGCGAACCGATGCCGCCGAGCACCGCCGCGGTGAAGGCCTTGATGCCGATGATGAAGCCGGCATAGAAATCGAAGGTGCCGTAGTTCAGGGTGATCAGCACCCCGGCCAGCGCGCCCATGGAGGCGCCGATGACGAACACGTAGGAGATCACCCGGTCGGTGTTGATGCCGAGGATCTGCGCCATCTTGCGGTCCTGCTGGGTGGCGCGGCACATGCGCCCCAGGCGGGTCTTCTGGATGATGAAGGTCAGCGCCAGCATGCCGATGATGGCCGCGGCGATGATGAACAGCTTGGTGTAGGTGATCATCACGAAGCCTTCGCCCACATGCAGGCGCAACGCACCTTCGAGCATGGTGGGAATGCCCTGCTGACGCGCACCCTGGCTGAGCTGCACGTAGTTCTGCAGGATCAGCGACATGCCGATGGCGCTGATCAGCGGCGCAAGGCGCGTGGAGTTGCGCAGCGGTTTATAGGCGATGCGCTCGATGGCGAAGCCGTACACCCCCGTGACCACGATGGTGAACACCAGCGTGCCGAGGATGACCAGCGGAAAGGAATGCACACCGAAGAAGGCCAGCACGGCGATGGCGATGGCGGCGAGGTAGGCCGAGACCATGTACACCTCGCCGTGGGCGAAGTTGATCATGCCGATGATGCCGTAAACCATGGTGTAGCCGATGGCGATCAGGCCGTAGACCGAACCTAAGGTCAGGCCGTTGACCAGTTGCTGCAGGAAGATACCGTCCATTGAAAAATCTCTGAGTCCGTGACGGAAAGAAGCGCAGGGTCGCCAGGCGACCCCAGCAGCCCCGGCAGGTCATGGCCCGCCGGGTTTGGAGGTTCGTTCACAAGAGGCAGGGTTGAGATGGAGCAGCAATTTGTGGGAGCGGGCCATGCCCGCGATTCGCGCACAACGCGACATCAGGCACATGACCCCATCCCAAGAACGGCGATTCCGATTCCACCCTGCCGCTCGAGAAAACCCGTCTCTTAAAGCTGCTTGTACTTGCCGTCAGCGCCCCACTGGTACATCACGTAGTCGGAGACTTTCAGGTCGCCCTTCTCGTCGAACTCCTTCTTGCCCATCACGGTTTCCACCGGATGCGCCTTCAGCCACTCAGCAGCCTTGGCACCGTCGGTACCCTTGATGGCACCGAACGCGGCAGCCACCACCTGCATCGAAGCGTAGGAGTACAGGGTGTAGCCTTCCGGCTCGTAGCCATTGGCGCGGAATTTCTCGATGACCGCCTTGCCGTCCGGGATCAGGCGCGGGTCGGCGCCGAAGGTCATCAGCACGCCGTCGACGTATTGCGGGCCGCCGGCGGTGCCGACCATCTCGTCGGTGACGATGCCGTCGCCGGAGATGAATTTGGCGGTCACGCCCTGCTCGCGCATCTGCCGTACCAGCGGGCCGGCCTCGGCATGCAGGCCGCCGAAATAGACTACCTCGGCGCCGCTGGCGCGGATCTTGGTGACCAGGGCGTTGAAGTCCTTCTCGCCGCGGGTCAGGCCTTCGTACATCACTTCCTTCACGCCGCGCTTGTTGAGCTGCGCACGGGTGGCGTCAGCCAGGCCCTGGCCGTAGGTGTCCTTGTCGTGCACCACGGCGACCTTCTTGGCCTTGAGCACATCGACGATATAGTCGCCGGCCACGATGCCCTGCTGGTCGTCACGGCCGCACATGCGGAACATCGCGGTCAGGCCGCGCTCGGTCACCTGCGGGTTGGTGGACGCCGGGGTGATCGCCAGGATGCCCGCCTCGTCATACACCTCGGACGCCGGCATGGTCGACGACGAGCAGAAGTGCCCGATCACCGCCACCACCTTGTCCGCATCGACCATGCGGTTGGCCACAGAAACAGCCTGCTTCGGCTCACAGGCGTCATCGCCCTTCACCAGCTTGATCTTCTCGCCGTTGATACCGCCCGCCGCGTTGATATCCGCCGCAGCCTGCTCGGCACCGCGCCACAGCTGGTCACCGAACGCCGCATTGCCGCCGGTCATCGGCGCACCGACACCGATGGTGATGTCCGCGTGAGTCAGCGAGGAAAAACCCAGTGCGCCAGTGATCGCGAGCGCCAAGAAACCTTTCTTGAAAGACGTGTGAGGCATGGACGTGCTCCTGAGGAGTATTTGGATTGGCCCGCCTGCTGGAGCAAGCGCTATGCCATTCGCACGACCGTTTGAAACTTCTAGACGAAAGTCGAGGTTGACGGCGATGTAACCGCAGGTGTCATGGCCCAATGCGTCACTTTCGATAGAAAAGGCGCCACGATCACCCCAAATCGCCGCCACAGACGCACCGCGACCGAGCAGAGCACCGTCCATGCTGGTGCAACCGAGAGAAACACTGCACAACCTTGGACAGGCTGCTTGCAGGCTCGTAAATGGATGCCGTTTTCCCGGCCAAAGCTTATTCCAGAGCGGTCTATTCACCTCTCGGATTGGCCTAACGGCTGATTGCCTGCGTTGTAACCGGTAACAACATCGCCCTGGCATCAGCGATGCCTCTTGCGGCCTTATTGCGGCCACTTCACCTCGCCCTTGATCACCTGGGCACTGAGCTCAAGGGACGACTCATCTGCCAGGTTCGGGTAGCGCTTACGCATGGCGGCGATCAGCTGCACCGAATCCCTGGCCTTGCTGGCCTCCTCCTCGAACGCCTGCAGGTACTCGCGGGTGGCGGCGACGGTCTGCGGCGAATCCGGCAGGCTGCCATCGGCGTTTGGCAGGTAATGACCGGGCACCACGCGGCTCGGCTTCAGCGCGTCGACGGCTGCCAGGGAAGCCAGCCAGTCGCGGCGCGATTGCACGGTCTGGGTATCGGCCATCCACACATGGATATTCGCCGACACCGGAATGCCGCCGACCACGGTCTTCAGCGACGGAATCCACACGAAGGTGCGCGCCGGCTCCGGCCCACGAATTTCCAGCGCCTGACCATCCACGGTCAGCTTCGGCGTATCCAGCGCTTCAGGCACCACCAGCGCCTGCGGCGCATTGCCCTCCATGATCGGCCCCCAATGTGCCAGCTTGCCGTCCTTGCTCGCCTCGATGGCAGCCACCGTCTCGGCAGTGGCGACGATCTTCGCATCCGGGAAGGCGCGGTGAATCACATCCAGCCCGAAGTAATAATCCGGGTCGCTGTGGCTGATATATACGGTGGTCAACTTCTTGCCGGTAGCGCGCACCTTCTCCACCAGCGCCTGGGCATCGTCACGCTGGAACTGCGCATCGATCAGCACCGCCTCGGTAGGCCCGGAAACGATCTGCGCCGACACCGGAAAAATCGACTTCGCACCCGGGTTGTAAACCTCCAGCTGCAGCGGCTCAGCCGCCACCACCTGACCGGCCACAGCCAGCACGGCACTGCCTAACAACAAAGGACGCAACAGACGAAGAGCTTTCATGGCATGGCCTCGCAAGGGAAAGTGCGAGCCATCATAGAGAGACGGATAGGCTCGAAATACGGCCTAACGTGCAATGCTTTGTTGCGTGCTTTGACGCAAATAGCTTCTCACCCTATGCAGCCACCTCGCCCATGCGACTAAAAGCCATACACACCTAGTGGCGCACCGCCATTATTTCGCAGTAAGGTCGGCCATCGCCTCTCAAGGAAGAACCATGGCCAGCAAGAACGCGCCTGCCGCCCACCAAAAGCATCTCGCCGTCCTCATCGACGCCGACAACGCTCCCGCCGCCATCGTCGAAGGCCTCTTCGAAGAAATCGCCAAATACGGTGTCGCCAGCGTCAAACGCATCTACGGCGACTGGACCCTGCCCAACCTGGGTGGCTGGAAAAAAGTACTGCTCGACCACTCCATCCAACCGATCCAGCAGTTCGCCTACACCAAAGGCAAAAACGCTACTGATAGCTCGCTAATCATCGATGCTATGGATCTGCTCTATACGCGGCGATTCGATGGGTTTTGCTTGGTTTCTAGTGATAGTGATTTCACACGATTGGCAGCACGGATTCGTGAAGAGGGCCTGACAGTTTATGGTTTCGGAGAAGAGAAAACACCCAAGCCTTTCGTTGCTGCTTGCGACAAGTTTATTTACACAGAGATTCTGCGCGCTGAGGCGGTAGTAGACAGTACAGACAAGCTAGAATCATTAGTCGCTAGCAATGAGCAACTCCCCCCTAAACTTGAACCCTTACCTAAGAAAAGTAAGGCTCCTGTAGATTTCATCGCAAAAATAATAGACGACGTTGATGATGAGGACGGTTGGGTTCAACTGGGCCTACTCGGCTCTAACATAAGCAAACTGAAGCCTGCTTTCGACGCTCGACTCTATGGATTTAAAAAACTGAGCGACTTAATCAAAGGTCACCCAAAGCGTTTTGAGCTAAAAACACGGGCAAATAATGGATCGAGCGGAGAGGCGTTGTATGTTAAAAACATCAAGCCCAGCTAGACAACGGCAAAAATAAAATTGAAAGAAAAGACCAAATGAAAGCAGACCTAAAAACACAATTGATCGAACATTTCAAACTAGCCCCATCGGCACCCTTTTTATTTGTAGGCTCTGGATTTTCTCGACGATATTTAAATCTAGAAGATTGGTCAGGCCTGCTAAAAAAGTTCAGCGAAGGCCTGAAAGACTTCGAATATTACGTATCTAGCGCAAACGGGAAAATGCCAGAAGTAGCATCATTAATGGCTCAAGATTTTCATGACCTATGGTGGAACAGCGACAAATACAAAGAGAGCAGAGAGCGAAACAAGTCCAAGGTAAAAGATAAAACCTCTGCATTAAGAATTGAGATTTGCAACCATCTAAACTCGCTCTCACTACTTGATATTTCCAAGTCAGAGTACAAAGAAGAGATATCACTTTTATCCCAACTGAATGTGGACGGCGTCATTACTACCAACTGGGACCCACTACTAGAATCGCTTTTTACCGACTACCGAACCTTTGTCGGGCAAAGCGAATTATTATTCTCAAACCCGCAATCAATAGCAGAAATTTATAAAATACACGGCTCAGCATCTAAGCCTTCCTCACTAGTTCTTACCAAAGAGGACTATGAAGACTTTGAAAGTAAAAACCCATATCTTGCTGCAAAACTTATCACCTTATTTGTGGAGCACCCAATAGTATTTATAGGCTACTCGCTTTCAGACCCCAACATATGCCAACTACTAAAATCAATTGTCTCTGTGCTTGGCAAAGAAAATATTGACAAGCTCCGCAACAACCTAATCTTCTTACAGCGTTCTGACAGCGAAGAAACAGCGGATATAAGTCAAACATTAATGGCTATTGACGACGGCCAAATCCCAATAACAATAGTCAGGACAAAATCATTTATACCTGTTTATGAAGCTCTGGACGCCGTCAAACGAAAAATACCGGCCCGAGTTTTAAGGCACTGTAAAGAGCAGCTGTATGAACTGGTTAAGTCCGAAAACCCGGAAAGCAAATTGTGCGTTGTCGATATTGATGACATTGAGAAGGCGGGCGATATCGAATTTGTAGTTGGAGTCGGTGTCGCTTCAGAAAGAGCTAGCCAGATAGGATACCAAGGTATAAGCCTGCTGGACCTATTCTCAGACTTAATCTCCAACGATACCAAGTACTCGCCTCAAATGATAATGGAGAGAACGATTCCAACTGTTGGGAAAAGCCCTAAATACGTACCAATCTTTAAATACCTTTACTCTACCGGAATACGCAATAAAGCAGAATATGAACAAGCCAACCTGAATCTGGATCGACACATCTTCAGCGATGCATCATTTTATAGATCGAAAATGTATGCAAGAGCCTATGTTCGATCAGAGAAAAATAAAACTGCAATAGAAATTATCGAGTCAAACACTCCGGAAAAAGCAGCTGCATTTCTAGCTTTTCTGCCAAAGGATAAATTTGACTTAGAAGTAGTTCGAGATTTCCTTTCCCTAAACATCGAAAGATTCGACTCAAAGAAATCAAATTATTCAACCTACTTTCGAAAACTCGCCTGCCTGTACGACTGGCGCTCATACGGTTGGGAGTTATAGACAGCAAGTAGGTAGAGCGACTTGAAGCTTTTCGAATCTAGGATTCAACGCATTGCCTCAAGCGTACACCAATCGCCCCTTCAGTAGGCCGAACGGAATCGTTGTGGAGAGGGTTGAGCGGCATGGATGCCGCGAGAGCCGCGATGGGCCAGGGATGGCCCTTCGCGGCGTGCCCTCGGAGCAATGATTGAGTGAGGGAAGTCGAGCGTAGCGAGACCCGGATGCAGGGGCACAGCGTTTTTGCTTACTTTTTTGCGGGGCCGGCCTTCCGGCGTTTGAAAAAAGTGAGTCGCCGTAAGGGCGAAACCGGTTTGTCTGGCGATAGAGAAGCGGCGCCGGAGTACGGTATCCAACTGCAAACCATGTGTCGCTGCCGATATCGATTCGCGGGCATGGCCCGCTCCCACAGATTGCGGCTCTACACAGAGACGGACGCACACCGACTTCCTGAGCACCAATAAAAAGGCCGATCAACCGATCGGCCTTTTCGCTACTTCACCCCAGCTCAACTATTGCTGGGAAACGCAAACTGCGCCGCCTCATGGGTTTTGCGCTGCGGCCAGCGCTGGGTGATCGACTTGCGGCGGGTGTAGAAGCGTACGCCGTCCGGGCCGTAGGCGTGCAGGTCGCCAAACAGCGAGCGCTTCCAGCCGCCGAAGCTGTGGTAGGCCACCGGCACCGGCAGCGGCACGTTGACGCCGACCATGCCCACTTCGATCTCGTCGCAGAACAGCCGCGCGGCTTCGCCGTCACGGGTGAAGATGCAGGTGCCGTTGCCGAACTCGTGGTCGTTGATCAGCTTCATGGCGGTTTCCAGGCTGTCCACGCGCACGATGCACAGCACCGGGCCGAAGATCTCGTCGGTGTAGATGCTCATGTCCGCGGTCACCCGGTCGAACAGGGTGCCGCCGAGGAAGAAGCCGCTTTCATTGCCGGATACGCTCAGGCCACGGCCATCGACCACCAGCTGGGCGCCAGCGGCGACGCCGGCGTCGATATAGCCGGTGACCTTGTCCTTCGCCGCGGCAGTGACCAACGGGCCCATGTCCAGGCCGCACTGGGTGCCGGCGCCGATCTTCAGGGCCTTGATCTGCGGGACGATACGGTCGACCAGGGCATCGGCGACCTGATCGCCCACGCACACGGCCACCGAGATGGCCATGCAGCGCTCGCCGCAGGAGCCGTAGGCGGCGCCCATCAGCGCGCTGACGGCGTTATCCAGATCGGCGTCGGGCATCAGCACCGCGTGGTTCTTGGCGCCGCCCAAGGCCTGAACGCGTTTGCCGCGTTTGGTGCCTTCGGCGTAGATGTATTCGGCGATCGGCGTGGAGCCGACGAAGCTCAGGGCTTTGACTTCCGGCGCCTGGATCAGCGCGTCCACGGCGGTCTTGTCGCCGTGCACCACGTTGAGCACGCCATTGGGTAGGCCGGCTTCGTGGAGCAGCTGGGCGATGTACAGGGTGGAGCTGGGGTCGCGCTCGGATGGCTTGAGGATGAAGCAGTTGCCGCAGACGATGGCCAGCGGGTACATCCACAGCGGCACCATGGCCGGGAAGTTGAACGGGGTGATGCCGGCGACCACGCCGACCGGCTGGAAGTCGCTCCAGGCGTCGATGTTGGGGCCGACGTTGCGGGTGTATTCACCCTTGAGAATTTCCGGCGCGGCGCAGGCGTATTCGACGTTCTCGATACCGCGCTTGAGCTCGCCGGCGGCGTCTTCGAGGGTCTTGCCGTGCTCTTCGCTGATCAGCTTGGCGATGGCGTCTTCGTGCTGCTCAAGCAGTTGCTTGAAGCGGAACATCACCTGGGCGCGCTTGGCCGCCGGGGTGTTGCGCCAAGCCGGAAAGGCCTCTTTGGCCGAGTCGATGGCCTGCTGCACGGTGGCCACATCGGCCAGGGCGACGCGGCGTACCGCTTCGCCGGTGGACGGGTTGAACACGTCGGCGCTGCGGCCGCCCTGGCCGTCGGTGAGTTGGCCGTGGATCAGGTGCTGGATGCTGCTCATGAAATCCTCCGAATGCTGTTCGCTTGGCTGGCTGCGACGCGCGCCGCGGCTGCCGGAAAAGGGGGTTGTCACTTGAGTTCGGTTTCGACGAAGACCACTTCGTGGTCGCTGGCGTTGACCACGTTGTGCTCGACACCCGCCTTGCGGAAGTAGCTCTGCCCGGCGATCAGCTTCGCGTGCTTGTCGCCGTCCGGGGTTTCCAGCAGCAGGGTGCCGTCGGTCATCGGCACCACCACGTAGTCGTAACCATGGCGATGGCGGCCGGTTTCGGCGCCCGGTGCGAAGCGCCACTCGGTGACGATCACCTCGTCGTTATCCACCTGCACAGTGGCTACCGCCTGCTGCCGGCCGGCCATCAGGCGATACCCTGCAGGGCGTCGCCGACGGCGCTGAACACGCGGTCGAGGTCTTCGATCTTGGCGTTGAACATCGGCCCGAACTGCAGGCCGTCGCCACCGAAGCGCACGTAGAAGCCGGCTTTCCAGAGGGCGATGCCGGCCTCGTACGGGCGGATGGTCGGGTCGCCGTCACGGGGCGCCAGCTGGATCGCGCCAGCCAGGCCGCAGTTGCGGATGTCGACCACGTGCTTGGCGCCCTTGAGGCCATGGATGGCGTTCTCGAACTTGGGCGCCAGCTCCGCGGCCTGCTGAATCAGGTTCTCGCGCCCCAGCAGCTCCAGCGAGGCCAGGCCGGCGGCGCAGGCCACCGGGTGGGCGGAATAGGTGTAGCCGTGGGTGAATTCGATCATGTGCTCGGGCGTCGGCTGGCCCATGAAGGTCTGGTAGATCTCGCGGCTGGCGATCACCGCGCCCAGCGGAATGGCGCCGTTGGTGATCTGCTTGGCGACGTTGAGGATGTCCGGCGTCACGCCGAAGTACTCGGCACCGGTCCACTTGCCCATGCGGCCGAAGGCGGTGATCACTTCATCGAAGATCAGCAGGATGTTGTGCTGGGTGCAGATCTCGCGCAGGCGCTGCAGGTAGCCTGCCGGCGGCACGATGACGCCGGCCGAACCGGACATCGGCTCGACGATCACCGCGGCGATGTTCGAGGCATCGTGCAGTTCGATCAACTTGAGCAGCTCGTTGGCCAGCTCGACGCCGCCGGTCTCGGCAGCGCACCTGGTGAACGCCATGTCCGGCTGCAGGGTGTGCGGCAGATGGTCGACGTCCATCAGTTGGCCGTACATCTTGCGGTTGCCACTGATGCCGCCGAGGCTGGTGCCGGCAATGTTCACGCCGTGATAACCACGGGCGCGGCCGATGAACTTGGTCTTGCTGGCTTGGCCCTTGAGGCGCCAGTAGGCCTTGGCCATCTTCACCGCGGTGTCGGCGCACTCGGAGCCCGAACCGGTGAAGAACACATGATTGAGCTCGCCCGGCATCAGGTCGGCCATCTGCTCGGCCAGCTTGAACGACAGCGGGTGGGCGTACTGGAAGCCCGGCGAATAGTCGAGGGTGCCGAGCTGCTTGGCGACCGCGTCCTGGATCTCCTTGCGGCAATGGCCGGCGCCACAGGTCCACAGGCCGGACAGGCTGTCGTAGACCTTGCGACCGGAATCGTCGGTCAGCCAGGCGCCTTCGCCGGCGACGATGATCCGCGGGTCGCGCTGGAAGCTGCGGTTGGCGGAAAACGGCATCCAGTGGGCGTCCAGCTTGAGCTGGCTGGCCAGGGGCGGCGTGGCGGTCTGCGGCATGTTCATGGCGATGGCCTCGTGAGGGTGATGTGCCCGGTGTGGTCGCAACAGTTATCGGGAGCTCGAAACTGCTATTCGCGGGCATGGCCCGCTCCCACTTAGTTAAGACTGCATAGGTCAGTTGTCAGCCAAGGTGCCACAGGCATAAAGTCACTCAAACCTGACTCTTCGAATCCTCAGTTCACTGGTGACTAAACAATGAGCGCCCGACGCCCCGAGCCCCTCGCCCAGGTCAGCGACTTCGATATCCGCCTGCTCAAGCTCTTTCGCAGCGTGGTCGAATGCGGCGGCTTTTCTGCCGCGGAAAGCGTGCTGGGCATTGGCCGTTCGGCGATCAGCCAGCAGATGAGCGACCTGGAGCAGCGCCTCGGCCTGCGCCTGTGCCAGCGTGGCCGCGCCGGCTTCGCGCTCACGGAAGAAGGCCGCGAGGTGTACCAGTCGACCCAGCAATTGCTGGCAGCGCTGGAGAGCTTTCGTACCGAGGTCAACGGCCTGCACCAGCACTTGCGTGGAGAGCTGAACATCGGCCTGACCGACAACCTGGTGACGGTGCCGCACATGCGCATCACCGGCGCCCTCGCCCGCCTCAAGGCGCTGGGGCCGGACGTGCGGGTGAACATCCGCATGACACCGCCCAGCGAGGTCGAGCAAGGCGTGCTCGACGGGCGCCTGCATGTCGGCGTGGTGCCGGTGGTCGGCGGGCTTTCCGGCCTGGATTACCAGCCGCTGTACGACGAGCGCTCGCTGCTTTATTGCGCGGTCGGCCACCCGCTGTTCTACGTCGACGATCGCGAGTTGCCAGACGAGCGCCTCAACGCCCAGGACGCCATTGCACCGACCTTCCGCCTGCCGCCGGATATCCAGAACCACTACGGCGTGCTCAATTGCACGGCCAGCGCGTCGGACCGCGAAGGCATGGCGTTTCTGATCCTCACCGGACGCTACATCGGCTACCTGCCCGACCACTACGCCGAGGCGTGGGTCAAGGAAGGCCGCCTGCGTGCGCTGAAGGCCGACTCGCGCTTCTACGACATCAGCCTGGCCTCGGTGACCCGCAAGGGCCGCCGGCCGCATCTGGTGCTGGAGAGCTTCCTGCAGGAATTGGCGGCCAGCGCCTGACGCACGGTCGCAGGCCAGGTTGGTGCTTCAGGCCTTGAGCGGGTCGTGGCCCCAGTTCATCAGCGACTGGCGCCAACGGCTGTCTTCCAGGTCACCGGCCGGGCGCTGCTTGAGATGGCGGTGGACGTAGCCGATCACCTTGCGCATCGCCTGGTAGTCGTCCGCCTCCAATTGGGCGACGCGTTTACCCTTGATCTCCAGAATGCGCTCGCCCATCTGGTGGCCGACCGACTTGCCATCGCCGGCGGACTCGACCTTGCGCCCGCCCTTGGTCATGCCCACACGCTTGCTGTCAGGGGCCTGCAACCAGCGGCGCAGGCGTGACGGCGGCATGTTCACCGCCGCCTTGAAATCACTGCGGATGGCCTTCTTCTGCGCCTCGTTCAACTCGCTCATTTGCCGCCCTCCTTTTCCAGCACTTTGATCAGCTCATCCTTCTTCATCCGCGCGCGGCCACGAATGTTCTTGCTCGCGGCGCGCTTCATCAGCTCGGCCTTGGTCAGCCCGCTCAGCGCTGGTGTGCGGTGGTTGGCGGCCTTCTCGGCGACATCTTTCGGCTGTTTGGAGTGCTGGCGCCCGGCGCGGCTGTCCGCGCGTTTCTTGCGGGTGCTGCGCGCGTAGTCCTTGGCGCTCAGTTCATCGCGGGCGTTCTTGGGCAGGTAGCGTTCGCCGGTTTCGCCAGAGGGCTTGCCGGACTTGGTGTCCCAGTCCTGCTCGGTCCACTGGTGCAGGTGGTTGTCGGCATCCTTGCCGCCCTCGTAACCGCCGCCTTCCTGCTGGTAGAGCTGCACGGCGAGCTGCGCCTTGCGTGCCGACCACTGGCCGGGCTTGCCGCCCTTGTCGCCTTTGGTGACGCGCCGTTTCACCTTGTCCCACAGCTTCGGATCGGTCTTTTTCGCGGTGCTGCTCATGGAGCGTCCTCGGTGGCTGTTCTGATAGATGACCGCCGCACTGCGAACACCGTTGCCCCTGACGGACAGACGGAACGCCAGCCGCCGCGCAACGCTCTGAGGACACACCAGGTAACAAGTAACCCGGGGCTAGGGGGCGGTCGGTCGAGGTAGGCGACTAGTCTCATCTGCCTACCCCTTTTCGCAATGGAGCCCCCCCATGCCCAGCCGTCGCCACTTCCTGCAGGGCAGCGCTGCCCTGATGACGCTCGCGGCCAGCAGCCAGCTGCTGCCCGGTTTCGCCTTCGCCGCCAACCCTGCCGCAGTGCTGCAGCGCAAGATCCCGTCCAGCGGCGAGAGCCTGCCGGTGATCGGCCTAGGCACCTCGCAGACCTTCAACGTGAGCCTCGACAACGCCAGCCTGAAACCGCTCGACGAGGTGGTGCGCGCCTTCATCAATGGCGGCGGCACGCTGATCGACACTGCGCCCAGCTACGGCAGCGCCGAAGCGGTGACCGGTGAGCTGCTCAAGCGCACCAAAACCCGGGGCAAGGCGTTTCTCGCCTCCAAGCTGTCGAGCACCGGGCGTGAGCGCGGCCTGGCACAGTTCGAGGCCAGCCTAAAGGCCCTGCAGGCCGACAAGATGGATCTGCTGCAAGTGCACAACCTGCAGGACACCACCACCCAGCTGGCCCTGGCCCGCGAGCTGCGCGAACAGGGCAAGGTGCGTTACATCGGCATCACCCATTACATCGAGTCGGCCCACGACGACCTGCTCGCCGTGCTGGCCAAGGAGAAGGTCGACTTCGTGCAGCTCAATTATTCGGTGGGCGAGCGCAATGCCGAAAAACGCCTGCTGCCCTACTGCCGCGACAATGGCATCGCCACGCTGATCAACCGGCCGTTCCAGCGCGCGCAGTTGCTCGGCAAGGTGAAGGGCAAGCCGCTGCCGGAATGGGCCAACGAGATCGATGCCACCTCCTGGGCGCAACTGCTGCTCAAGTTCATCCTCGCCGACGAGGCCGTGACGGCGGTGATTCCAGCCACCTCCAACCCACGCTATGTGATCGACAACCTCAAGGCAGGCCAGGGTCGTATGCCCAATGCCGAGCAGCGCGAGCGCATCGTCCAGGCGTTCAGCTGACAGGCAGCGGGTTCTGCGGACATACACTGGGCTCCCGCGGCGCTTGTCACGCCCGCTGCGGTGGAGTATTTCTCACCCGCTGAGTCCTCGATACCACGGAAGCCCCTTGATGCCCCCCGACGCCACCGCTGCACGCGCCACCACCGGCAAACCGACTGGCCGCATCCGGCAGAAAAACGAAGAAGCGATCATCGCCGCCGCCGTGGAGCAGTTCGCCTGCCACGGCTTCAAGGGCACCAGCATGAACACCATCGCCCAGGCGGTGGGCCTGCCCAAGGCCAACCTGCATTACTACTTCAGCAGCAAGCAGGGCCTGTACCTGGCGGTGTTGAGCAACATCATGGAGCTGTGGGACAGCGCATTCGACAGCGTGAGCGTCGATGACGACCCGGCCGAGGCACTGGAGCGCTATATCCGCGCCAAGCTGGAGTTCTCGCGCCGTTACCCGAAAGCCTCGCGCGTGTTCGCCATGGAAGTGATCAGCGGCGGCGCCTTCCTGTCCCAGCATCTCGTCGAGGATCAGCAGAGCTGGTTCCGCGAGCGCGCGGCGATCTTCGAGCAGTGGATCGCGGCCGGCAAGATGGACGCCGTCGACCCCACTAACCTGATCTTCATGATCTGGAGCAGCACCCAGTATCACGCCGATTTCGCCTCGGAGATCTGCCGGGTCACCGGCCGCTCGCGCCTGACCAAGCCCGATTACCAGGCCGCGGCGGACAACATGGTGCGCATCATCCTCAAGGGTTGCGGGCTGAAGCCGAGCGTCTGATGCCCTACCTGCTACTCGGCCCTTGCGATTACCGCGAGGAAATCCGCAAGAGCCGCTTTCTCGCCCAGGCCCGCGCCATCACCAGCGCGGCCGATGCCCAGGCGTTCATCGACGCGGTCAGCGACCCGGCCGCCTCGCACAATTGCTGGGCCTGGAAGCTCGGTCAGCAATACCGCTTCAGCGACGATGGCGAACCCGGCGGCACTGCCGGCCGACCGATTCTCGCCGCCATCGAGGGCCAGGGCTTCGATGGCGTGGCCGTGGTGGTGACCCGCTGGTACGGCGGCATCCAGCTCGGCACCGGCGGCTTGGCCCGCGCCTACGGCGGCAGCGCCAACAAATGCCTGCAGAACGCCGAACGCCAGGAGCAGGTGCCGCGCACCGCCTGCACTTGCCATTGCGGCTTCGCCGAACTGGCGCTGCTCAAATCACGCCTGGCCGAATTCGACGCCGTGCTGGAACAGGAAAACTTCGATGCCGAAGGCGCCGAACTGCACCTAGCCGTGCCACAAGCGCAGATCGAAGGCCTGCAACGCCTGCTTGCCGACATCAGCCGCGGGCGCAGTAGACTGCGCATCATCGAGTGACCATCGCCCACTTGCCATGGAGCCGCCATGAAGCCCCATCTGCTGATTCTCAACCCGCTCAGTGACGCCAGCCTGGCGCGCATCGCCGAACACTATCAGATCACCCATGCACCGAATGCCGCAGCCCGCGAGGCGGCCATCGTCGAGCACGGCGCAAGCATCGAAGCAGTGCTGACCATCGGCACCATCGGCCTGACTGGCGAGGAAATCGCACGCCTGCCCAAACTGCGCTTCGTCGGCACCCTGGGTGTGGGTTATGAAAAGGTCGATATCGAAGCCGCCCGCGCTCGCGGCATCGCCCTGAGCAACGGCGCGGGCAGTAACGCTGTCTGCGTCGCCGACCACGCCATGGCCCTGCTGCTGGCGGCGATCCGCGACGTACGCCGGCTGGACAACGCCTGCCGCGCGGGCATCTGGCGCGACGCCCTGCCGATGACCGACGGCGTCAGCGGCAAGCGCCTGGGCATCCTCGGCCTCGGCGCTATCGGCGAACAGCTCGCCCGCCGCGCGGCGGCTTTCGACATGCCGGTGGGCTACCACAACCGCTCACCAAAAGCGGACAGCCCGCACCGCTACTTCGCCAGCGTGCGGGAATTGGCCCAGTGGTGCGATTGCCTGGTGATCGCCATTCCCGGCGGCGCCACGACCCATCACCTGATCGGCGCCGAAGTGCTCGATGCGCTGGGACCCCAGGGTTATCTGGTCAACGTGGCACGCGGCAGCGTGGTGGACACCACCGCGCTGGGCACCGCACTGCGCGAGAAGCGCATCCGGGCCGCGGCACTGGACGTGTACGAGAGCGAGCCACTACCGCCTACCGAATTGCTCGACCTCGACAACCTGACCATCACACCGCACGTCGGCGGCAACTCGCCCCAGGCGCTGGAGCAGTCGCTGACGCAGTTTCTCGACAACATCGGCCGGCATTTTCGGGGGGAGGCGTTGCTGACGCCGATTTGAGCTGGGAATGGATTGGCAGGGCTGTGGGCTGGCGAACTAATACCCTCACCCTTAAACATTGGTGGGCTATCGCCCACCCTACGATTTACTAATGTGGGTTCCCTGTGGGAACGGGCGGGGACGCCTAGTTCATGCCCGTGACTTTTCGCGGGCATGGCCCGCTCCCACAAATACTCCGCCGATGGCCGCTTCCGCTCCACTTTGCAGCCAAAGCGCTGAAGTCGAGCCGAAAGCTCTCTCGCCTCAGCATCGTAGGGTGGATGACGCTTCACCTATCCACCGTTCCTACCAACGCAGTGGTGGACAAAAAGAGCGTTGTCCATCCTACGCGGCCGACCGGGCATCTCTGCAGGCCGTAGGATGGGTGCAACCCATCACCTAAAAATGCCCAGCCCGTAAGACAGCTCGGGCCGTGTAGGTGCAACCCATCAACAACCACCCTCGCCCGATCAAAGCATCCTACCCGCCCCCAGTTACCTGCAACCCGATCCCCAGCACCTTGGCCAGCGACAGCGGCAACAGCAGGGTATCGAGCAAGGCGCTGGCTGGCAGGTCGACGGCAGCGTAGCGCGGCGCTTCGGCGCCGAAGCGCTCGACCGGGCAGCAACCGCCTTGCAGCGCGTACCAGTCCAGCCGCGTGCCGGCGTACACCACCGGGGCGCCGGGCTGGTTGGCGTCCAACGTGCGCGCGGTGGCGCAGCCGCCCAGTTGCAGGCAGGCGAGCAGAACGAGCCAGCCCGCGAGCCTATTCATCGCCACTGTTGAGGTGATGCTCGCCCCAGCGTGGCAGCATGTCCTGGGGGATGTTCAGGCAATTGAGGATGCGTGCGACCACGAAGTCGATCAGGTCATCCAATGTCTGCGGCTGATGGTAGAAGCCCGGCGAGGCCGGCAGGATGGTCGCGCCAAGGTTGGAGAGCTTGAGCATGTTCTCCAGGTGGATGCTCGAATACGGCGCCTCGCGCGGCACCAGGATCAGCTGGCGGCGCTCCTTGAGGGCGACATCGGCGGCGCGCTCGATCAGGTTGTTGCAGGCGCCAGTGGCGATGGCCGACAGGGTGCCGGTGCTGCACGGCACCACTACCATGGCCGACGGCGCTCCCGAGCCGGAGGCCACCGGCGCCATCCAGTCCTCTTTGCCGTACACGCGGATCTGCCCGTCGGTGGCACCGGTGTATTCGGTGAGAAAGGCCTGCATGGCCTGGGGCTTGGCCGGCAGGCTGACGTCCGTCTCGGTAGCCATCACCAGTTGCGCAGCCTTGGAGATCAGGAAGTGCACTTCCCGATCCTCACGTACCAGGCAATCGAGCAGGCGCAGGCCGTACTGGGCGCCCGAGGCACCGGTCATGGCAAGGGTAATACGCTCCGGTCCGCTCATAAATCCACTCTCAAAGCTGCTGTGCTTGCTTATGCTGCGTTAAAAGCCTACTCGGAATGCTCATTTACTAAAGTAAACTCCGCTTCCTCGCAGGCTTTTGCCTTGCCTAATCTGCGCTCGCGACGCTTTGAGCGCGAATTTCGGCTCTTTATGAAAGCGCCTTGGCCAGCTTGCCGTGCAAGCCGCCAAAACCACCGTTGCTCATGATCACCACCTGGGTGCCGGGGCGTACCCGCGCCTTCACACCGTCGATGATGGCTTCCAGGGAATCGCACACCTGGGTGGGATTGGTGGCGCCGGCAACGGTGGCCGCCAGGTCCCAGCCAAGGTTCGGCGGCGCGTACCAGAACACCGCATCGGCCTGCACCGCTGACTCGGCCAGGCCGTCGCGATGGGCGCCGAGCTTCATGGAGTTGGAACGCGGCTCGATGATCGCGATGACCTGTTCGTCGCCGACCCGCTTGCGCAGGCCGTCGAGGGTGGTGGCGATGGCGGTCGGGTGGTGGGCGAAGTCGTCATAGACGGTCACGCCCTTCACCTCGGCGACCTTTTCCATGCGCCGCTTGGCATTGATGAATTTGCCCAGCGCCTTGATGCCCAGCGCCGGTACCACGCCGACATGGCGCGCTGCCGCCAGCACGGCCAGGGCGTTGGCGACGTTGTGCTGGCCGGTCAACTGCCAGTCCACCACGCCTTCGACCTTGCCGTCGAAGCTCACCTCGAAGCGCGAGCCATCGGCGCTGAGCAGGCGCGCCTGCCATTGCCCGCCTTCACCGGTGGTCTGTACGGGCGTCCAGCAGCCCATCTGGATTACCCGCGCCAGAGCGGTTTCGCTGGCCGGATGAATGACCAGGCCTTCGCTGGGGATGATGCGCACCAGGTGGTGGAACTGCCGTTCGATGGCGACCAGGTCCGGGAAGATGTCCGCGTGGTCGAATTCCAGGTTGTTGAGGATCGCGGTGCGCGGGCGGTAGTGCACGAACTTGCTGCGCTTGTCGAAGAAGGCGCTGTCGTACTCGTCGGCCTCGACCACGAAGAACGGCGTGTCGCCCAGGCGTGCGGAAATCCCGAAGTTCTGCGGCACGCCGCCGATCAGAAAGCCCGGCGCCATGCCAGCGTGCTCAAGCACCCAGGCCAGCATGCTCGAGCTGCTGGTCTTGCCGTGGGTGCCGGCCACCGCCATCACCCAGCGGCCCTGCAGCACGTGGTCGGCCAGCCACTGCGGGCCGGATACATAGGGCAGGCCCTTGTTGAGCACGTACTCCACTGCTGGGTTGCCACGGCTCATGGCATTACCGACCACCACCAGATCGGGCGCCGGCTGCAGGTGCGCCGGGTCATAGCCCTGCATCAGCTCGATGCCCTGGGCTTCGAGCTGGGTGCTCATCGGCGGGTAGACGTTGGCATCGGAGCCGGTGACGCGATGGCCCAGCTCCTTGGCCAGCACCGCGAGCGAGCCCATGAAGGTGCCGCAGATGCCGAGAATGTGGATATGCATGAAAACCTCGAGAACAGGCGCGCCTGGAGGCGGCGAGCCGCGTGAAAACATGGCCGCAGATTAGCACAGCGGCGCCTTTCGCCGTGTCTGTCCGGTGGGGCGAAACCAGCGCTGTGCATGGCACCCCGCCGCAGGGGAAAGGCTCTGCCCCGCTGGCTTTAGGGCGAAAACTGCACTTTAATCGAAACGCCTGCCGTCTCCACCCGACAGCCAAACGAGGCCCTCGCCCATGCGCATCGTGCAAGCCACCCTGGAGCACTTGGATCTACTCACCCCGCTGTTCGTTCGCTACCGCGAGTTCTATGGCGAAAGACCGTTCCCCGACTCATCGCGCAAGTTTCTGGAAACCCGCCTCAAGCGCGACGAATCGGTGATCTACCTGGCCCTGGCCGACGACGATAACAAGCTGCTGGGCTTCTGCCAGCTGTACCCGAGCTATTCGTCGCTGTCGCTCAAGCGCGTGTGGATCCTCAACGACATCTTCGTCGCCGAAGACGCGCGCCGCCAACTGGTCGCCGATCGCCTGCTGCAGACCGCCAAGAAGATGGCCAAGCAGACCCAGGCCGTGCGCATGCGCGTGGCCACCAGCCGCGATAACGAGGTGGCGCAGAAGGTCTACGAGTCGATCGGCTTCGTCGAGGACGAGCAGTTCAAAAACTACGTGCTGCCCATCAACAGCGAGTAACGCCTGAGCGCTTGCGGCCGGCGGCCGGGCTGTTAAGGTGACGCGTCTTTCAATCGAGCCGTTTGCATGTGGTCGTTTAGCGCCTGGCGCCGTCGTCGCATCCTCTCCCGTCATCCCGTCAGCGCCAGCAGCTGGGCCACGGTGCGCCAGCGCCTGCCGATTCTCGATGGCCTCAGCGCAGAAGAAGAGCAGCTGCTGCGCGAGCGCGCCGTGCTGTTTCTGCACGCCAAGCACCTGACCACCCTGCCCGGCCTCGAGCTGGACGTCGAGGACCGCCTGGCCCTGGCGGCGCTCGCCGAACTGCCGCTGCTCGGCCTGGCCGACCTGAACTGGTACCAGGGCTTCCACGAGGTGATCCTCTACCCGGACGACTTCGTCAGCCCGCAGCGCCACCGCGACTCTGGTGGCATCGAACACGAATGGGACGCCGAGCACAGCGGCGAAGCCTGGCAACAGGGCCCGGTGATTCTCGCCTGGCCGGGCGTGCAGGCCAGTGGCGGCTGGGAAGGCTACAACCTGGTGATCCACGAGCTGGCCCACAAGCTGGACATGCTCGGCGGCGATGCCAACGGCCTGCCGCCGCTGCACAGCAACATGGACGTGAAGCAGTGGGCCAGCGCCATGCAGGAGGCCTTCGACAGCCTCAATGCCGAGCTGGATGCCGACGAGGACGCGCAAACCGTCATCGACCCCTACGCCGCGGAAAACCCCGCCGAGTTCTTCGCGGTGACCAGCGAATATTTCTTCAACGCGCCGGACCTGCTCGACGAGGCCTTTCCCAAGGTCTACGAGCAACTTCGCCTGTTCTACCGGCAAGACCCTTTGGCACGTTTGCGCCGTCTGCAGGTCGAACACCCGGACTATCAGCGACCCACACCCGCGGCTGCCGATACGACCAATGGCTGTAATGGCAACGACGCGGGAATCCACCTATAATCGCGCCACTTTTTTTGGCGCACATCAGGGAGTCACCCATGAGCTACAGCAAGGTTCCGGCCGGTAAAGACCTGCCGAACGACATCTACGTCGCTATCGAAATCCCGGCCAACCACGCGCCGATCAAATACGAAATCGATCACGACACCGACTGCCTGTTCGTCGACCGTTTCATGGCCACCCCGATGTTCTACCCGGCCAACTACGGTTTCATCCCGCACACCCTGGCCGACGACGGTGACCCCCTCGACGTGCTGGTCGTGACCCCGTACCCGGTCGCGCCAGGCTCGGTGATCCGCGCCCGCCCGGTCGGCATCCTGCACATGACCGACGAAGCCGGTGGCGACGCCAAACTGATCGCGGTGCCGCACGACAAGCTGACCACCATCTACAAAGACGTTCAGGAATACACCGACCTGCCTCCGCTGCTGATCGAGCAGATCAAGCACTTCTTCGAGAACTACAAGGATCTCGAGAAGGGCAAGTGGGTCAAGGTCGAAGGCTGGGGCAACGCTGACGCGGCCCGCGCCGAGATCACCAAGGCGGCTGCTGCTTATCAAAAGTAAGCACAACCTGCCTAAGGAAAGCCGGCCACAAGCCGGCTTTTTTATTGCCTGCAGAAAAGCCTCAGCCAAGCCCGCGGGCTTCGTTGAGCATGATGGCGAGGCGGTGCAGGCACCGTAGAAACGAGATGAAGGCAGGCGTTCACCACCGCCGCCAAGGCGATGGTGAACGTGAGTGCAGCAGGTCAGGCGTTCTTGTCGCCCAGGGTACGGGCGAAGAATGCCAGCATCTGCTTCCAGCCGTGCTCGGCGGCTTTCTCGTCGTACACCGGAAAGTCCGGTTTCATCCAGCCGTGCTTGGCCGGGTAGGATTCCGCGGTGAAGGTCACGCCGGCATCGCGCAGCGCCTTCTCGAAACGCTCGGCCATTTCCGGCGGGTAGCTGCCATCGTTCTCGGCGGCGGCGATATAGACCTCGGCCTGCAAAACAGGCGCTGCACGGTGCGGGCTGTCGGCGGCGTCGGTGGCCAGGTTGCCGCCGTGGTAGCTGGCAATGGCCGCGAAGCGCTCGGGGCGCGCACCAGCGGAGGCGATGGCCATGCCGCCGCCCATGCAGAAGCCCACCGCGCCGATGCGCTTGCCGTGCACATCGCTGCGCCCGTCGAGGTAGCCGATGTAGGCGTCGATGTCGGCTGCAGCCTTGGCGTTGCCGGTGGTGGCCATCAGCGGGCCGAGGATGGCGCGGAAATCACCCTTGAACACTTCCTTGGGATCGAACGGCCCGTAGGCGCCGTAGCGGTAATACATATCCGGCAGTAGCACCACGTACCCGGCGTTGGCCAGGCGTTCAGCCATAGCCAGCACGCCTGGGCGGATACCGCCGGCGTCCATGTAGAAGATGATCGCCGGGCCGCCCTGCCCGCCGGCGGGGGTGAACACGTGGGCCGGGCACTGGCCGTCCGGTGTGGTGATGACGATTTGCTCGTGAGCCATATTGGTCCTCCGGTTGGATGCTTGCCGCCAGCACCGAGCGCTGGCGGCATGACTAGGTATTGGTCAACGCAATGGCCATCGAGTGCCGCACTCGACAGCGCCCACAAAAAAGCCAGGGTATCTGCCCTGGCCTTTCTGCACCGTTTGCTTCACACCGCCTTGAGCCGCAGCTCCTTGGGCATGGAGAAGGTCACGTTCTCCGGGCGGCCGTCCAGTTCCTGAACGTTGCTGGCGCCCCACTCGCCCAGTTTGTCGATCACGCCGCGCACCAGCACTTCCGGGGCCGATGCACCGGCGGTGATGCCGATGCCCTTGGCGCCGTCGAACCACTCGCGCTTGAGATCCTCGGCACCGTCGATCAGGTAGGCCGGAGTGCCCATACGCTCGGCCAGCTCGCGCAGGCGGTTGGAGTTGGAGCTGTTCGGGCTGCCGACTACCAGCAGCACGTCACACTCGGCGGCCAGTTGCTTGACCGCATCCTGGCGATTCTGGGTGGCGTAGCAGATGTCGTCCTTGCGCGGCCCGCCGATGCTGGGGAAGCGCGCACGCAGGGCGTCGATGACTTTGCTGGTGTCATCCATCGACAGCGTGGTCTGGGTCACGAAGGCGAGATTTTCCGGGTCGCGCACCTGCAGCGTGGCGACGTCGTCCTCGTCCTCGACCAGATAGATGGCGCCACCGTTGCTGACGTCGTACTGGCCCATGGTGCCTTCGACTTCCGGGTGGCCTTCGTGGCCGATGAGGATGCATTCGCGGCCGTCACGGCTGTAGCGCACCACTTCCAGGTGCACCTTGGTGACCAGCGGGCAGGTGGCGTCGAACACCTTCAGGCCGCGGTTGGCGGCTTCGTTGCGCACCGCCTGGGACACGCCGTGGGCGCTGAAGATGACGATCACATCATCGGGCACCTGGTCCAGCTCTTCGACGAATACCGCGCCACGGTTGCGCAGGTCCTCGACCACGAACTTGTTGTGCACCACTTCATGGCGCACGTAGATCGGTGGACCGAATACCTCGAGGGCGCGGTTGACGATCTCGATGGCGCGGTCGACACCGGCGCAGAAACCGCGGGGATTGGCGAGTTTGATTTGCATGATGGTTGTCTCGATTGCGCGGCGCCGAACAGGGTTCAAGGATACTGTTGGCGAGCATGAAGAACGTTCACCACTTCCACAGCGTCAGCGGCTACTCGGTAAACCAGAATGTAGTTTGGATGAGCGATCAGCTCGCGTGTTCCGGGCACCCGACCAAAACGATACAGATAGGGATGCTCAGCCAACGGCAGCACAACCGACTCCAATCGCTCTTTTAGCTGCCTGGCAGCCTTGGGGTCTTCATTGGCGATGTAACGAATGATCTGCAAAAGATCGTCCCTGGCAGTGGCACGCCAGACGATCGGCAGCATCAACGCTTACTCCGCCGCCGTGCCTCTGCCTCGCTGATGACGGCCTCGACATCGGCCATCACCTGATCATGGGCAACCACACCTCGAGAGTCTGCGAGAGATTCCGCGACCTTGCGGCGAAACCAGCCGTCGTGGCTGTCCGCCGATTCCTGGGTCTCGAACTCCGACACGATGGGGGAACGCTGTACGCTCATGGTGCGGCCTCCGTTTTAGCGGTCGACAAGGCACTCATCCTACACCGCCTGGACGGCTTTGACCTCAATGATCTCGACGTCGAAGGTCAGCGTCTTGCCGGCCAGCGGGTGGTTGAAGTCGATGGTCACCTGGGCGTCATCGAATTCTTTCACCACGCCTGGCAGCTCGGTATTGGCGGCGTCGTTGAAGATCACCAGCAGCCCTTCGGACAGCTCCATGTCCTGGAACTGGGAGCGCGGCATGACCTGCACGTTCTGCGGGTTGTGCTGGCCGAAGCCCTGCTCGGGCTCGACGGTCAGGCTGCGCTTGTCGCCGGCCTTGAAACCGTAGAGCGCGGCCTCGAAGCCCGGCAGCAGGTTGCCGTCGCCGACCTTGAAGGTGGCCGGCTGCTTGTCGAAGGTGCTGTCGACCACATCGCCGTTATCCAGCTTCAGCGCGAAATGCAGGGTCACCTGCCGATCCGGGCCGATACGTACATCAGTCACGTGCCACCTCTTCTTCAGGCTTCTTGCTCTTGAACATATCCAGCGCCAGCAGGACGGCGCCGACGGTAATCGCGCTGTCGGCGATATTGAAGGCCGGGAAATACCAGCTGCTCTGCCAGTGCACCAGGATGAAATCGACCACGTGACCGAAGATCACCCGGTCAACGAGGTTGCCCAGGGCGCCGCCGAGCACCAGGGCCAGGCCAACGGCCAGCCAGGTTTCATCGGCCTTGAGGCGCTTCATCCACACCACCAGCACCACGCTGACCGCTACGGCGATCAGGGTGAACAGCCAGCGCTGCCAGCCCGAGGCGCCAGCCAGGAAGCTGAAGGCTGCGCCGGTGTTGTAGGCCAGGGTCCAGTCCAGCACATGGGGGATCACGGTAATGCGCTCCCACATCTGAAGGTTGTTGTCGAACCAGAACTTGGTGACCTGGTCGATCACGAACACCACGACGCTGAGCCACACCCAGCCGAGCTTGCCGAAACGGGCGCTCATTGGTTCATCTCCGCAAAGCGGGCCAGGGCGTTACGCATGGTGGCGCACCTCGCCCGAACCTTCGATGTTGCTGATGCAACGGCCGCACAGTTCCGGATGCTCGGCATGGGTGCCGACATCGGCGCGCAGGTGCCAGCAACGACCGCACTTGGCGTGGGCGGACTTGACGATCTTCAGCTTCAGGCCTTCGACCTCGGTGACCACGGCATCGGCCGGCGCATCACTCAGCGGCGCGGTAGCGGCAGCGGAAGTGATCAGCGCGAAGCGCAGTTCGTCACCGAGCTTGGCCAGATCATTACGCAGAGCGTCATCACCGAACAGGGTGACCTCCGCCTGAAGGCTGGCGCCGATGGCCTTGCTCGCGCGCAGGTTCTCCAGCTCCTTGTTGACCGCGCCCTTGACCGCCATGACGCGCTCCCAATAGGCGTTGTCCAGCTCGAAGCCTTCCGGCAGACGGGCCAGGTTCTCGTACCAGGTAACCAGCATCACCGACTCGGCGCGCTCGCCCGGCAGGAACTGCCAGATTTCCTCGGCGGTGAACGACAGGATCGGCGCGATCCAGCGCACCAGCGCCTCGCAGATGTGGAACAGCGCGCTCTGGCAGGAACGGCGGGCGATGCTGTCCGGCGCGGTGGTGTACTGGCGGTCCTTGATAATGTCCAGGTAGAAGCCGCCCAGCTCCTGCACGCAGAAGTTGTGCACCTTGGAGTAGACGTTCCAGAAGCGATACTCGCCGTAGGCTTCGGTCAGTTCGTCCTGCAGGCGCGCGGTGGCGTCGACGGCCCAGCGGTCGAGGTCGAGCATCTGCTCGGCTGGCAGCAGGTCGGTAGCCGGGTTGAAGCCATTGAGGTTGGCCAGCATGAAGCGCGCGGTGTTGCGGATGCGCCGGTAGGCATCGGCGCTGCGCTGCAGGATCTGGTCGGACACCGCCATCTCGCCGGAGTAGTCGGTGGAGGCGACCCACAGGCGCAGGATGTCGGCGCCCATGCTGTCGATCACCTTCTGCGGCGCGACCACGTTGCCGAGGGACTTGGACTGCTTGCGGCCCTGCTCGTCGACGGTGAAGCCGTGGGTCAGCAGCTCCTTGTACGGTGCGTGGCCGTCGATGGCGCAACCGGTCAGCAGCGAGGAATGGAACCAGCCGCGGTGCTGGTCGGAGCCTTCCAGGTACAGATCGGCAACCGGGCCGCTGGTATGCGCCAGGTCGGCGTGGGAGCCGCGCAGCACGTGCCAGTGGGTGGTACCGGAATCGAACCACACGTCCAGGGTGTCGCGGCTCTTGTCGTACTGGTCGGCCTCGGCACCCAGCAGCTCGGCAGGGTCGAGCTTGAACCAGGCTTCGATGCCCTCTTGCTCGACGCGCTTGGCGACCTCTTCCATCAGCTCGACGGTGCGCGGGTGCAGCTCGCCGCTCTCCTTATGAGTGAAGAACGGAATCGGCACGCCCCAGTTGCGCTGACGCGAGATGCACCAGTCCGGGCGTCCGGCGATCATGCTGTGCAGGCGCGCCTGGCCCCAGGCCGGAACGAACCGGGTGTCTTCGATGGCCGCCAGGGAGCGCTCACGCAGGGTGCCGCCCTCCTTGGGTTTGGTGTCCATACCGACGAACCACTGCGCGGTGGCGCGGTAGATCAGCGGCGTCTTGTGGCGCCAGCAATGCATGTAGCTGTGGCTGATGGTGGCGTGCTTGAGCAGCGCGCCCACCTCTTCGAGCTTGGCGACGATGGCCGGCGTGGCCTTCCAGATGAACTGGCCGCCGAAGAACGGCAGCGAGTCGACGTACACACCGTTGCTCTGCACCGGGTTGAGGATTTCGTCGTTGCTCATGCCGTAGCGCTTGCAGCTCTGGAAGTCGTCCTCGCCGTAGGCCGGCGCGGAGTGGACGACACCGGTACCGGCACCCAGCTCGACGTACTCGGCCAGGTACAGCGGCGACAGGCGGTCATAGAACGGATGACGGAAGTTGATCAGTTCCAGCGCCGAGCCCTGGGCGGTGGCGACGACCTGGCCTTCGAGGCCGAAGCGCTGCAGGCAGCTCTCGACCATTTCCTCGGCGAGCAGCAGCAGGCGGTCGCCCACGTCCACCAGCGCGTAGGTGAATTCCGGATGCACGTTAAGCGCCTGGTTAGCCGGGATGGTCCAGGGCGTGGTGGTCCAGATGACGATGGCGGTCGGCTTGCTCAGGCTGGCCAGGCCGAAGGCGGCGGCCAGCTTGTCGGCATCCTCGACCGGGAAGGCCACGTCGATGGCTTCGGATTTCTTGTCCTGGTACTCGACCTCGGCCTCGGCCAGCGCCGAGCCGCAGTCGAAGCAGAAGTTGACCGGCTTGAGGCCCTTGAACACGAAGCCGTTCTTGACCATTTCCGCCAGGGCGCGGATCTCGCCGGCCTCGTTGGCGAAGTTCATCGTCAGGTACGGGTTGTTCCAGTCACCCAGCACACCGAGGCGGATGAAGTTGGCCTTCTGCTCCTCGACCTGCTCGGCCGCATAGGTGCGGCAACGCTCGCGGGTCAGGTCGGCCGGCTGGTTCTTGCCGAAGGTGGTCTCGACCTTGTGCTCGATCGGCAGGCCGTGGCAATCCCAACCCGGCACGTACGGCGCGTCATAGCCGGCCAGGGTCTTGGAACGGGTGATGATGTCCTTGAGGATCTTGTTCAACGCGTGACCGATGTGGATGCTGCCGTTGGCATAGGGCGGGCCGTCGTGCAGCACGAATTTCGGGCGGCCTTCACCGGCCTTACGCAGCTTTTCGTACAGACCAATATCAATCCAGCGCTGCAGGGTCTGCGGCTCGCGTTGCGGCAGGCCAGCCTTCATCGGGAAGGGAGTGTCGGGCAGGTTCAGCGTGGCTTTGTAATCGGTCATGTCGGGCTCTTCATCAGCGGTTGGCGCTGCCAGTGGTCGCGGGCAGCGGCAATGTCGGCCGCAATGGCCGTCTTCAATGCCTCGAGCGAGGCGAAACGCTGCTCATCGCGCAGCTTGTGGTGGAAAGCCACCGTCAAACGCCGGCCATACAGGTCACCGGCAAAATCCAGCAGGTGCACCTCGAGGTGGGCGCTCCCGTCACCGGCCACGCTGGGGCGCACACCGATATTGGCGACGCCCGGCCATGGCTGGCCGTCTATCTCGACGCTGACCAGGTACACCCCGGTCAGCGGTACACGTTTGCGCTTGAGCTGCACGTTGGCGGTCGGCGCATTGAGCTGACGACCGAGCTTCTGGCCGTGCAGCACCCGCCCGACGATGCGGAACGGGCGGCCCAGCATGCGCTCGGCAACGGCGAAGTCGCCGCTGGCCAGGGCTGCACGCACCCGCGTGCTGCTGACGCGCTGCCCATCGATCTCCACGGTCTTGGCCGCTTCGACGCTGAAGCCTTCACGCTGCGCAGCCTCGGCCAGAAAGGCGAAGTCACCGGCGCGGTCGCAACCGAAGCGAAAGTCGTCGCCCACTTCCAGATGCCGCACACCAAGGCCGTCGATCAGCACGCGCTGCACGAATTCCGCGGCGCTCAGTTCGCGCAGGCGCGGGTTGAAGGCCAGGCACAACACCCGGTCGACGCCTTCGGCGGCCAGCAGGGCGAGCTTGTCACGCAGGCGGCTCAGACGCGCCGGAGCGCCCTTGGGGTCGAAGTATTCACGCGGCTGCGGCTCGAACAGCACCACGCAGCTCGGCACGCCCAGCTCTGCCGCGCGCTCACGCAAACGCGCCAGAATCGCCTGGTGGCCACGGTGAACGCCGTCGAAATTACCGATGGTGGCGACACAGCCCCGATGCTGGGGCCGCAGATTATGAAGGCCTCGAACCAGCTGCATAACGCGCTTCTTGCTCACAAAGTGGCCAATTATACGCACAGCGGCTGGCGCCGGGTAGCAGATACGGCGCGCTCATTTGGCCGGCGCCGTCAGGCAATCGAACGGCGGGAGAAGTCGCGCAGACGGAAACCCAGAATGCCCAGCACGGCGAAATAGCTCAGCGCACCGGCGGCCACCAGCGCGCCAAGACGCAGCAGGCGGGCCAGCATGTTGCCCTGGCTCCAGTCCGGCATCAGCCAGAGCATGCCGATCAGCACCACGACCATCACCAGCACCGCCGCCAGCAGCTTGCTGGCGAACATCGCCCAGCCCGGCTGCGGCTGGTAGAAACCGCGGGCGCGTAGCTTCCAGAACAGCAGGCCGGCGTTGATGCAGGCCGCCAGACCGATGGCCAACGCCAGACCGGCGTGGGCCAGGGGGATGACGAAGATGAACAGCACGTTCATTACCTGGGTCATCAGCAGGGTGAACATGGCGATGCGCACCGGCGTGCGAATGTCCTGGCGCGCATAGAAGGCCGGCGCCAGCACCTTGACCAGGAGCATGCCCAACAGGCCCAACGAGTAGGCCAGCAGAGCACGCTGGGTCATCTCGGCGTCGGTGGCGGTGAAGTTGCCGTACTGGAACAGCGACACCACCAGCGGCTCGGAAAGCAGCGCCAGGGCCAGGGCGCAGGGCAGCGCCAGCAGGATGCACAGGCGCAGGCCCCAGTCGAGCAGCTTCGAATAGGCGGCCGGGTCTTCGGCAGCATGGGTCTTGGCCAGCGACGGCAGCAGGATGGTGCCCAGGGCGACGCCCAGCACGCCGGACGGCAACTCCATCAGGCGGTCGGCGTAGTACATCCACGACACGGAACCGGCGACCAGAAAGGAGGCGAAGATGGTGTTGATGATCAGCGAGATCTGCGCCACCGACACACCGAGGATCGCCGGGCCCATCTGCCGCAGCACACGCCACACGCCACTGTCACGCAGGTTCAGGCGCGGCAGCACCAGCAGGCCGATCTTGCGCAGGTGCGGCAACTGATAGAGCAGCTGCAGCAGGCCGCCGACCAGCACCGCCCAGCCCATGGCCATGATCGGCGGGTCGAAATACGGGGTCAGGAACAGCGCGAAGACAATCATGCTGACGTTGAGCAGGGTCGGCACGAAGGCCGGCACGGCGAAACGGTTCCAGGTATTGAGCAGCGCACTGGCGAACGACGACAGGGAGATCAGCAGAATATAAGGAAAGGTCACCCGCAGCAGATCGCTGGTCAGCTCGAAGCGCTCGGGGTTGTCGCTGAAGCCGGGCGCCGAGGCCCAGACGATCCAGGGCGCGACCAGCACGCCGAGCAGGGTCACCAGGGCGAGGATCAGCGTCAGTTGACCAGCCACGTAGGCAACGAAGGTACGCGTCGCCTCCTCGCCCCTCTGCGTCTTGTATTCCGCCAGGATCGGTACGAAGGCCTGTGAGAACGCTCCCTCGGCGAAGATGCGGCGCAGCAGGTTGGGCAGCTTGAAGGCCACCACGAAGGCATCCGAGGCGATCCCCGCACCGAAGATCCGGGCCATGATGGTGTCACGCACGAAACCCAGAACCCGCGACAACATGGTGATGGAACTGACCGCGGCCAGCGACTTGAGAAGATTCATTCGGCAGGGATGCTCAATCGGCGATTACGGGATCGATTTCGGCGCGCGCGTCACGCGCCAGCAACAGACCGCACCAGCCCGCGAAGGTGCGACGGCGCCAGTGCGGCCGGGAGTGTAGAATCGCCGGCGCGATAAAGCATCCTTCGCGTCGCATGCCCGACGACGACTGACGCAGTATCGACCTTGACAAGTGCCGCGCTCGCCTGCATGATTCGCGGCCTTATTTGTCAGTAACCCCCTAGTTTTCGAGGAGCTTGACGGTGGCCAATACACCTTCTGCCAAAAAACGCGCAAAACAGGCTGAGAAGCGTCGTAGCCATAACGCCAGCCTGCGCTCCATGGTTCGTACCTACATCAAGAACGTAGTCAAGGCTATCGATGCCAAAGACCACGAGAAAGCACAAGCTGCTTACACCCTGGCTGTGCCTGTTATCGACCGTATGGCCGACAAGGGTATCATCCACAAGAACAAGGCCGCTCGTCACAAGAGCCGCCTGAACGGTCACGTCAAAGCACTGAGCCAAGCTGCAGCTGCCTAAGCGTACCGCTTCATGAAAAACCGGCCCCAGGGCCGGTTTTTTATTGCCCATGAAAAAGTATCACCACACTCCAGCAACCCCACCAGAGCCATTCAAGCCACAAGCGAAGCGGCCGATATCCAGACTGATCGCGCAAACATCTGCGTGCAAACGGAAGGAATCGGGTCATGTGGTTGAGAGGTTTGGACATTGGCAAGCGTGCCAGTCTGGCGTTCGCACTGCTCGCAGCAATCGTGCTGGGGCTCGGGGTTTTCTCGCTGTCGCAGATGAATCGCATGGACGATGCCGCAGACGAGCTGCGCGATAACTGGCTGCCCTCGCTTATGGCCGCCCAGGAAATCAGCAACGGAATCGGCCGTCTGCGCGCCCTCACGCTACGCGTGGTAATACTGAGCGATGAAGGCGACCGGCAGAGCACGCTCACTCTCCTCGACGGCCTCGCCAAAGCCATACCCAGCCAGTTCGACGCCTACGTGCCGCTGATCAGCGGCCCTGACGAACGAAAACTGTACGATCAGTTGCGCAGCGCCTACGAGAGCTATGCCAACGTGCAACAACAGGTGGTGAATGCCGTGCGCAATGACCGCCCGGGCGACGCCGTGAGCTTTGTCAACGGCCCATTAGTGGACCTCGCCGACGATCTGGCAAAGGCCATCACCCAACTCGCCAACTTCAACAACGCCGGCGCGAAGCAATCGACCGACACCAGCCAGAATACTTTCAACAGCGCAGTAGCGATGGTCATCGCCACTCTGACTATCAGCCTGGTGGTCACCATCATTCTGGCTCTGATACTCACTCGCAGCATCGTGCGGCCACTGAGCGAAGCCCTCAATGTCGCCGACGTTATCGCCGCTGGCGACCTGACCCAGCGCATCCAGGTCAACGGCAGCGACGAGCCGGCGCGCCTGATGGGCGCTCTGCAGGCCATGCAGAAGAACCTGCACGGCGCGATCCAGAGCATCGCCGACTCCTCCAACCAGCTGGCCTCGGCTTCCGAGGAACTGCACGCGGTGACCGAGGACTCCACCCGCGGCCTGCACCAGCAGAGCACCGAAATCGACCAGGCCGCCACGGCGGTCAATGAGATGACTGCCGCCGTGGAGGAAGTGGCGCGCAATGCGGTGAGCACCTCGGAAGCCTCGAAGGAGTCCAACACCACCGCGCTACGCGGCCGCGAGCAGGTGCGTGAAACCGTCGACTCGATCAGCCAGCTGGCCCGCGACGTGACCGACACCTCGGGCGAGGTAGAACGCCTGGCCGAGCAGATCCGCGAGATCAGCAAGGTGCTCGACGTGATCCGTTCGATTGCCGAACAGACCAACCTGCTGGCCCTCAACGCCGCCATCGAAGCGGCCCGCGCAGGGGAAGCCGGTCGCGGTTTTGCGGTGGTCGCCGATGAAGTACGCGCCCTCGCCCACCGCACCCAGCAGTCGACCCAGGAAATCGAAGGCATGATCGGCGGCATCCAGAGCGGCACCGAGAAAACCGTCGCCGCCATGCAGCACAGCAATCAGCGCGCCCATTCGACCCTTGAGGTCGCCAAGGCTGCCGGCAGCGCCCTGGAGCAGATCACCGAGGCCATCGCCATGATCAACGAGCGCAATCTGGTGATCGCCAGCGCCTCGGAAGAACAGGCCCAGGTGGCACGGGAGGTGGATCGCAATCTGGTGAACATTCGCGACCTGTCGCTACAGACCTCGGCCGGCGCTAACCAGACCAGCGCCTCCAGCCAGGAGCTGTCGCGCCTGGCCGTAGACCTCAATGCACTGGTGACACGCTTCAAGATCTGAGCAAAGGCGGCGAACGCCGCCGACTCAGCTGCCCTTCGGCCAGGGCAGGATCGGGATGGCGGTCACCGCATTCTGCGGGCTGCCTTCGATGATGCGGTCGCTGTAGACCAGATACACCAGGGTATTGCGCTTCTGATCGAAGAAGCGCACGACCTGCATGGTCTTGAACACCAGCGAGGTGCGCTCGCGAAACACCTCATCACCATCCTTGAGCTCACCGGCAAAGCTGATCGGACCGACCTGACGGCAGGCGATCGAGGCTTCGGCGCGATCTTCGGCCAGGCCAAGGCCACCTTTCACGCCGCCGGTCTTGGCCCGCGACAGGTAGCAGGTCACCCCGGAAACCTTGGGATCATCGAAGGCCTCGACGACGATCTTGTCGTTGGGCCCCAGCCACTTGAACACCGTGGAAACCTGGCCGATCTCCTCGGCCATAACGCCCATCGGCAGGGCCATCAGCGCCGCCGCCACCAGCAGAAGCTTACGCATCGCCACCTCCCAGATGATCAGACCAGAATCAGATTGTCGCGGTGTACCAGCTCCGGCTCATCGACATAGCCGAGCAAGCGCTCGATCTCATCCGACGGGCGACCGATGATCTTCTGCGCCTCCAGGGCACTGTAATTGACCAGACCGCGCGCCACTTCGCGGCCATCCGGCGCCACGCAGATCACCATCTCGCCGCGGCGAAAGCTGCCCTGCACAGCCTTCACACCGACCGGCAGCAGACTCTTGCGATCAGATACCAGCGCCTTGACCGCACCATCGTCCAGCACCAGGGTGCCGCGGGTCTGCAGGTGGCCGGCCAGCCATTGCTTGCGCGCCGCCAGCATGCCGCGCTCGGGCACCAGCAGGGTGCCGAGCAGCTCGCCAGCCTTGAGCCGCGCCAGCACCTGCTCGATGGCGCCGCCGACGATCACCGTATGCGCGCCGGACCGGGCGGCCAGACGCGCCGCACGCAGCTTGGTCTGCATGCCGCCCCGCCCCAGGGCACCACCCACGCCACCGGCCACGGCATCAAGGGTCGGGTCATCGGCACGGGCTTCGTGGATCAGCTGGGCATCGGGATTGCTGCGCGGGTCGGCATCGAACATGCCATCGCGGTCGGTGAGGATCACCAGCAAATCGGCCTCCACCAGATTGGCCACCAAGGCGGCCAGGGTGTCGTTATCGCCGAAACGGATGCCCTCGGTGACCACGGTGTCGTTCTCGTTGATCACCGGCACCACGTCGAGGTCGATCAGGGTACGCAGGGTGCTGCGCGCATTGAGGTAGCGCTTGCGGTCGGACAGGTCGTCATGGGTCAGAAGGATCTGCGCGGTGCGCCGACCATGTTCGCCGAAGCTCGACTCCCAGGCCTGCACCAGGCCCATCTGACCGATGGCAGCAGCGGCCTGCAGCTCATGAACGGCGCTCGGTCGCGCCGTCCAGCCCAGACGACTCATGCCCGCCGCCACGGCGCCGGAGGATACCAGCACCAACTCGACGCCCTGCGCCCGCAGCGCGACCATCTGCTCGACCCACACCGCCATGGCGCCACGGTCGAGCCCCTTGCCATCGGCGGTCAGCAAGGCACTGCCAATCTTCACTACCCAGCGCTGCGCACCACTTACCTTGTCACGCATGTTCACCAACCCCAGAAGCACATTTTCGCAAGCCGTTACCGGCGGCAACGGCCAAACCTACAAAAACGCCGCTAAAAAGCGGCGTCTGTCGTCCTATCAATCCCGGACGTAAATGATTTCCGGGCCGTCCTCGTCGTCTTCCTCGTCCCAGAAGCTGTCGTCCTCGTCGACATCGCCCACCGCCCGCACACCGGAACGGCGCAGCGCACGCTTGTCGTCCAGCGCCTGCAGCTGGGCACGCGCCTCATCTTCGATGCGCTGGTCGAGCTCGGCAAGCTCGGCGGCGTATTCGGGACTCTCCTGAATGCGCTCGGCGCGCGCTTCGAGGAAATCCATGATGTCGTAGCACAGTTGCTCGGTGCCTTCGCGCGCCAGGGCGGAAACCACGTAGACCGGGCCTTCCCACTCAAGGCGAGCGACGATCTCGGCGATGCGCTGCTCCTTTTCCTCATCGAGGATCTGGTCGGCCTTGTTGAGCACAAGCCAACGCTCGCGATCGGCCAGCGCCGGGCTGAACTTGGTCAGCTCGGCGACGATGGTGGCCGCGGCCTCGGCCGGATCGGTCTGATCCAGCGGCGCCATGTCCACGAGGTGCAGCAGCAGGCGGGTACGCGCCAGGTGCTTGAGGAAGCGAATGCCCAGGCCGGCGCCTTCGGAAGCACCTTCGATCAGCCCCGGAATGTCGGCGACCACGAAGCTCTTGTAGCGGTCGACGCTGACCACGCCCAGGTTCGGTACCAGGGTGGTGAATGGGTAGTCGGCGACTTTCGGCTTGGCCGCCGACACCGCACGAATGAAGGTGCTCTTGCCGGCGTTCGGCAGACCGAGCAAGCCGACGTCGGCCAGTACCTTCAGCTCCAGCTTGAGGTCTCGGGCCTCGCCCGGCTTGCCCGGCGTGGTCTGGCGCGGCGCGCGGTTGGTGCTGGACTTGAAGCGGGTGTTGCCCAGACCGTGCCAGCCGCCCTGGGCGACCATCAGGCGCTGCCCGGCCTGGGTCAGGTCACCGATCACTTCCTGGGTCCCGGCATCGATCACCGTGGTGCCGATCGGCACCGGCAGGATCAGGTCTTCGCCCTTGGCGCCGGTGCAGTCGGTGCTGCCGCCCTTCTCGCCATTGGGCGCCTGGAAACGGCGGGTGTAGCGGTAATCCACCAGGGTATTGAGGTTGGCCATGGCCTCGATGTAGATCGAGCCGCCGTCGCCACCATCGCCGCCGTTGGGGCCGCCGTTCTCGATGAACTTCTCGCGACGGAAGCTCATCATGCCGTTGCCACCATCGCCGGCCTTTACAGAAATCGATACTTCATCGACGAATTTCATGGGGTACACCTCCCGCCATAATCGCGGGTCACTGAAACAGAAAACACCGGGTGCTTGCGAAATTGCCCTGAAACCACCCGCGTCAACCCAGGACAGTTTGGCAAGAACCCACAACCCTGCACGCCTGCCACAAGCCGAATCGGACGAAGCGGCACACCGGGCGCAACAGGATACAGAAACAAAAAAGCCCCGTCGCAGGACGGGGCTTTTCCAGCAACTTCGCGATTAGGCCGCGACGACGCTTACGTAACGGCGACCGAAGGCACCTTTTACTTCAAACTTGATCACGCCTTCGATTTTCGCGAACAGGGTGTGATCCTTGCCCATGCCAACGCCGTAACCAGCGTGGAACTGGGTGCCGCGCTGACGCACGATGATGTTGCCAGGAACGATTTTCTGGCCGCCATACATCTTCACGCCAAGGCGTTTGGCTTCTGAGTCGCGACCGTTGCGGGTACTACCGCCAGCTTTTTTGTGTGCCATGAGTTCAATACTCCTATAAAGGGCTCAAGCGAAATGAATCAGGCCTGAATACCGGTGATTTTGATCTCAGTGAACCACTGACGGTGGCCCTGACGCTTCATGTGGTGCTTACGGCGACGGAACTTGATGATGGTCACTTTATCGTGACGGCCTTGGGAAACGACTTCAGCCGAAACCTTGGCGCCTTCGACGACAGGAGCGCCGATGGTGACGTCATCACCGTTGCCAACCAGCAACACGCGGTCGAAAGTCAGAGCTTCGCCAGCGGCCAGCTCCAGTTTCTCGACCTTGAGGAATTCGCCTTCGGTGACTTTGTATTGCTTGCCACCAGTAACAATTACTGCGTACATGGTAAATCTCCGTTGATCCTGCTCACCCAGCGCTTTATAGGAATAACTGTTGGCTGGCATGGCTGCTCGGGGCCGGATGGACACCCGTGCAATTGCGTAAGGCAGGGAAATACCCAGGGGGAAGTTCAGGGTGCGCGATTGTACGCAAGCCTCTCCGGCAGCGCAAGCGCCGCCTGCCATCGCCTTGACAGCCCCCACCCTGCCCCCTAGCATGCCGCGCAAACTAGGGCCTATTAAGGCCGATAGTGCCTGTCCAAGGAGCTTATGTCGCTGATGCAACCTCAGACTTTCTACAGTGTGGTAGCGGATGATTTCGCCGCTGTTGACGGCATTATCCGTCAGCAAGTGGTGTCCCGCGTCCCGCTGGTCGAGAAGATCGGCGACTACATCATCTCCGCCGGCGGCAAACGCCTGCGTCCGCTGCTGGTACTGCTCAGCGGCAAGGCGCTGGGCCTGACCGACGAACGTCTGCGCCTGCTGGCCGCCACCATCGAATTCCTGCACACCGCCACCCTGCTGCATGACGACGTGGTCGACATGTCCGACATGCGCCGTGGCCGCAGCACCGCCAATGCCCAGTGGGGCAACGCGCCGAGCGTGCTGGTCGGCGACTTCCTTTATTCGCGCTCGTTCGAAATGATGGTCGAACTCGGCTCGATGCCGGTGATGCGGATTCTCTCCAAAGCCACCCGGGTGATCGCCGAAGGCGAAGTGCTGCAGCTGTCGAAGATCCGCGACGCCAGCACGAGCGAAGAAACCTACATGGAAGTCATCCGCGCCAAGACCGCCATGCTCTTCGAGGCCTCGACCCAGAGCGCCGCGGCCCTTGCCGAAGCGAGCGCCGAGCAGAACGAAGCGCTGCGCCTGTTCGGTGACCACCTGGGTGTTGCCTTCCAGCTGGTCGATGATCTGCTCGACTACAAGGGCGACGCCGCCACCCTGGGCAAGAACGTCGGCGACGACCTGGCCGAAGGCAAACCTACCCTGCCGCTGATCTACACCATGCGCGAAGGCAGCGCCGAGCAGGCTGCTCTGGTGCGCAAGGCGATTCAGAAAGGTGGCCTGGAAGACCTGGAAAGCATCCGCGAAGCCGTGCAGGCCGCCGGCGCTCTGGACTACACCGCCAATCAGGCACGCCAGTACGCCGAACGCGCCATCGCCTGCCTGGAAGTGCTGCCGGCCAGCGTCTACCGTGACGCCTTGGTCGAGCTGAGCCACTTCGCCGTAGCCCGCACGCACTGATCACTCAGACACCGCATCACAAGAAGCCCGTCCCCGCGACGGGCTTTTTTATGCCCGCCGCTTTCTCACCCCGTCAGCACGTGCTGTCGACGAGCGGCGCGATTAATACTTGCTATTAACGTAATAAGAATTATTCTCATATCTACCAATCACTCAGGGAGATGCGAGCATGACCTATCTAATCGACGCCTGGCTGGACCGCCCTCATCCCTACCTGCGCATCCTGCATCGCGAGACCGGCGAGGTCTGTGCCGTACTCGAAGAGGAGGCGCTGGACGAGCTGCGTAAACAGGGTGACCTGGATCTGCATGAACTGAGCTCTAGCGAGCCGCTGATCCTTAAGGAACTGGTGCGCAGCCTGTTCCTGTACTGCTATGCCCGGGCATTGCGCCCGGCAAATTGAAGCCGAATCCAAAGGCTAGCGAGTTACGTAGGGTGGATGACGCTCCTTTCATCCACCGTTGCGGTCACGGAGCGGTGGAGGGATGAAGCGTCGTCCACCCTACAAATGGCCGCTCCTGCCAGTTGGCTGTCAAAATCGACGAACCTGGGTTTAAAGACTTTGAACAGCCTCTAAAGCCCTGGGAGCTCTTAACGCCCCAGGGCCGGAGCGTTAGCGCTTACAGGATGTCGAGCAGCTCGACATCGAAAACCAGCACACTGTGCGGCGGAATGCTGCCAACGCCCTGGGCGCCGTAGGCCAGCTCGCTCGGCACGTACAGGCGCCATTTGCTGCCGGTGCCCATCAGTTGCAGGGCCTCGGTCCAGCCGGCGATCACGCCGCCAACCGGGAATTCGGCCGGCTGGCCGCGCTCGTAGGAGCTGTCGAACACGCTGCCGTCGATCAGGGTGCCGTGGTAGTGAGTGCGCACGCTGTCGTCACGCGACGGCTTGGCGCCCTCGCCCGCGGTCAGCACTTCGTACTGCAGGCCGGAGGCCAGTACGGTGACGCCTTCGCGTTTGGCGTTCTCGGCGAGGAAGGCCAGGCCAGCGCCGGCAGCCGCTTCGGCCTTGGCCTTGGCTTCAGCCTGCATGACGTCGCGGATCACCTTGAAGCTGGCCGACAGTTCGGCCTCGCCGACGCGGCTCTCCTGGCCGGCAAAAGCATCGCGCAGGCCAGCCAGAATGGCATCGAGGCTGACGCCCGGCGGCGGGTTGTCGCGCAGCTGGCCACCCAGTTGACGGCCAATGCCGTAGCTGACGCGTGCTTCGTCAGTGGAAAGATCGAGTTCGGACATGTCGCCGCTCCGCTAGCAAGAAAAAAGGCCGGCTAGCCTATCACGGTTCCAGCCGCCGCCCGTGCCTTAGAACCTGTTCACGATCTAGCGAGCTAGAGCCATACAAGGCAAAAACAGGCGAGGAAGCGGAGTTTACGTGCTGTAAATGAGCATTCTGAGCCTGTTTTTTAACGCCGTAGGGCCGACGCGCAGCAGATCGTGAACAGGTTCTTACCAGCGGCTGCGCAGGCCGACCGGCACACGCAGGGCGTCGCGGGTGCCGCTCGGCAAGCCGCACATCTCGTCGTAGGCCGAGGCATGTACCAGAAACAGCGGCACGTCCGGCAGCTCTTCGAGCAGGTCACGAGCATGTTCCACCGAGCGCAGGTGCAGATTACGCCCCGCTTCGTCGCGCAGGTAGGCGCGTTGCTCGGCGCCGAGTATCTGCAGCAGGTAGATGCCGCCTTCCAGAGAGATCAGTTCGAGTTCGCTCACCGCGCCCTCGCGAGCCGCGCGCAGCAATTCGGGCAGAGTCATGGCATGTCCTCGCAGGCAAGAAGCACCACTATACGATTGTCACTGCGCCGATAACAAAACGCCCGGCGTTCACCATGGAAGGCCGGGCGCTCACAGGATGCCGGACTCAGTGCTTGGTCAGCTTGTCCAGGTAACCCATGGCGAAAGCCGAGACAACGAAGGTCATGTGGATGATCACGTACCACTTCAGGTGCTCGGGATCATGGTTGCGCGCGTCCATGAACACCCGCAGCAGATGGATCGAGGAGATCGCCACGATGGACGCCGCGACCTTCATCTTCAGCGAGCTGGAATCCATCTTGCCGAGCCAGGCGAGCTTTTCCTTGCTGTCGTCGATATCCAGCTGGGAAACGAAATTCTCGTAGCCGGACATCATCACCATCACCAGCAGGCCGCCGACCAGGGCCATGTCGACCAGCGACAGCAGCACCAGGATCAGGTCCGCCTCGGCCATGCTGAAGATGCCGGGCAGAATGTGGAAGATTTCCTGGAAGAACTTCAGGGCCAGTGCCAGCAGGCCCAGCGAAAGACCGAAATAGATGGGGGCCAGCAGCCAGCGCGATGCGTACATCGCGTTCTCGATAAAGCGTTCCATGGGCTCTCACAGGTGGTGAACAGGCGAGCGAGTATACCCAGCGCTCAAGCACAGGCAAGCCGCGGCAGATGGCCTGAATATGGCCCAGCACGAAGCTTATCGATGATTGTGGATAAGATTTCCTGCCGTATGTCGCAAGGCTGACTGGCCGGTCGGTCCACGTGCCGCTCGCCATTGCTGGCTCAGCTCTCCGGCCAGGACAGCGAAACAGGGCGCGCCGCGCCATGGCTACCATTCAAGCGGCGCAGCTGGGCCTGGGCGTGCAGACGCCAGATCAACGGTTCACGGCAAGGGCAGTAACCCTGGGCGGCGAGGCTTTCGGCGATATCGTCGAGCAGGCGTTCGACCACCTGAGGCCCGTGGAATGGGCCTTGCGCCTTGACGGCGGAGGGTTGGCGGGCAGTCAGGCCGGCGACGCAGATCAGCGTCCACAGGCCCTGATCACCCGCCAGGGGCAGCGCCATGCACTCGATGCGCATGGTCACGCCGAGGCAATCACGGGTCAGGCAGAGGCTACGCGACATCGCGGCGATCCTCGCAAAGACAGACCTGCAGCCTACACCTGTAGCGCCCGCTGGCAAAGGCGGGGTTATACACAGAAGCTGTGGATAACCTTGTGCATGACAGGTGCGCAAGAGACGCCATGCCGCCTACTGAACGGTGGCAGGCGAGCCGATCAGCGAGTGATCAGCCCGCCCGGGCGCCCTACTCCGGCGCTGGCTTCTTGGCCCTCGGTTTCTTTGGCTTTTCCGGCAGCGCGGCGGTGAGCGCTTCCTTGGCCTGCTCGGGCTTGTCTTCCTCGCCCATGCCGATCTCGGCGATCTCGCGCAGGCGTTCGACCACCCTCGCGTTCACGCTGCCTTTGGGGAAGTGGCCCTTGTCGTCTGGCGTGCCGGCATCCTCGCCGACCAGCAGGCTCAGCGCCTCGTCGACATGGCGCACGGAGTAGACATGGAACTGCCCGGCGCGCACGGCCTGCAGCACCCGCTCGTCGAGCATCAGGGTGGAGACGTTGGAGTGCGGGATGATCGCGCCCTGCTCACCGGTCAGGCCGCGGGCCTCGCAGAGACGGAAGAAGCCTTCGATCTTCTCGTTGACGCCGCCGACCGCCTGCACCTCACCGAACTGGTTGATCGACCCGGTGATGGCGAAGCACTGCTTGAGCGGCGTGCGCGACAGCGCCGAGATCAGCGTGCACACCTCGCCGAGCGAGGCGCTGTCGCCATCGACGTAGCCGTAGGACTGCTCCAGGGCAATGCTCGCCGAGATTTCCAGGGGGAATTCCTGGGCGTAGCGGCTACCCAGGAAACCAGTGAGGATCATCACGCCCTTGGAGTGGATCGGCTGGCCAAGATTGACCTCGCGCTCGATGTCGACGATGCCCGAGCCGCCCGGATAAACGGTGGCGGAGATGCGCGCCGGCACGCCGAACGCCGAGTCGCCCACTTCCAGCACGGTCAGGCCGTTGCACTTGCCGATGGCCGCGCCAACGGTGTCGATGAGGATGATGCCTGCGAGCATGTCGTCGATGATCCGCGCCGAGACGCGCCCGGTGCGGGTGGCCTTGGCCTTGAGCGCACGCTCGATATGGTCGGCGTCGGTGACCGCCTCGCCAGCCAGGTTGCGAATGAAGTCCGCCTCGCTGACCAGCTGGAACAGGTCGCCGATGCGCGCCGACAAACGCCCCTGGTGTTCGGCCAGGCGCGCACTGTAGGTGGCCAGACGGGCGACCGCGGCAGCGGTGAGCGGTGCCATGCCTTCCTCGGTGGTGCGGGTTTTCATCAGCTGGGCGAACTGCTCCAGGCTGTCGTCGGCCAGGGGGATGTCCTCGTCGAAGTCGACCAGCACCCGGAACATCTCCTGGAAGTCCGGATCGGCATCCTGCAGCGCGTAGTACAGCTGACGCGAGCCGATGATCACCACCTTGAGCTGCAGCGGCACGGTTTCCGGATTGAGGGTCACGGTGGCGATGCGGCCCAGGTCAGCCAGCGGCGATTCCATCTTCAATTTGCGCGACTGCAGGGCGCGCTTGAGCGCCTCCCACACGAACGGCTCGCTGAGAAACTTCTCCGCCTCGAGGATCAGGAAACCGCCATTGGCGCGGTGCAGCGCACCGGGACGCAGCTGGCGGTAGCTGGTATAGAGCGCGCCCTGGTCGGTGTTGTACTCGATGCGGCCGAACAGGTTGTCGTAGGTCGGGTGTGGCTCGAACACCACCGGCGCGCCGCCATCGACGTGATGGCCGACGATCAGGCTCGGGCAGTACAGCTCTTCGAGCAGCTTGCGGGTCTGGGCGTCCGGTTTTTCCACCTCGATCAGCAGATCGATCACGCTTTTCAGCAGATCCACCTGCATGGCCTGCAGGTAGGCGCATACGCCGGCGTTCTCGGCGTACTTCTCCGACAGCGGCGCCAAAAGCGGCTGCAGAGCGACGGTGATGGTTTCCTCATTGAGCTGACGCAACTGATTGCTGGACTCGCGCTTCCACTGCGGCAGGCTGGCCAGCTCCTCGTTAAGACGCTCCTCCAGGGCGGCGATGTCGGCGTGGAAGCGCTCCCGCTCGGTTTCCGGCAGTTGGGCGAATTCGGCCTCGTCCAGCGCCTTGCCGTCCAGCATCGGCGTGAAGGCGATGTTGGTGCTGTCGCGGTACAGGGCGATACCACGCTCCAGGGACAAACGCTCGATGACGTCCAGGGCCTGGTCGTAGCGCTTGTTGAAGGCGCGGTCGATGGCGCTCTTCTTCTGCTGGAACGACGGGTGTTCGAACACCGCCGGGAAGGTTGCCAGCAGGTTGTCGATCAGTGCGTTGATGTCGGCGATGAATTCGCTGGCCGTGCCGGGCGCCAGCTCCACCGCGCGCGGCTCGCGGGGCTCGTCGAAGTGGTTGACGTAGACCCGGTCCGGCGGCGTCTCCAGGCGCTTGCCCTCGGCCTGCAGATAGCGTTTGACGAACGAGAAGCGGCCGGTGCCCGGCTCGCCCATGACGAACACGTTGTAGCCGGGGCGCGGCATGGCCACGCCGAACTGCAGGGCCTGCACGGCGCGCTCCTGGCCGAGCACGCCACGGAAGGGTTCCAGGTCATCGGTGGTGGTGAAGGCGAACTGCTTGGGCGAGAAGGGACGGGTGAGTGCATCGGGCGCCAGGCGCAGGCCGGCTGCAACGGGATCGGGCATCGGGGATCCTTAAATACCGCGGAGAGTTGTCTGCATTCTCGCGCCGCCCACTTCCCGCTGGCAAGGCGCAATACCGACAGGCGCAAAGCAAAACGCCCGCAACGGGTGCGGGCGCCTGGCGGTGCAGCGAGGCTTACAGGTAGAAGGCTTTCAGCGGCGGGAAGCCGTTGAATTCCACCGCGCTGTAGCTGGTGGTGTAGGCACCGGTGGAGAACCAGTACAGGCGGTCGCCGCTGGCCAGGTTCAGGGGCAGGCCGTACTTGTAGTGCTCGTACATGATGTCGGCGCTGTCGCAGGTGGGACCTGCGATCACCACCTCTTCCATCTCGCCCTTCTTCTCGGTCCAGATCGGGAACTTGATGGACTCGTCCATGGTTTCGATCAGGCCGCTGAACTTGCCCACGTCGGTGTACACCCAACGCTCGACGGCGGTGCGCGACTTGCGCGCCACCAGCACCACTTCACTGACCAGCACGCCGGCGTTGGCGATCAGCGAACGGCCCGGCTCGAGGATGATTTCCGGCAACTCGTCGCCGAAGTCTTCCTTGAGGAAGCGGATGATTTCCTCGGCGTAGGTTTCCAGGCTGTTGGTGCGAGTGATGTAGTTGGCCGGGAAGCCGCCACCCATGTTGATCATCTTAAGCTCGATGCCGTCTTCTTCTTTCAGACGCTCGAAGATCACCTTGACCTTGGCGATGGCCGCATCCCACACGTCGATGTCGCGCTGCTGCGAGCCGACGTGGAAGGAAATACCGTACGGAACCAGGCCGAGCTGCTTGGCGAGAATCAACAGATCCAGGGCCATGTCCGGCTGGCAGCCGAATTTGCGCGACAGCGGCCAGTCGGCTGAGGTCGAGCCTTCGGTGAGGATGCGCACGTAGATCTTCGAGCCCGGCGCCGCCTTGGCGATGTTGCGCAGGTCGGCTTCGGAGTCGGTGGCGAACAGGCGCACGCCCTTCTCATAGAAGTAGCGAACGTCGCGGGCTTTCTTGATGGTGTTGCCGTAGCTGATGCGCTCCGGGCCGACGCCGGCGGACATCACTTTGTCGAGCTCGTAGATCGAAGCGATGTCGAAGTTCGAGCCCTTGTCGCGCAGCAGCTCGATGATCTCGATGGCCGGGTTGGCCTTGACGGCGTAGTACACCTTGGCGAATTCGAAACCGGCGCGCAGGTCGTCGTAGGCCTGGCTGATGATCGCGGTGTCGATCACCACGAACGGGGTTTCCTGCTGGTCGGCGAACGCCTTCATTTTGTTGAAGGTTTCGCGTGGGTAGTAGTCTTCGACCTTGATCGACATGCGGGTCTCCAAATGGCTAAACCATGAACACTAGGATTCGGGCAGTTGAACCGGGCACAGGTTCAACGTCGGGGGCGACCAATTCTGCAATCGGCCGGAAAGCCTGTTGCCAGGCCAGGAACGTCTGATCAGTTTCCCCACTTTGGTTCGCCTACTTCCCAAGGCATGTCGCCGAGAATTGCCTGGCCTGAAAACAGGCCGAACAACCTCTCGTCGTCAGTACTTGAGCCGAATGGATCGTTGCCAGCATGGACGTTCGGGCGCGGACTTTAAGACCATGACTCGCTCAGATCAATCAAAAATTGCCCCTGGCCGACACTGATTTCCCGTGCGTTTCGGATTCCACACGAAATGCCCCGCAATGCTGCACAGCCGCGGCTTGCAACGCGGTCGCCGCAGCAGGCCAGCAGCCTGGCAGCCCGGTTTTTTCAGGATGATGACTCAAGCGTAGACGAGCCCCGGAATCGGGGCTCGGAAGGCGGCTGGCGCTGATACGCAGCGCCAGGCATAGAGGGCGCGCTTAGCAGGCCGTTGAAAAACGTAGGCGAGGCAGTCAGTGCAAGGCCTGGGCGGCACCACAAAAACAGCCGAAAAAGCGCAGTTTACGTGTTGTAAATGAGCATTTTTAGGCTGTTTTTAACGCAGCAATGGCAACGTAGGTAGTTTTTCAACAGCCTGTTAGCGGAAGCGCTCGACTTCGCGGTGCAGGTCGCTGGCCAGGGTTTCCAGCTCCTTGGAGGTGTGCGCCAGGTTGGCGATCACTTCGCGCTGCTCGCCGTTGGCCAGGGCGATGCTCTGCAGGTTGCTGCTCAGCACGGTAGCGGTGCTGCTCTGCTCGGCGGTGGCGGTGGTGATGGCAGCGAACTGCTCGCCGGCAGCGCTGGTCTGCTCGGCAATATGGGTCAGCGCCGCGGCGACCTTGGCGTTGAGCTCCAGGCCGTTCTGCATCAACTGGCGGCCCTGCTCCATGGTGCTGATCGCGCTGCTGGTCTCGCCCTGGATGCTGCTGATCATGCTGGAGATTTCGGTGGTCGCCTCGCGGGTACGGCCGGCCAGGCTGCGCACCTCGTCGGCAACCACGGCGAAACCGCGGCCCTGCTCGCCAGCGCGCGCTGCCTCGATGGCCGCATTGAGCGCCAGCAGGTTGGTCTGGTCGGCAATCGAGGTGATCACGCTGAGAATGCCGCCGATTTCCTGGGAACGCTGGCCGAGGCTGTCGATGACCTTGGCGGCGCTGTTGACCGACTGGGAGATCTGTTCCAGGGCGGCAGAGGCTTCTTCCATGGAGCTGCGGCCGATGCGGGTCTGGCTGGCGTTCTCGCTGGCCATGCGCTCGGTGCTGCGCATGTTGTCGGCGATGTTCAACGAAGTGGCGCTGAATTCCTCCACCGCACCGGCCATGCTGCTGATCTCGCCGGACTGCTGCTCGATGCCTTCATAGGCGCCGCGGGAGAGACCGGACAAGGCCTCGGCGCGCTGGCTGACGTTACCGGCGGCGCTGCGGATGCGCGCGACCATGGTCGACAGCGCCTCGCTCATCTGGTTGAAGCTGCGCGACAGCTCACCAATCTCGTCGTGGCTCTTGACCTGCAGACGCACGCTCAGATCACCGGCACCGAGGGCCTGGGCCTGCTCGACCAGATCACCCAGCGGGCGCAGCTTGCGGCGCAGCAGCCAGATCACCGCCAGCACGGCCAGCACCAGGGTCACCAGGCTGCCGATGGCCAGTTGGCTGCCGACGCTCCAGGTCACCGCCTGGATTTCTTCCTCCGGCATGCTCGCCACCACGGTCCACGGGCCGCCGGCGAAGGGCACGGCGACGCTGTAGAACTGCTGCTCGCCATCGCTCCAGAAACCGCCCTTACCCGGGGTGCCCAGCACCTTGGTCATGTTGCTGGTCAGCTGCTCGGGGTTCTTGGCGCTGTAGGGCGCCACCAGCCATTTGTTCTGATCGTCGAGCAGCGCCAGGGAGCCGGTGCTGCCGATGCGGAAGCGCTGCAGGTTGGCGAACTGGGCGTTCTGCGCGTCGGTGTAATCGAAGCCGACGAACAGCACGGCGATCACCCGGCCCGCGCTGTCGCGTACCGGCGTGTACTGGGTCATGTAGAAGCGCTCGAACAGCAGCGCGCGGCCGACGTAGCTGTCGCCGGCCAGCAGGCGAGCGTAGGCCGGATGGTTGCGGTCGAGCACGGTGCCGATGGCGCGGCCACCGTCCTGCTTGGTCAGCGAGGTGGTCACGCGCACGAAGTCGTCGCCATCACGCACGAAGATGGTCGCTACGCCGGCGGTCAGGCGGCGAAATTCATCGACTTCGCTGAAATCGTTGTTCAGCTGGGTGTTGCCCAGGTACAGGGCAGGCGCCTGCAGGGCGCCGACGGTCACGCGTTCGTCCGGGCTGACGCGCAGGCCGCCGCTGAAGCGGCGCTCGAACAGGCCGGCCAGGCGTTGGGTGCTTTCACGCAGGCTTTCGTGGAAGGTGCTCAGTTGGTCGGCCAGCAGACGTGCTTCGCTGCCCAGGTGCTCTTCGCGGGTCACCAGGTTGGCGCTGCTCAGCGAGCGCAGGGCGAATACTGTACTGACACTGATCAACAGCACCAGCATGGCGGCAAGGGCCGTCGCCAACTGCCAGGCGATACGGGAACGAGGTTGGTTCATGAAAATCTCCGAGCTCCATCGTCCCTGTATGGAGAAATTGAATAAATAATGATCAGCCTGTTATTCGGCGAGCGCGGAGAATACTTGAGAGTTTTAGTGCGTCAATGGCCATCATGACGCAATCACCACATTTTTTACGTGGTGTAATGAAAACGTCCTGTGGATGAAAGTTTTCAGCGGTTTCTTAGCGAAGCAGCTCGACCTCGGGCAATTGCATGGCCGCGACTTCCGCAAGCAGGAACTCGGCCAACCGCTCGAAGCGCTCCTGGCCGCGACGGGCCTTGGGCCACACCAGGTAATAGCTTTCGCCGCTGGACACGGCGGTCGGCCAGGGCAGCGCCAGGCGGCTCAGCAGCACGTCCTCGGCGACCATAGCCAGATCGCCGATCGACACACCGTAGCCCCGAGCGGCGGCGACAATGCCCAGCTCCAGGGTGTCGAACACCTGGCCGCCCTTGAGCGAAATCTGGTCGGCCAGGTTCATGGCCTGCAGCCAGCGCCGCCAGTCACGGCGATCGGGCGTCGGGTGCACCAGTTCGGCCTGTTGCAGGCGCCCCACATCCCAAGGCTGTTCATCCAGCGCGCCAGGCGCACAGACCGGGATCAGCCATTCTTCGAACAGGCGTACGCTGCGCCATTCGTTGCTGAAGGTGCCGGCGCCGAGCAACACCGCGCAATCGAACGGCTCATGGAGAAAGTCCACCCGGTCCAGATCCATCCAGGCGCTGGTAAGCTGCACCTCGAGGTCGTCATGGCGGGCGCGAAACAGCGACAGGCGCGCCAGCAGCCAGCGCATGGTCAGGGTCGAGGGCGCCTTGAGGCGCATGGTGCCGTCCTCCACGCGCAAGTGCGCGCAGGCCCGCTCCATGGACTCGAAGCCCTCGCGCACGCCTGGCAGCAACAGACTCGCCGGCTCGGTCAGGTGCAGTGCGCGGCCACGGCGCTCGAACAGCCGGCAGGCGAAGTGCTCTTCCAGAGTACGAATGTGCCGACTGACCGCACTCTGGGTGATCGCCAGCTCATCGGCAGCGCGGGTAAAGGACAGATGCCGCGCCGCGGCCTCGAAGGCGCGCAGGGCATATAAAGGCGGCAGGTGCCGGCTCACCGAACCTCTCCATGAGTTTTAATCATGCCATGCATCGCTATTTTCCTTTTGTGGGCTCGGGCTGCAAACCGGAGAATAACTGGCATTGCCCTTCTCCCGACAGTGCGGGAGCAAATATCCAGCCGAAGTTTTACTCATCATGAAAAGTCCCCTTGGTCACGAACTGGGCGCCCTGCTGCGCCTGGCCGGCCCGTTGATTTCTGCGCAGTTGGCCCATGCGCTGATGATCTTCACCGACACGCTGATGATGGCCATGCTCGGCCCTGGGCAGCTGGCCGGCGGCGCTCTGGGTGCGACCTGCTATTTCATCTTCTCGATCTTCTGCACCGGGGTGATCGCCGCCGTGGGCAGCATGATCGCCATCCGCCACGGCGCCGGTGACCCGGAGGGCGTCACCCGCCTGCTGCGCAACGGCCTGTGGCTAGCCATCCTGCTGGGCATCATCAGTGCGCTGTGCCTCAACGGCCTGGGGCCGCTGCTGCCGCACCTGGGGCAGGATCCGGCGGCGGCCAGCGAGGCCATGCACTTCCTGCGTCCGCTTTCGCTCGGCCTGCCCGCCTACCTGTGCTTCATGGCCCTGCGCGGCTTCACCAGCGCCATCGGCCATCCGGGCCCGGTGATGACCATCAGCATCGTCGGCACCATCGCCAACTTCATCATCAACTATGCGCTGATCAAGGGCTGGCTCGGCGTGGACCTGGGCCTGAGCGGGATCGGCCTGACCACCGCCCTGGTCAGCAGCACCATGGCGCTGGCATTGGGGCTTTATATCCTGATCGCGCCAACCTACCAGCCCTACAAGCTGCGCGGCGGCCTGGGTCGCCCACAACGTGCCGAGCTGTGCGCCCTGCTGCGCCTCGGCCTGCCGATTGGCGGCACCTACGCGGCCGAGCAAGGGCTGTTCACCTTCGCCACCCTGTGCATGGGCGCCCTGGGCAGCGTACAACTGGCGGCTCACCAGATCGCCATGCAATCGGTGGCCCTGGCCTTTATCGTGCCCCATGGTCTCTCGTATGCGGTGACCTTCCGGGTCGGCATGCACTACGGCGCAGGCCAGCTGCACCTGTCGCGCCTGGCCGGCCACCTGGGCATGGGGATGGGAGCCGCACTGATGCTGCTGTTCGCCCTGGCGTTCTGGCTGCTGCCGGAATGGATCATCGGCCTGTTCCTCGACCGCCACGATCCGGCGTTCGCCAATATCGTCACCCTGGCAGTGAGCCTGCTGGCGATTGCCGCCTGGTTCGAGCTGTTCGACGGCCTGCAGAGCATCGCCATGGGTGCGATCCGCGGTCTCAACGACGGCCGCCTGACCCTGATGATCGGCCTGACCGGCTACTGGTGCATTGGCGCGCCGCTGGCCTGGCTGCTGGCCTTCCCGCTCGGCTGGGGCGCCCATGGCGTGTGGTGGGGCCTGGCTGCCGGCCTGGCGGTGACGGCGAGCGGCCTGGTGCTGGGTTTTCAGTGGAAAACCGCTCGCCTGCAAAAGCCCAAGGCGATGCAGGCCTGCCTGTCCTGATCGGCTAACTAGCAGCGTTAACAGCGGCCACCAAGCAGCGGCTCCCGCACACCATCCGCCAGAAAGTGCCCCAGCTCGGTCAACGGCATGGCCTTGCTGATCAGGTAGCCCTGGGCCTGATCGCAACCGAATTCGCGCAGCAACTGCAGCTGCTCCTGAGTCTCCACGCCTTCGGCGACCACCTGCAGATCCAGGTTGTGGGCCAGGCTGATCATCGCCTGCACCAGCTGTTGGCTCTGCGGGCGCGTTTCCATGCCGGTGACGAAGCTGCGGTCGATCTTCAGCAGGGCGATGGGCAGGTTGCTCAGGTGCTCGAAGGACGAGAACCCGGTGCCGAAATCGTCCAGAGAGAACCGCACGCCCAGATGCCCTAGTCGCCGCATGGTCTGCAACACGTAGTCGCTACGGCGCATCACCGCGGTTTCGGTCAGCTCGAATTCCAGCCAGTGGCTGTCGATGCCGCAGCTGTCGATCAGCCGCTCGAGGGTCGGCAGCAACTGGCTGTCCTGAAACTGACGGAACGACAGGTTGACCGCCATATGCAGCGCCGGGTGGCCGCGCTCGCGCAACAGCTGCATGTCGCGCATGGCCCGGTCGATCACCCAGTAGCCCAGCGGCACGATCAGCCCGCACTCCTCGGCCAGCGGCACGAATTCGCCCGGCAGCAGCAGCCCGTGGGTCTCATGCTGCCAACGCACCAAGGCTTCCAAACCAACGATGCGGCCACTCTTGAGGCACAGCCTGGGCTGGTAATGCAGCTGCAGTTCGCTTTTGCGCAGCGCGCGGCGCAGCTCGCGCTGCAGGTCGATCTGGCAGCGCATGCCCTGATCGAGGCGCTCGTCATACAGATGAAAAGTGCAGCCCTGGCGGCCCTTGGCCTGCTGCATAGCGATATGGGCGTGCCACATCAGGGTATCGGCGGTGCTTGCCGGCTTGGCCAGCGCCACGCCGAGGCTGCAGCCGAGCAGCAGGCTCTCGCCCTCGACCCAATACGGCTCGCCCAGCGCCTCGAGCAGATGCTGCACCCAGGTGAGCAATCGTGCGGGATCGTCTTGGCTGTCGACCAGCAGAGCGAATTCGTCGCCGCCCAGGCGCGCCAGTTGATCGCCTCGCCCCAGGTATTGCTTGAGACGCGCCACCACCTGCTGGATCAGCAGGTCGCCAGCGTGGTCGCCCAGGGCGTCGTTGGCCTGGCGAAAGTTGTCCAGATCCAGCTGAACCAGCGCCAGGCCGCGGCGGCTCGGCTTATCCAGGCGCGCCGCCAAAAGCGTGTGAAAGCCCTGGCGATTGGCGATGCCGGTCAGTGCGTCCCGTTCGGTGAGGCGTTGCAGGGTCAGGCGCAGACGGCCCTGCTCACGCACATAACGCAGGCTGCGGCGCAGTACATCGGTGCTGAGCTGATCGCGCACCAGCCAGTCGCAGACCTGGGGCGGCGTATCGTCCGGTTCCTGTTCCAGCAACAGAATGATCGGCGCCGTGCAGCGCCGCGAGTCGGGCAGGTGCGCCGGGGTGGTGAGCAGCACCGCGTCGTCGGCGTCGTCGAGCAGTTGCCGGGCGTCCGGCCAGCTGGAGGCGCAGCTCAGTGGCAGCTCAGCGTCCGCGGCGTCCAGGCGCTCGCGCAGCAGCTCGCTCCACTGCGGCGTCTCGGCCAGCAATACCAGGCGCAACGGCTCGACGAATGCGCTCAAGAAAAATCCCCCGATGCACGAAAAAGATGAGCGCCTGCGGCGCTGCTGAATGCGCCGGTTCCGGCGTCAAATCAATCACTTCCGTGTAAGTCGGCGAACATCCTGCGATAAAACCCACCAAGGCCACAAGTCCGAGAAAAGAATCAACCTCGTACGCGGCCGCACGGTTGTCGGCTGACGCGGCAAAGCCACCAAATGCCCGGCGACTTTCGGCTAAAATGCGCGGCCATTTTCCTTCGCGATAGACACGATGTCCCGACTCAACCCCCGGCAACAGGAAGCCGTGAACTACGTCGGCGGCCCTCTTTTGGTGCTCGCCGGTGCAGGCTCCGGCAAGACCAGCGTAATCACGCGCAAGATCGCCCATCTGGTGCAGAACTGCGGCATCCGCGCCCAGCACATCGTCGCCATGACCTTCACCAACAAGGCCGCGCGCGAGATGAAAGAGCGCGTCGGCACCCTGCTCAAGGGCTCCGAAGCCCGCGGCCTGACGGTGTCGACCTTTCACAACCTGGGCATGAACATCATCCGCAAGGAGTACGCGCGTCTGGGTTACAAGCCTGGCTTCTCGATCTTCGATGACGGTGACATCAAGGCCCTGCTCACCGACATCATGCAGAAGGAGTACGCCGGCGACGATGGTGCCGATGAGGTCAAGAACTACATCGACAGCTGGAAGAACGACCTGATCCTGCCCGACGAGGCTCTAGCCAAAGCCCGCAACCCCAAGGAACAGACCGCCGCCATCGTCTACCTGCACTACCAGCGCACGCTCAAGGCGTACAACGCGGTGGACTTCAACGACCTGATTCTGCTGCCGGTCAAGCTGTTCCAGGAGCATCAGGACATCCTGGAGAAGTGGCAGAACCGCATCCGCTACCTGCTCGTCGACGAATACCAGGACACCAACTCCAGCCAGTACCTGCTGGTGAAGCTCCTGGTGGGCATGCGCAACCAGATCACCGTGGTCGGCGACGACGACCAGTCGATCTACGCCTGGCGCGGCGCGCGCCCGGAAAATCTCAACCTGCTCAAGGAAGACTACCCGTCGCTCAAGGTGGTGATGCTCGAGCAGAACTACCGCTCCACCAGCCGCATTCTCAAGTGCGCCAACGTGCTGATCGCCAACAACCCCCACGCCTTCGAGAAGCAGCTGTGGAGCGAGATGGGCATGGGCGACGAGATCCGCGTGATCCGCACCCGCAACGAAGACGCCGAGTGCGAGCGCGTGGCCCTGGAGATTCTCACCGAGCACCTGCGCACCCAACGCCCATACAGCGATTTCGCCATCCTCTACCGCGGCAACTACCAGGCCAAGCTGATGGAGCTGAAGCTGCAGCACCACCAGATCCCCTATCGCCTGTCCGGCGGCACCAGCTTCTTCGCCCGCCAGGAAGTCAAGGACCTGATGAGCTACTTCCGCCTGCTGGTCAACCCGGACGACGACAACGCCTTCCTGCGGGTGATCAACGTGCCGCGCCGCGAGATCGGCTCCGCCACCCTGGAGAAGCTCGGCAACTATGCCAGCGAACGCAAGATCAGCATGTACGCGGCCAGCGACGAGATCGGTCTCGGCGAGCATCTGGACAGCCGCTACACCGAGCGCCTGGCGCGCTTCAAACGCTGGATGGACGGCGTGCGCGAGCAGTGCGTGGTCAACGAGCCGATCGCCGCGATCCGCAGCATGGTCATGGATATCGACTACGAGAACTGGCTGCGCCAGAACGCCTCCAGCGACAAGGTCGCCGAGGCGCGCATGGGCAACGTGTGGTTCTTGGTCGACGCCCTGAAAAACACCCTCGACAAGGACGAAGACGGTGACATGACCATTGAGGACGCCATCGGCAAACTGGTGCTGCGCGACATGCTCGAACGCCAGCAGGAAGAGGAAGAAGGTGCCGACGGCGTGCAGATGATGACCATGCACGCGTCCAAGGGCCTGGAATTTCCGTCGGTGTACATCATCGGTTTCGAGGAGGAAATCCTGCCGCACCGCTCCAGCATTGAGGCCGACACCATCGAGGAGGAACGCCGCCTGGCCTACGTAGGCATCACCCGTGCCAAGCGCAACCTGGCGCTGACCTTCGCCGCCAAGCGCAAGCAGTACGGCGAGATCGTCGAATGCTCGCCGAGCCGCTTCCTCGACGAGCTGCCGCCGGAGGATCTGGTCTGGGAAGGCCAGGAAGAAGCCCCGGTGGAGGTCAAGGCCGCCCGCGGCAACGACGCCCTGGCCAGCATGCGGGCGATGCTCAAGCGCTAAAACCTGTTCAGAACTTTCAGCCCAGGTTCGCCGATTTTGGCAGCCAAGTGGCGCGAAAGCGGCCGTTCGCCGATCCATTGTGGGAGCGCGCCATGCGCGCGAAAAATCGCGGGCATGGCCCGCTCCCACAGATACCGCGCCGATATTCGCTTTTGCTTTGTAATTGCCGCTTTATGCGCATAAAAATCGTGAACAGGTTCTAACTGCGCAGAAGCGTAGCCCGAGTCGAGCGCAGCGACACCCGGGAAATTTTCCTGGGTATCGCGCTGCTCAACCCAGGCTACGTTTTCACCGGGCCCAATGTCTCCTCGGGCACCAGTGCAACATTTCGTAGTCAGAGTGAAAGGCCGGCTGCAACAGCCGGCCTCGTCATCGTCAGCTCCCCTTGCAGAGGCCCGGCACCATGCGCACGCTCACTCTCGACCTCGACTCCCTGACCCAGTTGATCAACGGCCGCGAAACCCTCGAACACTGGCTCGACATGGAGGCCGGCGCAGTGCTGACCCTGTCGCCGGAAGACCAGGGCAGCGACGAGCGCCAGCAGGTGCAGCTCAACCCTGACCGCTACGCCCGGGTGCCGAATCTCGACATGGCCCAGCGCGTGGCGATGCGCGAATCCTTTCTGTTCACCCTCAACGACCTCAACGCCCACCCGCTGCTCAGCGCCGCGCTGACCGGCCGCAAGCCGCTCAAGGCCTTCGATTACGAGATCGACTACTTCCCTGCCCTGCGCCAGCAATGGCAGGACTACGAGCACAAGCAACTGCGCGAATACGCCCTCAACTGGCTGTTCGAGCTGGGCCTGGAGCCGGCACCGGACAAGCTGCCTCTGGATCCGCGCGGCATTCCGCGGGACATTCTGCGCCGGCTGACGCGCAGCGCCTGAGCGCTCGGCTGGGCCAGGCCACTGACGAGCGGAGCGGGCGCGCTGCGTTTTCGCTACAAATGATCGGCGTTTTGAGCGAAAATCCGCCGCTTTGCTCGTGAGCACAGAGGATCGATCGTGGAGTCGTTGAAACAGAAGATATGCAGTGAAGGTACCGTCCTTTCCGAGCAGGTGCTCAAGGTCGATGCCTTTCTCAACCACCAGATCGATCCCAAGCTGATGCAGGAGATCGGCCACGAATTCGCCGAGCGTTTCAAGGGTCAGGGCATCACCAAGATCGTCACCATCGAAGCCTCGGGCATTGCACCGGCGGTAATGGCCGGCCTGGAACTGGGCGTGCCGGTGATCTTCGCCCGCAAGTACCAGTCGCTGACGCTGAAGGACAACCTGTACATCTCCAAGGTGTTCTCCTTCACCAAACAGACCGAAAGCACCCTGGCGATTTCTTCCAAGCATCTCAATGCCAATGACCATGTGCTGCTGGTCGACGACTTCCTCGCCAACGGCCACGCCGCCAAGGCGCTGATCGACCTGGTCGGCCAGGCCGGCGCCAGCATCGCCGGTATCGGCGTGGTGATCGAGAAGTCCTTCCAGAGCGGTCGCAGCACCCTCGACGCCCAGGGCTATCGCATCGAATCCCTGGCACGCATCAAGTCCCTGGAAGGCGGCAAGGTCACCTTTCTCGAGTAGCCTCGAGCCCGGTCAGCACCAGGCGCTGGTACAGCTCCTCGCGCAAACCCTCGGGCCGCTCCAGGCCCATGCGTTGCAGAGCTTCTGGAAACGCCTCGGCAGGCGGCGCATCGAACGCCGCCTTGCCCAGCTCCAGCACCTCGCTCAGGTGGAATTTGCCCTTCAGCCAGGTCAGCGCCCGCAGCAGTGCCTGCTCCTCCTCGCTGAAATCACTGCCCAACGGGTACTCGGCGAATACCGCTCGATGACGGCCGGCAAGCGCTTCCAGGCGCTCGGGCGTATTGCTGGTATAGCGCGCATCGAGGCGGAAATCCTTCGACAGCTTGCCGGCTTCGATGGCCTGCACCATCAGTTCGTTCTGAAAGCGTGAATCGGTGACCGCCAGCAGCGCCTCGATCACCTGAGAGTCGGTCTTGCCGCGCAGATCGGCGATGCCGTATTCGGTGATCACCACGTCACGCAGGTGGCGCGGAATGGTCACGTGGCCATATTCCCAGACGATGTTGGAGCGGACCTCGCCGGCCGACTCGCGCCAGCTGCGCAGCAGCAGAATCGAGCGGGCACCCGGCAGCGCATGGCCCTGGGCGACGAAGTTGTACTGCCCACCGACGCCGCTGAGCACCCGGCCATCCTCCAGCTGATCGGCCACCGCCGCGCCCAGCAGCGTCACGGTGAAAGCGCTGTTGATGAAGCGTGCATCGACGCGATGCAGCCGCTTGAGCTCTTCCTGCCCGTACAGCTCGTTGATGAAGCCGATGCCGGTCATGCCGAAGCGACTGCGCTGCCTGGCCGACATGGCGTTGAGGCGCTCGTAGAACGACTGCGGGCCGAGAAAGAAACCGCCATGCACCACCACGCCATGGCGCGCTGGCGCCAGGTAATCACGCAGGGCCGCCTGACTGAGCGGATCGGAAAGGTCGGTGGAGCACTGCTGGTCGGTAGGCAGCAACAGGTTCTCGCCCTGCATCTTCAGGTTGGCATCCAGCAGGCCACCCTCCTGCATCCAGGCCAGCGCGGCTTCATCCAGGCGCGCCGGCAGGCCGGCATCGAGCATCGCCTGAATACTGCGCGGCTGGCCATTGGCATCCAGCGCGCCGGCACTGGCCAGGCGCTGCACGCGTACGTCCGGGTAGACGACACGGCGGATCACCCCGGCCTCGACCAGATCCAGCAGACCGTTGACGAACATTTCGCTGCAGCCGTACAGCCCGGTTTGAAACGACTCGAGATCGCCCAGTTTGCTGCTTAGCGGATGCACCTGATCGCCCTGCAGATCATCGAGCGCCGCGCGGTACGCCGGGTTATCGGCATGACGCTGCAGCAGCGCAGCGCAGACCGCATCGCCCATGGCGCCGATACCGATCTGCAGGCTGCCGCCGTCGCGCACCAGGGTGCTGGCGTACAAGCCGATGCAGTGATCCTGGACCGTGACCGGCATGTTCGGCGTGGAAAACAGCGTGCTGGTCTCGTGCTCGCGCAGCTGAATATCGAAAACCTCGCGCGGCAGCTCGGCGTCGCCGGCCATGTACGGCAGCTCTTCGTGCACCTGGGCCAGGCAGAGAATGGTTTCGCCACGGCCGCGCCGCTCCTGAAGCATCGGCAGCAGGTCGAGGGTGATGTCCGGGTTGCAGCTGAGGCTGAAATGCTGGGGCCGCGCCGGGTCGACCGCAACCAGTTGGGCCACCACGTTGACGCCCTTGGCGTTCAGATCACGGGCGGCGTGGCTGTAGTTGCTGCTGGTGTAATCCTGCTGGGTCGGTGCGCTGTCGAGCAGGCTGCCGGGCTGCAGGAAGAATTGCTCAATGCGTACGTTGGGCGGCAGCTTGTCGGCCTGCAGGTCGGCGAGAAAATCCAGCTCCAGGTAGTCGCCGTAAACGCGCTCGACGAAGGGTTCGAGAAAGCGCCGCTGCAGTTCCTGGTCAGCCCGCGGGCGGCCGAGGCACAAGGCGGTGTAGATAGTCAGTTCCCGTTCGGGCATCTCGCGCAGCCGCGCGTAGAGTGCGTTGACCCAGCGGTTGGGCTTACCCAGGCCGAGGGGCAGACCGAGGTGAATCGGTCCGTCGATGGCGTCCAGCACGTGGTCGACAGCTTGCTCGAGGCTACGGGATTGGGGCATACGGTTCTCCAGGCCAACGGTCGGGATCGTCTGCGTTGGACTGCCCCGCTACGCCTTTTGCTGCATGTCGTCATCAATCTGAAACGACAAAGCCGCCTCGCGGCGGCTTTGGGGAAGGGCGATGCGCGGCTTACAGGCCGGACATTTTCTGAATGGCAGCGCGCAATTCGTCGTCCGAGCAATCGCCACAGGTGCCCTTGGGCGGCATGGCGTTGATGCCGTTGATGGCCGCGGCAAGGATGCCGTCCAGGCCACCCTGGTGGTCGGCACGCTCTTTCCAGGCCGCCGTGTCGCCGATCTTCGGCGCGCCGAGCAGGCCACTGGTGTGGCAGGCCGTGCAGTGTTTGGCAATGATGTCATCGGCGCTGCGCGCGGCACCGGCAGCGGCGGTCGCCACGGCTTCGACGCCCTGGCACTGCTGCCCGGCGATACACACCTGCCCGACGGGTTTGATGCGCTCGGCGATCGCTTCGTCGGTGTTCGCCTGGGCGGTCACGGCCCATAGCGCCAGGGCGATGGCCGGCGCGACCAGCATGCTTCTAATTGGGTTCACTCAGATGCCCTCATGGGTGGCTCGGCCACGGTTTCGCAAGCCGGCAAAGTATACCGACTGGCCGAAACGGCGGGATCAGCCAACCCATGACGCAGATCAACGGCGGCGCAGATTGCCGCGCCGGCTTAGAAGTTGGCGGGCGTGGTGGCACTGATCAAGCGCGCCGGCTGATCGAAGGGATTGCGGAAACGGTGCGGCCGGCTGCTCTCGAAGTAGTAGCTGTCGCCGCTCTCGAGGATGAATACCTCGTCGCCCACGGTCAGCTCCAGGCGCCCTTCCACCAGCATGCCGGTCTCCTCGCCCTCGTGGGCGTACATCTCCAGGCCGGTGTCGCTATGCGGCGGGTAGGTTTCGTCAAGAAAGGAAATGGCGCGGCTGGGGTGGGCCTTGCCGATCAGCTTCATGGTGATCGCACCGCTGTGGATATCGGTCAGCTCACTGGCGCGATAGACCACCTGCACCTGGCTGTCCTGCTCGGCTTCCAGGGAGAAGAATTCCACCAGCGACATCGGGATGCCGGCCAGCACCTTCTTCAGCGAGCTGATCGAGGGGCTCACGCTGTTCTTCTCGATCATCGAGATTGTGCTGTTGGTAACCCCCGCCCGCTTGGCGAGCTCGCGCTGGGAAAGCCCCTTTTGCTTGCGGATCGATTGCAGGCGAAGACCGACGTCCAATGTTGGATACCCCCAGGTGAAGCCATGAAAAGTGGTCTTATCATGGCGACAGTGTTCAGTATTTACAACAGTCCGAACACTTGGGGTGTATCCCGCTCAGCACTTGTTCATGATCGTTATGTGCATGCAGCAGCGGCTACAAGGCGAAAGCGGACATCGGGCGCTGCTACTTTCGTGGGAGGGGCTTTAGCCCCGAGCTTTGTGAGGGCGTAAGAGCTCGGGGCTAAAGCCCCTCCTACAATTTACGCGAACCTCCGTTCCCGCCCCATTCAGCTGCCAATACCGACGAAGCTGGGCTGAGTGATCATGTACTGCTTCTCAGGCTTCGCTGTAGATCAGCGGCACCCGGCGCACATTGCAGAACAGCTGATAGGGAATGGTGCCGGCGGCCAGGGCGACATCGCTGGCCAGCACGCCGCGGCCCCAGAACTCGACGCGGCTGCCCAGACCAGCGCCCGGCAGGTCGCTGAGGTCGACGGTGAGCATATCCATGGAAACACGACCGATAATTCGCGACGGCTGGCCGTCGATCAGCACTGGCGTGCCGGTAGGCGCGTGACGCGGATAACCGTCGGCGTAACCCATGGCGACCACGCCGACCCGCGTTGCACGCTCGCTGACGAAGCGCGCGCCGTAGCCGACCGGCTCGCCGGCCGGCAGGTCACGCACGCTGATGACGCGCGACTCCAGGGTCATCACTGGCTGCAGCCGAGCGGCGACTTCCTGGGCCTGCTCGAACGGCGTGGCGCCATAGAGCATGATGCCGGGGCGCGACCAGTCGCTGGGAATGCTTGGCCAGCCCAGCAGGGCCGGCGAATTGCGCAGGCTGACCTCGGCGGCCAGGCCTTCGCGGGCCTGCTGGAACACCGCCAGTTGTTCATTGCTGCGCGGGCAGTCGAGCTCGTCGGCGCGGGAGAAGTGGCTCATCAGTACGATCTTCACCACCTTGCCGCTGGCCAGCAGGCGCCGGTAGGCGGCCTGATAATCGGCCGGGTGGAAGCCGACGCGGTGCATGCCGCTGTCCAGTTTGAGCCAGACGTTCAGCGGACGCTTGAGGTTGGTTTGCTCGATGGCTTCGAGCTGCCATTCGGCGTGTACCACGCACCACAGGTCATGTTCGTCGATCAGCGCCAGCTCGCTGGCCTCGAAAAAGCCTTCCAACAACAGAATGGGCGCGGTGATGCCCGCGGCGCGCAGCTGCAGCGCCTCTTCGATACAGGCCACGGCGAAGCCATCGGCATCCCCCTGCAGCGCCTGGGCGCAACGCACCGCGCCATGCCCGTAGGCGTCGGCCTTGACCACCGCCAGCGCGCGGGCGCCAGCCAATTCACGGGCCAGTTGGTAGTTGTGACGCAGGGCTTGCAGGTCGATCAGGGCACGGGCGGGGCGCATGGTTATCTCGAAACAGGGTGTACGCAGGAAACCTGTGGGAGCGCGCGGGGACGCCTAGCTCATGTGCGGTTCATGCGCGCGAAAAAATCGCGGGCATGGCCCGCTCCCACAACGGATCGGCAAAACGTTTATTTGCAGTCGGATCCTTTCGGCAGATCGCAAGCCGGCCTTCAATCAAGGCAGCGCCGCGATCACCGTCATTTCCACCAATACATCCGCCGAATACAGCTTGGCCTCGACGCAGGCGCGGGCGGGCGAGTGGCCGGCCGGCACCCAGGCGTCCCAGACCTTGTTCATGCCGTCGCGGTCGTCGATGTTCTTGAGGAAGATGGTAATCGACAGGATGCGCGTCTTGTCGGTGCCCGCCTCGGCCAGGAAGGCATCGATGCTGTCCAGGGTCGCCTTGGTCTGCGCTTCGATGCCGTCGCTGTGGTTTTCATCCAACTGGCCGGCCAGGTAGACGGTGCCGTTGTGGATGACGATTTCGCTCAGACGCGGCTCAGTTCGCAGGCGCTGTATGGACATGCTTGTTCAACTCCTTGGGGCTACCGTAACGGGAAATATCCAGGCCTTCGCTGCTGATCTGCGGGCGCTTCTTGGCGATCAGGTCGGCCAACAGGCGACCGGAGCCGCAGGCCATGGTCCAGCCTAGGGTACCGTGTCCGGTGTTCAGAAACAGGTTTCGATAAGGGGTGGCGCCAACGATGGGCGTGCCATCCGGGGTCGCCGGGCGCAGGCCGGTCCAGAAGTCCGCCTGGCTGAGATCACCGCCCTGCGGGTACAGGTCGCCAACGATCATCTCCAGGGTTTCGCGACGGCGCGGGTTGAGGCTCAGGTCGAAGCCGGCGATTTCGGCCATGCCGCCAACGCGAATGCGCTGGTCAAAACGGGTGATGGCGACCTTGTAGGTTTCATCGAGAATGGTCGAAGTCGGCGCCATGTCCGGGTTGGTGATCGGTACGGTCAGCGAGTAACCCTTGAGCGGATACACCGGCGCGCGGATACCCAGCGGCTTGAGCAATTGCGGGCTGTAGCTACCCAGAGCGAGTACGTAGCGGTCGGCGGTTTCCAGCTTGCCGTCGATCCACACGCCGTTGATGCGGTCACCGGCGACGTCGAGGCGCTGGATGTTCTGCCCAAAGCGGAATTGCACGCCCAGCGCGGTGGCCATTTCGGCCAGCTTGCGGGTGAACAGCTGGCAGTCACCGGTCTGGTCATTGGGCAGGCGCAGGGCGCCAGCCAGCTTGTCGGTGACGCTGGCCAGGGCAGGTTCGACCTTGGCGATGCCGGCGCGGTCGAGCAGCTCGTAAGGCACGCCGGATTGCTCCAGCACCGAGATGTCCTTGGCGGCATTGTCCAGTTGCGCCTGGGTGCGGAACAGCTGGGTGGTGCCGAGCTGGCGGGCTTCGTAGCCAATGCCGGTTTCGGCGCGCAGCTCATCGAGGCAGTCGCGGCTGTACTCGGACAGACGCACCATGCGCTCCTTGTTCACCGCATAGCGGGCGGCGGTGCAGTTGCGCAGCATCTGCGCCATCCACAGGTACTGATCGACATCGCCGGTCAGCTTGATGGCCAGGGGTGCGTGCTTCTGCAGCAGCCACTTCATCGCCTTCAGCGGAATGCCTGGCGCTGCCCAAGGCGAGGCATAGCCCGGCGAAACCTGGCCGGCGTTGGCGAAGCTGGTTTCCATGGCCGGACCGTTCTGGCGATCCACCACGACCACCTCGAAGCCCTGGCGGGCCAGGTAATACGCACTGGCCGTACCGATCACACCGCTACCAAGCACCAGAACCCGCATGATGTTCTCCTCGCCGCGACGATGCACTGGCGTATTACGATTTGAGAAGTCGATGCGTACAGTATAGAAAGTGAATGGCAGTGCTTTTCACTGTATACAACCGTATATTCAAAGGGAATTCTGGCTTTATCAGCCTTTCACGGAGAGGTGCCGAGCATGCGTACGCAACACCAGAGCCGCCGCGAGCTGGACAAGATCGACCGCAACATCCTGCGCATCCTCCAGGAGGACGGGCGCATCTCCTTCACCGAGCTGGGCGAACGGGTCGGCCTGTCGACCACGCCGTGCACCGAGCGGGTCCGTCGCCTGGAGCGTGAAGGCATCATCATGGGCTACCACGCCCGCCTCAACCCGCAGAACCTCAAGGCCAGCCTGCTGGTGTTCGTGGAGATCAGCCTGGACTACAAGTCCGGCGACACCTTCGAGGATTTCCGCCGCGCCGTGCTCAAGCTACCCCATGTGCTGGAGTGCCACCTGGTGTCCGGCGACTTCGACTACCTGGTGAAGGCGCGCATCAACGAGATGGCCAGCTACCGCAAGCTGCTTGGCGACATCCTGCTTAAGCTGCCCCACGTGCGCGAGTCGAAGAGCTACATCGTGATGGAAGAGGTCAAGGAGAGCCTGGCGCTGCCCGTACCGGAGTGACCTAGACGAGCACCTGCCGGGTCGAGGCGATCAGTTGGTGCACCTGCTGTTCGACATGGGCCTCGATGGGCTGCTCGGGCCCGCGACCATGGGGGCACGGCAGGTTCGGCGTGGTGCCGAACAGCCGACAGATCAGCGGGCGCTGGTCGTACACCTGGCAGCCGTTGGGCCCCAGGTGCACGCAGTTGTACTCGGCCAGGGCGGCGTCCTGCTCGGCGCGGCTCTTGCGTGGCAACCGGGACATTTCTTCGGACGACGCGGTGACCGGTCCGCAGCAATCGTGACAGCCCGGCACGCACTCGAAGCGCGGAATCTGGCGGCGCAACAGGTCGATCTTGCGGCTGATACAACTCATGGTCAGGGGCTCTGGAACGGCAGGCAGGCATGGTACAGCCGAGCCCAGGCCGGGCAAAGCATCGCTTGCGCGGTTGGCTGGTAATGGCCTGCGCGCTTATGCTTCGTCCATTTTTAGCCACACAGCCTTCAGGATTTCGCACATGACCGCCCGTGCCCACCCGCCGGTTCATAGCGCCGAGCATGCGCCCTCCTACTACGCCGCCAGCGTCAACCAGCAGCTCGACCTGCCGGCTCTGCAAGGCGAGCAGCGCGCCGATGTGTGCATCGTCGGTGGCGGCTTTTCGGGCCTGAACACGGCCATCGAGCTGGCCCAGAAGGGCCTGTCGGTGGTGCTGATCGAAGCCCATCGCATCGGTTGGGGCGCCAGCGGGCGTAACGGTGGCCAACTGATTCGCGGCGTCGGCCATGGCGTCGAGCAGTTCGAGTCGGTGATCGGCAAAGACGGCGTGCGCGAGCTGAAACTGATGGGCCTGGAGGCGGTGGAAATCGTCCGCCGGCGGGTCGCCCAGTTCGAGATCGATTGCGACCTGGCCTGGGGCTACTGCGACCTGGCCAACAAGCCCCGCGACCTGGCCGGCTTCGCCGAGGACGCCGCCGAACTGCAGAGCCTCGGTTATCGCCACGAGCTGCGCCTGCTGCAACCGGAACAGATGCACGAGGTGGTCGGCTCGAACCGCTATGTCGGCGGCATGATCGACATGGGCTCGGGCCACCTGCATCCGCTCAACCTGGCACTCGGCGAGGCTGCTGCGGCACAAAGCCTGGGCGTGCGCCTGTTCGAGCATTCGCCAGCCACGCGTATCGACTATGGCAGCGAGATCCGCGTGCACACCGCCCAAGGCGTGGTCCGCGCCGCGCAACTGGTGCTGGCCTGCAACGCCTATATCCGAGACCTGAATCCGACGCTGGGCGGGAAGGTGCTGCCTGCCGGCAGCTACATCATCGCCACCGAGCAACTGAGCGAGGAGCAGGCCAATGCGCTGATCCCGCAGAACATGGCGCTCTGCGACCAGCGAGTGGCCGTCGATTACTACCGGCTGTCCGCAGACCGCCGCCTGCTGTTCGGTGGTGCCTGCCGTTACTCCGGCACCGATCCGTCCGATATCGCGGCCTATATGCGGCCGAAGATGCTCGCCGTATTCCCGCAGCTGCAGAACGTGCGTATCGAGTACCAGTGGGGCGGGATGATCGGCATCGGCGCCAACCGCCTGCCGCAGATCGGCCGCCTCAGGGATCAGCCCAACGTGTTCTACGCCCAGGCCTACGCGGGCCACGGCGTGAATGCCACCCACCTGGCCGGCAAGCTGCTTGCCGAAGCCATCGCCGGGCAGGCCGGCGGCGGCTTCGAGCTATTCGCCAAGGTGCCGCACATCACCTTCCCGGGCGGGCGCCATTTGCGCTCGCCGCTGTTGGCGCTGGGTATGCTCTGGCACCGCCTCAAGGAACTGGCCTGACAGCGCCAATACTCTCAGTAGCCTGTGGTTGAGCGCAGCGATACCCAGGAAAAGAAGTCCCGGGTATCGCTGCGCTCAACGCCGGGCTACAGCGCCGGCTCAGAGCTTCCAGAACGGCAGCGTGGCTTCGCGCTCGGCCTGCTCGCGGCTCAAACCGATGTCCTCAAGCTGCGCATCGTTGAGCCTGAGCAGCGCGCGCCGGGTGGTCAGCCGGCGAATGAAGCGCTGCCAGCGATCGGTTAGCGCCATACGGGCCGGCACACCCGACAGACGCCGACCGTTGTCGCCTACCAGCTCGCTGCCTTTCAAGGTCAATCGCACATCGCTCAGCCCGTTCATGTCGCTCTCCTGCGCCCGGTGGGTTATGGGAGTTCATGATGGCGGGTGGCGAAAAAGCATGACAGATGCAAAGAAAGGGAATTAAATCCATACAGATAACCCATCAACTGAACTGAATGGTCGCAATCAGGACCATCTGTATGGTTCAGCTGAATCCCTTGCATACAGGTGCGCGACCATGACCCTCTACACCAACCTGGCCGATCTGCTCGGTGAACGTATCGAGCAGGGCCTGTATCGCCCCGGTGATCGACTGCCCTCGGTACGCGCCCTGAGCCAGGAGCACGGAGTCAGCCTGAGTACCGTGCAGCAGGCCTACCGCCACCTGGAAGATCGCGGCCTGGCACTGCCCAAGCCGAAATCCGGTTACTACGTGCCGGCAGGTCGCAACAAGCCGGCACTGCCCAAGATCAGCCGCGCGCCGCAGCGGCCCGTGGAGGTTTCGCAGTGGGATCAGGTGCTCGAACAGGTCGCCCCGCCGCCGCGCAGCAACTTCGTGCAGCTCGGCCGCGGTCGCCCGGACATCGACAGCCCGACGCTCAAGCCGCTGCTGCGCTCGCTGTCGCGGCTGAGCCGCAAGCAGGACGTGCACACCCTCACCTACGGCAGCATCCTCGGCGACCTGCGCCTGCGCGAGCAGGTGGCGCGCCTGACCCTGGATTCCGGCTGCCAGCTCACTAGCGAAGACATCGTCATCACCACCGGCTGCCAGGAGGCGCTGTCGGCAGCGATCCGTGCGATCTGCGTGCCCGGCGATATCGTCGCCGTCGACTCACCAAGCTTTCACGGCATGATGCAGGCGCTCAAGGGCTTCGGCATGAAGGCCCTGGAGCTGCCCACCGACCCGATCACCGGCATCAGCCTCGAGGCGCTGGAGCTGGCCCTGGAACAGTGGCCGATCAAGGCCATCCAGCTCACACCTACGTGCAACAACCCGCTGGGCTACATCATGCCGGAGGCCAACAAGCGCGCCCTGCTCGCCCTTGCCCAGCGCCACGACGTGGCGATCATCGAGGACGACGTGTACGGCGAGCTGGCCTTCCACTACCCGCGTCCGCGCACCATCAAATCCTACGATGACGATGGCCGGGTGCTGCTGTGCAGCTCGTTCTCCAAGACCCTGGCGCCCGGCTTTCGCGTCGGCTGGATCGCCCCCGGGCGCTACCTCAACCAGGTGCTGCACATGAAGTATCTGGGCACCGGCGCCACCGCGCAATTGCCGCAGCTGGCCCTGGCCGAGTACCTCGAAGCCGGCCATTACGAGCCGCACCTGCGCCGCATGCGTGGGCAGTACGCGCGCAACCTGGAGCAGATGAGCGACTGGGTGAGCCGCTACTTTCCGCCGTCGGTGCGGGTCAGCCGCCCGCAAGGCAGCTTCATGCTCTGGGTGGAAATGCCCGAAGGTTTCGACAGCCAGCGCCTGAACCGCGAGCTGGCCGTGCACAAGGTGCAGATCGCTCCGGGCAGCATCTTTTCCGCCGCAGGCAAGTACCGCAGCTGCCTGCGCATGAATTACGCCACGCGCCCCAGCCCGGCCATCGAGGCGGCGGTGCGCATCGTGGGGGAAACCGTGGCGGCGATGCTCGCCGAACTGCCCACGCCGAGAGACTGAATCTTTCCCAGCGCAGCGGCGTCCTATCAGCACCCACCAGACAGCCGATGGAGGCTGCAACAGTGCCCTTGCGCGTGCTCTTTATCCTTCTGCTGATGCTCGGCGGCTGTACCAACCAGGTGCCCATCGTGCCCAGCCAGGCGATTCCCGCGGCCGAGTCGTCATTCGGCGCCAGCCTCGAGGCACGCGCCGCTGCCCATGACGGGCATTCCGGCTTTCGACTGCTGCCGGCCAGCAACGAGGCCTTCGCCGCCCGCGCCGAGCTGATCCGCGCGGCGCAGCACAGCCTGGATCTGCAGTACTACATCGTGCATGACGGCCTGAGCACCCGCGCGCTGATCAAGGAATTGCTGCAGGCCGCCGACCGCGGCGTGCGCATCCGCATCCTGCTCGACGACACCACCAGTGACGGCGAGGACTACAAGATCGCCTTGCTGGCCGCCCACCCGAACATCGAGATCCGCGTGTTCAACCCGCTGCATCTGGGCCGCCTGACGGGCGTGACGCGAGTGATCGGCCGCGGCCTGAACCTCTCCCAGCAGCACCGCCGCATGCACAACAAGCTCTGGCTGGCCGACAGCGCGGCGGCCATCGTCGGCGGGCGCAACCTGGGCGACGAATATTTCGATGCCGAGCCGAACATGAACTTCACCGACATCGACATGCTCGCCGTCGGCCCGGTGGCCCACGACCTGGCGCAGAGTTTCGACCAGTACTGGAACAGCCGGCTGAGCCAGCCCATCGAGGAATTCGTCTGGCGCCAGCCCTCGCTGAAGACCCTCGACAAGGCGCGCAAGGGCCTGCGCGAGTACCTGGACAACGCCCGCGTCGAACAACCCGAGTTGTACGAGCGCCTGCTCGCCTACCAGCACACGCCGAAGCTGAACGTCTGGCTCGACGAGCTGATCTGGGCGCCCGGCATCGCCCTGTGGGACGCGCCGAGCAAGGTGCTGTCCAGCGGCGAGCCGGACCCGCATCTGCTGCTCACCACGCAACTGGCGCCGCACATCCAGGCGGCCAAGAGCGATCTGGTGATGGTCTCCGCCTACTTCGTGCCGGCGCCAGCGGGCCTGCAGTACCTGATCGGCCTGGCCGACAACGGCGTGGAGATCCGCCTGCTCACCAATGCCCTGGAAGCCACCGACGTGCCAGCGGTACACGGCGGTTACGCGCCCTATCGGCAGGAAATGCTCGAACATGGCATGCGCCTGTTCGAACTGCGCAGCGAGCCGGGCGCCGATTCGCCGCCGGCCTACAGCCTCAGCGGCAGCTCAAACTCCAGCCTGCACAGCAAGGCCATCGTCATCGACAAGCAGAAATCCTTCGTCGGCTCCTTCAACGTCGATCCGCGCTCAGTGCTTTGGAACACCGAGGTCGGCGTGCTGGTCGACAGCCCCAAGCTCGCCGCCTACCTACGCGAGCTGGCACTGCAGGGCATGAAGCCATCGGTGAGCTACGAGGTGCGCCTGCAGCACGACGCCAACGGCGCAACGCGGATGGTCTGGATCGGCGAGGACGACGGCAAGAAATTCGTCCTCACCGAGGAGCCGGGCAGCCGCTGGCGGCGCTTCAATGCCTGGTTCGCCCGGGCCATCGGCCTGGAGAAGATGCTATAGGGCCACGTTTTCATCGAAGGCATGGGGCCGCCAGGCCAGCCAGATGAAGGCCGCCGCGCCGACCGCCATCAGCATCGGCAATGCATGCCCGCTGACCCACTGGCTGACCGCGCCGGTGGCCAGCGGCCCGATCAGGCAACCGATGCCCCACAGCTGCGCCACATGGGCATTGGCGCGCACCAGCTGATCGTCCCGAAAGCGCTCGCCGATGAGAATCAGCGACAGGGTGAACAAGCCACCCGCACTGGCGCCGAACAGCACCAGCACCGGCCAGATCACCGGCGTGTGCAACAGCAGCGGAATGCCCAGGCTGGACAGCAGCAGCACCACGCCGCACAGGCGGAACAGCGTCACCCGCGAAATGCGGTCCGCCAATAGACCGATGGGCAGCTGCAGTACCGCATCGCCGACCACCACCACGCTGGCCATGAACAGCGCCACTTCCTGGGTGAAGCCCTGGCGCAGGCCGTAGATCGGCAGCAGGGTGAGCATCATCGCCTCGAAGGCGGCGAACAGCATCACCGCCCAGGCGATGGCCGGCATGCGCTGGCAGAACACCAGCAGGCCGCGCCCGGAAGCGCTGTGGGCATTGACCACCGGCGCGCCGGTACGGCCGATCAGCAGCAGCGAGCCGCCGATCAGCAGCGACACGCCAAACCAGAAGCCCAGATCGGTGTCGGTGCCAAGCACGCTGAGCAGCAGCGGCCCACACAGCTGGCTCAGGGCGTAGCCGGTGCCATACAGCGCCACCAGCCGGCCGCGCCACTTCTCCACCGCCAACTGGTTGATCCAGCTTTCGCCGAGGATGAACACCACGGTAAGGGTCACGCCGAGCAGCAGGCGCAGCATGATCCACACCGGGTAGCTCTGCAGCAGCGCCAGGCCGGTGACCGACAGCGCGCCGGCCAGCAGGCACAGCTGCATCAGCCGCGGCGTCGGGCAGCGTGAAGCCAGGCCGCCGGCCAACGAGGCGCCGAGCAGCACGCCGATGGCCGGCGTGGCCGCCATGATGCCGATGGCGAACGAGCCGTAGCCCCAGCTCTCCAGGCGCAGCGACACCAGCGGCATGGTCACGCCCATGGCCAGACCGATACTGATCACCGCCAGGCAGACGGCGAAGTAGGTTCCCCAACGCATTGCTGACTCCCTCGAAACACAGCGGCCGGGCTCTGGGAGCCCGGCCGCCGGCTTGCTCAGGCCCGCCGGCTGGCGAGCCTCATCCGTGCTGGATCAGAGTTTGATCCAGGTGGCTTTCAGTTCGGTGTACTTGTCGAAGGCATGCAGCGACTTGTCCCGGCCGTTGCCCGACTGCTTGAAGCCACCGAACGGCGCGGTCATGTCGCCGCCATCGTACTGGTTGACCCACACGCTGCCGGCGCGCAGAGCGCGGGCGGTCAGGTGCGCCTTGGAGATGTCCGCGGTCCACACTGCGGCGGCCAGGCCGTACACAGTGTCGTTGGCGATCTGTACCGCCTGCTCGGCGCTGTCGAAGCCGATCACCGACAGCACCGGGCCGAAGATTTCCTCGCGGGCGATGGTCATGGCATTGGTCACGCCGTCGAAGATGGTCGGCTCCACGTAGGTGCCGCCGCTCTCCTCCAGGGTGCGCTTGCCGCCGACCAGCAGCTTGGCGCCGTCCTTGTGGCCGGCTTCGATGTAGCGCAGCACGGTGTTCATCTGCTGGGTGTCGACCAGGGCGCCGACGTTGGTGTCCGGGTCCAGCGGGTTGCCGGCCTTCCAGCCTTGCAGGGCCTCGACCACCATCGGCAGGAAGCGCTCCTTGATGGAGTTTTCCACCAGCAGGCGTGAGCCCGCGGTGCACACTTCGCCCTGGTTGAAGGCGATGGCGCTGGCAGCGGATTCGGCAGCGGCCTTGAGGTCCGGCGCATCGGCGAAGACGATGTTGGGGCTCTTGCCACCGGCCTCCAGCCATACGCGCTTCATGTTCGATTCGCCGGCATAGATCATCAGCTGCTTGGCGATCTTGGTCGAGCCGGTGAACACGATGGTGTCGACATCCATATGCAGGGCCAGGGCCTTGCCGACGGTGTGGCCGTAACCGGGCAGCACGTTGAACACGCCCGCCGGGATACCGGCTTCGATGGCCAACTGGGCGACGCGGATGGCGGTCAGCGGCGATTTCTCGGAAGGCTTGAGGATCACCGAGTTGCCAGTGGCCAGGGCCGGGCCGAGCTTCCAGCTAGACATCAGCAGCGGGAAGTTCCACGGCACGATGGCAGCCACCACGCCGACCGGCTCGCGGGTCACCAGGCCGAGCTGGTCATGGGGCGTCGGCGCGACTTCGTCGTAAACCTTGTCGATCGCCTCAGCGCTCCAGCGAATGGCATTGGCCGCCGCCGGAATATCGATGCCCAGCGAATCGCTGATCGGCTTGCCCATGTCCAGGGTTTCCAGCAGCGCGAGCTCTTCGGCGTTGGCCATCAGCAGCTCAGCGAAGCGGATCATCTTGGCCTTGCGCTTGGCCGGAGCGATGCGCGACCACACGCCGGAATCGAAGGCGGCGCGCGCCGATTTAACTGCCTGTTCGGCGTCCGCCAAGTCACAACTGGCGACCTGGCCCAGCACCCGGCCATCGACCGGGCTGATGCATTCGAAGGTTTCACCGCTCTGAGCAGGCTGATACTGGCCCTGCACGAAAGCGCGGGTCTCGATTTTCAGATCCTTTGCACGCTGCTCCCAGTCGGTACGGGTCAAACGGGTCATCTGATCATCCTCTTTCGTCGGTGAAGGCGCGCGGGCGCCTGCGGTGGCCCCGCAGGGCCTCGGAAACTGCGAGCCACACTAAACCAGCGCTCGCAGGATTTTCAATATTCTTGACACTTGGTGGCCAAACGCCTTGCTGCGTTCAATTTTTTAAACATAGACTCGGCCCGTGCCTGCCGCGGCATCCGGTCCTTTCGCCGCACGTGGCACGATCGCCAACGCCCTCTGAGCAACCACGGAACGTGCAGATGAACATTCAGCAGATCGTCGATTTCGCCCACAGCACTGGCAGCGCCGAAAGCTACCGCCCCGCTGCCGAGAAGATCCTCAAGGGTGACCCGCAGCAACAGGTGCGCAACCACTACGCGAGCCCCTGCGGGCAGTTCAATACGGGAATCTGGGAGGGCGAGGTCGGCCAGTGGACGGTGAATTACACCGAGCACGAATACTGCGAAATCCTCCAGGGCGTGTCGGTGCTGCGTGGCAACGACGGCAATGCCAAGACCGTGCGCGCCGGTGATCGCTTCGTGATCCCGGCCGGCTTCACCGGCACCTGGGAAGTGCTGGAAACCTGCCGGAAGGTGTATGTGATCTTCGAGCAGGCCTGACGTCACGAGCCATCCCCGAGCCGATCAATATGAGCGGCTCGGGGCGCCGCCTCAGCTGGCGACTTGCTCGGCCGGCGAGACGATGCTGCTCTTGCCCCGCGAGCGCCCGGAGCTGAGGTAGTCGGCAATGGATTCCTGAGTGACCTCGCCAAGGAAGTCATTTTCCGCACTGAGCACCGGCAGCCACGAGCGGTTGAACTCGTACATGCGCGACAACAGGATGCGCAGGTGCTCGTCGTGGGCGGCGGTGGCATTGAACGGCTGCACGAACGGCTGCACCGAACCGCCCTGACCGCGCATATCGCGACGGCGAACGTAGCCCAGGGCCTTCTTGCCGGCGTCGGTGACCACCAGGTGACGGCGATCGTGCTCCTCCATCAGCTCCACGGCATCGGCGATGCTGGTCTCGGCCAGTACCGAGGGCGCATCGTCGGCGGCGTCTTCGGCGCGGATCAGCAGCAGGCGCTTGAGGGTGCTGTCCTGGCCGACGAAACCGCTGACGAAATCGTCGGCCGGGTGCGCCAGGAGGGTGTCCGGGTGATCGAACTGGAGCAGCGTGCCGTCCTTGAAGATGGCGATCTTGTCGCCCAGCTTGATGGCCTCGTCGATGTCGTGGCTGACCATGATCACGGTCTTGTTCAGCGCGCGCTGCATCTGGAAGAACTCGTTCTGGATGGCGTCGCGGTTGACCGGGTCGACCGCACCGAAGGGCTCGTCCATCAGCAATACCGGGGCGTCGGCCGCCAGGGCGCGGATCACGCCGATCCGCTGCTGCTGGCCGCCGGACAGTTCGCGCGGATAACGCGACAGGTACTGCTTGGGCTCCAGTTGCACCATGCTCATTAGCTCCACAGCACGCTCGTGGCAACGCTTCTTGTCCCAGCCGAGCAGCTTGGGCACCACGGTGATGTTCTCCTCGATGGTCATGTTGGGGAACAGACCGATCTGCTGGATCACGTAGCCGATGTTGCGGCGCAGGGTCACTTCGTCGATGCCGGTGGTGTCTTCACCGTTGATCAGCACGCGCCCGGAAGTCGGCTCGATCAGCCGGTTGATCATCTTCAGGGTGGTGCTCTTGCCGCAGCCGGACGGGCCGAGGAACACGCAGATCTGGCCTTCGTCGACGGTCAGGCTGACTTCGTTGACGGCGACCACGTCCTTGCCTTTCTGCTGGAATTTCTTGGTCAGTTTGTCGAGTTGAATCATGTTCGAGTCCTCAGTGGGCGGCTTTCAGGCCACGGGGAGTGAGCGTTTTCTGCAGCCACTGCAAAAACAGGTCGGCGACGATGGCGAGCAGGCTCACCAGCACGGCGCCAACGAACAGGGTGGCCATGTCACTGCGGCTGATGGCGGTAAGAATCAGCACGCCAAGGCCGCCGGCGCCGATGGTGGCGGCGATGGTCATCACGCCGATGTTCATCACCACGGCGGTGCGTACACCAGCCAGGATCACCGGCACGGCGATGGGCAGGTCGACCATGCGCAGGCGTTGCCAGAAGCTCATGCCGATGCCGCGGCCGGCTTCACGAATGCCCGGCTCCACGCTGGTTAGCGCCAGGTAGGTGTTGCGCAGAATCGGCAGCAGCGAGTACAGGAACACCGCGGTTACCGCCGGCAGTGGGCCCAGGCCCTGGCCGAATTGCGAGTAGAACGGCAGCAGCAGGCCGAACAGGGCGATGGCCGGGAGGGTCAGCACCACGGTGGCCAGGCCCTGCAGCGGGCCGGCGAGCCAGGGGAAGCGGGTCATCAGAATGCCCAGCGGCACACCGATGAGAATCGCCAGGCCCACAGCGATGCCAACCAGGGTGACGTGCTCGACGGTCAGGCTGAATACCTCGGCCCAGTCGATATGCTGGAAAGCGGTCATGAAATCCATGTCAGTTGCCCTCCCCGATCAGTTTTTCCTGACGCAGGAAGTCCGCGGCTACCGCCGCCGGTGTTTCGCGATCGACGTCGACACGGGCGTTGAGGCGACGCATGGTGGCGTCGTCCAGGCGCTCGGCGAGCGGCTTGAGCAGCTCCTCGAGTTCCGGGTGCTGCTTGAGGTAGTCGGCGTTGACCACCGGCGCAGCGGTGTAGTCCGGGAAGTACTTGCGGTCGTCCTCGAGCAGGCGCAGGCCGAAGGAGTCCAGACGGCCGTCGGTGGTGTACACCAGGCCGACGAACACCTGGCCGTTGCGCAGCGCGGTGTAGACCAGGCCCGGGTCCATCTGGCGGATTTCGTTGCGGGTGAAGGTCAGGCCGTACTCCTTGACCAGGCCTTTCAGGCCGTCGGAGCGGTTGGCAAACTCGATATCCAGTGCCAGCAGGCGATTGCCTTTGCCGGGCTTTTTCAGAGCCTCGGCCAGGTCGCTGATGCTGTGGATATCAGGATTTTCCTCGGCGACCTTTTCCGGCAGCGCCAGGGCATAGGTGTTGTTGAAGTTCGAGGGCGCCAGCCAGATCGCGCCCTCTTTGGCGTCCAGCTCCTTGACGCGCTGGTAGGCGGCTTCCTTGTCGAGGCGCTCGGTGACCTTGTTGTAGGCCACCAGCGAGGTGCCGGTGTATTCCCAGGTCAGGTCCAGCTGACCGCTCTTCATGCCGTTCCAGGCGATGGTGCTGCCCAGGTTGCCGACGATGCGCGGCTCATAGCCGTGGGGGCGCAGGTACTGCGCGGTGAGTTCGGAGAGGATCACCTGTTCGGTGAACACCTTGGCCCCGATACGAATTTCTGCGGCCTGGCTGGTCGCTGCCAGCAGCAGGCCGAGGCACAGAACGAGAGACTTCATCATTGTTTCCTTCAACGGGCCACCCCACGCTCGAACCAGAACCGGCTGACGCCAGCCACCAGACCGTCGAGCAGCAGCGCCAGCAGAGCGGTGGCGGCCGCGCCGAGAATCAGCAGCGGTTGGTCTTCGAGGGCGATGGCGGGAAAGATCAGGCTGCCCAGGCTGTTGGCGCCGATCAGGAACACCAGGGGCGCGGTACCGACGTTGAGCGCCAGTGCCACGCGAATGCCACCGACGATGATCGGCACCGCGTTGGGCAGCTCGACCTTCCACAGCGACTGACGCGGCGTCATGCCGATGCCGGTAGCGGCTTCCTTCAGCGACCCCGGCACGTTGCGCAGGCCTTCGTAGGTGTTGCGCACGATGGGCAGCAGCGAGGCCAGGAACAGTGCGAGGATCGCCGGGCCGTTACCGATGCCGACCACCGACAGGGCGATGGCCAGCACCGCCAGCGGCGGTACGGTGTTGCCGACGTTGAACACCTGCATGAAGCGCTCGGCGCTGTGCTCGCGGCCAGGCCGGCTGAGCAGGATGCCGGCCGGAATGCCGACTGCCAGCGCCGCCAGCATCGACACGAACACCAGGTACAGGTGCGCCTGCAGGTAATAGATGAGATCTTCACGGTGCTGGGCGAGCACCGCCGGGGTGATCCAGTGGACCAGCAAGGCCAGTACCGCAATCAGCGCAACAGCGCCCAGCAGCACCTTGCCGAAGCTTTTCAGCATATTTCGACTCCAGTTAACGACCGCCGTTGGCGTGTCGACCTGACCGCATGCATTGCGCATCGGCCGTCCAATGCCGGAGGCTGGAGCATCGTCATACGTTGCCCCTCGGGCCAGGACAGATGCGCCCTGGAGCCTTCCGACCCATGCTTACTCGACCCTGTAACGCCGCTTCGGTTCCGCTTTTCTGCCATCCTTCTGCCATGCACCGGGCGGCCCACGGCGCCACACATCCGGTTACAAGCCAGGTATCATCGGGGCTCCAGGGTGTTCGCCGGGATGGCGAACATCAGCCTTCAAAGGAGACCCCGTGCTCGACCTCGTTGCCGCCTTCATCGTCCTCACCACGCTGCTCACCTACGTCAATTACCGCTTCATCCGTCTGCCGCCGACCATCGGCGTGATGGCTACGGCGCTGATCTTCTCGCTGATCGCCCAGGGCCTGAGCCAACTCGGTTACCCGCTGATCGAGATCGAAGCGCAGCAGATAATCCGCCGCATCGACTTCTCCGACATCCTGATGACCTGGTTCCTGCCGGCCCTGCTGTTCGCCGGCGCCCTGCACGTCGACCTGAGCGATCTGCGCAGCTACAAGTGGCCGATCGGCCTGCTGGCCACCGTGGGCGTGCTGATCGCCACCAGCGTGATCGGCACCCTGGCGTTCTACATCTTCGCGCTGTTCGGCTGGCACGTGGATTTCATCTACTGCCTGCTGTTCGGCGCGCTGATCTCGCCCACCGACCCGATTGCGGTGATGGGTATCCTCAAGTCGGCCGGCGCGCCCAAGCCGCTGGCCACCACCATCGTCGGCGAGTCGCTGTTCAACGACGGTACCGCGGTGGTGGTGTTCACCATCCTGCTCGGCATCCTGCAGCTGGGCAGCACGCCGACCCTGGGCACGGTGAGCTGGCTGTTCGTTCACGAGGCGGTCGGCGGCCTGCTGTTCGGCGCCGCCCTGGGTTATGGCGTGCTGCTGATGCTGCGCAGCATCGACCAGTACCAGGTGGAAGTGATGCTGACTCTGGCACTGGTGTTCGGTGGCGCGGCGCTGGCCGCGCGCCTGCACGTGTCGGGGCCGATCGCCATGGTGGTGGCCGGCCTGATCATCGGCAACCTGGGCCGCAAGCACGCCATGTCGGACGAATCGCGCCGCTACGTGGACGGTTTCTGGGAGCTGATCGACGAGATCCTCAACGCCCTGCTGTTCGCCCTGATCGGCCTGGAACTGCTCCTGCTGCCGTTCGCCTGGCTGCACATCGTCGCCGCCTTCGTGCTCGGCGGCGCGGTGCTGGTGGCACGCCTGCTCACCGTGGCGCCAGCCGTGTTCGTGATGCGTCGCCGCGCTGGCGGGCGCCGCCAGGTGTCCCACGGGGCGATCCGCATCCTCACCTGGGGCGGGCTGCGTGGTGGTGTGTCGGTGGCACTGGCACTGTCATTGCCACTGGGCGATGAGCGTGACCTGCTGCTGAGCCTGACCTATATCGTCGTGCTCACTTCGATTCTGCTGCAGGGGCTGTCCATCGGCCCGCTGGTCAGCCGGCTATACCGTGGGCAGCCGCAGGTCGCGGTGGACGATCATCACTGAGAACCTGTTCAAAGTCCGCTGCGCGTCGGCACTGCGGCGTTAAAAACAGGCTGGATTGCCAGCCCAGTCGGACTGCTCATTTACAGCTCGTAAAGTCGAGCGCGACTCCGACCGGCCCTCGCCTGTTTTTGCGGGGCCGCTAGGCCTTGCATTGCTCTAGCTCGCGAGACTTTCAACAGGCTCTGAGAAAACCGGGGCGCCTTTACCGGGCGCTCCGATTAAAGGCGCGATTCAAGCACCAGCAGGTTGTTTTCCACCCGCCAGCCGACGCGGTTGAGAAAGCTCATGCCCAGCAGCGCTTCGCTCGGCGAGGCGCCTTCGAGCACCACCGCCTCGACACCCAGCACCTGCAGCGAGCCGACGCTGACCTTGTCGAGGGTCACCCGCCAGCCCTTGGCCGTGCCGCTGGCGGTGCTGACCTGAATCGGCTGGCCACGGGTGCGGTAGTCGATGCCCAGGCGGCGGGCATGATTTTCATTGAGGGCCACGGACGTGGCGCCGGTATCGACCAGAAACTGCTGGGCGCGGCCATTGATCGCGCCTTCGGCCCAGTAGTGGCCGCCGTTGCTGCGGGCGATGCTGAGAGTCTGTTTCTGCGGCGCGGCGACGCCTGCGGTGTTGTATTCGCGGCTCAGGCCGTAGCTGCGCTCCGCGCCATCGACACGCAGCACCGCGCTGCGGCTGTCGACGCTGACCACCTGCACGCCACCTGGCCCGGTCTGGCCGACGCGCACCAGCTTGCGCTGGCCGTCCACCGAAAGCACCGCAGCGCCGGGGAACAGCCCGACCACCTGAACCGATGTGGCGGCCAGCAGTAGCGGCGCGGCCAACAGGCCTACCATGAGCATGATCAAACGACGCATCCGTGCCTCTCCCGGCTATTCGAAGGGGTAATGCTGGCCCCAGCGCTCGAAGATCGCGCGCAGCTCGTCTGTTTTCACCAGTTCGGCCATGCGCTGATCGAACAGTTGGGCCAGCGCGCGCCCACGCGGGGTGTCGGAAAAGCCGATATACAGCGGCAGGCGCAGCAGGTCGGTGGCGCGATATTTACCCGGTTGCTCGGCGCCGGCGAGCACTTGTTCGACCTCGGGGCGGGCGTCGATGTAGTAGTCGGCGTGGCCCTGGTCGAGCATCGACAGGATGCCGCTGCGCCGCTGCAGCTCGTTGTAGTGGGTCAGACCAGGGATGTAGCGCTGGTACTCATAGCCGCGCATCCACACCAGGCGCGAGCGGCCGAGCTGGGCCTGGTCGGGCTCGGGCTTGCTGACCAGGCTCAGGGCGCTGATCAGGTCCGAATCGTAATGCCAGGTCGGGTACACCACGCCGCCGCTGACTTCGTTCTGGTACGACGCCACCCAGGCATCGGCCTCGCCGCGTTTCACCAGGCCGATGGAGCGAGTGTAAGGCACGATCTGCATCTCCAGGCGCACGCCGGCGGGCTCGAAGACCTTGCGCAGAATGTCCCAGGACAGGCCGGTGCCGTCCGGGTTGATGCGGTCGACCCACACGTCGCTGGCCATGCGAATGGACGTCGGCACCTCGCTGCCCGCCTGGGCGCATACGCCAATCGACAACAGCAAAGCCAGCAGCATCGCGCGCATCGTCATGCCTCCGCTCAGGCGAAACCCAGATTGGCCGCCAGGCCATTGGCCCAGCCCCAGACCAGCAGTTGCATGGACAGCCAGGCGAATACCCCGGCCAGCACGTCGTCGAGCATGATGCCGAAGCCGCCATGCACGTGGCGGTCGATCCAGCGGATCGGCCAAGGCTTGAGAATGTCGAAGAAGCGGAACATCAGAAAGCCTACGAATACCCAGCCCCAGCCTTCGGGCACCAGCCACAGGGTGATCCACATGCCGACCATCTCGTCCCAGACGATGCCCTCGTGGTCATGCACGCGCAGGTCGTCGGCCACCTTGCCGCACAGCCACACGCCGAACAGCATGGTCACCCCGAGCATCAGCCAGTAGCCCCAGTCCGGCAGCATCTGCCACAGCGGGATGAACGGCACCGCAGCCAGCGAGCCCCAGGTGCCCGGGGCCTTGGCCATGGTGCCGGTACCGAAGCCGAAGGCCAGGAAATGCCAGGGGTTGCGCCACACGGACGGTGGTACGAATTCGGCGGGAACTTGCTTGGGATGATCAGTCACGGTTCGATCCGAAATGTTGGTAGCCACTGTACCGTGGCTCGATGACGCGGCCGTCGGCGTCCAGAAGATGCACGCCCTGTCCGGCCTCGACGCGACCGATCACGGTTACAGGCTGGCCCATGGCGCGCAGCGCGTCCAGTTTCTCGGTAGGCAGGGTAAAGGCAAGCACGTAGTCGTCGCCACCACCGAGCGCCAGCTGGCGGGCGCGTTCGTCGCCCATGCAGGCCAGCAACGCCGCCGACAGCGGCAGGCGTTGCTGCTCGACGAACAGCGCCACGCCGGACGCCCGAGCGATATGCCCGCAGTCGGCGAGCAGGCCATCGGAGATATCCAGCGCCGCGGTAGCGAGGCAGCGCAGGGCCTTGCCAAGCTGCAGCTGCGGCATGGGCGACCAGTAGTGGGCGAGCAGTTCGGTGCTTTGCGCCTGCTCGGCACGCTCGCCGAGCACGAACGGCAGCGCGCCGGCGCCATTGCCCAGGTTGCCGCCGACACAGAGCAGATCACCGGGGCGCGCACCGGCGCGGGTCAGCGCCTGGCCGGCGGGCACGCGGCCGAAAACGGTAAGGGTCAGGCTCAGCGGCCCGCGGGTGGTGTCGCCGCCGACCAGGCGTACGCCACACTGGCGCGCCATGCTTTCCAGCCCGGCCGTGAAGTCGGCCAGCCAGTCGGGGGAAACCTCGGGAAGGGTCAGCGCCAGGGTGAAGGCCAAGGGCGTCGCGCCCATGGCAGCCAGGTCACTGACCGAAACGGCCAGGGCGCGCTGGCCGAGCAGCTCACCCGGCGCGTCGACCGGAAAATGCACGCCGGCTACCAGGGTGTCGGTGGACACCGCCAGTTGTTCGCCGGCCGGCACCTCGAGCAGGGCGCAGTCATCGCCGATTCCCAGGACCACGCCATCGGCCGCCTGTGCACAGGCGGCTGCGGCGAAGTAATGACGAATCAGCTCGAACTCGCCCAAGACACTCAGCGCTTGTTGAAGTCGCGGACTTCGTCGGCGCGCAGGGTCGGCGCCAGCTTGTCGAGCACGCCGTTGACGAACTTGTGACCGTCGGTGGCGCCGAACACCTTGGCGAGCTCGATGCCTTCGTTGATCACCACGCGGTACGGCACGTCGATGCGGTTACGCAGCTCGTAGGTGGACAGACGCAGGATGGACAGCTCGACCGGGTCGATCTCGTCCAGCGGGCGGTCGAGCAGCGGCTCGAACAGCGCATCGATCTCGCTCTTCTGGCGCGGCACGCCGTGCAGGATCTCGTGGAAGTAGGCGCCGTCGACCGCGCTGAAATCGTTGTCGACCCGAAACTGCGCTTCGATCTCGTTGAGCGCCTGCCCAGCGATGTGCCAGGAGTACAGGGCCTGCATGGCCAGGGTGCGCGCCTGACGGCGAGCCAGCAGCTTGGGGCTCGGGCCTTTCTTGGCTGGCTTGTTGTCGTTCTGGCTCACTTGGCCTCCAACTGCGCCAGCAGGCTGACCATTTCCAGAGCGGACAGGGCAGCTTCGGCGCCCTTGTTGCCGGCCTTGGTGCCGGAACGCTCGATGGCCTGCTCGATGGAGTCGACGGTCAGCACGCCGAAGGCGACCGGTACGCCGAACTCCATGGAGACCTGGGACAGGCCCTTGGTGCACTCACCGGCCACGTATTCGAAGTGCGGGGTGCCGCCCCGGATCACCGCGCCAAGGGCGATGATGGCGTTGAACTCGCCACGCTGGGCGACTTTCTGGGCAACCAGCGGGATTTCGAAGGCACCCGGTGCGCGAATGATGGTGATGTCGTCTTCGCTGATGCCGTGGCGAACCAGGGCGTCGACCGCGCCGCTGACCAGGCTTTCGACCACGAAGCTGTTGAAGCGGCCGACCACTAGGGCGAAGCGACCCTTGGGAGCGATGAAAGTACCTTCGATGGTCTTGAGTGTCATAGCGAGTTCTCGAGCTGTCTTTAAAGAGCCAGGGCCCGCCGCGGCAGGCCCCGAAAATATAGGCGATGGGCCGTAATCGGCCCATCGCGGTCGCCCCGTCATTTCGGGGGCAGGTATTCTACAACTTCCAGGTCGAAACCGGATATCGCGTTGAACTTCATCGGCGCGCTCATCAGGCGCATCTTGCGCACGCCCAGGTCACGCAGGATCTGCGAACCGGCACCAACCGTGCTGTAGGTGCTTGGCGCCTTGGCCGTGGTGTTGCCCCCCGCTTCGCGGATATGCGCCAGTACCTCGTCGCCGCCCAGGGAATGGCCGAGCAACAAGACCACACCGCTGCCGGCTTCGGCCACTTCGGTCATCGCCGCGCGCAGGCTCCAGCGCCCCGGCTGGCGCACCATCAGCAGGTCACGCATGGGGTCCATGTTGTGCACGCGCACCAGGGTCGGTTCTTCGGCGCAGATGGTGCCCAGGGTCACGGCCATGTGCACGTCGCCTTCCACCGAATCGCGGTAGGTCACCAGGTTGAACTGGCCCACTTCGCTGTCCAGCGGCTGTTCGGCGATGCGCTGTACGGTGCGCTCGTGGAGCATGCGGTAATGGATCAGGTCGGCGATGGTGCCGATCTTGATGCCGTGCTTGGCAGCGAACTCTTCCAGCTCCGGGCGACGGGCCATGGTGCCGTCGTCGTTCATGATCTCGCAGATCACCCCGCTCGGCTCAAAGCCGCCCATGCGCGCCAGATCGCAGGCCGCCTCGGTATGGCCGGCACGTGCCAGCACGCCGCCGGGCTGAGCCATCAGCGGAAAGATGTGGCCAGGGCTGACGATATCCTCAGCCACCGCATTCTTCGCCGCAGCAGCCTGCACGGTACGCGCGCGGTCGGCGGCGGAAATGCCGGTGGTGACGCCTTCGGCCGCTTCGATGGACACGGTGAACTTGGTGCCAAAGCCGGAACCGTTGCGCGGCGCCATCAGCGGCAGCTTGAGGGTTTCGCAACGCTCGCGGGTCATCGGCATGCAGATCAGGCCACGGGCGAAGCGGGCCATGAAATTGATGTGCTCGGCGGTCACGCATTCGGAGGCGATGATCAGGTCGCCTTCGTTCTCGCGGTCTTCGTCATCCATGAGGATGACCATCTTGCCGGCGCGGATGTCTTCGACCAGCTCTTCGATACTGTTGAGTGCCATGGTGGCGGTGTCCTTAATGCTTCAGGTAGCCGTGTTCGGCGAGAAAACCTTCGGTCAGCCCGGAGCTGCTCGGCTCGGCGGCCTTGTCACCGAGCAGCAGGCGCTCCAGGTAACGGGCCAGCAGATCGACCTCCAGATTGACCCGACGCCCAGCGTGATAGTCGGCCATGATGGTCTCGGCCAGGGTGTGCGGCACGATGGTCAGCTCGAACTCGGCGCCATTGACGGCGTTGACCGTCAGGCTGGTGCCGTCGACGGTGATCGAGCCTTTATGGGCGATGTACTTGGCCAGCTCGCGCGGCGCGCGCACCTTGAACTGGATGGCGCGGGCGTTCTCCTCGCGGGAGACGATCTCGCCAACGCCGTCGACGTGCCCGCTGACCAGGTGGCCGCCCAGGCGCGTGGTCGGCGTCAGAGCCTTTTCCAGATTGACCCGGCTGCCACTCTTCAGGTCGATGAAGGCGGTACGCGCCAGGGTTTCCCGGCTGACGTCGGCCCAGAAGCCGTCACCCGGCAATTCGACGGCGGTCAGGCACACGCCGTTGACCGCGATGCTATCGCCCAGCACAACGTCGCCCAGATCCAGCTTGCCGGTCTTCACGTAGACCCGCACATCACCGCCCTTGGGGGTGATGGCGGCGATGCTGCCGATGGATGCGATGATTCCGGTGAACATAAGAACTCCTCGTCAGACCGGCAATTCTTTGAGCTTGCGCAGCGTGTCGGCACAAGTGCGTGCCGCTTCGGCGCCCTTGACCAGGAAATGCTCGCGGAAGAACGTCTGGTGTTCTTCGCCGGCATGGAAATGATGGGGCGTCAGTACCGCCGAGAACACCGGCACGTCGGTGTCCAGTTGCACCTGCATCAGGCCCTCGATCACCGCCTGGGCGACGAACTCGTGGCGGTAGATACCGCCGTCGACCACCAGCCCGGCAGCGACGATGCCGGCGTAACGGCCGCTCTTGGCCAGGCGCTTGGCATGCAGGGGAATTTCGAAGGCGCCGCCGACTTCGAAGCAATCGATTTCGCTGGCCGCGTAACCCTGGCGCTGCATTTCTTCGATAAAGGCGTGGCGCGACTGATCGACGATCTCGCGGTGCCAGCAGGCCTGCACGAAGGCAACCCGGCGTACGCTGTTAGAGATGGACATGTTCGACTCCTGTTTATGGTTAAAACAGGGCAGCTTGGATCGATAGGGATGGTACGGACATGCAGCAGCCGAAAGGCCACCTGACCAGGCAATCCCGCTCTCTCTTCATCCGGACTATACCGTCGGCTCCGGAATCACACCGGATCTGCTCGTCCCCGGGCGGCTGGTGCCGTACCGGGCGCTCGCGGGCTAGCTGCGTTGCGCAGCATTACCGCCGGTGGGGAATTACACCCCGCCCTGAGAACGTGTGGCTGCTTGTCGCAGCCGACAGGCGTTTTACCACACTTGCCGCGCCAGCGCACGGCGGCTCTGCCCAAGAGCCTGTTCACGATCTTCGTGCCGGGCTTCAGTTATTTGGCTGCAGCGTGGCGGGAGCGGCCGGTCATTCCCGTCGGGAGGACTGGTGATTATCTGTGGGAGCGGGCCATGCCCGCGAAAAAATCACGGGCATGGCCCGTTCCCACATTGAATCGTTGGATGTCCGCTCTTGCCTTGTAGCCGCCCATACGCCTGCTCAGAAAGCCTCTGAACAGATGCCCGGCAGCCATTCAATTCGCGCGATCGGGCACGGCGACGATGCGCCAGTCATCGCCCACGGCGCGCATGTCGACGATCTTCAGCGACGGCGCTTCGGCCATGCGCGCCAGCGGCAGGTCGAGCAGCGGGCGGGCGCTGGAGCCGAGGAACTTGGGCGCGACGAATAGCTGGTACTCGTCGACCAGCCCGAGACGAGCAAAGGCGCCGGCCAGCTTTGGCCCGGCCTCGACCAGCACTTCGTTGGCACCGCGTGCGGCCAGTTCCACCAGCAGCTTGCGCAGATCCACATGGCCGCTGCTGCCGGGAATGGCCAGCAGCTCGTGGCCGTCATCCTGATAACGGCAGCGCGAGGTGGCCGCCGCGCAGGTCGCCACCAGCGCCGGGCCGGCCTGGAAGAACGGCGCACTGAGTGGCACCCGCAGGCGGCCATCGACCAGCACCCGCAGCGGCGGGCGCACCTGAGCCAGGGCGGTCATCTCGGCGCCCAGGCCCAGTTCGTCCGGGCGTACGGTTAGCCGCGCGCCATCGGCCAGCAGGGTATCGGCGCCGCTGAGCACCACGCTGGAGCGCGCTCGCAGGCGCTGCACCGCGGCCCGCGCCGCCGGCCCGGTGATCCATTGGCTCTCGCCACTGGCCATGGCGGTACGCCCATCCAGGCTCATCGCCAGCTTGACGCGCACCAGCGGCAGGCCGGTCTCCATACGCTTGATGAAGCCAGCATTCAGCGCCCGCGCCTCGGCCCCCAGCACGCCGCCCTGCACGGCAATGCCGGCATTCATCAGGCGCAGCAGGCCACGCCCGGCGACCTCGGGGTTGGGGTCCTGCATGGCGGCGACTACGCGGGTGATGCCGGCGGCGATCAGCGCGTCGGCGCACGGCGGCGTACGCCCGTGATGGCTGCACGGCTCCAGGGTCACGTAGGCGGTAGCGCCACGGGCCTTGTCGCCGGCCTGGCGCAGCGCATGAACCTCGGCATGGGGCTCGCCGGCCTTGGCGTGCCAGCCTTCGCCGACGATCTTGCCGTCGCGCACGATCACGCAGCCGACACGGGGATTGGGGTGGGTGGAATACAGACCCTTGCGCGCCAGTTCGAGGGCGCGCGCCATGTAGGCGTGATCGCTGTTGCTCATCTCAATCCTGATTCGGCTCGCGGGAAAGACGGTCGATTTCCTCGCGGAATTCGTTGAGGTCCTGGAAGCGGCGGTACACCGAGGCGAAGCGGATATAGGCCACTTCATCGAGCTTCTGCAGTTCGGTCATCACCAGCTCACCAAGCACCAGCGACTTGACCTCGCGCTCACCAGTGGCGCGCAACCGATGCTTGATATGGGCGATGGCCGCTTCCAGCCGCTCGACGCTCACCGGGCGTTTTTCCAGTGCACGCTGCATGCCGGCGCGCAGCTTGTCTTCGTCGAAGGGCTGGCGGCTGCCGTCCTGCTTGATCAGGCGCGGCATCACCAGCTCGGCGGTTTCGAAGGTGGTGAAGCGCTCGCCGCAGGCCAGGCATTCGCGGCGGCGACGCACCTGATCACCCTCGGCGACCAGACGCGAATCGATGACTTTGGTGTCGTTGGCGGAGCAGAACGGGCAGTGCATGGCTGAAACGGTCACTGGCAGGAAAGCCCGCATGGTAGCGCATCAATACCTTCTGGCGCCAAGCGCACCAGAGCCGGCGCTTTCCTTTGCATTCACTGCCGGCTCTAGCGAGAATCCGGGGCATTGCCCGTTCTTCAGGATCATCCGATGCCACTGCGCCCGCTCGCCCCGCTCTGCCTTGCCGCCCTGCTCGCCGCCTGCGCAGGCGAACCGCCACCACCTGCTCCCGCGCCGGTACCGCCAGCGACGAAGAAGGAAGAGCCCGCGCCACTGCCGGCCCATCTGCGCGAACTCACCGGCACCCTGCTGGACGTGCCCGCCGGCGCCGAGGTGGAACTGGCGCTGCTGACCATCAACGACCGCGGCCTGCCGCATAAGCTGCTCGGCAATATCCAGCTGCGCGGTACCGGCGCGCCGCTGCCGTTCAGCCTGCCGTTCAACCCGGAGAACTTCAATCAGGGCATCCGCGTGGAGCTGCGTGGGCGCGTGCATCAGTCCGGCAAACTGGTATTGCACATGCCCAACCAGCTGATTCGTGAGCCGCAAAGCCAGTCGCTCGGCGAGATCCGCGTGACGCCGGCGCTGTGACCCCACCATCACACCTGCAGGCCGTCCTGGGCGAGCTGCTCGGCGATGCCCGACTGACCGCCACCACGCTGCCGGGCAGCGATGTGCGCCTGTGGCTGATCGACCCGGCCAACATGGATCGCTGCTTCAGCCCCGAGGAAACCCGGCGCATTCTCGAAGAGCCGCCGTACTGGTGCTTCTGCTGGGCCAGCGGCCTGGTGCTGGTCGACTGGCTGGCGCGCCACCCCGAATGGGTGCGCGGCAAGCGGGTGCTGGACCTGGGCGCAGGCTCGGGCGTCGCCGCCATCGCGGCCGCCCGCGCCGGCGCTGCCCAGGTGGTGGCCTGCGACCTGGACCCGCTGGCCCTGGCGGCCTGCCGCGCCAACGCTGCGCTCAACGGCGTGGGGCTGGAGTATTCAGACGACCTGTTCAGCGAGCCGCGCGACTACGACTTGGCCATCGTCGCCGACGTGCTTTACGACCGCAGCAACCTACCCCTGCTCGACCGCGTACTGGAACATGCCCGCGAAGTGCTGGTGGCCGACTCCCGGGTACGCGACTTCAATCACCCGCGCTATCGGCGCATCGCCGGGCTGGAGGGGTGCACCTGGCCCGACCTGGCCGAGCCGGAAACCTTCCGTCACGTCAGCCTGTATCACGCTGCCACAGCCCCCTTGTAGCCTTGTGGCGGCGCCCACATTTATAGTCACACCCATTTTCGCCCGGACAGAGACCGACCATGAGCGACTCCCCCTACATCTTCGATATCAATGGCGCCGCCCAGTTTGAACAGCTGGTGATCGAGAGCTCGTTCAACAAGCCGGTGCTCGTCGACTTCTGGGCCGAGTGGTGCGCGCCCTGCAAGGCGCTGATGCCGGTACTGGCGCAGATCACCGAGGGCTACGCGGGCGAACTGCTGCTGGCCAAGGTCAACTGCGATATCGAACAGGACATCGTCGCCCGCTTCGGCATTCGCAGCCTGCCGACCGTGGTGCTGTTCAAGAACGGCCAGCCGGTCGACGGCTTCCAGGGCGCCCAGCCGGAGTCGGCGATCCGCGCCATGCTGCAACCCCACGTCGCCGAGCCAGCGGCGCCCCAGGCCAACCTGCTGGAAGTGGCGCAAAGCGCCTTCGCCGATGGCCGTATCGGCGAAGCCGAAGCAGCCCTCAAGGAACTGCTGACGGAAAACAACGAGAACGCCGCGGCGCTGATTCTCTACGCCCGCTGCCTGGCCGAACGCGGCGAGCTGGGCGAAGCCGAGCAAGTGCTGGGTGCCGTGAAAGGTGATGAGCACAAACAGGCACTCGCTGGTGCCCGTGCGCAGATCACCTTCCTGCGCCAGGCCGCCGACCTGCCGGACGCCGCCACCCTGAAAAGCCGCATGGCGCAGAACGGCGAGGACGACGAAGCGGCTTATCAGCTGTCCATCCAGCAACTCGCCCGTCAGCAATACGAGCCGGCACTGGACGGCCTGCTGAAGCTGTTCATGCGCAACCGCAATTACGCCGACGGCCTGCCGCACAAGACCCTACTGCAAGTGTTCGACCTGCTCGGCAACGACAATCCGCTGGTCACCACCTACCGCCGCCGGGTGTACCAGGCGCTGTACTAAGAAAACCTGTTCACGATCTTCAACCGGGCTTTATCTATTTTGACTGCAACGCGGCGGTAACAGGCATCGGCGCAGTATCTGTGGGAGCGGGCCATGCCCGCGAAAAACCACGGGCATGGACTAGGCGTCCCCGCCCGTTCCCACGGGTAAAACAACAATGTCTGCTTTCGCCTTGTAGTTGCCCGTACGCATGCTCAGATTATCCAGGCAGCTGACCTACGCCTGCCCCACCCAGCAATAAACCGGCGCATCGGTGCCGGTTTCCATGCGCACCTGCTCGCAGTGACGCAGCCGCACCAGCAGGCGCTTGCCTGCTACTTCCCCGCCAGCCAGCGCCGCCAGTTGCGCCATGAGCTGCGGCCCTTCGATACGCCCGGCGCGGCGTAGCAACTCCAGTACCGTCTGCCACTGAGCATCCTGATCGGCCGGCGCCGCAGCTGAGGCGGCTGTCGCCGGACTCTGCGCAGGCGCCACCGGCACGGCCGCCGCCAACTGCGCCCAATCCTGAGGATCCAGCTCCACTGTCAGGTCCACCGGCCAGTCGCCGATCCGTCCGCGAATACGCACCATCTCTGCCTCCACCCAAATCGATGCGCCATGCTCCCACGAGCCAGCAGGCAAACCAAGGCGGCTCTACCACAGAGCATAAATTTGTTATAACGTATCAATTCCTGTGAACTTTTCCTGTCTCGGAGCTTTCCATGCGCCACCTGCTGCTCGCCCTGCCCTTCGCTCTGCTGCCCCTGGCCGCCGCCCAGGCCCACGATGAACATGAACACGGCAGCCTCGGCAAACACGAACACGGCGTCGCCACGCTGAACGTAGCGTTGGAAGGCAGCACCCTGGAAATCGAACTGGAAAGCCCGGCCATGAACATCGTCGGCTTCGAGCATGCCGCGACCAGCGATGCCGACAAGAAGACCGTTGCCGCCGCCCGCGCGGTACTTGAAAAACCCCAGACACTGTTCAGCTTGCCCGCCGCAGCCGGCTGCAGCCTGAGCGAAAACGAAGTGCGCAGCCCGCTGTTCGGCAACGCCAAAGCCGACCACGACCACGACCACGACCACGACCACGACGAGCATGCCGACGGCGACGAACATCACCACGAGCACAGCGACATCGATGCCGACTACAGCTTCACCTGCAAGCAGCCGGGCGAGCTGAAGACACTCGACCTGTCGGCCTTCTACAAGCAATTCCCGGCCACCCAGAAGATCAACGTGCAACTGATCGGCCCGAACGGCCAGCAGGGCGTCGAGTCGACCCCGGCCAACCCGCGCCTGAGCTTCTAAACCGGGGAGCCGATTCACGCTTTGGCTGCAGTAGCAACAAAGTGACGAGAGCCATCCTTCGTAGGGTGGACGACGCTTCACCCGTCCACCGTTCTGCGATCGCAACGGTGGACAAAAAGAGCGTTGTCCACCCTACGCTGGGCGCCTCCGCTTCTGCCTTGTAGCCGAACATTCACCAGCAAAGCTTTTTTAGCGTGTCGCAACATATCCGGTTCGGTATCAATACCTAGGACTGGCACACTTGTCTCTTTCTCTCAAGCGCCAGCAGTCCCCATGAGCACAGCACTGATCGAACTCACCGACCTTGGCTTCGCCTGGCCCGGCCAGGACGAGCTTCTGGACATCCCCCATTTTCACCTGCAACGCGGCGAGACCCTGTTTCTCAAGGGCCCCAGCGGCAGCGGCAAGACCACCCTGCTCGGCCTGCTCGGCGGCGTACAGAAACCTGGCCGCGGCACCATTCGCCTGTTGGGCGAAGACCTCGCCACGCTCTCGGCGGCGCGCCGGGATCGCTTTCGCGTCGACCACACCGGCTACATCTTCCAGCAGTTCAACCTGCTGCCATTTTTGAGCGTGCGCGACAACGTCGAACTGCCGTGCCGCTTCTCGCGCCTGCGCGCCGAACGCGCCGCACAGCGCTACGGCAGCGTCAGCGAGGCCGCCGGCAAACTGCTGGAGCACCTGGGTCTGCGCCCGGAACTGCTGGAGCGCCGCGCCGATTCGCTGTCCATCGGCCAGCAGCAACGCGTCGCTGCCGCCCGCGCGCTGATCGGCCAGCCCGAGCTGGTGATCGCCGACGAGCCGACCTCGGCGCTGGATGCCGATGCGCGCCAGGCGTTTCTCGAACTGCTGTTCGGCGAGTGCCGCGACGTTGGCGCCAGCCTGCTGTTCGTCAGTCATGATCAGAGCCTGGCCGCGCTGTTTGACCGCAGCCTGTCGCTCGCCGAACTCAACCGCGCCAGCAAGCCCCAGGAGGTCTGAGGTGTTCCTGTTACGACTCGCCCTGGCCAGCCTGGCCAACCGCCGCTTCACCGCCCTGCTCACGGTGTTCGCCATCGCCCTGTCGGTGTGCCTGCTGCTCGCCGTGGAACGGGTGCGCACCGAAGCGCGCACCAGCTTCGCCAACACCATCAGCGGCACCGACCTGATCGTCGGCGCCCGTTCCGGCAGCGTGAACCTGCTGCTCTACTCGGTGTTCCGCATCGGCAACGCCACCAACAACATCCGCTGGGACAGTTTCGAGAAGCTCGCTGCCCACCCTCAGGTCGACTGGGCAATTCCGATTTCACTGGGTGATTCGCACCGCGGCTACCGGGTGATGGGCACCAACCAGGACTACTTCGACCACTACCATTACGGCCGCGGACAGTCCTTGCAGCTAGCACAGGGCGAGCGCTTTCACGACCTGTTCGACGTGGTACTCGGCGCCGAAGTGGCCGAGGCGCTGCACTACAAGCTCGGCGACAAGATTGTGCTGTCCCACGGCGTCGCGGCCATCAGCCTGCAGCAGCACGACGACAAGCCCTTCGTGATCAGCGGCATCCTCGCCCGCACCGGCACGCCGGTGGACCGCACCCTGCACATTTCCCTGGAAGGCATGGAGGCGCTGCACGTCGACTGGCAGAACGGCGTACCGGCCCGCGGCGCCGGCAAGATCAGTGCCGAACAGGCGCGGCACATGGATTTGCAGCCCAAGGCGATCACCGCGGCGATGCTCGGCCTGAAGAGCAAGATCGCCACCTTCGCCATACAGCGCGAGGTCAACGAATACCGCGGCGAGCCGCTACTGGCGATCCTTCCCGGTGTCGCCCTGCAGGAGCTGTGGAGCCTGATGGGCACCGCGGAAAAGGCGCTGTTCGTGGTTTCGCTGTTCGTGGTGCTGACCGGGCTGATCGGCATGCTCACGGCGATTCTCACCAGCCTCAACGAACGGCGCCGGGAGATGGCCATCCTGCGCTCGGTCGGCGCGCGGCCCTGGCATGTCGCCAGCCTGCTGATCCTCGAAGCCTTCTCGCTGGCGGTGGCTGGCGTGGTGGCTGGCACGGCGCTCCTGTATGCCGGTATCGCCGGCGCCCAGGGCTACGTGCAGGCCAACTATGGCCTGTATTTGCCGCTCAGCGCACCAACGCCCTATGAGTGGACGCTGCTCGGCGCTATTCTGGCGGCCGCCCTGCTGATGGGCTGTGTGCCGGCCTGGCGTGCGTATCGGCAGTCGTTAGCGGATGGGCTCTCCATCCGACTGTGACTGAACGAAGCCGGGCCAATCAGCCCGGCTTCGTTTTCCAACCCGAAGGTAGTGTCATGCGCCGCGTCCTGCTCACCGCTCTGCTTCTCGCCCTGGCCTCGCCGCTCTGGGCTGCCGACCTGCGAACCCTGAACTGGCAGGAGCTGATCCCCAAGGACGCGCCGCCCCAGGTGCCGCAGATGACACCGATGCATGACATGTCGCAGCTCGGCGATGCGCTGTCCGAAGGCGGCGCAGCCTCATTACAGCAGTTCCCCTCGGCGCCGGTGGTCAAGGAAATGGACGGCCAGAACGTCAAGATCCCCGGCTACATCGTGCCGCTGGATGTCACCGAAGAAGGCCGCGTGATCGAGTTCCTGCTGGTGCCTTACTTCGGCGCCTGCATCCACGTGCCACCACCGCCGTCCAACCAGATCATCCACGTCAACACCGAGCTGGGCGTGCTGCTCGATGCCCTGTACCAGCCGTTCTGGGTCGAAGGCCCGCTCAAGGTCGAGCACAGCAGCAGCGAACTGGCCGAGGTCGGCTATCAGTTGGCGGCGGACAAGATCTATCCCTACGAACTACCGGCCAACTGACACTGTGACCGACTGTCGCACCCTTGCTTAGCCCGCTATTGAGCTGAGTCAACGGGCGTTTCGCCCAGCGCCCTACCCTGACGCCATCCGAGATGATTCGAATGACCGTTAGGAGCTCACCATGTACAAGTCGCTGTTCTCTGCCTCGCTGATCGCCCTGGCGCTGGCGGCCCCCGTTGCCCAGGCGCACCAGGCGGGAGACATTCTCGTGCGCGCCGGCGCCATCACCGTCAACCCGGATGCGGACAGCTCCTCGGTCAAGGTCGACCGCGGCGGCCTGGCCGGCACCGACCTGGGCGGCAAGGCGACCATGAGCAGCGACACCCAGCTGGGCCTGAACTTCGCCTACATGCTGACCGACCACCTGGGCGTCGAGTTGCTCGCAGCCACGCCGTTCGAGCACGACGTGAAGATCAAGGGCACCGCGCTGGACGCAGCCAACGGCAAGCTCGGCACCCTCAAGCACCTGCCGCCGACCCTGAGCCTGGTGTACTACCCGCTCGACGCCAAGTCTGCCTTCCAGCCCTATGTGGGCGGTGGCATCAACTACACCTGGATCTACGACGAGCACGTAGGCAGCGGCGCCTCGGCGGCCGGCTTCGACAACTTCCGCGCCAAGAACTCCTGGGGCCTGGCCTGGCAGATCGGTGCCGACTACATGCTCACCGACAACCTGATGATCAACGCCCAGGCCCGCTATATCGACATCGACACCACCGCCTACGTGGACAACACCGCCCTAGGCGTGCGTGCCAAAGTCGACGTGGATGTGGATCCGTTCGTGTATATGGTCGGGCTGGGTTACAAGTTCTAGACCAGCTGGAGACAGCTAGAAGGAGTGGGCTGACAGCGATCTGCTTTTTGTGAGAGCGCGCCATGCGCGCGAAATCGCGGGCATGGACTGGGCGTCCCCGCCCGCTCCCACAAGTACAGGACTGCCCCCCTGCTACCACCACAAACGAAAAAGCCGGCATCGCCGGCTTTTTGCTGTCCTGCGCTGGGCGCTCAGCTGTTGAGCAATGCCGCCAATCCATCACGCAGCGACGTCTGCATCGGCAGCTGGTACTCGCGGGCCAGGCGGCCATTGTCGGCGCGCGAATGGCGGATATCGCCCGCCCGCGCATCCAGATGCGTCACCTCGGGCAGCCCGCCGAGCAAGTCTCCGATCTGCGCCAGCAACTCTTTGAGGCTCACCGCCTGGTTCCAGCCAACGTTCACCGCGCCGGCGGGCGCCTGTCCGGCGTCCAGTGCCTGCAGCAGCAGCTCGACCAGATCGGCGACGTAGAAGAAGTCGCGGGTCTGCTCGCCGTCACCGAACACGCTGATCGGCAGGCCCTGCTGGGCGCGCTGGGTGAAGATGCTGATCACCCCAGAATATGGCGAGGATGGATCCTGGCGTGGGCCGAACACGTTGAAGAAGCGAAAGATCGCCGGCTCCAGGCCATGCTGCCGCGCGTAGAACTCCAGGTAGTGCTCGCTGGCCAGCTTGTCCGACGCGTAGGGCGTCAGCGGCACCTTGGCGGTGTCCTCGTCGATAGCCACGCCTTCGCCGTTGTTGCCGTACACCGCGGCGCTGGAGGCAAAGACCACGCGGCGCACGCCATGCTCGCGCATGGCTTCGCAGATGTTCAGGGTGCCGATGAAGTTGCTCTGGTGGGTGCTGACCGGATCGTCCACCGAAGCCTGCACCGAGGCCACTGCGGCCAGATGCACCACGGCGCTGCAGCCGGCCACCGCGCGGCTGACTAGCGCGGCATCGGCCACGTCACCTTCGATGAAGGTCAGGCGCGCGTCGCCAACCGGCAGGTTGCTGAGCTTACCCATGGACAGGTTGTCCAGTACGCGCACACTGTGGCCGCGCGCCAGCAAGGCGTCGACCAGATTGGAGCCGATGAAGCCGGCGCCGCCGGTGACGAGAACGGGTTGATCAGACATGACGGTAATACTGCTCCAGCAGGCTCGGCAGGCCGGCACGCCAGGCGCGCGGCTTGACGCCGAAGGTGTGAAGGATTTTCTTGCACGCCAGTACGCCGTGCTGCGGTTCATCCGAGGCATCGCCGCGGGCGGCATGGGCCTGACCGCAAATTTCTTCCAGCAGGTTTTCCCGCAGGTGACGGGCTTCGCTGAGAATCGCCTGGCCGAGGGCCAGCGCGGTGGTCGCCTCGTGGCCACCGTAATGGTAGGTGCCCCACAGCGGGGCGGCGCAGTCGAGCTGCTTGAGCACGGCGAGAATCACCCGGGCGGCATCGTCCACCGGCGTCGGGTTGCCACGCCTGTCATCGGCCAGGAATAGCGCCTTGTCCCGCTCGGCACGCACCAGAAAGCGCGCCAGCAGGCCATCGGGGCTGTCATCGAGAATCCAGCCGAAGCGCAGTAGCACATGGCGTGGGCACAGGGCGCGCACGCTCTGCTCCATGCGCACCAGCACCTGGCCGCGCATGCTCAGCGGCTGAGTGTCGTCCTTCTCGTTGTAGGCCGTGGCGCGGGCGCCATCGAACACCCGGTAGCTCGATGGCTGCAGCAGGCGAATATCGTGGTGCTGGCAGAGTTCGGCCAGGCGCTCGACGGCGCGCTCCTGGGCGGCGAAACGCTCGCTGCTGACCTTGGAGGCCTGAAACCAATCGAAATAGTAGGCGAGGTTGATCACCGCATCAGGACGGGTATCGTCGATCAACTGAGTCAGGCTGGCGGCATCCCAACCCTGGGTTGGCGGGCGCGGGGCGAGAAAACCGATATCTTCCTCGGCGCCCAGGCGAATCAACGCCCGACCCAGCGTACTGCCACCACCCAGCAACAACAGGCGCATGCGCATAACGAAACTAGAAGCTCCACAATCAGATTTGAGCCGACGCCCGGCCATGCTGCACGGCCAGTCGACTCTTGGCAGAGCCCGAACGGTTCAGCCCCATGGCCTGCATTTTGCTGTTTTTACCCCTCGGCGTCATCACCGGGCTTTATCCTGACGCGCCAGGCCCTTGTCGGGACAAGCTTTGGGCGAGCGCATAGCGCCTGGCCCGCCTGACTTCAGAGCCGATGAAAAGCAAGGAAACCACGTGAGAAAACTGCTGTTCCTGGCCTGCTGCGCGCTACTCGCCTACGGCCTGTTTCGCCCCGAGCCGCCGCCGGACCTGTTCAATGAGTCGGACAAATTCCTGCACCTGATCGCCTTTGGCGGCCTGTCGCTGGTCACCCGCTTCGCCTTTCCAAGCACGCCCGGCTGGCTGCTCTGGCCGCTGCTGTTCATCCAGGCGCCGCTCTCGGAATGGCTGCAGCACCTGCTGCAGCCGACCCGCGAATTCAGCACCATGGACGTGCTGGCCAACTTCTGCGGCATCGCATTGGCCCTGTTGTTCTGGGTATGCCAGGACCTGCTGCGCAAGCGCCTGTTCAGTACGGCCTAGGGTCTGTTGCCGTTTCAACGCGAGCCGTGCGTGAAACGGCAACAGACCCTAAGCACAAACGAAAAGGCCCCGCAGTGCGGGGCCTTTGCTGTCAGCGCTCGATCAGAACGGAATATCGTCGTCGAAACTGTCGTAGTCCTGTGCCGGCTGCGGCTTCTGCTGCTGCGGGGCGGACTGACGTGGCGCCTGCTGCTGCGGCTCGCGCTGCGGGGCCGGACGCGACTGACGCTGCTCGCCACCACCAGCGCCGTCAGGACGGCCGCCGAGCAGCTGCATGGTGCCCTGCATGTCGACAATGATTTCGGTGGTGTAGCGCTTGATGCCGTCCTTTTCCCACTCGCGGGTCTGCAGCTTGCCCTCGATGTACACCTGGGAGCCCTTACGCAGGTACTCGCCGGCGATCTCGGCGACCTTGCCGAACAGCGATACACGGTGCCATTCGGTCTTCTCGACGCGCTGACCGGTCTGCTTGTCCGTCCACTGCTCGCTGGTAGCCAGGCTCAGGTTGGTCACGGCATTGCCGCTGGGCAGATAGCGCGTTTCCGGATCCTGTCCGCAGGTACCGACCAGAATGACTTTGTTAACCCCACGGGCCATAACGCTCTCCTACTTTCAGCACGTCCCCGGCGCCGCTTCGATCAGGCGCTGCAGCGACGTGCGATCCAATTGTTGGGTATCCACTTTCACATAAAGGGCGGCCTCTTCGACCACCACAACGGCATCCGCCACTCCCGGCGCTGCCTGAATTCGCTCGGCCAGACCTGCTTCCTGCAACGCCGCACTGGAGAGCGGCAACCGCAGGCTGGTCACATACGGCGGTTCGCGCATAGTAACAGCTATGGCCAGCCAGAGAACCGTTAACAACGCACAGCCACCGAACACGCCGGCCAAGGCGAAGTGCTGATACAGCCAGCCGCCGAGAATGCCGCCCAGCGCCGAGCCGAGGAACTGACTGGTCGAGTACACGCCCATGGCCGTGCCCTTGCCACCGGCCGGCGCCACCTTGCTGATCAGCGAAGGCAGCGAGGCCTCGAGCAGGTTGAACGCGGTGAAGAACACCACGATGCCCAGCATCAGGTTGCGCAGGCCATGGCCGAACAGCCAGAAGAACAGCTCGCAGGCGAGCAGCACGACGACCGAGCCGATCAGCACGCGGCGCATGCGGCGCTTCTTCTCGCCGTAGATGATGAACGGCACCATCAGAAAGAAACCGCCGAGCAGCGCGGTGAGGTACACCCACCAATGCTGCTCCTTGGGCAGCCCGCCCTGCTCCACCAATGCCAGCGGCAAGGCGATGAAGCTGGCCATGAGGGTCGCATGCAGGGCGAAGATGGCGAAGTCCAGGCGTAGCAGATCCGGGTTCTTCAGGGTCGGCCACAAGGCCTGCTTGGCGACGCCCGACTCACGGTGCTGCAGCGGCCCGGCACTGGACGGCACCAGCCCCGCGACAATGGCAATACCCAGCAGCGCCATGGCGCCGGTTGCCAGGAACAGCCCGGACAGGCCGAAGGCACGGGTCAGCAGCGGGCCGACCACCATGGCGATGGCGAACGACAGGCCGATGCTCATGCCGATCAGGGCCATGGCCTTGGTGCGGTGCTGTTCCCGGGTAAGGTCCGACAGCAGCGCCATCACCGCAGCGGAGATAGCTCCGGCGCCCTGCAGCACGCGTCCGGCGATCACGCCCCAGATGGAATCGGCATTGGCTGCCAAGAGGCTGCCGGCGGCGAAGATCACCAGGCCGAAATAGATCACCGGCCGCCGGCCGATGCGGTCGGAGATCACGCCGAAGGGAATCTGTAGAAAGGCCTGGGTCAAGCCATAGGCGCCGATCGCCAGACCGATCAGCGCCGGGGTTGAACCGGCGAGCTCCTGCCCATAGGTAGCCAATACCGGCAACACCATGAACATGCCCAGCATGCGGAATGCAAACACCAACGCCAGCCCACCGGCTGCACGAGTTTCCGCGCCACTCATGCGTTCGCTGTGCGAATCGCCCATCGTCAGTAACCTGTTGAAACAAGCCGGCGATTCTACCAGTCGAAACCCTACTGGCACAGCAGCGGCGCTTTGCCGCACGCCCGTTGCCCCCCTTATACTCGGCGGTTTATCCGCCCGCCACGCGAGGCTGTTTTGGACAAGATCCTGATCCGGGGTGCCCGCACCCACAATCTGAAAAATATCGACCTGACCCTGCCCCGCGACAAGCTGATCGTGATCACCGGCCTGTCCGGCTCGGGCAAGTCGTCCTTGGCCTTCGACACCCTATACGCCGAAGGTCAGCGCCGCTACGTGGAGTCGCTGTCGGCCTATGCCCGGCAGTTCCTGTCGATGATGGAAAAGCCCGATGTCGACACCATCGAGGGCCTGTCGCCGGCGATTTCCATCGAGCAGAAGTCCACTTCGCATAACCCGCGCTCGACGGTCGGCACCATCACCGAGATCTACGACTACCTGCGCCTGCTCTACGCCCGCGCCGGCACGCCGCGCTGTCCCGATCACGACCTGCCACTGGAAGCCCAGACGGTCAGCCAGATGGTCGACCAGGTGCTGGCCATGCCCGAAGGCAGCAAGCTGATGCTGCTGGCCCCGGTGATCCGCGAGCGCAAGGGCGAGCATCTGGCGGTGTTCGACGAATTGCGTGCCCAGGGCTTCGTGCGCGTGCGGGTCGACGGCAAGCTGTATGAGCTGGACGAGCTGCCCAAGCTCGACAAACAGAAGAAGCACAGCATCGACGCCGTGGTCGACCGCTTCAAGGCCCGTGGCGATCTGCAGCAGCGCCTGGCTGAATCCTTCGAGACCGCACTGAAGTTGGCCGACGGCCTGGCGCTGATCGCGCCCATGGAGGGTGAGGAAGGCGAGGAAATCATCTTCTCCGCGCGCTTCGCCTGCCCGGTGTGCGGCCATTCGATCAGCGAGCTGGAGCCCAAGCTGTTCTCCTTCAACAACCCGGCCGGCGCCTGCCCGACCTGCGACGGCCTGGGCGTGAAGCAGTATTTCGACGCCAAGCGCCTGGTCAACGGCGAGCTGACCCTGGCCGAAGGCGCCATCCGCGGCTGGGACCGGCGTAACGTCTACTACTTCCAGATGCTCGGCTCATTGTCGTCGCACTATGGCTTCAGCCTGGACAAGCCGTTCGCCGAACTCGACGCCGAGCACCAGAAGGTCATCCTCGGCGGCAGCGGTTCGCAGAACGTCGACTTCAAATACCTCAACGACCGTGGTGACATCGTCAAGCGCTCGCACCCGTTCGAAGGCATCGTGCCCAACCTCGAACGCCGCTACCGCGAAACCGAATCGACCAGCGTGCGTGAGGAGCTGGCCAAGTTTCTCAGCACCCAACCCTGCCCCGACTGCCGCGGCACACGCCTGCGTCGCGAGGCGCGCCATGTATGGGTGGGCGAAAAGACCTTGCCGGCGGTTACCGGCCTGCCGATTGGCGCGGCCAGCGACTACTTCGGCGGCCTGACCCTGGACGGCCGCCGCGGCGAGATCGCCAGCAAGATCCTCAAGGAAATCTGCGAACGCCTGCAGTTCCTGGTCAACGTCGGCCTCGACTACCTGACCCTGGACCGCAGCGCCGACACGCTGTCCGGCGGCGAGGCCCAGCGTATCCGTCTGGCCAGCCAGATCGGCGCCGGCCTGGTGGGCGTCATGTACATCCTCGACGAGCCATCCATCGGCCTGCACCAGCGTGACAACGAGCGCCTGCTCGGCACCCTGCGCCACCTGCGCGACATCGGCAACACGGTGATCGTGGTCGAGCACGACGAGGACGCCATCCGCATGGCCGACTACGTGGTCGACATCGGCCCGGGCGCTGGCGTGCACGGCGGGCAGATCGTCGCCGAGGGCACCGCTGAGGAAGTCATGGCGCACCCGGACTCGCTGACCGGCAAGTACCTGTCCGGCCGTACCAAGATCGTCGTGCCGGCCAAGCGCACACCGCGCAACAAGAAGCTGTCGCTGAAGATCAAGGGCGCTCGCGGCAACAACCTGCAGAACGTCAACCTGGAAATCCCCATCGGCCTGCTGACCTGCGTGACCGGGGTGTCCGGCTCGGGCAAGTCGACGCTGATCAACAACACCCTTTTCCCGCTTAGCGCCACGGCACTGAACGGCGCCACGACCCTGGAAGCCGCTGCCCACGACAGCATCGACGGCCTGCAGCACCTGGACAAGGTGGTGGACATCGACCAGAGCCCCATCGGCCGCACACCGCGCTCCAACCCGGCGACCTACACCGGGCTGTTCACGCCGATCCGCGAGCTGTTCGCCGGCGTGCCGGAAGCACGCTCGCGGGGCTACGGTCCGGGCCGCTTCTCGTTCAACGTCAAGGGCGGGCGCTGCGAAGCCTGCCAGGGCGATGGCCTGATCAAGGTGGAGATGCATTTCCTGCCGGACATCTACGTGCCCTGCGACGTGTGCAAGAGCAAGCGCTACAACCGTGAAACCCTGGAGATCAAGTACAAGGGCAAGAGCATCCACGAGGTGCTGGAAATGACCATCGAGGACGCCCGCGCGTTCTTCGATGCCGTGCCGGCCCTGGCGCGCAAGCTGCAGACCCTGATGGACGTGGGGCTTTCCTACATCAAGCTCGGCCAGTCGGCGACCACCCTGTCCGGGGGCGAGGCGCAGCGGGTCAAGCTGTCCCGCGAGCTGTCCAAGCGCGACACCGGCAAGACCCTGTACATCCTCGACGAGCCGACCACCGGCCTGCACTTCGCGGATATCCAGCAACTGCTCGACGTACTGCACCGCCTGCGCGACCACGGCAACACCGTGGTGGTGATCGAGCACAACCTGGACGTGATCAAGACCGCCGACTGGCTGGTGGATCTTGGTCCGGAAGGTGGCTCCAAGGGCGGGCAGATCATCGCCTGCGGCACGCCGGAAGAAGTGGCCGAGATGCCGCAGTCTCACACCGGGCATTTCCTCAAGCCACTGCTGGAACGTGACCGCGCCTGAGCGCCGCCCTGAAACGAGAAAGCCCCGCGAGCGGGGCTTTTTCTTGCCTGTAATTTACATCTGGCTTTGCAGATATTTCTCCAGGCCCAGCTTGTCGATCAGTTGCAGCTGGATTTCCAGCCAGTAAGCGTGATCTTCCTCGGTATCCTTGAGTTGCAGCAGCAGGATGTCGCGGGTCTGGTAATCCTGGTGGCGCTCGCACAGCTCGATGCCCTTGCTCAGCGCAGCGCGCACCTGATACTCGAGCGCCAGATCCAGCTTCAGCGCCTCGGGCACGGTCTGCCCGAAGGTGAAGGCATCCGGCACCATGTCCGGCACACCTTCGAGAAAGAGGATGCGCTTGAGCAATGCGTCAGCGTGCTGGGTCTCCTCCTCCATCTCGTGGTTGATGCGCTCGTAGAGCTTGGTGAAACCCCAGTCCTCGTACTGACGCGAATGGATGAAGTACTGATCGCGCGCGGCCAGCTCCCCTTTGAGCAGGAATTTGAGGTAGTCGATGACTTCGATATGGCCCTTCATGGGGAAATCCTTGGTGCTGCGAATGAATGGGTGAATGCTCGGCCCATCACCCGGCCGGGTCAAGCAAAAAGCACAACGCCCCCATCAAAGGAGGCGTTGTGTTGGATCACCGACCGGGCGCAAACGCCCGACCATGGATCAGGCGAGGTCGAAACGGTCGAGGTTCATGACCTTGGTCCAGGCCGCTACGAAGTCGTCGATGAAGCGCGCATCGGCGCTTGCATAAACCTCGGCCTGAGCACGCAGGATCGAGTTGGAGCCGAATACCAGATCGACACGGGTACCGATCCACTTGACCTTGCCGGTCTTACGGTCACGCCCTTCGAACAGGTTGGAGTCACCGGCCACAGCCTTCCACGCCGTGCCCATGTCGAGCAGATTGACGAAGAAGTCGTTGGTCAGCGCGCCAGGCTTGTCGGTCAGCACCCCGTGGCTCGCGCCACCCACGTTGATGTTGATCGCCCGCAGGCCGCCGACCAGAACGGTGAGTTCCGGCGCGGTGAGGGTCAGCAACTGCGCCTTGTCGATCAGCAGCGCCTCGGCCGGCACGCTGTAGCGGCCCTTGAGGTAGTTGCGAAAGCCATCGGCGATCGGCTCGAGCACGGCGAAGGACTCCACATCGGTCTGCGCCTGGGAGGCATCGCTGCGCCCGGCCGAGAACGGCACCTTCACGGTACGCCCAGCCTTGCTGGCGGCCTGCTCGATACCGGCATTACCGGCCAACACGATCAGGTCGGCCAGGCTCACCTGCTTGCCGCCGGTAGCGGAGCGGTTGAACTCGCCGCGAATGCCTTCCAGCGTGGCCAGCACCTTGGCCAGTTGCTCGGGCTGGTTGGCAGCCCAGTCCTTCTGCGGCGCCAGGCGGATACGGGCGCCATTGGCACCACCGCGCTTGTCGGAGCCACGGAAGGTCGAGGCCGAGGCCCAGGCGGTGCCGACCAGCTCTGCCACCGACAGGCCAGAGGCCAGCACCTGTGCCTTGAGGGTCGCCACGTCCGCGTCGTCGATAAGCGGATGATGAACAGCCGGCAGCGGGTCTTGCCACAACAGCTCTTCTTTCGGCACTTCCGGGCCGAGGTAGCGCGAACGCGGGCCCAGGTCACGGTGGGTCAGCTTGAACCAGGCGCGGGCGAAGGCTTCGGCGAAAGCCTGTGGGTTTTCCAGAAAGCGACGGGAGATCTTCTCGTAAGCCGGATCGAAGCGCAGCGACAGGTCGGTGGTCAGCATGGTAGGCACATGCTTTTTCGACGGGTCGTGGGCATCAGGGATGATCGCGTCGGCGTTCTTGGCGATCCACTGGTGGGCACCGGCTGGGCTCTTGGTCAGCTCCCACTCGAACTTGAACAGGTTCTCGAAGAAGTTGTTGCTCCACTGCGCAGGCGTGGTCGTCCAAGTCACTTCCAGGCCGCTGGTGATGGTGTCGCCGGCCTTGCCGCTACCGAACGAGCTGCTCCAGCCCAGGCCCTGCTCTTCCAGGCCAGCCGCTTCCGGCTCGGCGCCTACGTGGTCGGCCGGGCCGGCACCATGGGTCTTGCCGAAGGTGTGGCCACCGGCGATCAGCGCTACCGTTTCCTCGTCGTTCATGGCCATGCGCGCGAAGGTCTCGCGGATGTCATGGGCGGCGGCGAGCGGATCGGGGTTGCCTTCCGGGCCTTCCGGGTTCACATAGATAAGGCCCATCTGCACGGCAGCAAGCGGGTTCTCCAGATTACGGCCCTGACTGTCGGTACGGTCCTGCTCCTGGCCATGCAGTTCGGCATCGGCGACCAGCACACCCTGGTCGTCCTCGCGGCCGGCAGCGCCCTTGCCATAGCGCTCATCGCCACCCAGCCAGGTCTTCTCGGTGCCCCAGTAAACGTCCTGATCCGGTTCCCATGTGTCCTCACGGCCACCGGCAAAGCCGAAAGTACGGAAGCCCATGGTTTCCAGCGCGACGTTGCCGGTCAGCACCAGCAGGTCGGCCCAGGAAATCTTCTGGCCGTACTTCTGCTTGATCGGCCACAGCAGGCGGCGTGACTTGTCGATGTTGACGTTGTCCGGCCAGCTGTTGAGCGGCGCGAAGCGCTGCTGGCCACGACCTGCACCACCACGGCCGTCACCAGTACGGTAGGTACCGGCAGCGTGCCAGGCCATGCGGATGAACTGCGGGCCGTAGTGGCCGAAGTCGGCGGGCCACCAGTCCTGCGAGTCGGTCATCAGCGCGCGCAGGTCTTTCTTCAGCGCTTCGTAGTCCAGCGAGTTGAAGGCTTCGGCGTAATTGAAGTCCTCACCCAGCGGGTTGGACTTGGAGGAATGCTGATGTAGCAAATCGACGCGCAGCTGATTGGGCCACCAATCGCGGTTGCCCGTGCCACCGCCAGCCGCATGCTTCGGGGTTTCCGGAGAGGCTTTACCCGAGAATGGGCATTTGCCTTCGGTCTTGTCACTCATGTCGCTCTCCTTACCTGGCCTGATCGTTCCCGACTGAGCGGGATTGGCGTTGAGTATTGACGAGCACAAGCGAAGCGACAAATGAATAACAACTTACAGCGCGATAGATTTTGGCTAAACGACAGGCATAAAAAAACCGGGCCTGAGCCCGGTTCTTCTTGCAACGATGCCTTACTCGGCAGCTTCTACCTTGCCACCGACCGGACGGTCGACCAGCTCGACATAAGCCATCGGGGCATTGTCACCAGCGCGGAAGCCGCACTTGAGAATACGCAGGTAACCGCCCTGACGGGTGGCGTAGCGCTTGCCCAGATCGTTGAACAGTTTGCCAACGATAGCTTTCGAACGAGTACGGTCGAAAGCCAGACGACGGTTAGCAACGCTGTCTTCTTTAGCCAGGGTGATCAGCGGCTCGGCAACGCGGCGCAGTTCCTTGGCTTTCGGCAGAGTAGTTTTGATCAGCTCATGCTCGAACAGCGATACCGCCATGTTCTGAAACATGGCCTTGCGGTGAGCGCTGGTGCGGCTGAGGTGACGGCCACTTTTACGATGACGCATGGTTCAATTCCTTACCAAACTACACGTTCGGTGATGATGACGATCAGGCAGTCGCCTTGTCGTCTTTCTTCAGACTTGCCGGCGGCCAGTTGTCGAGGCGCATACCGAGGGACAGACCACGGGAAGCCAGAACGTCCTTGATTTCAGTCAGGGACTTCTTACCCAGGTTCGGCGTTTTGAGCAGCTCTACTTCGGTGCGCTGGATCAGGTCACCGATGTAGTAGATGTTCTCTGCCTTGAGGCAGTTGGCCGAACGGACGGTCAGTTCAAGGTCATCAACCGGACGCAGCAGGATCGGGTCGATCTCGTCTTCCTGCTCGATCACAACCGGCTCGCTGTCGCCCTTCAGGTCGACGAATGCAGCCAGCTGCTGTTGCAGGATGGTAGCGGCACGACGGATGGCCTCTTCAGGATCCAGGGTACCGTTGGTTTCGAGATCGATAACCAGCTTGTCCAGGTTGGTGCGCTGCTCGACGCGAGCGTTTTCCACCACGTAAGACACGCGACGCACCGGGCTGAAGGAAGAGTCGAGCTGCAAGCGACCAATGCTGCGGCTCTCGTCTTCATCGCTCTGGCGCGAATCGGCCGGCTCATAGCCGCGACCACGAGCTACAACGAGCTTCATGTTCAGCGCGCCATTAGCGGCCAGATTGGCGATTACGTGGTCGCCGTTGACGATTTCAACATCATGATCCAGCTGAATGTCGGCAGCGGTTACGACGCCAGAGCCCTTCTTCGCCAGAGTCAGTGTAACTTCGTCTCGACCGTGCAGTTTGATGGCCAGACCTTTGAGGTTGAGCAGGATTTCAATGACGTCTTCCTGAACACCTTCAATGGCGCTGTACTCATGGAGTACACCGTCAATCTCGGCCTCGACTACTGCACAGCCAGGCATGGAGGACAACAGGATGCGACGCAGCGCGTTGCCCAGGGTATGGCCGAAACCACGCTCGAGAGGCTCGAGAGTGATCTTGGCGCGGGTCTGACTGACCACCTGCACATCGATATGGCGGGGGGTCAGGAACTCATTTACCGAAATCTGCATGGATGCACCTATTTTCTAGCCCTTACTTGGAGTAGAGCTCGACAATCAGGCTCTCGTTGATGTCAGCGGAGAGATCACCACGAACCGGAACGCTTTTGAACACGCCGGATTTCTTCTCGGTGTCTACATCTACCCACTCAACACGGCCACGCTGAGCACACAGCTCAAGAGCCTGAACGATGCGCAGCTGATTCTTCGACTTCTCGCGAACTGCAACCACGTCACCAGCTTTGACCTGGTAGGACGGTACGTTGACAGTCTTGCCGTTTACGCTGATCGCTTTGTGCGAAACCAGCTGACGGGACTCGGCACGAGTAGCGCCAAAACCCATACGGTAAACGACGTTATCCAGACGGCACTCGAGCAGTTGCAGCAGGTTTTCGCCGGTAGCGCCTTTCTGGCTGGCTGCCTGCTTGTAGTAACCGCTGAACTGACGCTCCAGTACACCGTAGATACGACGAACTTTTTGCTTCTCACGCAGCTGGGTACCGTAGTCGGACTGACGGCCACGGCGCTGACCGTGGATACCTGGGGCTGCTTCGATGTTGCACTTCGATTCCAGAGCGCGGACGCCACTCTTCAAGAACAGATCAGTGCCTTCACGACGAGACAGTTTGCATTTGGGACCAATGTAACGAGCCATTTCTCACTGTCTCCTGATTACACGCGACGCTTCTTCGAAGGACGGCACCCGTTGTGCGGGATTGGCGTCACATCGGTGATGCTGGCGATCTTGTAACCGCAGCCGTTAAGAGCACGGACAGCGGACTCACGACCCGGACCTGGGCCCTTGACGTTGACGTCGAGGTTCTTCAGGCCGTATTCCAGCGCAGCTTGACCAGCACGCTCAGCAGCCACCTGGGCAGCGAACGGGGTGGACTTGCGGGAACCGCGGAAACCCGACCCACCGGAAGTAGCCCAGGACAGGGCGTTACCTTGACGGTCGGTGATGGTCACGATGGTGTTGTTGAAAGAAGCGTGGATGTGGGCGATGCCATCAACCACCGTCTTTTTGACTTTCTTACGAGTACGAGCAGCAGGTTTTGCCATGACTAAATTCCTGTCGATTCGCGAACGCGATTACTTGCGGATCGGCTTACGCGGGCCCTTACGGGTGCGTGCGTTGGTCTTGGTGCGCTGACCGCGAACCGGCAGACCTTTACGATGACGCAGGCCGCGATAGCAACCCAGATCCATCAAGCGTTTGATTTTCATGTTCACTTCACGGCGCAGATCACCCTCGGTATTCACCTTGGCGACTTCACCACGCAGCTGCTCGACCTGCTCGTCAGAGAGATCCTTGATCTTTGCTGCCGGGTTTACACCGGTAGCGGCACAGATTTTCTGTGCAGTAGTGCGACCAACACCATAGATGTAGGTCAGCGAGATAACAGCGTGCTTGTTATCCGGAATGTTAACGCCTGCAATACGGGCCATTCAGTGGAACTCCAATTGACAGCTACCTACGCCCCGGAAGCCAAGAAATGGGGCGCGAGATATTATCGCTGTAAAAACAAATAATCAACCCGGCAGCGCACTAGCTGCCGGGCTTATAGCGTCGATCACATTCAGCCTTGGCGCTGTTTGTGACGCGGTTCCGCGCTGCAAATCACTCGCACTACACCTTCACGGCGAATAATTTTGCAGTTGCGGCACAGCTTTTTCACCGATGCACGAACTTTCATCACCAACTCCTCGAACCTTATGGACACTTCAGCGGAGCATGCCGCTGCCGTAGCCCTTCAGGTTGGCTTTCTTCATCAGGGATTCGTACTGGTGCGAAACGAGGTGCGATTGTACTTGCGACATAAAGTCCATCACAACCACTACCACGATCAGCAACGAGGTCCCGCCAAGGTAGAACGGTACGTTGGCCGCCACCACCAGGAACTGGGGCAACAAGCATACGGCCGTCATGTACAGAGCACCGAACATGGTCAAGCGGGTCAGAACGCCATCGATATAGCGCGCCGACTGCTCACCGGGACGGATACCCGGAATAAAGGCACCGGACTTCTTCAGGTTTTCCGCTACGTCTTTCGGGTTGAACATCAGCGCTGTGTAGAAGAAGCAGAAGAAAATGATCCCTGCACTAAACAGCAAAATGTTCAACGGCTGACCAGGAGCGATAGCCTGTGAAATATCCTGCAGCCAGCCCATACCTTCGGACTGACCAAACCAGGCACCCAGCGAGGCCGGGAATAACAGAAGGCTGCTGGCGAAGATGGCCGGGATTACGCCCGCCATGTTCACCTTCAACGGCAGGTGGCTGGTCTGCGCAGCGAAGACCTTGCGGCCCTGCTGACGCTTGGCGTAGTGCACCGCGATGCGACGCTGGCCACGCTCAATGAACACCACGAAACCGATGATCGCTACTGCCAGCAAACCGATGGCGATCAGAGCGAAGATGTTGATATCGCCCTGCCGTGCAGACTCGAAAGACTGCCCGATCGCCGACGGCAGACCGGCTACGATGCCCGCAAAAATCAGCATCGAAATACCGTTGCCAACACCGCGCTCGGTGATCTGCTCGCCCAGCCACATCATGAACATCGCACCCGCCACGAAGGTGGTGACTGCAACGAAGTGGAAGCCGAAATCAACCGAGAACGCTACGCCCTGACTCGCCAGGCCAACGGACATGCCGATAGCCTGAACGAACGCCAGAACCAAGGTGCCGTAGCGGGTGTATTGGCTGATCTTGCGACGACCAGCCTCACCTTCCTTCTTCAACTGTTCCAGCTGCGGGCTCACGGCGGTCATCAGCTGCATGATGATCGATGCCGAGATGTACGGCATGATCCCCAGTGCAAAGATGCTCATCCGCTCCAGCGCGCCGCCGGAAAACATGTTGAACAAGCTAAGAATGGTCCCCTCATTCTGTCGAAACAGATCGGCCAGACGGTCAGGGTTTATACCGGGAACTGGGATATGCGCGCCGATTCGATAGACGATGATCGCCATGAACAGAAAGCGCAGACGAGCCCAGAGTTCGGACAACCCGCCACCAGCCAGAGCAGAGAGAGCACCTTGCTTAGCCATTTATTCCTCGAACTTACCGCCAGCTGCTTCGATAGCCGCACGCGCACCTTTGGTGGCAGCGATACCTTTGAGGGTGACCGCGCGAGTAATCTCACCGGACAGCATGACTTTCACACGCTGTACGTTTTGATTAATCAGGTTGGCATCCTTCAGCGCTTGCAGAGTAACTACGTCGCCTTCGATCTTGTTCAGCTCGGAAGTACGCACTTCTGCGCGGTCCATAGCTTTCAGAGACACGAAACCGAACTTGGGAAGACGACGGTGCAGAGGCTGCTGGCCGCCTTCGAAACCCGGAGCAATGGTGCCACCGGAGCGGGAGGTCTGACCCTTGTGACCACGGCCACCAGTCTTGCCCAAACCACTACCGATACCACGGCCCGGACGGTGCTTCTCGCGACGGGAACCCGGCGCTGGACTCAAATCGTTCAGGTACATGGATCAACCCTCCACACGGAGAAGGTAATAAGCCTTGTTGATCATGCCGCGGTTTTCCGGAGTATCCAGAACTTCGACGGTATGATTGATGCGACGCAGGCCGAGCCCCTTGACGCAGGCTTTGTGATTGGCCAGACGGCCATTGGTGCTCTTGATCAGAGTCACTTTGACGGTGTTAGCCATGGTTAGAGAATCTCCTCGACACTCTTGCCACGCTTGGCTGCAACCGAATCCGGAGACTGCATAGCCTTCAGACCTTTGAAAGTGGCATGAACCACGTTCACAGGGTTGGTCGAGCCGTAGCACTTGGCCAGAACGTTCTGAACACCAGCAACTTCCAGGACGGCACGCATGGCGCCACCAGCGATGATGCCGGTACCTTCGGAAGCAGGCTGCATGTAAACCTTCGAAGCGCCGTGGGCGGACTTCATGGCGTACTGCAGAGTGGTGCCGTTCAGATCAACTTGGATCATGTTGCGACGAGCAGCTTCCATCGCCTTCTGGATGGCAGCCGGCACTTCACGGGATTTGCCACGGCCGAAACCCACACGGCCCTTGCCATCACCTACCACGGTCAGCGCGGTGAAGGTGAAGATACGGCCGCCTTTTACGGTCTTGGCAACGCGGTTCACCTGAACCAGCTTCTCGATATAGCCTTCGTCGCGCTTTTGGTCGTTATTTGCCATAACTTAGAACTCCAGCCCGCCTTCACGAGCAGCATCAGCCAGCGCCTTGACGCGGCCGTGGTACTTGAAGCCAGAACGGTCGAATGCAACCTGGGTCACACCAGCGGCTTTCGCGCGCTCGGCAACCAGCTCACCAACTTTCTTGGCCGCGTCGACGTTGCCGGTGGCGCCGTCACGCAGTGCTTTGTCCAAGGTAGAGGCGCTGGCCAGAACCTTGCTGCCGTCGGCCGAGATGACCTGGGCGTAGATGTGCTGCGAAGAGCGATACACGCACAGACGCACGGCTTCGAGCTCGTGCATTTTCAGGCGTGCTTTGCGAGCGCGACGCAGACGAGTAACTTTTTTGTCGGTCATTTCCTAGCCCCTTACTTCTTCTTGGCTTCTTTACGGCGGACGACTTCGTCAGCGTAACGAACACCTTTGCCCTTGTAAGGTTCAGGACGGCGGAAGTCACGAATCTCCGCGGCAACCTGACCAACCAGCTGCTTGTCGACACCCTTGATCAGGATCTCGGTCTGGTTCGGGGTTTCGGCCACAACGCCTTCCGGCAGTTGATAGTCGATAGGGTGAGAGAAGCCCAACGCCAGGTTCAGCACCTGACCCTTGGCCTGCGCCTTGTAACCAACACCGATCAGCTGGAGCTTGCGCTCGAAGCCTTGGCTTACGCCGATGACCATGTTGTTAACCAGAGCACGGGTAGTACCGGCCATCGCACGAGTCTGCTGGTCGCCGTTGCGAGCAGCGAAACGCAGCTCACCGGATTCCTGCAGCACTTCAACGGACGAGTGAACATTCAGTTCCAGAGTGCCCTTGGCACCCTTCACCGAAAGCTGCTGACCGGCGAGTTTGATCTCTACACCAGCAGGCAGCTTGACGGGGTTCTTAGCAACGCGAGACATGCTTATCCCCCCTTAGAACACAGTGCAAAGCACTTCGCCGCCGACACCGGCAGCGCGCGCAGCGCGGTCCGTCATCACACCTTTGTTGGTGGAGACGATGGAAACACCGAGACCGCCGCGAACTTTCGGCAGATCATCGACGGATTTGTACTGGCGAAGGCCGGGACGGCTGACGCGCTTGACTTCTTCGATGACCGGACGGCCTTCGAAGTACTTCAGCTCGATGGACAGCTGCGGCTTTGCTTCGCCGCTGATCTGATAACCCGCAATATAACCTTCGTCTTTGAGAACTTTGGCTACAGCCACCTTCAGGGTAGAAGAAGGCATGCTTACGACGGACTTTTCAGCCATCTGGGCATTACGGATACGAGTTAGCATGTCCGCTAACGGGTCCTGCATACTCATGGGCTAGACGCTCCTGATACAAAAAGAATTAGCCTCTCGGCTAAAGAATCACCAGAGCTCACGGAAATCCGGGCTCAGGAGAGCCGGGCATTCTAGAGACTGATCAAAAATGAATCAAGCCCCAAAAGGGGCTTGATTCATATTGCTTGAACGCCGGAGCGAACTCCGGCGTTTGCCGCGTCGGCTTACCAGCTGGCTTTGACCAGACCTGGTACGTCGCCACGCATGGCTGCTTCACGCAGCTTGATACGCGACAGACCGAACTTGCGGAATACACCGTGCGGACGACCGGTGATGCGGCAGCGGTTGCGCAGACGCGAAGCGCTGGCATCACGAGGCTGCTTCTGCAGGGCAACGCTGGCTTCCCAACGTGCTTCTGGAGTTGCGTTCTGATCCACGATGATGGCTTTCAGCTCGGCACGCTTTTTGGCGTACTTGGCAACCGTGCGCTGACGCTTCAGCTCGCGGTTTTTCATGCTCGTCTTGGCCATGTTCCTACTCCAATCAGTTGCGGAACGGGAATTTGAAAGCACGCAGCAGAGCGCGACCTTCATCATCCGTACGGGCAGTGGTGGTCAGGGTGATGTCCAGACCACGCAGCGCATCGATCTTGTCGTAATCGATTTCCGGGAAGATGATCTGCTCTTTCACGCCCATGCTGTAGTTGCCGCGACCGTCGAAGGACTTGGCATTCAGGCCGCGGAAGTCACGCACGCGCGGCAGGGAGATGGACAGCAGACGATCCAGGAACTCGTACATACGCTCGCGACGCAGAGTGACCTTGACGCCAATCGGCCAACCTTCACGAACCTTGAAACCTGCGATCGACTTGCGGGCATGAGTCACAACGACTTTCTGACCGGTGATCTTCTCGAGGTCGGCAACGGCGTTCTCGATGACTTTCTTGTCACCGATCGCTTCGCCCAGGCCCATGTTGAGGGTGATCTTGGTGATGCGCGGAACTTCCATCACGTTCGCCAGCTTCAGTTCTTCCTTCAGCTTGGGCGCGATTTCCTTCCGGTAAATCTCTTTCAGTCGTGCCATGGTATTTACCTACGGATTCTCAAGCGCCAACCGGCTTCTGGGTGGACTTGAAGACACGAATTTTCTTGCCGTCTTCAACTTTGAAACCAACGCGGTCAGCCTTGTTGGTTTCGCTGTTGAAGATGGCAACGTTGGAAGCGTGCAGTGGCGCTTCTTTCTCGACGATACCGCCTTGAACGCCCGACATCGGGTTCGGCTTGGTATGACGCTTGACCAGGTTGATGCCACCGACGACCAGACGGTCGTCAGCGAGAACCTTGAGCACCTTACCGCGCTTACCTTTGTCTTTGCCGGCGATCACGATGATCTCGTCGTCACGACGAATCTTTTGCATGTCGGATCTCCTTAAAGCACTTCAGGTGCGAGCGAGACGATCTTCATGAACTTCTCGGTACGCAGTTCACGGGTCACTGGCCCGAAGATGCGGGTACCGATCGGCTCTTGCTTGTTGTTCAGCAGAACAGCAGCGTTGCCGTCGAAGCGGATGATCGAACCGTCGGCACGGCGAACGCCGTGACGGGTACGAACGACCACTGCGGTCATGACCTGACCTTTCTTCACTTTACCGCGCGGAATTGCTTCCTTGACGGTGACCTTGATGATGTCGCCGATGCCGGCGTAGCGACGATGGGAGCCGCCCAACACCTTGATGCACATGACACGACGTGCACCGCTGTTGTCAGCCACATCGAGCATGGATTGAGTCTGAATCATAAAATTTCTCCGACCCTTAGCTCTTAGACTTCGACGGCGCGTTCGACGACTTCAACCAGAGCCCAGGACTTGGTCTTGGACTGCGGACGGGTTTCGCGAATGGAAACCTTGTCGCCGATCTTGCACTGGTTGGATTCGTCGTGAGCGTGCAGCTTGGTCGAACGCTTGACGTATTTACCGTAGATCGGGTGCTTGACGCGACGCTCGATCAGAACGGTGATGGTCTTGTCCATCTTGTCGCTGACGACGCGGCCGGTCAGCGTACGGACTGTTTTTTCAACTTCGGCCATGATCACTTACCTGCCTGCTGGTTGAGCACAGTTTTCACACGAGCGATGTCGCGCTTAACTTGCGAGAGCAGGTGAGACTGCCCCAACTGGCCAGTTGCTTTCTGCATGCGCAGATTGAACTGGTCGCGCAGCAGGCCGAGCAGTTGCTCGTTCAGCTGCTCTGCGTTTTTTTCACGAAGTTCTTTCGCTTTCATCACATCACCGTCCGTTTAACAAAGGTGGTGGCGAGCGGCAGCTTTGCAGCAGCCAGGGCGAAAGCCTCACGCGCCAGCTCTTCGGAAACGCCTTCGATCTCGTACAGGACCTTGCCTGGCTGGATCTGGGCTACCCAATATTCAACGCCACCCTTACCTTTACCCATACGCACTTCGAGAGGCTTCTTGGTAACCGGCTTGTCCGGGAAAACGCGAATCCAGATCTTCCCGCCACGCTTAACGTGACGAGTCAGAGCACGACGAGCGGACTCGATCTGACGGGCGGTGAGACGACCGCGGGCAACGGACTTCAGCGCGAACTCGCCGAAGCTGACCTTGCTACCGCGCTGAGCCAGACCACGGTTGTGGCCGGTCATCTGCTTGCGGAACTTCGTACGCTTTGGTTGCAACATGATGCGTACTCCTTATTTCTTAGCAGCTTTACGAGGCGCAGGTGCTTGCGGCTTCAGCTCTTCATGGCGGCCACCGATGACCTCGCCCTTGAAGATCCAAACCTTCACACCGATCACACCGTAAGTGGTGTGCGCTTCGTAGGTGGCATAGTCAATGTCAGCGCGCAGGGTGTGCAACGGCACACGACCTTCGCGGTACCACTCGGTACGTGCGATTTCCGCACCGCCGAGACGACCACTCACCTGGATCTTGATGCCCTTGGCACCAATACGCATGGCGTTCTGTACAGCGCGCTTCATGGCGCGACGGAACATAACGCGACGCTCCAGCTGCTGAGCTACGCTCTGCGCAACCAGCATACCGTCGAGCTCCGGCTTGCGGATCTCTTCGATATTGATGTGCACTGGCACACCCATTTGCTTGGTCAGGTCCTGACGCAGCTTCTCAACATCTTCACCTTTCTTGCCGATCACGATGCCGGGACGAGCGGTGTGGATGGTGATGCGTGCGGTTTGAGCCGGACGAGCGATGTCGACACGGCTTACGGACGCGCTTTTTAGTTTGTCGAGGAGATACTCACGCACCTTCAGATCAGCGAACAGGTAGTCCGCATAAGTCCGGCCGTCTGCGTACCAGACGGAGGTGTGATCCTTGACGATTCCCAGGCGAATGCCAGTGGGATGTACTTTCTGACCCATCTGATCGACTCCGTTACTTGTCCGCAACCTTGACAGTGATATGGCAAGACCGCTTGACGATGCGATCAGCGCGGCCTTTGGCACGCGGCATGATGCGCTTCAGCGAACGCCCTTCGTTGACGAAAACGGTGCTGACCTTCAGGTCATCAACGTCGGCGCCTTCGTTGTGCTCGGCGTTGGCCACGGCCGACTCCAGCACTTTCTTCATGATTTCCGCGGCTTTCTTACTGCTGAAAGCCAGCAGGTTGAGCGCTTCGCCCACCTTCTTCCCGCGGATCTGGTCGGCGACCAAGCGGGCTTTCTGGGCGGAGATGCGAGCGCCCGACAACTTAGCGGCTACTTCCATTTCCTTACCCCTTAACGCTTGGCTTTCTTGTCAGCCACGTGCCCACGATAAGTGCGGGTACCGGCGAACTCGCCCAGTTTGTGGCCGACCATGTCTTCGTTCACCAGAACGGGGACGTGTTGACGACCGTTATGCACGGCGATGGTCAGACCGACCATCTGCGGCAGAATCATCGAACGACGCGACCAGGTTTTAACCGGCTTGCGATCGTTCTTTTCTGCTGCCACTTCGACCTTCTTCAGTAGGTGAAGATCGATAAAAGGACCTTTTTTCAGAGAACGTGGCACTGTCGTATCCCTCTAGTTACTTGCGACGACGGACGATCATGTTGTCGGTGCGTTTGTTACCACGAGTCTTCGCGCCCTTAGTCGGGAAGCCCCATGGAGACACCGGATGACGACCACCAGAGGTACGACCTTCACCACCACCGTGTGGGTGGTCGACCGGGTTCATGGCAACACCACGAACGGTCGGGCGAACGCCACGCCAGCGCTTGGCACCAGCTTTACCCAGCGAACGCAGGCTGTGCTCGGAGTTCGAGACTTCGCCCAGGGTCGCGCGGCATTCGGCCAGCACTTTACGCATTTCACCGCTGCGCAGACGCAGGGTGACGTAGACGCCTTCACGTGCGATCAGCTGAGCCGAAGCACCAGCGGAACGAGCGATTTGAGCACCTTTACCCGGCTTCAGCTCGATACCGTGAACGGTCGAACCCACCGGAATGTTACGCAGCGGCAGGCTGTTGCCGGCCTTGATCGGCGCCATCGAACCTGCAACCAGCTGATCGCCGGCGCTCACACCTTTCGGCGCGATGATGTAACGACGCTCACCGTCGGCGTATTTCAGCAGAGCGATGTGCGCGGTACGGTTCGGGTCATATTCAACGCGCTCGACAGTGGCAGGAATGCCATCTTTGTCGTTGCGACGAAAATCGACCAGACGGTAGTGCTGCTTGTGACCACCACCGATATGACGGGTGGTGATACGGCCGTTGTTGTTACGACCGCCAGACTTCGACTTCTTCTCGAGCAGTGGAGCATGAGGAGCGCCTTTGTGCAGCTCCTGATTGACCACCTTGACCACAAAACGGCGGCCCGCGGAAGTCGGTTTGCATTTAACGATTGCCATGATGCACCCCTTCCTTACTCAGCACTGCTGGTGGCGAAATCGAGATCCTGGCCTGGCTGAAGGGAGATGATCGCCTTCTTCCAGTCGTTACGCTTGCCCAGACCGCGAGCGGTGCGCTTGCTCTTGCCCAGAACGTTCTGGGTAGTGACATGCTGAACCTTCACGCTGAACAGGCTTTCGACGGCCTTCTTGATTTCCAGCTTGGTTGCGTCAGTCGCAACTTTGAAAACGAACTGGCTTTTCTTGTCTGCCAGAGTCGTGGCCTTCTCGGAGATGTGCGGGCCAAGCAGCACTTTGAATACGCGTTCCTGGTTCATCCCAGCAGCTCCTCGAATTTCTTCACGGCAGAAACGGTAACCAGTACCTTTTCATACGCGATCAGACTGACCGGATCGGAACCTTGCACGTCACGAACGTCGACGTGTGGCAGGTTGCGAGCAGCCAGGTACAGATTTTGATCTACGGCGTCGGAGACGATCAGAACGTCGCTCAGACCCAGACCATTCAGCTTGCCCAGCAGCTCTTTGGTTTTCGGAGCTTCGACAGCGAAGTCTTCAACCACTACCAGACGGTCGCTACGGACCAGCTCAGCAAGAATCGAACGGATCGCAGCGCGATACATCTTCTTGTTCAGCTTCTGATCATGGTTCTGCGGACGTGCTGCGAAGGTCACACCACCGCCACGCCAGATCGGACCACGGGAAGTACCAGCACGCGCGCGGCCAGTACCCTTCTGACGCCACGGGCGCTTACCGCCACCGGAAACGTCGGAACGAGTCTTCTGCTGCTTGCTGCCCTGACGGCCGCCAGCCATGTAGGCGACGACAGCTTGGTGAACCAGGGTCTCGTTGTAGTCGCCACCGAAAGTCGCATCGGAGACTTCGATCGCTTGAGCGCCATTTACATTTAATTGCATGTCAGCTTCCCCTTAACCGCGAGCCTTGGCAGCCGGACGCACAACCAGATTGCCGCCAGTAGCGCCAGGAACGGCACCCTTGACCAGCAGCAGGTTGCGTTCAGCATCCACGCGCACTACTTCCAGGGACTGCACAGTCACGCGCTCAGCACCCATGTGACCGGACATTTTCTTGCCCTTGAATACACGGCCCGGCGTCTGGCACTGGCCAATCGAACCCGGAACGCGGTGGGACACGGAGTTACCGTGGGTATTGTCTTGGCCGCGGAAGTTCCAACGCTTGATGGTACCGGCGAAGCCTTTACCTTTGGACTGACCGGTCACGTCGACCAGTTGACCAGCTTGGAAGATTTCAGCGTTGATCAGATCGCCAGCCTGGTAGTCGCCTTCTTCAAGACGGAATTCCAGAACGGTACGACCTGCCGCGACGTTCGCCTTGGCGAAGTGACCGGCTTGCGCCTTGCTGACACGAGAAACGCGACGCTCGCCGACAGTGACTTGCACTGCACGATAGCCATCGGACTCCTCAGTTTTGAACTGGGTGACGCGATTCGGCTCGATCTCAATGACCGTAACCGGAATGGAGACACCTTCTTCGGTGAAAATGCGGGTCATGCCGCACTTACGACCGACTACACCAATAGTCATGTTGTAACCTCATGAGTGTACGGGGCTTTCACCCGCTATGGCCGCCCATTTCAGAGCGTTACACGACTAAAACCGCCAGGTTTTAGCCGAGGCTGATCTGCACTTCCACGCCAGCCGCAAGATCGAGCTTCATAAGAGCATCAACGGTTTTATCCGTTGGCTGGACGATGTCCAGTACGCGCTTATGAGTGCGGATTTCGTACTGATCGCGAGCGTCTTTGTTGACGTGTGGCGAAGTCAGAACGGTGAACCGCTCTTTGCGAGTTGGCAGAGGAATCGGACCACGCACCTGAGCACCAGTACGTTTCGCGGTTTCCACGATTTCCTGGGTTGATTGATCGATCAGGCGATGGTCAAAAGCCTTCAACCGTATACGGATTTGTTGGTTTTGCATTTTGACCTCAGATTCCAAGCTGCGATTCCCAGTTAACGGACGCAATACGCCCGTTAAAAGGAGGCGTGATTCTATAGACGCCCCCAGGGAGTGTCAACCCGGTTAGAAAATAACCAGCAGATATCTTCCACCCATAAAAAAGCCCCCGCTGGGCGGGGGCTCTTTTGGGATCAGATCAGTCGATTACTCGACGATCTTGGCAACCACGCCAGCACCAACGGTACGACCACCTTCGCGAATTGCGAAGCGCAGGCCGTCTTCCATGGCGATCGGCTTGATCAGGGTGACAACCATTTTGATGTTGTCGCCCGGCATTACCATCTCAACGCCTTCCGGCAGTTCGCACGAACCGGTCACGTCAGTGGTACGGAAGTAGAACTGCGGACGGTAGCCCTTGAAGAACGGGGTGTGACGACCACCTTCTTCTTTGGACAGAACGTACACTTCAGCTTCGAACTTGGTGTGCGGCTTGATGGTGCCCGGCTTGGCCAGAACCTGACCACGCTCTACGTCGTCACGCTTGGTGCCGCGCAGCAGAACGCCACAGTTCTCACCAGCACGACCTTCGTCGAGCAGCTTGCGGAACATCTCGACACCGGTGCAGGTGGTCTTGGTGGTAGCACGCAGACCAACGATCTCGATTTCTTCCTGGATCTTGACGATACCGCGCTCTACACGACCGGTAACTACAGTACCGCGGCCGGAGATCGAGAATACGTCTTCGATCGGCATCAGGAACGGACGGTCGATAGCACGAACCGGCTCAGGGATGTAGGTATCCAGAGTCTCGACGAGTTTCTTGACGGCAGTGGTGCCCATCTCGTTGTCGTCCTGGCCGTTCAGAGCCATCAGCGCCGAACCGATGATGATCGGAGTGTCGTCGCCCGGGAAGTCGTAGGTGCTCAGCAGGTCACGAACTTCCATCTCGACCAGTTCCAGCAGCTCAGCATCGTCAACCATGTCAGCCTTGTTCAGGAAGACAACGATGTACGGAACGCCTACCTGACGGGACAGCAGGATGTGCTCACGGGTTTGCGGCATCGGACCATCAGCGGCCGAGCAAACCAGGATCGCGCCGTCCATCTGGGCAGCACCGGTAATCATGTTCTTGACGTAGTCAGCGTGACCCGGGCAGTCAACGTGCGCGTAGTGACGAATGTTGGAATCGTACTCTACGTGCGCAGTGTTGATGGTGATACCACGAGCCTTCTCTTCCGGAGCGCTGTCGATCTTGTCGAAGTCGACGCGAGCCGAGCCGAATACTTCGGAGCAGACGCGAGTCAGAGCAGCGGTCAGAGTGGTTTTGCCATGGTCAACGTGACCGATGGTGCCAACGTTGACGTGCGGTTTGTTACGTTCGAATTTTTCTTTAGCCACGACAGTGAACCTCTTGCCTAAAGGGCTGAATCAGCCTTGTTTTTTAACCAGAGCTTCGACGATGTTCGCCGGAGCCTCGGAGTACTTGGAGAATTCCATGGAGTAGCTTGCGCGACCCTGGGACATGGAGCGAACGTCGGTTGCGTAACCGAACATCTCACCCAGCGGAACCTCGGCACGGATAACCTTACCGGAAACCGAGTCTTCCATACCCTGGATCAGACCACGACGACGGTTCAGGTCACCCATCACGTCACCCATGTAGTCCTCAGGGGTTACCACTTCTACTTTCATGATCGGCTCAAGCACAACACCGCCGCCCTTCTGGGCCAGCTGCTTGGTCGCCATGGAAGCTGCCACCTTGAACGCCATCTCGTTGGAGTCGACGTCATGGTAGGAACCGTCAAACACGGTCGCCTTCAGGCCGATCAGCGGATAGCCGGCAACGACGCCGTTCTTCATCTGCTCTTCGATACCCTTCTGGATGGCCGGGATGTATTCCTTCGGAACCACACCGCCCACGACTTCGTTGACGAATACCAGACCTTCCTGACCTTCGTCTGCCGGAGCAAAGCGAATCCAGCAGTGACCGAACTGACCACGACCACCGGACTGACGAACGAACTTGCCTTCGATTTCGCAGTTCTTGGTGATCTTCTCGCGGTAGGAAACCTGCGGCTTGCCGATGTTGGCTTCAACGTTGAACTCGCGCTTCATGCGGTCAACGAGGATGTCCAGGTGCAGCTCACCCATACCGGAGATGATGGTCTGGCCAGTCTCTTCGTCGGTCTTGACACGGAACGACGGGTCTTCCTGAGCGAGCTTGCCCAGTGCGATGCCCATCTTCTCCTGGTCAGCCTTGGTCTTCGGCTCAACGGCTACCGAGATAACCGGCTCCGGGAAGTCCATACGCTCGAGGATGATTGGCTTGTCGGCGTTGCACAGGGTGTCACCGGTGGTGACGTCCTTCATGCCGATCAGTGCAGCGATGTCGCCAGCGCGCACTTCCTTGATCTCTTCACGCTGGTTGGCGTGCATCTGAACCATACGGCCAACGCGCTCTTTCTTGCCCTTGACCGAGTTGATGACGGAGTCACCGGAGGTCAGGAAGCCCGAGTAAACGCGGACGAAGGTCAGAGTACCCACGAACGGGTCGGTCGCGATCTTGAACGCCAGAGCCGAAAACGGCTCGTCGTCGGAAGCGTGACGCTCGTCGTAGTCGGCGTCGACCAGCTCTTCCTTCGGCTTCTCGATCAGATCAGGGTGGATACCCTTGATCGCCGGGATTTCGGTAGGAGCAGGCAGGAAGTCGATGACCGCGTCGAGAACCAGGGGAACGCCCTTGTTCTTGAACGAGGAACCGCAAACGGCCGGAACGATTTCGCTGGCCAGGGTGCGCAGACGCAGACCGGCTTTGATGTCCTCAGGGGAGAGGTCGCCCTCTTCGAGGTACTTGTTCATCAGCTCTTCGTTGGCTTCGGCAGCAGCCTCGACCATGTTGTTGCGCCACTCGTTGGCCAGCTCGACCATTTCCGCCGGAATCTCTTCCTCGCGGTAGGTGGTGCCCTTGTCGTCATCGTTCCAGTAGATGGCCTTCATCTTGATCAGATCGACCTGACCTTCGAAGTTCTCTTCTGCACCAATGGCCAGCTGGATCGGCACCGGAGTGTGGCCCAGACGGTTCTTGATCTGACCGACGACGCGCAGGAAGTTGGCACCTGCACGGTCCATCTTGTTGACGTAGACAACGCGCGGTACGCCGTACTTGTTGGCCTGACGCCATACGGTTTCCGACTGCGGCTCAACGCCGGAAGTGCCACAGAACACAACGACAGCGCCGTCGAGTACGCGCAGCGAACGCTCTACTTCAATGGTGAAGTCAACGTGGCCGGGGGTATCGATGACGTTTACACGATAGTTGTCGTACTGACCACGCGAACCTTTCCAGAAGGTGGTAACGGCAGCGGAGGTAATGGTGATACCACGCTCCTGCTCCTGCACCATCCAGTCGGTAGTGGCTGCACCGTCATGCACCTCACCCATCTTGTGGCTGAGACCTGTGTAGAACAGGATCCGCTCGGTAGTCGTGGTCTTGCCCGCATCGACGTGCGCGCAAATACCGATGTTACGGTAGCGGTTAATTGCTGTATTACGAGCCATAAAGCCCTCGCAAATTGAGTGATGCCGGATTTAGAAACGGTAGTGCGAGAACGCTTTGTTGGCCTCGGCCATACGGTGCACGTCTTCACGCTTCTTGACTGCGGCGCCTTTGCCTTCGGCGGCGTCCAGCAGTTCACCAGCGAGGCGCAGAGCCATGGATTTCTCGCCACGCTTACGGGCGAAATCCACCAGCCAGCGCATGGCCAGAGCGTTACGACGGGACGGACGAACTTCGACCGGAACCTGGTAAGTAGCACCGCCTACACGGCGCGACTTCACTTCGACCAGCGGAGCGATGGCGTCGAGAGCTTTCTCGAAGATTTCCAGGGGATCGCTGTTCTTACGCTCTTTAACCTTCTCCAGGGCGCCATAAACGATACGCTCGGCAACGGCTTTCTTGCCGCTTTCCATCACGTGGTTCATGAACTTGGCCAGGATCTGGCTTCCGTATTTTGGATCGTCAAGCACTTCGCGCTTGGCTGCTACACGACGTCTTGGCATTTGATAAGCCCTCAAACGGTCTTCAGGTTAGCCCGGAACTGCAACCATTTGGTTACGCCCGACCTTACTCTTATCGACTCAATAAAATTAGAAACTGCATTCAGTACCGACGGCCGATCACTTCGGACGCTTGGTACCGTACTTCGAACGACCCTGGTTACGGCCTTTGACACCTGAGGTGTCCAGCGAGCCGCGAACGGTGTGGTAACGCACACCTGGCAAGTCTTTTACACGACCGCCACGGATCAGCACGACGCTGTGCTCTTGCAGGTTGTGACCTTCACCACCGATGTACGAGGAAACCTCGAAACCGTTGGTCAGGCGTACACGGCAAACTTTACGCAGTGCCGAGTTAGGTTTTTTCGGCGTGGTGGTATACACGCGAGTGCACACGCCACGACGCTGGGGGCAGTTCTGCAGCGCAGGTACGTCGGATTTCTCGACGATACGCTTGCGCGGCTGACGCACCAGCTGGTTGATAGTTGCCATCTACTAGCTCCACTGTCCGTCTTTCGACGCTATTTATTTACACCATAAATAAATGGCAGGGCTGAAGCCCTGCCATATTTAGGGGTGCATGAGTCTAAAGAGACTCGCACCCCCAGTCAAGATACGTGACCCGGCTGCCAGGCAGCCGGGACGCGCTCTCAATTTTCGCTGGAGTTCAGCGCTTCGGTCAGCGCTGCTTCCACTTCACTGGCGCTGACGCGCATCGGCTTCTCGGCATCACGCTTGCGCTTGCGCTCGCTGTGATAGGCCAGACCGGTACCCGCCGGGATCAGACGACCCACGACCACGTTCTCCTTCAGGCCACGCAGGAAGTCGCGCTTGCCAGTAACCGCCGCCTCGGTGAGGACGCGAGTGGTTTCCTGGAAGGATGCCGCCGAGATGAACGACTCGGTGGACAGCGACGCCTTGGTGATACCCAGCAGCACGCGGGTGTACTTGGCGATGAACTTGTCCTCTTCGACCAGGCGCTCGTTCTCGCCCAGTACCTGAGTCAGCTCGACCTGGTCACCCTTGATGAAGCTGGAGTCGCCGGCTTCGGAGACTTCGACCTTACGCAGCATCTGACGCAGGATGGTCTCGATGTGCTTGTCGTTGATCTTCACGCCCTGCAGACGGTAAACGTCCTGGATCTCGTTGACGATGTACTTGGCCAGCGCGCTGACGCCCAGCAGACGCAGGATGTCGTGCGGATCGCTCGGGCCGTCGGAAATGACTTCACCCTTGTTGACCTGCTCACCTTCAAACACGTTAAGGTGACGCCATTTCGGAATCAGCTCTTCGTACGGATCGCTGCCATCGGTCGGCGTGATGACCAGACGGCGCTTGCCCTTGGTCTCCTTACCGAACGAGATGGTGCCGCTGATTTCCGCCAGGATCGAAGCTTCTTTAGGACGACGGGCTTCGAACAGGTCGGCAACGCGTGGCAGACCACCGGTGATGTCACGGGTCTTCGAGGTTTCCTGCGGGATACGAGCGATAACGTCACCGACCGCGATCTGCGCACCATCCGCCACGCCGACCAGGGCGTTGGCAGGCAGGAAGTACTGGGCGGGAACGTCGGTACCCGGCAGCAGCAGTTCCTTGCCGTTGGCGTCGACCATCTTGATGGCCGGACGAATGTCCTTGCCAGCAGCTGGACGATCCTTCGGATCGAGAACCTCGATGTTGGTCAGACCGGTCAGTTCGTCGGTCTGGCGCTTGATGGTGATGCCCTCCTCCATGCCGACGAAGGTCACGGTACCCTTCATTTCGGTCACGATCGGGTGGGTGTGCGGGTCCCACTTGGCGACGATGGCGCCAGCTTCGACCTTGTCACCTTCCTTCACGGAGATGACCGCACCGTACGGCAGCTTGTAGCGCTCGCGCTCGCGACCGAACTCGTCGGCAACGGCCAGCTCACCGGAGCGCGATACCGCGATCAGGTTGCCGTCCAGACGCTCGACGTGCTTGAGGTTGTGCAGACGGATCGCACCACCGTTCTTCACCTGGACGCTGTCGGCAGCCGAAGTACGGCTTGCCGCACCACCGATGTGGAACGTACGCATGGTCAGCTGGGTACCCGGCTCACCGATCGACTGGGCCGCGATAACGCCGACGGCTTCACCGATGTTGATCTGGTGACCACGAGCCAGGTCGCGACCGTAGCACTTGGCGCAGATACCGTAGCGGGTTTCACAGCTGATCGGCGAACGCACGACCACTTCGTCGATGCTGTTCAGCTCGATGAACTCGACCCACTGCTCGTCGACCAGAGTACCGGCCGGAACGATGACGTCCTCGGTGCCCGGCTTGAACACGTCACGGGCGATGACACGGCCCAGTACGCGCTCACCCAGCGGCTCTACAACGTCGCCGCCTTCGATGTGCGGAGTCATGTGCAGGCCCTGGTCGGTGCCGCAGTCGATCTCGGTCACGACCAGATCCTGGGCGACATCGACCAGACGACGAGTCAGGTAACCGGAGTTCGCGGTCTTCAGTGCGGTATCCGCCAGACCTTTACGAGCACCGTGAGTGGAGATGAAGTACTGCAGTACCGACAGGCCTTCACGGAAGTTCGCGGTGATCGGCGTCTCGATGATCGAGCCGTCCGGCTTGGCCATCAGACCACGCATACCGGCCAGCTGACGGATCTGCGCAGCGGAACCACGCGCACCGGAGTCGGCCATCATGTACATGGAGTTGAAGGACTCCTGATCGACTTCGTTACCTTCGCGGTCGATGACCTTCTCTTTCGAGAGGTTGGCCATCATCGCCTTGGAGACTTCGTCGTTGGCCTTCGACCAGAGGTCGATCACCTTGTTGTACTTCTCGCCCTGGGTTACCAGGCCAGAGGCGTACTGCGATTCGATTTCCTTCACTTCCTCGGTGGCGGCGTCGATGATGCGCGCCTTCTCATCCGGGATGACGAAGTCGTTCACGCCGATCGACACACCGGAGATGGTCGAGTAGGCGAAACCGGTGTACATCAGCTGGTCGGCGAAGATGACAGTGTCCTTCAGACCCACGGTGCGGTAGCACTGGTTGATCAGACGGGAGATCGCCTTCTTCTTCATCGACTGGTTGACCACGTCGAACGACAGGCCGGCCGGCACAACCTGGAACAGCAGCGCGCGGCCGACAGTGGTGTCGACGATGCGGGTGTTCTTGACCAGGCTGCCGTCCTTCTGCTTGACGGTCTCGTTGATGCGCACCTTGACCTTGGCGTGCAGCGAGGCTTCGCCAGCGCGGAATACGCGGTCGACTTCCTGCAGGTCGGCGAACACGCGACCTTCGCCCTTGGCGTTGATGGCTTCACGGGTCATGTAGTACAGACCCAGTACCACGTCCTGCGACGGTACGATGATTGGCTCACCGTTGGCGGGCGACAGGATGTTGTTGGTCGACATCATCAGCGCGCGCGCTTCGAGCTGGGCTTCCAGCGTCAGCGGCACGTGAACAGCCATCTGGTCACCGTCGAAGTCGGCGTTGTAGGCCGCACAAACCAGCGGGTGCAGCTGGATGGCTTTACCTTCGATCAGGACTGGCTCGAACGCCTGGATACCCAGACGGTGCAGAGTCGGTGCACGGTTGAGCAGTACGGGGTGTTCGCGAATCACTTCGGCGAGAACATCCCACACTTCCGGCAGCTCGCGCTCGACCATCTTCTTGGCGGCCTTGATGGTAGTCGCCAGACCACGCATTTCCAGCTTGCCGAAAATGAACGGCTTGAACAGTTCCAGAGCCATCTTCTTCGGCAGACCGCACTGGTGCAGGCGCAGAGCCGGGCCCACGGTAATAACGGAACGACCGGAGTAGTCAACGCGCTTACCGAGCAGGTTCTGACGGAAACGGCCCTGCTTACCCTTGATCATGTCGGCCAGGGATTTCAGAGGACGTTTGTTCGAACCGGTGATGGCGCGACCGCGACGACCGTTGTCGAGCAGGGCGTCGACCGCTTCCTGCAGCATGCGCTTTTCGTTGCGCACGATGATGTCCGGCGCGGACAGATCGAGCAGGCGCTTGAGACGGTTGTTACGGTTGATGACGCGGCGATACAGGTCGTTCAGGTCGGAAGTGGCGAAACGGCCACCGTCCAGCGGAACGAGCGGGCGCAGATCTGGCGGCAGAACCGGCAGAACGGTCAGCACCATCCACTCTGGCAGGTTGCCGGAACCCTGGAAGGCTTCCATCAACTTCAGACGCTTGGACAGCTTCTTGATCTTGGTTTCCGAGTTGGTCTGCGGAATCTCTTCGCGCAGGCGGCCGATCTCGTGCTCTAGGTCGATAGCGTGCAGCAGCTCGCGAACGGCCTCGGCACCCATGCGGGCGTCGAAGTCGTCACCGAACTCTTCCAGCGCTTCGAAGTACTGCTCGTCATTGAGCAGCTGGCCCTTCTCGAGGGTGGTCATGCCCGGGTCGATAACCACGTAGCTCTCGAAGTAGAGCACGCGCTCGATATCACGCAGGGTCATGTCCATCAGCAGGCCGATACGGCTCGGCAGGGACTTCAGGAACCAGATGTGGGCAACGGGAGAAGCCAGCTCGATGTGCGCCATGCGCTCACGACGAACCTTGGCCAAGGCGACTTCGACGCCGCACTTCTCACAGATCACACCACGGTGCTTGAGGCGCTTGTACTTGCCGCACAGGCACTCGTAATCCTTGACCGGGCCAAAGATCTTGGCGCAGAACAGGCCGTCACGCTCGGGTTTGAACGTACGGTAGTTGATGGTTTCCGGCTTTTTAACTTCACCGAACGACCACGAACGGATCATCTCAGGCGAAGCAAGACCGATGCGAATGGCATCGAACTCTTCGACTTGACCCTGGTTTTTCAGCAAATTCAGTAGGTCTTTCAAGGCCTTTCCTCCTGGCGGAGCAGGCAGCGGGATTTTCGCCCCGCTGCCGATTCACGTCGTGTTATTCGGTTTCCAGATCGATGTCGATACCGAGCGAACGGATCTCTTTGATCAACACGTTGAAGGACTCGGGCATGCCCGGCTCCATGCGGTGATCGCCATCCACGATGTTCTTGTACATCTTGGTACGGCCGTTCACGTCGTCCGACTTGACGGTCAACATCTCCTGCAGGGTGTAGGCGGCGCCGTAGGCTTCCAGCGCCCAGACCTCCATCTCCCCGAAGCGCTGACCACCGAACTGCGCCTTACCACCCAGCGGCTGCTGGGTAACCAGGCTGTAGGAACCGGTAGAACGAGCGTGCATCTTGTCGTCCACCAGGTGGTTCAGTTTCAGCATGTACATGTAACCGACCGTGGTCGGGCGCTCGAACTGGTTGCCGGTACGGCCGTCGAACAGGCGCATCTGGCCGCTCTCCGGCAGATCAGCCAGCTTCAGCATGGCCTTGATCTCTTTTTCCTTGGCACCGTCGAACACCGGCGTGGCCATCGGAACGCCCTTGCGCAGGTTGTTGGCCAGGGCCAACACTTCCTGATCGCTCAGCTCGTCGAGGTTTTCCTGACGACCACCGATCTCGTTGTAGATCTCGTTCAGGAAGCCACGCAGTTCAGCGATCTTGCGCTGCTCTTCGAGCATCAGGTTGATCTTCTCGCCCAGGCCCTTGGCCGCCAGGCCCAGGTGGGTTTCGAGGATCTGACCGACGTTCATACGCGACGGTACGCCCAGCGGGTTGAGGACGATGTCCACCGGCGTGCCATTGGCATCGTGCGGCATGTCTTCGACCGGCATGATCACCGAGACTACACCCTTGTTACCGTGACGACCGGCCATCTTGTCACCCGGCTGGATGCGACGGCGGATGGCCAGGTAAACCTTGACGATCTTCAGTACGCCCGGTGCCAGGTCATCACCCTGCTGCAGCTTGCGCTTCTTGTCTTCGAACTTGTCGTCGAGCAGCTGACGGCGGTCGGAGATATAGGCCTGGGCCTTTTCCAACTGCTCGTTCAGGGCATCGTCGGCCATGCGCAGCTTGAACCACTGGCCACGCTCCAGGCCGTCGAGCACTTCGTCAGTGATCTCGGTGCCTTTCTTCAGACCAGCGCCGCCTTCGGCGATCTTGCCGACCAGAGCCGAACGCAGACGTTCGAAGGTCGCGCCTTCGACGATGCGGAACTCTTCGTTCAGGTCCTTGCGGATCTCGTCCAGCTGGCTCTTCTCGATCGACAGGGCACGGGCATCGCGCTCCACGCCATCACGGGTGAAGACCTGTACGTCGATGACGGTACCCTTGGTGCCGGTCGGCACGCGCAGGGAGGTGTCCTTAACGTCGCTGGCCTTCTCACCGAAGATCGCGCGCAGCAGCTTTTCTTCCGGAGTCAGCTGGGTCTCGCCTTTCGGGGTGACCTTGCCGACCAGGATGTCGCCCGGGCCGACTTCGGCGCCGACGTAGACGATACCGGCTTCGTCGAGCTTGTTCAGTGCAGCCTCACCCACGTTCGGGATGTCCGCAGAGATTTCCTCTGGGCCGAGCTTGGTGTCACGGGCCACACAGGTCAGTTCCTGGATGTGGATCGTGGTGAAGCGGTCTTCCTGAACCACGCGCTCGGAGAGCAGGATAGAGTCTTCGAAGTTGTAACCGTTCCACGGCATGAACGCGACGCGCATGTTCTGGCCCAGCGCCAGTTCACCCATGTCGGTGGACGGGCCGTCGGCCATGATGTCGCCACGCGCAACCACATCACCTTTCTGCACCAGCGGACGCTGGTTGATGCAGGTGTTCTGGTTGGAGCGGGTGTATTTGGTCAGGTTGTAGATGTCCACACCGGCTTCACCGGTTTCGACTTCGTCATCGGCAACACGAACCACGATACGGCTGGCGTCGACGGAGTCGATCACACCACCGCGACGGGCGACCACGCAGACACCGGAGTCACGGGCGACGTTGCGCTCCATGCCGGTACCCACCAGCGGCTTGTCCGAACGCAGGGTCGGCACAGCCTGACGCTGCATGTTCGAACCCATGAGTGCACGGTTGGCGTCGTCGTGCTCGAGGAACGGAATCAGCGAGGCAGCGACGGATACGACCTGCTTCGGCGAAACGTCCATCAGGGTGACGTCTTCCGGCGCCTTGACGGTGAACTCGTTCAGGTGACGTACGGCAACCAGCTCGTCGATCAGCTGACCTTTGTCGTTCAGGGTCGCGGACGCCTGGGCGATCACGTGGTCGGCTTCTTCGATGGCGGACAGGAACACGATTTCGTCGGTGACCTGACCTTCCTTGACCACGCGGTACGGGCTTTCCAGGAAGCCGTACTGGTTGGTTCGGGCATAGGCCGCCAGGGAGTTGATCAGACCGATGTTCGGACCTTCCGGCGTTTCGATCGGGCACACACGGCCGTAGTGGGTCGGGTGTACGTCGCGGACTTCGAAGCCGGCGCGCTCACGGGTCAGACCGCCCGGGCCGAGTGCGGAGACACGGCGCTTGTGGGTGATCTCGGAGAGCGGGTTGTTCTGGTCCATGAACTGGGAAAGCTGGCTGGAACCGAAGAACTCCTTCACCGCCGCCGCAACCGGCTTGGCGTTGATCAGGTCCTGCGGCATCAGGCCTTCGCTTTCGGCCATCGACAGACGTTCCTTGACCGCGCGCTCTACACGCACCAGGCCAACGCGGAACTGGTTCTCGGCCATCTCGCCAACGCAACGTACACGGCGGTTACCCAGGTGGTCGATGTCATCGACGATGCCCTTGCCGTTACGGATGTCGACCAGGGTCTTGAGCACTTCGACGATGTCTTCACGGCTCAGTACGCCCGAACCTTCGATCTCGGTGCGACCGATACGACGGTTGAACTTCATGCGGCCAACGGCGGACAGGTCGTAACGCTCGGCGCTGAAGAACAGGTTGTTGAACAGGGTCTCGGCGGCATCCTTGGTTGGTGGCTCGCCAGGACGCATCATGCGATAGATTTCGACCAGCGCTTCGAGCTGATTGGTGGTGCTGTCGATCTTCAGCGTGTCGCTGATGAACGGACCACAGTCGATATCGTTGGTGTACAGGGTCTCGATGCGAACGACCTGAGCCTTGGCGATCTTGGCCAGCAGTTCGACGCTCAGCTCGGTGTTGCACTCGGCGAGGATCTCGCCGGTAGCCGGGTGCACGATGGCCTTGGCGGTGGTACGGCCGATCAGGTAGTCGAACGGTACATCCAGCTCCTTGATGCCAGCCTTGTCCAGCTGATTGATGTGGCGAGCGGTAATACGACGACCCTGCTCGACAATCACCTTGCCGCTGCCATCCTTGATGTCCTGGCTGGCGATTTCACCGCGCAGACGCTGCGGTACCAGCTCCAGGCTCAGGCCTTCGGCTTTCACATGGAAAACGTTGGTGGTGTAGAAGGCATCGAGCACTTCTTCGGTGCTGTAGCCCAGCGCGCGCAGCAGTACCGAGGCCGGCAGTTTGCGGCGACGGTCGATACGCACGAATACCGCGTCCTTCGGGTCGAACTCGAAGTCCAGCCAGGAACCACGGTAAGGAATGATGCGCGCGGAATACAGCAGCTTGCCCGAGCTGTGCGTCTTGCCACGGTCGTGGTCGAAGAACACACCTGGGGAACGGTGCAGCTGGGACACGATCACGCGCTCGGTACCGTTGATGACGAAGGTACCGTTTTCGGTCATGAGCGGAATTTCGCCCATGTACACTTCCTGCTCTTTGATGTCCTTGATCGCTTTGTTCGACGATTCTTTGTCGAAAATGATCAGGCGCACTTTCACGCGCAGCGGCACTGCGAAGGTCACACCACGCAGCACGCACTCTTTGACGTCGAACGCCGGCTCACCCAGGCGGTAGCCGACGTATTCCAGAGCAGCGTTGCCGGAGTAGCTGATGATCGGGAATACAGATTTGAAGGCCGCATGCAGGCCGATGTCGCGGAACTGTTCCTTGCTCGCGCCTTGCTGCAGGAATTCGCGGTACGAATCCAGCTGGATGGCCAGGAGGTAAGGCACATCCATGACATCCGGCAACTTGCTAAAGTCCTTGCGGATACGTTTTTTCTCAGTGTATGAGTAAGCCATCAGCGTTCCCCAGCTTGGTCACCTGCTTATTTGGCTTCTCCGACGGGAGCAGCCAGAAACTCGTGCAAACCCTAGGTTTGCTCCACCTCGTTGGTGGGTTTTTCACGTTCCCGGCCGGGGCTGTTGAACAGCCGAGCTAGAACGGAAAAAGGCCGGTGGCAAGAGCCACCAGCCGTCAGCCTTATGCGAGTCGCGCGGGCTGTAGACGCAAGGTCGTCGCTTACTTGAGCTCGACTTTGGCGCCTGCTTCTTCCAGAGCTTTCTTGGCAGCTTCGGCTTCGTCTTTCGACACGCCTTCTTTGACCACGCCAGGAGCGCCGTCAACAACTGCTTTGGCTTCTTTCAGACCCAGACCGGTCAGTTCGCGAACTGCCTTGATCACGTTCACTTTCTTGTCGCCAGCGTCGGCCAGAACAACGGTGAACTCGGTTTGCTCTTCAGCAGCGGCAGCAGCACCAGCAGCCGGGCCAGCAGCAACAGCGGCGGCAGCGGTAACGCCGAAGGTTTCTTCCATCGCTTTGATCAGCTCAACGATTTCCATAACGGATTTCTGGCCGATCGCTTCGATGATTTGCTCGTTAGTCAGAGACATGACTATGAATTCCTGTATTGGGGTGACGGCCTACGCGACCATCAAATTAAACATGTGATTTCGAAAGTGCTTATGCGGCCTTAGGCAGCGGAAGCTTCTTTCTGGTCGCGAATGGCTGCCAGAGTGCGAGCGAGCTTGCTGGTGGCGCCTTGGATAACGCTCATCAGCTGTGCGATACCCTCGTCGCGGGTCGGCAGGCTTGCCAGTACGTCGATCTGATTGGCTGCAAGGTACTTGCCCTCGAACGCAGCTGCTTTGATCTCGAACTTGTCCTGACCCTTGGCAAAATCCTTGAACAGACGAGCAGCAGCGCCCGGGTGTTCGTTGGAGAATGCGATCAGGGTCGGGCCTTTGAACACGTCGTTGAGCACGTCGTACTGAGTGCCTTCAACGGCGCGCTTGAGCAGGGTGTTACGTACGACACGTACGTATACGCCAGCTTCGCGGGCCTCTTTACGGAGTCCGGTCATAGCACCTACGGTCACGCCACGGGCATCAGCCACGACAGCGGACAGGGCAGCTTTGGCAGCCTCGTTGACTTCAGCGACGATGGCCTTCTTGTCTTCGAGTTTAATTGCCACGGGTTTACTCCTGGATGTTACCGTTTCGCCCGGCCTGAGCCGGACGGCGTTTTGGTGTCTGATTCGGTAAGAATCGGGAGCACCATCTGCGTAGGGTGGAAGATCGCTCTTCTGGTTTGAGGCTTGCGCCCCCTACGGTCTTGGATAGCCCCCGCCAGGCAGGGACCCCAATTTTTGCGGCAGACGCACCAAGTGCGCCTGCCGTCATGCATTAAGCGTCCAGCGAACCTTGGTCGATCAGCAGACCTGGGCCCATGGTGGTGCTCAGAGTCACGCGCTTGACGTAGACGCCTTTCGAGGTCGACGGCTTCAGGCGCTTCAGATCGGCCAGCAGGGCTTCCACGTTCTGCTTCAGCTTGTCGGCTTCGAAGCCAACCTTGCCGACGGAACCGTGGATGATGCCGTTCTTGTCGGTACGGAAACGTACCTGACCAGCCTTGGCATTCTTGACTGCAGTGGCTACGTCCGGAGTTACGGTGCCGACTTTCGGGTTAGGCATCAGGCCGCGCGGACCGAGTACCTGGCCCAGCTGGCCAACAACGCGCATAGCGTCCGGGGAAGCGATGACCACGTCATAGTTCAGGTCGCCGCCCTTCATTTCGGCAGCCAGGTCGTCCATGCCTACGCGGTCAGCACCGGCAGCCAGAGCAGCTTCAGCAGCCGGGCCTTGAGTGAAGACAGCAACGCGAACGGTTTTGCCGCTGCCGTTAGGCAGAACGGTGGCACCACGAACAACCTGATCGGATTTACGCGGGTCAACGCCGAGGTTGATGGAAACATCAACGGACTCGGAGAACTTGACTGCGGAGATCTCGGCCAGCAGCGCAGCAGCATCGTTGAAGCTGTAGGCTTTGCCCGGCTCGATCTTGGCTGCGATAGCCTTTTGGCGCTTGGTCAGCTTAGCCATTACACACCCTCCACGTTGAGGCCCATGCTACGAGCAGAACCGGCGATGGTACGCACGGCTGCATCCATATCAGCTGCAGTCAGATCAGCCTGCTTGGTCTTGGCGATCTCTTCGAGCTGGGCACGGGTAACGGTGCCGACTTTGACAGTGTTCGGACGAGCCGAACCGCTGGTCAGACCGGCTGCTTTCTTCAGCAGCACGGAGGCCGGGGTGCTCTTGGTTTCGAAGGTGAAGCTACGGTCACTGTAAACAGTGATGATCACTGGAGTCGGCAGACCAGGTTCCATGCCCTGGGTCTTGGCGTTGAACGCCTTGCAGAATTCCATGATGTTGACGCCGTGCTGGCCCAGAGCGGGACCAACGGGTGGCGACGGGTTGGCCTGACCGGCCTTTACTTGCAGCTTGATATAAGCCGTGATTTTCTTAGCCATTAGCTACTCCAGTTACGGGTTCTAGCGCCTTTCAGCTCCCCGACTATTGCCTGTTTATCCCAGTGACAACAAAACCCCGCAGCCTATGACTGCGGGGTATGGGATGCGTGTGTCAGTTACGACTTCTCGACCTGACTGAACTCCAGCTCGACCGGAGTGGCACGACCGAAAATGGTCACTGCCACCTGGATGCGGCTCTTCTCGTAATTCACTTCTTCGACGACGCCACTGAAATCAGCGAACGGACCATCGATAACACGAACCATCTCGCCCGGTTCAAACAGCGTCTTGGGCTTGGGCTTGTCACCGCTATCGGCGACGCGACGCAGAATGGCGTCAGCCTCTTTTTCGGTAATCGGGGCAGGCTTATCGGCGGTACCACCAATAAAGCCCATCACCCGCGGCGTATCCTTGATCAAGTGCCAAGTCGCCTCATTCATTTCCATCTGCACCAGCACGTAGCCTGGAAAGAACTTGCGCTCGCTCTTGCGCTTCTGGCCATTCCGCATTTCCACCACTTCTTCGGTGGGGACCAGAATCTCGCCGAACTCATCTTCCATTCCGGCGAATTTTACGCGCTCGATCAGCGAACGCATTACATGCTTCTCGTAACCCGAGTAAGCATGCACAACGTACCAACGCTTAGCCACGGGACACCCTACCTCAACTTACAATAAACGACACAAGCCAACCGAGGAGCGAATCGAGCCCCCAAAGCACCAGAGCCATGACAAGCACGACCAGGACGACGATCAGCGTGGTTTGCGTGGTTTCCTGACGGGTCGGCCAGACAACCTTGCGAATTTCGACGCGAGCTTCTTTCGCCAGACCAAAGAAGGACTGACCCTTGGTGGTTTGCAGGGCGATCAGCGCGGCAACGACTGCCAGCACCAGCACACCCACCACACGATACAGAATCGGCTCACCCGAAAAGTACTGATTACCGACCACTCCAGCGACCACAAGCAGGGCCACCGCGATCCACTTGAGCAGATCAAAACGAGAGTCTTTGGCTTCAGCCTTAACATTCATGAACAAGGATCCTGTGAGAAGACACGCCAAATTCGTTAGAAAATGGCAGGTCAGGAGGGAATCGAACCCCCAACCTGCGGTTTTGGAGACCGCCGCTCTGCCAATTGAGCTACTGACCTAGAACTAAAATCAGGCCGACCATTATGCCGGCCTGATGGGGACAGATCAACCGATTATTCGACGATCTTTGCTACAACACCGGCACCAACGGTACGACCACCTTCGCGAATTGCGAAACGCAGGCCGTCTTCCATGGCGATCGGCTTGATCAGGGTGACAACCATTTTGATGTTGTCGCCCGGCATTACCATCTCAACGCCTTCCGGCAGTTCGCACGAACCGGTCACGTCAGTGGTACGGAAGTAGAACTGCGGACGATAGCCCTTGAAGAACGGGGTGTGACGACCACCTTCTTCTTTGGACAGAACGTACACTTCAGCTTCGAACTTGGTGTGCGGCTTGATGGTGCCCGGCTTGGCCAGAACCTGACCACGCTCTACGTCGTCACGCTTGGTGCCGCGCAGCAGAACGCCACAGTTCTCACCAGCACGACCTTCGTCGAGCAGCTTGCGGAACATCTCGACACCGGTGCAGGTGGTCTTGGTGGTAGCACGCAGACCAACGATCTCGATTTCTTCCTGGATCTTGACGATACCGCGCTCTACACGACCGGTCACTACAGTACCGCGGCCGGAGATCGAGAATACGTCTTCGATTGGCATCAGGAACGGACGGTCGATGGCACGAACCGGCTCAGGGATGTAGGTATCCAGAGTCTCGACGAGTTTCTTGACGGCAGTAGTGCCCATCTCGTTGTCGTCCTGGCCGTTCAGAGCCATCAGCGCCGAACCGATGATGATCGGAGTGTCGTCGCCCGGGAAGTCGTAGGTGCTCAGCAGGTCGCGAACTTCCATCTCGACCAGTTCCAGCAGCTCAGCGTCGTCAACCATGTCAGCCTTGTTCAGGAAGACAACGATGTACGGAACGCCTACCTGACGGGACAGCAGGATGTGCTCACGGGTTTGCGGCATCGGACCATCAGCGGCCGAGCAAACCAGGATCGCGCCGTCCATCTGGGCAGCACCGGTGATCATGTTCTTGACGTAGTCAGCGTGGCCCGGGCAGTCAACGTGCGCGTAGTGACGAATGTTGGAATCGTACTCTACGTGGGCAGTGTTGATGGTGATACCACGAGCCTTCTCTTCCGGAGCGCTGTCGATCTTGTCGAAGTCGACGCGAGCCGAGCCGAATACTTCGGAGCAGACGCGAGTCAGAGCAGCGGTCAGAGTGGTTTTGCCATGGTCAACGTGACCGATGGTGCCAACGTTGACGTGCGGTTTGTTACGTTCAAACTTTTCTTTAGCCATTTTGACCGTCCCCGAACGAAGAATTCAGCTAGCGATACCGCCATTAAAACAAAGGCAGATATTCTCATATCTGCCTCTATTAAATGGAGCTCATGAGCGGATTTGAACCGCTGACCTCACCCTTACCAAGGGTGTGCTCTACCAACTGAGCTACATGAGCGAAACACATTGCACGAACAACAAAAGCTGGAGCGGGCAGCGGGAATCGAACCCGCATCATCAGCTTGGAAGGCTGAGGTTCTACCACTGAACTATGCCCGCGGAGCTAGCAGCTCGCGCTTAAATCTGGTGGAGGGAGAAGGATTCGAACCTTCGAAGTCTATGACGTCAGATTTACAGTCTGATCCCTTTGGCCGCTCGGGAATCCCTCCATAAGGAGGCGGCATTCTCTTTATCTGCCACCCTACTGTCAAGCACTTTCTCATTTAAAAACCTGAGCTTAGCGTCACTAACAGCAACTTCGCATTCCATCTCTCGAGATGTCCACCCTGCGAAGCGGGCGCCATTCTATGCATTCTATCGAACGCTTGCAACCCCCTCGCATGGCATTAATTGATGTTGTAAGCCATTGAAGTCCAAAGACAAACGTTCAAGCAGCGAATCATCGACCAAACGCCGGCTTTCCGGGGCGATACGCACCCAATGGCTGCGATTGGCACGAGGCAATTCACGCAGCAATGGCTCGTAACCGGCACGACGCAGGCGGGATATCACGCTATCGGCCGAATCATGGCGGGGAAAAATCCCCAGAGAGATGCCATTGGCAAGATCGCCCTGACTGATGATGTAGCTGTCGATCTTGCGCGCCTGCAGTTCACGCAACTGGCGAAGCGATGCCTGCCGAGACGCCAGTGGAGGCAGATAGACCCAGTAATCGACCGAGCCGGCCGACTCGACGACCTGAACCTGCGAACGGATATCCAGACTCAGCAGGCGCTGCTCCACCTGCTGGGCCTGCGCCTCGTCATCGAAACGCCCCAGAAACAGACACACCGCCTGCTCTGGCACCTCTTCCTTCGCCTCATCCTTGACAGTAGAGGCGCGGCGCTCCTGCGGCTTGGACTCACTTAGCAGCTGGATATCCCGCCGACTGTCCTGATACAGGGACAGCGGCGCAACCTCTTTGGCCTGCATTGGTGCCTGCTGCTGATGCCATACGTAATAGAAGGCGTTGAGCACGACCAACAACATGAAGATCCAACGCATCACTTCTCCCCCGTCACTGGACAGGCGATCGCCAGCCCGATGAATACCAGATCGGGTACCACGCGCGCTGCCGGCACCCATTCGGCAGCCATCGCTGCATCGCCCCCGGTCAGAAATACGGCCACATCCGCTCCGCACTGCTGCCGCGCCTGCTCGAGCTGCGTCGCGACAAAGCCGCGCAGCATCAGCCGACAACCACGCTCTACCGCCTCAGCGGTGGAGCGCCCCGGCACCAGGCTGTCACTTGCATGTTCGGCCGCCTTACTGTCATAGCGAATGCGACGGGTGTGCGTAAGCAATTGACTGCGCATCAACGGCATACCTGGACAGATGAAACCGCCCAGATGAGCGCCACCGGCATCGACGAAATCCGAAGTGATCGCCGTACCGAGATCCAGGACAAGACAAGCGCCCCGCTCCAGACTGTAGGCGCCGACAACGGCAAGCCAACGGTCGAGCCCCAGGCGCTGATAATCCTCATAGCCGTTGCGCACCCCGGCAAGCACCTGGGCAGGCTTCGCTACCTGACACTCAATGGCGAAGCGCGCGGAAAGCGCCGCGCAGAGCAAACGGGTTTCATCATCCGCTCGCACACTCACCAGACGGCAGGTCGACAATTGCCGCACGAAACGATCAGCCAGCGCCTCGATAAGCTCCTCACCATTGTCCGCCACGCCACTGGCAAGTACCGCACCTACACCACCGCGCGGCAGGACTCGCCATTTGATAAAGCTGTTACCGCAGTCAAGCTCAAGAATCATCATGCAACCTCAAACTGAGCTCACCACCGCTGAAAACCTTTTCCTGGCCATCAACCTCAAGGCGCAGCGCGCCCGTATCATCAACGCCGAGGACACGCCCGTGAACGGCCTGCGCCCCGGCAGCGAGCTCCACCATTCGCCCCTGCCAGAGATGACTGCCCTCCCATTGCTCCCGCAGCGAGGCAAAACCATGTGCCTGATGCAGCTGAAGATAGCGTTCGAGCTGAGCATTGAGACTGGCAATGAACTGGTTACGGTCAACCTGGCTACCAAGAACCTGGCGCATGGATGTCCAGGGCTGGCCGATAACTTCGCCCTGAGGCGCAACGCGCATATTGATGTTCACGCCGATACCGATCACCACATGACAGACATCAGCAGGATCACCGGAAAGCTCCAGGAGGATGCCGGCGATCTTGCGACCGCCGACCAATAGATCATTGGGCCACTTCAGACCAGCATCCGCGATGCCCGCATCGCGCAACGTCTGCAGCAACGCAAGCCCCACGACAAGACTGAGACCTTCGAGCTGCCGCATGCCGCCACTGACTCGCAGCACCAAGCTGTAATACAGGTTCTCACCGAAAGGACTCGCCCAGCTACGTCCTCGCCGACCACGCCCGGCAGTCTGCTGTTCGGCGATGATCAGAAATGGCGGAACTGCGCCTGAGGCTAGATGACGCAACGCTTCGGCGTTGGTGGAATCGACCTGCTGCAGCAACGTGACAGCAAAGGGGGATGAGTCGCTAAGCAAATTGCCGTTCAGTAGCGACAGAGGCGTCTCGAGCCGATATCCACGGCCGCGAACCTTGTGGATCTGCAGATCGAACTCGGCCTCGAGCGCCTGCAAGCGCTTCCAGATAGCCGCCCGACTTACACCGACAGCCGCTCCCAGCTCCTCGCCCGAGTGGAACTGCCCATCCTGTAGAAGTCGCAATAAAGACTGCATGCCTGACCCGCCCTGCTTCAAGGAGCGCATGATAACGATGCACTCGCCCGCTGCCTACAAGACTAGGGCGCATTCATCATGACAGGCAGGAAGACTCTCGGCGCGTGGAGGAGAAATGGTTGAGCAACCAACGCCCCCCCAAGGACAGCACCGGGTTAAACCATAGATACCCAGCACCGTAGGGTGGAAGACGCTTCACCCGTCCACCACAAACTCACTGCCTAGCCTGCGGTTGAGCGAAGCGTTACCCAGGGCAGCGTGCTGCATGTGCATGCCCCGCCTGCCTGGCGCCGCTGGGTATTAGGCCTTTGAATTCTCCAGCCCAAAAGACGAAACCCCAGACCTCTATCGAGATCTGGGGTTTCTTATAGAAGCTTGACGATGACCTACTCTCACATGGAGAAGCTCCACACTACCATCGGCGATGCGTCGTTTCACTACTGAGTTCGGGATGGGATCAGGTGGTTCCAACGCTCTATGGTCGTCAAGCAAACTGGTTGCTGCTTCGGGGTTTAGCCGCTGCAGCGAATTGGGTATGTGGTGTCAGTTGGTATTACGTGTTCTCGCAAATTTTCGGCATTACTGTCGACTTCAACCGTCTAACAGCCAAATTGTTTGGGTGTTATATGGTCAAGCCTCACGGGCAATTAGTACTGGTTAGCTCAACGCCTCACAACGCTTACACACCCAGCCTATCAACGTCGTAGTCTTCGACGGCCCTTTAGGGAACTCAAGGTTCCAGTGAGATCTCATCTTGAGGCAAGTTTCCCGCTTAGATGCTTTCAGCGGTTATCTTTCCCGAACATAGCTACCCGGCAATGCCACTGGCGTGACAACCGGAACACCAGAGGTTCGTCCACTCCGGTCCTCTCGTACTAGGAGCAGCCCCTCTCAAATCTCAAACGTCCACGGCAGATAGGGACCGAACTGTCTCACGACGTTCTAAACCCAGCTCGCGTACCACTTTAAATGGCGAACAGCCATACCCTTGGGACCGGCTTCAGCCCCAGGATGTGATGAGCCGACATCGAGGTGCCAAACACCGCCGTCGATATGAACTCTTGGGCGGTATCAGCCTGTTATCCCCGGAGTACCTTTTATCCGTTGAGCGATGGCCCTTCCATACAGAACCACCGGATCACTAAGACCTACTTTCGTACCTGCTCGACGTGTCTGTCTCGCAGTCAAGCGCGCTTTTGCCTTTATACTCTACGACCGATTTCCGACCGGTCTGAGCGCACCTTCGTACTCCTCCGTTACTCTTTAGGAGGAGACCGCCCCAGTCAAACTACCCACCATACACTGTCCTCGATCCGGATAACGGACCAGAGTTAGAACCTCAAGGTTGCCAGGGTGGTATTTCAAGGATGGCTCCATGAGAACTGGCGTCCCCACTTCAAAGCCTCCCACCTATCCTACACAAGCAAGCTCAAAGTCCAGTGCAAAGCTATAGTAAAGGTTCACGGGGTCTTTCCGTCTAGCCGCGGATACACTGCATCTTCACAGCGATTTCAATTTCACTGAGTCTCGGGTGGAGACAGCGCCGCCATCGTTACGCCATTCGTGCAGGTCGGAACTTACCCGACAAGGAATTTCGCTACCTTAGGACCGTTATAGTTACGGCCGCCGTTTACCGGGGCTTCGATCAAGAGCTTCGCGTTAGCTAACCCCATCAATTAACCTTCCGGCACCGGGCAGGCGTCACACCCTATACGTCCACTTTCGTGTTTGCAGAGTGCTGTGTTTTTAATAAACAGTCGCAGCGGCCTGGTATCTTCGACCGGCATGTGCTTACGGGGTAAACCCTTCACACTCACCGGCGCACCTTCTCCCGAAGTTACGGTGCCATTTTGCCTAGTTCCTTCACCCGAGTTCTCTCAAGCGCCTTGGTATTCTCTACCTAACCACCTGTGTCGGTTTGGGGTACGGTTCCTAATTACCTGAAGCTTAGAAGCTTTTCCTGGAAGCATGGCATCAACCACTTCATCGTCCTAAAGGACAACTCGTCATCAGCTCTCGGCCTTGAAACCCCGGATTTACCTAAGATTCCAGCCTACCACCTTAAACACGGACAACCAACGCCGTGCTGGCCTAGCCTTCTCCGTCCCTCCATCGCAGTAATTAGAAGTACGGGAATATTAACCCGTTTCCCATCGACTACGCATTTCTGCCTCGCCTTAGGGGCCGACTCACCCTGCGTCGATTAACGTTGCGCAGGAAACCTTGGTCTTTCGGCGTGCGAGTTTTTCACTCGCATTGTCGTTACTCATGTCAGCATTCGCACTTCTGATACCTCCAGCAAGCTTCTCAACTCACCTTCACAGGCTTACAGAACGCTCCTCTACCGCTCAACTTACGTTGAACCCGTAGCTTCGGTGTATGGTTTGAGCCCCGTTACATCTTCCGCGCAGGCCGACTCGACTAGTGAGCTATTACGCTTTCTTTAAAGGATGGCTGCTTCTAAGCCAACCTCCTAGCTGTCTAAGCCTTCCCACATCGTTTCCCACTTAACCATAACTTTGGGACCTTAGCTGACGGTCTGGGTTGTTTCCCTTTTCACGACGGACGTTAGCACCCGCCGTGTGTCTCCCGTGCTGACACTTGCTGGTATTCGGAGTTTGCATCGGTTTGGTAAGTCGGGATGACCCCCTAGCCGAAACAGTGCTCTACCCCCAGCAGTGATACACGAGGCGCTACCTAAATAGCTTTCGAGGAGAACCAGCTATCTCCGAGCTTGATTAGCCTTTCACTCCGATCCACAGGTCATCCGCTAACTTTTCAACGGTAGTCGGTTCGGTCCTCCAGTCAGTGTTACCTAACCTTCAACCTGCCCATGGATAGATCGCCCGGTTTCGGGTCTATACCCAGCGACTAAACGCCCTATTAAGACTCGCTTTCGCTACGCCTCCCCTATTCGGTTAAGCTCGCCACTGAATATAAGTCGCTGACCCATTATACAAAAGGTACGCAGTCACCCAACAAAGTAGGCTCCCACTGCTTGTACGCATACGGTTTCAGGTTCTATTTCACTCCCCTCTCCGGGGTTCTTTTCGCCTTTCCCTCACGGTACTGGTTCACTATCGGTCAGTCAGTAGTATTTAGCCTTGGAGGATGGTCCCCCATATTCAGACAAAGTTTCTCGTGCTCCGTCCTACTCGATTTCATTGATAAGAGCATTTCGTGTACGGGGCTATCACCCACTACGGCGGCACTTTCCAGAGCCTTCCACTACACTCTAATCAACTTAAGGGCTAGTCCCCGTTCGCTCGCCACTACTAAGGGAATCTCGGTTGATTTCTTTTCCTCAGGGTACTTAGATGTTTCAGTTCCCCTGGTTCGCCTCATGCACCTATGTATTCAGTGCATGATACCCAGCTTATGCTAGGTGGGTTCCCCCATTCAGAGATCTCTGGATCACAGTCTGTTTGCCGACTCCCCAAAGCTTATCGCAGGCTACAACGTCTTTCATCGCCTCTGACTGCCAAGGCATCCACCGTATGCGCTTCTTCACTTGACCATATAACCCCAAGCAATCTGGTTACTGTCTATAACGTGAAGACGACATTCGCCGAAAATTTGCACTTGAGAACAACGCAAATTTTACCTTGACCAGATTAATTACCAGTGAAAGTAATCAATCAGTCACTTCTATCACATACCCAAATTTTTAAAGAACGATGTTTCGACTGGTCAAAGACCAGAAATCAACATTCACACTGCCTAAACAGGAATGCTCATTTCTGAACTCTCAACTTAACGACTGCAACCAGATAGTGGTGGAGCCAAGCGGGATCGAACCGCTGACCTCCTGCGTGCAAGGCAGGCGCTCTCCCAGCTGAGCTATGGCCCCGTATCATCTGCACCTGAATTGGTAGGTCTGGGCAGATTTGAACTGCCGACCTCACCCTTATCAGGGGTGCGCTCTAACCAACTGAGCTACAGACCTATAACAGGGTCGCGTTACAGCATCGTCTTCTACAATGAATCAAGCAATTCGTGTGGGAGCTTATGAATAAGCTGCGATCTTCGATTAAGGAGGTGATCCAGCCGCAGGTTCCCCTACGGCTACCTTGTTACGACTTCACCCCAGTCATGAATCACACCGTGGTAACCGTCCTCCCGAAGGTTAGACTAGCTACTTCTGGTGCAACCCACTCCCATGGTGTGACGGGCGGTGTGTACAAGGCCCGGGAACGTATTCACCGTGACATTCTGATTCACGATTACTAGCGATTCCGACTTCACGCAGTCGAGTTGCAGACTGCGATCCGGACTACGATCGGTTTTATGGGATTAGCTCCACCTCGCGGCTTGGCAACCCTTTGTACCGACCATTGTAGCACGTGTGTAGCCCTGGCCGTAAGGGCCATGATGACTTGACGTCATCCCCACCTTCCTCCGGTTTGTCACCGGCAGTCTCCTTAGAGTTCCCACCCGAGGTGCTGGTAACTAAGGACAAGGGTTGCGCTCGTTACGGGACTTAACCCAACATCTCACGACACGAGCTGACGACAGCCATGCAGCACCTGTGTCTGAGTTCCCGAAGGCACCAATCCATCTCTGGAAAGTTCTCAGCATGTCAAGGCCAGGTAAGGTTCTTCGCGTTGCTTCGAATTAAACCACATGCTCCACCGCTTGTGCGGGCCCCCGTCAATTCATTTGAGTTTTAACCTTGCGGCCGTACTCCCCAGGCGGTCAACTTAATGCGTTAGCTGCGCCACTAAAATCTCAAGGATTCCAACGGCTAGTTGACATCGTTTACGGCGTGGACTACCAGGGTATCTAATCCTGTTTGCTCCCCACGCTTTCGCACCTCAGTGTCAGTATCAGTCCAGGTGGTCGCCTTCGCCACTGGTGTTCCTTCCTATATCTACGCATTTCACCGCTACACAGGAAATTCCACCACCCTCTACCGTACTCTAGCTTGCCAGTTTTGGATGCAGTTCCCAGGTTGAGCCCGGGGCTTTCACATCCAACTTAACAAACCACCTACGCGCGCTTTACGCCCAGTAATTCCGATTAACGCTTGCACCCTCTGTATTACCGCGGCTGCTGGCACAGAGTTAGCCGGTGCTTATTCTGTCGGTAACGTCAAAACAGCAAGGTATTAACTTACTGCCCTTCCTCCCAACTTAAAGTGCTTTACAATCCGAAGACCTTCTTCACACACGCGGCATGGCTGGATCAGGCTTTCGCCCATTGTCCAATATTCCCCACTGCTGCCTCCCGTAGGAGTCTGGACCGTGTCTCAGTTCCAGTGTGACTGATCATCCTCTCAGACCAGTTACGGATCGTCGCCTTGGTGAGCCATTACCTCACCAACAAGCTAATCCGACCTAGGCTCATCTATTAGCGCAAGGCCCGAAGGTCCCCTGCTTTCTCCCGTAGGACGTATGCGGTATTAGCGTTCCTTTCGAAACGTTGTCCCCCACTAATAGGCAGATTCCTAGGCATTACTCACCCGTCCGCCGCTGAATCAGGGAGCAAGCTCCCGTCAACCGCTCGACTTGCATGTGTTAGGCCTGCCGCCAGCGTTCAATCTGAGCCATGATCAAACTCTTCAGTTCAATACTGCTTGGGTTTTGAGAAAACCCTAAACTTGGCTCAGCAATCGCAAAAAACTCTCGAATTCACGAGTGTTACTTGTGATGCTGATAATCTTGCGATCTGTCAGTCTTAACTCACAAGCACCCACACGAATTGCTTGATTCAGTTGTTAAAGAACGTTTGACTGAGGCTTTCGTCTCAACCGAGGCGCGCATCTTACAGCACCCTCATTTGCTGTCAAGTTGTTTTTGAAGAATTTTTTCTTTCTTCTCAACACCTTGCAGCGCCCGACCAGATCATCTTCTCTCCAGCGGGAGGCGCATTCTACAGCGTTACAAACCGCTGTCAACACCCTCTTTTACCGCCTTCGATCAACCTGATCGAACCATCAACAGAGCCACTCAAACCACCCTGTCGATGCCGGCGCATTCTACTCGAATTCGCCGTCCGTGCAACCTTTATTTTCGTCTAACTCGTTGATCTACAAGGAGTTTTCAGATCAGGCTGCGCCGGAAGTGGTGCGCATTATAGGCCCCTCGAAACTCAGGTCAACCGTTTATTTACGCTTTTATTCAGTTTTCAGCGTAACCCGCGCGAAAGCCTTCTTGCCGGCCTGGCAAACGTGGGCAGCCCCCAGCTTGAACACGAAGCTGCGATCCACCACTTGGCCATCCACACGCACACCACCAGAGCCAAGAAGATCACGGGCGACCGCCGCGTTCTTCACTAGGCCCGCTTTATTAAGCAGCGCGGCAATCGGCATATCATCGCCAGCGGCCAGTTCGACCTCTGGCAGATCCTCAGGCAGCTCGCCATCCTTCATACGGTTACCGGCAGAACGGTGGGCTGTAGCCGCCGCCTCTTCGCCATGGAAACGCGCAACTATTTCTTCAGCCAGCTTGATCTTGATATCACGCGGATTCGCGCCGGCTTCGACATCCTTCTTGAACTGCTCGATCTCATCCATGCTGCGGAAGCTGAGCAATTCGAAGTAACGCCACATCAGCGCATCCGGCATCGACACCAGCTTGTTGTACATGACGCCAGGCGCTTCCTGGATACCTATATAGTTGCCCAGGGACTTGGACATCTTCTTCACGCCGTCCAGCCCTTCGAGCAACGGCATGGTGACGACACACTGGGACGACTGGCCGTAGGCACGCTGAAGCTCGCGCCCCATCAGCAGGTTGAATTTCTGGTCGGTGCCACCGAGCTCCACATCGGCGCGCAGCGCCACCGAGTCATAGCCCTGCACGAGCGGGTAAAGGAACTCGTGAATGGCAATCGGCTGGTTGCCGGTGTAGCGCTTGTCGAAGTCGTCACGCTCAAGCATGCGCGCCACGGTGTACTGCGAGGCCAGGCGAATGAAGTCGGCCGGCGTCAGCTCGTTGATCCAGGTGGAGTTGAAGGCGACCTCGGTCTTGGCTGGATCGAGGATCTTGAACACCTGAGCCTTGTAAGTCTCAGCGTTCTCTAGCACCTGCTCACGGGTCAGCGGTGGGCGCGTGGCGCTCTTGCCGCTGGGGTCGCCGATCATGCCGGTGAAGTCGCCGATCAGGAAGATCACCTGATGACCCAGCTCCTGGAACTGGCGCAGCTTATTAATAAGCACGGTGTGCCCCAGGTGCAGGTCCGGTGCAGTCGGGTCGAAGCCTGCCTTGATACGCAGCGGCTCGCCGCGCTTGAGCTTTTCGATCAGCTCCGCTTCAACAAGGACTTCTTCTGCACCGCGCTTGATCAGCGCGAGCTGCTCTTCAACCGACTTCATAGGACTCACAGCCACCAGATTCAAAGGGGAGCCAACCATACAAGATCGCCAACAAATGACAAGTTTTGCCCTGCATCGCACATAACGGGCGCCGGCCATCACCTGCAGGGTTGCCTCGATGTAGATTTGGTTATATTTTATACAGTTACTGCATATTCATCAGTATCTTCTTTTCCTCTTCATCTTTTCACTTCAAAAAAGCAGCCCTATGACCTCTACAACTAAAGCGCCGCCGCTCTATCCAAAGACGCACATCATCGCAGCCAGCGGCGTCGCCGCCCTTTTAAGTCTCGCTCTTCTGGTGTTTCCCTCCCGCGAAGTAGAAGCAAAGAAAACCTTTCTCAACCTGGACATGGACAACGGCTCCGAACAAGTCCAGCAGAATCTCCCCATCAACCAGGCAGGCGCCGACGCTCAGGAAGAGGCCGACTCACCGTTCGCACAGATAGAAGGCAGCGACGATTCACAGAATGCCGAGATCGATGCGGAGCCCGAAGTTGCCGAACAGGAACCTGAGGACCCTCGCAACAAGACGGTCACCGTGGCCAATGGCGACACCCTCTCCACGGTCTTCAGCAAGGTCGGCCTGCCCGCCAACACCGTGCATGACGTGATCAACAGCAGCAAGGAAGCCAGCCAGCTGAGCCGCCTCAAGGTCGGCCAGGAACTGCAGTTTCAACTGACCGAGGACGGCCAGCTGGAAAGCCTGCACAGCCAGCTCAGCGACCTGGAAAGCATCAGCCTCAGCAAGACCGACAGCGGCTATGACTTCAAGCGCGAGATGGTCAAACCGGACGTACACGAATCCTACGCCCATGGTGTGATCAACAGCTCGCTGTTCGTGGCTGCCAAGCGCGCCGGCCTGTCCCACAATCTGACCATGGACCTGGCCAACATCTTCGGCTACGACATCGACTTCGCCATGGACATTCGTGAAGGCGACGAATTCGAAGTCATCTACCAGAACAAGAAGGTTGGCGACAGATCGGTCGGCACCGGCAACATTCTCTCCGCGCGCTTCACCAACCGCGGCAAGACCTATACCGCTGTTCGCTATACCGACAAGCAAGGCAACGTCAGCTATTACGATGCCGACGGCAACAGCATGCGCAAGGCCTTCATCCGCACGCCGGTCGACTTCGCGCGTATCAGCTCGCGCTTCTCCAACGGCCGCAAGCACCCGATTCTCAACAAGATCCGCGCTCACAAGGGTGTCGATTACGCCGCGCCGCGCGGTACGCCAATCAAGGCTGCCGGTGATGGCAAAGTCATCCTGGCTGGCCGCAAGGGCGGCTACGGCAACACCATCGTATTGCAGCACGGCAGCCGCTACCGCACCCTCTATGCTCACATGCAGGGCTTCGCCAAGGGCGTACGCACCGGGGGTACCGTTAAGCAGGGCCAGATCATCGGTTACATCGGCACCACCGGCCTGTCGACTGGCCCGCACCTGCACTACGAGTTCCAGGTCAATGGCACCCACGTCGACCCGCTGAGCCAGAAGCTGCCGATGTCCGATCCGATCGCTCGCCAGGAAAAGCAGCGTTTCCTGCAGGCGAGCAAGCCGCTCATGGCACGCATGGATCAGGAAAAAGCCACCATGCTCGCCCTCAACAAGCGCTGATTCCCATGCTGTATCTCGGTGTGATGTCCGGTACCAGTCTCGACGGGCTGGACATCGCCCTTGTCGAGCAAGGCGAGCGCACTCGATTGCTCGCCCACCACTACCAAGCACTTCCCGACGATCTTCGCCAGCAGCTGCTCGACTTGTGCAGTTCCGGTACGGATGAGCTCGCCCGCGCGGCGCTCGCCGAGCAAGCCTGGGCAAGACTGGTCGCCGAGGGCATCAACAGCCTGCTGCGCGAGCAGAATCTGCAGCCAGAGGTCATTCGCGCCATTGGCAGTCACGGCCAGACCGTGCGCCACGAGCCTACGCGCGGCTTTACCATCCAGATCGGCAACCCTGCCCTGCTGGCGGAGCTGACCGGCATCACCGTGGTGGCCGACTTCCGCCGCCGCGACGTGGCAGCCGGCGGCCAGGGCGCACCGCTGGTGCCGGCCTTCCATGAAGCACTGTTCGCCAGCCCCGGCTCGGCCCGAGCCATTCTCAACGTCGGTGGCTTCAGCAACCTCAGCCTGCTGGAGCAAGGCAAGCCCGCCAAGGGCTTCGACTGCGGGCCGGGCAACGTATTGATGGATGCGTGGATTCACCATCAACTTGGCAAGAGTTATGACAAGGATGGTGCCTGGGCTGCCAGCGGCACCGTGCAACCCGAACTGCTGAAAGCACTGTTGGCGGACCCGTTCTTCCAGACCACTGGGCCTAAGAGCACCGGGCGCGAGCTGTTCAACCTCCCATGGCTGATGCAGCAACTGGCCACACAGCCGCCCTATCAGCCGCAGGATGTTCAGGCCACCTTGCTGGAAGTCACGGCTACCAGCATCGTCAGCTCACTGTTGCAGGCACAGCCGGATTGCAGCCAACTGCTGGTCTGCGGCGGCGGCGCCCACAACAAGGCACTGCTGGAACGCCTGCAAGCGCTGCTGCCCGCGAGTGAGGTGAGCCGCACCGACGATCACGGTGTTCCTGCTGATTGGGTGGAAGCCATGGCGTTTGCCTGGCTTGCTCACTGCTGCCTCAACGGCATCCCCGCCAACCGGCCGGAGGTCACTGGCGCCAAAGGCCTGCGAGTGCTCGGCGCCATCTACCCGGCCTGAGCAACGCCCAAACAAAAACGCCGCGCAGATGCGCGGCGTTTTCATATGACGTAGGGCTCAGATCGAGAACGACGAACCGCAACCGCAGGTGGTGGTCGCGTTGGGGTTCTTGATCACGAAGCGCGAGCCTTCCAGGCCCTCCTGATAATCCACTTCCGCACCGACCAGGTACTGGAAGCTCATCGGATCTACGACCAGGCTGACGCCCTCACGTTCGACGATGGTGTCGTCATCGGCCACTTCTTCATCGAAGGTAAAGCCGTACTGGAAGCCCGAGCAACCGCCGCCCGTGACGAACACGCGCAACTTAAGGCGCGGATTGCCCTCTTCATCAACCAGGCTCTTCACCTTGCTGGCTGCACCCTGCGTGAACTGCATCGCAGCGGCAGGGGTGAAGGTTTCGACGCTCATGTTCTATCTCCCGGCGCCAGGCGCCAATACTGCGTGGTAGCGCTGTATTATCCGCTTACCCTACAAAACTGGTCAACTATTGAGCGTCGTCCACGCTCTCGGGCAGCTCCAGCGGTCGGTCCTGCTCCTTGATCGGCCGCAGGCCGCCTTCGACCTGAGCGCCCATGGCCATTTCCATCAGGCCATAGTAGAGATTGCCGCGAACCCGGGCCTTGGCACCCAGCTCGACATGCTGGCTGGCGTACACATCGCCAATGATCTCACCATCGATCACTACATGGGGTGCGCGCACCTCGCCTTCAACCTGCCCTTCGGCGCTAACCCGAACCAAACCCTGTTCGGTGAGCAGGTCGCCGAGCACCTTGCCGTCGATCTGTACTGCGCCCTGGAACTCCAAGTCACCGCGAAACACCGCGCCCGCAGCGATCAGGCTGGTCTTGCCCGTGAAGCGCTGCATGTCTGCCTTTTCCTTGCCTTTATTCCACATGGCGAACCATCACCTATCCGTCAGTCCAATCGATTTGACGCTCGACGGCTTTTCCACCCTCGACATCAGCCTTGATACGTATGCGCTTGGGCACGAAGCCCGCGGGAAGTCGCAATTCACCCAGACGGCCACCATCGGGAATCGCCTGCAGGTGTTTGAATGCGAACGGAATCGCCTTGTCGCTCGAGCCTTCAGGCAGATCGCCACTGAGCTGATTCAGCGGCAGGCTCTTCGCCTTGCCATTCAGGCTGCCTTCCAGCTGCACGTTCAAACGCCCCTGCAGCGGTTTGTCATCCTTGCCGATGCGGCTGAGCATGAGCTTGAAACGATAGACGCCCGGCGAGTCTCCCGGGTGAATGTCGAAACTGCGGATCAGCAGACCATTGACCTTGCTGTCCGGGGCCAGCACACCCTTGTAGAAGGCCAGTTCCTGTTGCTGCTTGAAGTTCTGCTCTTCCAGGAGCTTGATGGTCTGGCGACTCTGCTCGTTGGACTGATGCGCCAGTTGCTCACCACTGCTGGCGACGGCCACGCGCTGACGCAGCTCGTCGAGCTCGCGCGCCTGCTCCTCGCTCTGCACCTGCATCTGCTCGAATGCCTGGGCCTGCTGCTCGGTGGACCTGGCTTGCCACTCACTGCCCGCATAGAAGGCGAGCGGAACCGCAAGGAGCAGAGCCACCAGCACGACCCGCAGACGCCGCTCCTGAGCCCTATTGCTGGGGCGAACCTCCCAACCCGACATCAGCCTAGATGCCCGGGCACACTGCAAACGCCTGCTGGCGCTGCCATCGTAAAGAAGGGAGAAACGTGCATCGGGTGCCTCGAAATCAGTCGTCAAAGATTTGGATGATAAGGCCCACCCCGCCTGCGGCCAACCGTCTTGATGACTATTGAGATCACGGGCACTAGTATCGCAAGCCCCACTCGAGAAAAGGAACGGCAATGCTTTATCTGTGGATCAAAGCCCTGCACATCGTCGCCATGGTCTGCTGGTTCGCCGGTCTGTTCTACCTGCCACGGCTGTTCGTGTATCACACCATGAGCGAGGACGACGCTAGCCGCGAGCGTTTCAGCATCATGGAGCGCAAGCTGTATCGGGGCATCATGACCCCGGCGATGATCGCCACGCTGGCATTCGGCATCGGACTCTTGATGCTCGCGCCGGCCTGGATGAGCCAGGGCTGGATGCATGCCAAGCTGACCCTGGTGGTCCTGCTGGTCGGTTACCACCATATGTGCGGTGCCATGTACAAACGCCTGGCCCGCGGCGAGAACAAGCGCAGCCACGTGTTCTACCGCTGGTTCAACGAAGTGCCGGTGCTGCTGCTGATCGCCATCGTCATCCTCGTGGTGGTCAGGCCGTTCTGATTCACCGGCAACGTCCTTGCCCGCAAGCTGAGAACCATCGCTCAGCCGCATCGAAAATCGCCTCGCCGCCACTTGCCGAACGAATGGCGGCGGGATAGCTTCGGCGACCACTATTCTGCCTGCAGGCAAGGACGCGCATGAGCCAGATCCGCTACAAGATAGTTTTCGATGGAAGCCTGATGCCCGGAAGCTCCTTGGACGAAGTCAAGGCCAATCTGGCCAGCCTGTTCAAGAGCGACACCGCGCGCATCGACGCCCTGTTCGGTCGCGGCCCGGTGGCCATCAAACGTGACCTGGATGAAGCCCAGGCCGAGCAGTATCTCAGCGTACTGCAACGTGCCGGTGCCCGCGCTTGCAAGGAGCCGGACCTTACTGCCGCGCTGAGCCTGGTCGAAACCGATGAAGAAAAGGCCATCAAGGACGAACAGGCGCAACCGGCGCAGACCTCGATGACCTGCCCCAAATGCGGCCACACCCAACAGAACGCAGCCGAATGCTCGGCCTGCGGCGTGATCATCGAGAAATACCTGGCCCGCCAGGCGGCCGTTGCAGAAACCAGCACACAGCGGCCAGCGCCGGCTGCTGCCGCTCAGCCACAGACGCCCTACTCGCCGCCCCGCGCGGATATCGATCCTTACGCCGGCCAGGTCGGCGAGCTGAAGATCAATTCGTTCAAAGGTCGCATTGGCCGCATGCGCTACCTGGCCTGGTCACTGGGGCTGCTGTTCGGCTTCATTGTCCTGATGGCCGCCCTTTCAGCGCTCACGACCGTGGCCGAAACCCTGGTCAGCATCCTGGCGATCGTCGCCTTCATCGCCCTGCTGGTCCTCAGTGCGCAGATCGGCGTGCAGCGCCTGCACGACATGGGCTGGTCCGGCTGGTTGTGGCTGCTCAATGTGGTGCCGCTCATCAGCAGCGTGTTCTGGATCATCATGATGGTGGTGCCAGGCCCTGCCGGTAGCAACCGCTACGGTCCGCCGCCACCGCCCAACAGCCTGGGCGTGAATCTGGTCGCCGGTATCTTCCTGATTCTGTTCATCGGCGGTCTGCTGATGATCTTCCTCAGCGGTTTCGCCATGCTTGCCCTCTTCGGTGGCCTGTTCGGGGAACTGCTCAAGGGCAGTTGATCGGCTGCCGAGCAGTTTATTTTCTTCGAAGCGGCTGCGATTGCAGCGCCGACAGGTCGGTTGCGGATAGGCTATGCACCTGAACTGCACGGTGTTTGGAGAGCCTCATGTCACGTTATGCCCTGGTTACCGGTGCCTCGAGCGGCATCGGCCTGGCGCTGGCCGAAGCGCTGGCCCGCCGCGGGCGTAATCTGATTCTCGTCGCGCGCAAGCGTGATGCGCTGGAAAGCATCGCCTACGAGCTGACCCAGCGCTTTTCCGTGGATGTGCTATTTCGCGTCTGCGATCTCAGCGAACCCCTGCAACTCTCCGGGCTGCTCCACGAACTGGAGCAGAACGGCCAGGTCATCGAGCTGCTGGTGAACAACGCAGGTATCGGCAGCGGTGGCGCCTTCGTCGCCCAGGACTGGCGCCGCGAACAGCAGTTGCTGGAACTCAACGTGCTGGCCCTGGCGCGGCTTTGCCATGCCATCGGTACGGTGATGGCGGCGCGCGGCCACGGGCAGATTCTCAATATCGCCTCGGTCGCTGCCTTTCAGCCCGGCCCGTGGATGAGCAGCTATTACGCCAGCAAGGCCTACGTGCTGCATTTCTCCGAAGGCTTGCGTGAGGAGCTTCGCCCACACGGCGTCAAGGTGTCGGTACTGTGCCCAGGCCCGACCCACAGCGCCTTCTTCCGCAATGCGCAGCTCGACGGATCGTCACTCGAGCGCGGCAAGCTGATGCTCAGCGCCGAAGAGGTGGCGCTGATCGCCGTGCGCGGCCTGGAGCGTAACCGCGCGATCATCGTGCCGGGTTGGCGCAATCGTCTGCTGACGATGGCGCCCAGGCTGTTCCCGCGCTGGTTGGTGCGCCGCGTCGCGGCGCGTCTCAACCGCCGCTTCATCCGCACCTGACCCTCAGTTGGCGCTGACCGTCCGCCCGCGCGCCCAGGCCCGCAGTTCGGCGAGGCGCTCGGACATGATCACCGACAGCGGCGCCGTGGCCTGAATGCCGTGCAGCAGCGTGCCGGTATCGACCGCCTGCTGCTGCGCCTGAGCTGCATACAGGGCACTGACCACCACCTGCTCGATCTCGGCACCGGAAAACCCCTCGGACGCCGCCGCCAGCTGAGCCAGGTCGAAGGCAGAGCAATCCAGCTCGCGGCGCTGCAGATGAATACGGAAGATCTCGGCGCGGATTTCGACCTCCGGTAGATCGACGAAGAACAGCTCGTCGAAACGCCCCTTGCGCACCAGCTCCGGTGGCAGGCGATCGATCACGTTGGCGGTGGCGACCATGAACACCGAGGACTTGCGCTCGGCCATCCAGGTCAACAGGGTGCCCAGCACGCGCTGGCTGACGCCACCGTCCTGGTCACCACTGGCCAGCCCCTTTTCAATCTCGTCGACCCACAGCACGCACGGCGACATCTGCTCGGCCAGCGCCAGCGCCTCACGCAAATTACGCTCGGTCTCACCGAAGAATTTGTTGTACAGGCAGCCGAAATCCAGGCGCAGTAGCGGCAGCCCCCACAAGCCGGCAACCGCCTTGGCGGCCAGGCTCTTGCCCGAGCCCTGCACGCCGACCAACAAAACACCTTTGGGAATGTCCACACCTTCGCCGGCGAAGAAGATGCGCTGGCGCTCGCCCAGCCAGCGCTTGAGATTGGCCAGCCCACCGACATCGGCAAACCGCGCCGTATCATGTTCGTAGCTGAGCACGCCGTCCAGATCGAGCAGCTCGAACTTGGCCTTGTTCAGCTCCGGCAAGTCTTCCTGGGTGATGGCGCCGTCGTCGCAGATCAGGTTGCGCGCCAGCAGCCGCGCTTCGGCGTGGCTCATGCCGCGCAGGTTCTTTACCACCTGCTGCAGGGTGCGGTTATCGGTGCGTACCCGACGGTTGCGGTTGCGCTCGCTCCAGCGCGCCGCTTCCTCGCGCACGATGGCTAGCAGTTCGTCCTCACCCGGCAGCGCCAGGTTGAAGCGCGCCGCGTAACGCTGCACTTCCGGCGGCAACCTGCAGGCATGGGACACCAGCACCAGGGTCGGCGCATGGGTACCGTCGGCCATGGCCACTTCCTTGAGCAGGCGCACCAGCTTGGGGTTGTCGTCGAGAAACGGATGCAGGTCGCACATCACGTAGAGGCTCGCCTGCGGATCGGCCTTGATCAGCCGCAACGCCGCCTCGGGCTCATGGCTGTTGCCATTGGCGAAGGCCTCGCCAGCGATGTCGCCGCGCCGCAAACCCTCGGTGATCGACCAGGTGAACAGGCTTAACCCGCGGCGCACCGCCAGGCCGGTGAGGGTTTCCAGCACCCGCCGCTCGTCCCAGGACTCGATCAGTACCAACTTGACCTTGGAATCGAGCACCAGCCCCAGATCGTGAATATCGTTCTTCACAGCAACTCCTTATGCCCAAGCGGCAGCCAATAGTCCTGCCAACCACCCGGCGCAAGCAATAGGCGAATGCGGGCCGATAGATGGGCCGCACAGTTGCGGCTAAACGACGCTCCAAGCTGTGTACGGGCGGTTTGCGGTAAACTGCCCCCTCATGTCATCGCCGGAGAAACCTCATGGCCAACGACCGCCAGTATTCGCCCGTCGACCGCCTGCTGCTGCAGGCCGATATGGCACTGCGCACGCTGCTGCCTTTCAGCGGCCAACCCTCGCGCCCGTCGCCTGCCATCGTCGAACAGGAAGCCGAGCTCGATACCCAGCAGACCCGTCATATCGCCGGGCTGATGCGTATCAACCACACCGGCGAGGTGTGCGCTCAGGCGCTGTATCAGGGCCAAGCGCTGACCGCCAGGCTGCCGCGCGTGCGTGAAGCCATGGAGCATGCGGCGGATGAGGAAATCGATCACCTGGCCTGGTGCGAGCAACGCATCCGCCAGCTGGGCAGCCACCCCAGCGTGCTGAATCCGCTGTTCTACGGTCTGTCGTTCGGGGTGGGTGCGGTGGCCGGTCTGGTCAGCGACCGGGTCAGCCTGGGCTTCGTGGCCGCGACCGAGGATCAGGTGGTCAAGCACCTGGACGAGCATCTGGAACAGATCCCCGAGCAGGACAACAAGTCCCGGGCCATTCTCGAACAGATGCGCAGTGATGAGCTGGAGCACGCCAACAGCGCGCTGGATGCCGGCGGCGTGCGCTTCCCCGCGCCGATCAAGTTGGGCATGACGCTGCTGTCCAAGGTCATGACCAAAACCACCTACCGTATCTAACTTGGCAAAGCACAGGGCGACGTCAAGTCGCCCTGCTCTTTCAGGCGCCCAGTTCGACGATTTCGTAATCGTGGGTGATTTCCACGCCGGCACGGCCGAGCATGATCGACGCCGAGCAATACTTGTCCGCCGACAGCTCCACCGCGCGCTTGACCTGCGCCTCCTTCAGGCCACGACCCTTGACCACGAAATGCAGGTGGATCTTGGTGAAGACCTTGGGGTCTTCCGAGGCGCGCTCGGCTTCCAGAAAGGCTTCGCAGCTCTCCACCGGCTGACGGGATTTCTTGAGGATGCTCACCACATCGAAATTGCTGCAGCCACCCAGGCCGATCAGCAACATTTCCATGGGGCGCACGCCCAGGTTACGACCGCCGCTCTCCGGCGGCCCGTCCATCACGACGGCATGGCCGCTGCCCGACTCGCCAAGAAACAGCGCCTCACCGGCCCATTGAACGCGAGCTTTCATCGTTGCAGCTCCTCTATGCAAAAGGCCGGCAGCTTATCACAGCGCGGCATTTGCACCGCGAGGCACAGATGCTGTTAGAGTTCCCACCGTAACGTGCAATAACTCACAAATCGGACCACTGGTCGACGCCGCCGGCCATTATGATGCCTTTTTAATGGCACAATCCGATTAATGAGGTATGACGACGCTTCTGATCGATAACAACAAGGTAGTCATCCGGGCCGCACTCACCGCACCACCTTGCCCCGGAGCTGGACAGCGTCACCGAATTTCGCCTTTCACAGTTTCTTCATTTATTGGAATTCAGGCATGGTCGCTATCACGCTTACGCCCAAGGTCAAAAACTTCGACAAGCTGCTGTCCCACTGCCACCGCCGTCGCTACACGGCCAAGAGCACCATCATCTATGCCGGTGACCGCAGCGAAACGCTGTACTTCATCGTCAAGGGCTCAGTCACTATCCTCATCGAGGACGATGACGGCCGCGAGATGATCATCGCCTACCTCAACCCGGGCGACTTCTTCGGCGAGATGGGGCTGTTCTGCAAGGAAGGCGCCGAGAAAGAGCGCAGCGCCTGGGTTCGCGCCAAGACCGAATGCGAAGTGGCCGAGCTGAGCTATGCCAAGTTCCGCGAACTGACCCAGCAGGATCCGGACATCATGTTCGCCCTGGGCTCGCAGATGGCCGAGCGCCTGCGCAACACCACCCGCAAGGTCGGCGACCTGGCGTTCCTGGATGTGACCGGTCGCGTCGCGCGCACCCTGCTCGACCTGTGCAAGCAACCGGACGCCATGACCCACCCGGATGGCATGCAGATCAAGATCACCCGTCAGGAAATCGGCCGCATCGTCGGTTGCTCGCGGGAGATGGTCGGCCGCGTACTCAAGTCCCTGGAAGAACAGGGCTTGGTGTTCGTGAAGGGCAAGACCATGGTGGTCTTCGGTACGCGCTAAAAAAACGGGGCATCGATCGATGCCCCGTTTCTCTTTCAGGCCTTGGCGGCGACCGCCAGGGCTTCGACTTCAGGCCGTTTGATCAGCGCGTAGACCACGCCGGTCACCAGGCTGCCCGCCACGATCGCCAGCAGATACAGCAATGCATGGTTGATGGCGTTGGGGATCAGCAGTACGAACAGGCCGCCGTGCGGCGCCATCAGCTTGCAGCCGAAGTACATCGACAGTGCACCGGTCAGCGCGCCCCCAGCAATGCTGGCCGGAATCACGCGCAGTGGATCCTTGGCTGCGAACGGGATCGCCCCCTCGGAAATGAAGCACAGCCCCAGCACGCCGGCAGCCTTGCCAGCCTCGCGCTCGGTCTGGCTGAACTTGCGACGCGCCAGCACGGTGGCGATGGCCATGCCGATCGGCGGCACCATACCGGCAGCCATGGTCGCGGCCATCGGCGCGTAGCTCTGCGACGCGAGCAGACCAACCGAGAACGCATACGCCGCCTTGTTGATCGGCCCGCCCAGGTCAACGCACATCATGCCGCCGAGCAGCAGCCCGAGCAGGATGGCATTCGCGGTGCCCATGTTCTGCAGAAAGGTTTCGAGCGATGCCATGACGGCGGCAACCGGTGTGCCGACCACATAGATCATCGCCAGACCGGTCGCCAGGCTGGCGAGCAGCGGAATCAGCAAAATCGGCTTCAACGCCTCGATGCTCTGCGGCAGACGCAGCCAGCGATTCAGCCCCATTGCCAGATAGCCGGCCAGGAAACCGGCGATGATGCCGCCCAGAAAACCGGTGCCCAGGGCGCTGGCCAGCATGCCGCCGATCATGCCCGGCGCCAGGCCGGGACGGTCGGCAATCGAATAGGCGATGTAACCGGCCAGCACGGGAATCATCAGTGCGAAGGCGGCGTCACCACCGATCTTCATCAGCGCGGCCGGCAAGGTGCCCGGCTCCTTGAACGCCTCGATGCCGAAGACAAACGACAGGGCGATCAGCAAACCGCCCGCCACCACCATCGGCAGCATGAAGGAAACCCCGGTAAGCAGGTGTTTGTAGGGGCCGCTCTTGGTCGCGGGCTTGCCGCTCTCGGTGCTCTGCGCCTGCCCGGCACCCTGTTGCAGCACGCCTTCGGCCAGCGCTTTCTGCAGCGTCTGCTTAGGCTGCTTGAGGGCGACACCCGTGCCGCAGCGATAGACCTTCTTGCCGGCGAAGCGGTCGGTTTCCACTTCGATGTCAGTGGCCAGCAGCACCACGTCGGCCGCTTTGATGCTCGCTTCGTCGAGCAGATTGCGTGCACCGACCGAGCCACGGGTCTCGACCTTCAGGTCGTAGCCCAGTTGCTCGGCCGCCTGTTGCAACGCCTCGGCGGCCATGAAGGTATGCGCCACACCGGTGGGACATGCGGTGATAGCCACCAGCTTCGGTTTTCCGATGGACGGCGTAGCGACCGGCGCGACCTGTTCGAGCACCTGCGCCTGTTCGGCGGCGACCAGCAGGAACTGCTGCGGGTCAGCCAACGCCTCGGACGGCGTGGACTGCACCACGCGCTTGCCGACGAAGCGCTGCAGATCCAGCTCGCCGGTCTTGACCACCAGCACCAGCTCCGCGGCCTCGATGGCTGCCGCGCTCAGCGGCGAGCCGATGGCCTTGGCATCATGTACTTCGACCTGGGTGGACCAACCCAGGCGCTCGGCCGCCGCCTGCAGCAGGCGGGAACACAACACGCTGGTGACCTGACCATTGGGGCAGGCAGTAACGATCAGCACATTCATTGCAGCGACCTCTAATTATTGTTTCGACGAAACAGTCACGGCCGCTTCCAGGCGGGCGAGCTGTTGCCGATCGTGAATTCCGAAACCGATTTGCGTGACCGCCTGGGCGGCGACGGCAGTGGCCAGGCGCAAGGTGCGCTCGGCAGGCCAGTCACTGAGCAGGCCATGCAGCGTGGCGGCAAGCAGCGAATCGCCGGCACCCACGGTGCTGGCCACCTCGACACGCGGCGGCTGTGCATTGAGCACGCCATGGGGACCGAACCAGTCGGCACCTTGGGAGCCGCGCGAGAGCAGCACGTGCTCGACCCCGGCGGCGCGCAGCTTGTCGATAGCGTTATCCAGCTGCTCGGGCGATGCCGGCTGCAACTCACAAGCCTCGGCCAGCTCTTCCTCATTGGGCTTGATCAGCCACGGGCTGGTCGCCAGGCCAGCACGCAGCGCTGCGCCGCTGGTGTCCAGCGCCACCGGCAGGCCGGCGGCCGTCAGACGACGCAACAGTGCGGCGAACCATTCGACGGTCACGCCGCGCGGCAAGCTGCCGGCGACCACCACGGCGTCGTGGCCGGCTGCGATGTCATCCAGCTGGGCGAGCAGCTGCGCCTGGTGCGCCTCGTCCACCTCGGGGCCAGGCCCGTTGAGGTCGGTGATGCGCCCGTCGTGCTCGGCGAGCTTGATGTTGCTGCGGGTCTCGCCAGGCACCCGCACGAAGGCATCGGTGAAGCCGCGACGGTGCATCAGTTGCTCGAACGGCGCAGCATTGGCCTGACCGAGAAAGCCGCTGACCGTGACCTTGTGGCCAAGGTCAGCCAGCACCTGGGCTACGTTGAGCCCCTTGCCCGCCGCGTGGGTGGTCATGCCCAGGCTGCGGTTGACGTTGCCGGCCTGCAGGGTGTCGAGGCTGACGGTCAGATCCAGCGCCGGGTTGAGGGTCAGGGTGAGGATTCGCGCCATTTACTTCGCCTCCTCGACCAGCGCGCGCACCGCGGTAGCGCTTGGCAGCAGCAGCGCCTGGCGGGCCTGGGCCTGGCAATGCTGCAGATCCAGCTCGCGCACCCGCGCCTTGACCAGCGGAATGCTGCGCGCCGCCACGCTCAGCTCGTCGACCCCCAGGCCAACCAGCAGCGGCACGGCGAGCATGTCGGCGGCCAACTCGCCACAGACGCCCACCCACTTGCCTTCGGCATGGGCGGCTTCGACGGTCATGCCGATCAGGCGCAGCACCGATGGATGCAGGCCGTCGGCCTGGGCGGAAAGCGTCGGATGGCCACGGTCGATGGCCAGGGTGTACTGCGTCAGGTCGTTGGTGCCGATGCTGAAGAAGTCCACCTCGCGGGCCAGCACGGGCGCCAGCAAGGCAGCGGACGGCACCTCGATCATGATGCCCAGCTGCAGATCGCTCAGCGGAATCTCCTGGCGCAGCTTGTCGACCATCTCCCGCGCGGTACGCCACTCTTCGACCTGGCCGACCATCGGGAACATGATGCGCAGCGGGCGACCTTCGGCAGCCTGCAACAGGGCACGCAACTGGGTTTCCATGATGTCCGGGCGCTGCAGGGTCAGGCGGATGCCGCGCACACCGAGGAACGGGTTTTCCTCTTCGGGCATTGGCCAGTACGGCAGCGGCTTGTCACCGCCGACATCCAGGGTACGCACCACCAGCGGACGGCCCTGCAGGGCATCGAAGACGCGGCGGTATTCAGCTTCCTGGGTCGCCACATCCGGCGCCTGGCCGTGATCCATGAACACCAGTTCGGTACGCAGCAGGCCTACCGCTTCGGCGCCCAGTTCGACGGCGCCGGCCGCCTCGCCACTGGCGCCGATATTCACAGCCACCTCCACGCCATGGCCGTCGCGGGTGCGCGCCGGCTGCAGGCGTTCGCCATGGGCGCGCTCGCGGCGCTGCTCGCTGGCCTGTCGCTCACGCTCGGCCTGGGCCAGGGTCGCCTCGTCCGGCTGCACCCACAGCTGACCGCGGTCGCCGTCGAGCAGCAGCGCCGTGCCCTGCTCCAGCAACAACAGGCTTTCGCCGGCGCCGACCACACAGGGAATGCCCAGCGCACGGGCGATGATCGCGCTGTGGGCGGTCGCCCCGCCGCGGGCGGTGACGATGCCGGCCACACGCTGGCGATCCAGGCTGGCGACATCCGACGGGCCGACTTCGCCCATCACTAGAATGTAGGGCTCGACCGGCTCCTGCGGCGCTTCGACGCCGCACAGATGCGCCAGCACACGGCGGCCAACGTCACGCAGATCCGCCGCACGTTCCGCCAGCAGGGCGTCGTGCAGGGATTCCTGCTGCGCCGCTGCGGCCTCGATTTCACCGATCCAGGCCGCCTGGGCGCTGGCACCGCTGGCCAGGCGCGCGTCCACATCTTCACGCAGCGCCGGGTCGCGGAGCATCGCCTGGTGGGTGACAAAAATCTCACGGATGCTGGCTTCTTCGCTGCGCTCGACCAGGCGCTGGATTTCGCCGTCGATGTGCTGCAGCGCTTCATCAAGGCGCTGACGCTCGGCCGGCACACCCTCACCATGTTCGGGGTAGTCGAGCTTCGGCATGCGCCGCACGAACGCCGGGCCACTGGCGATACCGGGCGAGGCCGCCACGGCATGCACGCGCGAGCCGGCGATCGGGGCGACGACGGTCTGCTCGAGCGGCGCCTCGGCCACTGGCTCGGCGCTGTTTTCGATGTGCTCGGGAAGCGGTTCGACATCCTCGCCCAGGCCGGCGCGCACTGCGGCCTCGATGGCCGGCAAGGCCTCTTCTGCGATAGCCGGGTCGGCGCTGAACTCCAGAACCTGGCCGCGGCGCGCACCAAGAGCCAGCAACTTGCTCAGGCTCTTAGCCGATACGGTGGTCTCGACGCCATCGGCCAATCGCACGCGAACTTCGCCGTCGAAGCCCTGAGCGATTTCGCTCAGGGTCTTGGCCGGGCGCGCATGCAGACCGTGGGCGTTGGCCAGGGTGATGCACAGGCTTGGCCAGTCGGCCGGCAGCTCGGCACCCAGCGCTTCGAGTACGCCGCGGCTAGTGGTGGCCTGAGTGAGCATGTCGCCCTGCCCGGCAATCAGCAGGTCACACAGGCGCTCGAGCACCTGACGATGCCCTTCGCCAAGACAAGCCAGGCAGAACAGACCAGCCACCAGCTGGTCACCACGCTGCAGCGGCTGCGCTGGAGTCACGAACGCCAGGCCCGGGCGTTCGACGCCCTGCTCGCTGCTCAGCCACCACAGCCCGTTGCCCAGCGGCAGCGGCTCGGCCTGTACCAGATTGGCAGCGTAACCCGCCCCTGCGCAGCCAGCCTTTTTCAGCAGGCGCGCGCCCTGCCAGGTCAGCTCGTCGAGGTCGTCAGCTTGCACGCCCAGATTCACCAGCTGTGCATCCAGCGCCAGTTCGGGCGCAGCGCCCTGCAGCAGGGCGAGAATCGCCTCGGCATCCGCCGCCTCGCGCAGCGCCTGGCTCAGGTCGCCCTCGCCGAGCGCACGGGTCAGCAGCTGCAGCAGGTGCAGGTGCTCGTCGGAACGGGCGGCAATGGCGATAGCCAGGTAAACCCGCTGGCCGTCTCCCCAGTCCACGCCCTCGGGAAACTGGATCAAGCGCATGCCGGTCTCGAACACCTGATCGCGGGTTTCCGGGGTGCCATGGGGAATGGCGATGCCTTGCCCCAGATAGGTAGACCCCTGGCGTTCACGCGCCTGCATACCATCCAGATAACCGGCCGCCACCAGGCCATCAGTGACCAGGCTGTCGGCGAGCAGCGCCAACGCTTCCTGCTTGTCGACGGCCCGTCGGCCCATCTGGATTTGCGAAGGGTGTAGTTCGAGCATGACGTTTTCTCCTCAAGCAAGACCGGCTGCAGGCGGGCTTGGCTGACATTCTTGTTAGCTTAGTCGACTCGTTTGCTGAATCGTTTCATCTAGCACTGGCACGTTACCTGATAATGAGTAATCCTTGAAGGCCTGGCAGAGGAGATGACCATTTGAAGTTGACCGACATCGCCCGCCTGGCCGGCGTTTCCGTGACCACGGCCAGCTACGTGATCAACGGGCAGGCCGCCAAGCGTCGTATCAGCGCGGCGACCGTACAGCGCGTGCTCGAAGTCGTGGAGGCGCACGACTACCGCCCCAACACCCAAGCCGCCGGCCTGCGTCGTGGAGAAAGTCGCTGCCTAGGCTTCATCCTCCCGGATCTGGAAAACCCCAGCTACGCGCGCCTGGCCAAACTGCTCGAACAGCGCGCCCGGGCAGCCGGTTATCAATTGCTGATCGCCAGCTCCGATGACCAGCCAGACAGCGAGCGCCAACTCCTCGAACTGTTCCGCTCGCGCCGCTGCGACGCGCTGATCGTCGCCAGCTGCCTGCCCCAGGACGCGCCCGACTACCGCCAGCTGGTCGCTGCCGGCACGCCGGTGATCGCCGTCGACCGCGCTCTGGATCCCGAGCATCTGTACTCGGTGGTCAGCGATGACCGCAAAGCCGGCGAGCAACTGACCCGCAGCCTGATACAACCGCTGCAGCGCCATGCCGCACTGATCGGCGCGCGACTGGAGCTGCCGATCAGCCAGGCCCGCGAGCTGGGTTTCCGCGAAGCACTGACCGGCTTCGACGGGCTGATCAGTGTCAGCCATGGCGAGCAATTCAGCCGTCAGTGGGGCTACCGGCAAATGAAGGAGCTGCTGGCCAAGGGCGGCCTGCCGGATGTACTGGTAACCACCGCCTACGTGCTGCTCGAGGGCGTGCTGGACGCGCTGCACGAACAGCCGGAGCTGGACACCCGTACGTTGCGCCTTGGCACCTTCGGCGACGCCCAGTTGCTCGACTTCCTGCCCCTGCGCGTGAATGCCATCTCCCAGCAGCACGAGCGCATTGCCGAGCGGGTGTTCGACCGCCTGCTCGACGCCCTGGACGGCAGCTACCATCCGGGCCTGGATGCCATCGAGCGGGGCCTGAAGATCCGTTTCGCTTAGCGTCCCTGACGAATCTGCTGCAGTAGCGGTTCGCATTCGTTGGGCTGGTCGCCGCTGGGTGCGACCAGTGCCACCAGCCCGGCGGCCGGCGCGACCAAGGCGCCCAGGGCCAGCATGCCGGCACCGCGAAGAACCAGCGGGCCGGCCTTCACGCCGGGGTTGGGATTCTTAAAGGTGCCGCGCACGTAGAGTGGCGAGCGCAGCGAGAAGATCCGCAGCCCCTTGGATTCAGGGGTGATGGTCAGATCGAGCTGCTCGTTGCTGAAATTCACAGTGCCGTCCACACCAATCAGCGCATTCTCGGTATCGATCACCATCAACTGCGGGCGCATCACGCCCTGCTTGATCTCCAGGTTGGCAGCAGCGCAATTGATCTCCACCTCGTTGTCGCCGAATAGCCGGCCAACTATGTAGTTGCCGACGTTAAGGCCGGCGATCTCCATCAAGTTGCGGCTGACCCGCCCGTCGTTGATGAGCAGTTTTACATGCCCGTTGGCGCCGCCCAGCAGGGTGGCGACAGAGTTGCCGGTGCCTGTGATTGCTGCATCGCCGTTCAGCGCCCCGAGACTGCTCTGCATCACCTCGACATTGGGGAACAGCTGACGCAGGCGGAAGTTACGGGCCCGCAGCTGGGCCTGCGCCCGGAGCGGCGTGGCACTGCCATCCAGGTGAAAGGTGGAATCCAGCCGGCCGCCAGCCACGCCGAAGCGCAGCGGCTCCAGGCTGAGCTTGCCGTCGTTGAGCACCACGTGAGTGAACAGGTCGGTGAAGGGCAGTTGCTCGCTGTGCACGATGCGTTTGCCGGTGAAGCTGACGTCTGCATCCATGTCGCGCCAGCGCTCGGTGCGAAACTCTTCGACCGGCAGCACCTTGTTGCCTGGCTGCACGCTGGCCGCGCCGCGCTGCTTCTTCTCGGCATTGGAGTCGGCGCCAATCAGCGGAGCCAGGTCGGCGAAACGCAGCTGATTGGATAACAGGGTTCCGGACAGCTTCGGTCGCGGCTTGCGCGCCACGAAGGTGAGATCACCGTGAATGTCGCTGTCGCCGATACGGCCATTGAATTTTTCGTAGCGAAACAGCGGGCCGTCCGGGTCCTGCAGCTGGGCGATCAGTCGCCCGTCGGTGGAATAGGCCGGCGTATCGGGCAGGGTGACACCAGTCAGCGGGTACAGATTGCCGAGGCTGGCGCCCGACAGGCGCAGGCGCAGATCCAGGGCGCCCAGGTTCTTCGGATCGGTCAGGGTGCCGGCCACCTGCACCCGTGTGGTGCCGGCACGCACATCGGCCTGCACGGGGAATGGCAGCTGGGCATCCTGCAGGGCCAACAAACCGCCGATGCGCCCATTACCGCTGAGCGTCTGGCCCTTGTAACGGCCCTTGGCCTGCCAGGCGAAGGCGTAATCCTGTGGCTTCGCGGCGGTCTCGTCCGCCTGATTGGCCGCCTTGCCGACGATTTCGGCAAAAGCGATTGGCTCGCCGAGTGGCTCCACCTCCAGCTTCACGCTGGCCTGGGAGACCTGATCCTCGACGCTGACCCGCGCCTTGTCGAAACCGATGGTGCCGATGTCCATCACCCAGGGCGAAGCTGTTTCTTCCGGTTCCTCCTGTTCGCCCAGGTCGAAGGTCCAGTTGGCCCGCCCGTCAGCCAGGCGCTGCAAATCGGCATCGGCACCGGTCAGCTGAATACGCGGGATGGAAACGGTCTTCCACAACAGCGGCACGGGCGACAGGCTGGCCTCGACCCGCTCCAGGTAAACGAAGTGATCGCCCTTGGCCCACTCGGGATTGCCCAGCGTCAGCTGCTCGGCGGATACATGGGGCCACGGCACCCAGGCACGCAGCCCGGGTTCGTCAGGCTCGCGCTGCCAGCGCACGGCCAGGTTGCCCTCGATGGCGAAGGGACGATTGAGCGCTTCGGAAACCCGCGCATTGATGGTGGGTTTGAGCAAGTTCCAGTCGAAGAGCACCAGAAACAGCATCAGGGCTGCGATCAGCAGCAGAAGACTGGCAAGGCACCAGCCGAGTATCTTGCGAAGGCGCGTCATGCGGCAGCCCCTTTTTATCGGCGATCCCCACAATCGCCGTCCCTGACCGTTCGACTGGCCAATGCCGCCAATGACTCACAGAATGTTGTCATGCAGGCATACAAACCTGCCGACCTTAGAACCTGTTCAAAGTCTGCTGCGCGTCGGCACTGCGGCGTTGAAAACAGGCTCGGACTGCTCATTTACAGCTCGTAAACTCCGCGTCCTCGCCTGTTTTCGCCTTGCATTGCTCTAGCTCGCGAGACTTTGAACAGGCTCTTACAACCTCGACCCTGGCGAGCCCCATGCAGCTGATCGACACCCATACCCACCTCGACTTCCCGAACTTTGATGAAGATCGCCAGCAGGTGCTTGCCGAAGCCCGCGCCCTAGGCGTCGAGAAACTGGTGATATTGGGCGTCGAGCACGGCAACTGGCAGCGCCTGTGGGATCAGGTGCTGGTCCACGATGGGCTATACGCGGCCTTCGGCCTGCACCCGGTTTATCTGGAGAGCCATCAGCCAGAGGATGTGCAACGGCTGGAGCAGTGGCTGCAGGAGCGGCAAGGTCATGAGAAGCTCTGCGCGGTGGGCGAATTTGGCCTGGATTACTACTTGCCGGAGCTGGACCGCGAGCGTCAGCAGACACTGTTCGAGGCACAACTGGAACTCGCCCAGCGCCTGGAGTTACCAGTTCTGCTGCATGTACGACGCGCCCATGCCCAGGTGATCGCCACCCTGAAGCGCTTCAGGCTCAAGCGTGCCGGCATCATCCATGCCTTTGCCGGCAGCTACGAAGAAGCGCGGGAATATATGAAGCTGGGTTTCAGGCTGGGATTGGGCGGTGCAGCGACCTGGCCCCAAGCCAACCGCCTGCGTCAGGTCATCCCGCGCCTGCCGCTCGACGCCGTGGTGCTGGAGACCGACTCTCCGGACATGGCGCCGGCCATGTACCCGCATATCCGCAACAGCCCGGTCCATCTGCCGGCGATCTGCCGCGAGCTCGCCACGCTGCTGGCGGTGGAGCCTGAGGAGCTGGCCGCCGCCAGCAGCCGCAACGCTGCCGAGCTGTTCGGCTGGCGGAGTTAGAAGAGCAGCGTCCACAGCGCGATAGCGGCATACCAAAGGATGGCCGCACGCACCAGCAACTGCCACAGACTGTCCAGCGTGGTCACACCTGCTTCGCCGAGGGTCGGCTCCGGTGTTTCAGCAGCGGAACGCGCCGCACCAGCCGCCAATTGCGCAGCCGAAATGTCCCAGCTCAGTACTTCGTGCAGCAAGGCGCGGCTGACCGCGATGAAATTGCCGACCAGCGCGAAACTCGCCGCCAACACCCGCACCGGCAACCAGTCGAAGGCGTGACGCAGCTGCCCCGCGCGCTCACGCAGCGCCTCGGACTGACCGTTCTCGACGATCAGCGCCAGCAGGCGATACGCCAGAGCGGCGAGCGGGCCGAGCAGCACGTACCAGAAGATCACTGCGAAGAAACTCTGATAGGCCTGCCAGACCAGATAGGTTTGCACGTTCGAAAGCAGCGTCGACTCGCCTTCGGCCTGCACACCCAGGTCACGCTGAGCGACCAGATACGCCGCCTCGCCGTCACCGCGCCGCCAGCTATCGCGAAACGGCCCGAGCGCGGCCAGCAGATCGCCACGGCCAAGGCTGTAGATCACCACCAGAAGATGGATCGGCAGCAGCAGCCAACCGTAGGCCAACGGCGCCAGCAACTTCAGCACTGCGGCCAGAATCAGCAGCGGCACACCGACCAGCAGGACGATGGCCAACCACGGCGAATCGCTGGTGGTGCCGCCACGCTCCATACGGGCCAGGGCGCGAAGCCAGGGTTCGTCCTGCTGGATACGCTGACGCCAGGAAGAAAATTTCTCCACCCACAGCACCAGCAGCAACACCAGGAAACTCATGATGCCTCCTTATCAGTCATCAGTGACGCGTGCAGCCGCGCCCAGTCGAATGCCGGGCCCGGGTCAGTCTTGCGGCCCGGGGCGATATCGCTATGCCCGCAGATGCGGCCTAGTGTAATGGCCGGGTAGGCCTCCTGCAGCGCGCGCGTCAGTTGCGTCAGCGCAGCGTACTGCGCATCCGTGAACGGTAAATGATCGGTGCCTTCGAGTTCGATGCCCAGGGAAAAATCGTTGCAGTTCTCGCGCCCTTCGAAGGACGAAACCCCGGCGTGCCAAGCACGGTCCAGGCAGGACACGAACTGCACCATGCTGCCGTCACGCTCGATCAGAAAATGCGCCGATACCGTCATGCTGGCGATGCCACCGAAGTACGGGTGCGCATCGGCCTGCAGACAGTTGGTGAAGAATGCCTGCACCTGACCGGTGCCGAACTGGCCCGGCGGCAGGCTGATGTTGTGGATGACCAGCAGGGAAATCTCGCCCTGCGGACGCTCGTTGAAATTGGGCGAAGGACAGTGCTGAATCCCCTGATACCAGCCGTCTTCGAGTCGCTTGCGCATAGGTGCTCCCCGAGTTTGCGCACACTCTAGGGGCTGATCGGCTTCCGGTGCAAGCGCGGCGCGGCGCAGGATTCAGCGGCGCTCAAAACGACTCACGGCCCTGACGGGCCGTGAGAAATGCATCGAGCAGAAGAATCGCGAGTATTAGCAGGCCGTTGAAAAACGTAGGCGAGGCAGCCAGTGCAAGGCAAAAACAACCGAAAAAGCGGAGTGTACGAGCTGTACATGAGCATTTTGAGGCTGTTTTTAACGCAGCAGTGGCAACGTAGGTAGTTTTTCAACGGCCTGTTAGGCGCCCTTGAGGCGGCGCAGATTGCCAATCACCGACTCCAGGGCGCGGTCGAAAAGCAGCGCATCGTCGAGCAGCCTGACCGCGTTGCGGCGGAACTCCACGGCCAGGCCCATGCGGGTCTTCTCGAGCACTTTCATGCCCGTGCGGTTGACGAAGATGTACTTGCCGGTCGGCTTGATGATGGCTGCCAGCTTGCAGCGCAGCTTGTGCTCGTCGTCTTCCTGAAATTCGACCCAACTGCCGACGCGCAGGGCATCGACATAGCGCAGCGACTCATCGTCGTCGGCCAGCACGAGCTCGTCCTGCGGCTCGCTGCGCGGTTGCCCCGGCGCTTCGAGCACGATTTCCTCGACGATCTCGACCATCGCCGAAATGCTGCTTTCTTCTTCCGGCTGCAGGTCGAGCAATGGCAGCTCGATACCCACGGCGGATAGCGCCGAGCGCTGCACCTCATCGGACTCGGTCGGTGCCGGGCGTTCGACATCGGGGATGGCGCGCTTGAAGCGCTGGAAGGCCTGCACGTGCAGCGCTTCCAGCTGACTGAAGAATTCGCTTGTGGAGAACGGATCGAACGCTGCGCTGGCCATGCCTTCACGCAACGCCTTGAGCAGGCCGGGCACCAGTTCGAGCAGGCGCAGGCGGGCTTCCGGATTCTCGTGGGGCTCCACACTCCAGATCAGGTCATCCATGGTGGCAAGCGTGCTCTGCCACTGCTCCGAATCGGTACCGTGCTTGAGGCAGGTCAACATCATGACCTTGCTCCAGGCTTCACGCAGCAGGCGCACCACCACTTCGGGCAGGGTCTTGCCGAGCAGGCGATCGTTCAGCGCCTGCTCCACTTCACGGCGGGCCATCTCGGCGCGTGCGCTGCCCTCTTCGGCGTCGCGGGTGCGCTGTTCGAGCAACTCGCTACGGCGGCGCTCGTCGCCGGTGAAGGCCAGGAAATCGGCCAGCAGCTCGGAGAAGATCGCCGGATCATCGGTGAAATCATTGAGCAGCCGCTGAACGACCTGCTCGATCTTCTGATACAGGCTGTCGCGCTGGTTGCTGTCGTGGTCGCCCCAGCCAAGTGCGGCGGTGGCGATCTCGTTGAGCAGGCGGCGCGCCGGGTGGCTGCCACGACTGAAGAAAGTCTTGTCGAGCACCGCGACCTTGAGCATCGGGATCTGCAGGCGGGCGATCAGCGCCTTCAGCGAGTCCGGCAGGCTGCGGTCGTCGAGGATGAACTCGAACAGCATCGACACCAGGTTGATGACGTCTTCATCGACCTCGCCAACCACACGCACGCGGCCGCTCTTGGCGCTGGCGCGGGTCAGCAGGTGTTCGAGCTGGGCACGCAGGTCGACGTCCATCGGCGCCTGGATCGGCGCGCGCTGCTGCAGGTGGGAAAGCAGACGCATCAGGTCGTTGGTGGAAATCGGCATGGCATTGGCCGGCGCCTGACGGCGTGGCGCGATGCCCTCGCGGGTCTGTGACAGCAACTCCTGCAGCGCGCCGAATACCTCACGCACTTCGTCATCGGCCATATCGCCAGAGCGCTGGAAGCCTTCCAGCGGATCACTACGCTCCGGCCGCGAGCGGCGCGCCGGCACAGCCTTGAGCTCGGGCAGCACACCTGCCTCGACCAGCACGGCATTGGAATCGCTGTACAGCTGCTCGAGGCCGCTAAGCACGTACTTCTCGAACAGTTTGAGAATGATCAGCTTGACCTTGATCTCGACGCCCAGCCCGCTGCACGACTCCAGGAACAGCTCACTGAGCAGCACCGGGCCGAGGGGGTTGGATTTGTCGTCGAGCTTCTTGCTGACGATGGCGTTCAGGCGCGTGGTCAGGTGGGTGAGCGCTACCTGATCGCGGCTCAGCACCTTGGCGATCATCGAATCCAGGGCGACGGTTTCTTCTAGCTCGTCGTTCTGCACCAGGGACAGGCTGTCGAAGGACACTGCATCCAGAGTCGGCGCCTTACCGACCACCACGTGCTGGTTCAGGCCGGCGAAAGCTTCGAAGACGCGCTGCAAGAAGCCACGCTCGATACCCTTGCGCTTGAGGCGCAGGTCACGCATGGCTTCGAAAAAGGAATTTTGCTCGGCGTTGCTGGTGGCGCGGTCCGCCATGTCGAAGAGGGTGTCGTCGGCGTTATCGAACAACGCCTGCAGCGCCTGCTTGAGCTGAGTAGCGGCACGGTCGCGAACCTGAATGAGCGATGCAGGCAACCGCGCAGCCGCGGGGTGGGCCGTGTCGGGAACCATCTTGTTCAGATGCACCACGTTGGCATCAGTTTTCATCAGGATCTCCTGCGCAGAGCGCTGGCGAAGCAAACTGGAACAGGAATGCGAGCACCTTAAACGTCAAGGGTATGACGTCAATACTCCTGCATTAAAACATATCGGATTGCTACAGGAGATGCCAAGGCAATTTCTTGCAGATATGAAATGCGTCACAGCCCATCCGACGGGGGCCGGCGGACTGCGCATGTGACCGATCGTTACAGTCAGGGTTCATTTTTACCCGATGAACGTAACAGCGCCCGCGGCAGCCCTTATAATCGCCGCCTCAGCCAATCGGAGGCTCCATGCCGAACCTACTGCTTACCGAGCTTCGTGCCGAAATCGAGGCCAATGTCCGCCGCAGCCTGCGCGAGGACATCGGCAGCGGCGACATCACCGCCCAGCTGATTCCAGAATCGCGACTGGCCAATGCTACCGTGATCACCCGTGACCACGCGGTGATCTGCGGCACAGCCTGGGTCGATGAAGTATTTCACCAGCTCGATGCCCGGGTCGCCGTGCACTGGCAGGTACAGGACGGCCAGCAGGTAACGCCCAATCAGGCACTCTTCCACCTCGAAGGCCCGGCGCGTGCGCTGCTCAGCGGCGAGCGCACGGCGCTGAACTTCCTGCAGACCTTGTCGGCCGTGGCCACCCGCTGCCAGCACTACGCCAACCTGGTGCAGGGCACCGGCGTGAAACTGCTCGACACCCGCAAGACCCTGCCCGGCTTGCGCCTGGCGCAAAAGTACGCGGTCACCCAGGGCGGTTGCCACAACCACCGCATCGGTCTGTTCGATGCCTTCCTGATCAAGGAAAACCATATCGCGGCCTGCGGCGGCATTGCCGCGGCGGTGACCGCAGCGCGCGGCATCGCACCGGGCAAGCCGGTCGAAGTGGAAGTGGAAAGCCTTGAAGAGCTGCAGCAGGCCCTGACTGCCGGCGCCGATATCATCATGCTCGATGAACTGTCGCTCGATGACATGCGCCAGGCGGTGGCGATTACTGCAGGACGCGCCAAGCTGGAAGCCTCCGGCGGCATCAACGACAGCACCCTGCGCGGTATCGCCGAAACCGGGGTGGATTACATCTCCATCGGCACCCTGACCAAGGATGTAAAGGCGGTGGATCTATCAATGCGCCTGTCTTTATAAGAACCTGTTCAAAGCAGCAGATAGAACAACGGCGCCGTTGGGCGCCGTTTGTTTATCAATCCACGTTCGGGCTGTTGACCAGCCGCCTGCGCTCCGGAAAGAACAGGTGCTCCAGCTCGGCGCCCGGGTTGTTGGCGCGCATGAAGGCCTCGCCAACCAGGAACGCATACACCTCGCTGATTTCCATCAACTCGACATCCGCGCGATTGAGGATGCCACTCTCGGTGACCACCAGGCGATCGCGAGGGATGCGCGGCAGCAGATCGAGGGTGGTTTCCAGGCTGACTTCGAAGGTGTGCAGGTTACGGTTGTTGACGCCGACCAGCGGGGTGTCGAGCACATTCAGCGCGCGCTCCAGCTCGTCACCATCATGCACCTCGACCAGCACATCGAGGTCGAACGACTTGGCGGTCGCCGCCAACTCGCCCATCTGCGCGTCGGACAATGCCGAGACGATCAGCAGCACGCAGTCGGCGCCCAGGGCCCGGGCTTCGACGATCTGGTACGGGTCGATCATGAAATCCTTGCGGATCACCGGCAGCGAGCAGGCGCTGCGTGCTTCCTGCAGGTAGCGATCAGCGCCCTGGAAGAAATCGATATCGGTGAGGACCGACAGGCAGGTCGCGCCACCATCCTCATAGCTCCGAGCAATTTCCGCCGGCACGAAGTTCTCACGAATCACGCCTTTGCTCGGCGAGGCCTTCTTGATCTCGGCGATCACCGCCGGCTGCTTGCTCTTGGCCTTTTCGATCAGCGCATTGGCGAAGCCGCGTACAGGGTCGGCAGCGCGGGCCTCGCGCTCGACTTCGGCCAGGCTGACGACAGCGCGGCGCGCCGCCACTTCCTCGGCCTTGCGGGCGAGGATCTTTTCCAGAACGGTAGGAACGCTCACCCTTCATTCTCCTGTTTGAATACGGCCGTAAAGGACACCAGTTCTTCCATCTTTTCCCGGGCCAGGCCGGTGTGCAGTGCGTCATGGGCCAGGCTCATGCCATCACGCAGACTGTCGGCGTGGTCGGCCGCGTAGAGCGCAGCACCGGCATTGAGCACGATGATCTCGGCAGCCTTCTGACCAGCTTCGGTCTTGCGGCGGCCCAGGGCATCACGGATCAGCTCCAGGGATTGCTCAGCGCCTTCGACGGTCAGGCCGATCAGGCTCTGGCTCTTGATGCCGAAGTCTTCGGGCTGGATGCGGTACTCACTGACCGCACCATTTTTCAGTTCGGCGACGAAGGTCGGCGCGGCCAGGCTGATCTCGTCGAGACCATCCTGGGCATGCACCACCAGCACGTGCTCGCTGCCCAGGCGCTGCAGCACCTCGGCCATCGGCCGGCACAGCGCCTGGCTGAACACGCCGACCACCTGATGCTTGGCGCCAGCCGGGTTGGTCATCGGGCCGAGCATGTTGAACAGCGTGCGCAGACCCAGCTCGCGGCGCGGGCCGATGGCGTGCTTCATGGCTCCATGGTGGGACGGTGCGAACATGAAGCCGACGCCGACGGTTTCGACGCAGCGCGCCACCTGCACCGGCGTCAGGCCCAGATAGATGCCGGCGGCTTCGAGCAGATCGGCGCTGCCGCTCTTGCCCGACACCGCGCGGTTGCCGTGCTTGGCCACCTTGCCGCCCGCCGCAGCGACGACGAACGCCGCTGCGGTGGAGACGTTGAAGATGTTCATGCCGTCGCCACCGGTGCCGCAGGTGTCGACCAGGCGCTCGGCGGCGATCTCCACCGGCGAGGCCAGTTCGCGCATCACGCTGGCGGCGCCGACGATCTCGTCGATGGTCTCGCTCTTCATACGCATGCCCATCAGGAACGCGCCGATCTGCGCGTCGGTGCACTGGCCGGTCATGATTTCGCGCATCACATCGCGCATTTCCTCGGTGCTCAGATCGAGCTGGGCGACGATGCGGTTGAGGGCTTCCTTGATGTTCATGGGCGCACGCCTCCGGTCTGCTTGAGGAAGTTGGCGAACAGTTCGTGACCCTGCTCGGTCAGGATCGATTCAGGGTGGAACTGCACGCCCTCGACGTTCAGGGTCTTGTGGCGCAGGCCCATGATTTCATCGACGGAGCCGTCTTCATGCTGCGTCCAGGCGGTGATTTCCAGGCAGTCCGGCAAGGTCTCGCGCTTGACCACCAGCGAGTGGTAGCGAGTCACGGTCACCGGCATCGCCAGGCCGGCGAACACGCCTTTGTTTTCATGGAACACCGGGCTGGTCTTGCCGTGCATCACCTGGCGCGCGCGCACCACCTCGCCGCCATAGGCCTGGCCGATGCTCTGATGGCCCAGGCAGACGCCGAGAATCGGCAGCTTGCCGGCAAAATGCAGGATGGCTTCGATGGACACGCCCGCTTCGGTCGGCGTGCAGGGGCCGGGCGAGACGACGATGCGCTCGGGCTTGAGCGCCTCGATCTCGGCGATGGTCAGCTCGTCATTGCGAATGACGTGGACGTCGGCACCCAGCTCGCCCAGGTACTGCACCACGTTGTAGGTAAAGGAATCGTAGTTGTCGATCATCAGCAGCATATTGGCTTTAACCCTTTGATGAACTGCTTTTTAGCCAGTCACTCCAGTTTCGAGATCCCCTATTCCCTTACACGCCACCTATGGCCTGGAGAATATCTGTTGAGGGTTCGAGTGGAGCAGAGAGAATCGTCCGGCCGGGCCGGAGAATAAAATCAGGCGCGCCAACGCCAACGGGCGTGGGCTTTGATGAGGCGCATCAGAAGGGTGCTGCTGGCGTTCACGAAGAAGGTCTCGCGTTTATCTTGCGGCACAGTAGCCCAGCTGAGCCATGCCGTGCAACTGGCACAACGCCCTGACAGACAGGCGAGACGCACCCGAGCCCGCCCGCCTTTATCAGCCGAGGTCAGGCGGGCGCGCCCAGCCAGTCGATCACCTGCCCAGCCAGTTGCTCGGGCGACTCGCAGGTGCTGTCCAGGCGCAGCAGCGGGCAGCGCAGTTGCTGCGCGATCCACGCCTCGTGCATGCGCAGGCTGCGGGTCTGCAGACCGCCCTGCTGGTAGCCGGCGGCCCACTGCAGAAAGGCCAGGCTCTGGGCATGCATGTCGCCGCCTGGCAGAACCCGCTCGCCGTAACGCTGCCGTTCGCGAGCCGCTAATCGCTGCATGCGTTCGGCGTCATCCAGCTGCAGGAACACGGCATGGGTGAACAGTGGCACCAGCGTCTCGCCCCAGCTGCACAGCGAACCGCTGAGGATCCAGTCGTTCGCCTGCGCAGCACTCGTGCGGATCTGCTCCACGCGCTGTTGCGGTTCGCGTTTGAAGCGATAAGGTGGCTCGCTCGGCAGCCAGTAGAAGTTGTCGGTATCCAGGTGCAACCAGCCACAGCGCTCGGCCAGTGCCGCCGCCAGGCTGGTGGTGCCGGCACCGGAGGCGCCGAATACATGTAACCGTACCGCCATGGATCAACATCCTCCACGAAAGGAATTCATCATGATTCGCCCCTACCACGCCAACGACACCAACGCCGTGCTCGATATCTGGCTGAGCGCCTCGATCCAGGCCCATGCCTTTATCGATGAGTCGTTCTGGCGCGACCAGCTGACCGCCATGGGCGAGATTTATCTGCCCCAGGCCGAAACCCTGGTACTCGAAGAGGCCGGCCAAACACTTGGCTTCGCGTCGCTGCACGAACACCGCCTGGCCGCGCTGTTCATCGCGCCGGGCGCCCAGGGGCGCGGGCTCGGCAAACGCCTGCTCAACGAGGCCAAGTGCCGCCGCGACCTGCTGGAACTCAGCGTGTACAGCGCCAACACCCGGGCGTGCGTCTTCTACCAGACCTGCGGCTTCGCCGTGGTGGCCGAGCAGAATGATCCGCACACCGGCCACCCGGAACAGGTGATGCGCTGGCAGCGTGAGTGAGCCGGAGAGCGGGCACTCTCCGGCACAGGATTGCCACTGTCAACGCCGCACGCCTTGAGCTAGAGCGTATCGCCGAGCGTCCGTACATAGTCCTGGCACATACCTAGGGCGATGATGGCGCGGTCACCGCGTCCGGTGATGGCGACAATTCGTTGAGCAACTGCTCGGTCAATGTCGGCTCGTCGGGCGCCATCCACCAGGCGTCCGGCACTGGCGGTGGTGGGCAGTTGGTCGTGGTGACCGGCATCGGCAGCTGCGGGTTCGGCGGTAAGGACTGACAGCCGTAGCTCAGCAGTGGCAAGACGATCACGAAGACGCGCAGCCTTTTGTTGGGCATCGCCAAGTCTCCTGTATTGGATTTGCGAGGACGCCTGCAGCTGTTGCTCGAGTGCAAGGCGCTTGTTCTGGGCGCGCAGGGTTTCACGAGCGGCTGCCTCGTGCAGGCGCGCCATGACCTCTGCGTGGGACTGTTCGCGCGCGGCCAGCGCCTGACCCAGGCGCCAGCCCTGCACCACCCAGCCGAGGCTGACGGCGCCAAGTAATAGCGCCAGCACCAGGCCACCGCCGATCAGCCATCGATAACGGGCGGGGATCAGTGTGAGCAGATTCATGCCGCCACCTGCCCGCCGCAGGCGATGAACATGGCGAGCAGGTCATTCTCGTTACGTGCCTGGGCCACCAGCTCCTGTCGGTAGATGCGTAGCAGCGCAGCGAGATCGTGCTCACGCTGGCCGTAGCCGGCGCCCGGCAGGCTGGCCCAGATGGGTGCCGCCGCGCTGATCGCCTCGGCCACTTGGCCGGTCTGAATGGGCGCCAGGGCGCCGCACTCTTCGAGCAGCTTCACCGCAGCCAGGTCCTGAGCCTCGGGCGTGAAGCGGCCGCGAAAGCTGTAGCGCTGAACGATGGCGTCCCAGGTGCGGGCCAGAAACTGGTAGCGGCCGGCCGCCGTGGACTGGATGTCGTAGCGCGGCAGCTCGATGAGCTGACGCGGATGTGCGCTGTAGTCGTCGAACAGGTCGCCGCCTACCAGCACGTTGTAGCCGTCATCGCTTTCGGCAACGGTCGAGGTGCCTTCGCTCCAGGCGAGCATGTCGAGAAAGGCGAGTACGTTGTGGCCACCCGCCTGGGTGGCAGTAAGTCGGGCCATGGGAATTCTCCGGATAGTGAAAGGCGATGACCCGCCGAAGCGGGTCATCGAGGTGGATCAGCGAGGGCCGTAGGCCGTGGTGGTGTTGCCGATACGCGCCATCAGCGAGCGGGTGTTGGGTTTGAGGGTGCCGTCGTTGCGGTCCATGCCGTTGGGCGCGTCGTCGGCATCGCCGGGGCCGGCCAGCCACTGAAAGCGCAGGATGTGGTTGGCATCGAAATACTTGTGCAGCTCGGTGAAGTAGGTGCGCATACCGGGCACGTGATCCGGCCCGCCGAACTCGCCGGCGATACCACGCTTGCCGTTGGCCTTGAGCCAGTCGATGAAGGGATACCAGTCGGCCACCCGCTCGCGGTAAACGATCGACTCATTGGCCTGAGTCCACTTGCCTCCTCCCTGCCCCTCTTTATCGGGGTACTGGTGCGCCTCGTAGAGCAGGCGGCCTCCAGGGTCCTGCAGGTTCTTGAGCGCGTCCGAACTGCGCGGCCAATACAGGGCCGAGGCGAAGGAATTGCCGGCCACGGTGATGAAGTGTCGCGGGTCGACCTCGCGCACCGCGGTGATCAGCCGCTGCACGTTGTTGGTCCACAGGGTTTCGACGTTGACCCCGCCATCGGGCACGCTGCCCAGGTTGTGCGGCTCGTTCATCAGGCCGTAGCCGAACACCCCCGGCTCGTCACGAAACTCCCGGGCGATGGCCGCCCAGATACGTGCCAGCAGGGTGTAATTGACCGGGCAATCAGGCGCGCCGATGGCCGTCCACAGGGCGTAGCCGCCGTTCCACGCCTGCACCACACGGCCGCTCACCGGGCCATTGGCGCGCACGTACCAGCGGCAGTAGTTGTGCATATCGAGCAGCGAGAAGCCGCCCCAGCTGTGGATATGGCGGATGGCCTTGCGGATCTCTTCCACATAGCTCTGCCGCAAGGTGAAGCCGCCGGCGCCATCGAGAATGGCGATACGCTCGCCAGCGAATGGCAGGCGCACGGCGAAGGGTTTGCCGCCGATGCTGCCCGCATAGGACTTGATGTAATCCGGCTGGTGGCCGCGTGGGGCGACGGTGAAGTAGTGGGTGTCCAGCTTTGCCGTGGCGATGGGGTCGACGTAGGGGTTGTTGCCGAGACCCGCAGCGTTGAAGCCGATCAGCGGGAATTCGCCGGCAGCGGCCATTTGGTCAAAGGTTTTGATAGCCATGGTGTTTCCTCCAGATATGAAAAAGCCCGCACAGCGGCGGGCCAGGGTGAGTACGGCGGCGCGGAGTGCGCCGCCGTACGGGTTCAGTTAGCGGTTGTTGTCAGTCGCCGCGTCGGGTCAGGCATCCCGGTCGCCTGGCGGCTTGTCGTTCAGGCTGCCGCCGCGACGGCGAATGGCGGCCAGCATCAGCGTCACCACCAAGCCGGCACCGGCGAAACCGGCGGGCCCCGGATAGGCAAAGGGGTGGATGCCGTGCAGCTGGAAGTCGGTGATGGCCGGGGCACAGAGGTACCCCATCACCGCCGACGTCAGAAAGAACGCCAGCCGGTTCCACATGGGCAGATTTTGCGTGGTGGTGAAGTACACCAGGGCCCCGCACAAGGCGCCGAGTGCAGCCTCGCCATTGATTGGGGCGATCAGCGCGGCGAGGTGCTCGCCGAACAGCACGGCGCTGCTGAATTCAGTCATTGTTATCGTACTCCCCGAGGCCGATGGCCCCGACGACATGAGGTTATGCCGCCCCCTGAAACGACAGAGCCCCGCACGTGGCGGGGCTCTGTTAAAGGAAGGTCGGGTGTTGCAGCGCGCCGCGCGGCGCATGAGTTGCCAAGGATTGAGTCACGAGGCTGGCTGACTGCTCGCCCACCTCTGTGACGGTGATGAATGTATAACCCGCGATTCTCACCCTCTCAAGGGCACGCCGGTAATCAGCGGCAACGCACCGGAAAAACAACGGACACGTAGCGGTTTCAGGCTGCACAGTACCGCAAGCGCACGCCCATGGAAGCGCCCGGAAGGAGATCCGGAAACCAGATACTTTGAGAGAAGGAAACAGGCCGAGCGGCGAGAACCGCCGCTGGCAGGAATGAAAAGCGCACCAAGAGCCTGTTCATGGCCTTGCAGCCCAGGTTCATCGATTTTGGCAGCCACGTGGCGAGAGCGGCCGCTCCCACAGTAGATTGGCGAATGGCCGCTTCTGCCTTATTGCTGCTTCTTCATGCGCTCAAAGATCGCGGATATGCTCTCAGGCGGCCCGCTTCAGGAGCTGCGATTCGATGGCCCGGTGGGCCTGCCCCAGTCGTCGATAGAACTGCGCCCGGCTGCATCCGCAGGCCGTCCACTTTTCGCGCCTGGGCTCAGCAGTGCAGTACTGCTCGACGACCACCCGGCGCTGCTCGGGGGAAAGATGCTTGCTGACGATCCAGTCGATCTCCGTCGCCCTATCCACCAGCACACGGCTGCCGCGGACGGTGCGATTCAGCACACCTTGTGATGTCATCAGCGAAGCGATCAAGCTGGTGCCCATGTTCGAGCCTCGCTCCGTTTCGCCCGTCTGCTGTGCTTCACCCCAACGCTGAAGCGCCTCGTCTATGTAGGAAATCATTGCCTGCCTCCTGCCATCCCCGATGGCGTTTGATATGACCTCTCGGCAAGTCGCTCCACGCGTCTTGCCGGTTATCGCCATTTCAAAAATAATCACGATACGTGTTTTATTCAAGCGGAGAACTGCGCTATAAATATTTCACTACGTGATTATCGGAGAGCATGATGGAAACCCTGGGGCAACGCATCAAACGCCTGCGCAAGAGCAAGGGCCTCAGCCAGCAGCAACTGGCCGAGGCCTGCGGCTGGTCATCCCAGTCGCGCATCGGCAACTACGAAAGCGACCTGCGCGAGCCTGCCCTATCGGACTTGCTGCTGCTGGCACCGGCGCTCGGCGTGAGCCTTGCCGAGCTGGCAGGCACCGACGAACTGCCAGAAGTACCGCCCGCCAACACCCTGGCCGTCGGCCACGCCCGCGGCGGTGCGGTGCCGGTGGTGGGGCATGCGCAGCTGGGTACTCAGGGATATTTCGAGGAGATCGACTTTCCCGTCGGCCATGGCGACGGATACCTGCGCATTCACAGCGACGACCCCAATGCCTACGGTCTGCGGGTCAATGGCGACAGCATGCACCCGCGGATCAAGAACGGTGAATACGTGCTGATCGAGCCGAACAAGCCGTTTCATGCCGGCGATGAGGTGATGGTCCGCACCCTGGACGGCCAGGCGATGATCAAGGAATACATCTACCTGCGCGACGGCATGTACCGCTTCGACAGCGTCAACCAGAACCACCCGCCCATTCACATCCACCAGGACAACGTCACCAAGATTCACCTGGTGGGCGGCATCCTCAAATCCTCGCGTTTCGCTGAAGAGTAGCGGCGCGCCCATGAACCAGAGCGAGACCTGACCCATACCGAGCCCGACCATGAACACTCAGCCTGAGCCGCACCTGCCGCTCCAGACGCTGGAGCTTCTATTCCGCACCCACGGCGACGTTCTGGTGCCCATCGACCGCGTGCGCACGGTGTACTTCCGTCACCTGAGTGCCGACAACTTCATCCGCGCCATCGCCACCGGCCGCCTGAATCTGCCCATCACCACCCTGGACAGCAGCGCCAAGGCGCCCAAGTTCATCGAACTGCACCACCTGGCCGCCTATATCGACAGCTGCGCCAAAGCCGCCGATGCCAATGGCGAAGGCAGCCTGTGCGCCGAAACTCCAGGCAGCTACCAAGTGGAGCGGGCTCAGGAACCGCGCCGCGCGTAAGCGGCCAGGATGGTGCGTTCGGACTGCACCAGGTAGGCGTCCAGCGCCTTGGAGGCGTCCTGCGGGCGGCCGGCTTCGAGGTGCTCGAGAATCGCCGCGTTCATGTCGATATAGGGCGCGTGCAGGAATTCGGCGTCATTGAGCAGCCCGAATACCAGGCGCAGCTCAGCGGACAGGTGCCGGTAGAAGGTATTCAGCCGCTGGCTGTCGGCCAGTTCGACGATGGCCGCGTGAAAGGCCATGTTGGCGGTGCCCACAGCGCCCCAGTCGAGCTCTTTGGCGCTGCGCTGCGCCGCGTTCACTGCCTCGCGCATGCGCTTGACCGCCGGATGCTTGGGATAGGCCTGGGCCAGCGCCTGGCATTCGACGAAACGCCGCGCCCGGTAGATCTCGATGATCGAGGCCATGTCCGGCACCGATACGAAGACGCCGCGGTTGGGTTCGTGCTTGAGCAGACCCTCCTGGGTCAGCACGCGGAAGGCTTCGCGCAGGGTATTGCGTGAGATATCCAGGCTTTCGCTGAGCGCCGCCTCGGACAGTCGCTGCCCCGGCACCAGTTCGCCTTCGACCAGCTTGCGGCGGATTTCCGCGGTCACGGTCTCACCGAGGGTGCGCGGGTTTTCAGATACGTCGTTGTTCATTAGCGATCCACCAGACCTGGCCAGGCTCTATATCGTCGAGACGGAGCCAAAGAGGCTCGATGGTCTCCGAGCGCAGCGCTGCAGGCAAGTAGGTCGTGTTGTCACCCTGCGCACCATGGTGAGTCAGCGCTGGGTATCGAAGTAACAAAACAGTGCAAATAGACCCTCAAAACAAATTTGATTGTTGAACAATAAATCCATCTAGAATCAACAGATCACGCTGCTTCCTCACAATGTGGCATGCCCATTGCCTTACACCCTGCACCCGTTACTTCGCCCAGGAGTGTTCCATGCAGGCCCAGACCACCGCCGATTTCGCCCGTTCACGCCGCTCATCATTGATCGCAGCCATCTTCCTGATGGCCACCTCGGCCATCGGCCCCGGCTTCATCACCCAGACCGCCACCTTCACGGCGACCATGGGCGCGGCCTTCGCGTTCGGCATCCTGGCGTCGATCCTCATCGACTTCGTGGTGCAGCTGAACGTCTGGCGCATCGTCACCCTGACCCGCATGCGCGCCTCGGACATCGCCAACGCGGCGATTCCCGGCAGCGGCTACCTGCTGGCGGTACTGGTGATCTTTGGCGGCCTGGTATTCAACGTCGGCAACATCGCCGGTGCTGGCCTGGGCCTGAATGCGCTGATGGGCCTGGATCCGAAATGGGGCGGCGCACTCAGCGCCCTGGTGGCCATCGGCATCTTCCTGTCCAAACGCGCCGGCATCGCCGTCGACCGGCTGATCGTGGTGCTGGGCGTGCTGATGATCCTGCTCACCCTGTTCGTCGCCATCGCCTCCAACCCGCCTCTGGGCGATGCACTGCGCCAGACCGTGTGGCCGGACGAGATCAACTTCGCGATCATCACCACCATCGTCGGCGGCACCGTCGGCGGCTACATCACCTACGCCGGCGCCCATCGCCTGCTGGATCGCGGCCTGGTCGGCGAGGAGCACATCAGGGAGGTCACCAAGGCGGCGCTCAGTGGCATCGCGGTAACCGGCCTGATGCGCTACGTGCTGTTCCTGGCCATTCTCGGTGTGGCGGCCAGCGGTGTGGTCATCGACATCTCCGGCAAAGGCGCCAACCCGGCCGCCCAGGCGTTCCAGGCCGCCGCTGGCGAGCTGGGTCTGCGCACCTTCGGCCTGGTGCTCTGGGCCGCTGCCATCACCAGCGTGATCGGCGCCGCCTACACCTCGATGTCGTTCATCACCGCCTTCATGCCCGGCATCAGCGAGCGCGGCCGCAACATCGCCACCGTGGCGTTCATCGCCGTGTCCCTGGCCATCTATGTTGCCCTGGGCACCGCGCCGGCGGCGTTGCTGCTGTTCGCCGGCGGCTTCAACGGCCTGATCCTACCCATCGGCCTGAGCATCTTCGTCTACGTGGGCTGGCGCCGCAGCGACCTGATGGGCGGCTACCACTACCCACGCTGGCTGCTGGTCCTCGGCGCCCTGACCTGCCTGCTGACCTGGTACATGGCGGCCAAATCGGTCGGCCCGATCCTCGCCTTCGTGAACCTTTAAGGAGAGAACGACATGCCAACCATCGACCTCAACAGCGACCTGGGCGAGAGCTTCGGCCAGTGGTCCATGGGTGACGATGCCGCGATGCTCGACATCGTCACCAGCGCCAACGTCGCCTGTGGCTTTCACGCCGGTGACCCGGCCGGCATCCTGCGTACCCTCAAGGCCGCTGCGGCCAAAGGCGTAACCATCGGCGCCCACGTCGCCTACCCGGATCTGGTCGGCTTCGGCCGCCGTAATATGGATATCGCCAGCGACGAGCTGTCCGCCGATATGATCTACCAGATCGGCGCACTGCAGGCCCTGGCCACTGCCGCCGGCACCGCGGTGCGCTACGTGAAGCCCCACGGCGCGCTGTACAACACCATCGCCCACGACACACGCCAGGCCATGGCGGTGATCGAGGCGATCCGCGCGGTCGATGCACGCCTGGTGCTGGTCGCCCTGGCCGGCTCGCCGCTGATCGAGCTGGCCCGCCGCGAAGGCCTGACCTGCATCGCCGAAGCCTTCGCCGACCGCGCCTACACACCGCAAGGCACCCTGGTGTCGCGCCGCGAGGCAGGTGCCGTACTGCACGACGCCGAACAGGTGGCCCAACGCATGCTGCGCCTGGTACGGACCGGCGAGGTCGAAGCCATCGACGGCAGCGTCACCCGCATCGAAGCCGATTCCATCTGCGTGCACGGCGACAGCCCCGGCGCCATCCAGATGGCCCGCGAGGTGCGCCAGTTGCTGGAGCAGTCCGGCGTATCCCTGCAATCCTTCGCCGGAGCCGCCCGATGAACGCCATCCAACGCGCCCAACAGGCCGCCATTGCCGCCGCCCGCCAGGCCCGCGCCGAGTACCGCAACGGCCGCGTCGCGCCTACTGCCGGTATCGCGCCGGGCATGACCCAGGCCAACCTGATCGCCCTGCCCCGCGACTGGGCCTATGACTTTCTGCTCTACGCCCAGCGCAACCCCAGAGCCTGCCCGGTGCTCGACGTGAGTGACGCCGGCAGCCCGTACACGGTACTGGCCGAAGGCGCCGACCTGCGCACCGACCTGCCGCTTTACCGCATCTGGCGTGATGGCAAACTGGCCGAGGAAGTCAGCGACGCCACCGCCGCCTGGGCGGAACACGCCGACATGGTGACCTTCCTGATCGGCTGCAGCTTCACCTTCGAGACCGGCCTGCAGGAGGCCGGCATCGAGGTGCGGCACATTGCCGACGGCTGCAACGTACCGATGTACCGCACCAACCGCGCCTGCCGCCCGGCGGGCCGCCTGCATGGCGAGATGGTGGTGTCGATGCGGCCGATCCCGGCGGATCGCGTCGCCGAGGCGGCCGGTATTTCCGGGCGCTATCCCTCGGTGCACGGCGCTCCGGTGCATATCGGCGAGCCGGAGCGGCTGGGCATAGAAGACCTGCAGAAGCCGGATTTCGGCGACGCAGTGCGCATCGAGCCCGGCGAAGTGCCGGTGTTCTGGGCCTGCGGGGTGACGCCCCAGGCGGCGGTCATGGCCTCCGGCGTGCCGTTCGCGATCACCCATTCGCCGGGTCATATGTTCATCACCGACGTGCCTGACAGCACGTACCACGTATAGGACAAGCCCGTGCGTTTTCTCCCAGCCAATCTCGATACGCTGCTCGTCGAACTGCAGGATCTCGACGAAACCCTGGCGCTGTTCGACGCACTGCAGGCCGAGCCTATCGCCGGGGTCGAGGAAATCGTCCCGGCGGCCCGTACCCTGCTGATTCAGTATCGGCCCAGCGCCATCGACCGCCAGGCGTTGATCGACGATCTCGCCCGCCGCGACCTGAGCCGACGTAGCGCCCGCGACAGCCGCCGCGTGGAAATCCCCGTGCACTACAACGGCGAGGACCTCGATGAGGTCGCCGGGCTGCTCGGCATCAGCCGTGAAGAAGTGGTGCGCCGCCACACCAGCGCCGATTACGAAGTGGCCTTCTGCGGCTTCGCCCCCGGCTTCGGCTACCTGGCCGGCGGCGCCGACTTCCAGGTGCCGCGCCGGCAGACTCCGCGCACCCGCATTCCAGCCGGCGCCGTGGCCCTGGCCGGCAATTTCAGCGGTATCTATCCCAAGGCCAGCCCCGGAGGCTGGCAGATCATCGGCGTCACGCCGCTACAGATGTGGGATTTAGGCCGCGACGAGCCGGCCCTGCTGCGCCCCGGCTACAAGGTGCGCTTCCAGGATGCCGGCCCACTGCCGGCTGGTGGTTTGCCAACGCACGAGCAGCCAACTGCCGGTGAAACGCCAACCGGCGCTTATCTGGAAATCCTCAGCCCCGGCCTGCAAACGGTGCTGCAGGACCTCGGTCGCGCCGGCCATACCGACCAGGGCGTGTCGATGTCCGGCGCGCTGGATCGTGGTGCCCTGCGCGCCGCCAACCGCGCAGTGGGCAACGACTCGGCCTGTGCTTGCCTGGAAGTGGTGCTCGGCGGCCTGAGCTTCGTCTGCCACGGCCGCACGCTCATCGCCGTCAGCGGTGCGCAGACGCCCGTCACCGTCACCACCGCCAGCGGCCTGCAGTGGCAGCCCGGCAATTACCAGCCCATCGAACTGGATGACGGCGACCGCGTCAGCTTCGGCGCGCCCCAGGCAGGGCTGCGCAGCTACCTGGCGATTCGCGGCGGCTTTCAGGTGGCGCCGGTGCTGGGCAGCCTGTCCTACGACAGCCTGGCCCAGGTCGGCCCGCCGCCGCTCAAGGCCGGCGACCGGCTGGGTTTTGATACGATCAGCGCCGGTTGCAGCGTATCGACGAGTGAAGGCCCGGCTTTCCCGCTGCCTACCGCAAAGGACGTAATCACCCTGGATGTGGTGATGGGGCCGCGCAGCGACTGGTTCACCCCGGCGGCCATCGAACGCCTGAGCAGCCAGCTGTGGCGCGTCACGCCGCAATCCAACCGGGTCGGCATTCGCCTCGAGGGCGAGGTGCCGCTGGAGCGCTGCAACCCTGCCGAATTGCCCAGCGAAGGCACCTCACTGGGCGCCATCCAGGTGCCCGCCAGCGGCCAGCCGGTGCTGTTCCTCGCCGACCATCCGCTGACCGGCGGCTATCCGGTGATCGCCGCCGTGGCCAGCCACCATCTGGATCTGGCCGGGCAAATCCCCATCAACGCGCAGATCCGCTTCAACCCGATCGCGGCGTTCGTCGAGCTCGAGCCCGACGCCTCCCTTCCTACTGCCGATGCGAAGAACCAGCCATGAAAAAAGTCCTGATCGCCAACCGTGGTGAAATCGCCGTGCGCATCGCCCGCGCCTGCCGCGACCACGGTGTGGCCTCCGTGGCCGTGTACGCCAATGCCGATATCGATGCCCTGCACGTGCGCCACGCCGACGAAGCCTATGGGCTGGACGGCGAGCGCCCGGCCGACACCTACCTGAACATCGACAAGCTGCTGGCCATCGCCAAGCGCGCCGGCGCCGATGCCGTGCACCCCGGCTACGGTTTTCTCTCCGAGCGCGCCGACTTCGCCCGCGCCGTGCAAGGCGCCGGGCTGATCTGGATCGGCCCGAACCCGGAAACCATCGACGTGCTCGGCGACAAGGTCGAGGCCCGCAAGCTCGCCCAGCAGGTCGGCGCGCCCCTGGTGGCCGGCACCCCCGGCCCGGTGCAGAGCGCCGCCGAAGTGCTGGCCTTCGCCGAGCAGCACGGCCTGCCGATCGCCATCAAGGCCGCGTTCGGCGGCGGCGGGCGCGGCATGAAGGTCGCCTGGCGCATGGACGAAGTGGCCGAGCTGTATGCCTCGGCGGTGCGTGAAGCCGAGGCCGCCTTCGGCCGCGGCGAGTGCTTCGTCGAGCAGTTCCTCGACCGCCCGCGTCATATCGAAGCCCAGGTGATCGCCGACACCCATGGCAACGTGGTGGTGGTCGGCACCCGCGACTGCTCACTGCAACGCCGCAACCAGAAGCTGGTGGAAGAAGCGCCAGCGCCTTTCATCACCGATGAGCAGCGCCAGCGTATTCACCAGTCCGCCCACGCCATCTGCGCCAAGGCCGGCTATGTCGGCGCCGGCACCGTGGAATACCTGCTCAGCGCCGATGGCACCCTGTCGTTCCTGGAGGTGAACACCCGCCTACAGGTCGAGCACCCGGTCACCGAGGAAACCGCTGGCGTCGACCTGGTCATCGAGCAATTGCGCATTGCCGACGGCCTGCCGCTGTCCTTCAGTGAAACACCGGCGCCACGTGGCCACAGCTTCGAGTTCCGCATCAACGCCGAGGACGCCGGCAAAGGCTTTTTGCCCACCCCCGGAAAAATCAGTGATTTCCGCGCCCCGAGCGGTCCGGGCGTGCGCCTGGACAGCGGCGTGGAAAGTGGCTCGACGGTCCCCGGCACCTTCGACTCGATGATGGCCAAGCTGATCGTCACCGGCGCCACCCGCGAGCAGGCCATCGCCCGCGCGCGCCGCGCCCTGGCCGAGTTCCAGATCGATGGCATCGCCTCGGTGCTGCCCTTCCATCGCGCGGTGATGGACCACGCCGACTTTACCGGCCCTGAGCATTTTGCCGTGCACACCCGCTGGATCGAAACCGACTTCGCCGAGCAGATCACCCTGGCACCGCGCACCTTGTCGGTGGGCGGCGATGCGGTGCTGCGCACCTTTATCGAGATCGACGGCAAGCGCCACGAACTGGGCCTGCCGAGCGCGCTGCTACAAGGTCTGGCGCCTCTGGGCGGCAATGCCCGGGCGGCTCCGGTAGCCACTGGCGCCGCTGCACCGGCCGCCGAAGAAGGCCTGGTCAGCGCGCCGATCTCCGGCAACCTGCACGCCTGGCTGGTCGAGGACGGCGCCCAGGTCAAAGCCGGTGAGGTGATCGCGGTGATGGAAGCCATGAAGATGGAAACCCAGGTCACCGCCCCGGCGGACGGCACCCTGCGTATCCGTGAACAGGCCGGGGCTTATCTGGACGCCGGGGCAGCGTTGGCCAAGCTAGAAGGCTGAGATCGGCCCCGGGTATCGCTACGCTCCACCCAGGCTACAGCCCGTGATTTCGCGCGCATGGCGCGCTCCCACAGGATGTAGCGCGGTAGGGCGTATTCGCGAAGCAGTACGCCGTTGCCCTTTTGCCAGGATCGGCATGGTTTGGCGGACTGTTCGCTTCGCTCCTGAGTCCGCCCTACGAACTGCGTCCGAAGTAGCCTAGCGTTGAGCGCAGCGATTACCAGGAAGCCGAAAACAAGAAGGGCAGCCTGGGCTGCCCTTTTCGCTCTCCGCTCGGATCAGAGCGAGCCCTGCTCCGCCAGGGCCACGGCCTTGAACATGGCGCGGCGTTTGTTGAGGGTTTCTTCCCATTCCAGCGCGGGCACCGAGTCGGCGACGATGCCAGCGCCGGCCTGTACGTGCAGCTCGCCGTCCTTGATCACCGCGGTGCGGATGGCGATGGCGGTGTCCATATTGCCGTTCCAGGCGTAGTAGCCGACCGCACCGCCGTAGACGCCGCGCTTGACCGGCTCCAGCTCGTCGATGATTTCCATCGCGCGGATCTTTGGCGCACCGGACAACGTGCCGGCCGGCAGGATGGCGCGCAGGGCGTCCATCGAGGTCAGGCCCTGCTTCAGCTCGCCGGTGACGTTGGAGACGATGTGCATGACGTTGGAATAACGCTCGATGACCATCTTCTCGGTCAGCTTCACCGAGCCGATTTCCGAGACCCGGCCGGTATCGTTGCGGCCCAGGTCGATGAGCATCAGGTGCTCGGCGACTTCCTTGGCATCGGCCAGCAGGTCCTGCTCCAGCGCCTGGTCCTGCTCCTCGGTGGCGCCGCGCGGGCGGGTGCCGGCGATGGGGCGCACGGTGACCAGGTTGTCCTCGACACGCACCAGCACTTCGGGCGACGAGCCGACCACGTGGAAATCGCCGAAGTTGAAGAAGTACATGTACGGCGTCGGGTTGATGCAGCGCAGCGCGCGGTACAGATCGATGGGCGCGGCCTTGAAAGGGATCGACATGCGCTGGGAAATCACCACCTGCATGCAGTCGCCGGCCAGGATGTAATCCTTGATGGCATCCACCGAGCGCTCGTAATCCTCGCGGCTGAAGCTGGAGCGGAACGCCGGCTCGGCGCCCGCCGGCTTGTTCAGATCCACGCCCAGGCGCGGCGTGAACGGCTGACGCAGCTTGTGCAGGATGTCCTGCAACTGCTGCTGGCCACGGGCGAACGCATCGGCTTCGGCGGGGTCGGCCAGGACGATGGCGTGCATCTTGCCGGCCAGGTTATCGAACACCACCACGGCATCGGAGACGTTGAGCAGTATATCCGGCGTGCCCAGCGCGTCGGGGTTCACCCCGGCGGCCAGCTTGGGCTCGACGTAACGCACGCTATCGTAGGCGAAGTAACCGACCAGGCCGCCATTGAAACGCGGCAAGCCGGCGATGCTCGGCACCCGATATCGAGCCTTGAACTCCTCAACGAAGGCCAGCGGATCGGCACATTGGTGACGCTCGACTTCCACGCCGTCGGTGGTGATCACTACCTCGTGGCCGTGCACGCGCAGCACGGTGCGCGCCGGCAGGCCGATGATCGAGTAACGCCCCCATTTCTCACCGCCCTGCACCGACTCGAGCAGGTAGGAGTTGGGCGCGTCGGCGAGCTTCAGATAGATCGACAGCGGCGTGTCGAAGTCGGCGATGGTTTCGCAGGCGAGCGGAATGCGGTTGTAGCCTTCGGCGGCCAAACGCAGGAATTCTTCGTGGATCATGATCAGCCTCGTGGCATGAGAAATCGGTCAGGTGCAAACGGGCCGCGCGCAGCGGCAGGGAATGTCAGGCGCGCCAGCGCCAACGGGCCAGGGCCTTGATGACTTTCATCCAGAGTTTGCAGCTAACCACCACGGTGTGATCTCGATAGGCGGGAATTAAGGAGAGCGGCCAAAGTAGCAGCTACACGCCAAGCGCTGCAAGCGGGGCAAAGCGATGACTTGTAGGTGGTGATAGCTGTTTCCGCTTATGGTCGTGTCGCCTGGAGTGAGCGCAGGAATAGCTGAAGGTCGCATTCCACGGGCAAAGATGTGGGTATTCGTTGGGTGCTTGGTGGATTACGACGCGGCAAGATCTGCGCCGGACGCCACAGTGGGTAGCGCCTTCACCCACCCTACAACCTATCCGTCCAGCCTGTTACCACTGTGGGAACGGGCGGGGACGCCTAGTCAATGCCCGCGAAACTCTTGGGTATTAACTAGGTGTCCCAGCCCGCCCTCATCAGGTAAGCGAGACCGGCTGTCTCCCTAGCCTCAATCAAGCAAATGATCGATCTGCGTGCTCAGGGTTTCCAGGGTAAAGGGCTTGCTCAGCAGCGGTGCAGAGTCGAGAAGCGCACTGCCGGTTTCGCGCACTTCGGCGGGGTGGCCGCTGATGAAGATGACCTTGAGGTCCGGGCGCAGTAGCAGGGCCGGTTCGGCGATGCGTACGCCGGAGACGCCACCGGGTAGGCGGAAGTCGCTGATCAGCAGATCCAGGTGCGGCTTGGTGGCGAGGATGGCGAAGGCCTCGGTGGCGCAGTCGGCCTGCAACACGTGGTAGCCCTCGCCTTCCAGATACTCGGCCAGCAGCATGAGCAGCAGCGGATCGTCTTCGACGATCAGTACGACTGGTTTCACTTCATTCATTGCCTGGCCCCTGCCTGTTTTGCACCTTCGCTTCGACCCTCGCGGTGTGGTGAGTTCAACCTATCCGCCTATCTGCACGCGGGTGCCGCGTGGCAGCCACACGCTGAACAGCGAGCCCTGGCCGAGGCTGCTCTGCACCTCGATGCGCCCGCCATGGGCTTTGACGATCTGATCGGAGATGAACAGCCCCAAACCCAGGCCAGCCACCGACTCGCTGCCCACCGCACGTTCGAACTGCTGGAAGATGCGGTGCTGGTTTTCCAGGGAGATGCCGATGCCGTGGTCGCGCACCTCGACGCGTACGCCGCCCTCGTCGGAGCGCGCGCGCACCTCGATGGGCCGCCCGGCGCCGTAGCGCAGGGCGTTACTGAGCAGGTTGCTGATCACCTGTTCGATGCGGAACTGGTCCCAGCTGCCGTGCAGCACCTCGTCGCTGTCCAGTTGCAGGTCGCAGCCGGCCACGGCCATCTGCTGGGCGAAGTTCTCGGCGACGTTGCGCACGGTCTGTGCCAGGTCGAACTCCACCGGGCGGATCGACAGCTTGCCGGTGCGGATGCGCGACACGTCGAGCATGTCTTCGATCAGGCGGATCAGGCTGTGGATCTGCCGCTCGTCGCGGTCGAACATGGCGCCGAGCTTGTCTTCGCTGAACGCGGTGAGGTTGCCCTTGGCCAGGTGCATCTTGCGCAGCTGGGTATCGAGGATCAGGCCGTTGAGGGGCGTGCGCAGCTCGTGGGAGACGATGGACATGAAGTCGTCGCGCATGCGCACCGCGTGCTGCAACTCGCCCTGGGTGGAACGCAACTCGGCGAGCAGCGCGTCCTGCTCCTGGCGGGCGCGCTCCAGCGCTTCGAGCTGCTGGGCCATGACCTTGCGCTGGCGGTACAGGTCGACGAATACCGCGACCTTGCTCTGCACCGCCTGGATATCCAGCGGTTTGTAGAGAAAGTCCACGGCGCCACTTTCGTAGCCCTTGAACGCGTAGTTCATCTCGCGCCCGGCGGCGCTGACGAAGACGATGGGGATGTGCTTGGTCTTTTCCGTGCCGCGCATCAGCTCGGCCAGCTCGAAGCCGTTCATGCCCGGCATCTGCACGTCGAGAATGGCCAGGGCGAACTCGTGCTCGAGCAGCAGCACCAGGGCATCGTCGGCGCATTGCGCCTTGTACACCTCACGATCATCGCGGCGAATCAACGCCTCCAGCGCCAGCAGGTTCTCCGGCAGGTCATCGACGATCAACAGTTTGCATCCGGTGCTACTCAACATGGGCGTGAGTCCAGTTCGGTTAGCAATGCGAGAATGCCCCGCAAAGGAAGAATGTAGTCGGGTTGGTGCAGCGCCAGAGCCGCTTCGGGCATGGTCGCAACCTGCGCCTCCTGCGGATCCTGCACCACGGTCACTCCGCCCCGCTGTTTTATTGTGTACAACCCGGCGGCGCCATCCTGGTTGGCGCCCGTGAGCAAGATACCCAGTAGCTGGCTGCCGTAAACATCGGCAGCCGATTCGAACAGGTAGTCGATCGAGGGCCGGGAAAAATGCACCGGCTCCTCACGACTATAGGAAAAGCTGCCATCGGCCTCGATGCACAGGTGATAACCGGGCGCGGCGAAGTACAGCGTACCCGGCTGCAGCGCTTCCTTGTCCTGCGCTTCCTTGACCCGCAGCGCCAGGCGGCGGGCGAACAGATCCGGCAGCAGGCTTTCACGCCCGTCGGGCAGGTGCAGCACCACCACCACCGGTAAACCGTAGTCGCCTGGTAGCTCGGTGAACAGGCTGAGCAACGCTTCCACGCCACCGGCCGAGGCGCCGACTACAACGGCTGATAACCCGCTCATAAGCTTTCAGCCCAGGCTCGTCGAGTTTGGCAGCCAAGTGGCGGTTGCGGCCTTTCGCAGACTCCCTGTGGGAGCGCGCCATGCGCGCGAAAAATCGCGGGCATGGCCCGCTCCCACAGACACTGCGCCGATGACCGCTTCTGCCCTCTAGCTGCCGCTTCATGCGCATAAAGAGCGCGAACAGGTTCTGAGAGAGGCGCGTTCATAGTTTGCGGAACACCCGTTCCTGGCGATTCACTGCCTCGAAACGCCCGGCGTAGGCCGAGAAATCCAGGCTCTCCTTGCTGCCCAGACCGAGGAAACCGCGATGCCCGAGGGACTCGTGGAACAGCCCGAAGGCGCGATCCTGCAGGGTCTTGTTGAAGTAGATCAGCACGTTGCGACAGGAGATGAACTGGGTCTCCGAGAACACGCTGTCGGTGGCCAGGCTGTGATCGGCGAAGGTCACGTTGGCGCACAGGAAGCGCTCGAACAGCGCGCCGTCGTAGGCTGCCGTGTAGTAGTCGGCCAGCGAGCCCTTGCCGCCGGCGCGCTGATAGTTCTCGCTGTACAAACGCATGTTGTCGATAGGGAAAATGCCGCGCTTGGCCTTGTCCAGCGAGTGCGGGTTGATGTCGGTGGCGTAGATGATCGAGCGCTCCAGCAGCCCTTCCTCGTGCAGCAGAATCGCCAGCGAATACACCTCCTCGCCCGTGCTGCAGCCGGCCACCCACAGCTTGAGCGACGGGTAGGTACGCAGGAACGGCACCACCTCCTGACGCAACGCCAGAAAGTAGCTAGGGTCGCGGAACATCTCGCTGACCGGGATGGTGAGGAACTGCAGCAGCTGCATGAACGCTGCCGAGTCGTGGATGATCCGCGCCTGCAGCTCGGAAATGCTCGCGCACTCGAACTGGCGCATGGCATGCACGATCCGGCGCTTGAGCGAAGAGCCGGAGTAATCGCGAAAATCGTAGCTGTACTGCAGGTAGATCGCCTCAATCAGCAGCCGCAGCTCGATATCCTGTGTACGGTCGGACATGTCAGATGCGTTCCAGCTTCGGCAGCCACACGCGGATCAGCGAGAACAGCCGGTCCAGGTCGATGGGCTTGGCCAGGTAATCGTTGGCGCCGGCTTTCATGCACAGGTCCTGATCGTCCTTCATCGCCTTGGCGGTCACCGCGATGATCGGCAGCTTGCGCCAGCGCGGGTTCTCGCGGATGCGCCGGGTGGCTTCGTAGCCGTCCATCTCCGGCATCATCACGTCCATCAGCACCAGGTCGATGTCGCCCACCGCCTCGAGTTTCTCCAGCGCTTCGCGGCCGTTGCGCGCGACCTCCACCTGGGCACCCTTCTGCTCCAGAGCGCTGGTAAGGGCGAAGATGTTGCGCACGTCGTCGTCGACCAGCAGCAGGCGCCGGCCTTCGAATACGCGGTCGCGGCTGCGCGCGGTCTTGAGCATGCGCTGGCGCTCGCTGGACAGCTCCGACTCGACCATGTGCAGGAACAGCGTCACCTCGTCGAGCAGGCGCTCCGGCGAACGTGCGCCCTTAATGATGATCGAGCGCGAATACTTGAGCAGCTCGGCCTCTTCGGCGCGGGTCAGGTTGCGGCCGGTGTAGACGATCACCGGCGGGAACGAGCGAATCTGCTCGCTGCCCATGCGCGCCAGCAGCTCGTCGCCCTGCATGTCCGGCAATTTCAGGTCGATGATCATGCAGTCGAAGATGTGATGGCGCAGTTGCTCCAGCGCCTGCTCGCCGAACTCCACGGCGACGATCTCGATGTCGTCGTCGCCGATCAGCCGGGCGATGCTGTCGCGCTGCAGCTTGTCGTCCTCGACCACCAGCACGCGGCGCATCTTCTGGGTCAGGCGCGCTTCGAGCTTGCTGAACACGCCCTTGAGCTGCTCGCGAGTGGCGGGCTTGAGCGCATAACCGACGGCGCCCATGTGCAGCGCGGCCTCGGCCATGTCCTCGACGGAAATCACGTGCACCGGAATGTGCCGGGTTCCCGGGTTTTCCTTGAGGCGCTGCAACACCGACAGGCCGGAGCCGTCCGGCAGGCGCATGTCCAGCAGGATGGCGTCGGGATGGTGCGAGGTGGCCAGCTCCAGGCCGTCCTCGGCGCTGTGAGCGACCAGGCAGCGGTAATCCAGCTCGTGGGCCAGGTCATAGAGGATATGGGCGAACTGCGGTTCGTCCTCGATCACCAGCACGCAGCGCCCGCCAAGTACCGACATGCCGCGGTCATCCGGGAAGGTCGGCACGTTGCGCGCCACGTCGCCCTGGGCAGGCGCAGCTGCGGCAGGCGCCACGCTGGCAACCACGGGTGCGGGCTCGCTGGCTGGCAGCAAGAGGTCCTCTTCGCCCGGCGAGAAGGTCAGCGGCAGCACCAGGGTGAACACGCTGCCCTCGCCCGGCGTGCTCTCGACGCTGATCGAGCCACCGAGCAGCGCGGCCAGATCGCGGGAAATCGACAGGCCCAGACCGGTGCCACCGAAGCGTCGGTTGGTGGTGCCGTCGGCCTGGCGGAAGGCCTCGAAGATGTATTCCTGCTGCTCCTTGGCGATGCCGATGCCGCTGTCACGCACGGCGAACGAAACACCCGCCTCGACCCGGCTGACGCTCAGGCTGACCTGGCCCTGCTCCGTGAACTTGAAGGCGTTGGACAACAGGTTCTTGAGGATCTGCTCGACGCGCAGGCGATCGGTGAACAGCGAGCGCGGCAGGTCGTCGGCGATCTCGACCTTGAAGCCCAGCTGCTTCTCGCCAGCCACCGGCTGGAAGGTGGTTTCCAGGCTCTGGGCCAGGCGCACGACGTTGGTGTTTTCCGGGCGCAGATCGAGCTTGCCGGCCTCGACCTTGGAGATGTCGAGAATGTCGTTGATCAGGTTGAGCAGGTCGTTACCGGCCGAATAGATGGAGTCGGCGAACTTCACCTGCTCGGCATCCAGATTGCCCTTGGGGTTGTCGGCCAAAAGCTTGGCGAGGATCAGCGAACTGTTGAGCGGCGTGCGCAGCTCGTGGGACATGTTGGCCAGGAATTCGGACTTGTAACGGCTGGCGCGCTGCAGCTCCTCGGCGCGCTCCTCGAGCTGCTGCTGAGCCTCGCGCAGGGCGCTGTTGCGGTCGTCCAGAGCGTCGCGCTGCATCGACAGCTGCTCGTTGCTCTGCTCCAGTTCCGCCTGCTGGGTCTCCAGGTGCGCCTGGGACTCCTTGAGTGCCCGGGATTGTTCCTCGAGCTCCTCATTGGCGGTTTTCAGTTCCTCCTGCTGCACCTGCAGCTCTTCGTTGAGCTGCTGGGTTTCGGCGAGGATTTCCTGCAGGCGATGGCGGTAACGAGCCGCTTCCACCGATGCGCCGATGCTCGCTGCGATCTGCTCCAGGAACTCGCTGTCACGCTCGCTCAAGGGGCGCAGGAAGCCCAGCTCGACCACGCCGTTGACGTCGCCGTCGTTGCTGACCGGCAGCAGCGCCACCACCAGCGGATTACCCTCGCCCAGGCCGGAGCTGACCTTCAGGTAGTCGGCCGGCAGGTTGTCGAGAACCAGCAGACGGCGGTCATGGGCCACGCGGCCGACCATGCCTTCGGCGCTGTAGAACGACTGCTCGGTATTTTCGTGCTCGCGGGAAAAGCCATAGGTCGCCACGCGGCGCAGGTTGCCGTGCTCCTCGCGCACGTACAGAGCGCCCACCGCGGCATCCAGGTGGCTGGCCAGAAACTCCAGGGTGTTGCGCCCCAGCACCGGCAGCGCCTGCTGGCCGATCAGCCGCTCGGCCATCAGGTTCTGGCCGTTGCGCAGCCAGGCCTGGGCCTGCATGCGCTCGTTGTGCTCTTCCTGCTTCTTGAGGATGGCGCCGTAGGTACCGGTCAGGCGCAGCAGCTCACGGCGCCCGAAAATCGCCAGGCCGCCGCTGAACAGCAGGGTAAACAGCAGGAACAGAGCGATGGTGATGATCGCGGTGTTGCTGGCGGCGTTGTTGCGCTCCTCGCGCAGGCGCTGCTCCATGGCGATGAAGGCGCCGTATTCGTCGCGGATGGCATCGGTCAGCTGCTTGCCGCGGCCGTCACGTACCGGGTCGAGAAAGTTGCCACCGTCGCGCTTGGCGGCGATGGCGCCCTGGGCGAAGGCGGTCCACTCGTCCTGCAAGGCGGCGATGCTGCGCAGCCGCTCGACCTGCAGCGGGTTGTCGGCCACCAGTTCGTTGAGGGTCTGCATCTCGGCGCGGATGCGCGGCTTGGCAACCTCGTAGGGCTGCAGGAAACGCACGTCGCCGGACAGCAGATAGCCGCGAAAGCCGGTCTCCTGGTCGATGGACAGCTTCAGCGATTCACTGGCGTTGTTGAGCACCCGGTCGGTGTGCTGCACCCAGCCCAGTACGCTGAGCAGGTAGCCGATCAGGGTTACGAAAAACACTGCGCTGACCACGCCCACGCCAAGCGGCAGGGCGACGTTGCGCCGCAGAATTCGCTTGAAGCTGTTCTCATCAATCGTGCTGTTAGGCATCGCAGATCCCTAGCTGGCCGTGTTGGGCTGTTATAGGTAGAGGTACATGGCGAACGGCGGATGGTAATGCGCCATCATCGGTTAATCCAATGCCGGCATCTGGTCGTCCGCGCGCTTGGATCATGGCAAGGTGCCAAGGGTTCGACTTATTTTTTCACCGGATTGCAAAAGCGTGCTCGGTCATCCGCTGCAACCATTGAATGCCCGTTTTTCAGCCGGGCGGCATGCTCAAAATGCAACCCACGCACCAGATTCGTGCCATGCTAGACGGCCCGCCGCCAACGCGGTTTCGAAACATGCAGCGTCGGCAGGCCAACCGCCCGCCAGGACGCTCCGCGGTTTCACCATCCTTTATCAGAGGTAACGCCGTTGTCAGACCTAGCTCCAGGCGCATCGACCGCCGGCCAGCGCATCCTGCTCGTGGAAGATTCCGACGTGGTGCGCATGCTTACCGTGGAAGTGCTCGAAGAGCTCGACTACCGCGTGACCGAAGCGGGCGAAGCGCAGCAGGCGTTGCAGATCCTGCGTAGCGACGAGCCCATCGACCTGCTGATGACCGACATCGGCCTGCCCGGCATGAGCGGCCAGGAACTGGCCGTGGCGGCGCGCCAGCTGCGCCCCGACCTGAAAGTGCTGTACGCCAGCGGTTACGCCGAAAGCGTCGAGATCGACAAGAGCGAGCCGGCCAACCGCACCTCGATCATCGGCAAACCCTTCTCGCTCGATGCCCTGCGAGACAAGGTGCAGAGCATGCTCGGCAACTGACAGGCTTGGCCCCGGATCGGCCAAATCGCTGGCTGGCACTGGAATTGCGAGGCGGATATGAGTAGGGTGCGCGTCTTTTTCACTCTGCAGCCTGCTTGCCCGCGTTTTTGCGGCGTGGCGACAACAGCCTGCGATGATGCGACAACCCTGCGACCGTGACGGCAACGGGCCAGCAACGACCTTGGCGCCCCCTGGGGCCTATGCTAGGTTTGCTGCCCACAGCCCCGCCGAACACGGATTCCATCCGCACAAGAATTAAGAGGACTGCTTGATGGCTGAGGCCACGCCCGCGCTGGAAATCCGCAATCTGCACAAACGCTATGGCGACCTCGAAGTGCTCAAAGGCATTTCCCTCACGGCACGCGACGGTGACGTGATCTCCATTCTCGGCTCGTCCGGCTCGGGTAAATCGACCTTCCTGCGCTGCATCAACCTGCTGGAAAATCCCCATCAGGGCCAGATCCTCGTGGCCGGCGAAGAGCTCAAGCTCAAGGCGCAGAAGAACGGCGAGCTGATCGCCGCCGACAACCGCCAGATCAACCGCCTGCGCAGCGAAATCGGCTTCGTGTTCCAGAACTTCAACCTCTGGCCGCACATGACCGTGCTGGACAACATCACCGAAGCGCCACGCCGCGTGCTCGGCAAGAGCAAGGCCGAAGCCCGCGAGATCGCCGAGGCGCTGCTGGCCAAGGTTGGCATCGCCGACAAGCGCCACGTCTACCCCAATCAGCTTTCCGGTGGCCAGCAGCAGCGTGCGGCCATCGCCCGCACCCTGGCGATGCAGCCCAAGGTGATCCTGTTCGACGAACCGACTTCGGCCCTCGACCCGGAAATGGTACAAGAAGTGCTTACTGTGATCCGCGCGCTCGCCGAAGAAGGCCGGACCATGCTGCTGGTGACCCACGAGATGAGCTTCGCTCGCCAGGTTTCCAGCCAGGTGGTATTCCTGCACCAGGGCGTGGTCGAGGAACAGGGCACGCCCGACCAGGTGTTCGACAACCCGACGTCGGCGCGCTGCAAACAATTCATGTCCAGCAATCGTTAAACACGGAGCAATCACGCATGCATAGCTATAAGAAGATTCTGCTGGCAGCTGCCGCCACTCTGGCTTTCGGCACCAGTGCCGTCGCTGCTGACAAACTGAAGATCGGCACCGAAGGCGCCTACCCACCCTTCAACCTCATCGACGCCAGCGGCCAGGTCGGCGGCTTCGACGTGGAAATCGGCCAGGCCCTGTGCGCCAAGATGAGAGCCGAGTGCGAAGTGGTCACCTCCGACTGGGACGGCATCATCCCGGCCCTGAACGCCAAGAAGTTCGACTTCCTGATCGCCTCCATGTCGATCACCGACGAGCGCAAGCAGGCCGTGGACTTCACCAACCCGTACTACACCAACAAGCTGCAGTTCATCGCCCCGAAAAGCGCTGACTTCAAGACCGACAAGGCCAGCCTCAAAGGCAAGGTCATCGGTGCCCAGCGCGCGACCATCGCCGGTACCTGGCTGGAAGACAACATGGGCGGCGTGGTGGACGTGAAACTCTACGACACCCAGGAAAACGCCTACCTGGACCTGGCCTCCGGCCGCGTCGACGGCGTGCTGGCCGACACCTTCGTGAACTGGGAATGGCTCAAGAGCGACGCCGGCAAGGACTTCGAATTCAAGGGCGACCCGGTATTCGACAACGACAAGATCGGCATCGCCGTGCGCAAGGGTGACCCGCTGCGCGAGCGTCTGAACAAGGCCCTCGAGGAAATCGTTGCCGACGGCACCTACAAGAAGATCAACGACAAGTACTTCCCCTTCAGCATCTACTAAGCAGCCTGCCCGCGTCGCCACTGGCGGCGCGGGCCTTTGAGTTTCCATGAATTTCGATCTTTCCGGATTCGGCCCGGCCCTGGCCGCCGGCACCCTGATGACCGTGCAACTGGCGCTCAGCGCCCTGTGCCTCGGTCTGGTGCTCGGCCTGCTCGGCGCCTTCGCCAAGACTTCGCCCTACAAGCCGCTGCAGTGGCTTGGCGGCACCTATTCGACTCTGGTTCGCGGCGTGCCCGAACTGCTCTGGGTACTGCTCATCTATTTCGGCACCGTGGGGCTGATGCGCGGCCTCGCCGAACTGCTCGGCGTCGAGAGCCTCGAGCTGTCGCCCTTCGCCGCCGGCGTCATTGCCCTGGGCCTGTGCTTCGGCGCCTACGCCACCGAAGTGTTTCGCGGCGCGATCCTGGCCATCCCCAAGGGCCACCGTGAAGCCGGCCAGGCCCTCGGCCTGTCCAAGGGCCGCATTCTGTGGCGCGTGGTGATGCCGCAGATGTGGCGCATCGCCCTGCCCGGCCTGGGCAACCTGTTCATGATCCTGATGAAGGACACCGCCCTGGTATCGGTCATCGGCCTCAACGAGCTGATGCGCCGGTCGCAGATCGCCGTGACCGCCAGCAAGGAGCCCTTCACCTTTTACATGGTCGCCGCGTTCATCTACCTGGGCCTGACCATCATCGCCATGATTGGCCTGCACTTCCTCGAGAAGCGTGCCAGCCGCGGCTTCAAGCGGAGTGAGGCATGAACTGGGACGTCATCATCACCTGGCTGCCGCGCCTGGCCCAAGGCGCTCTGCTGACCATCGAACTGGTCGCCGTGGCGGTCGTCACCGGCCTGATCCTGGCCATCCCCATGGGCATCGCCCGCGCCTCGCGCCACTGGTACGTGCGCGCCATGCCCTATGGCTACATCTTCTTCTTCCGCGGCACACCGCTGCTGGTGCAGCTGTTCCTGGTCTACTACGGCCTGGCGCAGTTCGACGCCGTGCGCCAGGGCCCATTGTGGCCGTACCTGCGCGACCCGTACTGGTGCGCGGTGATCACCATGACCCTGCACACCACCGCCTACATCGCCGAGATTCTGCGTGGCGCCATCCAGTCCGTACCGCCGGGTGAGATCGAAGCGGCGCGGGCGCTGGGCATGTCGCGGGCGCAGGCCATGCTGCACATCGTGCTGCCACGGGCGGCGCGCATCGGCCTGCCGGCCTACAGCAACGAAGTGATCCTGATGCTCAAGGCCAGCGCCCTGGCCAGCACCGTGACCCTGCTCGAGCTGACCGGCATGGCGCGCACCATGAATGCGCGCACCTACCTGCCGGTCGAGGGTTTCTTCGCTGCCGGGGTGTTCTACCTGCTGATCACCTTCGTGCTGATCAACGCCTTCAAACTGCTGGAACGCTGGCTGCGCGTCGACGCCTGCCAGGGCCGCTAGGAATAAGACGGGGCGCAAGCCCCGTCGCTGTTTCTCATGACCTCAGCAGACTCTCTCCCACCACTCAGCGGCGACGCCCTGCTCCAGCGCTTCCAGACGCTGGACGCCTTTCTCGTCGCCCATCAAACGCTTTGGAAACCCCGGCCATTCACCCACCGGACTCTGCCCTGGGAAAACCAGCATGCCGAACTGGCCGCCTGGCTGCGCAGCCGCACCCTGGAGCAGGCCGAGGCTAGCCACAACCAGCCGACGGCACTGAGCGATGCACCGGCGCCCTTCCCCGAACTGGCTCTGCAGGCCGAGCGCCTGAGCCAAGTCAGCAACCTGCCTCAGCAAGCGTCGGCCGACCTGCCACCGCGCTTCTCGGTGGACGTTCCCGGTCGCAAATGGCAGCAGATACGCGCGTTCGGCGACAGCCTGAGCTTCGCCCGACCACCACAGCACTGGCTGGACTGGTGCGCCGGCAAGGGCCACCTCGGCCGCGTACTCGCCCACGGCGGCCAGAAGCTGACCTGCCTGGAATACGATCCGGCACTCGTAACCAGCGGCGCAGAACTGAGCCAGCGCCTGGGGATAACCGCCCAACATATAAAACAGGACGTACTCGCCGAAGGCGCCGCCGCCCAGCTGCACGCCGAACAAACCCCCGTCGCCCTGCACGCCTGCGGCGACCTGCACGTACGGCTGATGCGCCTGGCCAGCGCTGCGGGCTGCCGCCAGTTGGCGATCGCGCCCTGCTGCTACAACCGCGTGGCGGCAGCCGACTACCAGCCGTTATCCACAGCCGCACAGGGCTCGCTGCTGCACCTTTCGCTGGACGACCTGGCCCTGCCCATGAGCGAAACCATGACCGCCGGCAACCGCGTGCGCCAGCAGCGTGATCAGTCCATGGCCTGGCGCCTGGCCTTCGACCTGCTGCAGCGCGAGCTGCGCGGCGTCGACGCTTACCTGCCCACGCCCTCGCTGCCGCCCTCCTGGCTAAAGAAGCCCTTCGCTAGCTACTGCCGCGACCTTGCCGAACTCAAACAACTGCCAGCTGTTGGCGAGCACGACTGGCAGCGTCTGGAAGCAGCCGGCTGGCAACGCCTGGCCGAGGTGCGCAATCTGGAGTTGGTGCGCGGCCTGTTCCGCCGCCCACTGGAGCTCTGGCTGGTTCTCGACCGCGCCCTCTACCTTCAGGAACAAGGCTACGACGTGCGCCTCGGCCAGTTCTGCGCCGCGCACCTGACCCCACGCAACCTGCTGCTGCTCGCCGAGCGCCCCTGAGTTGCACACACAATCTGTGGATAACTCTGTTCACAGAAGCTGAGCAAACCACGCCAGGTCAGCCCCCATAGCGCGCGGCAAAAGCTGATCACTTTTTGACCATCAATAAAAAGCTATACAGGACAATCACTTGCAAAAACTGTGAAAGGCTGCGTAGAAATTCTCTAAAAAGCCTCTAGCCGCTACCCATTTGTGCATAAGCCCCAGCCAGAGCGGCTGAAATAGCCGTAAAAAAGCTGCCTCGCGCCGCTTTACTCATGCAAACGAATCGATATAATGGCGGCCCTCAAAAGCCGGTATAGCTCAGCTGGTAGAGCAACTGACTTGTAATCAGTAGGTCCCGGGTTCGACTCCTGGTGCCGGCACCATACAACACAAGGCCTCGCAGAAATGCGGGGCCTTGTCGTTTCTGCCTCCACGTAACAAGCGACGTAACAGGGCAAGGGTGGCGCTTGAGTAATTCTTTCCTCCCCCCGGACATCATGCATCAGGCCAAAACATGGCCGGCGATTCCTTGGACTCGGGCAAGGGGTAATTTCTAGGCGGCATCCGCTCCCAGCACCAGCAAACTGGTCGAGACCCGAGTTCAGCGAGTTATCAACTTCCCCGTAGCGCAAAAAACCGATCAGCGGAACTAGTCCGCGCCGAAGGCGACAACGCGAAGTGGTTGCGGCTCCTAGATGAGATTAGCGAGAACCACACGTGACCAACGCGGCGTGACGAGGGCGTTCAGCTGTTCTGGCAGTGCCGAAATATTGCTGAGCGCTTAGAATGTGCAGCTTTTTAGATTTAGAGAAGGACTTCTACATGCTAGCACTGTACGTGGTATTCATCATTTACATGGTTCTGCCGGCTTTAAGCGGGGGGTTAATTTTGGCGGCTACCAAACATGGGCTAATTACAACCACTCATGGAAATAGACTCACCGGTAAAGCCAAGTCACTTAAACCTGAAACTTACGCTGCGGGAGCAGTCTTGGTTAGTATTTCAGTGCTGATTATTATCGCGGGCTACAACGGCGCAGGAGGCAGAGCAGCTGGCTGGATAGTAGGTACTGTGTTTACATCGGTGGTCAGTTCCACCTTAGTCCTCGCGGTCATAATGCTGCGCGCCAGCACAATCTATGAGCTCAGCCCAGCCACATTCAAGTGGATTGGTAGCTTAATAGCGTTATTATTGGTCTATATCTCAAGCGTTTATGCCGATGCATTCATCGCAAATGAGCTCGGCATCGTCGGCACGGAAATAAATGCAGCTCAGCGCGCGCTCACAATATTGTTTTTACCCTTTGTATGCGCGTTTGCACTCTCATGGACTTTACTTCCCATCTACGCAGTTGCCGGTATTCTTTGGATATGGCACGTATTTACAGATGAGACTAAGGAGCAGCAACGGCTTCGCTTCTTTATGCTAGGCGACAAGAACTCACCGTTACGTACCAACAAAGCGGAAATATACATGGTGCTGTTCGTCAGCTTGGCGTTCGCAACATTGATCCCGCTAAATGCCGTTGATATTGCCACTAAGGATTACGCCACAGATAGGCAAGCAAACAAAGCAATCGTATGGGCATCGTTTCACTTGGACAACCACAGTTGCTTCCCAAATGCCCACAAGGGTACAAGATTTGCGTTGATCGACGCGAAGCGGGTAGCTGCCGCCAGTCCTGATGAAAAGCTCGCCTATACCTACAAAGTAAAGAGTTGCGACCAGCCATAAAAACCTCGGCGTCTAGCCGTAATGCTGATCCCTTAGGGGAAGAAGCTTGTAGGACGGACTCAGGAGCGAAGCGAACAGTCCGCCAACCCCTATCGATCCTGATACAACGACAACGGCGTACTGCTTCGCGAGTACGCCCTACCGTGCTGACAAGCCCTCTTAAGGCGACTATGTTTTACGCAAAGAATCGCATGGACAGCCCAAATGCCTTTAGGAACGCCGACCCCAGCACAATTATGGAACGGAGAGATCAGCTTCTTTTCGATCGATACCGATGTGATTCAAAGCGCAGGCTATAACTTCGAAATAGGTGCATTGAACCAGCTTCACCGGCAATTGCCGTCAAGCATGGAGCTTCAATTGACGGATGTAGTGGCCAACGAAGTGGTCAAGCACCTGATGGAACCGATCCTCAAATCGGTCCAATTATTCGAAAGCTCGCTGAATAATCTGAAGCGTAAAGCAACCCTACCTATGGATCAGATTAGCGAGCTTTTCACAGCGATGTCCCCTACATCATCATCTAGCACCTACTTTCGGAAGCGAATAGAGGATTATGCAGCTAAGTGTCGGGGTGGAATCTTACAAACCGATGGAAACGGTATATTAGAAGAGCTATTTCGTAGATATTTCACATCTAGCCCACCTTTCGAATTGAATGCAGCCAAAAAAACTGAGTTCCCTGACGCTGCAGCATTGCTGGTACTCGAAAATTTTGCTGCGGAAAATGACACTGACGGAATTGTGATTTCTAAGGATGGTGGGTGGGAAGCTTTCGCAGCTCAATCACCACGCCTTTATTGTGTTAAGTCCCTAGATGAACTGACTGCACTGTTCACCGCAACTGGTGAAGTTGCGGCTCAGATCCAGACAGCGATCCACGCTGCTATAGAGGACAGTCGCTCACCCGTACGCTCACAATTGAGTGACGCAATTGAGGACCATGTCAGGTTCGCGTCATGGAGCGTCGGAGAAATTTATTCGGACATCAACGGACGCGTAGAAGGCGAAGTTGGTGACATCAGCCTTACCGATCATGAACTTTTGGTAGAGGAAACCTCGATTTGGAACGACGAAGACAGTGCAACGACATGGCTAGTCGAGGTCACTGCCTTAGTTAAGGTGGATGTTGCGGTTTCGGTGACAACCTATCTATGGGACTCAATCGATAGAGACGAAGTCCAACTTGGCTCCGATGCCGTCACACATGAGGTTGAGATAGAAGTCTCAGCGTTCCTTACATGCTCGAATGTTCAGGCTGGTTCAGAACCAAAAGATTGGGACGTTGAGGTAGAGATAGCACCAGGTGATTACGACGTTGATGTTGGAGAGGTTCAGGCTTTTCCTTGGGACTAACTCAATCCAACGCAACATGGCAAGTAGGACCCGGGGTCGACTCTTGATATCGGCACCATCCAACACAAGGTGCCGCAGAAATGCGGGACCTTGTCGTCTCCGGGCAATGGAAAAACTCTGTCCAAACTCCGCTCTTGCAACTCTCGCTGCAGGCTCCCTAGTACTCAACGCAGCTCAGTCGCGTTTGTGACCCGGAGCGACTAACCTACTGCCCTACAACCAAACGGAGCCACCATGGCAGATAACCCGCTCGGCGCCGGTTTGCGGTTGCCTGATGATATGCCGCTCGTGCGCAAGCTGGGCCATGAGCTGATCGAGTTTCTGCCGGTTGGGGTTTACCTGTGCAATGCGGCGGGGCAGCTGACGACCTATAACGCCAAGGCGGCGGATATCTGGGGTGAGGCGCCGGATATCAGCCAGGGGCAGGTCAGGTACACCGGCGCCTATCGCCTGCGTAGCGAGGACGGCGCGCATATGCCGTTCGAGCAGTCGCCGCTGGCGGCGGTGCTGCTGAGCAAGAAGCCGATCACCAACCTGCGCATGATCGTCGAGCGGCGTGACGGCAGCCAGGTGCCGATTCTCGCCAACATCGTTCCCCTGCTCGACAAGGACGGGAACATGGTCGGCTTCATGAACAGCATCCAGGATCTGCGCCAGCAGGCGGCGCAGGCGCAGATACACAACAACTTGCACAACGCCCTGCTGCAGGCGCAGAAGATGGAGCAGATCGGCAAGGTCGGCGGCGGTGTGGTCCACGAGTTCACCAACCAGCTGACCAGCCTGTCGATGAGCCTGGCGCTGATGGAGAAGGAAATCCGTGAGGCCGGCTCCGAGCAGTTGCAGGCGCGTTACGCGCTGTGTCGGGAGGCGACCGACAAGGTCACGGAGCTGGCCGAGGGTTTGCTGCTGTTCGCCCGCACGCGGCCCAGAACCCTGGAGCGCATCGACCCGAATCAGTTGCTGCTGGGCATGAACACACTGATCGGCAATGAGGTGGGCCAGGCGATCAGCTGCCAGCTCGACCTGGCCACCGACAGCAGCTTTCTGCGCGCCAACCGCCAGCACCTGGAAAGCGCCATCATCAACCTGGTGACCAATGCCCGCGACGCCATGCCCGCTGGCGGCCAGCTGACTCTGAGCACCTTCAACACCCATCTCGACCGCAGCAACTTCCCCGAGCACAACGCCAACTTCAAGGCCGGACGATACGTGGCGATCCGCGTAGCGGATAGCGGAATCGGCATCGCGCCGGAAGCGCTGGAGCATATCTTCGCGCCCTTCTATACAACCCGCTCGGTCGACAGGAGCACCGGCCTGGGCCTGACCATGGTAAAGAGCTTCGTCACCGATATGAACGGCCAACTGACGGTGGCCAGTCGGCTGGGCGAAGGCACCAGTGTGAGCCTGTATTTCCCGTGTTATGGCACCGAGCATTCCCTGGCGATTACCGGCAGCGACAGAACCTCGAGCGGGGAGTGACAGCTGGCCACTCGCCAGATTACTGTATGCACACACAGTACTCCGAGATTTCAGCCATGACTCAACCAGCCGCCTCCCTCTCCTCTTACGAACAGCTTGGCGCACGGGTTTCCCGCGCCATCAACGCGCCGGCCGCGCAGCGCTCGCGCTCGGCGGTGCTGCTGCGCGCCGAAGGCGACAGCCCCGAAGACTGGGCGCGTTTGCTCGATGAAATCGCCGAGAACGACAACGTCACCATCGCCTGGCGCGACGATGGTGTGCAGCTGTTCTGGACGGTGCCGGCCGAGGATTGAGTGCAGCCTGACGAGCGCTCAGGGCTGCTCGTCAGGTCAGGTGGCCACCTGGCTGGAGAACTGGCTGACCGCGGCGACCACGCATTCGGCGTCGTTCTGGATGTCGTGGATCACCGCGTCGGAGTCGTTGGCCAGGGCGAGCGCCTGATCGGCCAGCTCGCGGCTGCGGGTGATCACGTCGACCGCGCCGGAGGCCAGTGTCTGGTTCTGCTGCACCACGGCGACGATCTCCTGAGTAGCCTTGGAGGTGCGCGAGGCGAGCTGGCGAACTTCATCGGCCACCACGGCAAAACCGCGACCCTGCTCACCGGCGCGGGCGGCTTCGATGGCGGCATTGAGCGCCAGCAGGTTGGTCTGGTCGGCGATGCCGCTGATCGCCGCGACGATGGTCTCGACCGCCTTGCCCTGCTCGTCCAGCGCCTGGATGCTCTGGGTGGCGTTTTCCATGGCGTTGGCCAGGCGATGCAGCACCTCGACGGTCTCGCGGATCACCTCGCGGCCCTTGCTGGCGCTGGCGTCGGTTTGCAGCGAGGTGCTGTAGGCCAGGTTGGCGGCCTTGGCCACCGCCTGCTCCAGATTGACCTGCTCGGTGATCACGGTGGCGAACTTGACCACTTTATAGAGTTTGCCGTGCAGATCGACGATCGGGTTGTAGGAGGCTTCCAGCCAGACATCGCGACCGGCGCTGTCGATACGCCGGAAGCGGTCGACCACGAATTCGCCGCGGCGCAAGCGCTCCCAGAATTGCCGGTAGGCATCCGAGGCGCTTTCCTCGCTGGTGCAGAACATGCGGTGATGTTTGCCGACCACCTGGGCCAGGTTGTAACCCATGCCGCGCAGGAACAGGTCGTTGGCGGTGATCACCGTGCCGTCGAGATTGAACTCGATCACTGCCGTGGAACGTAGCAGCGCCTTGACCAGGCTTTCGTTTTCCAGCGAAGCCTCGATGGTGCGCGTCAGGTTGCTGGAGTGGATCACCAGTTGCTGCTTGCCAGTCTGCACATCGCTCATGGGCACCACCACCGAGCGCAGCCATACGTGGCGGCCGTCCTTGCCGAGCAGGCGCAGCGCGCCGCTGAAATGCCGGCGCTCTCTGATCGCTGACAGCGCCCGCGACTGGTGCGGATCGCGAGCCAGCTCCGGCGGTGACAACTGGGTCAGCGCCTGGCCTTCGACATCGCCGGGGCGATAGCCCAGCTCGCTCTGAAACAGCTCGTTGACCCGCTCGATGCGCCCGTCAGCGCCGAGCTGGATGATGATCATTTCCTTGTCGAGGTTCTCCCTTACCTCCTCCTGCATGGCCAAGCGAGCTTCCAGCTCCTTGTTGATTTCTTTGAGGCGGGCGTTGAACACGGTGAGAACTCCAGGATGGGTACAGCTGCATCGGCTCGGGCGAGGGAAACTTGAAGGGCGCAGCGTGACGCTGACGATAGCCTGAAGCGGTGCTCTGCGCCTGGCTAATTGGCAGGCGAAACATCCGCAAACAGGCTGACGCGCCGGGATGCATCGGTGATGCCTTCAGCTAACTTCCTGACCATTCGAACAAAAAGCCTGAACACCCCAGGCCGCTTCGCTGTCGGACCTTTTGGAAGAAGTTCCATGGCGACGCCGGAAGTTTGTTGCAATGCATTGCAAGAGCCCGGATTCAGCCCGCTGGAGCAGCTTTCCGACGCAGCGTCGTGGTGCCGAAAAACCACTATTCGTAACCGGCCCGAGCAGTCGACGCGCGTCATGGATGTCCGTGCATCCGCCTGCCGCCTCTGGGTGGCTCCGTACCAGAACAGCCTGAGCCGGGCAGTGGATGCCCGGCGTTCGAGGAGATCACATGTCCAAAGAAGCCCCGCGGGGTTTGAGCCGCCGCTCGCTGCTCAAGGCCTCGGCCAGCGTGGCAGCCGGCGTTGCCGCCACTGCCCAGGCCGCCACCATCAGCGGCGTGCCGCAGTGGCTGCCGTTCGACCACAACGGCCCGCTGCATTACGACGCCAAGGGCTGGCAGTTCCTGACTGCCGACGAGGCCCGTGAGCTGGAAGCCATCGCCGAGCAGCTGATTCCGGCGGACGACTTGTCCCCCAGCGGCAAGGAAGCGGGCTGTGCGGTGTTCATCGACCGCCAGCTGGCCGGCCAATACGGCACCTACGAGCGTCTGTATCAGCAGGGCCCCTTCGTGCCCGATATCGAACCTGGCTCCGAGCAGCGGCCCCGCGAGCGCTATCGACTGGGCCTGGAGCAGCTCGGCAAGCATTGCCAGCAGGCGTTCGGCAAACGCTTCAGCGAGCTGGACGGTGAGCAGCGCGACGAGGTGCTCAAGGGCCTGGAGTCAGGCGAGATCGCCTTCGAGCACATCGAAGCCAAGGTGTTCTTCACCCAGGTGCTGCAGAACACCATGGAAGGCTTCTTCGCCGACCCGATCTACGGCGGCAACCGCGACATGGTGAGCTGGAAGATGCTCGGCTTCCCCGGCGCGCGCTACGACTACCGCCCCTACATCGACCGGCACAACGAAAAGCTGGACCTGATACCGCTGTCGATCATCGGCAGCTCGGCATGGAATCGTAAAGGATGAGCGGCATGGCCAAGAAACTGCCTGCAACCGACGTGGTAGTGGTGGGGCTCGGCTGGGCCGGCTCGATCATCGCCAAGGAACTGGCCGACGAAGGCCTGCGCGTGATGGGCTTCGAGCGTGGCGCCTGGCGTGACACGGCGAGCGACTTCAACATCGCCTCGGTGGCGGATGAGCTGCGCTACGTGCAGCGCCAGGAGCTGATGCTGCGTACCCGCCAGAACACCTGCACGATGCGCAACAAGCCCAGCGAAACCGCACTGCCGATGCGCACCTGGGGCTCGTTCCACCCCGGCAACGGCACCGGCGGCGCCGGCAACCACTGGGCCGGCATCACCTTCCGCTTCCAGCCCGAAGAATTCCGCCTCAAGAGCCATCTCACCGAGCGCTACGGCAGCAAAGCCATCGATGGCCTGACGCTGCAGGACTGGGGCACCACCTGGGAAGAGATGGAGCCGCACTACGACGCCTTCGACCGCGTGGCGGGCATCTCCGGCAAGGCCGGCAACCTGGGCGGGAAAATCATCGAAGGCGGCAACCCCTTCGAAGGCCCGCGCGCCAACGAATACCCCAACCCGCCGACCAAGCAGACCTACGCGCCCACACTGTTCGCCGAAGCGGCACGCAACATGGGCTACAAGCCGTTCCCGGTGCCCTCGGCGCTGGCCTCCCAGGGCTACACCAACCAGTACGGCGTGACCATGGGGCCCTGCACCTTCTGCGGCTTCTGCACCAACTACGGCTGCGCCAACTATTCCAAGGCCAGCGCCATCGTCAACGTGCTGCCGGCACTGGTGCGCATGCCCAACTTCACCGCCAACACCCATTGCGAAGTGCTGGAAGTGACCAAGGACAGCACCGGCAAGCGCGCCACCGGCATCATCTATGTGGATGCCAACGGCGAGAAATGGGAGCAGCCGGCCGACATCGTGGTGGTCGCCGCCTTCACCTTCGAGAACGTGCGCCTGATGCTGCTCTCCGGCATCGGCGAGCCGTACGACCCGATCAGCAACACCGGCACCACCGGCCGCAACTACGCCTACCAGACGGCCAACAACGTGCAGCTGTTCTTCGATGACAAGAACTTCAACCCCTTCATCGGTGGCGGCGCCATCGGCATGGGCATCGATGAGTTCAACAACGACAACTTCGACCATTCCGGCCTGGGCTTCGTCGGCGGCGGCAGCACCCGGGTAACGCCCATCGGCGCGGCGCCGATCAACTCGCGCCCGGTACCGCCCGGCACGCCCAAGTGGGGCAAGGAGTGGAAGAAGGCCACGGCGCAGTACTACGCCGCGAGCATGTCCATCGGCTGCGAGGCGAGCAACTACAGCACGCGCACCAACTACCTGTCCCTCGACCCGACCTACAAGGATCCCCACGGCCGGCCGCTGTTGCGCATCACCTTCGACTTCACCGAGAACGACCTGCGCATGGCCCAGTACGTGACCGACAAGACCGCCGAGATCGCCAAGGCGCTGAACCCCAAGATGATGTTCGCCAGCCCACGCAAGGGGCCGTGGTCGAACACCTCCTACCAGTCGTCCCACGTGGTGGGCGGCTTCGTGATGGGCGCCGACCCGGCGACCAGTTCGGTGAACAAGCACCTGCAGGTGTGGGGCGTGCCCAACCTGTTCGTGGTCGGCGCCTCGGCCTTCCCGCAGAACCCCGGCTACAACCCCACCGGCACCGTCGGCGCGCTGGCCTTCAAGGCCGCCCACGCGATCCGCACCCAGTACCTCAAGCGCCCTGGGGAGATGATCAACGTATGAAGACTCTCCTCAACGTCAGCTTCGCCCTGTTGGCCACGGCCAGCGCCGGCGCCCATGCGCTCGGTGGCCAGGATTCGTATGAACTGGTAGAGAAAGGCCGCTACATCTCCACCCTCGGCGACTGCACCGCCTGCCACACCGTTCCCGGCAAACCGCTGTTCTCCGGCGGCGTGGCCATCGACACGCCGTTCGGCAAGCTGCTGGGCGCCAACATCACCCCGGATCAGGAAACCGGCATCGGCCGCTGGAGCTTCGAGGAGTTCCAAGCCAGCATGGCCCGCGGCCACCGCCGCGACGGCAAGCAGCTCTACCCGGCCATGCCCTATTCGGCGTACACCAAGGTCACCCGCGCCGACAACCAGGCGCTGTGGGCCTACCTGCGCACCATCGAGCCGGTGCACAACAAGGTGGAGACCAACCAGCTGCCCTTCCCCTTCAGCCTGCGCATGAACATGAAGGTGTGGAACTGGATGAACTTCGAACAAGGCGAGTTCAAACCCGAAGCCGACAAGAGCGCCGAGTGGAACCGCGGCGCCTACCTGGTGCAGGGCCTGGGCCACTGCGGCAGCTGCCACACGCCAAAAAACCTGCTCGGCGGCGACAAGAACGCCGAGTTCCTGCAGGGCGGCGTGCTGCAGGGCTGGATGGCGCCCAACATCACCGGCGCCGCCCATGTCGGCCTCGGCGACTGGAGCGAGGCGGACATCGTTCAGTACCTGAAAACCGGCGCCAACCGCTTCGATATCGCCTCCGGGCCGATGGCCGAAGCGGTCGAGCACTCGACCCAGCACTGGCGCGACGAAGACCTGATGGCCGTGGCCGTCTACCTCAAGGATCTCGACCATGAGCACGACAAGCCCAAACCGCTTGCCGCCGACGATCCGGTGATGAAGGCCGGCAGCGCCATCTACGCCGACCGCTGCTCGGGCTGTCACACGCCCAATGGCGACGGCATCGCCACACTGTTCCCCAAGCTGGCCAACGCGCCGCTGGTCAACGCTCAGGACGCCGCCTCGATGATCCGCGTGGTGCTGGCCGGCAACCGCGCCGTGAGCACCGACGCAGCGCCCACCGGCCCGGCGATGCCTGCCTTTGCCTGGAACCTGTCGGATGAAAACGTCGCCGATGTGCTGACCTACATTCGCAACAGCTGGGGCAACGCCGCCGCGCCGATAAGCGCCGACGAAGTGCGCAAACAGCGTGAGAGCCTGCAGAGCGAGTAAGACTGCCGGGGCAATCGCCGAGGGCCTGCTCCATCAGGCCCTCGGCGACGCCCACTGCAGGCTGGCGGAACTGGTGCGATAATCAGCGTCTTTCAGGGCCGGCGCCGCAACGCAGGAAATAACACGATGAAAAATTCGCAGCGTGGCTCGGGCCACCTGTTCAGCCTGATGGTGATCGGGCTTATCGTCTGGGGCGCTTACGTCACCGTGTACGTGCCCTATGAACACCGCAAATCCATGGACGAATTTCGCAGCAACCCACCTGCGGTGAGTCCGGCGAAAATGGCGGTAATCGACACCTACAAGGCCAAGCCGGCGCCGGCGCAACTGCCCCATGGTGTGTACAGCGGCAGCGTCGAGCAGGACGGCTACCCAATGACCATCAGCTTCACCTTCGGTGACGACGGGCAGATCACCAAGAAGGCGCACATCAAGACCTACGATTTCTCGGCCTCGGCGCGCTATCGCCTCGACGGCGCGGTGATGATGTTCAGTGACGTGAAAGGCGACGCCGTGCTGTTCCCACAGCCGGGCGAGCCGCTGGAAGTGATCAGCGACAGCGAGATTCATATCCCCGGGCCTGACAAACCGCTGGTGCTGACCCGGCAGTAAGCACGCTCGGGTGCTAGGCGTTCTCGTTGCGCTCGCTGTCGATCAGTTGCGCCACCTTGGCCGCCGCCTCGACTTCGCTGGCGAAAAAGTGCTGCTGATCATCGGCGGTGACCACCTGAAAGATTTCCTCCTCACCCAGGTGCCGCTGCTCTTCGGGTATCTCGCTGCCCTGCAATTTCTTCAATCTCACGGCCATCGCGGCGCCCTCCTGATTGGTAGCCCTGCAGCTATGACTGGCCGGCATCTGGCGAAGTGCTGGGTAAATTTTGTGCAGTGCCACCCGAGTCAGGCCGGGCACGAACAGCAGTTCGCTGCCTAGGGTGGAAGGCAGAAACGGACATCGGCGCAGTATCTGTGGGAGCGGGCCGTGCCCGCGATTTTTCGCGCGCATAGCGCGCTCCCACAGTGAATAGGGGAACGGCCGCTCCCGCGAGTTGCAGCCAAAGCACTGAAGCCCAGCCAAAAGATCCTGAACAGGTTCTCAGCCGCGAACCACGGCGCGCTGGATAGCGCCGGCCAGGCTGCGCGACAGCTGCTCCACGGAATACGGTTTGTGCAGCAACTCGAAGCCGTGGCTGCCCTCTTCGGCCAACACCTCGCTGTAGCCGGAGGTCAGCACCACGGGCAGCAGTGGGTGGCGATGCTGGATGGTCTTGCCCAGGTCGATGCCGTTCATGCCCGGCATCATCACGTCGGAAAACACCACATCGAAGGCCTGGGCGGCGTCATCCAAAAGAGCCAGCGCCTGCTCGGCATTCCTGGCCAGAGTGGGCTGGTAGCCGAGTTCCTGCAGCGCACCGATGCAGAAGTTGCCGACATCGGTGTTGTCCTCGACGACCAGCACGCGGGTGCCGTGGGCGCCCTCCAGCGGCTGCGGTTCGGCCAGCGTGGCGCGAGGCTCCGGCACCTGTGCGACCCGCGGCAGGTAGAGGATGAAAGTGGTGCCCTCGCCCAGCACGCTGTCGACCACGATCTCGCCGCCCGACTGCTTGGCGAAGCCGAACACCTGGGACAGCCCCAGGCCGGTGCCCTTGCCCACTTCCTTGGTGGTGAAGAACGGGTCGAAGATCGCCTCCAGGTGCGCCGGCTCGATGCCGGTGCCGTTGTCGGCGATGGACACGGCAACGAACTCGCCATCGACCGCAGCGCCCAGGCGACTGGCCGGAATCTGCGCACAGGGCTCGACACGAATGCGGATGCGCCCCTCGCCGTTGAGCGCGTCACGGGCATTGAGCGCCAGGTTGACCACGGCCGTATCGAACTGGTTGGTATCGGCGTACACGTGGCACGGCTGCTCGGGTAGATCGAGGAGCAGTTCGATGCAGGTGCCGTTGAGGGTCGCCAGCATGTCGGTCAGGGCCTGCAGGCTTTGCCCCACCGCAAACACCTCAGGGTTCAAGGTCTGGCGCCGGGCGAAGGACAGCAGCTGGCCGGTCAGCCGCGCGGCGCGGTCGACCGTATCGGAAATCGCCTCCAGGTAACGCAGCCGCCGCTCTTCCGGCAGGTCGGGCCGCTTGAGCAGGTTGCTGGAGGAGCGGATGACGGTGAGCAGGTTGTTGAAGTCGTGGGCCACACCGCCGGTGAGCTGGCCGACCGCTTCGAGCTTCTGCGCCTGGCGCAGCGCCGACTGGGTCCGTTCCAGCTCCTGCTGCGCGCGCAGCTGCTCGGTGATGTCGTGGGCGAAATGGAAGGCGCCGACCACCTGCCCATCGGTATCGCGCAGCGGCGTGTAAGCTAGGTCGTAGTGGCGCTGCTCACCATTGGGCAGGCCGTACTGGGCAGCGATGCGGAAGGTCTCGCCGCTCAACGCGCGCTGCATATAACCGCGTATGCCAAGGCCTTGCTGCTCGGGAAGCTGCTCGGGCAACACATCGCCGCCGGCCAGCGTCACCCCGAAGAGCTCCTGCATGGCACGGGCGTGGGCCTGGTTGAAGGCGATCTGGCGGCACTCGTGATCGAAGATGCAGATCGGCACCGCGTTGGCCTCGATCACGTCATGGAACAGGCGCAGCTTGGCGGTGCGCTCGGCCACCTGCTGCTCGAGGGTGGCGTTGAGTTCGCGCAGCTGCGCCTCGCTGGCCTTGAGCGCGGCCTCGGCCTCCTTGCGGGCGCTGATGTCGGACGCCGCGCCCAGCCAGCTGGTGACGGTGCCATCGGCAGCGAACAGCGGCACCGCACGCACGTGGGCCCAGCCGATGGTGCCGTCGACCCGGTTGACCGGGTGCTCGATGTGGTAGATGCCGGTGGCGATGGCCCGGTCGATTTCTGCCCGCACCATGTCGCGGGCATCGGCGGGAATGTATTCATCCAGCCAGTTACTGTTGGTGGTCTGCGTATCGGGGATGAAGTTGCCGCCATTGAGCTCGTGCAACTGGCTCCAGTCGGCACTGATATAAAAGCGCACCTCGGAGGACGAGCGCACCAGAGCGTCCAGGTGCTGCTCGCTGTCGCGCAGCGCCTGGGCGGCCTTGACGTGTTCGGTGGTCTCGCGGGTGTAGCACAGCGCGCCGGCGATCTGCCCGGCATCATCACGCAGCGGCGAGAAGGAATAGCTCCACCAGGTCTGCTCCGGCTCGCCATGGCGCGCCATCTCGATGGGCACATCGACAAAGCGCACGGCCTGGCCCTGCATGGCCTGCATCAGCGGCGCGCGCACCGCTTCCCAGGCGTCATCCCACAATACGGGCAGCGGCTGCCCGAGGGCACCCGGCAGGCGCGGCCCAAAGATCGGCCGGTAGGCATCGTTATAGAAGAAGGTCAGTTCCGGCCCCCAGACCAGGTACATGCTTTCCGGGGAATTGAGCATCAGCTCGAGCGCGCTGCACAGCGCCTGCGGCCAGGTATCGGGCGTACCCAGCGGGCTGCTCGTCCAGTCGTGATCACGGATCAGGGCACCGGTTTCACCGCCGCCGATCAGAAACGCTCGTTGTTCCATAGGGCCCGCATTCATATCCATTGCAGTTGAACGACAGCGCTCGGGGCTGGATGTGGCCAGGGCAGGCTGCGCCGGATACAGAGTGCGATGGCGCGCGGGCAGTTCCACCTCTATCGACAGGGTCGCTCTGCCGACCCTTCAAGGTAGCCGATCATACGCCATCGGCCGCGCGTAGCGCTGCTGAATACGCGCCAGCTCGCCACTGGCGCGTAGTTGATCGAGGGCCGTGGCCCAGGCGGCGACCTTGGCGTCGTCGCTGTCCTTGCTGAAGGCGATATACAGCGCCGAGCGATACAGCGCGACCGGTACTCGCCGCAGCGTGCCCGGATCGATGCCCAGCTGGGCGCTGTAGTAGGCCACGCCGGCATCGGTATCACCGATGATCAGGCCGGTGCGCCCGGCCAGCAGCATGCGGTAGAGCTGCTGACTGCTGGTCGCGCTCTTGTCGAGATTGGTGAAGCCCTGGGCCTCGAGCACCTGGGGGATGAGCCCGGCATGACGCGTGGTGATCTGCGGCGCCTGGCGCAATTGCTCGATTGAGTTCACCGGCGTCGCCGCGCCCGCCAGCTGATAGGGGTAGATCGACTCCTCGGCGATCGGCCCCACCCACTTGTACAGCGGCTCGCGCTCCGGCGTGCGGAACATCGAATACATGATGGTGTTGGGGTGGTTCATCAGCACCAGGGAGCTGCGCATGCTCGGCACCACGGTGATGTCAAAGCCGTCGCCGGTCAGCGTCATGATGGCCCGCACGATATCCGTGGCCATGCCGGTCAGCTGGTCGCCCTGCTGATAGTTGTAGGGCGCCCATTCCTCGGTGACGATCCGATAGGGCTCGGCCCGGGCGAAGGCGCCAAGCAGCAGGCAGAGCAGCGCAAGGATCAGACGCGAAAGCTTCAAAGGCGTGGCCTGGAGTCGGGCGGTGCCGGGATGGCAGAGAACAGCCCCCTAAGCATAGCCGCTAGGATCACCGCAGCGCTCGCTACCGGATCACATCGCCGAGGACTCGCGCTCGCTGGCCAGCGCCTCGACCATGAAATCGACGAAAGCGCGAACCCTCGGCGACAGGTGCCGAGACTGCGGATAGACGATGTAAATTACATCCGCGGCTGGCTCCCAGGCATCGAGAACCGGCACCAACTGGCCGGTGTCTATTTCCCGCCTCACGTGATAGTCGTGAATCTGCCCCAGGCCGAAGCCTGCCAACACCGCGGTATGCAGGGCCAGGCCATCGTTGAAGGTCAACGAGCCTCTGGGCTGAGAAGCACGCGGTTCATCCGCCTCCTTAAAAGCCCAGGCACGTGAGCGCCCGGTTTCGTGATAGGTCAGCGCCAGGCAGTTGTGCCGTGTCAGGTCGTCAGGCGATTCGGGCACACCGTGCCTGGCGAAGTAGGCGGGTGCGCCCACCACACGACGGCGCACCTGAAGCAGCGGCCGGGCGATCAGGCTGGAGTCTTCCAGCGGGCCGAATCGAATGGCCACGTCCATGCCCTCGTCCACCAGATTGACGTAGCGATCGGTGATCGAGACAGCCAGATCGACTTGTGGATAACGCGCCTGAAACTCGCCCAGCAGCGGCACCACCCGGTTGCGTCCGAAGGACACCGGCAGGCTGAGTCGCAGAGTGCCCGTCGGCTGTCGCCCAGCACGGCATAGCACCAACCTGGCGTCGTTGAGATCGGCGAGCACCTGCCGGCAACGATGGAAGAACGCCTCGCCATCGACCGTCAGATTGACGCTTCGCGTGGTGCGCACCAGCAGTGCCGTGTCCACCTGGGCTTCCAGGCGTTTGATGGCATTGCTCACTCCGGCCTGAGTAATACCCAGCGCCTCGGCCGCCCGCACGAAACTCTTGCGCTCAGCCACCTCGACAAAGATGCCCAATGTCTTGAGATCCAGATCCATCATTTTTTCGCTCATTCATCACCTACCGTTATGAGTGATGTTACGCCACAGCCAATTTTCTGGTGAGCGCTGCGCCCTAGAATGGGTATACAACACCACGAGAAATTGACCATGAACCACACGACCCGCGATGAAACAGCCTTCGCTGCGATCTTCGAGCACCGTATGCAAGGCGCTGCGGGCGAGCGCCTGCATTACGTGATCGGCGGCCAAGGCACACCTATCCTGCTGGTACCCGGCTGGCCGCAGACCTGGTACGCCTGGCGCAAGACCATGCTGGCGTTCGCCGAACACTACACGGTGGTCGCCGTGGACCCACCAGGCCTCGGCGACTCGGACAAACCCTACGGCGGCTATGACACCGACAGCGTGGCCAGGCGCCTGCAGGAACTGACCCAGGCCCTGGGTTGGGAGCGCTTCGACTTCGTGGGCCACGATGTGGGCGTGTGGATCGGCTATGCCTACGCCAGCCTGTTCCCGCAACAGGTGCACCGAATGGCCCTGCTGGACGCCACCGTGCCCGGTTTCGCGCCAGCGCAGATGTACGCCTTCGAACCAATGCGCATCAGCAAGAACTGGCATTTCTATTTCCTCGCCCAACCGGACCTGCCCGAAACACTGATCAGCGGCCGCGAACACGCCTTTCTCAGCTGGCTCTTCCACGCCAAGGGCGCGGGCAGCGGCTGGCTCGAACCCCAGGCACTGGCCGAATACATGCGCTGCTATAGCGCACCGGGTGGCTGGCGCGCTGCAGCCGCTTACTACCGGGCGCTGTTCGAGAGCATGGCGCAAAACCACGAGCATGCGCGCGCACGCCTGAAGATGCCGGTGCTGGCCATAGGCGGCGAGGCGGCACTGGGCAGCATGATGGAGAGCATGGTCCGCGAGGTGGCCGACAACGTGACGGGCGTGATCGCCCCATGCGGACACTACATACCCGAAGAGGCACCCGACTTCGTGGTCGAGCACCTGCTTGGGTTCTTGAAGTGAAAATTAGTGATCGCGAAAGGAGACTGTGTGGCTGCCGGATCGCGCAGCGGTAGCAATCAAGCGCTCCGGAGCCTCTATATCTATAAAGCGTAAAGATGATATAGATTATTATTTGCCATACCTCTATCTTTACCGACCCTATTCCCTTCGATCATGCGATCAGCAGGATTGCTCATGTCTATCCATCGTGCACCAACCAAAACCGTACTGACTTCCCTGTGGCTGCCTGTGTGCTTCGCGGCCAGCTTTTCTTCGGCAGCGGTTTACGCGCAAACCTCGCTAGAAATTTCCCCGCAGGAAGCACAGTCAGCTGAAGCCGATGGAGTGTCGGAAAACGCACTGGAGCTCGAGGAAACGGCCATTTCCGCCAGCGCCGATGCATCGCGCGAAGGCCTGGTGCCCGAATACGAGGGCGGCCAGGTCGCTCGCGGCGGTCGAGTGGGAATTCTTGGCAACAAGGACTACATGGAGACGCCCTTCACCTCCACGTCCTATACCAATCAGCTGATCCAGGATCAGCAGGCGCACAGCGTGGCGGACATCCTGCAAAACGATCCATCCGTGCGAATCGCTCGCGGCTTCGGCAACTTCCAGGAGCTTTATGTCGTACGAGGCTTCCCGCTCTATTCAGATGATATTTCCTACAACGGCTTGTACGGCCTCTTGCCCCGCCAATACGTGGCGTCCGAGTTCATCGAGCGCGTCGAGGTATTCCGCGGCGCCAACGCCTTTCTGAACGGTGCCGCGCCCGGCGGCACCGGCATCGGTGGCGCAATCAACATCCTGCCCAAGCGCGCGCCAAACGATCCTCTCACCCGGCTGACCGTCGGCGCAGAGACAAACGGCTTCGGCACCGTCAGCGCAGATGTCGCTCGCCGCTTTGGCGAGGAAGACCGCTTTGGCGTGCGTTTGAACATGGCTAAACGCGATGGCGAGACGTCGGTAAAGGATCAAGATCGTACCCTGGACATGTTTTCTCTGGGGCTCGATTACCAGGGTGATCGCCTGCGCCTGTCTGCCGATGTCGGCCATCAATACCACTTCATAGACCGACCACAGCCGAGCGTCACACCCACCGGCGGCATCCCCAGCGCCCCGGACGCCAAGGACAACTACGGACAATCCTGGACCTACTCGAAAGAGAAACAGACGTTCGGCACCTTCCGTGCAGAATATGACCTGTCTGACGCCGTCACCACTTGGGCAGCCGCGGGCATGCGCAAGGGCGAGGAAAAGAACGTATTGGCTAACCCGTCATCGAACGCGGCCGGCGTGACATCCGCTTACCGCTTCGATAACTACCGGGAGGAAACCGTCACCACTGGCGAAGTTGGCATGCGCTTCAACCTACAGACCGGGCCGGTATCCCACGAATGGGTGGTTTCAGGAGCCATGTACGACACCAAGGATCGCAACGCCTATGCAGCGAGTGATTACGACAACCCATTCGCTGGAAGCATCTATAACCCTTACGACACTGCCAAACCGGAAAACATCAACTTTGGCGGCTCGATGTCAGACCCCAACATCACCGCGCGCACCCATACGCAGAGCTTGGCGATAGCCGACACACTTGGCTTTTTCGATAACCGGTTGCTGGTTACCCTAGGTGCTCGCCGCCAGGGATTGGACGTGACGGGATACGACTACGACAGCGGCAATCGAACTTCGAAATATAAGAAGTACGAGACCACACCTGTTGCGGGCATCGTTTACCAATTGAACGAACAAGTGTCCGTTTATGGGAATTACATCGAAGGTCTGACGGCGGGCGAAATCGCCGGACGAACCACTACGCTATCTGATGGTTCAATTGTTGCCCTTCGCAACCCTAACGCGTCGCTGGCACCCTATGTGTCCAAGCAGACTGAACTCGGTCTGAAATACGATGGTGGCTTCGTAGGAGGAAGCATTGCGCTATTCCAGACTGAAAAGCCCTTCAGTACCGTCGAAGACAGGACCTTCAAGGAGGGTGGCGAACAGCGTAACCGCGGCATCGAACTCTCGGTATTCGGCGAACCTACTCAAGGTGTCCGCCTGTTGGGCGGTCTCACGCTGTTGGATGCAAAGCTGACCAAGACCCAGGATGGAGCAAACGACGGCAACGAGCCGATCGGCGTGCCAAAAATCCAGGCCAATATTGGGGGTGAGTGGGACGTACCGGGCTTCAACGGCCTGTCGCTCAACAGCCGCGTGACTTACACCGACAGCCAGTACACCAACAACGCCAACAGCCTTGAGATTCCATCGTGGACCCGGCTGGATATCGGCGCACGTTATGGCTTCAAGCTCGACGAGCGCGACGTGACTTTGCGAGCGCGCCTGGATAACGTCACGGGCCGCGACTACTGGGCATCCACGGGTGGCTATCCGGGCTCCAACTACCTGACGCTCGGCGAGCCACGTACGCTCTCGGTCAGCGCGACGATCGATTTCTGAACCGCTAAATTCGCTGATTGCCGAACAAAGAGCGGGATTGAAGGTCCCGCTCTTTTTTTGCCTCAGCCAAAGTGCAGCTCAGGTGCAGTTGAAACACCGGCAATAGTCACTCAGCCCTTTCCCGCCGCCTCGATCCGCGCAATCTCCTCCGGCTGCACGTAGTAGTCGGTGTCTTCGTCATAGCTGCGCACGATGAAGCAGGCGATGCTGACGATGAAGGTCACACCCACCAGCCACCAGATGTGCCAGATCAGCGCGAAGCACATCAGGGTCATGAACGCCGAGGCGATCAGGCCGATGCCGGTGTTGCGCGGCATATGGATGGGACGGAATTTGCTCGGTGCGGGTTGGCGGCCATCGCGCTTCTGCTCGTGAAATTCGTCGACGCGGTCGCCGCGCGGGGTGACGGCGAAGTTGTAGAACGGCGGTGGCGACGAGGTCGACCATTCCAGGGTGCGGGCATTCCATGGGTCACCGGTGTGGTCGGCCAGTTCCTTGCGCTTGATGATCGACACGGCGATCTGGATCAGCGTGCACAGAATGCCCAGACCGATCAGCACGGCGCCGACCACGGCCACGTACAGGTACGGTTCCCACTCGGGATTGGTGGTGGTGTTCAGGCGCCGGGTCATGCCCATGAAGCCCAGGATGTAGAGCGGCATGAAGGCCAGGTAGAAACCGACGATCCACAACCAGAACGATGCCTTGCCCCAGCCTTCGTGCAGCCGGAAACCGAACACCTTCGGGAACCAGTAGGTGATGCCCGCCATGTAGCCGAACACCGCGCCGCCGATGATCACGTTATGGAAATGGGCGACCAGGAACAGGCTGTTGTGCAACAGGAAGTCCGCACCTGGCACGGCCAGCAGCACGCCGGTCATGCCGCCGATGGAGAAGGTGATGATGAAGCCCAGGGTCCACAGCACCGGCGTGGTGAACTCCAGGCGGCCGCGGTACATGGTGAACAGCCAGGTGAAGATCTTCACCCCGGTGGGCACCGCGATGATCATGGTCATGATGCCGAAGAAGGCGTTGACGCTCGCCCCCGAGCCCATGGTGAAGAAGTGGTGCAGCCACACCACGAACGACAGCAGGGTGATCGCCACGGTGGCCCAGACCATCGAGTGATAGCCGAACAGACGCTTGCGGGCGAAGGTCGCGGTGACTTCGGAGAACACCCCGAAGGCCGGCAATATCAACAGGTAAACCTCGGGGTGGCCCCAGGCCCACACCAGGTTCACGTACATCATCGGGCTGCCGCCGGCGGTGTTGGTGAACAGGTGGAAATCCAGGTAGCGGTCCAGCGTCAGCATCGCCAGGGCCACGGTGAGGATCGGGAACGCCGCGCAGATGATCACGCTGGTGCACAGGATGGTCCAGGTGAAGATCGGCATCTGGAACAGGCCCATGCCCGGCGCGCGCATCTTGAGGATGGTGACCAGGAAGTTGACCCCGGTGAGCAGCGTGCCGAGGCCCGAGAGCTGCAGGCTCCAGATGAAGTAGTCGACGCCGACGCCCGGGCTGTACTCGATGCCCGACAGCGGCGGATAGGCGACCCAACCGGTCATGGCGAACTCGCCGACGAACAGCGAGATGTTGGTCAGCAGCACGCCGCCGACGAACAGCCAGAAGCTCAGCGAGTTGAGCAGCGGAAAGGCCACGTCGCGGGCGCCGATCTGCAGCGGCGTGACGATGTTCATCAGCCCGACCACCAGGGGCGTGGCGACGAAGAAGATCATGATTACGCCGTGGGCGGTGAAGATCTGGTCGTAGTGATGGGGCGGCAGGTAACCCTCGGCGCCGCCGGTGGCCACGGCCAGCTGGGTGCGCATCATGATGGCGTCGGCGAAGCCGCGCAGCAGCATGATCAGGGCGACGATCACGTACATCACGCCGATCTTCTTGTGGTCGACCGAGGTCAGCCATTCGCGCCACAGCCAGACCCACTTTTTGAAGTAGGTCAGCGCGGCGAACAGGCCCAGGCCGCCGAGCGCCACCATGATCATGGTGACGACGAGGATGGGCTCGTGCAGGGGTATGGCGTCGAGAGTGAGTTTTCCGAGCATGTGTCGATACGGCGCCGGCTGGCGGCGCGCGGGCTCCTTGGGTCAGTGAGAATCAGAGGGATCGGCGACGGAACAGCGGCCGTGGCTCGATGACCGAACGGCCGTACTGCACGCTCATGCCGGCCAGGCCCTTGAGGGCGTCGTGCACGGACTTGTCCTCGCGCACCGCGAAGCTGTCGAAACCGCACTGGCGCATGTGGGCGAGCTGGTCGCGCAGTACGTCGCCGACCGCGCGCAGCTCGCCGCGCCAGCCCAGGCGAGTGCGCAGCAGGTAGGCCTGGCTGTAGCCGCGGCCGTCGCGAAAGCTGGGGAAGTCGATAGCGATCAGCGGCAAAACGGCGAGCCAGGGCTGCAGCTCCAGGGGCTCGTCGTCGGGGTTCAGCAGCAGGCCGTCGCAGCGGGTTTGCCCGCCAGCCTCCTGCCGCTCGCACCAGTGCGCCAACGGTAGAATCAACGGCCCCTGCTCCGTGATTTCGCCATCACGGGATAGCACCCAGGGGTCGTCGTTAACGATGCGTGGCTCGCCTTCGCGCAGGCTGATCAGGTTGTTCATGCCGGCGCCTCCGCCTGGTTATACACCCGCGCCTTGAACGGCTCGATGCCGACGCGCTGCACGGTGTCGATGAACCGTTCGTTACCCTGGCGCTGCTCGTCGAAGGTCTCGACCAGGCGCTCGATGACGTCCGGCACCTCGGCGGCGCTGAACGAAGGGCCGATCACCTTGCCCAGTGCGCTGGCCTTGCCCTGGGCGCCGCCGATGGTCACCTGGTACCACTCGCTGCCGTTCTTGTCGACGCCGAGAATGCCGATGTTGCCAATGTGGTGGTGGCCGCAGGCATTCATGCAGCCGGAGATGTTCAGGCTGATATCGCCCAGGGCGTGCAACGCCTCGGCATCCTCGAAACGCTGCTGGATGGCCTGGGCGATGGGGATCGATTTGGCATTGGCCAGGGCGCAGTAATCGCCGCCTGGGCAGGCGATCACATCGGTGAGCAGGCCGATATTGGCGCTGCCCAGACCGATCTCCAGCGCCTGTTGCCAGAGCGCGTGCAGGTCGGCCTTGCGTATGTCGGGTAGTACCAGATTCTGTTCATGAGCCACGCGGATTTCGCCGAAGCCGTAGCGCTCGGCCAGCTCGGCGACGGCAAGCATCTGCGCTGAAGTCACGTCGCCCGGCGGCAGGCTGGCACCTGGTTTGGTCGACAGCACCACGCTGGCGTAGCCCGGCACCTTGTGCGGCTGCACGTTGCGCGACACCCAGCGGGCGAAGGCGGCATCGCCGGCCAGCGCGGTGCCGAAATCCAGATCGGTATCCGACAGCGCCGCGTAGGGCGGCGGCGCGAAGGTGGCGGCGACGCGCTGGTATTCGGCATCGGTCAGCTCGGCAGGGCCGTCCTTGATGTGCTGCCACTCGGCCTCGACTTCCCTGGCGAAGGCCTCGATGCCCAGCGCCTTGACCAAAATCTTGATGCGCGCCTTGTACTTGTTGTCACGCCGGCCATGGCGGTTATAGACCCGCAGAATCGCTTCGACGTAAGACAGCAAATGGCGCCACGGCAGACCATCGCGAATCACCTGGCTGAGGATCGGTGTGCGTCCCAGGCCGCCGCCGACCATCACCCGCGCCAGCAGCTCACCGGCGGCATCGCGGTACAGATACAGGCCGACGTCGTGCATCGGTACCGCGGCGCGATCCTCTCTGGCGGCGCACAGGGCGATCTTGAATTTGCGCGGCAGGAACAGGAATTCCGGGTTGACCGTCGACCACTGCCGGAGGATCTCGGCCAGCGGCCGCGGGTCGAGCAACTCATCGGCCGCCACGCCCGCGAAGGCTTCGGTGGTGATGTTGCGCACGCAGTTGCCCGAGGTCTGGATGGCGTGCATCTCCACCGCGGCCAGGCGTTCGAGAATATCCGGCACCTGCTCCAGCTCGATCCAGTTGAACTGGATGTTCTGGCGCGTGGTGAAGTGGCCGTAATCGCGGTCATAGTCACGGGCGATGGACGCCAGGGTGCGCAGCTGGCGGGCCGACAGCGTGCCGTAGGGAATCGCCACCCGCAGCATGTAGGCGTGCTTCTGCAGGTACAGGCCGTTCTGCAGGCGTAGCGGCAGGAACTCCTCCTCGCTCAGCTCGCCACTGAGGCGTCGCTGCACCTGATCGCGAAACTGCGCGACCCGCTCGCGCACCAGCGCGTGGTCGTACTCGTCGTAGTGATACATGACAGGCCCCTTGCGCCATGGAACGCGGCAGACAGGGCCGCCACTATGGGCAAGCAGGTAAAAGCAAAACAGCCTCAGATAATTCACAAAAAACCATATCAGATGATTCTCCAAACATCCTGTTCAGCCCATCCAACTGAACAGGTTGGCCACGGGGAAGGCGGTAAGCGGCATTGCATCTGATATGTAACATCCATCGATTTCCATATCTGATATCTTCTGTAACATCCTTGGGCGTCGCGCTGGCGTGACACGCCCACATCCCTGCGCATCGGGTACACCATGAAACGCTACGAGAAACTCGCCGATGAAATCGCTGCCCTGATCCGCACCGGCCTGCTGGCACCCGGTGAGAAGGTGCCGTCGGTGCGTCACGCCAGCCGCACTTATGGCGTCAGCGCCTCGACCGTCTTCCAGGCCTATTACCTGCTCGAAGACCGCGGGCTAATCCAGGCCCGTGCGCGCTCCGGTTACTTCGTGCGCGAGCATGCCAGGCGCCCGCTGCACGAGCCGCAGTTGCGTGCGGGCGCCGCCCAGGCCACCGAGGTGGACGTCAGTGAGCTGGTGTTCTCGGTACTCGGCTCGCTGAAGGATCCGCACACCGTGCCGTTCGGCTCGGCGTTCCCCAGCCCGGAGCTGTTTCCACTGCCGCGCCTGGCCCGCTCCATGGCGCAGAGCGTGCGCGACATGCCGAGTCACGCGGTGATCGCCGACATGACCGAGGGCAACCCGGACCTGCGCCGGCAGATCGCCCTGCGCTACATGCTCAGCGGCGTGCGCCTGCCCCTCGAAGAGCTGGTGATCACCAACGGCGCCATGGAAGCGCTCAACCTGTGCCTGCAGTCGGTAACCGAACCGGGCGACCTGGTGGCCATCGAAAGCCCGGCGTTCTACGCCACCCTGCAGGTGCTGGAGCGGCTCAAGCTCAAGGCCGTGGAAATTCCCGTGCACCCGCGTGAAGGCATCGATCTGGACAGCCTGGCCGACAGCCTGCAGCGCTTGCCGATCAAGGCCTGCTGGTTCATGAGCAGCCTGCAGAACCCGCTCGGCGCGAGCATGAGCGACGCCAAGAAGGCCGCGCTCTACGAACTGCTGCAGCGCCACCAGGTGCCGTTGATCGAAGACGACGTGTACGCCGAACTGCACTACGGCGCCCAGCCGCCGAAACCGGTGAAGAGCTTCGACCGCGAGGGCCTGGTGATGCATTGCGGTTCATTTTCCAAATGCCTGGCGCCGGGGTACCGGGTCGGCTGGGTGGCGGGCGGGCGCCATGCCCAGCGCATCGCCCGGCTGAAGCTGATGACCACCATTTCACCGTCAGTGCCCGCCCAGGCGGCGCTGGCCGATTACCTGCAGCACGGCGGCTACGACCGCCATCTACGCAAGCTGCGCCACCAGCTGGAAAGCCAGCAGGGCTCGATGCTCGCCTCGGCCGCCCGGCACTTCCCGGCAGACACGCGAGTAACGAGGCCAAGCGGCGGCTACTTCCTGTGGTTCGAGTTCGCCGAGCGGGTCGACGCCCTGCAGCTGTTTCGCCTGGCGCTGGCCCAGGGCATCAGCCTGGCGCCAGGGCCGATCTTCTCGGCCACCCGCGGTTTCGGCCATTGCGCGCGGCTCAATCACGGCCACCCGTGGACCGCCCAGAGCGAACAGGCAATGCAAATCCTGGGGCGAATCATCGCCTCGTTCTGAGCCCGAAGATGTGCGGCACGCCCCGTCTGTTGTGCGCGGCAGCCAGCCGCTAGGCGCCGCCACTCAAACCTGCCCTAATGGCACTTTTCCCTGCGCAGGTTCGCCCATGATTCGTCGCTCTCTCGCCCTGCTCGTCGCCTTGGCCGCCGCTAACGCCGGCGCCGCCGAGCAGGTGCCGCTGTACAGCAACCTCAAGGACTGGCTGGTGGCCTGTGACAACACACGCCAGTGCACGGCGCTGTCCAACGCCACCGAAGAAGACGTGCAGAAGCTGCCTACATGGAGCCTGAGCGTGAGCCGTGAAGCCGGCCCCGAAGGTGCGCTGCATGTCGGCCTGTTCAGCTACAACAAGGCCAGCGGCCAGCCGCTGCTCGATGGCAAGCCGCTGCAGGTGAAGCTGCAGCCGGGCAAGCTGACCGAGGGTTCGGTGCCGGAGGTTTACAGCATCGAGGGCAGCGATGCCCAGGCTCTGATCGCCGAGCTGCGCAATGGCCAGCGCCTGGTATTGCCGACCGAGGAAGGCGAGGCGGTGACCTCGCTCAGCGGCATGAGCGCCGCCCTGCTGCTGATGGATTCGGTGCAGGGCCGCCTGGGCACCACCACGGCGCTGCTGCGCAAGGGCAACAACCCGGCGAGCAGCGTGCCGCCCGCCCCGGCCGCGCCGCCGGTGCCAACCTGGCAAGCCCCCAAGCCACTGAGCGAGGCCGACAGCAAGCGCTCGCTGGCCGCGGTGCGCGAGGCGATGCGCAGCGACTGGCAGCCCGAGATGTATGAGGATGAGCTACCCGAGGGCCAGGCCTTCGCACTCAGTGACCGCGAGGCGCTGGTCATCCTCAAGACCGGCTGCGGCGCCTACAACTGCAATTACAGCCTGTACCAGGCGCCGTTCGATCAGCCCCAGCAGGCGCGCCAGGCGAGCATCCCGGAAATTCCGGTCTTCGAGGACTTGCCACCCAGCGGCAGCGTCGAGTTCGACCCGGCCAGCGGTGAGCTGAGCAGCTTCACCCTGGCCATGGGCATGGGCGGCTGCGGTATTACCCAGCGATGGCGCTACGACGGCAAGGGCTTCGTACCGGTTCACGCGACCATGCTGGGTACCTGCCTCGGCCTGGACTCGACCTACTGGCCGGTGCTGTGGCGCACCGCCGAGAAGCGCTGAGCTTCCGGGAACAGCTTGCCCAACGTACGCCGCGCCTGGGCCGCCTGCAGGTAGGCATAGAGCAGGTCGGTCAGTTCCTCGATATCCAGACGGTGGCCGTCGAGCATCGGGTTGAACAGCCAGAGCCGCAGGCGCATGCCGGCGGCGACCGGGCGTGCATCCGGCGCAGCCAGGGACTTGAAGCACGGCGGCGAGAGCCCCTGCACGCGCTGGCCGGCCATCACCGAGAACACCAGCGCCAGGCTCAGGTGCCGCTGCTCGATCTCGAAGGCATCGAAGCATTCCCAGGGCGTAACCTCGCGGGCGTTGGCGAACTGCACGCCGTCGGCGGTCAGCAGCATCACCCGGCGGCCATTACGGCGGCTGAATGCCTCGGCACCGGCGAGCAGCGCCAGCCCCGCCGCGAGCAGCAGGGCACCCGGTATCCAGCACAGCCACTGCGCCGAACGCAGGTGGATGAGGCTCGGCAAGCTGACCAGCCAGCCGCCGACGAACAGCAGTGCCGCGGCTCCCAGGGCGCTGCACAGCGCCTGCCCGGAAGCACGCTCGTGGATTTCGTGACGCTGCTGCGGGCCGTCGGCCTGGGCCTGCAGCTCGCTCAGCAGCGCCGCGCGGCTGGCATCATCCATGCTGTTTCAGGGCATCGAGCTGTTGCTGGGCCAGGGCAGCCTGCACGTAGGCGGTCAGCAGGGCGTGCAGGTCATCGATATCGAGCTTGCTGCCGCCCGTGGCAACGCCGGCGGAATGGATGCGCACATGGGGCTGAGGCTTTTTCAGCGCCATCGCCTGGTTGCCGAACAGCACCGACACCGGGCGGTGGGTCGGCAGCGAGGCGGTGTCGCTCAGGGTCAGTTTCTGCAGGGTCAGCAGGCCTTCGTCCTTGACGAAAACGTCGACCACCTTGGTCAGGTCGACGGGCCCACTGAGCGCGGTGTGATGCAGCTCGCGGCGGGTCAGGCGCATGAACACTTCGCGGCCGGCATTGCGGTGCTGCCAGGTGAGCAACATGAACACCAGCGTCATGAAGCCACCGCAAATGATCAGCCCTGTCTTGCCGAAACTGAAGCCGCTCCAGAGGATGCCCAGCGCGCCCAGGGTCAGCACCGGGCCGAGCACCCAGTAGCGCTTGGTGTTGGTGAACTCCATCTGCTCGGGCACCCGTTCGATGACCTGGTTGAGTTCGGCGATCACGGCGTCGCGCTGAGCGCCACGCGGGTACACGACACCGTCATCGGAGAAGCGCGGTGACTGGGGTTGGTTCATCGGAAAAATCCTCGCATCGACATGATGCGCGGATTATCCGGCCCGGCAGACGGGCTGGGCAGCGCGGCGGCTGGAGCTCACAACAATCAGCCGTCCGCTCAATACTCTGCCGTCTACTCCTTACTTGGCCTGCAGGTAGTCGGTCAGAAACGCCTGGGCATTGCCCTGCTCCGACAGGCCGTTGTCGTAGCCAACCATCATCGGCTTGGCTTCACCGGGCAGGTACAGCTCGCCCCAGCCGTTGCGCACCAGCAACACCACGAACTTCTTGCCATCGACCTGGGTGCTGTAGCGCGTGTCATCGGCGTTCTTTTCCACATCCATGCGCTGGATGCGCATGTCCCAGTCGTGGTCCACGCCCTCGACCTGTACCAGGGCCTGGTTTTCGCTGCGCGCACCGATGCGCAGCGTCCACACCTTTACGCCCTGCTCGCCGGAAAACGCCACCACCTTGGGCGCCACCTCCGGGCGCTCTTCGGCCTGCACCAAGCCACTGGCAAGTGCCAGCAGCATGGCCAGCAATGCGGTACTTCTTGCGAAAATCGTCATGCATCCACTCCCGTTGAAATCGGCCATTCAACGCAACGTGATGCAGCATGCCTAGCCGCGCTGCCGCGGCGCACAACAATAAATCGCTCGATCACAACGACTGACGGTCGAAGATCGATCCCAGTAAGATGTCAAAGTGTGTCAACCGCCACCCCAAGGATGCACCCTCTGTGATGCAACGCTGGACCCCCTACCTGGATACGCAATTCTGCTTCGAACAGCCAGCCGCCCTGGCCAAGGCGGGCGTGTTCGACGCCAGCACCCCGCGGGTGATGGGCAGCGCCATCGGGCATTACCGTGCCCGCACCGTGCGCCCGCATCTGCAGTATTTCGATTGCGACCTGCAGTTTCCCGAGCCCCTGCGCATCCACAAGGTGCTGCCGGGCAGCCTGTGCATCGTCCAGGTGCTCGACGGCGGCTGGGAGCATCGTGTGGACGGGCATCTGCACCGCTACACACCCGGGATGCCGCACATGCTCGGCGTCAGCGAAACCATGGAAGCCATCGACCAGCTGCCGGCCGGCAGCCACGCACGCATGGCCGGCCTGCGCATCGCCGGCGACTACCTGCATGAACTGGCCGAGGAAGACCCCGACCTGCAACCGCTGCTCGGCCTGCTCGACGACGGCATCCGCTTCAGCGAGCTGCAGCACTGCAAGGCTCTGGGTGGTTTGCTGCAGCGCCTGTATCAATCGCCGTATCACGGCACCCTGGAGCGCCTGCATCAGGAAAGCCTGAGCCTCGCGGTGTTGGTGGAACTGGCCGCGCACTTCAAGGGCCGTGCGAGCAGCGCGCCGCAGCCGGTACGTGGCCAGCGCGACCTGGCCTTCGAAGCACGCCGCCTGCTCGACGCCAGCCTGGAACAGCCGCCGGGCAGCCAGGCGCTGGCGCTACAGCTGGGCGTCGGCGAAACCACCCTGCGCCGCGCCTTCGGCCAGGTGTTCGGCCAATCGATGCTGCAGTACGTGCGCCAGCAGCGCATGGAACTGGCCCGCACGCTGCTGCGCCAGCGCAAATGGCAGGTGGCGCAGATCGCCTATCGCCTGGGCTACAACAGCCCGGCGAATTTCAGCCATGCCTATCGGGCGCATTTCGGCCATCCGCCGGGGGCGGAGCGCTAGAAAAAGCACCAGATACGGCGCCTGTATCCCAAGGCGCAGACTCGACACCTGTTCTAGACTCGATTGCGAAGCAGCCGCCCGGAAATCGGGCGCTGCAGCGCACGAGCGAGCCTGCAACGCCGGCCACAGCATAAGCGCCTGGAATGCACGGTTTGCCAGGATCGGAAATGACAAGCCCGTATCCCGCCACGCCAAGCAGGCCGCCGCTCGTGTGTGCACTTGAACAATGGATCGTCCACTGGCTCAGCAGGTATCGCTATGTCGCCCTCCACCCTTCGTCTTTCCACCCGCAGCCTGCTGTATGCAAGCTACGTCAGCCTGCTGGCGCTGATGCTGCTGATCGCCGGCGTCGCCCTTTACAACCTCAGCACCGCCGACCGCGAGTTCTCGGCCTATATTAACGGTGTAGAAGCTCGCACCCGGCTGGCCAGCAAGGTCAGCGACGCAGTGAAAGATCGTGCCATCGAGCTGCGCAACCTGGCGCTCAACACCGCACCAGGGGAGCGTGAGGCGAAACGCGGCGCCATCGAAGCGCGGGAAAAGGACGTGGATGACAGCCTCAAGGCCTTGCATCAGGCCATGGTCACGCATTCGGACGTTTCATCCACCGGCCGCGAAATGCTGGCGCGCATCGAAGAGGTCGAGGGGCGCTACAGCCCTGTAGCTCATACCATTGCCGAGCACCTGTTCAAGGGCGAGGACACCGAGGCGTTGAAAATGGTCAGCGAGCAATGCACACCGCTGCTGCATGAGTTGACCGATGTCATCGACCAGTACCTGATCCATACCACCAAGGTGGCCGAGCAGCGCGTCAGCGCCAACGAAGCCCACTCGCAAAGGCAGCGCACCATCCTGCTGGTCATCACCGCGCTGAGCTTCGTTCTCGCTGCGGTGCTCGGCCACCTGATCAGCCGCCACCTGCTGCGCTCGCTCGGCGCAGAACCCAATGACCTCAACCAGATTGCCCAACGCGTCGCCGAAGGCGACCTGCGTGCCATGGAGCAGGCGGTGAACAGCGCCGAAAACAGCGTGCTTTCCGCCCTGCAACGCATGCAGCTGAACCTGCGCGAAGTCACCCAGGGCATCGACAACTCCTCGCGCACCGTTGCCCATTCCAGCCAGGAGCTGAGCGAATCGAGCCTGCGCAATGCCGAAAGCGTCGCCCAGGCTCAGCGCGAGGTGGAGCACATCGTCACCGCCGTACACGAAATGGCCGCGACGGTTCAGGACGTAGCGCGCAACGCCGAGTCTGCCGCACAGGCCGCCAACGAAGCCGATGAGGCCGCGCTGCAGAGCCAGCACAAGGCCGGCCAGGCGGTGAACCTGATCAGCGAACTGGCCACGGTGATCGACAATTCCAGTGAAGCGATGGCGCGGTTGAAGACCGAAAGCAACAACATCGGCAGCGTGCTCGACGTCATCAAGTCGGTGGCTGACCAGACCAACCTGCTGGCCCTCAACGCCGCCATCGAAGCCGCCCGTGCCGGTGAGGCGGGACGCGGCTTCGCCGTGGTGGCCGATGAAGTGCGCAATCTGGCGCGCCGTACCCAGGAGGCCACCGCCGAGATCGAGGCGCTGATCGCCAGCCTGCAGGCGATTGCCGACGAGACAGCCAACTACATGGAGCGCTGCCAGCGTTCAAGCACGCAGTCGGTGTCAGGCGTATCGGAAGCGGGTGAAGCGGTGGCGCGGATCGTCGCCATGATCGAGCGCATCAACGGTATGAACCAGCAGATCGCCACGGCCGCCGAGCAGCAGAGCGCGGTGGCCGAGGAAATCAGCCGTGGTGTGGTGTCGATGCGCGACAGCACCGAACAGTCCGCCGCGGCCTTTCAGCACGCCCAGCAGGAAAGCGAAAGCCTGGCACGCACCAGCGAGGCCCTCAGGCAGAACATCGCCCGCTTCCGCCTGTGAAACTGATGGCGCCAGCCGAAGCTGGCGCTGCGCCAGACCTTAGAGCTGGTCGCCCTTGAGGCCGGCATACAGGCGGGTCATTTCGTTGAGCTGGCGGAACATCGACTCGGCGTTCACCGCCACGATGGTCGGCACGAACTCCTTGGAGGCGAAGGCCTTGGTCGCGAACTGCCAGCGCGCGTCGGTCTTGCGCAGGGCGGCGGCGATTTCCTCGTTGGGCGCACCGGCGGCCTGCAGCTCCTTCATGATGGCATCGAACTCCTTCACCGAAGCATCGAAGTTGGCATCCAGATTCGGCGCTTGCACGCCCCAGGCACGGGCCATGTAGAACATCGCGGTGCGCTGGGTCAGCACGCGGTTCCAGCCGCTGCGGTTGATCGAATGGGAAGCGGCGTCGCCGTTGTGCTTCTCGAACAGGTCGGTGACGTGCTGGGTCTGCTTGACCAGTTCCTCGGCCTTGGCCAGCACGGCGGGTGCCTGGGCCTTGTCCGGTTTGGCGGTGACCATAGGGCGGTAGGCCGTCCAGATCACTTCGACCTGAGCCAGAGCGGCCTGCACTTCGCTGTTGGTCGGGTGCGCCTTGAGCTTGGCGTGATGATCCTCGAACAGCGCGACGCTGGTGTTGAGCTGCTTGGTGGCATCATCGACCTTCACGTCGGAGCCGATCATCATGTAGTCCTTGGCCATGATCTGCCCAAGGCTGCGCTGCAGACCGGCCATGTTCATGGCCTCCAGCGGCGCCATTTCCGCCCAGCTGGCGAGACTGACAAGGCCAAGGCTCAATACCAGAGCCTGCATGCAACGTTTGATCAACTCTCGCTCCTCACGCGCGACGGCGCTCTCGGCTCAATAGGGGCGCGGCGGGCAGCCTGGCTGCCAGCTTTTCGACGCCAACAATAGGACGGATTCTAATCCATAGACCCGCGCCTGACCTGCCGCGACAGGCCAAACGACGACCAGGCCGCTCAGCAGAGTGGAGATTGGTGACGGCGGTCACACTCCAGCGCCTCGGCCTCGGCAACGCAGAGTCACACCGATGCAAAAGCCAAGCCTGACGAAAAAGGTAGCACAGCGCCACCACCTGAAAACCGAACGGTTATGGCAGCGAGCTGAGCGGAAGGGGAATAACGAATATCATCCCATGCGCCTGTAAAAAAGCAGGCGCATGGGGTTGGTATCAGGAGGGCGTCTTGCCTTGCGCGGCGGCCTTGCGCTTGGCGCGGCGCGACAGCATGTTCAGGCCTTCGATGACCGCCGAGAAGGCCATCGCCGCGTACAGGTAGCCCTTCGGCACATGGGCACCGAAGCCTTCGGCGATCAGCGTCATGCCGATCATGATCAGGAAGCCCAGCGCCAGCATCACCACGGTCGGGTTGTTGTTGATGAAGCGCGCCAGCGGGTCGGCCGCCAGCAGCATCACGGTCACGGCGGCGATCACCGCGACCACCATGATCGGCACGTGGGGCGTCATGCCCACCGCGGTGATGATGCTGTCCACCGAGAACACCAGGTCGAGCAGCAGGATCTGCACGATCACCGCGCCGAAGCCGACGGTGGCGGCGCGGCCGACGAACATGTCGCCCTCGGGCTCGGGGTCGACGGCGTGGTGGATTTCCTTGGTGGCCTTCCACAGCAGGAACAGGCCGCCGGCGATCAGGATGATGTCCTTCCAGGAAAACGCCTGGCCGAACAGCTCGATCACCGGGTCGACCAGCTTGACGATCCACGCCACGGTGCCCAGCAGGGCCAGGCGCAGGATCAGCGCCGCGCCGATACCCAGGCGGCGAGCCTTGGCACGCTGATGCTCGGGCAGCTTGTTGGTAAGGATGGAGATGAAAATCAGGTTGTCGATGCCCAGTACCACTTCCATGACCACCAGGGTGGCCAGGGCGACCCAGGCAGCGGGGTCGCTCGTCAATTGCAGGATATAGTCCACGATCACGCACTTTATGGCTGAACAGAAAGCGCATTCTGTGCTTTTGCCATGACGGCGAATATGACAATTTACGACAAATTATTTCTTCACTGTTACATTCCTGAAGCGCCCTGAAATCGGGAGCTGGCGGCGAATCAGGCGAGTGAATTCCGGGTGAACCGGCGCCTCTATAAGATGATCCATTGCGATCGCCCGGCGCCATCCGACATGGCCTCACTGGCGCGCCAGCAACACCACCACCATCAAGCCCAATACCAGGCAGCCGAGCTGCCAGAACAGCAGCGGATTACGCTCCAGCAGCGGCACCCGGCCAGGGTTGAGCAATGCCGGGCCGGGGTGGCGCAGCGCATGGGCGAATTCGTCCGGGTCGGCGTAGCGCTTGAGCGGGTTCGGGTGGCAGGCCTTGCGCAGCACGTCGTCCAACCACAGCGGCAGCGCTCGTCCTTGAGCGATGGGCGCGTAGCGTAACCGGCCCTGGGCACTGCGGGTGCGCGCCCGCGCCATGCCGGCGCCGTAGGGCAGCCGGCCACCGAGCATCTGGTAGGCGATCACCGCCAGGGAGAATACGTCCGAGCGCACCGTACCGGGTTCGCCCAGCCAGTACTCCGGCGCGCTGTATTGGGCGGTGCCGAGGATCGGCTCATCCCCTTGCCGGCTGTCGACCTCCTGCAATCCGGCCACGCGAGTGGCACCGAAGTCGATGATCTTCACCGTGCCGGTGGCGTCGATCATCAGGTTGGCCGGGCGCAGGTCCTGATGCAGCATTTCCAGGCGATGGAAGGCGCGCAGGCCGCGGGCGATCTGCTCGACGATGCCGCGCACGGTTTCCAGCTCGGGTGTGGGGTGGTCGATCATCCACTGCGCCAGGGTCTGGCCCTCGATGAACTCGCTGACCGCATACAGATAGTTGCGCTTGCGCGTCGGTGCACAGGCCTTGAGCACATGGGGGCTGTCGATGCGCCGGGCGATCCACTCCTCCATGAGAAAGCGCTCGAGGTAGCCGGCATCGTGCTGCAGGTCCAGCGCCGGGGTCTTGAGCACCACGGTGGCGCCGCTGCCTTCGTCGGTGGCCAGGTACACGTGGCTGCGGGCGCTGACGTGCAGCGGGCGGACGATGCGGTAGCCATCGAACGACTGACGCGCCTCCAGCACGGGCGGGCATGGCAGCTCGCCGAGCTTGTGCTGCAACTCGTCGGCCTCGGCACGCGGCAGGCCGTCGACGCGCACCAGCTGCAGGGTCAGGTTGTCGTCGCTGCCATTGGCCAGGGCCTGCTCGACGATGGCCTGGGCGGCCTGTTGCAGGTCGCCGGCGTGCTCGCCGATGCAGCGCTGCATGGCGCGCGCCTCGACGAATTCATAGACGCCGTCGGTGGCCAGCAGGAACAGGTCACCGGCCTCCACGGCCAGAGCCTGGTAGTCGATTTCCAGTTGCGGCCCGATGCCCAGGGCGCGGCTCAGGTAACTCTTGCCCTCGCCGACCCACAGGCGATGATCGCGGGTCATCGGTTCCAGATCGACGCCGCGCAGGCGATAGATGCGCGTATCGCCGACATGGAACAGGTGCGCCGTGGTGGACTTGAGCACCACGGCGCTGAAGGTGCACACGTAACCGCGGTCCATGTCGTAACGATGCTGGCCGCGCCGCGTCTGGGCGTGCAGCCAGGCGTTGGTGGCGCTGAGTACGCGGGTCACCGAGGTCTTCACCGACCAGGCGTCGCTGGTGCTGAAGTAGTCGGAGAGAAACGCCGCCACCGCCGTTTCACTGGCAATATGGCTGACGTCGCTACTGCTGATGCCGTCGGCCAGGGCGATGGCGATGCCCTTGCTGCTCAGTTGCGGCTCGCGGGGCACGCACAGGCCATGGAAATCCTGGTTGCGCGGCTTGCGGCCCTTGTCCGAATACTGGCCGACGCTGACCTGCAGCTGGTTCTTCCTGCCCGTCCACAGGTGTTCGGCAACGGCCATCTCAGTTGTAGCTGCGCTTGGCGCCGGTCTTCACGTGGGTGGTGTACAGCGTCAGGCCGGTGAAGGCCAGGCCGCCGACCAGATTGCCCAGCGCAGTGGGGATCTCGTTCCAGATCATGTAGTCCATCACCGAGAAATCGCCGCCCAGGATGATGCCCGAGGGGAACAGGAACATGTTCACCACCGAGTGCTCGAAGCCCATGAAGAAGAACAGCATGATGGGCATCCACATGGCGATGGTCTTGCCGCTGACGGTGGTGGAGATCATCGCGCCGACCACGCCCATCGACACCATCCAGTTGCACAGCACGCCACGCAGGAAGATGGTCGCCCAGCCCGCCGCGCCATACTCGGCATAGCCCAGGGTGCGGTCCTCGCCGATGTGCGAGATCTTTTCGCCGATCAGCCCAGGGTCCTTGGAAAAGCCGTAGGTGAACACGAAGGCCATCATGAAGGCCACGGTCAGGGCACCGGCGAAGTTGCCGAGAAACACCAGGCCCCAGTTGCGCAGGATACCGCCCACGGTGACGCCCGGGCGACGGTCGAGCAGCGCCAGCGGGGTGAGCATGAATACCCCGGTGAGCAGGTCGAAGCCCATCAGGTAAAGCATCACGAAGCCGACCGGGAACAGCACGGCGCCGAGCAACGGCGAGCCGGTGCCGACGCTCACGGCGATGGCGAATACTGCCGCCAGGGACAGGATGGCACCGGCCATGAAGGCGCGGATCAGGGTATCGCGGGTCGACATGAAGATCTTCGACTCACCGGCATCCACCATCTTGGTGACGAATTCGGCAGGAACCAGGTAGGACATGCTGACGCTCTCTCAAATGAACCAGACAGGTTGAAAAAACGGCGACGGGTAACCAGCCGCCAGACACGCTCAGGCCGCCAGGCCGATTTCCACGGTGTCGCCATTGAGGCGCACCGGCCACACGCGCAGGCGCTGCTCCGGGTACTCCAGGCAGGTGCCGTCACGCAGGCGAAAATGCTGCTTGTAGAGCGGCGAGGCGATCACCAGGTCGCCCTTGATCTGGCCGATCAGGCCGCGGCCGATCACGTTGGCGCCGGATTTCGGGTCGCGGTTCTCCACGGCGAACAGCTGCTCGCCGGCTTCGCTGTCGGGCAGATGGAACAGGGCGATCTGCGCCCCGTCGAGCCAGGCCACCACGCCGGAGTTGGCGACCAGGTCGACGCTGCGGCACAGCGGTTGCCATTCGGTGGCGGGAAGCGATTGGGCACGCACGGCGTTGGGCTGGCTCATCAGAGCACCTCCTCGGTAACGGGAATCAGATGTAACTCACTGGCGGTAATGGGGCGGCGCTGACCGCGCTCTTTGACGAAATGGATGTCCGGGTCGGCGCGCCGGTCGTTGACGAAGGTGCGGAAGCGCTTGAGCTTCTCCGGGTCCTTGAGGGCGCCCGCCCATTCGCATTCGTAGCGGTCGACCACCAGTTGCATCTGCGCCTCCAGCTCGGCGGCCAGGCCCAGGCTGTCGTCGAGGATCACCGCCTTGAGGTAATCCAGGCCGCCCTCCAGCGACTCGCGCCATACCGAGGTGCGCTGCAGCTTGTCGGCAGTGCGGATGTAGAACATCAGCACGCGGTCGATGGTGCGGATCAGCGCCTCGTCGTCCAGGTCGGTGGCGAAAAGCTCGGCGTGCCGCGGGCGCATGCCGCCGTTGCCGCACACGTAGAGGTTCCAGCCCTTGTCGGTGGCGATCACGCCGATGTCCTTGCTCTGCGCTTCGGCGCACTCGCGGGTGCAGCCGCTGACCGCGAACTTGATCTTGTGCGGCGCGCGCAGGCCCTTGTAGCGGTCCTCCAGGCGCAGCGCCATGCCAACACTGTCCTGTACGCCGTAGCGGCACCAGGTGCTGCCCACGCAGGACTTCACGGTGCGCAGCGACTTGCCGTAGGCGTGGCCGGTTTCGAAGCCGGCGGCGATCAATTCGCCCCAGATGTCCGGCAGTTCGTGCAGCTGCGCGCCAAACAGGTCGATGCGCTGGCCGCCGGTGATCTTGGTGTAGAGGTCGTATTTCTTCGCCACGGCGCCGATGGCCAGCAGGCCGTCCGGGGTGATCTCGCCGCCGGGAATGCGCGGCACCACCGAATAGGTACCGTTCTTCTGCATGTTGGCCATGAAGGTGTCGTTGGTGTCCTGCAGCGGAATCAGCGCCGGGTCGGTGATCGGCTGGTTCCAGCACGAGGCGAGGATCGAGCCCACCGCCGGCTTGCAGATGTCGCAGCCGGTGTGGCCGCGGCCATGCTTGGCAAGCAACTCCTCGAAGCTGAGCACGCCTTCCACACGGACGATGGCGTACAGCTCCTGGCGGGTGTGGGCGAAGTGCTCGCAGAGGCTCTTGTCGACCGCCACGCCGCGGGCGCTCAACTCGTGCTCGAAGACCTGCTTGAGCAGCGCGCTACAGCCGCCGCAGCCGCTGCCGGCCTTGGTGATGGCCTTGAGCTCGCCGAGGTCGGTGATGCCCGCGTCGACCTGGCAGCACACCGCACCCTTGCTGACGTTGTGGCAGGAGCAGATGGTCGCGGTATCCGGCAACGCATCGGCGCCCAGGGTCGGCGCACCGTCGGACAACGGCAGGATCAGGCTCGACGGATCGGCCGGCAGCTTGATGCCGTTCTGAGCGTACTGCAGCAGGGTGTCGTAATAGCTGTTGTCGCCGACCAGCACCGCGCCGATGACCCGCTGGCCATCCGCCGATACCACCAGGCGGCGGTAGCTGGCGTTGGCTTCGTCGATGAAGCGGTAGCTCTTGGCGCCCGGCGTGGCCCCGTGGGCATCGCCGATGGAGCCGACGTCGACGCCGAGCAGCTTGAGCTTGGTCGACATGTCGGCGCCGGTGAACGGTTCATGGGGCTCACCGGCCAGTTGCGCGGCCACGGCGCGAGCCATGCTGTAGCCGGGCGCCACCAGGCCGAATACCGTGCCGTTCCAGGACGCGCATTCGCCGATGGCATAAATAAAGGGGTCGCTGCTGCGGCAGTCGTTGTCGACCACCACGCCGCCGCGCGGGGCGATGTCCAGGCCGGCGGCGCGGCCCAGGGCGTCCTGGGGGCGAATGCCGGCGGAGAACACGATCAGGTCGGTCTCCAGATACTCACCGTCATTGAAATTCATACGGTAGGCGTATTCCTCACCGATGACGATTTCCTGGGTGGCGCGTGACAGATGCACGCCCACGCCCAACGCCTCGATACGCGCCCGCAGTGCGTCGCCACCGTCGACATCCAGCTGTACCGGCATCAGGCGTGGCGCGAACTCCACCACATGAGCTTCCAGGCCAAGGGATTTAAGCGCATTGGCCGCCTCCAGGCCGAGCAAGCCACCGCCGACCACCACGCCGCGACGTGCGCCCGCAGCAGCGGCGCGAATGCCGTCGAGGTCGTCCAGGGTTCGGTAAACCAGACGCGAGTTGCCTTCGGCGCCGGGGATCGGCGGAACGAACGGATAGGACCCGGTGGCCAGCACCAGGCGGTCGTAGCCACGACGCCCCTGGCTGGTGACCACTTCGCGCTTCTGCCGGTCGATCTCCAGCACCGGCTCACCGAGGTGCAGGTGCACGCCGTTGCGGGCATAGAGATCGGCCTCGCCGAGGGCCAGGGCTTCGGCGTCCTTGCCGGAGAAGTATTCGGACAGGTGCACGCGGTCATAGGCTCGCTGCGGCTCTTCGCCGTAGACGTGCACCTGATAACGGTGCAGCGCGCCGCTGGCGATCAACTGCTCGATACAGTGGTGGCCGACCATGCCGTTGCCGATGACGATCAGGGTCTCGCGCTTGATCGATGTGACGATGGAATTCATAGCCTGCCCTCTGTCTGCTGCGCTAAACACGGTTTTCTGCAACGCAAAAAATTTTCCGGAAAAATTTTTGGCGTCGCTTGCGACGACCCGAAGGGTGGCCGCCAGGGATGGCAGGCCACAAAAAAAAGACGCCTGGAGCTGTTGTCAGCTTCAGGCGTCTTTGCCTTGGATTCGGTTATGTGAGGTGAGCATCAGGTCACGGCCTGCTCACCGGCCCCATCGATGATGGGTGCAGAAGTGAGATAGCAGGGAGTGTGCCAACAGAATGGAATATCCCTGAAGCGCGCATGGGATCTGGCATGGTGGGGTTTAGTGGTTAACCGTGGCAGGCGCGAAATTCGAACCAGAATGAGGCAGGCATCCCCGAAGCTCACCATTTCGGGGCGGGCAACATGGCTTCGAGGGTGAATTCTGATGACCCGGATAAACGCATTCCAGCCGTAGGATGGGTCGGGCCGCGTAGGTGAAACCCATCAATGTCGATATCGATGGGTTTCACCCATCCTACGGCACTATCAGCTCACCGCTCCCACGGCGGTGGCGGCTCGCGATCCTTGGGTTCGTCTTCGGCATTCAGCGCAGCCTGGCGGCGGGCTTCGTCGGCCAGGGCGGCCTTGATCTCGCGCATCACCGCGTCGACGTCGGCTTCGTCTTCCGGGTCCTTGAATTCGCCGGTGAGCACGCTTTGTGGCGTTAGCTTGCCTTCTTCATAGAGCGCCCACATTTCCTTGGCGTACTTGCTGTACTTGAGTTCCGGGGCGAACTGGCCGAAGTAGGCGGCCATGTTGCCGACGTCGCGCTCGAGCATCTTGAAGGCGTGGTTGTTGCCCGCTGCATCCACCGCCTGGGGCAGATCGATGATCACCGGGCCGTCCGGGCCGAGCAGCACGTTGAACTCCGACAGGTCGCCGTGCACCAGGCCGGCACACAGCATCTTCACGATCTCCTCGATCATGAAAGCATGGAATTCGCGGGCATCCTCGGGGTGCAGGTCGACGTCATTGAGGCGCGGCGCCACATCGCCTTCGCCATCGGTGACCAGCTCCATCAGCAGCACGCCGTCGAGAAAGTCGTAGGGTTTGGGCACCCGCACGCCGGCATTGGCCAGGCGAAACAGCGCGGCGACTTCGGCGTTTTGCCAGTTATCTTCCTGGTTCTTGCGCCCGTACTTGGAGCCCTTGGCCATGGCCCGGGCGTCGCGACTGTTGCGCACCTTGCGGCCTTCCTGATACTCGGCAGCCTGGCGGAAGCCGCGCTTGTTGGCCTCCTTGTAGACCTTGGCGCAACGCAACTCGGAACCGCAACGCACCACGTAGACCGCTGCTTCCTTGCCGCTCATCAAAGGGCGAATCACCTCGTCCACCAGGCCGTCCTCGACCAGGGGCTCAATGCGTTTTGGCGTCTTCATCAGCTTTTATTCGGGTCCTCGGTGGGCTATGCGGCCCTTTTATACGGCAATCCTGGGGCAGCGCCCAGCCCATGGGGGAAATGCATCGACCGTTCAGGTTTGAAAGCGTGATTGGCACTGGCGCCTGCGCCGGCCGATGCCGACAATCCGGATACCGTTACAGGAGATGAACATGTGCGAAGAACGCCGCTGGCAAGCCGTGTGCAAGCGAGATGCCACGCAGGACGGCCAATTCGTCTTCGCCGTGCGCTCGACTGGGATCTATTGCCGGCCCAGCTGCCCGGCGCGTCGACCACGCCGTGACAACGTCAGCTTCCATGCTGGCCCGGCGCAGGCCGAAGCGGCGGGATACCGGCCCTGCAAGCGCTGCACGCCCCAGGGCACAAGCCCCGCAGAACAGCTCGACGCGCTGGTGACCGCCGCCTGCCGGTTGCTCGACGAGGCTGACAAACCACCTACCCTCGATGCACTGGCTGCACGCATCGGCTTGTCCGCTTCGCACCTGGCCCGGGCTTTCAAGGCACGCACCGGGATGACGCCCAAGGCCTGGGCCAGCGCCCGGCAGCGTGAACGCCTGGCCGCCATTCTGCCGGGCGCTCGGTCGGTGCTCGACGCCGCGCTGGACACCGGCTACAGCAACACCCGCAGCCTCTATGAGCAAACCGACGGCGTAGCTCTGGCAAAGCGGCGCCAGGGTTCCAAGGGCGAGACGCTGCGCGTGGCCGTGGTGCCCTGCCCGCTCGGCTACCTGCTGCTGGCCGGCAGCGAAAATGGCCCGTGCGCCCTGCTGTTCGGCGACTCGCCGGCGGCAGTGGAAGTGGAGCTGCGCCAGCGCTTCCCGGCTGCCAGCTTCAAGGCCGATGACGGGCAGTTGCAGGGCTGGTTAAGCGAAGTGCTGCAGCAGCTGAGCGAGCCCGAACGCGCCGCGCAGCTGCCGCTGGATCTACGCGGCACGGCCTTTCAACAGCGCGTCTGGCAGGCCCTGCGCGCTATTCCCGTCGGGCAGACGCGCACCTATGGGCAACTGGCTGCCGAACTCGCCAGCCACCCGCGAGCCATCGCCCGCGCCTGCGCCAGCAATCCGCTGGGCCTGTTGGTACCCTGCCACCGGGTGACCGCCGCCGACGGCAGCCTGGGCGGCTACCGCTGGGGCGTGGCGCGCAAGGCGGCGCTACTGAAGGCCGAAGCTGGTGAAGTGAAAAACCCGTAGCCCAATGGGTCGAGCGAAGCGATATCCGGGGCCGCAATCCCGGGTGTCGCTTCGCTCGACCCAGGCTACAAATCAGCGTTCCAGAATCGCCGTCACGCCCTGCCCGCCCGCGGCGCAGATGGAAATCAGGCCGCGCCCCTTACCCGCCACCGACAGCAGCTTGGCCAGGTTGGCGACGATACGCCCGCCCGTCGCGGCGAACGGGTGACCGGCCGCCAGGGAGCTGCCTTTGACGTTGAGTTTGGTGCGGTCGATGCTGCCCAACGGCTGCGCCAGGCCAAGGCGCTCGCGGCAATAGTCGACGTCTTCCCAGGCCTTGAGGGTGCACAGCACCTGTGCGGCGAAGGCCTCGTGGATTTCGTAGTAGTCGAAATCCTGCAGGGTCAGGCCGTTGCGCGCCAGCAACCGGGGTACGGCATACACCGGCGCCATCAGCAGCCCTTCGTGGCCTTTGACGAAATCCACAGCCGCCGCCTCGCCGTCCCGCCAGTAGGCAAGAATCGGCAGGCCGCGGGCCTTGGCCCACTCCTCGCTAGCGAGCAGCACCAGTGAAGCCCCGTCGGTCAGGGGCGTGGAGTTGGCAGCGGTCAGGGTGCCACGCTGGCCTTTCTCGAATACCGGCTTGAGGGTCGCCAGTTTGGTCAGGTCGATATCGGGGCGCAGGTTCTGGTCGCGGGTCAGGCCCAGGAACGGCGTCATCAGATCGTCCTGCCAGCCCTCGGCGTAAGCGGCAGCCAGCTTACGATGGCTTTCCACGGCCAGCAGGTCCTGTTCGTCACGGGGAATGGCCCAGTGCTGCGCCATCAGCTCGCAGTGCTGGCCCATGGACAGGCCGGTGCGCGGCTCGCCATTGCGCGGCAGCGACGGCGCCAGGTGCCGCGGGCGGATCTGCAGCAGGGTTTTAAGCTTGTCGCCGGTACTCTTGGCGCGGTTGGCTTGTAACAGGATCTTGCGCAGGCCTTCGTTGACGCCGATCGGCGCATCTGAAGTGGTATCCACGCCGCCGGCGATACCGCATTCGATCTGCCCCAAGGCGATCTTGTTGGCCACCAGCAGGGCGGCCTCCAGTCCGGTGCCACAGGCCTGCTGCAGATCATAGGCGGGGGTTTGCGGTGCCAGGCGCGAGCCAAGCACGCATTCGCGGGTCAGGTTGAAATCCCGCGAGTGCTTGAGCACGGCGCCGGCCACCACCTCGCCAAGGCGCTCGCCATGCAGGTTGTAGCGCTCGACCAGCCCCTCCAGGGCGCTGGTGAGCATGGCCTGGTTGCTGGCGGTGGCGTAAGCACTATTGGAACGAGCGAAAGGAATGCGGTTGCCACCAACGATGGCGACCCGGCGCGGCAGGCTCATGGACGGCTCCTTGCGGGTAATGGTTTGCGACACATCAGGATGCCGATTCACCGACTTGAGGGCCGGTCATTGGGCGGCTGTCGATGCATGAAACGAGCGATAGCGTACAGTGGTCAACCACTTTGAGTTGACCCTCTGGAGTCCGTTCCATGTCCGATCGCTACCTCAACTTCGCCAATACGCCGGCTGGCCGCCGCCTGGTCGGCGCGCTCGGCCTGCCCGCGCCGCTGCCTCTGGACCGTTGGGTAGCGGGTCGCAACCGACCTCTGGAAGGCGCCCTGCTGATCGGCGGCGAGGGCGACCTGGCCGCCGCGGTGGCGGGCTTCGCCAACCGCCTGACCGACGAGCTGTTCGCGCCCCGCGACGAGCAGTTCGGCCTGTCGCGCTGGACCGCCGAGCACGGCCCCAAGCTCAAGGGCCTGGTGTTCGATGCCAGCAGCCTGAGCCGCTTCGAGGAACTCGACACCCTGCGCCAGTTCTTCCAGCCGGCGCTGAAGAACCTCGAGCGTTGCCCCCATGTGGTGGTGCTCGGCCGTGCGCCGGACTCCCTGGACGATCCACAGGCCTGCAGCGTGCAACGCGCCCTGGAAGGATTCACCCGCTCCCTGGCCAAGGAAATCCGCCGTGGCGGCACCGTGCAGCTGCTGCACGTCGATCCGGGCGCCGAAAGCCAGCTCGAAGGCGCACTGCGCTTTCTGCTCTCACCCAAGAGCGCCTACATCTCGGCCCAGGTGCTGCGCCTGCAGCCTTGCGCGCAGCAGGTCGCCGACTGGACGCGCCCACTGGCCGGCAAGACCGCCCTGGTCACCGGTGCCAGCCGCGGCATCGGCGCCGCCATTGCCGAAACCCTGGCTCGTGACGGCGCCGAGGTGCTGCTGTTGGACGTGCCGCCGGCCAAGGACGCCCTCGATGCCCTGGCGTCGCGCCTCGGCGGGCGCAGCCTGGCCCTGGATATCTGCGCCGACGATGCGCCGAGCAAGCTGGTCGAGGCGCTGCCGGACGGCGTGGATATCGTCGTGCACAACGCCGGCATCACCCGCGACAAGACCCTGGCGAAAATGAGCGAAGAGCTGTGGGAGTCGGTGATCGACGTCAATCTGCGCGCCCCGCAGCAACTCACCGCTGCGCTGCTGGACGCCGGCGCCCTGCGCGACAACGGCCGCGTGGTGCTGATCGCCTCGCTCAGCGGCATCGCCGGCAACGTCGGCCAGACCAACTACGCGACCAGCAAGGCCGGGCTGATCGGCTTGGCCCAGAGCTGGGCACCGAAACTGGCGCCGCGCGGCATCAGTATCAACGCAGTAGCGCCCGGCTTTATCGAAACGAGCATGACCGCAGCCATTCCCTTCACCATCCGTGAGGCTGGGCGACGCATGAATTCGATGAACCAGGGCGGCCTGCCTCAGGATGTCGCCGAAGCGGTGGCCTGGTTCGCCCAGCCCGGCTCGGGCGCGGTCAGCGGCCAGGTATTGCGGGTTTGCGGGCAGAGCCTGCTGGGCGCCTGATCAAGCCGCACGGCCACGACGCCGGAACGCCGCCGGCGTCTCGCCGACCCAGCGTTTGAAGGCACGGCAGAAGGTGCTTGGTTCGGAGAAGCCGGTGCGCTCGGCGATCCATTCGATGCGCTCTTCGGTCTCCACCAGCAAGCGCTTGGCCAGGCTGCAGCGACAATCGCCGAGCAAGTCGTTGAAGCGCACGCTGGCCTGGGCCAGTTGCTCGCGCAGGCGCCGGGCGGACATATCCAGCCGCGCGGCGACCTGTTCCAGGGTCGCGCCGTCGATCAGCAACTCCTCGATCACCCGACTCACCCGCTCCACGAGGTCGGTTTGTCGATGCCTGCCTGGTTGTGGAACCGAGGTGCGCAGGCAAAGAAAGCCCGTCAGTACAGCGACCGGGGGCGCGATGCTGCCTTGTTTATTTAGGTTGGGCATGCTGCATTCCTTGCATGAGTGGATGGCCGCGCCGATTCCACCTGAGCGTAGGCGGATTTTGCAGGGCGCGCCCATGGCGCTGGCAATCGTTTGCGCCACGGGCACCAATGGACACTGGCCAATGTCGTAAATCTCGACGAGAGTACGCAGAACCTCACCTTGCACCGGAGCGCACGATGGCAACCGAATGGCTCGATCTGCACACCCCACCGGCACTGCCCGGCCAGCTCCTGCGTGCGGCCACGCGCCGTGGCATAACCGGCAAGGTGCTGCCGCACCGCGGGCTGCGCTGCCCGGTGAGCGTCGACGCCAATCACCTGGCGCGCTATCGCCAGCTGTGCGGCTTCATCGACGATGCCCGCCTGCCCGCCACCTACCCCCACGTGCTGGCCTTCACCCTGCAGATGAAGCTGCTCACCGAGCCGGACTTCCCCTTCCCGGCGCTGGGCCTGGTGCATCTGGAAAACCGCATTCGCGTGGTGCGTCAGCTGGCTGGCCTCGGCCCCTTCACCCTGAGCGTGGAGGCCAGCAACCTGGCCCCCCACGACAAGGGCGCGGTGTTCAGCGTGATCACCCGACTCGAGGATCAGCTCGGCCTGCTCTGGGAGGGTGACAGCCGCATCCTCTGCCGCGGCGTCAAACTCGACGGGCCGACCATCGGCCGCAGCGAGCCGCCCAGCCTGCCGATGGATGAACTGGACAGCTGGCAGGCGCCCGCGAATATCGGCCGCCGCTATGCGCGGGTGTCCGGCGACTACAACCCCATCCACCTGTCGCCCCTGAGCGCCAAACTGTTCGGCTTCCCCCGCGCCATCGCCCACGGGTTGTGGAACAAGGCCCGCGCCTTGGCGGCGCTGCAGAATCACCTGCCGGCCTCGGGCTACAGTGTCGAGGTGCGCTTCCAGAAGCCGGTGCTGCTGCCGAGCGACCTGCGCATGCGCGCCAGCCTGCCGGCAGCCGAGGGCCAGTTCGACCTACGAGGTAAGGACGATACGCCGCATATGGCCGGCAACTGGCAGGTCATCTAGGCCAACGCCCGTTTCGCGCGTCTTTGGACGAGGTTCGCTGCGGCATGAAAGAATAGGCGGCCTCTGCCTCCGAGACGCCCCATGAACATCGCCGAACTCACCGCCCGCCTGCACGCCATTCGTGATCGCAACGACTGGCGCCAATTCCATGCCCCGAAAAACCTGGCCATGGCCGCCAGCGTGGAAATGGCCGAGCTGGTGGAAATCTTCCAGTGGCTCAGCGAAGAGCAGTCGCGCAACCTGCCGGCGGATCAGCTCGAACACGCCGGCCAGGAAATCGGCGACGTGGTGCTCTACCTTCTGCTGCTGTGCAGCGAACTGGGTCTGGACATGGACCAGGTGGTACGCGCCAAGCTGGCCGACAGCGAACGGCGGTTCGCCTGATGAGCGACCGGCACTTCGATGAACTGGCTACCCGCTTCGCCGAGAAGATCTATGGCGGCGCCAAGGGCGCGATCCGCCTCGCCGTATTGCAGGCCGACCTCGCCGAAGCCTTGCCCGAGCGGCCACTGCGGGTGCTCGATGTCGGCGCAGGCCTGGGCCATATGGCACTGTGGCTGGCCGAGCGTGGCCACGAGGTCACCCTGGCCGAGCCCGCCGAGCCCATGCTCGCCGGCGCCCGTGAGCGTTTCGCCGAAGCCGGCGTGGATGCGACCTTCATTCACGCGCCCTGGCAGGAGTTGTCGGGGCGTTTCGCGGCGCCCTTCGATCTGGTCATCTGCCACGCGGTGCTCGAATGGCTGGCCGAGCCGGCCGCCATCCTTCCGGCCCTACATGGTCTGACCGCCACCGATGGCTGGCTGTCCCTGGCGTTCTACAACAAGGACGCGCTGATCTACCGCAACCTGCTCAAGGGCCACCTGCGCAAACTGCGCAAGGACGAATTCGCCGGCGAGAAGCAAAGCCTGACGCCCCAGCGGCCCCTCGACCCGCGGGAGCTGGAATCGCAACTTGCCGCCAACTGGCAGGTCGAACACAGGAGCGGCGTACGGGTGTTCCACGACTACATGCCCCGAGACTTCCAGGCCAAGGCGCAGCTCGCCGATTTGCTGGAAATGGAGCTGGCGCACCGTCGCCATCCGGCCTTCGCTGGCCTGGGACGCTACCTGCACTGGATCTGCCGGCCACGCTGAACCCTGCTGTGCCAGCCCCCGCTCGCCAGGAGAGACGCCATGAAACGCTTTGCGCTGCTGCTGTTCACCGCCGCCCTGGCCGCCTGCCAGAGCCAGAATCCGTACACCACCGACTCGGTGCCCCTGCCGCCGGCACCGCCGGGCGCCTCCAACCATTTCGATCGCAGCGCCTACCCGGCCGCACCGCGCGACTACGCCGCCTACCGCAGCTGGGGCTGGCAACAGCGCCCGGCCGGCAGCGCCTGGGCTAGCGCCGATCTGGTGCAGGACGCCCTCAACAATGCCTTGGATCAGCGCGGCCTGCGCCCCGCCCAGGGCACCGCCGCCCCGGACCTCAAGGTGCGTACCGACACCCGCCTGGAGCGCCGCGTACGCCAAGTGGCCGATAGCTACGATCCCTACTACGGAGGCGGCTACGGCAGCTTCGGCAACCGTGGCTATTACGGCAACGGCGTCGGCGTAGGGGCCCGCGTACCGCTGACCCGCACCTATGAAGAGGAGGTCGTGGTGGTGCGCATCGACTTCTTCGATGGTCGCAGCGGCGAGCAGGTGTGGAGCGGTCAGGCGGAAATGCGCAGCAGCGGCAGCCAGGCCGAACGCGCCGAGGCGCTGCGCAAGGCAGTCAGCGATGCCCTCGGCGAATACCCGCCGGCATGAACCCGATCAACGATGGACTCAGGAGAAAACCGATGCGCCGCCTGCCTCTGCTACTGATTCCCCTGCTGATGCTTCTCGGCGCCTGCCAGAGCCAGCAGATCAACCGCGATTACGACGCCAGCCGCGACTTCGGCGCTTACCGCAGCTGGAGCTGGCAGGAGCCGGCGGTGCAGTACAAACCCGATGACCCGCGCATCCGCAGCGACCTCACCGAGCAGCGCCTGCGCAACGCCGTGGCCGATCAGCTCGACCAGCGCGGCCTGCGCCCGGCCACCGCTGGCGCCAAGGGCGATCTGAAGGTGCAGGTATGGCTGGTCGTCGATGACCGCCAGCAGCAGGTCAGCAGCGGCTTCGGTGGTGGTTTCGGCGGTTACTGGGGCCCTTACTGGGGCGGCCCGGCCTACAACGAAACCCGCACCATCGACTACAAGGTAGCGACCGTGCAGGTCGATCTGTTCGATGGCAAGGATGGCAAGCTGGTGTGGCGCGGCAGCGACGAACGCATCGTGCGCGACAGCTCGGGCAACCCCGCGCAGCGCGAGGCCGAGGTGCGCGAGACCGTCGCCCGGGTGCTCAGCCAGTACCCGCCGCGCTGATGCATAAAGGCTTCAACTGCGGTTGAAGCGATAGAACAGATTGGGCTCGCTGACGATGTACAGGTTGCCGCGGTCATCGAAGGTCATGCCCTCGCCATGGGGCACGGCCTTGCCGAGACCGGCGAAATCGCTGTCCAGGGTTCGGTAGCCGATCAGCTTGCCGCTATTGCCATCGAGTTCCATGACTCGTTTCGACTCGTCGCTGAGCAGCATCAGGTGCCCGGTCTGCTCGTCGAAATGCGCGGCGGAAAGATCGGTGGCGAACACCGAATCGCGAATCCACTCGTCGTGGTCGATGATTTTCAGGCCGAAGTCGCCCTCGACGCTGCGTTTCAGGCCACGCACTTCGTAGAGCTTAATCGGCGAATGCTCCTTGGCCACGAACAGCCGATCCCCGGCCCGATCATAAGCAATCCCTTCGAAGCCCTGATTGCCATCACGGCCGATACCCAGGGTCAGCGAACGGTAATCCTCGCGAAACAGCGCACCAGCCTGCCTGGGCACCGGCACCACGGCCAGCCGCTGCTCGCGTTCCTCGACGAACAGCAACTGGCCGTCGCCCAGGTAGGTCACGTCCTCGACATCGCTGAAGCCGCTCAGCGGGTAGCGCGCCGTCACTTCACCGTCCCGGCTCATGGCCAGCAGCTCCGACGGGTTGTTGACCACCGCCCACAGCTGATCGCGTTGATCGTCATAGGTGATGCCGGACAGGTTGTCATTGACACCGGCAACCGGCCGGGCATTGACCTGCACCTGATAGGCGCGCCCCGTGAGGCTGCCGGGTGCGTTCTGCAAGGCCGCCGGCGTGGTCAGCCAGTAATACACTCGGTCATCCAGATGCAGCGCATGCACCTGATAGCCCGCCAGCAGAAGGATCGACAACAGCGCCCAGACTCTCGGGCGCATGAGGGGCAGGCGGGAGAAAGCCAGCTTGATGGCAGCTATCATGGAAATTCTCGGATTCGGGGAGCGCGCTCAGCATGCCTGGACAATGTTGCAATCGCACGCTGAATCAGGCGGCATTCAGAGGCAAGCGACCGGGCAAAGTTCCTCGCGACCTGCCGCCCGGCGGTTGGCGTGGATGACGGTTTACCCGGCGCTAAAGTCCGTGCAGACTGCCGCAAGAATGTGCACAGACGAAAGCGCCCGCCATCGCAGACCATGGCACCCACGAGACCGCCGTCGATCGGTCTGGAACCGGAGGAGATCATCTTGGCGTCTAGTGATACCAGCATCGACCTGAGCACCGCGATCGCCAACTGCGCGAAGGAACCCATCCATATCCCGGGCAGCATCCAGCCCCAGGGTTTTCTGATGGTGTTCGACGAGCAGGCGCTGACGGTGCTGCAAGTGAGCGAGAACGTCGCCGATTGGTTGGGTCTCGAGCCTGACCAGCTGCTGGGCATGCACCTGGACGAGCTGCTCGAAGACGGCGCCGTGCTGGCCGAGCGCCTCGCCCAACTGTCCGACGACGACACCACGCCCTTTCACATCGGCGACGTGCGCTTTCGCGAAGGCAAGCGCCGCAGCGAGCCGACCGCCATGGTCGCGCATCGCTTCGATCAGGTGCTGATCGCCGAATTCGAGCCCACCAGCAACGTGGTGACGGCCTACAACACCCTGTATCCGATGGTGCGTACCTTCATCGGTCACCTGCAGGGCGCCGATGACATCGACGAGCTGTGCCGCCTGTCGGTGGCCGAGGTCAAGCGCCTCACCGGCTTCGGCCGGGTGAAGATCTACAGCTTCGATCCCGAAGGCAACGGCCTGGTACTCGCCGAATGCCTCGACGAGGGTTACCCCAGCTATCTGGGCCTGAGCTTTCCGGCTTCGGACATCCCACCCCAGGCCCGTCAACTGTACGTGGCCAACCGCATCCGGGTGATCGAGGACGCCAACTACCAGCCCTCGCCGCTGCGCCCCGCCTGTAACCCGCTGACCGGCAAGCCGCTGGACCTGAGCTACGCGACCCTGCGCAGCGTCTCGCCGGTGCACCTGCAATACATGCGCAACATGCAGACCATCGCCTCGATGTCGATCTCCATCGTGGTCGAGGGCCGGTTGTGGGGGCTGATTTCCTGCCACCACGCCAGTGCCCGCCCGGTCGGTTTCCAGACCCGCACCGCCTGCGAACTACTGGGCCGCATGCTGTCGCTGCAGATCGAGGCGAAGATCGCCCACTCGCGCACCCAGCATCTGCTGCAGCTGCGCCGCCATATCGTGCAGATGCTCTCGTCGATGGCCGACCGTGACAGCGTCAGCGAAGGCCTATTGTCACTGCCCGACACCTTTCTCGACTTCGCCAAGGCCAGCGGCGCGGCAATCATCTCCGCCTCGCATTGCGATCTTATCGGGCAGACGCCACCGCGTGATCAGGTCAATGCCCTGGTGCAGTGGCTGGGAGCCCATACGAGCGATGATCTGTTCCAGACCGATAACGTCGGCCGCGACATCCCCGAACTGCCCGGGCTGAGCGAACACATTGGCGGTTTGTTGGCGGTGGCCATCTCGGAAATTCACTCTCATTACCTGATCTGGTTCAAGCCGGAGCAGAAGCGCGTTGTCGAGTGGGCCGGCAAGCCCGAGAAAGCGGTCAGCGCCAGCGGCGCCCTCAGCCCGCGCAACAGCTTCGCGCGCTGGCAGGAGGAGATCAGCGGTTTTTCCACGCCCTGGCATCCCCAGGAACCGGAAAGCGCCCTGGAGCTGCGCAACGCGGTGCTCGGCATCGTGCTGCGCAAGGCCGAGGAAATGGCCCAACTGGCCAGCGACCTGAAAAAGAGCAACAAGGAACTGGAAGCCTTCTCCTATAGCGTGTCCCATGACCTGCGTGCGCCGCTGCGGCATATCGCCGGCTACGCCGAGCTGCTGGCGGACTTCGAAGGCACCAAGCTGTCCGAGCGCGGGGTGCGCTTTCTCGAGCACATCACCGAGTCGGCGCGCTTCGCCGGCACCCTGGTGGACAACCTGCTGAGTTTCTCGCAGATGGGCCGCTCGGCGCTGCGTTTCACCGACGTGAATCTGCATGCGCTGGTCGAAGCGATCCGCGAGGAAATGAAGCCCGACTACCAGAACCGCAACCTGGAATGGCATATCCAGCCACTGCCACGGGTAGTGGCCGATGCCGCCTTCCTGCACCTGGCGCTGCGCAACCTGCTGGCCAACGCCATCAAGTACAGCCGCGAACGAGACCCGGCGATAATCGTCATCGGTGCCGAACAACATGACGATGAAGTGATCGTCTTTGTGCGCGACAACGGCGTGGGCTTCAATATGGAATATGTCGACAAGCTGTTCGGCGTGTTCCAGCGCCTGCACCGCATGGAGGAATTCGAAGGCACCGGCATCGGCTTGGCCAGTGTACGACGTATAATCGAGCGTCACGATGGGCGGGTCTGGGCCGAGGGCAAGATCGACCAGGGCGCCACCTTCTACTTCGCGTTACCCAAACGCCACCACCCCGTTCTTGCGTAACGGGACGAGGACACGAATGCTCAAACCGATTCTGCTGGTCGAAGACAATCCACACGATCTGGAATTGACTCTGATCGCGCTGGAGCGCAGCCAGTTGGCCAACGACGTGATCGTCATGCGTGATGGCGCCGAGGCGCTTGACTACCTGTTCCGCCGCGGCGACCACGCCGACCGCCTGCCCGGCAACCCGGCGATCATGATGCTCGACCTCAAGCTGCCCAAAGTAGACGGCCTGGAAGTGCTCAAGGCGGTACGTGACTCGGCCGAGCTGCGCAGCATGCCGATCGTCATGCTCACCTCCTCCCGTGAGGGCCCGGATCTGCAGCGCGCCTACGAATTGAACGTGAACGCCTACGTAGTCAAACCGGTCGAATTCAAGGCTTTCGTCTCGGCCATTTCCGACCTGGGTGTGTTCTGGGCCGTGCTCAACGAGCCGCCACCCGGCTCCATGCGCCTGCAGCGCCGCACCAAGGACGACGAGCAGCAAGCCGATGGCAACTGAGCACCTGTACCGCTTGCGTACTATCCAGTCCTAAAACAGACCGTAATCGACGACCTCTCCATGCCGCTTGTGCCTCTCAAACTGCTGTTCATCGAAGACAGCCCGCATGACGCGGAGCTGGCCCTGCTCGCACTGGAACGCAATGGCCTGGTTGTCGACTGCACCCTGGTCTATGACCATGAAGCCGCCGAGCGCGCATTACAGCGTGAGCGCTTCGACCTGATTCTTTCCGACTACCTGCTGCCCGGCTCGTCCGGCGCCCAGGCACTGGAAGTGGCGCGTCGCCTGGCACCGCAGACGCCGTTCATCTTCCTGTCCGGCATGTTCGGCGAAGAGCATGCGGTGGAGATGATGCGCCTGGGCGCCGTCGACTACGTGCTCAAACAGAATCTGCCGTTTCTGCCCAAGGCCATCGACCGCGCCATGGCCGAGGTCAACGAGCGCGAAGAACGCCGCCGGGTGGAAGATACCCTGCAGACTGTCGAAGCCCGCGCCCGGCTGGCCATCGGCGCGGCGCGCATGGGCATGTGGGATTACGTGCCGGCCACCGACACGCTGATCTGGGACGAACGCTGCCGCGCCCTCTACGAGCTGGAGCCGGACGCTGACGTCGACATGGCGCTGTTTCTCGGTCGCTGCCACGAGGACGACCGTGCCCAGTTGCGCCAGCGGGTCAACGAGGCCCTGGCCACCGACAGCGGCAACGAGTTCCAGGCCGAATTCCGCCTGCCCCTGAGCAACGGCAGCAAGCGCTGGATTTCCGCCCGTGGCCAGGCGTTCTTCGACGATGGCCAGTGCACCCGTTTTCTCGGCGTGCTGCACGACATCACCGAACAGAAGCAGGCCAACGAAGCACTGCTGCGCCTCAACGACGTGCTCGGCGAGCGTGTCGAGAAGCGTACCCGCGAGCGTGACCGCAACTGGGAATTGTCCCGCGACCTGCTTGCCGTGTTGCGCTTCGATATGCGCTCAAGCGCCCTCAACCCCGCCTGGGAGCAGACCCTGGGCTGGACGCGCCAGCAGCTCACCCAGGGCCCGCTCTGGGAACTGGTGCACCCCGACGATCAGCAGGACACCCGCGCGCACATCGAACGGGTGACCTCGGACAACGTCTCGGTGCGTTTCGTCAACCGTATGCGCCATGCCAACGACGACTACCACTGGTTGTCGTGGATCGTGGTGCGCGATGACGACCTGCTGTACGCCACGGTTCGCGACATCACCCACGAGCGTGCGGTGGTCGAGGAACTGGCGGCCACCAACCAGCAGCTGCGCGAGCAGATCGCCGAGCGCGAACGGGTCGAGGCGACCCTGCAGCAGATGCAGCGCCTGGAAGCGGTCGGCCAGCTCACCGCGGGCGTCGCCCACGACTTCAACAACCTGCTGACCGTGGTGCTGACCAGCACCAGCTTCCTGATCCGCGACCTGGAAAAGGGCAACCTGGACAAGGCCCGCGGCCGTCTGCAGAACATCACCGATGCCGGCGAGCGCGGCGCCAAGCTGACCGCCCAGCTGCTGGCCTTCTCACGTCGCCAGCGCCTGGTGCCGGAAGCGGTCAACCTTGGTGAAACCGTGCAGGGCATGCTCGAACTGCTGAAAAGCACCCTGGGCGGCAGCGTGCTGATCGAGACAGCCACCGAGCCGGACCTGTGGCACGCCCGGGTCGACCCGACGCAGATCGAGCTGATCATCCTCAACCTGGCGATCAATGCCCGCGACGCCATGGGCGTCGGCGGCACCCTGCGCCTGAGCACCAGCAACGAGGTGATCAGCGAAATGCCCAGCCGCCCGGAAGATCCGGAGCCTGGCGACTACGTGGTGCTGTCGGTGCAGGATTCCGGCAGCGGCATGAGCGAGGCGGTACTGGCCAAGGCATTCGAGCCGTTCTTCACCACCAAGGAAATCGGCAAGGGCTCGGGCCTTGGCCTGGCCCAGGTGTTCGGCTTCGCCAAGCAGTCCGGCGGCGGCGCGCGCATTCTCACCAAGATGGGCGTGGGCACCACGGTCAAGGTCTACCTGCCGGGCCTGCGCAACGTGGTGCAGGCAGACGAGCAGGTCTCCAGCCAGCCGCTGCCGGTCGCCGAGCCCGGTGACCAGCGCACCATCCTGCTGGTCGACGATGATCCGCGGGTTCGCGAGGTCACCGCCCTGACCCTCGATGCACTCGGCTACCAGGTGCGCGAGGCCCACAGCGGCCTCGATGCCCTGGCCAAGCTCGATGACGACATCGACCTGCTACTCGCCGACTTCGCCATGCCGGGCATGAACGGCGCCGAGTTGGCCCAGGCGGTGCGCCGCCGCTACCCGCAGCTGCCGGTGGTGTTCGTCACCGGCTATGCCGAGATCGGCGGGCTGGATGCCGATGAGGCTTTTATCGTGCAGAAGCCCTACCGCAGCGACGAACTGGCGGAAAAACTGCAGCACGCCTTCGCCAGCGGCAAACCCAACTGACCCACCCGCGCCGCGGCCCGCTAACGGCCAAACCGCCAGGATAGGCTCCCAATCGATGTCCGCGACGCCAAATACTCCCTCCCAGACCTGCCTGTTCGCCGGCCAGACCGGCGAAGCGGTCGAGCTCATCCACCGCTTCGACTGGGCAGCCACCAGCCTCGGCCCCATCGAGCGATGGCCAGAGGTGCTGGTCAGCACCACGCGGCTGATCCTTTCCTCGCCGACGCCCATCGTATTGCTGTGCGGCGAGCACGGTGTACTGATCTACAACGATGCCTACGCGGCCTTCGCTGGCCAGCGTCATCCAGAAGTTTTCGGCCTGCCGGCTGAAGACGCCTGGCCGGAGATCGCCGAGTGGAACCGCCATGTGATCGCCATGGGCCTGAGCGGCCGTTCCATGTGCCAGGAAAACCTCTACCTGCCGCTACGCCGCCCAGGCCTGCAGGAAGATGCCTGGATGAACCTCTACTACAACCCGCTGCTCGATAACACCGGCCGCTCCCACGGCATGATGTGCATCGTGGTGGAGACCACCAGCCAGGTGGTCGCCATCGAGCAGCGCAGCCAGGCCGAAGCCGAACTGCGCAGCGCCAAGGAGCGCATCGAACTGGCGCTCGACGCCGGCGCGGTGCTCGGCACCTGGGTGTGGGACATTCCGCAAGACCGGGTGACCGGTGACGAGCGCTTCGCCCGCGCCTTCGCTGCCGACCCGCAGCAGGCCGCCAGCGGTATGGCACTGGATCAGGTGACCGCCGCCATCCACCCGGACGACCGTCCCGCGGTGCGCGCGTCGATCGAACGTACCATCGCCAGCGGCGGCGCTTACCGCGCCGAGTACCGGGTACTGCACCCAGAAGGCGGCTACCGCTGGATCGAGGCCAACGGCCGTTGTGAGCTGGCCGCCGACGGCACGCCACTGCGTTTTCCCGGCGTGCTGATGGATATCGATGAGCGCAAGCGCACCGAACTGGCGCTACGCCAACTGACCCAGACCCTCGAGGAACGGGTCAGCGAAGCCGTCCTGCAGCGCATCCAGGCCGAGGAGCAGCTGCGCCAGGCGCAAAAGATGGAAGCCATCGGCCAGCTCACCGGCGGCATCGCGCACGACTTCAACAATCTTCTGGCCGGCATCCTCGGCAGCCTGGAGCTGATCCAGCGCAAGCTTCCGGCCAATGATCACCCGCAACTGGCCCGCTTTGTCGATGCCGCCATCGCCTCGGCCAACCGCGGCGCCTCGCTGACCCATCGCCTGCTGGCCTTTGCCCGGCGCCAGTCCCTGGACCTGCGCCCGGTGCAGGTCAACACCCTGGTATGCGCCCTCGAAGACCTGCTGGTGCGCACCCTGGGCGAGCAGATCGCCCTGGAAATCCAGTTGGCCGACGACCTGTGGCCGACCCGCAGCGACAGCCACCAGCTGGAAAACGCGCTGATCAACCTGGCCATCAATGCCCGCGACGCCATGCCCGACGGCGGCACGCTGCGCATCGAGACCCGCAACACTCAGCTCGGTGAAAGCGAGGCGCACAACTACCAGGTGCCGCCCGGCGATTACCTGCTGCTGTCGGTCAGCGACACCGGCTGTGGCATGCCGGAGGAAATCATCCGCCACGCCTTCGAACCCTTCTTCACCACCAAACCCATCGGCCAGGGCACCGGTCTCGGGTTGCCGATGGTCTACGGTTTCGTCAAGCAGACCGGCGGTTATCTGCACCTGGAAAGCCAGGTCGGACGCGGCACCACCCTGAACCTCTATCTGCCGCGCCTGCCCGTGGCACCCACCGAGCAGCCGGTGGACGCCCGGCGTGACGCACCGCGCGGCACTGGCGAGCGGATTCTGGTGGTGGAGGACGACCAGGTGGTGCGCATGCTGATGATCGAGGTACTCGAAGAGCTCGGCTACCAGCTGATCCAGGCCAGTGACGCACAGAGCGCTCTGGGTCTTCTGGAGCGGCACGCGCCGCTCGACCTGCTGCTTACCGATGTCGGCCTGCCGGGCATGAACGGCCGTCAGCTCGCCGACGCCGCTCGCCAGCGTCAGCCGGGCCTCAAGGTGCTGTTCGCCACCGGCTACGCCGAGGGCGCCGAGCTGCGCGACGGCTACCTGGGCAAGGACATGGACATGATCGCCAAGCCGTTCTCCTTCGAGTCGCTGGCCAGCAAGCTCAAGGCCATGCTCGGCGCGTGAACGGCGCCATCCGCAGAATTCGGGAACTAGGCCAGGGCGCAGCGGCTCAATAGTCAGCACCCTGGCGCTTGTCGCCCTTTCCGTTTTCCAGGAATCCCTGCATGCGCGTAGAAGGCTTTTTCGAATCCCTGGGCGAGGCATTCGGCTCGTTCATCCGCTTTATCGTCGACGCCCTGAGCGGCGTGTTCGGCATGCTCGCCGGCGCGGTATCCAGTTTTATCGACGGCCTGTCCGGCGCCCTGGGCGTCACCCCGTCGCTGCTCAGCATCGCCGTGCTGCTGCTGGGTCTGATCCTGCTGTACAGCGCGGTGCGCTCGTTCATGCGCGGCTCGGTGATCGGCGGGCTGATCTGGCTGTTGCTGGGTTTGTGGCTGCTTAGTGGATTGATTCACTAAGAATCTGTTCGAAGTCTTGTATACGCATGAAGCGTCAACTAGAAGGCAATAGCAGCCATTCGCCGATCCCTTGTGGGAGCGCGCCATGCGCGCGAAAAATTGCGGGCATGGCGCGCTTCCACACCGACGTAGGGTGGATGACGCTCTTTTCATCCACCATTACGATCACAGAGCGGTGGACGGGTCGGGGCGCGTAGCTGAAGCGTCAGCTACGCGCCCGGTCCACCCTACCAAAGGCCGCTCCCGCCACTTAGCCACCAAAGTCGGCGAACCTGGGCTTAAAGATAATGAACAGCTTTCAAGCACCACGGCACGCGCAGCGCTGGTGAGCTGAAGTCATCAGACAACCTGCATCCAAATGTTACAACGGTCGTGCTAACCTGAGCGCCCTTCGTTAGCCGCCTAAGTATCACTATGTCCGTCCACGGCCAGTTGCTGCTGCGTCATCACACGCCTTTCATCCGCTTCTGGCTGGCCCGGGTATTTACCGCCAGCGGCTTCCAGATGCTCACCGTGGCCATTGGCTGGCAGATGTACAGCCTTACCGGCAACGTGCTCGACCTCGGCCTGGTCGGCCTGGTCGAATTCCTGCCCAAGATTCTCTTCATTCTGCTGACCGGCCACGTCGCCGATCGCTTCGACCGCCGTATGGTCGCCGCGCTATGCCAGTGCGGCCAGGCTATCGTCGCCATCACCCTGCTGATCGGCAGCAGCACAGGCAGCCTGACCCGCGAGATGATCTTCGTCATCGCCTTCATGATGGGCACCGCCCGCGCCTTCGAGATGCCGACCACCCAGGCGCTGCTGCCCAACATCGTGCCGCCGGGCCTGTTCCCTGCCGCCGTGGCCGCTTCCAGCTCGGCGATGCAGACCGCGACCATCGTCTCCCCCGCCCTGGGCGGCGTGCTCTACGCCGTGGCGCCAGCTTGGGTATATGGCCCGGCACTGGTGCTGTACCTGATCGCCATCTGCATGATGCTCAGCCTGCCGTCGCAACAGAAGCCGCTGAAGCAGAAGATTTCCGTGGAGTCGCTGCTGGCCGGCTTCCGCTTTATCCGCAGCCGCCCGGAAGTGTTCGGCGCCATCTCCATGGACATGTTCGCCGTGCTGCTCGGCGGTGCCACCGCCCTGCTGCCGGTGTTCGCCAAGGACATCCTGCTCACCGGCCCGTGGGGCCTGGGCCTGCTGCGCTCAGCGCCGGCGGTGGGCGCGTTGCTGATGTCGATCTACCTGGCGCGCCACCCCATCGAGCGGCGCGTCGGCCCGGTGATTCTCGGCTCGGTGGCGATCTTCGGCGTGGCGACCATCGGCTTCGGCCTGTCCACCTCGCTGTGGTTCAGCCTGGCGACCCTGGTGCTGCTCGGCGCCGCCGACATGGTCAGCATGGTGATCCGCGGCGCCTTCGTGCAACTGCAGACGCCCGATGACATGCGCGGCCGGGTCGGCGCGGTGAACAGCCTGTTCATCGGCGCCTCCAACCAGCTTGGCGACTTCCGCGCCGGCGTCAGCGCCGCCTGGTTCGGCACCGTACCGGCCGTACTGATCGGCGGCTTCGGCGCCATCGGCATCAGCCTGTTGTGGATCAAGCTGTTCCCCGCGCTATCGAGCCGCGACCGGATTCGGGATCCGTTGGTGGGGGATGAGCCGCGCTAGGCCTCAGCCCTGAGGCTTTGATTCACCGGATCGCTGCCGCTCGAAATCGCCCATCGCCTTCCTGACCATTTGCGCAGCCTCGTCGCAAAACCGTTGCTGCTCGGCATCGGTGGGGTGAGCGCAGGGGTTCTCTAACCCATGGCTGTAGTCAGGTGACGTGGCGCGCTGCCCCTTCGGCCCCAAGGTGGCGCCCAGGATGCTGCCGCCAATGATCAGCGCCAGCCACACCAGCATCATCACCCAGGTATGCCGATTGAACAGCCCACCGATTCTCAGCACCCAGGCGTTGGCTGGCACGCCTTGGGTAACACGCGCCAGAAACCAGCAGCCACCGACTGCCGTGGCCAGGCCCAGCCCGGGGCCCCACCAGCCAGGCAACTGGCGAGCCCAACCGCTGACCAGCAGGCTGAGAAAAGCCAGCGGCGCCAGATGCCGTATGAGCAACAGCCCGTGGCGCCCACTGGCCAGCCCCAGAGGAACCAGGCGCCTGCTGAGCCAGCGATCCTGGGCGTCGAGCAACTTGGCCAATCGGCCCCAGACACGCCGGAATACACTGAGAAGCGCACTGACCAGTACGCTGGCGGCCAGCGCGGCAATGCCGTCGCGGGCCAGGGTTGGCTCAGGTTTGTTGGCACTGAGGTAAAGCTGACTGGCAAACAACACCACGGCTGTCAGCAGCCACACGTAGATCGTCGCCCACCGCCCCCAGGACAGCGATTTCCAGTCGCGCCAATCCTTCTGATAGCCACCGAATGAGCGGGCCAGGGTCGAGCTGCTACGCAATTGCTGATCCAGTTGCTCACAGGCCCGCCACTCCGGCTCGCCAAATCGCTCGGCCATGCGCCGTCGCACATCGTCTTCAAGCGGCTTGAGGAGAAACCAGGTGGCCGCCTGCTCGGGACTGACCGGTACGTCGAGGTTCAGCTGCTCGCGCAGGCGCTGCACTACGCTGTATTCGAAGGCGCGCTCGGAGAGCCCTGCCCAGCGATCTGCCGAGAACGGCATGTTGCCGAGCATCTCGCTCCAGCCAAACACCTCGGTGGCAGACTCGAGCGCCGATAGCGACCAGTCATCGCGTGCCTCCAGCAACGCCATCACGGCCAGCTGAAGGCGGCGACTGAGTTCGAGCGGCCGCAGCCATTTCTGCCTGCCCAGCGCGCGGATTCGGGTGATGAATTCAGCTTCGCTCATCTGCCCGAAGTCGGCCTGCAGGGTAGCCAACTCGCAATCCAGCAGGCGCTCGGCCAACTGGGCCATGACCTGCGGCGACAGATAATCGGCCTGCCAGGGTGTCAGCCAGTCCAGACGCGCCATGGCCCAGCGCACGATCTCGATGGCCCGCTCGCCAGGCAGCTGACTGCGGCGTAGCAGCTCCAGCTCTAAAACCTGTTCCAGGCCAGCCTCGCGTGCCTGGAACAAGGCATCGTCCAACGACGCACAACTGTCCGGCAGGCTGCATATCCAGGCGTTTTCATCACTGTCCTGCGATTGGGTTTCGGTCAACGGCGCGAAGGCGCGCTGCCCATCGCCGAACGGCGGTGGCGTGACGCTTTCGTGAACCACAGGTGGTTCGTCCACGTTCTGGGTACGCTGCGCCCAATCCAACGCCCACTCATAGGCCTCACGCAACCGCTGAAACGATTCGGGATCCTCATCCGGCCGGGTCTGTTTGAGCAGTTGCGCGTAGCGGCGCTTGATGCTGCGGGTGTCGGCCCCGGCGTCCAGACCTAGCAGTTCCCAGGGGCTCACCATTCGGCCTTCTTGCGGTAGTCGACCTTGAAGGCGCCGGTGCGCCACAGCGACCAGCGCGGCCAGGGCATGCGGCGGCTACCGACCAGACCGAGAAACAGCACTTCGAGCAGCAAGGCCGCGCCGAACACGACCCAGTCGGAAACCAGGCTCGGGGCGAAGCCGGTGACGATCAGCGCGAACAACGCCGCCGGCAGGCCATGGCGCAGCACCAGCATGCCGGCACCCGCGTCACGCCAGGTGGCCGGCAGCAGCAGGCGACTCAGCGGCACATCGAGGCGCGTCAGATAACGCGCCAGCCGGCTCCAGCCACGCGACACAATCACCATCCAGGCGACTATGCCGACGCTGATCAGCAGGTCCTTGAAGCCCAGGCCGAGATAGCCGCCCGAGCGCTCCAGGTACACTGAAAGCTTCGCCTCCTGCAGCGAGGTGGCGAACATGGCGGTGAACAGCAGCAGCCAGGCGTAGACGGTGGCAGGCACCGTCCACTGGCGCGGTTGCCAGCGCCGCCAGTCCTCGTCGATCTGCAGGCCGAGCTGCTCCGGCAACTCGGGGTAGCGCTCGGTGAGCAGGTGCTCCAGCGCGTCGCAGGCCTGCCAGTCTTCAGCATCGAAGCGGTCGACCAGCTGCCGCGCCTCACGCTCGCCCATTGGCTTGAGCAGCAGCCAGGCGGCTCGTTCTTCAGCGCGCAGCGGCCAATCGAGTTGCAGATGTTGCTGCACGCGCTGGCCCGCGGCGTGACGCTCGCAGCGCCAGCACAGCCAGTTCCAGCGCTCGACGGAGCACGGCAGTTCGCCGGTGTCCTCGTTCCAGCCGAACAGCCTGCACAGGCGGTCGAACAGCCCGCCCGACCAGTCTTCGGTGACTTCGAGCATCCACACCATGCCGTCCTGCAACTGCAGGCGGCGGTCGAACGACTGCAGCCAGTCGCTGATAAGCAGCGTGCTGGCGGCGTCCAGCACGACACGCTCCTCGCCCGCCTGCAGACGCTGCTGCAGGGCTTCCAGCTCCAGGGCCAGCAGCCGCGCGGCCAGCGCCTCGGACTGAGTGCGCGGCAGGTAGTCGGCCTGCCAGGGCGACAACCACTGCAGGTGCTGCATGCCCCAGCGCAGAATGCGCAGGCCTTGTTCATCCAGCGTGCCGCAACGGGCCAGCAGATGACGCTGCAGATCGGCCTCCAGCCCCAACTGGCGGGCCTGCTGCAGGGCGGCGTCCAGCGACTCGCTGGCCTGCAGCAGTTGCTCGATGCGCGCGTGTGCCGGCTGCTCGGCGGCCACCACAACCGGCTCGTCCGGCTCCACTAGCTCAGGCGCCGGCACTTGCTCGGCAGCGTCGTCCCAGGGCTGATCCTGCGCGGCGGCATGGGCCAGCGCCTGTTCGTAGGCTTCGCGCAGGCGCTGGAAGGCTTCGGGGTCCTCGTCCGGGCGGTGCTGTTTGAGCAACTGCGCGTAGCGGCGCTTGATGCTGCGGGTATCGGCGTCGGCGTCCAGGCCAAGCAGCGTCCAGGGATTCATAAGCGATCAGTACCCCTGCTCGATGGCGTCCAGGCGGGCGGTGAGCTCGCCGCGCGTTTCGCGGATCTGCCGCTCGTCCTGGCCTTCAAGGATCGCGGCGAAATGCGCGGCGAGCTGGCCGATGTGCTCGCGCAAATCGCCCAGGCATTCCTGATACAGCCGCTCCAGGCGCGCCATCAGGGCGCTGTTGACCTGCTGGTCGCGCGGGTGAACCTTGAGCGCCTCCAGAGCGGCGAAGCGCTCGGCGATTTCCGCGGGGCTGAGCACGCCGGGGTTGTTCTCGATCACCAGGCGGTGGCTTTCGCCGGTCAGCGGCGTGTCCACCTGGGCTTCGAGCAGGCCGTTGATGTCGTAGGTGAAGCGGATATCCAGCGACACTTCGCCAGCCGGGCGCGGCGGCACGGCCACTTCCAGCTCGCCGAGAAAGATGTTGTTGGCCACCAGGCGGCTCTCGCCCTGGTAGATGCGCACGCTGACCTGCTTCTGGTTGTCATGCAGGGTATACACGCTCTGCACGCGGCTGACCGGCACCACGCAGTTGCGCTCGATGATCGGCATGTAATGGCCGCTCTGCTGCTGGGTACCCACCTGCTTGCTGATCTCCACGCCCAGGCTGTAGGGGCAGACATCGGTGAGCACCACTTCTTCGAGCGTGGCATCGCGGGCCTTGAGCGCGGCCTGGATGGCAGCGCCCTGGGCGATCACTTCATCAGGGTTCAGGTGCATGGCCGGGAAGCGCCCGAACAGGCTGGCCACCAGCTTGCGCACCAGCGGCATGCGCGTGGTGCCACCGACCAGCAGCACTTCGTCGAGGTCGGCGACCTTGATGCGCGCATCGCGCAGGGCCCGTTCGATGGGCGCGCGCAGGCGCTCGAGCAGCGGCTCGCAGATGCTCAGCAGCTTGTCCTGGCTCACTGGCAGCGTCCATTCGCGACCATCCTCGCGCAGCTGGAAGGTCGCCTCCGGCTGTTGCCCAAGGGCATGGCGCACGCGCTGGGCCTCACGGCGCAGGCGCTGATTGATTGCCGGCTGCTGGTGGTCGGGCAGACCCTGGCCGCCCATGGCAGCGAGGAAGTGGGCGACCAGAACATCGTCGAAGTCCTCGCCGCCGAGGAAGTTGTCGCCGGCACTGGCGCGCACCTCCATAACGCCCTCGAACAGCTCCAGCACCGACACGTCGAAGGTGCCACCGCCCAGGTCGAAGACCAGAAAGGTCGCCTCGCCCTTCTGGTGCAGACCGTAAGCCAGGGCCGCGGCAGTGGGTTCGTTGATCAGCTTTTCGACCTTCAGGCCGGCCAGCTCGCCGGCGATGCGCGTGGCTTTGCGCTGGGCGTCGCTGAAATAGGCCGGCACGCTGATCACTGCCTCGGTGACCGGCTGCCCGTAGGCGCGCTCGACATCTTCCTTGAGGCTGCGCAGCACCATGGCCGACAACTCTTCCGGGCGGAACGAGCGCGAACCCAGGCGGGTGCTCTGGGCGCTGCCCATGTGCCGTTTGAACAACGCCGCGGTGAGGTGCGGATGGGTCTGCAGGCGCTCGCGGGCGATATCGCCGACCACCAGCTGGTCATGGTCGTCCAGGCCGACCACGCTGGGCGTCAGCAGGCGGCCCAGGGCATTGGGCACCAGATGCGCCGCTTCGCCGTCCCAGACGGCGACCAGACTGTTGGTGGTGCCAAGGTCGATTCCGATGATCATGTGCGTTGCAGCCTCCCTGTGCGTGCCAGCTCACGGCGCATCAGGCGCCGGGCGGGGCGATATTAGAGCGCTCAGACAAGGCCGGGTAAAGGAGGTTTCCCAGCGTTTGCCAACTTGCCGACAGAGACGGCTGCCGTGGCCTGGGGCGGGCTGCTATGATGCCGCGCTTTCGCGGATCGGCAAGGCGAAATGGCACGTGAAGTGCTTTGCTTGCGCTCTGCACACTTCAACGCGCGTTCGCTGCCATCGGAGCTCCGCATGCTGGAAAGACTGTTCCAACTCAACGCACACAACACCAACGTGCGCACCGAAATACTCGCGGGCGTCACGACCTTCCTGACCATGGCCTACATCCTGTTCGTCAACCCGAGCATCCTCGGCGAGACCGGCATGGACAAGGGTGCGGTATTCGTCGCCACCTGCCTGGCCGCGGCGTTCGGTTCGGTGGTCATGGGCCTGATCGCCAACTACCCGATCGCCCTGGCGCCGGGCATGGGCCTCAACGCCTTCTTCACCTACACCGTGGTGCTGGGCATGGGCCACACCTGGCAGGTCGCCCTTGGCGCGGTGTTCCTGTCGGCGTGCCTGTTCTTCCTGCTGTCGATCTTCAAGATCCGTGAGTGGATCATCAACAGCATTCCGCTGGAGCTGCGCTCGGCCATCGCCGCCGGTATCGGCCTGTTCCTGGCGCTGATCGCCCTGCAGAACGCCGGCATCGTCGCCGCCAACCCGGCGACCATGGTCGGCCTCGGCAACCTCGGCTCGCCCGCCGCGCTGCTGGCGATCCTCGGTTTCTTCCTGATCATCGGCCTGGAAGCGCTGCGGGTGACCGGTGCGGTGCTGATCAGCATCCTGGTGGTCACCACCCTGAGTATCCTGCTGGGCGTCAGCCAGTTCGGCGGCGTGGTGTCGATGCCGCCATCGCTGGCGCCGACCTTCCTGCAGCTGGATATCGCCGGCGCGCTGGACGTGAGCCTGATCAGCGTGATCTTCGCCTTCCTGTTCGTCGACCTGTTCGACAACTCCGGCACCCTGATCGCCGTGGCCAAGAAGGCCGGCCTGATGCGCAAGGACGGCCATCTGCCGAAGATGGGCCGCGCCCTGATCGCCGACAGCACTGCCGCCCTGGGCGGCTCGCTGCTGGGCACCAGCACCACTACCAGCTATATCGAGTCGGCGGCTGGCGTCAGCGCCGGCGGGCGCACCGGCCTGACCTCCATCGTGGTTGCCGTGCTGTTCCTGTTCGCGCTGTTCTTCGCGCCGCTGGCCGGCAGCGTGCCGGCCTTCGCCACCGCCCCGGCACTGCTGTTCGTCGCCGTGCTGATGGCCTCGGGCATGGCCGAGATCGAGTGGAGCGACATCACCGTCGCCGCCCCGGTGGTGGTCACCGCCCTGGCCATGCCACTGACCTACTCCATCGCCACCGGCATCGCCTTCGGCTTCATCACCTGGGTCGCCGCCAAGACCCTGGCCGGGCGGTTCCGCGAGCTGAACGGGATGCTGGTAGCGCTGGCGATTTTCTGCGTGATCAAGCTGGCGCTGTTCTAAACGTTCTTGGTAGCCCGGGTTGAGCGAAGCGATACCCGGGTAGGCCTCGATCAGCGTGTGCCCATGGGCAATCCTGGGTATCGCTTCGTTCAACCACAGGCTACGTCGTGTTGACGATCAACCTGCACCAGCCCCCTCTTGGTCGCTCCCCGCCCCACCAATAATCGACGACACCGGCACGCCGGCAGCGGAATCGCTACAATGGCGCCCCGTTTTCCTGCCGCACGAGTGACCGATGAGCCGTCCCGCATTCGACCCCGCCGCCTACGACGCCCAACTCGCCGAGAAGAAGGCCCGCCTGGTCGAACTGCTCACGCCGTTCGCCGCGCCTGAGCCCGAGGTGTTCGAGTCGCCGCGCGAGTACTATCGCCTGCGTACCGAATTCCGCCTGTGGCGCGAGGCCGGCAGCGAGAACCGTCACTACGCGATGTTCGAGGCCGGCGACAAGCACAGCCCGATCTTCTTCGAAGATTTCCCCATCGCCAGCCTGCGCATCAACGAGCTGATGCCGCGCCTCAAGGCCGCCTGGCAGGCCAGCCCGGCACTGGGCTTCAAGCTGTTCCAGGTCGAGTTCCTGACCACCCTGACCGGCGATGCGCTGATCACCCTGTGCTACCACCGCCCGCTCGATGACGCCTGGGAAGCCGCCGCCACTCAGCTCGCCGAGGAGTTGCAGGTGAGCCTGGTCGGCCGCTCCAAGGGCAAGCGCATCGTGGTCGGCCGCCCGTATGTGGAAGAAGAACTGCAGGTCGCCGGTCGCCGCTTCCGCTACCGCCAGCCGGAGGGCGCCTTCACTCAGCCCAACGGCGAGGTGTGCCAGAAGATGCTCGGCTGGGCCTACGATGTGCTGGGCCAGCGCGACGACGACCTGCTGGAGCTGTATTGCGGTAACGGCAACTTCACCCTGCCGCTGGCCACCCGCGTGCGCAAGGTGCTGGCCACCGAGATCAGCAAGACCTCGGTCAACGCCGCCCTGGCCAACCTGGCCGACAACCAGATCGATAACGTCACTCTGGTGCGCCTGTCCGCCGAGGAGCTGACCGAAGCGCTCAATGATGTTCGTCCGTTCCGCCGCCTGGCCGATGTTGACCTGAAGAGCTACGACTTCGGCAGCGTGTTCGTCGACCCGCCGCGCGCCGGCATGGACCCGGACACCTGCGAGCTGACCCGCCGTTTCGAGCGCATCCTGTACATCTCCTGCAACCCGGAAACCCTGGCGCAGAACATCGCCCAGCTGCACGACACCCACCGCATCGAGCGCTGCGCACTGTTCGACCAGTTCCCCTATACCCATCACATGGAGTCGGGTGTGCTGCTGGTACGCCGCAGCTAGCAGATCGAGAAGCAGCGCAAGCCCGGCTTGCGCTGCCACCACGCTACTGCGCCGACAGCTGACGAATCAGCGCCACCGTCAGGTACAGCCGTGGCGCGATGCTCGACAGCTCGATGTACTCGTCATCGGCATGCAGACCGGCGCCCACTACGCCCATGGTTTCCAGCACCGCCGGCTTGTCGCTGCCCGGTACATAGGCGTAGCCGGCATCGGTGCCGAAGCGCATGGCGATCGGCTCGATGGTGCGGTCGATCTTGGCGTAGAGCGCCTGGGCGTCCTTGGCCAGTCGCTCGGACGCGGCATTCTTCGCCAGCGGCGGGCGCCCCTTCTCGAGCCGCACCGTGACCTCGGTGCCATCGATGAGCTTTTTCTGCACCAGGCGCTGCGCGTCGGCCAGCACGCGGTCGCTTTCGCTCAGGTCCGAGTAGCGCATGTCGGCCTCGGCCGAAGCGCTCGAGGGGATGATGTTGCGCTTGTCGCCGGCCTTGACCATCGTCCAGTTCACCGTGGTGCCCTTGGCCGGATCACCCAGGTCCTTGAGCTGCAGCATCTGGTGCGCCAGCTCCATGGCGGCGTTGCGCCCGGCCTCCGGCGCCGAGCCCGCGTGGGAGGACTTGCCCTTGACCTCGAGCATCACGCCGTTGATGCCGTTGGTGGCGACGGTCACGGCGTCCTTGTCCGGCGGCTCGTACGAGAACACGTAGTCATGCTGGCGGGCCAGTTCGGCGATGATGCTCTTCGAGCCGGCGGAGCCGGTTTCCTCGTCCGGATTGAACAGCACGGTCAGCGTGCCGAAGCCATCGAACTTCTCATCCTGCAGCAACTTCAGCGAGTGCAGGATCATCGCCACGCCACCCTTGGCGTCCGCCACGCCGGGCCCATAGGCACGCTCGCCCTCGACCTTGAACGGCCGCTTGGCGGCAGTGCCCGGCAGGAACACGGTGTCGTAGTGAACCATCAGCAGAAACGACTTGCTGCCAGTGCCCTTGAACGTACCGACGATGTTGTCGCCCGCAGACGGGCTGGCCGGGCTGGTCTTGACCTCGGCGCCGAGCGCCTCGAGTCGTTCGACCAGCAAGGCACTGACGGTCTTCAGGCCCGGCTCCTGACCGGTGCCGGTGTCGACGTTGACCAGTTGCTCGACGGTAGCCAGGTAGGGCTTCTGTTCGGCTTGGGCTTTCTTGAGTAACGCGTCGGGCGCCAGGTCGGCGGCGAGCACGGAAAACGACAGGAATGAGAGCGCAAGGGCGGCGGTGATCGGAGAGCGTCGGATGGGCATGCGCGGTCCTTTATCGAGAGGGTGTCCTTGCAGCCTTGACCAAGATGGACCGCCGCGCCAGCCGATGGCATCGATTAAGGTCACTGAGCTGCTGAATTACGAGCACAACCAGGCCCGGGATGACGTTCATCCCAGGCTTGGTCGCGCTCAAGGCAGGCTACCGATCAGATGCTCTTTTCGAAGATCTTCGAATTGCGCTGGAAGTTGTACAGCGAGGCACGGGCGGCGGGCAGGCGGTCGACGCTGCTGGGCTCGAAGCCGCGCTCGCGGAACCAGTGTGCGGTGCGGGTGGTAAGCACGAACAGGGTGTTGATGCCCTTGGCGCGGGCGCGTTCCTCGATGCGTTCGAGCAGTTCGTCGCCACGGCCGCCATGGCGATACTCCGGGTTGACCGCCAGGCACGCCAGCTCGCCAGAATTCGAATCGGCAATCGGGTAGAGCGCGGCGCAGGCGATGATCATGCCGTCGCGCTCGACGATGCTGAAGTGGCCGATCTCGCGCTCCAGCACTTCCCGCGAACGGCGCACCAGAATGCCCTGCTCCTCCAACGGCGTGATCAAATCGATCAGCCCGCCGACATCGTTGATGTCGGCCTCACGCAACGACTCGAACTGCTCGGGGTCGACCAGGGTGCCGCCGCCGTCGCGGGTGAACAGCTCGGTGAGCAGCGAGCCGTCGCCGGTGTAGCTGACGATATGGCTGCGTTTCACACCGCCTCGGCACGCCTGGGCGGCGGCATCCAGCAGCTCGCCCTGGTAGTCGCTGCCCAGGCGCTGCACGTGGGCCGGCACCTGCTGCGGGCGCAACTCACGGATCAGCTTGCCGTCCTCGTCGAGCAGGCCCTGCTGGCTGCTGAACAGGATCAGTTTGTCGGCGGCCAGGTCAGTGGCCGCGCGCATGGCCACGTCTTCGCAGGCCAGGTTGAAGATCTCGCCGGTGGGCGAATAGCCGAGCGGCGACAGCAGCACGATATTGCGCTCGTCGAGCTGGCGGTTGATGCCCTTGCGGTCGATACGCCGCACTTCGCCAGTGTGGTGGTAGTCGACACCATCGACCACGCCGATGGGCCGCGCGGTAACGTAGTTACCACTGCTGACCCGCAGCCGCGAGCCCTGCATCGGTGAGGCGGCGATATCCATCGACAGGCGCGCCTCGATGGCGATGCGCAGCTGGCCGACGGCGTCGATCACGCATTCCAGGGTGGTGCCGTCGGTTACCCGCAAGCCGCGGTGATAGATAGGCTGTTGCCCGCGACTCTCCAAGCGCGCCTCGATCTGCGGGCGCGAGCCGTGTACCAGCACCAGGCGCACGCCGAGGCTGTGCAGCAGCACCAGGTCGTGGACGATATTGCCGAAATTCGGATGGGCGACGCCCTCGCCCGGCAGCATAACCACGAAGGTGCAGTCGCGGTGGGCGTTGATGTAGGGCGAAGCGTGGCGGAGCCAGTTGACGTAGTCGTACATGTGCGGCGAAACCCTTGGGAGAACGAAAGAAGCATCGAGGGGTGCGAGGCAGCTGGCCTCGCAGGCAGGCGCGGTGCGTTATCGTCGTCGCAATGGCATCAGCGAAATGCTCCTCATGTCAGCGCGGGCTCAGGCAGTAATGCTGAATCAGTTGACGCAGCAGCTGCACCGTGGGGATCAGGCGGTCGGTATCCAGGTACTCGCCCGGCTGGTGGGCGCAGTCGATGTCACCGGGGCCGAGCACCAGGGTTTCACAGCCCAGCTGCTGCAAATACGGCGCCTCGGTGCCGAAGGCCACCGCCTGTGCAGTATGCCCGGTCAGCCGTTCGGCCAGGCGCACCAGCTCGGCATCGGCGGGCTGCTCGTAGGGCGGCACGGCGGGAAACAGCGGCGCGAAGTCGATGCTCACTTCGTGGCGCTCGGCCAGCGGCTGCAACTTCTGGCGAATCGCCGCACGCAGCGCTTCGGGCTGCATGCCCGGCAACGGGCGCAGGTCGAACTCCAGGGAGCACTGACCACAGATGCGGTTGGGGTTGTCGCCACCATGGATGCAACCGAAGTTGAGGGTCGGCTGCGGCACGCTGAACTGCGGGTTGCGGTACTCCTGCTGCCACTGGCGGCGCAGCTGCATCAGCTCGCCCATCACCTCGTGCATGGCATCCAGGGCGCTGCGGCCCAAGGCGGGATTGGAGGAATGGCCGCTCTGCCCGAGGATGTCGATGCGCTCCATCATCACGCCCTTGTGCAGGCGAATCGGCTTGAGCCCGGTGGGCTCGCCGATCACCGCGGCGCGGCCCAACGGCCGCCCGGCTTCGGCCAGCGCGCGGGCGCCGGACATCGAGCTTTCCTCGTCGCAGGTGGCGAGGATGATCAGCGGTTGCTTGAACGGCTGGTCGAGCAGCGTCTGCACCGCCTCGATGATCAGCGCGAAGAACCCCTTCATGTCACACACGCCCAGGCCGACCCAGCGATCACCGGTGTCGGTGAGCTTGAGCGGGTCGCTCTGCCACAGGGCTTCGTCGAACGGCACGGTGTCACTGTGCCCGGCCAGCACCAGGCCGCCAGGACCACTGCCGTAGGTGGCGATGAGGTTGAACTTGCCCGGCTCGACCTGCTGCTTCTCGCAGGCAAAGCCCAGTTCGCTCAGCCAGTTGGCCAACAGGTCGATGACCGGCTGGTTGGATTGATCCAGAGCGGGCTGGGTGCAACTGACCGATGGCACGGCGATCAGCGCCGCGAAGCGATCCTTGAGGGGGAGAAATGACATGGCGGCTCTCTCGGGTCGGTCGCCTCATCATAGAGTGAAGCGTTGCCCGCGAGAACCGCCAATAGAGAATTGCCAGCAGCCGGAATGATTCGAGGTTTAGCGAGCTAGAGCTATGCGAGCCTGTTTTTAACGCTGCATTGCCGACGCGCAGCAGACCGTCAAACGATCACAGGAAGATCAGCATGAAGATTTCGAGATAGATAATCGCCAGCGCCGCGCCGATCGGCAGGGTCACCACCCAGGAGGTGAAGATCCGTCCGACCACCGCCAGGTTGAGCGCGCCGATACCTCGCGCCATGCCGATGCCCAGTACCGCGCCGACCAGCGTGTGGGTGGTGGAGATCGGCAGGCCGATACCAGAAGCGGCGACCACGGTGGCGGCAGTGGCCAGCTCGGCGGCGAAACCACGGCTCGGGGTCAGCTCGGTGATCTTCTTGCCGATGGTGGCGATCACCTTCCAGCCGTAGGTGGCCAGGCCGATGACGATACCCACGGCGCCCATCAGCAGCACCCAGCCAGGCACCGAGGACTGCCCGCCGATAGTCATGTCGCCACCGGCTTCGATCACCCCGACCACCGCGGCCAGCGGGCCAACGGCGTTGGAGACGTCACTGGCGCCGTGGGCGAAGGCCATGGAGCAGGCAGTGAAGATCATCAGCACGGCGAAGACTTTCTCGACGCTGGCGAAGTGGAAGTCCTTGTCGGCTTCCTCGTCCAGCTTGATGCGACGCAGCAGCAGGATGCCCAGGCCGGCCACCAGCAGGCCGACAACCGCCGACAGCAGAATACTCTGGCTGGTGGTGAAGTTCAGGCCGACATGCTTGAGGCCCTTGGTGAAGGTCATCAGCGCCAGCATGAAGCCGGTCAGGAACATGTACACCGGCACCCAGCGCTTGGCGTTACGAAACGGATCCTCGGTGTCGAAGATCAGCCATTGCACGCTCATGAACAGACCGAAGGCCAGCAGACCGGAAATGAACGGGGTCACCACCCAGCTGGAGACGATCGGCACCAGGCCGCCCCAGTTAACTGCGTCGATCGACACGCTGACCGAGGCGAAGCCGATGATGGCGCCAACGATCGAGTGCGTGGTGGACACCGGCCAGCCGCGGATGGAGGCGATCAGCAGCCAGGTACCCGCCGACAACAACGAGGCCATCATACCCAGCACGAACATGTCGGCGGGAATCACCGAGGCATCGACGATGCCGTTCTTGATGGTTTCGGTGACCTGGCCACCGGCCAGATAGGCACCGCAGAATTCGAAGACCATGGCGATCAGGATCGCCTGCTTGATGGTCAGTGCCTTGGCACCCACCGAAGTACCCATGGCATTGGACACATCATTGGCACCAACGCCCCACGCCATGAACAAACCAAAGCAGCAGGCCATCACGAGGAGTACGAAACCGTAGTCCGCGACAAGAGACATAGAGAATTACCTGTAAACCCAGAAAGGATGCTGGCGGCTCAGCGCGCCAGCAGTTGTTCCAGTCGGTTGCCCACGCGCTCGGCGCGATCGGCAATGTCTCCGACCCAGTCGATGATCCGATAGAGGAACATCACATCGACTGCGGGAAGATCCTTTTCCAGTTTGAACAAGGTGCGGCGCACCTCGATCTGCTGGCGGTCGGTTTCGCGCTCGATTTCCTCGAGCTCCTCGACCATGCGCTCGACCAGGGTGGCCTCACGACCGGCAAAACCGGCCTCGAGCAGCGAATCCAGCTCCTTCATCGCTTTCAGTGCCTGGGCACTGGCGTCCACGCAGCGCTGCACGTAAGCCAGCATCAGCGGCTGCAGGTCGGCGGGGATGGTCATCGACCGGCCCAGCATCAACCCGGCGATATCCTTGGCGCGGTTGGCGACCTTGTCCTGAGTGCTCAACAGCTCCAGCAGATCGGAACGTGGCACCGGCAGGAACAGGCTCTTGGGGAGGTGCATACGCACGTTCTTCTTGAGCTTGTCGGCCTCGTTCTCCAGACGCACCATCGCCTGTTGCACCTGCTCGACACGCGCCCAGTCTTCGGCCATCACCGCCTCGAAGAATGGCACCAGATTGGCGGCGCATTCGTGAGCCTTGGCGATATGCTGTTGCATCGGCCCGATCGGTGAGCGGCCGAACAGGCTGCTGATGAACGGATTGCTTGGCATGGGGGTGACCCCTGTCTGTCAAAGAGGCGGCAAGTATACGGATGACATCCAGACCAGACCAGCGCGTGTCATCGCTTGGTAATAAAGTCGTATTTAGTAGCCTATTTCCTGCGAAAAGCCGATCAAGATCAGCAAAAATGGCGAAATGAATGTAACAGCCATGAACGCCTCGGGCGCCAGCGATGCGCGCCGACCTGCATCCGCCGCGCTTTTCCTCTACCCTGTACGGCCTGATGTGCGGGGCAACGCCTCGCACCGTGCAACCCCCGCCGCCGTCACCGTGTCACCGAGCCCTCGCAATGAATAAAGAAACCGAAATCAAACTGCGCGCCAGTCGCGAAACCCTGGCCGCCCTGCAAACCCATCCCCTGCTGAAGAAACGCAGCAAGGCCGGCTGGGAGACGAGCGAGCTGTTCAATCAGTACTTCGACACCGAGGCCCGCGACTTGGCCAGCGCCCGTGTGGCTCTGCGCCTGCGCAAGGATGGCGAGCAGATCATCCAGACCCTCAAGAGCCGTGGCCAGAGCGTGGCCGGGCTGTCCGAGCGCAACGAGTGGGACTGGTACCTGAGCAAGGCCAAGCTGGATCTGAAAAAGCTCGACGACAGCTGCTGGCCGGCCAGTCTGGCCGAGCTGGACAAGAAGCAGCTCAAGCCGATCTTCACCACCGACTTCGTGCGCCAGCGCGCCGAGATCGCCTGGGGCCGCGGCAAGGCCAAGGTGGTTATCGAAGCGGCCCTGGACCTGGGCAAGGTGATCGCCGGCAAGCAGCAGGAAGAAATCTGCGAGCTGGAACTTGAGCTGCGCCAGGGCGAGCCCGAAGCGCTGCTGGAGCTGGCCGCCGAACTGGCTGCCGACCTGCCGCTGATGCCCTGCGACATCAGCAAGGCCGAGCGCGGCTATCGCCTGTTCGACGAAGCCAGCTACAGCCTGCAGCTGCCCACTCCAGGGCTCGAGGCCGAGCAGAGCCTGGATGACGCCGTTGCCGCCATCGGCTGGTACCTGCTCGGCAGCAGCCAGCGCCTGGCCGAACAGTACCGCCACAACGGCCACTGGCGCCTGCTGGTCGACTGGCTGAACTGCCTGGTCGAACTGCGCGCCCTGTTCGGCAGCCTCGGCCAGGCCGCGCCGCGGGCCAGCACCAGCGAGCTGCGCCAGTTGCTCGACGCCCTGCTCGAAGACTGGCGCCCACGGGTGCAGGTCGGCCAGCAGGATGACGCCGCTCGCCAGCAAGCGCCCGCCCAGTTCGCCGCCGAGCTGGAGCAGACCCGCTGGGGCCTGTTCTCGCTGAGCACCTCGCGCTGGCTGCTGACCCGCGCCTGGACCAGCGCCCGCAACAAGCGTGGCGACCGCCAGGGCGCGGCCGCCCTGCAAAGCTGGCTGCCGACCTTCTTCGCCGAGGAAGGCCGCGACCTGCAGCTCAAGCGCTACCAGCAGCAGCCCGAGGACCTGGCCGAACAGCTGCCGCGTATCGAGCGCCTGCTGCTCTGGCTGCACCTGGCCCGCGGCACTCTCGACATCGCCGAAACCGACCGCCTGTTCGGTGAGCTCAACAAACTGGCTGAACTGGCCAAGCGTCCGCTCAGTCCAGAAGAACTGGAAGCACGCATGACCCAGGCGCAGATCATCATGAGCCTCAAGCCCTGGAAAGCGCTGCTCAAGAACGGCTGAAGACCCCGGCAGGTGGCGCACCCACCTGCCCCGCTCGACGACAGGACGCCCCTCGATGTTCAAACTCAGCCTGAAATCCATCGCCGCCACCTGGCTGACCGGCTTGCTGGCGCTGTTGCCACTGGCCCTGACCATGGTGGTGCTGGCCTGGCTGGTCAGCCTGCTCAACAACCTGATCGGTCCTTCTACGGCCATCGGCCGGCTGTTCGCCGCCCTCGGCACGCCGTTCGCCAGCAACCCCTACCTGGCCTATCTGCTCGGCACCCTGGTGCTGCTGATCAGCCTCTATCCGCTGGGCCTGGCGGTGAAGCTGGGTCTGCGCCGCCCGCTCGGCTGGCTGATCGACGTGACGCTGCGGCGCACGCCGCTGATCGGCAACTTCTACAACCTGGCCGACCGCTTCGTCGGCCTGCTCGACAAGAAGAACACCGACATCACCAGCATGCGCCCGGTGTGGTGCTTCTTCGGCGGCGGTGATGGCGTGGCGGTCCTGGCCCTGCAGCCGACCTCGGAAACTGTGGAGCTTGAAGGCCGTCCGCACCTGGCGATTCTGGTGCCTACCGCACCGATCCCGGTCGGCGGCGGCCTGCTCTACGTGCCCGCCGAATGGGTGAAGCCGGCCAACATGGGCGTCGATGCGCTGACCAGCATCTACGTGTCCATGGGCCTCACGCCGCCGCCCTCCCTGCCGGCGCAGAGCCTGGAAGATGGCCGCGAAAGCGAGGCGCCAGCCACGCCGCAGCAGTTGCCGCCGGCTGACGAGCCACCGTCCAAGCCGCAGGCCTGATAGCCGAACCTTGAACCGGCGCTTAGTCGGCGCCGGTTCAATCAGGCATGCTGCTAGCCTTATTTGAATACGTCGCCATCAGGAGCCCGCATGTCCAGCCTTTCGCCTGCCGCCGCCGACCGCCAGCTGGACCTCAACGAGCTGCTGCGCGAACTGGTCGGCCAGGGCCGCATCGCTCAGGAAAGCGCCGAGCAGTGCCTGGCGATCCGCCGCAGCGGCGCCAATACCGATCTTCACCCCCTGGAGTTTCTGGCTGCCCAGCAGCTCGAGGACTTGTCGCGCCCCGGCCGCACCCTCGATCTGGAAACACTGACCCAGTGGCTCGCCCAGCTGGCCGGCCAGCCGTACCTGCGCATCGACCCACTGAAGATCGACGCGGCGGCCGTCACCCCGCTGATGTCCTACGCCTTCGCCCAGCGCCACAAGATCCTCGCCGTGGCGGTCAGCGCCGACGCAGTGACCATCGCCAGCGCCCAGCCATTCATGCACAGCTGGGAAGCCAACCTCGTGCACGTGCTCAAGCGGCCGATCAAACGTGTGGTCGCCAACCCGGCGGACATCCAGCGCTTCACCGTGGAGTTCTACCGTCTGGCCCGCTCGGTCAGCGGCGCCACCAATACCGACGCCAAGATCAGCAACGTCGGCAACTTCGAGCAGTTGCTCAACCTCGGTGCCCAGGATCAGGAACCGGACGCCAACGACGCCCACGTGGTGAACATCGTCGACTGGCTGTTCCAGTACGCCTTCCAGCAGCGCGCCAGTGACATCCACATCGAGCCGCGCCGCGAACAGGGCAGCGTGCGCTTTCGCATCGACGGCGTGCTGCACACCGTCTACCAGTTCCCCGCCCAGGTCACCATGGCCATCGTCAGCCGCCTGAAGACCCTGGGCCGCATGAACGTAGCCGAAAAGCGCAAACCCCAGGACGGCCGGGTGAAGACCAAGACACCGGCCGGCAACGAGGTGGAGCTGCGCCTGTCGACCCTGCCCACCGCCTTCGGCGAGAAGATGGTGATGCGTATCTTCGACCCCGACGTGCTGCTGCGCGGCTTCGACCAGCTGGGCTTCAGCCCCGACGACCTCAAGCGCTGGGAAAGCATGACCCGCCAGCCCAACGGCATCATTCTGGTCACCGGGCCCACCGGCTCGGGCAAGACCACCACGCTGTACACCACCCTCAAGCAGCTGGCCACCGAGGAAGTGAACGTGTGCACCATCGAAGACCCCATCGAGATGATCGAGGGCGCCTTCAACCAGATGCAGGTGCAGCACAACATCGACCTGACCTTCGCCAGCGGCGTGCGCGCGCTGATGCGCCAGGACCCGGACATCATCATGGTCGGCGAGATCCGCGACCTGGAAACTGCCGAGATGGCCATCCAGGCGGCGCTGACCGGCCACCTGGTGCTATCCACCCTGCACACCAACGACGCCCCGAGCGCCATCACCCGCCTGCTCGAACTGGGTGTGCCGCACTACCTGCTCAAGGCGACTCTGCTCGGCGTCATGGCCCAGCGCCTGGTGCGCACCCTGTGCCCGCACTGCAAGGCACCGGTGGAATTCGACGAAGCGGACTGGCAGGAACTCACCCGCCCCTGGAACGCCCCGCTGCCGACCGGTGCGCACCGTGCCGTGGGTTGCGTCGAATGCCGGGAAACCGGCTACCGCGGGCGCGCCGGGGTATATGAAATCATGCTGCTCAACGACAGCCTGAAACCCTTGATTAGCGCCGACACCGACCTTACCCCACTGCGTCGCCAGGCCTTCAAGGACGGCATGCGCAGCCTGCGCCTTTCTGGTGCGCAAAAAATCGCCGCCGGCCAGACCACCCTTGAGGAAGTATTGCGCGTGACACCGCAAAGCGAGCAGCGCTAATCTGAGCGAACGCGGGCCCAGGGAAGCCCGCCTACGCCAGGAGCGGCGCCATGAATATCCGCCAGAAAATGCTTGCCTGTGGGGCCGTCAGCATCGTTGCCACGCTTCTGGTCGGAGGTATCGGCCTCTGGGGCCAGGCGCAGCTGAGTGAGGCGCTGGCCGCTAACGAAATCAACGCCAACGCCCTGCGCCACCACATGGATGGCGACATGATGCACGACGCCCTGCGCGCCGATGTGCTGGCTGCCTTTCTCACCAACCCCGGCGACGCTGCCGCGGCGAGTCAGGTGCGCGACGACCTCAAGGAACACAGCGAGCGCTTCCGCCAGGCCATGGCGCAGAACGCCGCCCTGCCCCTGGCACCCGAGATTCGCCAGGCCATCGACGGCGTCGGCCCGGTACTGGAGGCCTACATCCAGTCGGCCAGCCGCATTGTCGAACAGGCCCTCGCCGACCCGGTGGCGGCACGGGCACTGATGGCCGACTTCTCGCGCAGCTTCGAACAGCTTGAAGAGCGCAACGAGGCGATCAGCGAGCAGATCGAAGCCAGCGTCGCGCAGACCCGCCAGCAAACCGAAGCGGTGGTGCAGAAGGCCGCCTGGTGGCAATGGGCAAGCCTGGGCATCGCCTGCCTGCTGATTCTGGCGTTCACCCGGCAACTGCTGCGCTCGGTGCTGCAGCCGCTGGCGAAGATCATCAACGCCGCGCGCAGCATGGCCCAGGGCAACCTGCGCGCGCCGATCAGCGTCGACAGCCGCGACGAGGCCGGCCAGCTGCAGCAAAGCCTGGCCGACATGCAGACCAGCCTGCGGCAGATGATCGAAACCATCCGCACCGAAAGCGAAGAGCTGCGCCGCGCCTCCCAGCAGCTGAGCCAGACGTCCGGCGAAGTAGCCCGCGGCGCCAGCGAGCAAGCCGATGGCGCCACCAGCATGGCCGCGGCCATGGAACAGATGATCGGCAACATCGCCCAGATCGCCGAGCACACCCGCAGCGCGCGGGATATTTCCGAACAGTCCGAACAGCTGACCACCAGTGGTGGCCAGGTGATCGTCGGGGTGGTCGACGGCATGAATCACATCGCCGAAGCGGTCAGCCAGTCGTCGAAAACGGTCACCGTGCTGGGCCAGTCATCCGAGGAAATCGACTCGATCATTCAGGTGATTCGTGGCATCGCCGAGCAGACCAACCTGCTGGCCCTCAACGCCGCCATCGAGGCCGCACGAGCTGGCGAAGCAGGCCGCGGTTTCGCCGTAGTGGCCGACGAGGTACGTGGCCTGGCAGCGCGGACCGCGCAGTCGACCCAGGAAATCACCGGCATGATCCAGCGCATCCGCGAATCTACCGCCCAGGCGGTGAAAAGCATGGACGCCGGTGTCAGCCGGGTCAGCGACGGCGTAGGCCTGGCCCGACAGGCCAATGCCTCGATCACCGAGATTCGTCAGGGTGTGCAGCGCTCGGCGCAGATGGTCGACGAAATCGCCCATACCATCACCGAGCAATCCAAGGCCAGCAACGAGGTCGCCGAGCGGGTGGAAATGATCAGCGAGGTGGCCCAACGCAACAACCAGGCCATGCAGGAACTGGCGCAGATGCTGGTGCAGATGGACAACTCCGCCCAGGCCATGCAGGCCTCGGTGCGGCGCTTCGAACTCTAGCCGGGGGCGACCGTTCTGGCTGTCGCGCCTGCAAGACGGTGGAACCAGTAGCCCGTGGCCCGACTCTCAGAGAGAGGAAAACCCACAAGGAGTCATTGCCATGCGCCGTTCTAGTTCGCTGTTGATCGCCGGCCTGTTTCTGGCCGCTGCTACTCAAGCCCATGCCGTAAACCTGCGTGACGTACTGTCGTCGGGTGCGACCACCGCGTCGACCTACCTGACGTTCAAGGACAACAAGATGATCGTCCCTGCCCAGGATGATGCCAGCAGCTATATCGCCAGCAACGGCGAAATCCGCGGCCCGTACCTGGAAGCGGCGCTGCAGAAGATCCGCACCGACAACCCGGATCTGCAAGCCAGCGACATGGAGCTGGCCACCGCGATTCTGACTGCCCAGCAGTAATCGATCGCCTCACTGCCCCGCAGTGACGAAAAAGCCGGCCCCAGGCCGGCTTTTTTATGCCTCGCATAACGGCATCAGCCGTCGATGCTCGCCTCGTAACCTGCGCTGTCCAGCAGCTTCTGCAGCTGCGACGCATCGCTGGGCTTCAACTTGAAGAACCAGCTGCCGTACGGGTCGTTGTTGACACTTTCCGGGCTGTCGGCCAGTGCTTCGTTGATGGCGATCACTTCGCCGCCCACCGGGGCATAGATGTCGGAAGCAGCCTTCACCGACTCCACCACACCGGCCTCCTGGCCTGCGTCGAGCACCTTGCCGATTTCCGGCAGCTCGATGAACACCACATCGCCCAGCGCCTCCTGAGCATGGTCGGAGATGCCCACGGTCACGCTGCCATCGGCTTCCAGACGTGCCCATTCGTGGCTGGTGGCGTAACGCAGATCGGCGGGGATAGAGCTCATGTTGTCGTTCCTCATCTGACAGGACGGCGACCGCGCCGTCCGGGGAATTTAGCAGGTGCTTACGGACACGTCAGCGTGGACGTCAGATCAGCACCTTGCCATGGCGTACGAAACTGGGCTGCACCACGCGCAGCGGGTACCACTTGCCACGAATTTCCACCTCAGCGCGGTCACCAGTCTTGGCCGGTACACGGGCTAATGCGATGGACTTGCCAAGAGTCGGCGAGAAGCTGCCACTGGTGATCTCGCCTTCGCCAACGCCGTCGACGCGCACCACCTGGTGGGCGCGCAGCACGCCACGCTCCTCGAGCACCACACCGACCAGGCGCGGATAACCGCCGGTCTCGTGCTGACGCTGCAGCGCCTCGCGGCCGATGAAGGGGCGTTCGGCCGGCTCCCAGGCCACCGTCCAGGCCAGGTTGGAGGCCAGCGGTGTGGACTGCTCGTCCATGTCCTGGCCGTAGAGATTCAGGCCCGCTTCCAGGCGCAGGGTGTCGCGCGCGCCGAGGCCGATGGGGGAAATGCCGGCGCCGACCAGGTCGTTGAAGAAGGCCACCGCTTCGCCGGCCGGCAGCATGATTTCCAGACCGTCTTCGCCGGTGTAGCCGGTACGGGCGATGAACCAGTCGCCGTCGGACAGGCCCTGGAATGGCTTGAGCTCGTGGATCAGGCTGGCGCGGGACTGGCTGACCAGCTCGGCGGTGCGCGCGCGGGCCTTGGGGCCCTGCACGGCGAACAAGGCGAAGTCGCTGCGCTCGCGCAGTTCGACGGCGAAGTCGGTGCTGTGGGCGCGCAGCCAGGCCAGGTCCTTGTCGCGGGTGGCGGCATTGACCACCAGGCGGTAGGCCGGCACTTCAGGTGTGCCGAGCAGGTAGACGATCAGGTCGTCGATCACCCCACCCTGTTCGTTGAGCATGGCGCTGTAGAGGGCCTTGCCCGGGCTCTGCAGGCGCGTCACGTCGTTGGCCAGCAAGCGCTGCAGATAACGCTGGGCATCGGCGCCCTGCGCGTCGACCACGGTCATGTGGGAGACGTCGAACACCCCACAATCGCGGCGGACCTGATGATGCTCCTCGACCTGGGAGCCGTAGTGCAGCGGCATGTCCCAGCCGCCGAAATCGACCATCTTGGCGCCGAGCGCCAGGTGCAGGTCGTAAAGAGGTGTGCGCTGTCCCATGGGATCTCCTTCCGGGCGTTGCGAGGCTGGGGCGCGCGTGGAGTGGGCCATTCCAGATAAATTTGGACATGGCTGCATGGCGGGCCGCAGCGAATGGCGCGCATTGTAGCCGCATGGTCGGGGCGGGTCATCTCGCACATTGGCAGGCGGTGTTACAAATGGCCCGATAAACATCGACGCGCGGCCTTGCGCCCGCCTGGCAACCGTCTATCCGATTCGCTGTGCCGAGCGGCGAATCAACAGGATCACCGGCAGCAGGCCGACCAGCACCAGGGTCAGCGCTGGCAGCGCGGCGCGGGCCCATTCGCCTTCGCTGGTCATCTCGAAGATGCGTACGGCCAGGGTGTCCCAGCCGAACGGGCGCATCAGCAGCGTGGCGGGCATTTCCTTGAGCACGTCGACGAACACCAGCAGGGCCGCGGTCAGTACTCCGGGCATCAGCAGCGGCAGGTACAGGCGCACGAACAGCGGCACGCCACCGACGCCGAGGCTGCGCGAGGCCTGGGCCAGCGTTGGGCGAATGCGCGCCAGGCTGGTTTCCAAAGGCCCATGGGCCACCGCCAGAAAGCGGATCAGGTAGGCGAGCAGCAAGGCGCCCAGGCTGCCCAGCAACAGCGCCTTGCCGGCGCCGCCGAGCCATTTCGACAGGGGAATCACCACGCCGTTATCCAGGCTGCTGAAGGCCAGCATGATCGCCACCGCCAACATCGACCCCGGCAGCGCGTAACCGAGGTTGGCCAGGCCGACGGTAGCGCCCATCAGGCGGGTCGGCGCCTGGCGCCGCGCGAAGGCCAGCAGCAGGGCGACGGCCACGGTGATCAGCGCCGCCAGGGCACCCAGGTACAGGGTGTGCTGGATGAGCGCCAGGTAGCGCTCATCCAGGTCGAAGCGCCCGCGCTGCCAGAACCACACCACCAGCTGCAGCATCGGGATCACGAAGGCGCAGGCGAACACGAGCAGGCACCAGCCGCTGGCCGCCAGCGCCCGCAGGCCGGTCAGCCGATACAGCGCGCCGCTGCGCGGTCGCTCGACCGCGGGGCGCACGGCGCCTCGGGCGCGGCGCTCGCCGTAGAGCACCAGCATCACCGCGAACAGCAGCAGGCAGGCCAGTTGCGCGGCGCTGCCCAGGCTGTAGAAGCCGTACCAGGTCTTGTAGATGGCGGTGGTGAAGGTATCGAAGTTGAATACCGACACCGCGCCGAAATCGGCCAGGGTCTCCATCAGCGCCAGGGCCAGCCCGGCGCCAATGGCTGGCCGCGCCACCGGCAGGGCCACCCGCCAGAACGCCTGCAATGGCGTGAGGCCGAGGGTGCGCGCCGCTTCCGTCAGGCCCTTGCCCTGGGCCAGAAAGGCATTGCGCGCCAGCAGGTAAACGTAGGGGTAGAACACCAGCACCAGAACGATGATGACTCCGGCGGTGGAGCGTACCCGGGGAAAGCGTATACCGCTGCCCAGCCACTCGCGCAGCAGCGTTTGCACCGGGCCGGAGAAATCCAGCAGACCAACGAACACGAAGGCCAGCACGTAGGCAGGAATCGCGAAGGGCAGCATCAGCGCCCAGTCCAGCCAGCGCCGGCCGGGAAACTCGCAGAGGCTGGTCAGCCAGGCCAGACTCACACCCAACAGCGTTACCCCCACGCCGACGCCGATCACCAGCGTCAGGGTATTGCCGATCAGCCGCGGCAGTTGGGTTTGCCAGAGGTGCGACCAGATCTGCCGGTCCACTTCATGCCAGCTCGCCAGCAACACCAGCAGCGGCATAAGCACCAGCAGCGCGACGGCAAAGGCGATGGGGTACCAGCGGGTCGGATGGGCCACACACACTCCAAAACGTATAAAGCACGACGCCCCGGACAATGCCGGGGCGTCGCTTGCAGGCGCCTGACTGGCCGCTAGCGGCTCGCTCGGGCGCAGCGGTCAGTGATCAGTTCCAGCCAGCCCGATCCATCAGGCGGATGGCTTCGGCTTGGCGCTTGCCGGCCACTTCGACGGCGATGCTGTCCGCCTTGAACTCACCCCAGGAGGCGACTTCCGCCGAAGGCTTCACCTTCGGGTTGGCCGGGAATTCCTTGTTGGCGTCGGCGAAGATGTTCTGCGCTTCGGCGCTGGTCATCCACTCGACGAGCTTTTGCGCGGCCTCCGGGTGCGGCGCATATTTGGTCAGGCCGACACCAGACAGGTTGACGTGCACACCGCGGTCCTGCTGGTTCGGCCAGAACAGCTTGGCTTTCAGGTCCGGATTCTGCTCGTGCAGACGACCGAAGTAGTAGGTGTTGACGATGCCCACGTCGCACTGGCCGGCGGCCACGGCGTTGATCACCGAGTTGTCGTCCGGGAACGGGTCGGTGGCCAGGTTGCTGACCCAGCCCTTGATGATCTCTTCGGTCTTGGCTTCGCTGTGGGTTTCGATCAGGGTGGCGGTGAGCGACTGGTTGTAGACCTTCTTGCTGGTGCGCAGGCACAGGCGGCCTTCCCAGTTCTTGTCGGCCAGCGCTTCGTAGGTGGTCAGCTCGCCATCCTTCACCCGCTCCGGCGAATAGACGATGGTACGCGCGCGCAGCGAAAGGCCAGTCCAGGCACCGCTGGCGGCGCGGTACTGGGCAGGAATGTTGGCGTCGACGACGCTGGATTTCATCGGCTGCAGAATGCCCATCTGCTCGGCCTGCCAGAGGTTGCCGGCATCGACGGTGATCAGCAGGTCCGCCGGGGTGTTCTCGCCTTCGGCCTTGATGCGCTCCATCAGCGGCGCTTCCTTGTCGGTGATGAACTTCACCGCGACGCCGCTCTTGGCGGTATAGGCGTCGAACACCGGCTTGATCAGTTCGTCGATACGCGAGGAATAGACCACGACTTCATCGGCGGCCTGCACCGCGCTGACCAGCGTACTGAGGGTGAAAACGGCGAGAAGCGCACGACGTACCGACATGGCAGAGACCTTGTGGGAGATGAGAGAGCGAGGATGATAGTGACTCGCATCTGCACCGCACACCGGCAGGTCGTTGCCAGATATTACCGCGCCATCACGCCTTCGCCAGCTCCGGCAGGTCGCCGCTCAGGCCTAGGGCCTGGCGCACGAACAGCGCCTTGGCGTCTTCCAGGCCGTCGACCAGATCCAACCCGGCGTTGCGAGCCAGGCGCAGCGCCAGGGAGTCGCTCTGGAACAGGCGCTGGAAGCCTTCCATCGCCGCCATCATCGCCAGGTTGTGGGGCATGCGCCGGCGCTCGTAACGGCTCAGCACGCGCTCGTCGGCCAGCCGCTCGCCGCGTGCCGCAGCCTGCGCCAGCACTTCGGCGAGCACCGCGGCGTCTAGGAAGCCGAGGTTGACGCCCTGCCCGGCCAGCGGATGGATGGTGTGGGCAGCGTCGCCGATCAGTGCCAGCCCCGATTCGACGTAGCGCTTGGCGTGCCGCTGGCGCAGCGGGATGCAGAGGCGGCGGTCCACTTGCAGCACCTGCCCGAGGCGATGCTCGAACGCCTGCGCCAGCTCTATAGAGAACGTGTCGTCGTCCAGCGCCATCAGTTGAGCGGCGTGCTCCGGCGTGGTCGACCAGACGATCGAGCACCAGTGTTCGCCGTCGCGCTCGCCCAGCGGCAGAAAGGCCAGCGGACCTTCGTCGGTGAAGCGCTGCCACGCCGTGGCCTGATGGGCCTCGGCACAGCGCACGCTGGTGACGATGGCGTGGTGCAAGTAATCCCATTCGCGGGTTTCGCAGCCGGCGAGGCGGCGCACCGCGGAATTGGCGCCATCCGCCGCGATAATCAGCGGCGTACGCAGCTCGCGTCCGTCGGCCAGGGTCAGCAGCCAGTCATCACCGGAGTGGCGCAGGCGCTCCAGGCGCGCATTGGCCAACAGGCCCACGTCGCTGTCATGCAGGCGCTCGACGAGGGCGTCCTGGACAACGCGGTTCTCGACGATATGGCCGAGGGTCAAGGCATGCACGCTGCCGGCGCTGAAATGAATGTTGCCGGTGCCGCTGCCGTCCCAGACATACATGTCGCCATAGGGGCAGCTGCGCCGCGCCAGCACGCCTGGCCAGGCGCCGAGGCGTTCGAGAATGCGCTGGCTGGCCATCGACAGCGCGCTAACCCGCGGCTCATAGCCAGCGCTGGCGTCGAACGGTTCGACCCGCATCGGGCCGCCATCGAGCACCAGGCATTCCAGACCCTGCTTGCGCAAGGCCAGGGCCAGGGCGCTGCCGACCATACCGGCACCGACGATGATCAGGTCTGCACGCATCTCGTTCATATCCTCAGGCTGCCTGTCGCACGCGCGGCTTGAGCCGCACGTAGAGCGTCTTGTTGACCCGCGCCACCAGGGTGCCGCTGCCATCGCGCACCTCGACCGGCAATTCGGGCAGGTACTTGTCGCCACCGGCGGTGCGCTCGCGCACCTCGTCGATGAAGGCCTGGTCGATGGCGAACGAGGCGAACACCGGCCCGCGGCCCGGCGCGATGAAATCGATGCTGGCGGCCTTGTCCCAGACCACGTAATCGCGGCCCAGGTTCTCCATCAGCATCAACATGTAGAAGGGATCGGTCATCGAATACAGGCTGCCGCCGAACTGGGTACCCACGTAATTGCGGTTGTACCAACCCAGACGCAATTTCACGTCGACCTGACGGAAATCCGCAGCGATGCGGCGGATCCACACACCGGCGCCCAGGTAAGGCGGATAGAAATTCATGATCCAGCGCAGCACACGGGCCTTGCGCGCCAGCTGGCGGGCAGTCATTGCGGGTTACCGCGGGTACCCATGCCCATGGCCTGACGGGCGAACCAGCGCTTGGCCGGCGGCAGCAACTCCAGCCCGAGCAGGCCCAGATTGCGGCCGGCGGCGAGCAGCGGCTGATCGGTACTGAATAGCCGGGTGACCTGATCGGAAAACGCCACGGTGCGCGCCTGATCGCCGGCCTGGGTGGCGGCGTAGCGCTGCAGGGTGGTCAGATCGCCCAGCGGTGCCGCGCTTGCCAGCAGCGTATCGGCCAGCGCACGCACGTCACGCAGCGACAGGTTGAAACCTTGCCCGGCGATCGGGTGCAGGCTGTGGGCCGCATTGCCGAGCACCACCAGGTTGGCGCGCACCTGCTCGGCGGCTTCGATCAGCACCAGCGGGTACGGCACCCGTGCGCCGACCTGCTTGAGCGCGCCAAGCCGATAGCCGAAAGCCTGCTGCAGCTCGGCGAGAAAGGCGCGCTCATCGAGCTTGAGCAGCCGCTCGATCTCGCGGCTCGGGTGCGTCCACACCAGCGCACAGCGGTTGTCGGAAAGCGGCAGCAGCGCCAGCGGGCCGGATTCGGTGAAGCGCTCGAAGGCCTCGCCGCCATGGGCCCGCTCCGGGGTGATGTTGGCGATCAGCGCGGTCTGGTCATAGGGACGCTGATTGACGGCGATACCCAACTGCTCGCGCAACGACGAACGTCCGCCGTCGGCGAGGATGGCCAGGGAGCAGTCGATCAGGGTTTCGTCGTCCAGGGTCAGGCGATAGCCCTCAGCGGTCGGCTCCATGCGCTCGACCTGGGCCGGACAGCGCCACTGGATCACCTCGGCGTCCAGTGCCTGCCACAGGCAGTGGCCGAGCCAGGCGTTTTCCACCACATAGCCCAGGGCCGGCACGTTTTCCTGCTCCGCGCTCAGGCGTGCGGCAGCGAAGCGCCCGCGGTCGGAAACATGAATACGTTCGATGGCGGTGGCCTGTTCGGCAATCGCCGACCACAGGCCGAGGCCTTCGTAGATCAGCCGCGAGCCGTAGGACAGCGCCGTGGAGCGGGCATCGTAACTGGGTTGGTAGCCGTCACCAGGGGCGAACGGTTCGATCAGCGCGATACGCCAGCCGCGCTTGCGCGCCTCACCCTGCAGCGCCAGCGCCAGGCTGGCGCCAACCAGACCGCCACCGATGATCGCCACGTCGACTCGTAGCATGGCCTCAGGCTACCTGTGCACGGGCGGCGGCCATCAGCGCTTCGATCTCGTCGACGGCCTTGGGCACGTCGTTGGTAAGGATCTCGCAGCCCGTCTTGGTCACCACCACGTCATCCTCGATGCGCACGCCGATGCCGCGCCATTTCTTGGCGACGTTCTGGTTATCCACGGCGATGTAGATGCCCGGTTCGACGGTCATCGCCATGCCGACTTCGAGCACGCGCCATTCGCCGCCGACCTTGTATTCGCCGACATCGTGCACGTCCATGCCCAGCCAGTGGCCGGCGCGGTGCATGTAGAACGGCTTGTAGGCCTCGGCGGCGATCAGCTCGTCGACCTTGCCGTCCAGCAAGCCGAGGTCGACCAGGCCTTTGGTGATGACCCGCACCGTGGCCTCGTGGGCCTCGTTCCAGTGGCGGCCCGGAGCGATGAACTTGAAGGCTTCCATATTGGCGGCCAGGACGATCTCGTAGATGGCCTTCTGCTCGGGCGAGAATTTGCCGCTGACCGGAAAGGTGCGGGTGATGTCACTGGCGTAGCAGTCGATCTCGCAACCGGCGTCGATCAGCACCAGGTCGCCGTCCTTGAGCAGCGCGTCGTTCTCGCGGTAATGCAGGATGCAGGCGTTCCTGCCAGCGGCGACGATGGAGCCGTAGGCCGGCATCTTCGAGCCGCCCTTGCGGAATTCGTAATCGAGCTCCGCTTCCAGGTGATATTCGTAGAGCCCGGCGCGGCTGGCCTGCATGGCCTTGATATGGGCGCGGGCGGAAATCTGCGCCGCTTCGCGCATCACCTTCACTTCACCGGCCGACTTGTACAGGCGCAGGTCATGCAGGAAGTGGTTGAGGGCGACGAACTCCTTGGGTGGCGACGCGCCCTGGCGCGCCTTGGAGCGGATCACGTTGACCCACTCCATCAGGTGGCGGTCGAACTCCGGGTTGGTGCCCACCGCGTAATAAACGCGCTCACGGCCTTCGATCAGGCCCGGCAGGATGTCGTCGATATCGCCGATGGGGAAGGCATCGTCGGCGCCGTACTGGCTGATCGCCCCTTCCTGACCGGCGCGCAAGCCGTCCCACAGCTCGCGCTCGGGGTCGCGTTCACGGCAGAACAGCACGTACTCGCCATGCTCGCGGCCGGGAATCAGGGCGATCACTGCCTCAGGCTCGGGGAAGCCGGACAGGTACTGGAAGTCGCTGTCCTGGCGGTAGATGTGTTCGACGTCGCGGTTGCGAATGAACACCGGCGCCGCCGGCAGGATGGCGATGCTGTTGGGTTCCATCTGCGCCATCAGCGCCTTGCGGCGGCGGGCGTATTCCGCTTTGGAGATGCTGGTCATGGGCAGGCTCGATTCCGGTCGGTGAAAGGCGCGATCAGTGCAGCGAAGGCTTGGGCGCGGGGGCAGCCGGCTTGGCGCACTCGCTGAACAGCAGCAGTGGCGCGACGCGCAGGTATTCCATGACTTCCATGTAATCGTTCTCGCCGTCCTCGGACTCGTCCAGCGCATTCTGCACCTGGGCGATGGCGGACAGATCCTGCAGCACTTCCATGGCCTCGGCGCTCAACGCGGCGTCGCCGACGGTCAGCCCGAAGCCGCCGAGAAAGCCCTGGCACCACTGGCCCAGTGCCGCGGCACGCTCGGCCAGCGAAGCTTCGTCGGAGGGCAACAGCAGGACCACGGTGACGTCGTCACCGGTCAGCTCGCCGCGCACCATTTCCTGCAGGCCGATCAGCGCCTGGCGTACGTTGTCCGGCGGCTCTACGCCGAGCAGTTCGGTGGCGTCGACCAGCCAGGGGCCGGCTTCGAAGCCGGCGCCGGCGCAGCTGCGGCCCAGCAGCAAGCCGTGCAATTCGGCAGGTGAAACGGAGGAACCACCACTGGCGAGCAGGGCGGCGAAGGCTGCGTAGGGAGAACTGGAAGTCGGCATCGATCACTAGGCGCCAAGAGGCGCAATCACTAGAATGGAGGCTTTCTATCCTAGCATCGGCAGACGCGCCAAGACCATCGGCCGGTTTGCGCTGGCGAGCCGCTGGATCTATACACTGCGCACCAACCCTGCCAAAGCGAGAGCCAATGGAAGACGCCGATCTACATGCCCTGACGGCAAAGCTGGAACTGCTGATCCAGCGCGTCGAGCGACTCAAGGCACAAAACCGTCTCTTGCTGGAAAGCGAGCAGGCATGGCGCGAAGAACGCGCTCATCTGATCGAAAAGAACGAAATGGCTCGGCACAAGGTCGAATCGATGATTTCGCGCCTCAAAGCCCTGGAGCAGGACTCATGACCCAATCGAATACCGTCACCGTTCAGATCCTGGACAAAGAATATTGCATCGCCTGCCCCGCCGATGAGCGTAGCAACCTGCAGAACGCTGCCCGCTACCTGGACGGCAAGATGCGGGAGATCCGCAGCGGCGGCAAAGTCATCGGCGCCGACCGCGTTGCCGTGATGGCGGCCCTGAACATCACCCACGATCTGCTGCACAAGCAGCAGCACCTGGACAAGCAGGCCACCGTGACCCGCGACCACGTGCGCGATCTGCTCGGCCGCGTCGACAATGCCCTGCAGGACGACAACGACGGCCGCGGCGCCTGACCAACGGTCGACCTTTTTTGTTATACTCGCCGCAGCTCCCTGGAGTGTGCGCCAGTTGGTTGATGTCCCTGAGCCGATACGCACAACCCCGGGGGTTGTCAGTTGAGGCCGGTGTGCATGTCCGCTTGACGGAAAGCCTTAAGGTTTCCTGCAACCTCCACCTTGAACTTTCGGGTTCAAGGGCTAAACCGACAGCGGCATGCTGGGGAGTCATAAATTGCAGCCCGCTGCTGGCCAACGCCAGCAGCGGGCTTTTTATTGGCTGCACGAAAGCGATCGCGCCAGAATGCCGGGCTTAGAACCTGTTCAAAGTCTGCTGCGCGTCGGCACTGCGGCGTTAAAAACAGGCTCGGACTGCTCATTTACAGCTCGTAAACTCCGCGTCCTCGCCTGTTTTCGCCTTGCATTGCTCTAGCTCGCGAGGCTTTGAACAGGCTCTTAGAAACAAGAGAGGAAGGGATCTGCCGATGATCGATGCCAGCAACCTGAGCCGCGCCCAACTGCGCAAGACACTGCGCAAAACCCGTCGCGAGCTGCCCAGATCAGCGCAACGCCGGGCGGCCGTGGCGCTGTATCGGCAGCTGGCGCAACATCCGGTATTTCGACGCGCGCGTAGCGTCGCTCTATATCTGGCCAATGACGGTGAGATCGACCCGCACCTGCTGATCAGAGCCGCCCATGCCCGCGGCAAGCAGGTGTTTCTGCCGGTGCTCAAATCCTGGCCGCGCACCAGCATGGTGTTCCAGCGCATCGACGCGCACGAAAAGCTCGCTGCCAATCGCTTCGGCATTCCCGAGCCGCGCCGTAACACCAAGCGCCAGCGCAAAATCTGGACACTGGATCTGATCCTGCTGCCCCTGGTGGGCTTCGACAGACACGGCGGTCGACTCGGCATGGGCGGCGGCTTCTATGACCGCAGCCTGGCCTACCGGGCACTGCGCAAAAATTGGCACAAACCGACCTTGCTCGGATTGGCCCACAGTTGTCAGCAGGTTGACCAACTGGCCATGGCCAACTGGGACGTACCGCTGGACGCCACCGTGACCGATGGCGGTTGGTACTGACACGCCGCGCTTAGCGCTCGGTTCGAAGCGCCTCGGTAGCCGGTTTACCCTGTTGCCACTGGCTTTGCGTATAGCCAGTGGTCACCATGCCGAGGCCGAACACGAAGACCAGTACCCACAACAAATCAGGCTTGCGCCGCATACCCTTACCTCTTGCCAGATCATCCTTCACGCAGCCCCTGCAGCGCACCGACTCAGAGAGCAAAGTTCATGCCCTATTGGCTGATGAAATCCGAACCCGACGAACTGTCCATCCATGACCTGCAACGCCTGGGCAGAGCCCGCTGGGATGGCGTGCGCAATTACCAGGCGCGCAACTTCATCCGCAGCATGCAGGCCGGCGATCAGTTCCTGTTCTATCACTCCAGCTGCCCGGAGCCGGGCGTGGCCGGCATCGCCCGCATCGAAGGGGCGCCCTACCCGGACCCAGCCGCGCTGGATCCGCAGAGCCACTACTTCGATGCCAAGGCCAGCGCCGAGAAGAATCCGTGGACGGCCGTCGACGTGAGCTTCGTCGAGGCGTTCAGGAAGGTCATTCCGCTGGCCGAGCTGAAGGCGCAGAGTGCGCTGGCGGAACTCGCGCTGGTGCAAAAAGGCAGTCGCCTGTCGGTGATGCCCGTCACCGAGGCGCAGTGGACGGCGATCCTGCTGCTGAAGTGATCAGCCCTGCAGGATCAGGTTGTTGAACAGCAGGTCTTCGACCAGCGGCTTGCCTTCCTCGTCGGTGAGCACCTGCTGAACCTGCTTGAGGGCTTCCTGGCGCAGCTTTTCCTTGGCGTCCGGCGAGGCTAGGCTTTCCTCGGTCTGCTGGGAGAACAGCATCACCAGTTGATTGCGGATCAGCGGCTCGTGGTGGGTGACCTTCGCTTCGGCGTCCGCGCCGGTAACGCGCAGCGCCACGTCGGCCTTGTAGTACTTGAGCTTGGGCCCGGCGCCGTAGTTACCGACCAGCGCCGGCACCAGGCTGTGGTAGATCACCTGGGGCGCAGCGCCCTCACCTTCGCCTTCCTTCTTTTCCTCGTTGGCAAACGCCGGAAACGACAGTGCGCAGGCAAGCAGAAGCGTGATGAAGGTTTTCACAGGGCGATCTCCGTTGAGTTGCTGGCAAGCATAGCAACGCGCCGCGCAGATCCCAATGCTTATGGCGGCCTATCAGACCGGGCCATGCTCGTTGACCGAGCGGGTGCTCCACCTAAACTGCAGGGCGACTCCGCTCAAGGTACATCGCGATGAAAGCACTGCTCTGCAAGGCCTTTGGCCCCGCCGAAACGCTGGCACTGGAAGACATCGACAGCCCACGCCCGAAGGGCAACGAAGTGCTGATCGAGGTGCAGGCCGCCGGGGTTAATTTCCCGGATACGCTGATCATCGAAGGCAAGTACCAGTTCAAGCCGCCCTTTCCCTTCTCGCCCGGCGGCGAAGTGGCCGGCGTAGTCAGCACGGTGGGCGACAAGGTCGCGCACCTGAAGGCAGGCGACCGGGTGATGGCGCTGACCGGCTGGGGCGGCTTCGCCGAACAGGTTGCCGCGCCTGCTTACAACGTGCTGCCGGTGCCCGCGAGCATGGACCTGACCACGGCGGCCGCCTTCGGCATGACCTACGGCACCTCGATGCACGCACTCAAACAGCGCGCAACTCTCAAGCCTGGCGAAACCCTGCTGGTGCTGGGCGCCGCCGGCGGTGTCGGTCTGGCGGCAGTGGAAATCGGCAAGGCCATGGGCGCCAAAGTAATCGCCGCGGCGAGCAGCGCCGAGAAGCTCGAGGTAGCACGCAACGCCGGCGCCGACGAGCTGATCAACTACAGCGAGCAGAGTCTGAAGGACGAGGTAAAAAGACTCACCAATGGCCAGGGCGTCGACGTGATCTACGATCCGGTCGGCGGTCCGCTGTTCGAAGAGGCGTTTCGCTGCATGGCCTGGAACGGTCGTTTTCTGGTGGTGGGCTTCGCCGCCGGCGGCGGAATCCCGGCGCTGCCGGCCAACCTGCCGCTGCTCAAGGGCGCCTCCCTGGTCGGCGTGTTCTGGGGCTCGTTCGCCCAGCGCCAGCCGGCGGATAACGCCGAAAACTTCCGTCAGCTGTTCGCCTGGCACGCCGAGGGCAAACTCAAACCCCTGGTCTCGCAAACCTTCCCGCTGGCACGCGGCGGCGAGGCGATCGATGCCCTCGGCCAGCGCAAGGCTGTCGGCAAGCTGGTGGTGACCATGCGCTGACGGGCGCACCAGCTCCTTAAAACAGAAAGCCGCCCGAAGGCGGCTTTGTTCGTTCAGTCCCGCGGCGCGTAGGCGAATACGTCGGCGCGCATCTGGTGGGCGTCCATCCCGGCTTCGACCAGCGCATCCAGGGTCGCGTAGACCATGCTCGGCGAGCCGCTGGCGTAGACGTGCAGTGTACTCAGGTCGGCGAAGTCCTCACGCACCGCCTCGTGCAGCAGGCCGCAGCGGCCCTGCCAGCCGCACTGGTCGCTGACCACCTGATGCAGAGACAGGTTGGGCAGCGCCTGCCACTCGTCCCAATGGGGCAGTTGGTAGAAGTCCTCGGGCCGGCGTGCGCCCCAGTACAGATGCACCGGATGCTGGAAGCCGCGCGAGCGGCATTCCTCGATCAGGCTGTGCATCTGCGCCATGCCGGTTCCCGCAGCGATCAGCACCAGCGGCCCGTCCGGCAGCTCGGCCAAATGGGCATCGCCGAACGGCAGCTGGACACGCGCAGTGCCCTGCTCGCGCAGCTGCTGCAGCAGATTCAGCGCACTGGCTTCACGGCCGAGGATATGCAGTTCCAGATCGCGGCCCTGTTGCGGCGCCGAAGCCAGGGAAAAGGCCGACTGCTCGCCATCCAGGCGCTCGATCAGCAGGTACTGGCCGGCGTGGTAACGCGGCGGTTTGCCAGCCGGCGCCCGCAGCAGCACACGCCACACATCGCCGCCCACTTCGATGCAGCCCACCACCTGGCAACCCAGGCTGCGCACCGGCAGCTCGCCGGGCAGCAGCACGCCGTCCCAGTGCAGCACGCAGTCCTGTAGCGGTTCGGCGATGCAGGTGTACAGCTCGCCGTGGTCCAGTTCGGCGCCGTTCTGGCACACGCGGCCTTCGATCAGCAGCGCGGCGCACACATGACAATTGCCGTTGCGGCAGCTTTGCGGGCAGGTGTAGCCCAGGCGCCGAGCTGCATCGAGGATGGCTTCGCCGGCTTCGACTTCGAGCACTGCGCCGGAGGGTTGCAGGGTGACCTTCATCAATCGATTCCCAACTGGCTCCACATTTCATCGACCCGCTTGGTAACAGCTTCGTCCTTGACGATGGCGCGGCCCCATTCGCGGTCGGTCTCGCCCGGCCACTTGTGGGTGGCGTCCAGGCCCATCTTCGACCCCAGGCCGGAGACCGGCGAGGCGAAATCCAGATAATCGATGGGTGTGTTCTCGATCATCACCGTGTCGCGCTTGGGGTCCATGCGCGTGGTGATGGCCCAGATCACGTCGTTCCAGTCGCGGGCGTTGATGTCGTCGTCGGTGACGATCACGAACTTGGTGTACATGAACTGGCGCAGGAACGACCACACACCGAGCATCACGCGCTTGGCGTGGCCGGGGTACTGCTTCTTCATGGTCACCACCGCCATGCGGTAGGAACAGCCTTCGGGCGGCAGGTAGAAGTCGGTGATCTCCGGGAACTGCTTCTGCAGGATCGGCACGAACACTTCGTTCAGCGCCACGCCGAGAATCGCCGGCTCATCCGGCGGCCGGCCGGTGTAGGTGCTGTGATAGATCGGGTCGCGGCGACGGGTGATGCGCTCGACGGTGAACACCGGAAAGGTGTCGACCTCGTTGTAGTAACCGGTGTGATCGCCGTACGGGCCTTCTGGCGCGGTTTCGCCCGGATGGATCACGCCTTCGAGAACGATCTCGGCGCTGGCCGGAACCTGCAGGTCATTGCCGATGGCCTTGACCAGTTCGGTGCGATGACCGCGCAAGAGGCCTGCGAAGGCGTATTCGGAGAGCGTATCGGGCACCGGCGTCACGGCGCCGAGGATGGTCGCCGGGTCCGCCCCCAGGGCCACGCACACCGGATAGGGTTTGCCCGGATGCTTCTGGCACCACTCGCGATAATCCAGCGCACCGCCGCGGTGGCTGAGCCAGCGCATGATCACCTTGTTGCGGCCGATCACCTGCTGGCGGTAGATACCGAGGTTCTGGCGTTCCTTGTTCGGCCCCTTGGTGATGGTCAGCCCCCAGGTGATCAGTGGCGCCACGTCGCCCGGCCAGCAGTGCTGGATCGGCAGCTTGGCGAGGTCGACGTCGTCACCCTCTTCGATCACCTCATGGCACGGCGCATCCTTGAGCACCTTGGGCGCCATGCTGATGACCTTCTTGAAGATCGGCAGCTTGCTCCAGGCATCCTTGAGCCCCTTCGGCGGCTCGGGCTCCTTGAGAAAGGCCAGCAGCTTGCCGATTTCGCGCAGTTCGGAAACATCCTCGGCGCCCATGCCCAGCGCCACGCGCTTGGGCGTGCCGAACAGGTTGCCGAGTACCGGAACGCTGTGGCCGGTGGGGTTCTCGAACAGCAGTGCCGGGCCGCCCTTTTGCAGGGTACGGTCGCACACCTCGGTCATTTCCAGGATCGGCGATACCGGCGCCTTGATGCGCTTGAGCTCGCCGCGCTCTTCCAGGCCGCGGATAAAGTCGCGCAGATCGCGATACTGCATGCTGGAACCTCACTCGAATCGGGGCGCAAAGTTTAGCGCCGAAGTCGGACTTGCAGAACAGTCGATACTACAGACAAACAAAAGCCGGGTTTCCCCGGCTTTTTTTGTGCCACCAGACCGTTACTTGCGCTTCATGGACATGAAGAACTCGTCGTTCGTTTTGGTAGCTTTGAGCTTGTCGATCAGGAATTCGATGGCGGCGATCTCGTCCATCGGGTGCAGCAGCTTGCGCAGGATCCACATGCGCTGCAGCTCATCCTCGGCGGTCAGCAACTCTTCGCGGCGGGTACCGGCGCGGTTGATGTTGATGGCCGGGAATACGCGTTTCTCGGCGATGCGACGATCCAGGGGCAGCTCCATGTTGCCGGTACCCTTGAATTCCTCGTAGATCACTTCGTCCATCTTCGAGCCGGTTTCGACCAGCGCGGTGGCGATGATGGTCAGCGAGCCGCCTTCTTCGATGTTACGCGCGGCGCCGAAGAAACGCTTCGGCTTCTCCAGGGCGTGGGCGTCGACACCACCGGTGAGCACCTTGCCGGAGCTCGGGATCACGGTGTTGTAGGCGCGGGCCAGACGGGTGATGGAGTCGAGCAGGATGACCACATCCTTCTTGTGCTCGACCAGGCGCTTGGCCTTCTCGATGACCATCTCGGCAACTTGCACGTGGCGGGTCGGCGGCTCGTCGAAGGTGGAGGCGACCACTTCGCCGCGCACGGTGCGCTGCATCTCGGTCACTTCTTCCGGGCGCTCGTCGATCAGCAGAACGATCAGGTGGCACTCGGGGTTGTTACGGGTGATGTTCGAGGCGATGTTCTGCAGCATGATGGTCTTGCCCGCTTTCGGCGGGGCGACGATCAGGCCGCGCTGGCCCTTGCCGATCGGCGCGCAGAGGTCGATCACGCGGCCGGTGATGTCCTCGGTGGAGCCGTTACCGGCTTCCATGGTCAGGCGCTGATTCGGGAACAGCGGCGTCAGGTTCTCGAACAGAATCTTGTTCTTGGCGTTTTCCGGACGGTCGAAGTTGATGCTGTCGACCTTGAGCAGGGCGAAGTAACGCTCGCCTTCCTTCGGCGGGCGGATCTTGCCGACGATGGTGTCACCGGTACGCAGGTTGAAGCGGCGGATCTGGCTCGGCGAGACATAGATGTCATCGGGGCCGGCGAGATAGGAGGCGTCTGCGCTGCGCAAGAAGCCGAAGCCGTCCTGGAGGATCTCCAGCACGCCATCACCGGAAATTTCTTCACCGCCTTTGGCGTGCTTTTTCAACAGCGAGAAGATGACGTCCTGCTTGCGCGAACGGGCCATGTTCTCGATGCCCATCTGCTCGGCCATTTCCAGCAGTTCGGTAATCGGCTTTTGCTTGAGTTCAGTCAGATTCATATAGGAATGACGTATTTATAGAGGAGGGAATGGTAAGCATTGAGCTTGAGAGGCCGCACCGCGGAGAGGCGACAGGCGCCCGCTTTATTGTCGAAAGTTCGATTAGGAATGCGTCGGCAGCGGCGTGCAGGGGGTCGCTTAGGAAAAGCGACAGGCCCGAATGTAACATCGGCTTTGCGAAGGCGTCTAGCCTCCAGACAGAAAAAAGCCCCGTTGTCTACGGGGCTTTTCGGCGACGCTTACAGGTTGGCGTCGATGAAGGCGGCCAGCTGCGACTTGGAAAGGGCGCCGACCTTGGTGGCTTCCACGCTGCCGTTCTTGAACAGCATCAGGGTCGGAATGCCACGCACGCCGTACTTGGGCGGGGTGTCCTGGTTTTCGTCGATGTTCAGTTTGCAGACCTTCAGCTTGCCCTGGTACTCCTTGGAGATTTCATCCAGAACAGGAGCGATCATCTTGCACGGGCCGCACCACTCGGCCCAGTAGTCGACCAGTACCGGTCCGTCTGCCTGGATGACGTCCTGGTCGAAGCTGGCATCGCTTACATTGGTGATGAATTCACTCATGGGAAGTCTCCGTGTTGGCACGCAATAACGATAAAAGTGGCGGCCATGATAGCCCGGCTCGCGTGTCACAGGAAGGCGCACGCCATTGAGCGTGGCCATATAGGCTATCGATACGGCCAATGGTGCGAAGCCGCCGGGACGCCCCGCAACAGGCGCCGGCAGACCGCTGGCGCAATGCCTGTACCGCGCGTATGCGTTGGCGTGCGCGGTCTATCGTGGCACGATGGCGGGGTTCTGCCTCGAGACTGATTGATCATGCCGCAAACCCATTCCGAGTCCTTTCCCCTGGTCGCCGCCATCGACCTGGGCTCCAACAGCTTCCACATGGTGCTGGCCAAGGCCGACCATGGCGAGATTCGCATCCTCGAGCGACTCGGCGACAAGGTACAGCTGGCGGCGGGCATCGACGAACAGCGCATGCTCAGCGAGGAAGCCATGCAGCGCGGCCTCGACTGCCTGAGCCGCTTCGCCCAGCTGACCACCAGCCTGCCCCAGGGCGCGGTGCGCATAGTCGGCACCAACGCCCTGCGTGAAGCGCGCAACCGCGCCGAATTCATCCGCCGCGCCGAGGCGCTGCTGGGCCATCAGGTGGAAGTGATCTCAGGGCGCGAGGAAGCACGCCTCATCTATCTGGGTGTTTCCCACACCATCGCCGACACGCCGGGCAAGCGCCTGGTCGCCGACATCGGCGGCGGCAGTACCGAATTCATAATCGGCCAGCGCTTCGAGCCGTTGCTGCGCGAAAGCCTGCAGATGGGCTGCGTCAGCTACACCCAGCGCTACTTCAAGGACGGCAAGATCACCCCGGCTCGCTACGCCCAGGCCTACACCGCTGCGCGTCTGGAAATCATGGGCATCGAACATGCGCTGACCCGCCTCGGCTGGCAGGACGCCGTGGGCGCGTCCGGCACCATCAAGGCCATCGGCCTGGCGATCCAGTCGGCGGGCCTGAGCAACAACGGCGAAGTCACCTCCGAGGGGATTGCCTGGCTCAAACGCAAGCTGTTCAAGTACGGCGATGTCGAGCGCATCGACCTGGACGGCGTGAAGCCCGACCGCCGGCCGATCTTCCCGGCCGGTCTGGCGATTCTCGAAGCCATCTTCGATGCCTGCGAGCTGAACCGCATGAGCCATTCCGAAGGCGCGCTGCGCGAAGGTGTGCTCTACGACCTGCTCGGTCGCCATCAGCACGAGGATGTGCGCGAGCGCACCCTGTCAGCGTTCATGGAGCGCTACCACGTCGATCAGGAACAGGCGGCGCGGGTCGAAGCCAAGGCGCTGTCGGCGCTGGACAAGGTCGCCAAGGACTGGGAGCTGACCGACGACTGGCACCGCGAACTGCTCAGCTGGGCCGCCAAGGTGCACGAAGTCGGCCTGGATATCGCCCACTACCAGTACCACAAGCACGGCGCCTACCTGATCGAGCATTCCGACCTGGCCGGCTTCTCCCGCCAGGATCAGCAGATGCTCGCCCTATTGGTGCGCGGCCACCGCCGCAACATCCCCAAGGAAAAGCTCACCGACTTCGGCGACGAGGGCGTCAAGCTGGTGCGCCTGTGCGTGCTGCTGCGCTTCGCGATTCTGTTCCACCACATCCGTGGCAGCCAGAATATGCCCACCGTGCGCCTGAAAGCCGGCCCTTCCAGTCTGGCCATCGAATTCCCGCCAGGCTGGCTGGCCGCCAACCCGCTGACCCAGGCGGACTTCGAAAGCGAAGCGGAGTGGCTCAAGCGCATCGACATGACCCTGACCGTCAGCTGACAACCGCGCGGGAGTCGGGCGCCCGTTCCGGCATGACCGACTCCCGCCGCTTCACCACGCCGCCGAAGCGGCGCACTCACCGCACAGAATCTGCCGACAGGCTCTACTTCCGGCCTTTGTAACTATTTTTGACAGCGGCGCAGACGTGCAGGCTAGAATCGGGCTCGCCCTTTTTTGCCCGTGGAGTCTTGCCCCCTTGGATGCCAGCACCATCAACAGCCTCCTGCTCGTCGGCGCCCTCATGGTCGGCGCGAGCATCATGGTCAGCTCGCTGTCATCGCGTCTTGGCATCCCTATTCTGGTCATCATCCTCGCCGTCGGCATGGTCGCGGGCGTCGACGGTGGCGGCATCATCTTCAACAACTACCCGACCGCTTACCTGGTGGGCAACCTCGCCCTGGCGGTGATCCTGCTCGACGGCGGTGTGCGCACCCGGGTCGGCAGCTTCCGGGTGGCCCTGTGGCCGGCGCTGTCGCTGGCCACGGTCGGCGTGCTGATAACCACGGTGCTGACCGGCATGGTCGCCGCCTGGCTGTTCGACCTGAGCCTGATGCAGGGCCTGCTGATCGGCGCCATCGTCGGCTCCACCGATGCCGCGGCGGTGTTCTCGCTGCTCGGCGGCAAAGGCCTCAACGAGCGGGTCAGCGCGACCCTGGAAATCGAATCCGGCAGCAACGACCCGATGGCGGTGTTCCTCACCGTCACGCTGATCGACATGCTCGCCAAGGGCCAGGGCGAATTTCACCTGAGCTTCCTCGGCCACCTGCTGCAGGAGTTCGGCATCGGCTCGGTGCTGGGCCTCGGTGGCGGCTGGCTGCTGCTGAAGATCATCAACCGCCTGCACCTGGCCGACGGCCTGTACCCGCTACTGGTAGTCAGTGGCGGCCTGCTGGTGTTCGCCCTGACCAACGCCCTGCACGGCAGCGGCTTTCTGGCTGTTTACCTGTGCGGTCTGGTGCTGGGCAACTGGCCGATCCGCTCGCGCCACGGCATTTTGCACATGCTCGACGGCATGGCCTGGCTGGCGCAGATCGGCATGTTCCTGGTGCTTGGCCTGCTGGTCACCCCCCATGATCTGCTGCCCATCGCCCTGCCGGCCCTGGGCCTGGCGCTGTGGATGATCCTCTTCGCGCGACCGCTGTCGGTCATGGTCGGGCTGATCCCGTTCCGCGCGTTCCACACCAAGGAGAAGGTTTTCATCGCCTGGGTCGGCCTGCGCGGCGCGGTGCCGATCATTCTCGCCGTGTTCCCGATGATGGCCGGGCTGCCCCACGCCCAGCTGTACTTCAACCTGGCGTTCTTCATCGTGCTGGTTTCCCTGCTGCTGCAGGGCGCCAGCCTGCCGTGGGTGGCCAAGGCGCTGAAGGTGACGGTACCGCCGGACCCGGCGCCGATTTCCCGCGCCGGCCTGGAAGTGCATCCGACCAGCCAGTGGGAGCTGTTCATCTACCGTCTGGGCGCGGAAAAGTGGTGCATCGGCGCGCCGCTGCGCGACCTGAAGATGCCCGAAGAAACCCGCGTTGCCGCGCTGTTTCGCAATCACCAACTGCTGCACCCCTCCGGCAGCACGGTGCTGGAAGCCGGTGACATGCTCTGCGTGATCGGCCACGAGCACGACCTGCCGGCCCTCGGCAAACTGTTCAGCCAGGCGCCGCAGCGCGGCATGGACCTGCGCTTCTTCGGCGACTTCGTGCTCGAAGGCGATGCCCAACTGGGCGCCATCGCTGCGCTCTATGGCCTGTCCACCGGCGATGTGGATTCGTCGCTGACCCTGGGCCGCTTCATCAACCAGCAGATCGGCGGTGGGCCGGTGGTGGGTGACCAGGTCGAGTGGCAGGGCCTGACCTGGACGGTCGCCGAGATGGACGGGAACAAGATCCGCAAGGTCGGCGTCAGATTCCCCGAAGGCGTCCGCCCGGGCCCTGGCCTGTCGTTCTGACAGCCGCCCAACAGCGCGCCCAGCAGCGCCCTGCCTACCGGCGGGGTTGATGCGCGGCGGCTTGTGACAGATCGCCGCGCGGGACTTCTCACCAGTCTGTAGACTCAGCAGGACTCCACCCCCGCGATCATGACCATGCACTCTTTCCGTCGTTTGCTTGCCGTTTTCCTGCTGGGCCTGTGCCTGGCCAACTCCCCCGCTTGGGCCGACGCCAACCCGACCGCCGCCGACGTGCAGCGCAGCCTGGATACCCTGGCCGACCGCAAGCTCGCCGAGCCCGAGCTGACCCAGGTGCGTCAGACCCTGGAAAAGACCCTGGACTCGCTCAACGCCCAGGCAGACAGCCAGCAGAAGCTGGCCGCCCTGCAAAAGCAGCTGGCCCAGGCGCCGCGGCAAACCCAGGATGCCCATCGCGAGCTGGAGAAGCTCAAGGCCACCAAGGTGGTGCCCGTGGCGCAGCGCTATGCCGGCACCAGCGTCGCCCAGCTGGAGCAAATTCTCAGCGAACGCAGCGCCCAGCTCAGCGACTGGCAGAAGCAACTCAACGACGCCAACACCCTGATCGTCACCGCGCAAACGCGCCCGGAGCGCGCCCAGGCGGAAATCAGCAGCAACCAGACCCGTGCCCAGCAGATCAACTCGCAGCTCAAGAACGGCCGTGAAGACGGCAAGCCGCTGAGTGCCGAGCGGGTCAACCAGCTCAAGGCCGAACTCGCCCAGCTCGGCGCCCTGACCCAGCTACGCCGCCAGGAAATGGCCGGCAACAGCGTCATGCAGGATCTGGGCACCGCCCAGCGCGACCTGTTCGACGAGCGCGTCAGACGCCTGGACGTGGAGCTGCAGGACCTGCAGAACCTGATCAACGAGAAGCGCCGTGATCAGTCCGAGCGCACCGTGGCCGAGCAGTCCATGGAAGCCGAGAAGGTCGGTGGCTCCGACAGCCTGCTGGCGCGTGAAAGCGCGATCAACCTCAAGCTCTCCGACTACCTGCTGCGCGGCACCGACCGCCTCAACGAGCTGACCCAGCTCAACCTGCGTACCCAGCAGCAGCTCGACACCCTGAACCAGACCGACCAGGCGCTCGACGAGCAGATCAACGTGCTGCAGGGCAGCCTGCTGCTGTCGAAGATTCTCTACAAACAGCGGCAGTCGCTACCCAAGCTCAAGCTCGACAACGGCCTGGCCGATGAAATCGCCGACATTCGCCTCTACCAGTTCGAGCTCAACCAGCAGCGCGAACAGATTTCCAACCCCAGCGCCTATGTCGACAAGCAACTGGCCGCCCAGCCGCCGGAAAGCGTGACGCCGGAGCTGCGCGAATCCCTGCTGGACCTGATCGACACCCGTCGCGCCCTGCACGATCGCCTGAACCGCGAGCTCAACTCGCTGCTCAACGAATCGATTACCCTGCAGCTCAACCAGAAGCAGCTCAAGGACACCGCCACCGCCCTGCGCGCGACCCTCGACGAGCAGATGTTCTGGATTCCCAGCAACAACCCGCTCAACCTCGAATGGTTCAAGACCGCGCCCGCCCAGCTGCAGCGGCAAATTTCCGAGTTGCCCTGGCTGGACAACATGAGCCAGCTGGGCGCCGGCCTGATCGAACGGCCGCTGCTGTTCCTGCCGCTGCTGCTGGTCATGGGCCTGCTGTTCTACAAGCGCCATTACCTGAGCCAGAAACTCACCGACCTGCACAAGGACATCGGCCACTTCAAGCGTGACAGCCAACTGCACACGCCAGTGGCGATCCTTCTCAACGTGTTGCTGGCGCTGCCTGGCTCGCTGTTCCTGGCGCTGTGCGGCTTCGCCTTGCAGATGGATGCCCGCGGCCTGAACGTCAACCTCGGCTCGGCCTTCCTCGGCATGGCCCAGGCCTGGCTGGTGTTCTACACCGTGTACCGCATCTTCACGCCGGGCGGCGTGGCCGAACTGCATTTCCATTGGGCGCGCGCCCACGTCGCTTACCTGCACCGGCAGATCCGCTGGCTGGGCGTGGTGGTCATGGCCCTGGTGGCGGTGGTCACCGTCGCCGAGTACCAGCCGTCGAGTCTGTCCGACGACGTGATCGGCATCGCCGTGGTGCTGACCTGCTATGGCCTGATGATCTGGCTGCTGCAAAAGCTGCTGTTGCGCGGCCCGGCCCGTGAGAACGCCTCGACCTTCCGCATGTTCATCGGCGTGCTGTTCAGCGTACTGCCCCTGGGCCTGTTTCTGGCGGTGTGCTTCGGCTACTACTACACCGCCCTGAAACTCAGCGACCGGCTGATCGACACCCTCTACCTGTTGCTGATCTGGCTGGTGGTCGAGGCCATGTTCGTGCGCGGCCTGGCGGTGGCCGCTCGGCGCCTTGCCTACCAGCGCGCGGTCAGCAAACGCGAGGCGCAGACCACCGAGGACGGCGAAGGCACCGAGATCCAGCTCGACATGCCGACGCTGGACATCGAGCAGGTCAACCAGCAGTCCCTGCGCCTGATCCGCCTGACCCTGCTGGGCAGCTTCATCGCCGCCATGTACTGGGTGTGGGCCGACCTGATCTCGGTATTCGCCTACCTGGACAACATCACCCTCTATGAATACAACAGCAGCACCGTGGCCGGGGCCGGCAGCGCTTCTTCGCTGGTACCGATCAGCCTGCTCGACGCGCTCTATGCGCTGATCATCGCCGCCATCACCCTGGCCCTTGGCCGCAACCTGCCGGGCCTGCTGGAAGTGCTGGTGCTGTCGCGTCTGCGCCTGGCCCAGGGCAGCGCCTACGCCACCACCACACTACTGTCCTACGTGATCTTCGGCACCGGCATCGTGGTCACCCTGTCGACCCTCGGGGTGAGCTGGAACAAGCTGCAATGGCTGGTCGCCGCGCTGTCGGTAGGTATCGGTTTCGGCATGCAGGAGATCTTCGCCAACTTCATCTCCGGCCTGATCATCCTGTTCGAGCGCCCGGTGCGCATCGGCGACCTGGTGACCATCGGCACCGTGACCGGCACGGTGAAACGCATCCACATCCGCGCCACCCACATCATCGACAGCGATCGCAAGGAAGTAATCGTGCCGAACAAGACGTTCGTCACCAGCCAGTTGATCAACTGGACCCTGACCGATACCGTGACCCGTATCGTGCTGACCTTCAAGGTCAACCGCGGCGCCGATCTGGAGAAAGTGCGCACCCTGCTGCTGCAGGCCGCCCAGGAGAACTCCCGGGTGATGCGCGACCCGGCGCCGACCGCCCAGCTCAGCCTGTACGCACCGGACGGCCTGACCCACGAGCTGAAGATCTACGTCAAGGAACTGGGTGACCGCGGCGTCGCCACCGACGAGCTCAACCGCCGCGTCGACCAGCTGTTCGCCGACAACGACATCAACCTGTCCAGCACACCGAAGATGGACATCGTGCTCAGCCGCGCCGCCGCGCCCCATGACACGCTCAAGCTCGACGACCAGCAACTGGCGAGCGCCGAGCAAGCCGAGAAGAAAGACGAGGCCAAACCGTGAAAACCCTCGACACCCTGACCTTCGACAATCGCTTCGCCGGCCTGGGTGACGGGTTTTCCACGCACATACTGCCCGAGCCCATCGCCGAGCCGCGCTTGGTGGTAGTCAGCGACAGCGCCATGGCCCTGCTCGATCTCGACCCGCGCGAAGCGCAGCGCGAGGTATTCGCCGAGCTGTTCTCCGGCAACCAGCTGTGGAGCGATGCCGAGCCGCGCGCCATGGTCTATTCCGGCCACCAGTTCGGCGGCTACTCGCCGCGCCTTGGCGATGGCCGCGGCCTGCTGCTCGGCGAAGTACTCAACGATGCCGGCGAGCACTGGGACCTGCACCTCAAGGGCGCCGGCATGACGCCCTACTCGCGCATGGGCGATGGCCGCGCCGTGCTGCGCAGCTCGATCCGCGAATTTCTCGCCAGCGAAGCGCTGCACGCCCTCGGCATTCCAAGCTCGCGAGCGCTGTGCGTGACCGGCTCGAGCACGCCGGTGTGGCGCGAGAGGCAGGAAACCGCCGCGATGCTGGTGCGCCTGGCGCCCAGCCATATCCGCTTCGGCCACTTCGAATACTTCTATTACACGCGCCAGCACGAGCAGCTCAAACAACTCGCCGACTACGTGATCGAGCACCATTACCCGGCCTGCCTCGAGCAGCCGCAGCCCCACGCGGCCCTGCTCAAGGCCGTGCTGGAACGCACCGCGGAGATGATCGCCTGGTGGCAGGCCTACGGCTTCTGCCACGGGGTGATGAACACCGACAACATGTCGATCCTCGGCATCACCTTCGACTTCGGCCCCTACGCCTTTCTCGACGACTTCGACGCCAAGCACATCTGCAACCATTCCGACGACACCGGCCGCTACAGCTTCAGCAACCAGGTGCCCATCGCCCACTGGAACCTCTCGGCCCTCGCCCAAGCACTGACGCCCCTGGTGGAAATCGACACCCTGCGCGAAACCCTCGACCTGTTCCTGCCGATCTACCAGGCCCACTACCACGACCTGATGCGCAAACGCCTGGGCTTCACCACGGCAGAAGACGGCGACGAAGAACTGATCCAGCGCCTCTTGACCCTGATGCAGGCCGGCAAGGCCACAGACTACTCGCTGTTCTTCCGTCACCTGGGTGACCAAGCGCCATCCGAGGCGTTGAAGGTGGTGCGCAACGACTTCGTCGACCTCACTGGCTTCGACGCCTGGGCCGCCGACTACCAGGCCCGCGTCGAACGCGAAGGCTTGGAACAGAGCGAGCGCCAGGCACGCATGCACGCCGTTAACCCGCTCTACGTGCTACGCAACTACCTCGCCCAGGAAGCCATCGCTGCTGCCGAACAGGGCGACTATGGGCCCGTACGGGAACTGCATCAGGTCCTGACCCGCCCATTCGAGGAACAGCCGGGCAAGCAGCATTACGCACAGCGACCGCCGGATTGGGGCAAGCATCTGGAAATCAGTTGTTCGTCGTGAAATCTGCAAAGGAGACAGTGCCGTGGAATACGACCCAAAACGTATCGAAGAAACCGTGCTGGCACTGCTTGCTACCTTCAGCTTCGACGGTGGCCGATCCTGGAAAGGCTACGACTTCGACGTAATGAACGCCCTGCACCAGCAAGGCCTGATCGACGACCCACGGAGCAAAAACAAATCCGTGTGGCTAACCGCAGAAGGCCTGGAAAAAGGCACCGCCATCGCGGAGCGCTTATTCGCTGCAGACGGCAACAGCCAATCACCCGCCGAGTAAAGCGCAGCCCACGCAACGTAGGGCGTATTGGCCAAAAGCGTAATCCGCCAACGCGTCTGCTCGCCAAAACTCTACTCAGTGCAGCATATTGCCCGGCAGGCACTTGCCGTTTACAGGGCAACCTCTTATCGTCAAAACCCCTCTGCGGATGGATGTCCGCGCGCGTAAATCATTGCCAAAAGGAACTTGCAATGCACCTCGCCCTTCCTCGCACCTGCGCCACAATCTCGCCGCTTGCGTCACCGGGCAGAAATGCTATGCAGACACAAGTCACGCAATACGCGAGAGCTGTGCATATCTACATGTCAAGTATTGTTTAATGCTGAATCGACGTTATGCGAAACCCTGCAATCACGCATTAATGAAGAATCCCTTCTGATCACTGTTATGCACTAAGGAGTAACTCATGGCTGACATGACTCTTATAGCAACCGCATTGAACGGAATAAAAACTGCTACTGATATCGCACGCTTCTTAAAAGATAGCGATTTCTCGCTGGAAAAAGCCGAGCTGAAATTGAAGCTCGCGGATTTAATCGGAGCCCTCGCTGATATTAAAATCGAGCTAGCTGACATTCAAGAAACAATTTCAGATAAAAACAAGACAATACAAGAGCTTCAAGATGCATTTCAAAATAAGGGGAGCCTCCTAAGAAACCTGGACGCTTACTATGAAACTAATGAGACCGGAAAACCTCATGGCATTGCCTACTGCTTAAAATGCTGGGAAGTAGAGCATAAGAAACGATCTCTAATTAAACTCGCAGGCAATATGCATATTAATGTCTGCTCCGCCTGTGCTCATCAGTACTCCGCACGACTTTCTCAACCAATTTACGAGTAGCCCGTCAGCCAAGCATAACAGCTGGTTCAAAACGCTCGCTTCGCTCACTGGGGACGGGCTAAAGCCCGCTCCCAAACCAAACGTTATACTCATTCGAGACGCCTATGAAACTTGTCACTCCCTCTTTGGTGGTTGGAGATTCAGATGGATTCAGGAACGACGCGCTCCAACGCCAACAATTTGGAGAAGCTCTATCAAATTTGGTCATTCGCTCGACGGACGAACTAGTAATCTCGCTTGATGGCAAGTGGGGTGAGGGAAAAACGACATTCGTAAAGATGTGGCAGGGCCTTCTTAATGAAAGAGGCATTCCGAGCATCTATATCGACGCGTTTCAAAATGACTACACAGAAGATGCATTCATGTCGATTGCAAGCGCAATCACTTCGTACGTAGATCAGCACTCCGCCGAATCTCAGAGAAGCTCGGACTTTAAGGATAAAGCAAAGAAAGTCGGGGTACGACTGCTCTCATGGACAGCGAAGATCGGCATCAAAGCAGCAACACTTGGAATCATCAAGGAGTCCGACATTGAAACCTTGTCCGAGATAGGTGAAGACGTTGCTGCCGATACTTCCGAAACAATCGCAGATTTGGTCAAGGAGCGTCTTAGTGCACATGACACAGAGACCGAACTCATCCAGTCTTTTCGAGAGTCTCTATCGGACCTGCCAGCAAATCTGATGGGTAACAGCAGTGGTCGCCTTGTTATCGTTATTGACGAACTAGATAGATGCAAGCCCTCCTTCGCAGTGGAGGTTCTCGAGAAGATAAAACACCTATTTTCCGTCAAGAACGTTGTCTTCCTTCTTGTGATGCATAAGCAACAACTAGAGGAAGCGATTAGGAGCGTATATGGAAGCAACATTGACGCCCACACTTATCTCCAAAAATTTATTAACATTGAAACATCTATTCCAAAGAGGATTACTGACCGATACAGCAACGACATTGAGTTGTACATCAAGAAGCTACTTCAATTGCATGAGATTACAACCTGGGGCGATGATCGTAATATCGCCGATTGTTTGGTCCCTTTGGCTCAGCATTTCAATCTTTCGCTGAGGCAGTTGGAGAAGGTCTTTACAAACCTGGCGATTATCTACAGCACGTCAGGAGAGAATCATCTTCGACTCGTCCCTATCATCGTTTTCATCGCAGCCGTCAAGGTCATCAACCCGAATGTGTTTGGAAATCTCTTGTTAGGGAAAATATCGTTTTCGACGCTGTGCGAACAACTTGGACTTCTTGGGCTTAACGAAGAAGAGGAAGGCAAGCGCAGGTTGTTTTGGTTGATGAATTGGATTCGCTTTTCGATGCTAACTGAATCAGAGTATCAAGGTATTGACGAGAACGATCCAATTAAGGGGTTCGGACAGTCACTTTGGAGGTACAACGTAGATAGAGAAAGGTTACTTTCAATATTCTGCCAAAAGCTGAGCATGTTCACCGTGAACTAGCCATGTATAACACGGCGCTCAACCTCGCTCTCTTCGATCGCTGGACGCTGCGCGATAAAGCCGCGCAGCGCCGGTTAGCTCTACGTTACATCTACGTCACCAAACGGAGGAATCGGTAGAGTCAAAGTCGCTGACTGAGTTCAGAATCAGTCACTCTGACCCTATCAATTGCATACACGCGGTCAACCCACTCTACGTGTGCTACGCAACTACCGGGCCCAGGAAGCCATCGCCGCCGAAGCGGGCGACTACGGCACGGTGCGCGAACTGCGCCAATTGCTGCCACGCCCCTTCGAGGAAGAGCCGGGCAAGCATCTGGAAATCAGTTGCTCAGCGTGAGCCATTACTGGCTGGTGCTCACGGACCAGCAAGCATCCATTCCAATCCCATCTGCACATGTAGCTCAGCGCTGTCGAACATTGAAATGCTAGTCTGTTCGTCTGCCAGCAATAGCCCAATTTCGGTACAGCCGAGAATCGCCGCCTCAGCTCCCTGCCCAGCCAGTTGGCTGAGACAGTCAAGATAGAAAGTCCGCGACTTGTCATTGAATTCGCCGCGACACAGCTCGGTAAATATCACCCGGTCGATTTCGGCCATCTGCTCGGCATTCGGCAGTAGCACCTCGATGCCGTATCGCTCGGTCAGGCGCCGCTGATAAAAATCCTCCTGCATGGTGAAGCGCGTGCCGAGCAAAGCAGCCCGGCGCACACCCCGGGCTTGCAACGCCTGGCCCACCGCATCGCCGATATGCAGCAATGGGATATCGATCTGCGCCTCGATGGCCGGGGCGATCTTGTGCATGGTATTGGTGGCCAACAGGATGGCTCCCGCGCCAGCTTGCTGCAGGCCATGCGCCGCGCGACCAAGGTGCTCGCCAGCCTGCTGCCATTCGGCCCGACGCTGCAATTCAGCAATCTCGGCGAAGTCGACTGAGTCGAGCAACAATGAAGCCGAGTGCAACCCGCCCAGCCGGTCACGAACGCCCTCATTGAGCTGGCGGTAATAGACCGCGGTGGATTCCCAGCTCATGCCGCCCAGAATGCCAATACGTCGCATGAGTCATCTCCCTGACCTTGATTGATCCTGCCGCCCCTAACGCCCCAACGTATAGATATACAGCGGACAGCTTGCGGCACAGCGCAGGCTCGCCTCGAACCTCACCAAATAAAAAGCCTTCGCCTTCCCACCGATCCTGCGGCACAGCACAATCACTTCTCTTACCCAGCCCAGGTAACCACCATGAAAGTCCACGGTAGCTGCCACTGCGACGCCATCGCATTCGTTGCAGAAACGGACCCGCAACTCACCAGCGTGTGCCATTGCCATGATTGCCAGAAGCTCACCGGCACTGCGTTTCGGGTGTCGACGCCGGCGCTGCCCGGTACGTTTTCGCTGCTGCGCGGCACGCCCAAGGTGTATGTGAAGGTGGCAGAGAGCGGCTCGCGTCGCGCCCAGGCGTTTTGCGGCGACTGTGGTTCGCAGCTGTTCACCTATGACGCCGACAACCCGACCGCCTATGGCCTGCGTGTCGGCGTGCTGGCCGAGTCGCAGCAATTGCGGCCGACCTGGCAGAAGTGGTGCGAGGCGGCGCTGCCCTGGGTGCAGGATCTGTCGGCGCTGGAGAAGGCGCCGCGCAACGACCGCGCTCGCTAAGCCAACGCGGCGCAAGCAAGGCGCATTCTGACCAGCGGCAAGACTTCCGGGCGAAAACCCGGATAATGCCGGCCATTCGTTTTGCTTGCCGGTGCTGCTCCATGGAAATCAAGGTCAATTTTCTCGACAACCTTCGCCTCGAAGCCAAGTTCGATGATTTCACGGTGATCGCCGATCAGCCGATCCGCTACAAGGGCGACGGCTCGGCGCCGGGGCCGTTCGACTATTTCCTGGCCTCCTCGGCGCTGTGCGCGGCGTACTTCGTCAAGCTGTACTGCCAGACGCGGGACATCCCTACCGAGAACATTCGCCTGTCGCAGAACAACATCGTCGACCCGGAGAACCGCTACGCGCAGATCTTCAAGATCCAGGTCGAGCTGCCGGCGGACATTTCCGAGAAGGATCGCCTGGGGATTCTGCGTTCCATCGACCGCTGCACCGTGAAAAAGGTCGTGCAGCAGGGCCCCGAGTTCATCATCGAGGAAGTGGAAAACCTCGACGCCGACGCCCAGGCGCTGCTGATGCCGGTGAGCGAAACCACCACCTACATCCCGGGCAAGGATCTGCCGCTGGAGCAGACCATCGCCAACATGTCGGGCATCCTCGCGGATCTCGGGATGAAGATCGAGATCGCCTCCTGGCGCAACATCGTGCCCAACGTCTGGTCGCTGCACATTCGCGACGCGCAGTCGAACCTGTGCTTCACCAATGGCAAGGGTGCGACCAAGGAAAGCGCCCTGGCCTCGGCGCTGGGCGAGTTCATCGAGCGACTGAACTGCAACTTCTTCTACAACGACCAGTTCTGGGGCAAGGACATCGCCAATGCCGCGTTCGTCCATTACCCCAACGAGCGCTGGTTCAAACCGGGCCCGAAGGACGCGCTGCCCGAGGAGATCCTCGACGAACATTGCCTGGCCATCTACAACCCGGACGGCGAGCTGCGCGGCTCGCACCTGTACGACACCAACTCCGGCAACTCCCTGCGCGGCATCTGCTCGCTGCCGTTCGTGCGGCAGAGCGATGGCGAGACGGTGTACTTCCCGTCCAACCTGATCGAGAACCTGTACCTGTCCAACGGCATGAGCGCCGGCAACACCCTGAGTGAGGCCCAGGTGCAGTGCCTGTCGGAAATCTTCGAGCGGGCGGTCAAGCGCGAAATCCTCGAAGGCGAGCTGTGCCTGCCGGATGTGCCGCAGGAGGTGCTGGCCAAGTACCCGGGCATCGTCGCCGGCATCCAGGGCCTGGAAGAACAAGGCTTCCCGGTGCTGGTCAAGGACGCGTCGCTGGGCGGTGAATTTCCGGTGATGTGCGTCACTTTGATGAATCCGCGTACCGGCGGCGTGTTCGCCTCCTTCGGCGCCCACCCGAGCCTGGAGGTGGCGCTGGAGCGCAGCCTCACCGAACTGCTCCAGGGCCGCAGCTTCGAAGGCCTCAACGACCTGCCGCAACCGACCTTCGACAGCCTGGCGCTGACCGAGCCGAACAACTTCGTCGAGCACTTCATCGACTCCAGCGGCGTGGTGTCGTGGCGCTTCTTCGGCGCCACGCCGGACTTCGAATTCGTCGAGTGGGACTTCTCCGGCGAGGGTGCAGATTCCAACGAGCAGGAAGCCGCAACCCTGTTCGGCATCCTCGAGGACATGGGCAAGGAGGTCTACGTTGCCACCTACAACGACCTCGGCGCCAACGCCTGCCGCATCCTCGTGCCCGGCTACTCGGAGATCTACCCGGTCGAGGATCTGATCTGGGATAACACCAACAAGGCGCTGCTGTTTCGCAAGGACATCCTCAACCTGCACGCCCTGAGCGACCGCGAGCTCAAATCGCTGCTGCGTAACCTCAACAACGCCGAGGTCGACGACTACACCGATATCACCACGCTGATCGGCGTCGAGTTCGACGACAACACGGCGTGGGGCCAGCTGACCATTCTCGAGCTGAAGCTGTTGATCAACCTGGCGCTGAAGAAATACGACGACGCCAAGGAACTGGTCGAGGCTTTCCTGCAGTACAACGACAACACCGTCGAACGCGGCCTGTTCTACCAGGCGGTGAATGCCGTGCTGGAGATCCAGCTGGACGACGAGCTGGAGCTGGCCAACTTCGAGCACAACCTGCGGCGCATGTTCGGCAACGAGCGCATGGACGCAGTGATCGGCTCGGTGAACGGCAGCGTGCGGTTCTTCGGCCTGACGCCGACCAGCATGCAGCTGGAGGGCCTGGACAAGCACCTGCGCCTGATCGACAGCTACAAGAAATTGCACGCCGCCCGCGCCAGAGCCGCCGGCCTGGCCACTCAATAAGCCAGCCACAAGCGTCAACGGGAAAGCACCTTCGGGTGCTTTCCGCGTTTTTGCGCCGGGAAAACGTCGCTACGAGAACGGCGCGGGGCGTTACCAGACAGAGAAATCGGCCGCCGCATCCGCATCATCGTCGGCGCACCGTGCACGCGACGAGCCAGGGAATGCGCCCATTTGCGTGAGCAGATCAACAAGAACCCATAGAGGGCACGCAGCGACCATGGCAACCCAAGACAAGGTTGAAACACCCGAACTCGGCATCACCGACCCGTCGCAAACCGAGGAAGCCAGGCGCGACCGCTACCTGGAAGGCAAGCTGGACTGGGTGGTGTTCGGCTTCACCAGCCTGCTGGCCCTGGCCTTCGTGGCCTGGGGCTTTCTCAACCAGACCAGCCTGGCGAAAAACGCCGCCACGGCGCAGAGCTGGGTGATCGTCAATTTCGGCTGGTTCTTCGTGCTCACCTCGACCATCTTCGTGGTCTTCGTGCTGTGGCTGGCCGCCAGCCGTTACGGGCGCATTCCCCTGGGCAAGGATGGCGAAGCACCTGAATTTCGCACCACCTCGTGGATCGCCATGATGTTCAGCGCCGGCATGGGTATCGGCCTGATGTTCTTTGGCGTCGCCGAGCCGCTGTCGCATTACGTGAGCCCGCCGCCGGGCACGGCCGAGGCGCAGACCAACGGCGCCATGCAGATCGCAATGGCCACCACGCTGTTCCACTGGAGCCTGCACCCCTGGGCGATGTACGCCATCGTCGGCCTGGCGATCGCCTACGGCACCTTTCGCCGCGGCCGCTCGCAGCTGATTTCCGCCGCCTTCCGGCCACTGATGGGCGAGCACGCCAACGGCCCGGTCGGCCGCGCCATCGACATGATGGCGATCTTCGCCACGCTGTTCGGCTCGGCCGCCTCCCTGGGGCTCGGCGCCCTGCAGATCGCCGGCGGGCTGGAGTACAACGGCTGGGTGGAGCAGCCCGGCAAGCTGTTCTACGTCGGCCTGATCACCCTGCTGACCATCGCCTTCGTGGCCTCGGCGGTGTCCGGCATCGACAAGGGCATCCAGTGGCTGTCCAACACCAACATGGCGCTGGCCCTGCTGCTGGCGGCCTTCGTGTTCATCGCCGGGCCGACCCTGTTGATGCTCAACCTGTTGCCCACCGCCCTGGGCGACTACATCGCCATGCTGCCTGAGATGATGGCGCGCACCAACGCCAGCGGCGGCGATAGCATGGACAACTGGCTGTCCAGCTGGACGGTGTTCTACTGGGCCTGGTGGATTTCCTGGACGCCGTTCGTGGGCATGTTCATCGCCCGCATCAGCCGCGGGCGCACCATCCGCCAGTTCGTCACCGGTGTGCTGCTGGTGCCAAGCCTGGTCAGCCTGGTGTGGTTCGTGATCTTCGGCGCCGCCGGCATCGATGCGCTGCGCGAAGGCGTGTTCACCCTGAGCAACGGCGCGGTGGACAGCAACATCGCCCTCTACGAGCTGCTGGAAAGCTACCCCTTCATCTCCGTCACCTCGGTGTTGGTGATGATCCTGGTGGGCATCTTCTTCGTTTCCGGCGCCGACGCGGCGTCGCTGGTGATGGGCACGCTGTCCGAGCACGGCACAACCGAACCGTCACGCGGCACCATGATCTTCTGGGGCGCGCTAACCGGCGCGGTGGCCGCGATCATGCTGGCCATCGGCGACCCACGCGACCCGGGCGCGGCACTGACCGGCCTGCAGAACCTGACCATCGTGGTGGCGCTGCCCTTCGTGGTGGTGATGGCCCTGCTGTGTATTGCCCTGTACCGCGACCTGCGCAAGGATCCGATGATGCTGCGCGACCAGCGCGGCAGCGAGCTGATCGAGAAGGCCGTACTCTACGGCGCGGTGAAGCACGGCGAAGAGTTCTACTTCGTGGTCAAGGAGAAGAAGGACAAGGGTGATGCGGCTGAGGGGCAGCCGAGTGTTTGAGATGATCGCTTGCAGCCAGAGGCTTGAGAGTAACCGACTCTAGTAAGGCCGGCACGTTACCTGTGGGAGCGGGCCATGCCCGCGAAAAAATCGCGCGCATGGCGCGCTCCCACAAGTACTCCACTGTCGCCTAGCAGACTACTCTCCCCGCAATCCCCCATGCTCCCGCAGCCGCTCGATCATGTACGGGTAGAAGGGATTCGAGGTCACCCGCTGCAGCGCCTCCATGCTCACCAGCAGCACACCGCGCTCGCCGCGCACCGACAGCGCACCGAGGTGAACGCCGTAATCCTCCGGCTCGTCCGGCTGCAGCCCGTACAGCGAATCGCTGACTGGAAACGGCAGGGCGACGTGGGACAGCGAGAATACCTCGCGCGGAAACGCCAGGCCGATGGGCGTGACCTGCTCCTCGCTGGCTCCGGCCTCGGTGCTGCGCGCCGCAGCGTCCAGAGTCTGCGGTGAGACATTGCCAATCAGCGTGGTGCGATAGCGCCGCGGGCCGGCGGGCAGCAGCTCAAGCGGCGACTTGGCGTGGGCGCCGAGCAGCGGCCCGAAATCGACGAAGCGATTGAGGTCGAACAGCACCAGCTCGCTGCCGTTGGCTGGCAGCTGTGCATACAGGGCATCGACCACGGCCGGGGTGCTCACGGTGTAATCGACCAGCGACTGGAAAGTGAGCACCGGCGCCAGCTCGCTCAGGGCATTGCGCCCGGCGAGCACGGCGATCTGTTCCTGCAGCGCGGCGGTGAACAGGTACGACTGCCGCGCCGCATTGAGGGCGAAGGAGTTGTATTTGAATGGGTTGTACTCGGGCAGCACGTCCAGCCAGGCCGCCTTGGCGAACGCCGGGAATACCGCCGGCAGCCCGGCCAGGCCGGCGAAGCGGGCGTAACCGGCGACGCCGATCATCGGTGAAATCAGGGTCAGGCGCGTCGGCTGCGGCAATTCCTGGTTGCCCAGGGCGTCGAGGGCATACTTGAGCGCCAGCCCGCCGCCGGCGGAATAGCCCACCAGTTGCAGCTCGTCGCCCGGCTCGATCAGCCGCTGCGCCTCGCGCACCGCCAGGCGGGTAGCGGCGAGCCAGTCCTGCCAGGTCACCCGGGTCAGCGCCCCAGGCGTGGTGCCATGCCCAGGCAGGCGCAGGCCGACCACCACGAAGCCGGCGTCACGATAGACGCCTGCAATATGCCGCAGGCTGTAGGGCGAATCGGTCAGGCCGTGCAGCATCACCGCGGCGCCTCTGGGCTTGCCGTCCGGCTCGAGCACATAGGAGCGGTTCCAGTCCCATTCGAAGCGCGAGGCATTGAGCGGGCTATCAGCGAAGTAGCGGTTATCCGGCACCCGCTCGGCATCGTCCAGGCGCTGGTAGACATTGCCAGGCAGCGCCGCGAACAGCGCCTGCTCGGCGAGCAGATAATCCTGCCAGCTGGCGGCATCCAGCTCGTCGGCGCTCAGCTCGCGCGGCACGAAGGTATGCCAGGGGCCGAGGTCGGGCTTGTTGTGGGCGTCGTAGATGCGCAGGGCGAAAAAGGTCAGGGCGATCACCGCCACCACCAGGCTGCCCAGGCGCAGCCACTTCTTCACCGCCTTCATGCTTAGCTCTCCACTGGCCGCCGCAAACGGTCCATCATAGCGCTCGCCCGGCAAAAGCGCTGGCGTCGTCCGCCAGTCTGCGTGTCTTGCGATGGCGCGCCACAGCCCATAGGCTCTCGGCCGACATTCTTCTGTTCGGAGCCCGTCATGAGCAACTCAGCGATCATCCCCTGCCCCAGCTGCAGCAGCCTCAATCGCATTCCCACCGCGCGCCTGGGCGAAACGCCGCGCTGCGGCCACTGTAAGGCCGAGGTGCTGCCGGGCGCGTCGTTCGATCTGCATCAGGGCAACTTCGCCAGCCAGCTGAAGGGCGATCTGCCGCTGCTGGTGGATGTCTGGGCCGCCTGGTGCGGGCCGTGCCGCAGCTTCGCGCCAACCTTCGCCCAGGCGGCAAGTGAGCTACGTACCCGCTGCCGGCTGGGCAAGCTGGACAGCGAAGCCAATCAGCAGTTGTCCGCACAGCTGGGCATCCGCTCGATTCCCAGCCTGATCCTGTTTCGCGACGGTCAGGAAGTCGCCCGGCAAAGCGGCGCCCTGCCCCTGCCGCAACTGCTCGCCTGGCTGAACACCCAGGGCGTTTGAAGGGTGCTGCGCTGACATCTGACCTTGCCACCGGTCAAAAAGCCGACTAATCCAAGGAGGGATCATTCAGGCGCAACGCCGGATGACGGCACGGCGGGAGGCGCCATGTTCAAGCACATTCTGATCGCCCACGACCTGCGCGGCACCGCGGACCTGGCACTGCGCCGGGCGGCGCAACTGGCACAGCAGCATGGCGCGCGCCTGAGCGTGCTGCACGTGCTCGACCCGACCCAGAGCGAACAGACCCACGACCATGCACGCCAGGCGCTGGACGCCAGCACCAGCCAATACGCCCCGCCGGGCAGCGACCTGCAACTGCGCAGCGGCAAGCCATCAGAGGTGGTGCTGCAGCATCTGCGGGAGAACGGGCACGACCTGCTGGTGCTCGGTGGCCATCTGGAGCGCCACGAGTTCTTTTCCGGCACCAGCCTGGACCGCATCGCCCGCAACTGCCCAGTGCCGTTGCTGCTGGTCGCCCACCCAAGCCCCGGCCCCTATCAGCAGGCCCTGGCCGCCATCGATTTTTCCCTGTGCGCCTGCAGCGCCCTGGCCGGCGCGTACGGGCTGCTGCCGGAGAGCGCCGAGCTGCATGCCGTGCACGTGTTCGATCCGGGCAAGGCCAGCGGTGAGCAGGTCGACAGCCAGCTGCAGATCCAGCAGGCGCTGATCGCTCAATTGCTGGAGGATGAAGCCCGCCTGCTGCCGCCATCCGGCCCGACGATCAGCCATGCGGTGCACCAGGGCGGCATTCTGCGTTGCCTGCAGGAACAGCTCAGGGCGCGCAAAAGCGACCTGCTTGTGCTCGGCAGCCACGGCCGCGGCGCCTTGAGCCAAGCGCTACTCGGCAGCCTGGCCCAGCATTTTCTGCACAAGGCGCCGTGCGATGTGTTCGTGGTGCGCTAGAAAACCGACCCGGGTATCGCTGCGCTCAACACCGGGCTACAGAAGGGTTAAGGCCGTAGCCTGCGGTTGAGCGAAGCGATACCCAGGACAGCCCGCCCCCATTAGCTGCGCTGCAGCAAATCGTGCAGCTCGACGTACTGCTGGGTCAGCTTGTGGCGCGGGTCAAGGTAGATCAGCGGCGTGCAGGCCTGATGGGATTCGCGCATCTTCACCGAACTCATCAGGTTGACCGGCAGCACCGGCAGGCCTTCTTCCACCAGCTCGTCGAGCAGTTGCTGCGGCAGCGAGGCGCGGGGCTGGAACTGGTTGACCACGATGCCCTCGACCTGCAGCTCCTCGTTGTGGTCCTCCTTCAATTCCTCGATCTCGCGCAGCAGGCCGTATAGCGCGTTGCGGGAGAAGGTGTCGCAATCGAAGGGAATCAATACGCGATCCGCGGCGATCAACGCGGAAACCGTGTAGAAGTTCAGCGCCGGCGGGGTATCCAGGTAGATCTGCTCGTAGTCTTCGGACAGTTCCTCGAGCAGTTTGCGCAGTTTGTTGATCTTGTGCTTCTGCTCGAGCTTTGGCTGCAGCTCGGCCAGCTCGGGCGTGGCGGTGATCACGTGCAGGTTCTCGAAGGGCGTCTCGTAGATATCCACCTTGCCCTTCTTGGCGAACGGCCCGCTGGACAGCGTCTGCTTGAAGAAATCGGCGATGCCCATGGGAATCTCGTCGCCGGTCAGCCCCGTCAGGTAATGGGACGAATTGGCTTGGGCATCGAGATCGACCAGCAACGTGCGGTAGCCCTGCGAAGCACTGACCGCGGCCAGATTGCAGGCAATGCTGGATTTGCCCACGCCACCTTTCTGATTGAAAACCACGCGCCTCATCCGAATCTCCCCCTATGACTAGTGCATTGATACTAGGCAAAACTTGATGACATTCACGGGAACCAAGCGAAACGGGTCATCCATCAGAAAATCACTACTTAATGTTTGCGGGGTCTTGCCAAGCCCCGGATAATGGCCGGCGCAGCATCGCTCCCCATCGACAAGGCTCTTGTCGCACAGGACAGTCGCACAGACAAGGAAATGCCCGGCGGGCCAAGCAGAGTTTCAGTACAAATGCAGTTCAGGATCGATCAATGGCGTGCCTGGGCCCCCGGCCTGGACAGTACGGATGACTGGCTCGCCTGGAGCAAGGCGCCCGAACGTCTTGCCGATAGCGGTGAACAGCCCGATGTCGGCTTTCTGCCCGCCCTGCAGCGCCGCCGCCTGAGCCGCCTGGCACGCATGATGTTCCAGGTCGCCTGGCCATTGGCCGAAGGCCACTCGGCACTGCCCCTGGTATTCGCCTCGCGGCATGGCGAAACCCCGCGCAACCTGGCCATTCTCAAGGACCTTGCGGTTAAAGAGCCGCTGTCGCCGACACAGTTCAGCCTTTCTGTGCACAACGCGATCATCGGTCAGTGGTCGATCATGCGCGGCGACACCAGCGAAATGACCGCCCTGGCCGGCGAAGGCGATGGCCTGGAAATGGCCATGCTCGAGGCCCTGAGCCTGCTGGCCGAGGGTGCACCGGCGGTTTTGCTGGTGATCGGCGAAGAAGCCCAGCCAGAGCCCTATGCGCCGTTCATCGACGACGTGCCATTCCCCTACGCCCTGGCCCTGCTGCTGACGCCCGGCGACGACTGGCGCCTGGCGCTGCACAACGCCAGCGGCGCGCGCAGCGAATGGCCGCACCCGCTGAGCCTGATCCAGTGCCTGAGCAACAACGGCACCTCCCTTCAACACACCTGGAAAGAGCGCCGATGGATCTGGTCACGCCAAAGCCTGTGAAGCGCTACAGCCCGCCCTACTGGTGGCGCCTGATCGCCACGGCGGCCAGCTTCACGCTGTTCGGCATCGGCGGCGTGCTGCTGCGCATCCTGGTATTCCCGGTATTGTCCCTGCTGCCGGGCGGCGCCGCCGCTCACCAGCGCCGTGCCCGCCGGGTGGTCAGCCTGACCTTTCGCACCTTCGTCGAATTCATGTACCGCAGCGGCGTGCTCACCTATGAAGTCGAAGGCGCCGAGCGCCTGGGCCGCCCGGGGCAGATGATCATCGCCAACCACCCTTCGCTGATCGACGTAGTGGTGACCATCGCCTTCACCCACGACACCAACTGCGTGGTCAAGCAGAGCTTGTGGAACAACCCCTGCATGCGCGGGCCGATCCGTTCGGCGGGCTACATCAGCAACAGCGGCAGCATGGACATGCTCGACGAGGCCGCCGGCGCGCTACAGCAGGGCCAGACCCTGGTGATCTTCCCGGAAGGCACGCGCACCACGCCCGGCCAGCCGCCGGAATTTCACCGCGGCGCCGCGGCCATCGCCCTGCGCGGCGCGCGCATCATCACCCCGGTGGTGATCAGCGTCTCGCCCACCACCCTGACCAAGGCCGAGCCCTGGTACCGGATTCCCGCGCGGCGCTTCCACATCCGCCTGCGCGTCGGCGAAGACATCGACCCGGCGCACTTCGCCGCCATGGGCGCGGCGCCGGTCGCGTCGCGCAAACTCAACGATCATCTGCATCAGCATTTCATACAGGAGCTCGCCAAAGATGAGCGCTCTACAGCTTGAGATCAAAAATCTGATCATCGACTCCCTCGGTCTCGAGGACGTCACCCCCCAGGACATCGATGACGACATGACCCTGTTCGGTGAAGGCCTGGGCCTGGACTCGGTCGACGCCCTGGAGCTCGGCCTGGCGATTCAGAAGCGTTTCGGCATCAAGATCGACGCCGAAGCCAAGGACACCCGCACCCATTTCGCCAACGTGGCCAGCCTGGCAGCCTTCGTTGCCAGCCGCCAGGCAGCTTGAGGACGATGACCATGCAAACCCGTGAGGAAATCTTCGACACCTTGCGCGACGCCCTGGTGGAGCTGTTCGAACTGAGCCCCGAGCGCATCAGCCTGGACGCCAACCTGTACGAAGACCTGGAAATCGACAGCATCGACGCCGTCGACCTGATCGACCACATCAAGCGCCAGACCGGCAAGAAGATCGCCGCCGAGGCGTTCAAGACCGTACGCACCGTCGGCGACGTGGTCGAGGCGGTTTATCAGATGGTCAACGCGGAACCGGCATGAGCCGTCTGTTCGGCCTGCTGGTCGCGCTGGTCAGCGTGGCCTACCCGTTCGCCGTGTATTTCGGCGCCGGGCACCTGTCGCCAACGCTGTTCGCCGCCCTGCTCGGCGGCCTGTGGCTGGCGCGCCTGCTCAGCAACCCGGCTGACCGCAACAGCCGGCGCATGACCGGCGCGGTGCTGGTGTTCTGCGTGCTGCTGGTGCTGGCCGACGAGCCGGCGCTGCTGCGCTGGTACCCGGTGCTGGTCAGCCTGCTGCTCGGCCTGCTGTTCGCCAGCAGCCTGAAGATCGGCATGCCGATGGCCGAACGCCTGGCACGCCTGCGTGAACCCGAACTGCCCCCGGTGGCGGTGCGCTACACCCGCCGCGTCACCGAAGTGTGGGCCGCCTTCATGCTCAGCAACGGCCTGCTGGTGGTGGCGCTGAACCTGTGGGCACCGCTGTCCTGGTGGGCGCTGTACACCGGGCTGATTTCCTACCTGCTGATGGGCCTGCTATTCGCCGGCGAATGGCTGGTGCGTCAACGTGTAAGGAGAACCGCATGAGCTGGCTGAACCTCGAAGACCTGCTGCTAGAGGCCGACGCCAGCCGCCAGGTGACGCCCGAACTCGACCACCCCGAGCTGCGCCGCCGCGCCTTGTGCCTGGCAGCCCACTGGCAGGCGGCCAGCGTGCAGCGCGTCGCCCTGCACCTGCAGGACGCCGCCGAGCTGGCCATCGCGCTGCTCGCCGCCTGGCAGGCCGACATTCACGTGCTGCTGCCCGCCGATGCGCAGCCGCAGACCCGCCAGCGCCTGGGCGCTCAGGTCGACCTGTGGGTCGAGCAGCTCGACGAAACGATTGTTGCCGCACCGCTTGCCGCCAAGCGGCTGGACCGCGAGCGCTGCCGCCTGACCCTGTGCACCTCCGGCTCCAGCGGCGAGCCCAAGCTGATCGACAAGAGCCTCGGCCAGCTGGCCAAGGAAGTCGAGGCGCTGGAAGCCTTGTGGGGCGAGCGCCTGGGCGATGCGCTGATCATCGGCAGCGTGGCCGCCCAGCACATCTACGGCCTGCTGTTCCGCGTGCTCTGGCCGCTGTGCGCCGGCCGCATGTTCATGCCCAAGGCTCAACCGTTCCCCGAAGACCTGCAACTGGCCAGCCTGCCGCACCCGAGCTTCGCCTGGATCACCAGCCCGGCGCTGCTCAAGCGCATGGGCGACAACCTCGACTGGGCGGCGCTGAGCCGCGTGCGTCAGGTGTTCTCCTCCGGCGGCGCGCTGCCGCCCGACGCCGCCGCCGCGGTGCAGCAGCGCCTGGGCCAGTGGCCGACGGAGATCTACGGCAGCTCGGAAACCGGCGGCATCGGCTGGCGCCAGGGCGGCCAGCACTGGCAGCCATTCGCCGGCGTGCAGCTCGAGGTCAACGAAGAAGGCGCCCTGCGCCTCAGCTCGCCCTACCTGCCGGCCGGGCACTGGGAGCAGATGGCCGATGCCGTGGAGATTGACGCCGACGGGCGCTTCACCCTCGGCGCGCGCCTGGACCGCATCGTCAAGCTGGAAGAAAAACGTATCTCCCTGCCCCTGCTCGAACAGGCCCTGGCCCAGCATGCTTGGGTCAGCGAGGCGCGCCTGGGCGTGCTGCAGCAGGGGCGCGCCTTTCTCGGCGCGCTGGTGGCGCTGTCGCCGGAAGGCATCCACACGCTGCGCAATCAGGGCCGTCGGCACCTGACCGAAGGCCTGCGCCAGCACCTGGCCGGCCACTGCGAGGCCATAGCCTTGCCGCGCCGCTGGCGCCTGCTGCCGCACCTGCCCTACAGCAGCCAGGGCAAGCTGGGCCAGGCCCAGGTCAACGAGCTGCTGGCCGCCGCCCGGCCAACCCGCGTCGAGCCGGCCAGCGCCCGTGAGGATAACGGCGAGTGGCATCTGGAACTGGACGTACCGCTGGATCTGGCCCACTTCAGCGGCCACTTTCCCGGCACTCCGGTGCTGCCCGGTGTGGTGCAGATCGACTGGGCCCAGCAACTGGCCCGCGAGCTGATTACCGACCTGCCGCCGCTGTTCGGCGGCATGGAAGTGCTCAAGTTCCAGCAACTGGTGCGCCCCGGCGACCGCCTGCAGCTGACCCTGCGTTTCGACGCCGAGCGCAGCAAGCTGTACTTCACCTTCCGCAGCGGCGAAGCCAACTGCTCGTCCGGGCGCATCCTGCTCAAGGCGGCGCCATGAGCGGTTTGCAGCATCGCCCCTGCGCGCTGATCCCGGTGTACAACCACGAAGGGCCGCTGCCCGGCGTGGTCGCCAGCCTGAAGGCACTGGGCCTGCCGTGCCTGCTGGTCGACGACGCCTCCAGCCCGGCCTGCGCCGCGGTGATCGACCGCCTCGCCAGCGAGCCCGACACCCACCTGCTGCGCCTGGCGCAGAACCAGGGCAAGGGCGGCGCGGTGATGGCCGGCCTGCGTGAGGCGCAGCGCCTGGGTTTCACCCACGCCCTGCAGGTGGACGCCGACGGCCAACACGACCTGCACGCGGTGCGCGGCTTTCTCGACGAATCCCGCGCTCATCCCGAGGCCATCGTCTGCGGGTACCCGCAGTACGACGCCAGCGTGCCCAAGGGCCGCCTGTACGCGCGCTACCTGACCCACGTTTGGGTGTGGATCAACAGCCTGTCGCTGGAGATTCGCGATTCCATGTGCGGCTTCCGGGTCTACCCGCTGGCCGCCAGCGTGGCGCTGATCGACTCGGCGAAGCTGGGCAAACGCATGGACTTCGACTCGGAAATCCTCGTGCGTCTTTCCTGGCGCGGGCAGCCGATGCGCTGGCTGCCGACCCGCGTGCACTACCCCGAAGACGGCGTCTCGCATTTCCGCCTCTGGCAGGACAACGTGCTGATCTCGAAAATGCACGCCCGGCTGTTCTTCGGCATGCTCTGCCGTTCGCCTGTGCTGCTCTACCGGCGGTGGCGCTGATGCAGCGTTCCAGCCACTGGGCCAGCCAGCGCGAGCGCGGCAGCTTCGCCCTGATGAAATTCACCGCCCTGGCCGCCCGCCATCTCGGCCGCCGGGCGCTGAGCCCGCTGCTGTACCTGATCGTCGCCTACTTCTTCGTGGCCGGCAGCAAGGCGCGGCGCAGCATTCACCAGTACCAGCGCAACCTCGCCGACTGGAGCGCACGCCCCGAGCTGCGCCCGAGCCGCCGCTCGGTGTTCGCCCAGTTCATGGCCTTCGCCGACAGCTTGCTCGACAAGCTCGACGTGTGGAGCGGCCGCCTCAAGCTGAGCGACGTCGAACTGGTCGACCCCCACGGCCTGCATGGGCAGATGAACGGCAGCCGCGGCCAGCTGCTGGTCGGCGCCCACCTGGGCAACCTCGAAGTGTGCCGCGCCCTGGCCGAGCTGAGCGCCCGGGTGCGCATGAATGTGCTGGTGCACACCCGCCACGCCGAACAGTTCAACCGCCTGCTCAACGAAAGCGGCGCCAGCAACCTGCGGCTGATTCAGGTCAGCGAGCTGGACCCGGCGGTGATGCTTCGCCTGGCCGAGCATCTGGAGCGCGGCGAGTGGCTGGCGATTGCCGGCGACCGCGTGCCGCTGCATGGCGAGCGCACCGTCGAGGTGAATTTTCTCGGCCACCCGGCGCCGCTGCCGCAAGGCCCCTGGCTGCTCGCCGGGCTGCTGCGCTGCCCGGTCAACCTGATCGACTGCCTGAAGATCGACGGCTGCTATCAGGTCATGCTGCAGCCCTTCACCGACGCCGTGCAGTGGAAGCGCAGCGAGCGCCAGGCGGTGATTCAGGAGTGGGCGCAGCGCTACGCCGATCACCTCGCCGGACGCTGCCTGCAAGCCCCGCAGCAGTGGTTCAACTTCTATCCGTTCTGGAACGACCATGACAACACAGCAGCCTGAAACCGTGACCTTCGGCGCGCAGCCTCTGCGTCTCGAGCAGATCGTCAGCCTGGCCCAGCGCACCGCGCGCGGCGCGCTGGACGAGAGCCCCGTATGGCGCGACCGCATCGCCCGCGGTGCACGCTTCGTCGACAGCCTGCTGGACCGTGAAGGCATGATCTACGGCATCACCACCGGCTATGGCGACTCCTGCGTGGTGGCCGTGCCGCTGCATCAGGTCGAGGCGCTGCCGCGCCACCTGTACACCTTCCACGGCTGCGGCCTGGGCAAGCTGCTCGACGCGCCGGCCACCCGTGCGGTGCTGGCTGCGCGCTTGCAGTCGCTGTGCCAAGGGATGTCCGGTGTGCGCCTGGAGCTGCTCGAGCGCCTGCAGGCATTCATCGAATTCGATGTGCTGCCGCTGATCCCGGAAGAAGGCTCGGTGGGCGCCAGCGGCGACCTGACGCCGCTGTCCTACATCGCCGCGACCCTGTGTGGCGAGCGTGAAGTCATGTATCGCGGCGAGCGCCGCAGCGCCGCCGAGGTGCACGCCGAACTGGGCTGGGCGCCGCTGGTGCTGCGCCCCAAGGAAGCCCTGGCGCTGATGAACGGCACCGCGGTGATGACCGCCCTGGCCTGCCAGGCCTATTCCCGCGCCGATTACCTGCTCAAGCTGGCCACGCGCATCACCGCCCTCAACGTCATCGCCCTGCAGGGTAACCCGGAGCACTTCGACGAGCGCCTGTTCGCCGCCAAGCCGCACCCGGGCCAGAATCAGGTGGCCGCGTGGATTCGCCAGGACCTGGCCATCGACGCGCCGACCGCGCCGCTGCATCGCCTGCAGGATCGCTACTCGATCCGCTGCGCCCCCCACGTGCTCGGCGTGCTGGCCGACAGCCTGGGGCTGCTGCGCCAGTTCATCGAGAACGAACTGAACAGCGCCAACGACAACCCGCTCATCGACCCCGATGAGGAACGCGTGCTGCACGGCGGGCACTTCTACGGCGGGCATATCGCCTTCGCCATGGACAGCCTGAAGAACCTCATCGGCAACCTCGCCGACCTGCTCGACCGCCAACTCGCCCTGCTGGTCGACACCCGCTACAACCACGGCCTGCCGAGCAACCTGTCCGGCGCCCCCGTGGAAACCGCGATGATCAACCACGGCTTCAAGGCCGTGCAGATCGGCGCCAGCGCCTGGACTGCCGAAGCCCTGAAGAACACCCTGCCGGCCAGCGTGTTCTCGCGCTCCACCGAATGCCACAACCAGGACAAGGTGAGCATGGGCACCATCGCCGCTCGCGACGCCCTGCGCAGCCTGGAGCTGGCCGAGCAGGTCGCGGCCGCCACGCTGATCGCCGCCAACCAGGGCGTATGGCTGCGCCAGCGCGCCGAAGCCACCGCACTGCCCGCCGCCCTGACCGAGATGCACGGGCAACTGGGCGAGGACTTCCCGCCGCTGATCGAGGATCGCACCCTGGAAGGCGAACTGCGCCTGTGCCTGCAACGCATCCGCGCCCAGCACTGGAGCCTGTATGCCTGATCAGATTGGTGTGGGAGTGGGCCATGCCCACGATTCGCGGGCATGGCCCGCTCTTACAGAGATAGCCATCGCTCTCGAGGACGCTACCCATGCGCGCTAAAGGCGTTCTGCAGGCCGAGGTGGAAATCCTCGTGCCGTTCTTCGACGTGGACATGATGGAAATCGTCTGGCACGGCCACTACGTCAAATACTTCGAGCAGGCGCGCTGCGCCCTGCTCGACAAGCTCGATCACGGCTACCCGCAGATGCGCGACAGCGGCTACGCCTGGCCGGTGATCGACCTGCAGCTGCGTTACATCCGCGGCGCCACCTTCGGCCAGCGCATCACCGTGTGCGCCGACCTGGTGGAATGGGAAAACCGCCTGAAGATCAACTACCTGATCAGCGACACCGCTACGGGCGAGCGCATGACCCGCGGCAGCAGCGTGCAAGTCGCAGTGGAAATCGCCAGCCGTGAAATGCAGCTGGCCTCGCCCAAGGTCTTCATCGATGCCGTGCAGCGGGTGATCGGATGAAAGCCCTGGCGCGTTTCACACTGCTGATCGGCCTGCTGCTCACTGCCTTGAGCAGCCAGGCAGAGCCACTGACCCTCGATCAACTGAGCCAGCAACTCTCGCAACACCCGGTGGTGCGTGGCCCGTTCGTGCAGGAAAAACACCTGCGTGCCCTGCCGCAACCGCTGACCAGCAGCGGCACCTTCGTGCTCGCAGCCGACGCCGGCCTGTTGTGGAAGCTGGAAAAACCGCTCAAGCAGGATTACCGCATCGACGCCAACGGCATCGCCAAGCGCACTGCCGACGGCTGGCAGATGCAGCCCGGGCGCGACGTGGCGGCCCAGCAGAGCAAGCTGTTTCTCGACGTGCTCAAGGGCAACCACAGCGGCCTGGCGCGCAATTTCGAGCTGCAGTTGAGCGGTGACGCCAAGGCCTGGACCCTGACCATGACGCCCACTTCGCTGCTGCTCAAGCAGGTGTTCAGCCGCATCGACATCAGCGGTGGTGAGCTGGTCGAGCGCATCGAACTGCACGAAGTCCAGGGCGACCGCACGCTGCTGCGCATGCCCGCCAGCGTCGCCGGCGACGCCCTGAGCGCCGAGGAGCGCAGTGACTTTGCGCACTGAGCATGCCCTGATCGAACGCCGCCTGCCGCGGCTGTTCGCCGTGCTGCTGCTGGCGCTGCTGGCGCTGACCGCCTGGCAATGGCGCAACGGCCCGCCGGTGGCGGCGAGCATCCTCGCCCTGCTGCCCAGCGGCGCCGGTGACGCGCGCCTGCAGCAGGCCGAAGCGCGTATGCAGGAGCCGATTCAGCATGACCTGCTGGTGCTGGTCGGTCATCCGCAGCGCGAACGGGCGATCGCCCTGGCGGCCGGACTGGGTCGCCAATGGCAGGCCAGCGGCCATTTCGAGCAGGTGCGCTGGCAGCTCGACAGCGACCTCGACGCCCTGCGCCAGCACCTGCGCGAAAGCCGCCTGAACCTGCTGCCCGCCACCGATCGCCAGTTGCTGATCGAGCAGCCGGACGCCTTCATCGAACAGCGCGCCGCCGCGCTGTTCGACCCCTTCGCCTCGTTCAGCCTGCTGCCGCCGGAGCAGGACTGGTTCGGCCTTGGCGCCCGCGCCCAGCAGGCGCTGAATTTTGGCGGTCGGGTACAGCCGGATCTGGCCAGCGGCGCGCTGCTGGTCAGCGAGCCCGGCATGACCTGGGCCGTGCTGCACCTGCGCAGCCGCGGCGACGCCTTCGACATGCAGTCGCCGCTGGTCATCGCCCAAGGCATCGAGGCGGCCCGCCAACACGTCGAGGCCGACGGCGGCCAGCTGCTCGCCACCGGTGGCGCGCTGTATGCCGCCGCCGGTCAGAACAAGGCGATGAGCGAGATGACCCTGATCGGCGGCGCGGCCAGCCTCGGCACCCTGCTGCTGTTGCTGATTGGCTTCCGCCGCCCGCGGGTGCTGCTCAGCCTGCTGCCCATCGGCGTGGCGCTGGTGGCCGGTTGCGCCGCCTGCGTGCTGATCTTCGGGCAGATCAACGCCCTGACCCTGGTGCTCGGCGCCAGCCTGATCGGGGTGGCCGCCGACTACCCGCTGCATTATCTGAGCAAGAGCTGGGGCCATGCCGAGTGGCGCAGCTGGAGCGCCCTGCGCAGCACCCTGCCGGGCCTGACCCTGAGCCTGGGCACCAACCTGATCGGCTACCTGGCGCTGGCCTTCACGCCGTTTCCGGCGCTGACCCAGATCGCCGCGTTCTCCGCCGCCGGGCTGATCGGCGCCTACCTCTGCTCGGTGTGCCTGCTGCCCGCCTGGCTCAACGGCATGCAGTTGCGCCCGGCACCGCGCCTGCTGGCCCTCGCCACCCGCACGCTGAGCTGGCACGGCCGCCTGCGCCAGGGCCATGGCACCTACTGGCTGCTGGCGCTGTTCCTGGCGTTCTGCGCCGGCGGCATCTGGCAGCTGCAGAGCCAGAACGATCTGCGCCAGTGGCTGGGCAAGGACCCGGCGCTGTTCGCCCAGTCCCAGCGCATCGTCGAACTCACCGGCCAGCAGCCCACCAGCCAATTCTTCCTGGTGCGCGCCAGCGACGAAACCCAGCTGCTGCAGCGCCAGCAGGCGCTCGGCGCGCGGCTCGACGGTCTGGTCGGCAACGGCCAGCTGCGCAGCTACCTGTCGCTCAATCAACTCATCGCTCCTGCTGAGCAATTGCAGGCCACCCGCGCGGCGCTACGTACGCTGCCGGAGCACTGGCAGCCGCTGCTGCCCCTCGGCATTCCCGCCGAAGCCCTGCAGGCCGAGTTGCAGCAACTGCTGGAGCAGCCACAAGCCAATCTGGAACAGGCTCTGGCGAGCCCGCTGGCCGAGCCCTGGCGCGCCCTGTGGCTGGGCCGTGATGAAAACGGCGTGGCCGCCATCGTCAGCCTGCAGGGTCAGACCGACAGCGCCGTGCTGCAAGGCGCCGCCGATGGCCTGGACGGTGTGCAGCTGGTCGACCGCCTGGGCGAGCTGAACCGCCTGTTCGCCGCCACCCAAATCAGCGCCGCCGAACTCAAGCTGATCTCCTGCCTGGCCATCTTGTTGCTGCTGAGCATCCCGTTCGGCCTCGGCGGCGCGCTGCGGGTGGTCTGCCTGCCGCTGCTGGCGGCGCTGGCGGCATTGGCCTGCCTGGGCTGGCTGGGCCAGCCGCTGACCCTGTTCAGCCTGTTCGGCCTGCTGCTGATCACCGCCATCGGCGTCGATTACGCCATCCTGATGCGCGAGAACATCGGCGGGCCGGCGGTCAGCTTGCTCGGCACGTTGCTGTCGGCGGTCTCCAGCTGGCTGTCGTTCGGCCTGCTGCTGATCAGCCAGACGCCGGCCATCGCCAACTTCGGCCTGGCCATCAGCCTGGGCCTGATGTTCTGCTTCCTGCTCTCGCCCTGGGCGGCGCCGCGCCACAGAGCGGAGGCCCAGCCATGAGCGTGCTCGGCTTCTGGCTGCTGGCGCTGGCGCTCTATGCTCTGGTCGGCATCCTCGGTGGCCGCCGGCTGATTCCCATCGTCGGCCAGTTGCTGGTCGCCAGCCTGGCGATTCCCGCCCTGCTGCTCGGCTGGGCGGAGCCGTACCTGCAGCTCACGGCCGATGACCTGCTGGCACCGGCCTGGGTCGAGCTGGCCTATGGGCTGAGTTTCGCCCTGCTGCTGGGGTACATCCTCAGCGACGTGATCGACCTGCAGCTCAGCCCGGCGTGCCTGAAGATCGCCCTGCCGAGCTTTCTCATTCCGCTGCTGGCTGGTCTGGCCTGCGCCCTGTGGGTGCTGCCCGGCGACTACAGCTGGCTGAGCGCGGTGGGCATCGGCCTGCTGTTCTCGATCACCGCGATTCCGGTGCTGTACCTGTTCCTGCAGAGCATCGGCTACCCGCCGGCGGCCACCAAACGCCTGCTGCACGCGGCGATTCTGATGGATTTCATGTGCTGGAGCCTGTTCGGCCTGGCCCAGGGCAGCAGCCATCCGGCCAGCCTGCTGTGGCCACTGCTGGCCGCCGCACTGCCGCTGGCGCTCAACCTGCTCAAACTGCGCCACCCGCTGTGCTACAGCCTGCCGTTCTTCGCCCTGATGGTGCTGCTGCACAACCTCAAGCTCAACGCCCTGGTGTTCGGCATCGCCTACATGCTGTGCCTGGCGGCGATCCGCGTGCCATTCCAGCTGCCTTTGCCGCAGCGCCAGTGGAAGCTGCTGATGAATGGCCTGGCGGTACCGCTGATCCTCACCTGTGGCGTGCTGCGCGTGGACTTTCATGGCATCGGCGCGGCCGACTCCTGGTTCGCCGTCGGCGTGCTGCTGGTGGCGCCGGTGCTCAGCAAGGTGCTCGGCAGCTGGCTTGGCCTGCACTGGGCCGAGCCGCAGGCGCCGGCGCGGATCAAGTGGCAGGAAAGCCTGCTGCTGAACATCCGCGGGCTGACCGAAATCGTGTTCCTCAATTTGCTCCTGCACCTGCAGCTGATCGATGCCATGGTGTATTTCGGCCTGCTGCTGATGAGCCTGTTCTCCACCCTGCTGCCCGCCGTGATGGGTCGGCGCGCTTACCCGAGCGAGGCGAAAAGCCGTTATGAAATCTCCTGAAGTCCAACAGCATCAGATCGTCGTAGCCGGTGCCGGCCCGGCCGGCGCGATTGCCGCCGCCATCCTCAAGCGCAAGGGCCATGAGGTGCTGATCCTCGAGCGCCAGCGTTTCCCGCGTTTCTCGATCGGCGAGAGCCTGCTGTCGCACTGCCTGGACTTCGTCGAGGAAGCCGGGATGATCGACGCGGTACGCGCCGCGGGCTTCCAGACCAAGCACGGCGCGGCCTTCGCCTGGGGTGATCGCTACACCGACTTCGATTTCCGCGAAACCTTCACCAAGAGCTTCGGCTCGACCTATCAGGTGCAGCGCGCCGATTTCGACAAGGTGCTGGCCGACGAAGCAGAGCGCCAGGGCGTGACCATCCGCTACGAAGAGGAAATCGTCGCCGTGGACTTCAGCGGCGAGCAGCCGTTGCTGTCGGTACGCCGTCTGACCGACGGCCACGAGTATCAGGTGCGCTGCACCTTCGTGCTCGACGCCAGCGGCTACGGCCGCCTGCTGCCGCGCCTGCTGGATCTGGAACTGCCGTCCAACCTGCCGATGCGCAAGGCGCTGTTCACCCATATCGAAGACCGCATCGACCACCCGGGCTTCGACCGCGAGAAGATCCTCATCACCACCCACGCCAGTCTGCGTGACGTGTGGTTCTGGACCATTCCGTTCAGCAACGGCCGTTGCTCCCTGGGCGTGGTCGGCCTGGCCGAGCGTTTCGACGGCTACCCCGAGGACATGGACGCCGCCCTCAAGCAGTTCGTCGCCGAAACACCAAGCCTGGCCAAGGTGCTCGGCAATGCCGTGTGGGACACCCCGGTGCGTGAGATCAAAGGTTACTCGGCCAACGTCAAGGCCCTGCACGGCAAGGGCTTCGCACTGCTGGGCAACGCTGCCGAATTCCTCGACCCGGTATTCAGCTCGGGCGTGACCATCGCCATGCGTTCGGCGAGCATGGCCGCCAACCTGCTGCATCGCCAGCTGAGCGGCGAAACCGTGGATTGGGAACAAGACTTCGCCATCCCGCTCAAACGCGGCGTCGACACCTTCCGCGTGTATGTCGAGGGCTGGTACGACGGCAGCTTTCAGGACGTCATCTACTACCCCAAGGCCTCGCCGGATATCCGCGCCATGATCGCCTCGATCCTCGCCGGCTACGCCTGGGATCAGCGCAACCCCTATGTCGCCGAGCCCAAGCGCCGCCTGCGGGTGCTCGCCGAAGTGTGCGCCAATGCCTGAGGAGATTGCGATGGATCGCGCCGCATCCACCTACGTCGAGGAAACCGGTTTCGGTTTCTGGTTCCTGCGCAGCCACGTGTGGCAGCACCATGTGCTGCGCGTGGCCATCGATGACCTGCGCGGGCTGATCGACGGCCCGCTGCCGGCCGCGCCGGTGCTGCTGGATGCCGGCTGCGGCCAAGGCAAGTCGTTCGGCCTGCTGCAGCGCGCCTTCGGCCCGGCGCGCATCATCGGCCTGGACGCCGACCCGCACAGCCTCGAGTGCTCGGGCGCCGAGGCCGAGCGCCTGGGCCTGGACGTGCAACTGATCGCCAGCGACTGCGCGGCGATCAGGTTGCCCGACGCCAGTGTGGATATCGTCTTCTGCCACCAGACCTTCCATCATCTGGTCGAGCAGGAGCAGGCGCTGGCCGAGTTCTGGCGCGTACTCAAGCCCGGCGGCCTGCTGCTGTTCGCCGAGTCGACCAAGTACTACATCGACACCTGGGTGATTCGCTGGCTGTTCCGCCACCCCATGGAAGTGCAGAAGAGCGCCGACGAATACCTGGCCATGCTGCGCCAGCAGGGCTTCGAATTCAGCGAACGCAACGTCTCCTACCCGTACCTGTGGTGGAGCCGCTCGGAGGACTTCGGCCTGCTGGAGCGCTGGGGTATCCGCAAGGCCAAGCCGTTCGGCCAGCGCAACGAAACCCTGGTCAACGCCGCGGTGCGCAAACCGCTGGAGCCCGTATGAAACGCCTGCTGACCCTCGCCTGCATTGTGCTGCTGACGGCCTGCGCCGCCCGCACGCCGCTGCCCGCCACCGCGCCGCAACTGGCGCAGCCACTGCCGATGTCGCTGCAGGTCAGCACCGACGATGGCCAGGACTGGCTGCTGGTGATCCAGGCCGAAGGCGAGGCCCTGCGCTGGTCGCTGTTCGACCCCCTTGGCGTCCCGCTGGCCCGGCAATCCCTGGCCGGCGGCGCCTGGCACAATGACGGCCTGCTGCCCCCCAACCCCGCGGCCCGCGAGCTGTTCGCCGCCCTGCTGTTCGCCCTCACCCCGGACGCTCAGCTGGCCACCCGCTACGCCGGCAAGCAGTGGCGCCAGGGTGCTGAGGGGCGCCAGCTGGCCCCTGACTGGCGCATCCGCTATGGCGCCGGGCAGGCCATCGAACTGAGCAATGCCACGCAGCAATACCGCGTGCGCCCGCTGGAGACGCAACCATGATCGCTCGACTCGACGCCCTCGGCGTGGTCTGCGCCCTGGGCCAGGGCAAGCAGGCGGTGGCCGACGCGCTGTTCGCCGGTGACACCCGCGGCATGCAACGCCAGGCCGGCTGGATCCCCGAGCGCAGCGTGACCGTTGGTGCGGTGGCTGCGCCGCTGCCGGAAATGCCCGCAGGCCTCGAGCAGGCGGCGAGCCGCAACAACCGTCTGCTGCTGGCCGCCGCTCTGGAAATCCACGACGATATCCAGGCCGCCATCGCCACCTACGGCGCCAGCCGCATCGCCGTGGTGCTTGGCACCAGCACCTCGGGCATCGCAGAGGCCGGGGAGCACATCGCCGAGTACGTGCACAGCGGCGAGCTGCCGGATGCTTACCGCTACAGCCGCCAGGAGATCGCCGCGCCGGCCAATTTCCTGGCCGATTGGCTGGGCCTGACTGGCCCGGCGTATTGCCAGTCCACCGCCTGCACCTCCAGCGGCCGCGCCCTGCTCGCCGCCCAGCGCCTGCTGCGCATGGGCGTGTGCGATGCGGTGCTGTGCGGCGGCGTGGACAGCCTGTGCAAACTGACCCTGAACGGCTTCGCCAGCCTGGAAGCGGTGTCCGACGAGCGCTGCAACCCGTTCTCGGCCAACCGTCACGGCATCAACATCGGCGAGGCCGCCGCGCTGTTTCTGATGACCCGCGCCGAACAGGGCCCCGGCATCGGCCTGCTCGGTGGTGGCGCCACCTCCGACGCCCACCACATTTCCGCGCCGCATCCCGAGGGCCTCGGTGCCCAGCAGGCGATGCGCCAGGCGCTGGCCGCCGCCGGGGTAGCCGCCGAGCAGATCAGCTACCTCAACCTGCACGGCACCGCCACGCCGCACAACGACGCCATGGAAAGCCTGGCGGTAGCGCAGCTGTTCCCAGCCGGTGTGCCCTGCTCGTCGAGCAAGCCGTTGACCGGCCACACTCTGGGCGCCGCCGGTGCGCTGGAAGCGGCCTTCTGCTGGCTGACGCTGAGCGAGTACAACGCCGACAAGCGCCTGCCGCCGCACGTCTGGGACGGCCAGGCCGATCCACAGCTGCCGCGCCTCAAGCTGGTCGGCTCCGGCGAGCAGTTGCCTGCGGCCGAGCGGCGTTATCTGATGAGCAATTCGTTCGCCTTCGGCGGCAACAACATTTCATTAGTCCTGGGAGACCTGCCGTGAGTGTCTGGCCCGTCGTCGAGCTGGTGCCCCACGCTGGCGACATGATTCTGATCGACGAGGTGCTGGCGTTCGGCGCCGACCACATCGACACCCGCCTGGTAGTGCGCCCGAACGGCCTGTTCAGCCAGGCCGACGGCAGCCTGCCCGCCTCGGTCGGCATCGAGCTGATGGCCCAGAGCGTGGCCGCCTTCGCCGGTTGCCATGCCCGTGAACAAGGCCTGCCGGTGGAGCTGGGCTTTCTGCTCGGCACCCGCAACTTCAGCTGCAACGTCGACCGCTTCCCGGCCGGCAGTACCCTGCTGATCCACGCCAACCGGTCCCTGCAGGACGAAAACGGCATGTGCGTGTTCGAATGCCGTCTCGAAGGCCCGGGCATTCTGGTCGAGGCGCGGCTCAACGTGTTCCAGCCCCGTGACGTGTCCACCTATATCCAAGAACCCCCACTTCAGGAGCCGTCTTAATGAGCGAGACCATTCTGGTCACCGGATCGAGCCGCGGTATCGGCCGCGCCATTGCCCTGCGCCTGGCGCGCGCCGGTTTCGACCTGGTGCTGCATTGCCGCTCGCGCCGCGACGAGGCCGAAGCGGTGCAACGCGAGATCGAGGCCATGGGCCAGAAGGCGCGCATCCTGCAGTTCGACGTGGCCGATCGGGCAACCTGCCGCAACGCCCTGGAAGCCGACGTGGAAAGCCACGGCGCCTACTACGGCGTGGTGTGCAACGCCGGGCTGACCCGCGATGGCGCCTTCCCGGCCCTCGGCGAGGAAGACTGGGATGTGGTGCTGCGCACAAATCTGGATGGTTTCTACAACGTGCTGCACCCGCTGACCATGCCGATGGTGCGTCGCCGCAAGCCAGGGCGTATCGTCTGCATCACCTCGGTTTCCGGGCTGATCGGCAACCGCGGCCAGGTCAACTACAGCGCCTCGAAAGCCGGCATCATCGGCGCCGCCAAGGCGCTGGCGATCGAGCTGGGCAAGCGCAAGATCACCGTCAACTGCGTGGCGCCGGGGCTGATCGATACCGAGATTCTCGACGAGCACGTACCGCTCGAGGAGATCCTCAAGATGGTGCCGGCCGCGCGCATGGGCACCCCGGAAGAAGTGGCCGGCACGGTGAATTTTCTGATGTCCGAAGAGGCGGCCTACATCACCCGCCAGGTGATCGCCGTGAACGGCGGTCTGTGTTGAAAGAGAGCGAAGTGGCATGAAACGCGTAGTCGTTACCGGCATGGCCGGCATTACCTCCCTGGGCGACAGCTGGGACAGCATCGCAGCGAACTTCCGCGCCAACCGCAGCGGCATCCGCGTGATGCACGAGTGGGATCGCTTCAGCGAGCTGAACACCCGCCTGGGCGGCCCGGTCGACGACTTCGTCGTGCCCACCCACTGGACCCGCAAGCAGTTGCGCAGCATGGGCCGCGTGTCGCGCCTGTCGGTGTACGCCGCCGAGCGCGCCCTGGCCCACGCCGGCCTGCTCGAAGACGAAAGCATCAAGGATGGGCGCATGGGCGTGGCCTGCGGCTCGTCCACCGGCAGCACCGACGAGATCAAGGCGTTCGGCAACATGCTGCTCAATTCGGTGGCCGACGGCCTCAACGCCAACTCCTACATCCGCATGATGCCGCACACCACGGCGGCCAACATCAGCATCTTCTTCGGCCTCACCGGCCGGCTGATCCCCACCTCCAGCGCCTGCACCAGCGGCAGCCAGGGCATCGGCTACGCGTACGAGGCGATCAAGTTCGGCCGCCTGCCGCTGATGCTCGCCGGCGGCGCCGAGGAGCTGTGCCCGACCGAAGCCATGGTGTTCGATGCGCTGTACGCCACCAGCCTGAAGAACGATGCGCCGCACACCAGCCCGCGCCCCTACGACAGCGGCCGCGACGGCCTGGTGATCGGTGAAGGCGCCGGCATGCTGGTGCTCGAGGAGCTGGAGCACGCCCTGGCGCGTGGCGCGACCATCCACGCCGAGATCGTCGGCTTCGGCTGCAATGCCGACGGCCAGCACGCCACCAAACCGGTGCAGGCCACCATGCGCCGGGCCATGGAACTGGCCCTGGAAGACGCTGCCCTGGCACCCGACGCCATCGGCTACGTCAACGGCCACGGCACCGCCACCGAACAGGGCGACGTCGCCGAAACCCAGGCCACCAGCAGCCTGTTCGGTGCGCGCATGCCGATCAGCTCGCAGAAGAGCTACTTCGGCCACACCCTGGGCGCCTGCGGCGCGCTGGAGTCCTGGTTCAGCATCGAGATGCTCAACCGCGACAGCTACGTGCACACCCTCAACCTGGATCACATCGACCCGGCCTGCGGCGAGCTGGATTATCTGCGCGGCGAGTTCCGCGAGATGAGCCACGAGTACGTGATGAACAACAATTTCGCCTTTGGCGGGGTCAACACCTCGCTGATCTTCCGCCGCTGGCGCTGATTTCTCTCAAGACAAGGACCAAGGATGATGTCTCGTTTCAACCGCTTCGCCCTACTCGCCGCGCTCTTGCTGGGCATTACCGCCTGCACCTCGAAACCGCTGATGAACATCAACAGCAGCGCACCTGCCAGCGTGACGGTGAGCGAGGACGACATGCGCCGTGCGGTCCTCACCGCCCTGCAGCGCCGCCAGTGGACAGTAGAGCGCGCCGACCGCGGGCAGATCATGGCGCAGTACACGCGCCGCGGGCACCAGGCCGACATCACCATTCCCTACACGGCCTCGACTTACGCGATCCAGTACCGCGACAGCCAGAATCTCGGCTATCGCGACGGCAAGATCCACCGCGCCTACAACAAGTGGGTGCGCACGCTCGACCGCACCATCCAGCAGGAACTGCGCCGTCCTTCCCTTTCCAAGACCCAGTGACACCCCAGGAGAAAACCGATGAATGCGAAACGCTTGACCGCTGCTGCTCTGCTTACCGCCGCCCTGCTGCCCGCCGTCAGCCAGGCCCGTGACACCGCCCACTTCCTGGACTTCCAGTCGGTGGTCAACGAAGCCACCCAGGCCGGTCGCCTGGACGGCTCGGTGAAGTTCTACCTGAACAAGACCCCGGCCGGCGCCAAGATCATCAACGCCAACGTCACCACCAGCCAGAAGACCAACGCCTTCAACAAGACCGACGAAGAAGCCTGCCGCTGGGTGCTGCAATCGGCGCTGATCAAGCTGCAGAACTCGGCCAAGGCCGCCGGCGCCAACGCCGTGGTCGACCTGGCCAGCAACTACAAGAACCAGGAATACCGCGACAACAGCAAGTTCGAATGCCACGCCGGCGCCATCATGGCGGGCGTCGCGCTGAAGGGTAAGTACGCGAGCGTCAAGTAAGCGCCTGCTTCCCCTGCCAAACAAGCCGCCTGCGGGCGGCTTTTTCATCACAAGGAAGTTGCTCAGCATGTCCAAAGCTCTATCCGCGCTTTCCCTCTCGGTTCTGGCGCTAGGCCTGGCCGCCTGCACCTCGGTTCGCGTCACGCCACTGCAAAGCGCGCCGACCACCATGTGTATCGAAGAAAATCCCAAGGTCATGGTCAGCGATTTCGTACCGGTGCTGCAGCAGGGCTTCGCCCGGCACGGCATCACCATCCAGCAATATTCGACGATTCCATGGGACCAGTGCCCGTACGTGGTGCGGTATACGGCGCGGCGCTCGTGGGACATGGCGCCTTATATGTCCAGCGCCGAGCTGACCATTCTCGGTCCGCGGCGGCAGACACTGGCCACGGCGGCCTACCACCTGCGCGGCAAAGGCGGTCTGTCGCTGATGAAGTGGCAGGGCACGAAAAGCAAGATGGACCCAGTGATCGATGAGCTGCTGAGCAACACTCAGCTGATCGCCGAGCCTGTCACCAAGGCTCCAGATGTAAGCGAGAGCGGCAAGCTGAACAAGCAGGAGCGGCTCAAGCAGCTGCAGCAGCAGAATCTGGATTACGAGACATATCAGCGCGCCTACCGCCAGCTGATGCTGGAAGACCGGCCTTCATCAGACGTTCGCTGAGCTCAGAAGATAAAGGGTACAAACATCCGGCTGCGCGCCATGTAGTCGCGGTAGGCGTCGCCGAAATAGACCAGCGACTCACGCTCCTCGACGCGCGCGGCCAGCCAGAGCAGCGCACTGGCCGCCAAGGCCAGCAGCATGACCAGAACACCCGGCTGCTTCCAGGCAATGCCCCAGGCAAGCAACAATAGCGAGCAGTACATCGGATGGCGGATATGGGCGAAGATGCCGCTGGTGACCAGTTGTGAGGTGCGCTCGAAGGCGAACAGTTCGTCGTCCTGGCGGCGCTCGTCGGCACGCCCGAAGCGGCGCATCTGGTAGATGCCGGCGAACAGCACCGCCAGCGAGGCGGTCAGCAACACCCAGGAAATCTGCTGATGCACGGCGGCGCGGTCCTCGAACCAGAACGGCGCATTGAGCACCAGCATCACCAGCATCACTTCCCAGGCGAAGTAGCGGTAGAAGCCGTGGCTGCGCGGGTTGCCCAGCGAACGCCAGGAGACCAGGGTCAGGGCGATGCTCAGCCCCACGAAAACCACCAATTGCCAACCGCCCACTCGCTTGCTCCCTAAGACCCTCTGTTACACTGCTGCGCTCGCACGCCAGACACCCGCCATGGATCGCACCCAACTGCACTCACTGCTGCCGCATCAGGGCCAGGCCCTCTGGCTGGATGCCCTGCTAGACCACGATGCCAGTGGCATTCGCGGCCTGAGCGACTGGCGGCATCTACAGAGCCTGGGCGAAAACGCTTCTCCCTGCCTGTTGTTCGAGGCCGCTGCCCAGTTGTGCGCTGCGCATGGTGCCTTATACGGCAACGACAGCGCCATCGAAATGGCCCTGGTCGGCAAACTCTCCCAGCTGCAGCTGCACTATCACCCCACCCAGCGCGAAGGCGCCCTGCTGGTCAGCGCCACCCAGGAAGCCCTGAGCCCCGCCGGCGCGCTCTATGGCTTCAGCGTGCACGAAGGCGAGCACCTGCTGCTGGACGGCAAACTGCTGCTGGTGCTCATCCGTGCTTGAACTCAGCCGCCTCTCCTATCGCTACCCCGGCGCCGCGCAACCGGCGCTGCACGGTATCGACCTGAACCTGCAGGCCGGCCAGTGCCTGGGGCTGTTGGGCAGCAACGGCGCCGGCAAGACCACCCTGCTGTCACTGCTCAGTGGCGTGCTGCAGCCGCTCGACGGGCGAATCGCCTGGCAGGGCGAGCGACGCCTGGGCCTGGTGCCCCAGCAGTTGGCCTTTTACGCCGGGCTGAAGGTGAAGGAAAACCTCGCGCTGTTCGCTGACCTCTACGGGCTGCGCGGCGTCGAGCGGCGCCAGCGCCTGGAGCGCTGCATCGCCAGCACATCCCTAGAAGACAAGCTCGAACGCCGCGCCGAACGCCTGTCCGGTGGTGAGCAGCGGCGCCTGAACTTCGCCATCGGCCTGCTGCAACCGGCCGAGCTGTACCTGTTCGACGAGGCCACCGTGGGCGTCGATGCCGCCAGCCGGCAGTTGCTGCTCGACGCCGTGCAGCAGTTGACCGCCGACGGCAAGGCGGTGATCTACACCAGCCATTACCTGGACGAAGTGGAAAAGGTCGCCGACCGCATTCTGCTGCTGCACGAAGGCCGCGTGCAGCTGGATGTCGACACGCGCCAGTTGCTCGGTGACCAGCCGGGGCTGTTTCTGGAGTGGCCCGAGGGTGTGCCGCAAGCCTTGCCGGCGCTGCTGGCCGAGCTCGGGCTAAGCGCCGAGCCCACGCCGGACGGACTGCGCATCGCCGCGCTGAACGTCGAACAGCTGCTGGCAATCACCCGCTTCATCGCCGCACAGCCGCAAGCGCCCAGCCTGCTGCGCTTCGGTCGGCCGTCCCTGGAGCAGCTGTACCTGCGCCTCAACGGAGGTCGCCTGTGAGACTGCGCGCCCTGGTTCGCAAGGAAATCGTCCTGCTGGTGCGTGACCCTCACGCCCTGGCCGTGCTGTTCCTGATGCCGACGCTGTTTCTGGTGATCATGGCCGGCGCCATGTCCAGCTACCTGCAGGATCGTCTGCCGCCACTGCAGCTGGTGCTGGAGGCCCCACAGCAGAGCGAGTCGAGCCGCTTCTTCCACGACGCCCTGCAGGCGCAGCTGCCGGACAGCCAGCTGCTGGAAAGCGGCCCGGCGCAGATGGCGCGCATCAGCCTGCCCGAAGACTTCGACCAGCATTTGCTGGATACGCCGCACCAGGGCCCGAGCCTGAGCTTCCCCGCCCAGTTCGACCGCCTCTCGCGCCAGCGCCTGCACGGGGCGGTGACCATCGCCCTGGCCCAGACCCGGCTGCTCGCCTACCTGCAGGACAGTGGCGCACTGCAGGACGGCCTGTCCCGTGCCGAGCAGCTCGAACTGATCCAGCAGCGCACCGAAAGCCGCATCGACGAGCAGGAACGCCTGGCCAGCGGCGACCTCAGCGCCCAGGCCAATGCCACGCAGATGAGCGTGCCGGCCTGGCTGATCTTCGGCATGTTCTTCGTGATGCTGCCCATGGCCGGCAGCTTCCAGCGCGAGCAGCAGAGCGGCGCACTGCTGCGTTTCCGTTGCCTGGGCCTGGGGCTAGGCACCCTGGCGGCGAGCAAGGTGCTGCCGTATCTGGCCATCAACCTGGTGCAGTTCGCGGTGCTGCTGAGTATCGGCGTGCACGGTTTGCCACTGGTCGGCCTGCCGGCGCTGGAACTCAACGGCAGCCTGCTTGCCTATGCCTGGCTGGCCATCAGCATCGCCCTGGCGACCACCAGCCTGGGCCTGCTCCTGGCCGCCCTGGCACGCAGCAGTGAACAAGCCCTATTGCTTGGCGGCGGGATCAATATCATCCTCGCAGCCATCGGCGGCATCATGGTGCCCAAGAGCGTGATGCCCGAGGCCATGCGCCAACTGGCGGAGATTTCACCGATGAGTTGGGCACTGGACGCCTTTCTCACCCTGCTGGTGGGCCACGGCTCACTGAACGACGTAGCCCCCTGGTGCGTGCGCCTGCTGCTGTTCGCAGCGGCAGCCGGTATCAGCGGCCTGTTCCTGTTCCACAAACGAGTACAGCAAACGCAATGGACCACACACTACTAGAAGAAAAGCTCAAGCAATTGCTGATTCGCGAGTGCGACAAGGAAGACGACATCGACTGGCAGAGCATCACCGACGACGAACCGCTGTTCGGCCAGCAGAGCCGCATTCAGATGGACAGCCTCGACGCCCTGCAGGTCTCCCTGGCGCTGCAGCAGCACTACGGGGTGCGCATCGAAGGCGCCCAGGATGGCCGACGGATTCTCAACAGCATCGCCAGTATCGCGGCCTTCATCAGGCAACAGGCGTGACGCCTGTTTACCTGCAGCGCGGCGCCCTGCACAGCGCCCTCGGCGCCGACCTGCCCGCCGCCAACGCCGCCCTGCGTAGCGGCGTGCGGCCAATTGCTGAAACCGTGATGCTGCACGAGCTGCAAGAGCCACGGCCGTATCTGGTCGTGGCCAGCAACGAAGCCCTGGGCGAGCATTTCGACCGGCTGATCCGCGAAACCCTGGGCGACGCGCCCGGAACGCTGGACGACTGCCTGCTGATCGTCGCCAGCACCAGCCTGGATATCGACGAGCTGGAAGCGCAGGCCGCCCGAAATGGCGGCTTTCACCCGGATCATTCGACCTCCCTCGACCTGATCGCTGACCGCCTGCGCCAGCTCTGGGGCTTCAATGATGCCTTCACCCTCAACACCGCCTGCACCAGCGCCGCCAACGGCCTGCTCTACGGCGCCCGGATGCTCGGCGCCGGGCTCTATCGGCGGGTACTGGTGCTGGCCTTCGAAACGCCCAGCGCCATCGCCCAGCAGGGCTTTGGCGCTTTAGGCCTGGTTTCGCCGAGCGGCGAGTACCGGCCCTTTCATCCGCAACGCGATGGCCTGGTGCTGGGCGAAGCCTACGCGGCCACCCTGCTGGCCCTGGAGCCCGGCCCGGCGCCGCTGGCACGCCTGCTCGGCGGTTTCAGCGCCTGCGACACCAGCAGCCTGACCAATACCCGCGAAGACGGTAGCCATATCGAGTGGGTGATGCGCCAAGCCCTGCGCAGCGCCGGGGTGGATGCCGGGCAGATCGGCCTGGTCAAACCCCATGGCACCGCCACTGGCGCCAACGACCGCGCCGAAAGCAACGGCGTGCGCCTGCTGTTCGGCGACGCGCTGCCGCCGCTCTGTGTGCTCAAGCCCTGGCTCGGCCACACCCTGGGCGCCTGCGGCCTGACCGAAACCCTGCTGCTGGTGGAAAACCTCGCTCACCTGCCTGCCTGCGATTACGCCAGGGACGCCCTGCTGCCACTGCCGGGCGAACCGCTGGCGATCAGCGAAAGCAGCCTGCTGCTGGCCAACTACTTCGGCTTCGGCGGCAACAACGCCAGCCTGGTGCTGCAACGCGGCGCGGGAGACGCACCATGAGTTCGACCATCGCAGCCTGCAGCGTAAGCGGCGACGCACAGGACACCGACAAGGACATCAAAGCCGCGCTGATCAACTGGCTGCCGACCACGCCGCGGCGCATCGACCGGCTGATCCTCCAGGCGCTGCTGTGCACCGCGCCGCTCAAGGCCAAGATCCGCCGCGACTGCGGCCTGTACCTGGCATCCCGCCATCCGGCACGGGCCACCATGGGCTCGCTGCTCGACAGCGTGTGCGTGCACCAGCTGCAGCCCAAGCCCTTCGAATTCGTCAACAGCGTCAGCAACGCCGCCGGCTTCCACGTCGCCGCGCAACTGGGCCTGGAAGGCCCGAACCTGTTCATCGGCGCCGGCCCCAATGTATGGAAACACCTGCAGGCCCTGGCCAACCTCGACCTAGCCGACGGCCTGATCGGCCAGGCGCTGCTGGTGATGATCGATGAAGACGACGAGTTCGAGGCCCAGGCGGTAGTGATCGAAGGGCTAAGCCAGGCAGCGGATTTTGCCGGGCTGACGGCGGGGATCGATGTGCTGGAATTGCAGCTTTAAATAGTGACTGTTTTGTGGTCGGAGCAGCCACTCGTAGGATGGGTGCAACCCATCGGCAATTGATGGGTTTCACCCATCCTACGGGCTGCAGCTGTAACCCAGCGGGAGCGCGCTATGGGCGCGAACTATCGCGGGCAAGGCCCGCTCCCACAAGTTGGGGGGTGGACGACCCTTCTCTCGTGCACCGCCACACGATCACAACGGTGGATGAAAAGAGCGTCATCCAACCTTACATGCTGAGCCAACCCCTGTGGGAGCGGGCCATGCCCGCGAAAAATCTTCGGATTAGCGCGCTCAGACAGCTGAGCGTCAGCCCTTACGCTTGGCCCAAGCCCCCAACTCCTTCATCAACACCCGCTCCTGCCCAGCAATCCCCCGCAGCATCTCGGCAATCGGCCGGAAGTCCGGCGCCTCGCCCTTGCTGCGGCTAGCGCGCACGCAGGCCGAGGCGAACTGGCGCCAGTCGTCGCCCACGGCGGTCAGGCGCGTCGAGGCTTCGCGCAAGGTGGCGTCGCCGATCTTCTCGCCAGCCTCCTGCAGAAAGCTCGCATACATGAAGCGAAAGCCGGCGCCGCCGGTGCCGATCTCTTCCTGCATGCGCACGATATGGGTGAGGTACAGGCGGTTGTACTTGGCCTGGGCCGGGTCGAGTTTCTCCACGCAGTTGGCTAGGTGGCGAATACCGCGAATGCCGATCCACGGCAGCGGCAGGCCATCGAGAATGCGCGAGGTGGACAGCACGCTCTGGCGGATCAGCTTGTGCCAGTCCTGCTCAGGCGGCACATCGTCCAGGTAATACATCAGCCCCTTGGCCGCCAGGGCGCCTTTGGCGAAGCGCGCTTTCTGCAGGTCCGCGGCGGCGCAGAGCACTGGCGCTTCGAACACCGGGTCGCTGAGCAGGTAGTCGTCGCCCTCGCGACCATAGGCCAGCAGGTTGTGGGCGTTGAAGTGAAAGCGCATCTCCGGCGGGAAGTACGGCAGCCAGAACACCGAGCTCTGCAGGCCGACCAGACGGCCGCCATCCAACGCTTCGTCTAGGGCCTGACGGCCCTGCTCCGGGTTGTTGAAGGTGCGGCTGGTCAGGCGCACGCCCAGGCGTTTGCTCAGGGTCTTGATCAGGTGCCGCGGCGGCATGCGGTAGGCGATCAGCGGCATGCCGCCGAGTTTGACGATCGGCAGGTAGGCGAATGCCAGGCCCGAGGCCAGGCCGAAGGCCATCGGCTCGCTCATCGGCAGACCGGCCTGGGTCAGCAGGCTGGCCATCACGCCACTTTCGCAGTGGGCGCTCTGGCGGTGCTCGAACGCGCTCATGGCTGTTCCTTCTGGTAGCGACGCAGTTCTTCGACGCTCAAGCCAAAGGCCTCGGCGTAGCGGCCCAGCAGCGAATCGCTCAAGCGCCGGTAGATTTCCGGGCGAAAGTGCCGGCGCACGCGCCACTGCCAGAGCCCGGCGATCTGCGCCAGGGCCGGCAGGTCCATGCGGTAGCGGTACATCAGGCACTCGAGCGGCGATGCTTCGCCGCGCTGCCAGGCGGCGTGGGCTTCGGCTTCCTGGGCCTGCAGCTCGGCGACGGCCAGCTGGGTGGAATAGGACTCCGGCTCCCAACCGGCGCTCGGCGCGCCCTGGTACTGGCCCTTGTCGTCAACGGCATAGAGCAGCTTGCTGTGCCCGCCGTAGGCGGAATCCGGATCCTGAGGAACCTCGTCAAGCTTCATCGCCGACCACCGTCAGGTGCATGAATGCACTGGAGAAACGCCCGCTTTCCGGCACGTAGCAGAGCAGTTTCTGGCCGCTGCGCAGGTGCCCGCCATTGAACAGTTCGTCGAGGATGATGAAGATCGACGCCGCGCCGGTGTTGCCCTTGCTCGTCAGATTGGTGAACCAGCGCGTCATGGGAATCGGCAGGTCGACCTCGGCCAGACCAGCCGCCAGGCGCTCGCGGAAGAAATCGGACGAGTAATGGGGCAGGAACCAGTCGATGTCCGCCACGCGCAGCTCGCGGCGCGCCATGATGCGCCGCAGCGCCTCGACCACGGTGAGGCGCACGATGTTGTCGTTGAGCAGTTTGACGTCCTGCTTGACCGCCATCACCGAGCGTTGCGCGCGCTGCTCGGCGTCATAGCTAGTCCAGCCGCGCAGGGCGCCCTCTTCCATCTCCGCGCCGGCGTACATGCAGGCCGGCATCTGATCGGCGAAGGACAGGATGTCCAGCCAATCGATGCGCAGGCTCAGGCCGTTTGAATTGGGGCGATCCTGCAGCAGCACGGCGCCGGCGCCGTCGGAGAGCATCCAGCGCAGGAAGTCCTTCTCGAAGGCGATTTCCGGGTGCTTCTCCAGCTCGTCGACGCGGCTCTCGTACTCGGCGTTGAAGTTGCGCGCCTGCATCATCGCCGAGGCCACTTCCGAGCCGCAGGCCACGGCGTTGCCGCTCTGCCCGCTGGCCACGCTCATCCAGGCGTATTTCAGGGCGGTCATCCCGCACACGCAGATGCCGGCGGTGGTCGCCACCTCGCAGGGCGGGTTGCCCAGCTCGCCGTGCACCATAACCGCGTGGCCGGGCATCACCTGGTCGGGCGACGAGGTGCTGGCCACCAGGCATTCGAGGTCATTCAGCTCGAAGCCATCGCCGGCCAGGCCGCGAATCGCCTCGGCGCTGAGCTGAGCGTTGTTCATGCTCGGCTCGCCGGTGCGCGGGTCGATGACGTAGTGGCGCTGCTGGATGCCGTTGCGGCGCAGGATCAGCCTGCGCGCCCGTGACGGCTTGTCGCCGACCATGCCGAGGCGCGCTTCCATCTGCTCGTTGCCCACAGGCGCATGGGGCAGGCAGGTGCTGATGCGGTTGATGAATACGGGTGTAGCCATGAACTTGTCCTCGGCCCGTGTCACTCGCCGGAAGGCCCGGCGAAATAGGCCTTTTCACGCTGGATGCGCGCCTTGGAGAGCGGCGCCAGCAGCTTCTTCAGCACTGCGGTGATCGGCACCACGGTGATGATCAGGCAGATCAGGAAAACGATGTAGACCACCAGCCCGGCACCACGGCGTCGGCTCTGCTGGGGCCCGAGCGCTGATAGCAGGCGGCTCCACAGGGTAAAGCTGCGATTGCCGACCTTCTCGCTGGCGATCAGCTTCTCGTCCACTTTCACCGCGCCCAGGCCGCGGAGCATCGGCTGCTCGATGGGCTGCTCGTCCGCCTGCAGGCGTCGCGCGATGGCCTCGCCAAAACGGCTGGCGGCGGCCAGTTCGCTCTCGTCGATGCCGGCACGCGGCACCCAGCTATAGGGTTTCTGCCGGCCGGTGAACATCCACAGCGGCGTGGCCAGAAAGCTGGCTGCCGTGCCGCAGGCATCGGTCAGCACCACGTTGTCGACCAGTTTCGCACCCAGCCCCTGCAGGCGCGCCTTGACCTTTTCCTGGGCCATTAGCCACATGTTGCGGCAGCCGATCAGGGTCACCACCGGCGTACCCTTGAGCAGCCGCGCGGCCTCGGGGGATGCGAGAAAACTGGTACAGGGCAACGAGGGCGACAGGAACCATACCTGATAGGCGAGAATGATCAGGTCGTACCGCTTGTCGGGGTCGACGGCCAGGGGCAGCAGCGGCTGCGGTTTCATCAGCACGGTTTCCGGGAAGATCCGGAAAAAGCCGAGAAAGGGCCACGGAAAGGGAAACGGCTGGGCCGGTTGCAGGGCCAGGAAGTCGACCTGCAGGCCGTCGCTCGCCTGCAAGGGCGCACAGACCGATTGCACCAGGCGGTTCAATTGGCCAGTCTGTGAAAAGTGAACGACGAGAACCTGACGCATTTTTAAAGCGAATCCCTGCAAAATGGGCGGATTATGCCACAGAGACTTCTTCAAATCGTAACCAAAGGCTGCGCGGCCTGTGCAGTGGTTCTCCTGTTTGACACCCTGCCGGCTCAGGCGGGCGATCTACTGGTTCGGGTTCAGGACAACCAGAGCGACGCGCCGCTGTACCTGGGGCTGGTCGCCGCCGACCAGCCAGGCTGGGAGCCGCTGCTGCGCATGCAGCAGGGCAGCGGCGAGCAGCTGATCGTCAAGGATGTGCCGCCCGGGCGCTTCGCCCTGCAGCTGTATCAGGACAGCAACGGCAATGGCCGGCTCGACCTCAGCCCCCGCGGCATTCCGCTGGAGCCCGTCGGCTTCTCCACCAATCCGACCTTGCTCAAGGGCAAGCCTGCGCCCAAGGCGGCGCAGTTCGAGCACGGCGAAGACGACACGCTGATCGATATCCGCCTGCACTCGCCTCGCGGCAAGCCTCAGGCGAACTGACTGCGATCAGCCGTGGTACTGGGCCGAGAGTTCGTGAACGGCCTCCAGGAAGGCGCCAGCGTGTGCGGGGTCGACCTCCGGGGTAATGCCATGGCCCAGGTTGAAGACATGGCCACTGCCACTGCCATAGCTTTCGAGAATGCGCGCCACTTCAGCACGGATCGCTGCCGGCTTGGCGTACAGCACGGTCGGGTCCATGTTGCCCTGCAGGGCCACCTGATTGCCGACGCGGCGGCGCGCCTCGCCGATGTCGCAGCTCCAGTCCAGGCCCAGCGCGTCGGCGCCGGTGGCGGCCATGGACTCCAGCCACAGGCCGCCATTCTTGGTGAACAGGATCACCGGAATCTTGCGGCCATCCTGCTCGCGGATCAGGCCGTCGACGATCTTCTGCATGTAAGCCAGGGAGAAGGTCTGATAGGCGGCTGACGACAGGTTGCCGCCCCAGGTATCGAAGATCTGCACGGCCTGGGCACCCGCGCGAATCTGCCCGTTGAGGTAGGCGGTCACCGACTGCGCCAGCTTGTCGAGCAGCGCGTGCATGGCCTCGGGCTGGTCGTAGAGCATCGCCTTGATCTTGCGGAAGTCCTTCGACGAGCCGCCTTCGACCATATAGGTCGCCAGCGTCCATGGGCTGCCGGAAAAGCCGATCAGCGGAACACGGCCGTTGAGGGCCGACTTGATGGTGCGCACCGCGTCCATCACGTAACCCAGGTCCTGTTCCGGATCGGGAATCGGCAGCGCATCGATATCGGCAGCGCTGCTGATCACCTTCCTAAAACGCGGGCCTTCGCCGGTCTCGAAATACAAGCCCTGGCCCATGGCATGGGGAATGGTGAGGATGTCGGAGAAGAGGATCGCGGCATCGAGCTGCGGGTAGCGATCCAGCGGCTGCAGGGTGACTTCGCAGGCGAACTCGGGGTTCATCATCAGGCTCATGAAGTCCCCGGCCTTGGCGCGGCTGGCGCGGTATTCGGGCAGGTAACGACCGGCCTGGCGCATCATCCACACCGGCGTGACGTCGACGGGCTGCTTGAGCAGGGCGCGAAGGAAGCGGTCGTTCTTCAGGGCAGTCATGGGTATTCCCGGGCAGAAGCGGTGAGCAAAAAGTGCGCACATTGTCGCAGAGCAGGCTTTAAAAGGCACGGAGTGGGACGCCGTGCCGCAGGTGCGGGAGGATGAGGCAAGTGGTCGCACGGCGCATTGTCCCAGGTCAGCGAGGCGCCAGAAACGACGAAGCCGGCACTAGGCCGGCTCCGTCACGACGCGAAGGATTCAGACACCGAGGTAGTCGAGAATCCCTTCGGCGGCATTGCGGCCTTCGTAGATGGCAGTGACCACCAGGTCGGAGCCGCGCACCATGTCACCGCCGGCGAACACTTTCGGGTTGCTGGTCTGGTGCTTGAAGGTGGCCTTTTCCGGAGCGACGACACGGCCCTGGGTATCGATACGGATATCGAATTCCTCGAACCATGGCGCCGGGCTCGGGCGGAAGCCGAAGGCGATCAGCACGGCTTCGGCCGGGATGATTTCCTCGGAGCCCGGGATCGGCTCGGGGCTGCGACGGCCACGGGCATCCGGCTCGCCGAGACGGGTCTCGACCACCTTGACGCCTTCGACCTTGTCTTCGCCGACGATGGCGATGGGCTGGCGGTTGAACAGGAACTTCACGCCCTCTTCCTTGGCGTTCTTAACCTCCTTGCGCGAGCCCGGCATGTTCGCTTCGTCGCGGCGGTAGGCGCAGGTCACGGCCTTGGCGCCCTGGCGGATCGAGGTGCGGTTGCAGTCCATCGCGGTGTCGCCACCGCCGAGTACCACGACGCGCTTGCCCTTCATGTCCACGAAGTCTTCCGGCGACTTCTCGAAACCGAGGTTGCGGTTGACGTTGGCGATCAGGAAATCCAGGGCATCGTGGACGCCCGGCAGGTCTTCACCGGGGAAGCCACCCTTCATGTAGGTATAGGTACCCATGCCCATGAACACGGCGTCGTACTCATCCAGCAACTGCTGCATGGTCACGTCCTTGCCGATCTCGGTGTTCAGGCGGAACTCGATGCCCATGCCGGTGAACACTTCGCGGCGGTTGCTGAGCACGCTCTTTTCCAACTTGAACTCGGGGATGCCGAAGGTCAGCAGGCCGCCGATTTCCGGGTTCTTGTCGAACACCACCGGGGTCACGCCGTTGCGTACCAGCACGTCCGCGCAGCCAAGCCCGGCGGGGCCGGCACCGATCACCGCGACACGCTTGCCGGTCGGTTTGACCTTGGACATGTCCGGGCGCCAGCCCATGGCGAAGGCGGTATCGGTGATGTATTTCTCCACCGAGCCGATGGTCACCGCGCCGAAACCGTCATTTAGGGTACAGGCGCCCTCGCAGAGACGATCCTGCGGGCATACGCGGCCGCAGACTTCCGGCAGGGTGTTGGTCTGGTGGGAGAGTTCGGCGGCGGCCAGGATGTTGCCTTCGGAGACCAGCTTCAACCAATTGGGGATGAAGTTGTGCACCGGGCACTTCCACTCGCAATAAGGGTTGCCGCAACCCAGGCAGCGGTGCGCCTGGTCGCTGGCCTGGGCCGGCTTGAAGGTGTCGTAGATCTCGACGAACTCTTTCTTGCGCTGACGCAGCAGCTTCTTCTTCGGGTCTTTACGCCCGACGTCGATGAACTGGAAGTCGTTATTCAGACGTTCAGCCATGTCATAAACCTCTTAGCAGCAGCGCCGGGGATATGCCCGATGCTGCGAGACAATCACGTTGAGCGGCGGCCCTTTGGTCGGGCGCGCCGCTTGAAGCTGCTTATTGCGGGTTGGCGCGGATGCTGGAGAGCAGCGACTTGAGGTTCGCGGCCTTGGGCTTGACCAGCCAGAACTTGCGCAGGTAGTCGTCCAGGTTTTCCAGCAGGTTACGGCCCCACTCGCTCGACGTCTCTTCGACGTATTCGACCAGCACGCGCTCCAGGTGGCTACGGTAAGCCTCCATGGACTCGCTGTTGATGCGCTGGATTTCTACCAGCTCATGGTTCACGCGGTCGTAGAAGCTGTTGTCCAGGTCGAGCACGTAGGCGAAGCCGCCGGTCATGCCGGAACCGAAGTTGTAGCCGGTCTTGCCCAGCACGCAGACGAAGCCGCCAGTCATGTACTCGCAGCAGTGATCGCCCACGCCCTCGACCACCGCATGGGCGCCGGAGTTACGCACGGCGAAACGCTCGCCCGCGGTGCCGGCGGCGAACAGCTTGCCGCCGGTGGCGCCGTACAGGCAGGTGTTGCCGACGATGGCGCTTTCCTGGGTGGCGAACGGGCTGCCTTTCGGCGGCACGATGGTCAGCTTGCCAGCGGTCATGCCCTTGCCGACGTAGTCATTGGCATCACCTTCGAGGTACAGGTTCAGGCCGCCGGCGTTCCACACGCCGAAGCTCTGCCCGGCCGTGCCCTTGAAGCGGAAGGTGATCGGCGCCTTGACCATGCCCTGGTTGCCGTGCACCCGGGCGATCTCGCCGGACACGCGGGCACCGATGGAACGGTCGCAGTTGCAGATGTCGAGTTCGAACTCGCCGCCGGTGGCGCCATCGATGGCCGACTTGGCCATGGACAGCATTTCCTCGGCCAGCAGGCCCTGGTCGAACGGCGGGTTGCGGTCGACTTCGCAGAACTGCGGCTTGTCCGCCGGGATGTGGTCGCTACCCAGCAGCGGGGTGAGATCCAGGTGGTTTTGTTTGGCGCTTTCGCCCGGCAGCACGTCGAGCAGATCGGTACGCCCGATCAGCTCGCCGAGGCTGCGCACGCCCAGCTTGGCCAGCCACTCGCGGGTTTCCTCGGCCACGTAGGTGAAGAAATTCACCACCATGTCGACGGTGCCGATGAAGTGGTCCTTGCGCAGCTTGTCGTTCTGGGTGGCCACGCCAGTGGCGCAGTTGTTCAGGTGGCAGATGCGCAGGTACTTGCAGCCCAGGGCGACCATCGGCGCGGTGCCGAAGCCGAAGCTCTCGGCGCCGAGGATAGCGGCCTTGATCACGTCCAGGCCGGTCTTCAGGCCGCCGTCGGTCTGTACCCGCACTTTACCGCGCAGGTCGTTGCCGCGCAGGGTCTGATGGGTTTCCGCCAGGCCCAGCTCCCACGGTGCACCGGCGTACTTGATGGAGGTCAGCGGCGACGCGCCGGTACCGCCGTCATAGCCGGAGATGGTGATCAGGTCGGCGTAGGCCTTGGCCACACCTGCGGCGATGGTGCCGACACCGGCTTCGGAGACCAGCTTCACCGAGACCAGGGCGCTGGGGTTGACCTGCTTGAGGTCATAGATCAGCTGCGCCAGGTCTTCGATGGAGTAGATGTCGTGGTGCGGCGGCGGCGAGATCAGCGTCACGCCCGGCACCGCATAGCGCAGCTTGGCGATCAGGCCGTTGACCTTGCCGCCTGGCAGCTGACCGCCCTCGCCCGGTTTGGCGCCCTGGGCGACCTTGATCTGCAGCACTTCCGCATTGACCAGGTATTCCGGGGTCACACCAAAACGGCCAGTGGCGATCTGCTTGATCTTCGAGCTCTTGATGGTGCCGTAGCGCGCCGGGTCTTCGCCGCCCTCACCCGAGTTGGAGCGCGCGCCCAGGCGGTTCATCGCCTCGGCCAGCGCTTCGTGGGCCTCCGGCGACAGCGCGCCGAGGGAGATACCAGCGGCGTCGAAACGCTTGAAGATCGCTTCCAGCGGCTCGACCTCGTCCAGGCTCAGCGGCTGGTCGGCCAGCTTGACCTGCAACAGGTCGCGCAGCATCGACACCGGGCGGGTATCCACCAGCGCGGTGTATTCCTTGAATTTCTCGTAGCTGCCCTGCTTCACCGCGGCCTGCAGGGTGTTGACCACGTCCGGGTTGTAGGCGTGGTATTCGCCGCCATAGACGAACTTCAGCAAACCGCCCTGCTGGATGGCCTTGCGGTTGTTCCAGGCTTCGGCGGCCAGGGCCTTCTGCTCGGCTTCCAGGTCGACGAAACGCGCGCCCTTGAGGCGGCTCGGCACGCCACGGAAGCAAAGGTCGGTAACCTCGTCGGCCAGGCCGACAGCTTCGAACAGCTGGGCACCACGGTAGGAACCGACGGTGGAGATACCCATCTTCGAGAGAATCTTCAGGAGGCCCTTGGAGATGCCCTTTCGGTAGTACTTGAAGACTTCGTACAGATCGCCCAGCACTTCGCCGGTGCGGATCAGGTCGCCCAGCACTTCGTAGGCCAGGAACGGATAAACCGCCGAGGCGCCGAAGCCGATCAGCACCGCGTAGTGGTGCGGGTCACGGGCGGTGGCAGTTTCCACCAGAATGTTGCAGTCGCAGCGCAGGCCGGTCTCGGTCAGACGGTGATGCACCGCACCGGTGACCAGTGCGGCGTGAGCCGGCAGCTTGCCCGGCGCGATGTGGCGGTCGCTGAGCACCAGCAATACCTTGCCGGCACGCACGGCTTCTTCAGCCTGATCGGCCATGTTGCGCACGGCCGCTTCCAGGCCGATCGACTCGTCGTAGTTGAGGTCGATGATCTGCCGTTCGAAGCCCGGGCGGTCCAGGTTCATCAGGGTGCGCCACTTGGCCGGAGAGATCACCGGCGAGCTGAGGATCACGCGAATGGCGTGCTCAGGCGATTCTTCGAAGATGTTACGCTCAGCCCCGAGGCAGATCTCCAGCGACATGACGATAGCTTCACGTAGCGGGTCGATCGGCGGGTTGGTGACCTGGGCGAACTGCTGACGGAAGTAGTCGTACGGCGAGCGTACGCGCTGGCTCAGCACGGCCATCGGCGTGTCGTCGCCCATGGAGCCGACCGCTTCCTGGCCCTGCTCGGCGAGCGGGCGCAGCACCTGATCACGCTCTTCGAAGGTGACCTGGAACATCTTCATGTATTGCTTGAGCTGATCGGCCTCGTAGAAGGCCGAACCATGGTCGTTGTCTTCCATGGTCGCGCGCACGCGCAGCGCGCTCTTGCGCAGCCACTGCTTGTAGGGGTGGCGCGACTTGAGGCGGTTGTCGATGTCGTCGGTGGTCAGTACCTGGCCGGTTTCGGTGTCCACGGCGAGGATCTGGCCCGGGCCGACGCGGCCCTTGGCGACTACATCCTCGGGCTGGTAATTCCACACGCCGATTTCCGAAGCCAGGGTGATGTAGCCGTTGGTGGTGGTCACCCAGCGCGCCGGACGCAGGCCGTTGCGGTCGAGCAGGCACACGGCATGGCGACCATCGGTCAGCACCACGCCGGCCGGGCCATCCCAGGGCTCCATGTGCATGGAGTTGTATTCGTAGAACGCGCGCAGGTCGGCGTCCATGGTCTCGACGTTCTGCCAAGCCGGCGGAATGATCATGCGCACGCCGCGGAACAGGTCGATGCCACCGGTGACCATCAGCTCGAGCATGTTGTCCATGCTCGAGGAGTCGGAGCCAACGCGGTTGACCAGCGGGCCGAGCTCGTCGAGGGCCGGGATCTGGCCATTCTCAAACTTGGTACGGCGCGCCTGCGCCCAGTTGCGGTTGCCGGTGATGGTGTTGATCTCGCCGTTGTGGGCGAGGAAACGGAACGGCTGAGCCAGCGGCCACTTCGGCAGGGTGTTGGTGGAAAAGCGCTGGTGGAACACGCAGATTGCGGTCTGCAGGCGCTCGTCACCCAGATCCGGGTAGAATTGCTGCAGGTCGGCCGGCATCATCAGGCCTTTGTAGATGATGGTCTTGTGCGAGAAGCTGCAGATGTAGTGCTCGGTGTCGGCGGCATTGGCCACCGAGGAACGGCGACGGGCGCAGAACAGCTTGATGGCGAATTCCTGGTCGCTCAGGCCTTCACCGCCGATGAACACCTGCTCGATCTGCGGCAGGCGCTCAAGCGCCAGTTGGCCGAGCACGCTGGTATCCAGCGGCACCTTGCGCCAGCCGACCAGATTCAGGCCGGCAGCCTGGATCTCGCGGTTCATGTTCTCGCGGGCAGCGCTGGCCTTGGCGTCATCCTGATTGAGGAAGACCATGCCAACGGCATATTGCTTGGGCAGTTCGACGCCAAAGGTGTCCTTGGCGATGGCGCGCAGGAACAGATCGGGCTTTTGAATCAGCAAACCGCAACCGTCACCGGTCTTGCCATCGGCGTTGATGCCACCGCGGTGGGTCATGCAGGTCAGTGCTTCGATCGCCGTCTGCAACAGGTGATGGCTGGCCTCACCTTGCATGTGGGCGATCAGGCCGAAGCCGCAGTTATCCTTGAACTCATCAGGACGGTACAAACCTGCTTTCATAGGGGACTCTCACCAGACAGCCTTTCTCAGGCGTTTTCTCTAATCTGCGCGCAGGTCTAGACGCCGCGTTGCGCAGGCAAACGGAGGGCATTGTACATAGCGAGATAGACGTCACAAAGAACAATGTGACGAAAAACAGGAATAAAATGTCGCAAAAACGAAAGAGCCCGTTACGCGATTTTGTAGGTAACGGGCTCTTTCGATCAGTTGGCCATTTCCTGGGTGACGCTGGCAAAGGTCTTGGGCCACGGCTTGCCGGCCTGAACCTTGGCAGGCAGGGTCTTCACGGCAGCCTGGGCGGCATCGCGGCTGGCAAAGCTACCATAAGTGATGACGAAAAGTGGCTTACCCTGGTGCATCTTTTTGAAGTAGCGGTACTGCGCGCCGTTCTGGCTGACGAAGGAACGCGCCGCCGCCTCGGTGCTGGTGCCGAGCACCTGTAGCGTGAAGTGAGCCTTGTTCTGCGACGCGTACCAGCCATTGGCTTGCGAACCGCCTGCCGCAGCCGGTGCCTGGGCGGCGGGAGCCGACCGGCTTGTTGGCGCAGGCTGGGTTGCCGGCTTGGGTTGCTCAACCGGTTTCGGCTGCTGAGCGACTTTGGGCTGCTCGGCTGGCTTCGGTTGCGGCGTAGCCGGCGTGGTCACTTGCTGGGCCGGTGTCGGCGCAGGCGCATTTTGCGTGGGCGGCAGGGTCACCGGCGCGGCCGGCGTGGACTCGGGCAGCTCCACATTGGCCTCGCCATCCGTTTCGCCAGCCGCTTGAGCCAGTGGCTGACGGATCACCGGCTGCGACTGGCCTACCAGCGGCAACGGCAGCGGCTGGTTGCTGCCGGCGAACTCGATCGGCGGCTTGCCATCAGCGCCCTGCTCGGTACTTGCCGGAGCGCTTGGCGCCGTTTGCGGCTGCGGTGCACTGCCCATGGGCAGCTGAGCCTGAGTCGGTGCAGGAGCCTGCGCATCGGTCGGTTCGGAGCGGCCCTGCATCAGCAGCGCGGCAGCTACACCGACAGCGACCACGCCAAGGGCCAGCAGGTGCTTCTTCGGCAGTTTGAGCGCCAGCCCACCACTCTTGGCCGCGCCACGGCGCGAAGCCATGGCGTCGATCAGCACGTCCCGCGCCACCCGGTTGATCTCGCCCGGCCAGCCGCCGGAGCGCTCGTGGATCAGCTCGACCTGCTCGTCGGACAACAGCTCGATGCCCTGGGCCGCGCCTTCAAGGCGAACGGCTAGATACTCGCGGGTTTCTTCTTCGCTATACGGTTCCAGCTCGATGACGTGGAAGGACTCTTCGCCGTTGCTCAGGGTATCCAGGCGCGAAATCAGATCGGTGTCGGCGAACAGGAAAACGTGAGGGCGGCCTTCGCCATTGCCTTGCGCCAACACCAGCAGCTCATCGATCGCCGCGTCGCTTAGCTCCTCGGCGTCGTCGATCAGCAGGTACACCTCCTGCCCGGTCAGCGAAAGCTGGCCAACCTGACCAAGCAGGGAGGTGCGGTCGGTCTGCTGGGTATTGAGGCCCTGGGCTATGTGGCGCATAAGGGTCGCGGGGTCCGCAGCGCCCTGGGCCGAAACCACCACATTGTGCACGGCCTGCTTGTTAGTACTGGCCACCAGCGCCTGACGCAGCAGGGTCTTGCCGCTGCCCTCGGGGCCGGTCACCACCAACAGCAACTGGCTATAGCGCGCCAGGTGATGCAACTGCCCCAGCACCGGCTTGCGTTGCGCCGGGAAGAACTTGAAGCCAGGCACCCGCGCCGCGAACGGATCATGGGTGAACTGGTAGTGATCGAGAAATGCTTCGTCGGCGTGCAAACTGGTCATTGAATACTCACTGATTGTTAAGCCGGGCCACCAGCGCCGGGTAGTCGGCAGCCAGGGTGGCACTCAATATCTCTGCCGGGTAATCGCTGGTCACCACCGCTTCGCCCAGCGAACGCAGCAGAACCAGGCGCAACTGACCATCCAGCACCTTCTTGTCCACGGCCATGTGCTCCATGAACTGCGCAGGCGTCATCTCCTGCGGCGGCACCACAGGCAGCCCTGCCGCCTGGAACAGACGAATACCACGATCACGCTCGTCGGCATTGATCCAGCCCAGGCGATGAGACATCTCCAGAGCCATCACCGTTCCGGCCGCCACGGCCTCACCATGGAGCCAGACGCCATAACCCATCTGCGTCTCGATGGCATGGCCGAAGGTATGGCCCAGGTTCAGCGTGGCGCGCACGCCGGTTTCCTTCTCGTCCGCACCGACGACCCGCGCCTTGGCGGCACAGGAGCGCTCAATGGCTTCGGTCAGCGCGGCCTGATCCAGGCCGCGCAGGGCGGCCATGTTTTTCTCGAGCCAGCCGAGGAACGGCGCGTCGCAGATCAGCCCGTACTTGATGACCTCGGCCAGGCCCGCCGACAGCTCACGCGGTGGCAGAGTATCCAGGCTGCGCGTATCGATCAGCACGGCTTGCGGCTGGTAGAACGCACCGACCATGTTCTTGCCCAGCGGGTGATTGATGCCGGTCTTGCCGCCCACGGACGAGTCGACCTGGGACAGCAGCGTGGTCGGCAACTGGATGAAGTTCACCCCTCGCTGGTAGCAGGCTGCAGCGAAGCCGGCCATATCGCCGATGACCCCGCCGCCCAGAGCCAGCACGGTAGTACGGCGGTCATGGCGAGCGCCGAGCAGGCCATCGAAGATGGTCTGCAGGGTTTCCCAGTTCTTGAACGCCTCGCCATCGGGCAGCACGATCGGGGTGACGCGGTAATCGGCGAGCGTGTCCTGCAGGGCTTGCAGATACAGCGGCGCGATGGTCTCGTTGGTGACGATAGCCACCTGACGGCCGACGATATGCGGCGCCAGCAAGTCGGCGCGGCTCAGCAGGCCAGCCCCGATATGAATGGGGTAGCTGCGCTCAGCGAGATCAACATGAAGTGTTTGCATGGAGCCCCCGATTGAAAAAGGGCTCTAGGATAGCGCAGTTCTGCCCTATCATTAACGGGGCGCCAGCGCTTCCAGCCGCTCGAGAATTTCCTGAACCACCATTCGCGGCGGACGCTCATCGGTCTCGATGATCACGTCAGCGATTTCCCGATACAGCGGGTCACGAATGGCCAGCAGATCAGCCAGCACCTGCCCGGGATTGGGCGCACGCAACAAGGGACGATTGCGATCACGGGCCGTGCGGTCGATCTGCTGCTCCACGGAAGCATGCAGATAAACGACTCGACCACTTCTTCGCAACGCCTGACGATTTTGCGGGCGCAATACCGCACCACCGCCGGTCGCCAGAACGAGACCATCGACTTCACAGAGCGAGCAGATCACTGCCTGCTCGCGCTCGCGAAAGCCCTGCTCGCCCTCGACATCGAAAATCCAGGGTATATCGGCACCGGTACGCTGTTCGATCTCCTTGTCGGAGTCCTTGAATGGCAACCGCAACTCTTTGGCAAGCAAACGCCCGATGGTGCTTTTTCCAGCACCCATCGGGCCGACAAGGATCAGATTACGCACAAATTACTGGCTCACAGCCACCGCGGAAGTGTTCATGATGCGCGGAGTGAGGAAAACCAGCAACTCGGTCTTGTTGTCGTTGACGGTATCGCGCCGGAACAGGCGGCCGAGATAAGGCACATCACCAAGGAACGGTACCTTTTCGGTGGACTTTGTCTGCGTATTCTCAAATACCCCCCCAATGACGATAGTCTCGCCATCAGCTACCAGGACCTTGGCATTTACCTCGTTCTTACTGATAGGCGGAACACCATTCAATTCGTTCTGATAATCAGGCGCATCCTTGTTGACCTTCACCTCCATGATAATGCGGTTATCAGGAGTAATTTGCGGGGTTACCTCAAGAGACAACGCAGCCTCCTTGAATGAAGTACTTGTCGCACCGCTGGAGCTGGCCTCTTGATAAGGGATTTCCTGACCCTTGAGAATTTTCGCGGTCTCTTTATCAGAGGTCACAACCTTAGGCTGCGAAACGATTTCACCGTTGCCAGAACTTTCCATGGCAGAAAGCTGGAGGTCGATAATCGCGCTGTTGGTAATGAAACCTATACCGATCCCAGAGGTACTATTCGCCACACCCATGTCGACAAACGGTGTTGGCGAGCTACCCGAGCTACCGCCGCCGCCAGCAGCGGCAGTCGTGGGCAATGTGCAGTTCCCGGCGAACGGCCCACAGCCACTACTGGTAGTACCACCGGTCGCATCCCTAATACCCACGTTGCCATTTTTTCCGTACGCGGTGTAACGCGAGCCGGCACCTATTGCCCCACCCCAACGAACACCCAGCGCCTTGCTGTAGTTGACGTTCGCCTCAACAATCCGCGCCTCAATCATCACTTGACGTACCGCTACGTCTAGCTGAGCAACAATACGACGCAGTTCGTCCAGGCGCTCCTGAGTTTGGTAAGCAATGATGCTATTGGTACGCTCATCGACAGTAATCGAACCACGATCATCGGCGACACCACCATTCGCACTGGTCACCGACTGGAACAGCTTGGCCATATCGGCAGCCTTGGCGTAGTTGACCTGGATCAGCTCACGACGCAGCGGCGCCAGTTCGGCGATCTGCTTCTGCGACTCCAGCTCCTGTTTCTCGCGGGCAGCGATTTCCTCCGCTGGTGCGACCAGCAATACGTTGCCGACCTGACGCTTGTCCAGCCCCTTGGTTTTCAGCACCAAATCCAGCGCCTGATCCCACGGCACATTCTGCAGACGCAAGGTGATATTGCCCGCAACCGTATCACTGGCGACCAGGTTCAGATCGGTGAAGTCGGCGATCAGCTGCAGCACCGAGCGTACGTCGATGTCCTGGAAGTTCAGCGACAGCTTCTCGCCGGTATAGGCGAAGCGGTCAGCCTGACGCTTCTCTGCATCTTCCTGGGTCAGCGGCTTGACGCTGAGGGTCAGCTTGTTTTCGGTCTGGTAGGCCAGGTAATCGAAGGCACCCACCGGCTCGATAACGATGCTGGCATCGTCGCCTTTACCAGTGGCACTGACGAACTGCACGGGCGTGGCGAAGTCCTTGACGTCCAGACGCACCCGCAGAGCCTCAGGCAGTTGGGTGCGATTGAAGTTGAGGATGATCTTGCCACCACGCTCCTGAATATCGGGGCTGACGGAGGCATCGGAGAGGTTGATGACGATATTGCCCTCACCCTGCTCGCCGCGCTGGAAGTCGATATTGCTGATCGACTTGTTCACGGCGCCGAATACTTTCGGAGCGGTCGGAGCGGTCGGCGCGGAAACTGGCGTTGCAGCCTGAGCAGGACGGGCGGCCGCTGCGGCAGGCGCAGTCACGGGCGCTGCGGCGGTCGTGGTCGCCGAAGTGGCCACGCCGGTACCGACCTGTACGAACAGGTTGTTGCCTTCGGTGCGAGTGTTGTAAGGCGACAGATTGGTCAGGTTGATGATCAGCCGCGTACGGTCCTTGGCCTCGACCACGGTGACACTGCGCGCGTTACCCATGCCCAGTTCGCGATTCTTCACGCCCAGCTTGTTGGATACGCCCGGCAGATCCAGAGCGATACGCGCCGGCTGCTCGATGGTATAGCCACGCGGCGCCGCCACCGGCTCGTCGAAAGACAGTTTCAACTCGACACGGTCACCCGGCAGAGCAGCCACATCCAGCGCCTGCAGATTGGCGGCCAGAACGGCAGGAGAGAGCATAGCCACCAGCAGCGAAATACTGAGGCGAGAGAGGGAGCTGTTCATGCTTGAGTTCCGTTTGGCAGACCGGTTATTTCTATTCATGGATCACCTCGCTCCTCAGGAGCGCTCCTTCAGAGTGAGGGTGCGAGGACGTTCGAGCCAGCCGCCCTCACCGTCCGGGACGATCTCGACCACGTCGATCTTGGCACTGTCGATGGCAACGATGCGGCCTTCATTGCGTCCCAGGTAATCCCCGACCTTGACGCGATGGACACCACCGGCACCGCTTACCAATGCGAACGAGCCCTTGTCATTGGCCAGGGTGCCGACCATCTCGAACAGCTCGATATTGAAACCTTCGAGGAACTGCTTGACGCGCGTCTCGTCGGGTTTGATTTCCTTGCTGCCTTTCGCCCGCGCGACCATATCGATCTTCACCGGCGGCTGGAAAGGACTACGCAAGGCGGCCGCACTGTAAGTGAAGCTCTCGTAGGGTTCAGGTTGCGGCAGGGGCTCGATTTGGCCCTTTGGTCGCGCTCGCACTTCATCCATGTAGGCCTGAAGATCACTGAAGTCACCACCGCCGCAACCACTCAGGGTCAACAGCAGCATGCCGGGTACGAGGACACGTTTCATTGGTGTGCCCCTTTGTCGTTGTAGCGGTAGGTCTTGGCCAGCACGCTCATGCGCAGCTTGGACGTGCTGCCCTGTTCGGCCGGCACCAGCTCGAAGTCGTGCAGCGTGACGATTCGCGGCTGACTGGCCACACCACTGACGAACGTCGCCAGATCGTGATACCCCCCCACCACTTTGATCTGAATAGGCAGCTCGATATAGAAAGGCTGGGTCACTTCCGGCAGCAACTTGATTTCCTCGAACTCCAGGCCGCTATCCAGGCCGATACGGGTGATGTCTTCGAGCAGACCCGGCACTTCGGTATCGCTGGGCAGCTGTTTGAGCAGGGCGCCGAACGAGGTTTCGGCCTCCTTCATCTGCTCACGATAAGCCTCGAGGTTGGCGGCCTGGAAAGCCTTGGTGGAGAACTGCTCCTTGAGCGTTTCCTCATCCAGCCGCTGTTGGTCCAGCGTGGCCTGCAGATCCTTGAGGTGAAAGTTGTAACCCAGGGCAAGCACCAGCACGACGGCCAGAATGCCGGCGATCACCTTGACCGCGGCAGGCCAGGAGCCGATGTTGTTCAGGTCCAGATCATTGACGTCGATCTTGCGCAAACTGGCCAGAGAATCGTTCAGGCTCATGGCTTGACCTCCGCCTGATCCTTGCCCGGCTGCGCTTGCTGCACGGTCAGTTGAAAGGTATTGGCCTGATCCACCGCACCGGCGGTAACGGCCTTGACCTCGGTCAGGTTGGGGGCAGTCAGCCAGTCGGAAGCATCCATGTCACGCATAAGTTTGGAAACTCGGCTATTGGATTCCGCGGCGCCGACAATAGCGATGGTCTTGCCGGTCATTTTCACCCCAGTGAAATACACACCATCGGGCAGCGTTCGTACCAACTGGTCGAACACGTGGCCGATGATCGGGCGGTTGCCCTGCAGATCCTGAATGATCTTCATCCGCTCCAGCAGTTGCTGGCGACGTGTACGCAGCTCGCTGATTTCCGCGATGCGGGTATCGAGCACGGCAATTTCCTTGCGCACGAAGTCGTTACGGGCCTGCTGGTTCTCGATTTCACCATTGAGGTACTGGTCGCCCAGGAACACCAAGGCCGCGGCGGCGACCAGCAGACCACCAAGCGATACCAGAAAGCGCTGCTTGCGCTCTTCGCGAAGCTGCTCGCGCCAGGGAAGGAGGTTAATCCGCGCCATCAGTCGAAACTCCTCATCGCCAGGCCACAGGCAATCATCAGTGCCGGCGCATCACTGGCCAGCGCTCCCGCGTTGACCTTGCCGCTCAGGGCCATATCGGCGAAGGGGTTGGCGACCAGTGTCTGGGTGCCGATCTTCTGCTGGATCAGGCGATCAAGATCCGGAATGGAAGCGGTGCCGCCGGCCAGCAGGATGTAATCCACATCGTTGTACTGGCCCGCGGCGAAGAAGAACTGCAGCGAGCGGGACACCTGCTGCACCAGCGCGTCCTTGAACGGCTGTAACACTTCGCTCTCATAATCGTCAGGCAGGCCGCCCTGCTTCTTGGCCAGCCCGGCTTCATCGACGGAAAGACCGTAGCGACGCTGGATCTCTTCGGTCAGTTGGCGGCCGCCGAACAGTTGTTCGCGGGTATAGATGGTGCGGCCGTTGTGCAGCACGCTGAGGGTGGTCATGGTGGCGCCGATATCGACGACCGCTACGGTCAGATCGTCGTGGGCGCCGCCCAACTGCTCGACAAGCAGCTCATAGGCACGCTCGAGGGCATATGCTTCGACATCGACGACCTTGGCGGTCAGGCCGGCGAGCGCCAGGGCAGCCTCGCGAACCTCGACGTTCTCCTTGCGGCAGGCCGCCAGCAGCACTTCGACCCGCTCGGGATTACGCGGCGAAATACCCTGAACTTCGAAGTCGATCGCTACCTCTTCAAGGGGGTAGGGAATGTACTGATCGGCTTCGAGCTTGAGCTGATTCTCCAGTTCGTCGTCCGACAGGCCTGCTTCCATCTCCACGGTCTTGGTGATCACCGCGGAGCCGGCGACGGCAACGGAAACCGAGCGCACGCTGGTCTTGGCCTTGGCGAGCACGCGAGACAGCGCCTGGCCGACACCCTCGAGTTCGGCGATGTTCTTTTCGACCACAGCATTGGCGGGGAGCGGCTCGACAGCGTAGGCCTCTACCTTGTAGCGGCTACCTGAGCGACTCAATTCGAGGAGCTTGACGGAGGTCGAACTTATATCGATCCCCAAAAGCGTATTCGCTTTTTTACTGAAGAGCCCTAGCACGACCGATTTCCTATTCACATCCATAACTTACGGATGATTTATGTTTTTCCACATTAAATAGCAGACTTGACAGAAGCGCAAATGGCTCCCCAGCAAAAAAAACGCTTATAATGTGATCAGCTTTTGCCTTTTGAATTTGCCTTCCGCTTAACTCATTCTTTTATCTGGAAATCCAAAAATCTTGATGCGTTTGCTGAAGTTTTTCTGCTGGTCCGTCATCGCCGTTTTTTGTGCGCTGGTACTCGCCGTCAGTGGTGCTTTCCTCTACCTGAGCCCGACCCTACCCTCTGTCGATGCCTTGCGCAGTATAGAGCTGCAAATACCGCTTCGCGTCTATACCAGCGATGGAAAACTCATCGCCGAATTCGGCGAGATGCGTCGCTCACCCATCGCCTTCGCCGACATTCCGCCCGACTTCACCAGCGCCCTGCTGGCGGCCGAAGACGATAACTTCGCAAATCATTATGGCGTCGATCTTACGAGCCTGATGCGCGCTGCCACGCAATTATTGAAAACAGGTCAGATTCAATCCGGCGGCAGCACCATCACCATGCAGGTAGCGAAGAACTTCTTCCTCACCAGCGAGCGCAGTTTTTCGCGCAAGATCACCGAAATCCTCCTCGCCCTGCAGATCGAGCGCGAGCTGAGCAAGAACGAAATCCTCGAGCTGTACGTCAACAAGATCTACCTGGGCCACCGCGCCTACGGCATCGAAGCCGCCGCCCAAGTCTATTACGGCAAATCCATCCGAGACTTGAGCCTGGCGCAACTTGCGACGATAGCCGGTCTTCCCAAGGCACCGTCGGCGTTCAACCCGCTGACCAACCCGACCCGCGCCAAGGAGCGCCGCGACTGGATTCTCGGCCGCATGTTCCGCCTTGGCCGCATCGACCAGGCGCGCTACGAAGCGGCGCTGGCCGAGCCGATGAATGCCAGCTACCACGTCGCGACGCCTGAAGTGTCGGCGCCCTACGTTGCCGAGATGGCCCGCGCCGAAATGGTCGGCCGCTATGGCAGCGACGCCTACACCCAGGGTTTCAACGTCACCACCACGGTGCCCAGCAACCTGCAGGTGATGGCCAACAAGGCACTGCGTGACGGACTGATCGAATACGACCAGCGCCACGGCTACCGCGGCCCGGAAAGCCGCCTGCCCGGCATGACCCGAGAAACCTGGCAGACCGAGCTGGCCAAGCAAGGCCTGCGCGGCGGCCTGGAGCCAGCCATCGTCACCCAGGTCGAGAAGAGCGGCATTCTGGTGCTGACCCGCCGCGGCAACGAAGAAGCCGTGTCCTGGGACAGCATGAAGTGGGCACGCCCCTTCCTTAACACCAACAGCTTGGGGCCGCGCCCGCAGCAGCCGTCGGACGTGGTGCAGATCGGCGACCTGATCCGCGTGCAGCGCCAGGACGACGACAGCCTGCGCTTCGTACAGCTGCCCAGCGCCCAGAGCGCGCTGGTTTCCCTCGACCCGCAGAACGGCGCCATCCGCGCCCTGGTTGGTGGTTTCTCGTTCGAGCAGAGCAACTACAACCGCGCCGTGCAGGCCAAGCGCCAGCCCGGTTCGAGCTTCAAGCCGTTCATCTACAGCGCCGCGCTGGATAATGGCTACACCGCCGCCAGCCTGGTCAACGACGCGCCGATCGTGTTCGTCGACGATTACATGGATCAGGTCTGGCGCCCGAAGAACGACAACAACACCTTCCTCGGCCCGATCCGCTTGCGCGAGGCGCTGTACAAGTCGCGCAACCTGGTGTCGATCCGTCTGCTGCAGGCCATGGGCATCGAAAACACGCTGAGCTACATTGAGCGCTTCGGCTTCAATCGCCAGGACCTGCCGCGCAACCTGTCCCTGGCACTCGGCACCGCCAACCTGACGCCTATGGAAATCGCCACCGGCTGGACGGCGTTCGCCAACGGCGGCCACAAGGTTCAGCCGTACCTGATCCAGCGTATCGACAACCGCCATGGCGACCCGCTGTTCGTCGCCAATCCGCCGAGCGTACCCAATGCCGCCAAGGTCGAAGTGCCGCCGCCGGTCAACGAAGAAGGCGTGATGAACCCGGCCGAGGCGGCGCCCGAGCAATTGCCGGACGTACCACAGCCAGCCGAGGCCGAGCGCATTCTCGATGAACGCACCGCCTACATCATGACCAGCATGCTGCAGGACGTGATCAAGCGCGGTACCGGCCGCCGCGCCATGGCCCTGGGCCGCAACGACCTGGCCGGCAAGACCGGTACCACCAACGAATCCAAGGACAGCTGGTTCTCCGGCTACAACGCCGACTACGTGACCACCGTGTGGGCCGGTTTCGACCAGCCGGAGAGTCTGGGCCGCAATGAATATGGCGGTACCGTGGCCCTGCCGATCTGGATGAATTACATGGGCGCCGCTCTCAAAGACAAACCCAACCACGCACCCGCCGAACCGGATGGCATCCTCACCCTGCGCGTCGATCCGCACAGCGGCCGCGCCGCCGCGCCAGGCACCCCGGATGCGTATTTCGAACTGTTCAAGAGCGAAGACTCGCCGCCGCCGATGAATGAACTCGACCCGGGCATGGGTGCGCCAAACAGCCCGCTGCCGGCGGACGAGAGCGCGCCGATCGACCTGTTCTAGAAACAGCTACAGACAGCAAGCGACAGGCGAGAGCCTGTAACCTGCAGCCAACGAGGGCCCAATAAAAAACCCGCCGAAGCGGGTTTTTTATTGCCGGCTGAACGACTCAGCCTTTGAACACGTCGTTGACCGACTGCAGCGGGTAGTGCTTCGGATACGGCAGGGTCGCCACGCCGCTTTCGATGGCAGCCTTGGCTACCGCATCGCACACCACGTTGATCAGACGGACATCCATCGGCTTCGGAATGATGTACTCACGGCCGAATTCCAGCTTGATGCCGCCATAGGCATCACAGACTTCCTGCGGCACCGGCAGCTTGGCCAGCTCGCGCAGGGCGTTGGCGGCAGCGATCTTCATCTCTTCGTTGATGCGGGTGGCGCGAACGTCCAGCGCACCCCGGAAGATGAACGGGAAGCCCAGCACGTTGTTGACCTGGTTCGGGTAGTCGGAACGACCGGTGGCCATGATCACGTCGCTGCGGGTGGCGTGCGCCACTTCGGGCTTGATTTCCGGGTCCGGGTTCGAGCAGGCGAACACGATCGGGTTCGGCGCCATCAGGTTGAGGCCTTCAGGGCTCAGCAGGTCCGGGCCGGACAGGCCGACGAATACGTCAGCGCCGGTCAGCGCATCGTCCAGAGTGCGCTTGTCGGTTTCGGTGGCGAATACCGCCTTGTACTGGTTCAGGTCGTCGCGGCCGGCGTGGATCACGCCCTTGCGGTCGATCATGTAGATATTCTCGACCTTGGCGCCCATGCTCACCAGCAGTTTCATGCAGGAGATGGCCGCTGCGCCGGCGCCCAGGCAGACGATCTTGGCTTCCGGCAGGCTCTTGCCGGCGATTTCCAGGGCGTTGAGCATACCGGCCGCGGTCACGATCGCGGTGCCGTGCTGGTCATCGTGGAAAACCGGGATGTCGCACTGCTCGATCAGCGCGCGCTCGATCTCGAAGCACTCGGGCGCCTTGATGTCTTCCAGGTTGATGCCGCCGAAGGTGATGGAGATGCGCTTGACGGTGTCGATAAAGGCTTGCGGGCTTTCGGCATCGACTTCGATGTCGAACACGTCGACGCCGGCGAAACGCTTGAACAGCACGCCCTTGCCTTCCATGACCGGCTTGGAAGCCAGCGGGCCGAGGTCGCCCAGGCCGAGGATTGCGGTGCCGTCGGAAATGACTGCTACCAGGTTGCCTTTACCGGTGTAGCGGTAGGCGAGCTCCGGATCGCGAGCGATCTCGCGCACTGGCTCGGCGACACCCGGGCTGTAGGCCAGCGACAGGTCACGGGCAGTGGCGGTGGGCTTGGTGAGCTCAACGCTCAACTTACCCGGACGGGGCTTCTCATGGTATTCGAGAGCGGCAGTTTTCAGATCAGACATAGTGGCGTTCCGCTTTTTTTGGGCTATTGACTGGCAGTCGGCGAGGATACGCAATGTGCGGGGGCCTGCACAAGACTATGCAGTCAGCCTGCAAACGTGCCTCAGCGAACCGTTTTGAACCATTCCCCGGGGCGAGGCTCGCCCTGTGGATAAAGAGCGTTGAGCAGCCGCAAGGTAGCTTCTGCATCGCTGGCCAAGCCGCTGCCTGCGGCGAATGACTTGACCGTCTGGCCCGGCGTTACGCGCACCAGCTGCAGCCTCAGCGGCTCGGCCAGCTTGCGCTCGGCTGGCTGCAGCGGCCGGAAGCTATTGATCGCCGCGAGCATCTGCGCATCTTCCGTGGCACTGGCAGCGCGGCCTTTGACCGCACCCACGAACAGGTAGGCCTTGTCGCCCTTGAGAATCACCGCCACCCGGCGCGACACGTTGCCCTCGACCAGGCCGGTATAGCCCTGCAGCCCAGCCTGTTGCAGCGCCTCGCCAGCGAGCAACCGCCGGCCACCGATGCGCTGCTTGAGCAGGCTGGCAGCGTCGAGACCACGCGGATTGTCTTCCAGGGTCATGGCGACGAGCACCTGCTTGTCCGGCGACTGGCCGACCAGTTGCTGCGGCTCATTGATGATGCTCCAGCCCTTGGCGAACGCCAGGGTGAAATCCAGATCGCGATGATAGAAGCGCTCGCCACGGCGAATTCCGCTCTCGGCCGAATCGCCGAATGGCAGGCCCTGCAGATGCTTGAGAAAGGCTTCGCGGTTGACCTCCTGTTGCCCGCCGACCAGCGCCCGCGCCGGGCCGATCACCTGCTGCAGGCGCCGGTCATTATCCGGGTGGGTGTCGAACAGGCCGTGATAACTGCCCACCGGCTGCTGCTCACCACGCGCAGCGGCCTGATCGCGGGCGAAGTCCTCCTGCAGCTTGAGCACCTTGACCACCTCGATCATCGCCTGCGGGTCGTAACCCGCGCGCGCCAGGTACTGGGCGCCAAGGCCGTCGGCCTCCAGCTCCATGTCACGGCCATAGCCGCGCACCACGGCATTGCCCAGCACCCCGGTGACGTCCGCCGCTGCGCCAACGCCGGTGCCCATGGCCACCGCCTGGCCGAGAATGCCCCAGGCGGTGGACTGGCTTTGCTGACGCACTCCGTGGCGAGCGGTCACGTGGCCGACCTCGTGACCGAGTACGGCCGCCAGCTCGGCCTCGGAACTCAGGTAGGCCATCAGCCCGCGGTGGATATAGATGTAGCCGCCTGGCAGGGCGAAGGCGTTGATGTCCGGACTGTCGATCACCGTGAAGCGATAATCCAGCTGCCCGCGGTGGCTGTGTCGCGCCACGCGCTCGCCGACCTGCTGCACGTAGGCCTGCAGGGCTTCATCGGGGTAGCGCGGGTATTGCTTGAGTATCTGCTGATGGGCATCCCGGCCGATGGACAGCTCCTGGGATTCGCTCATCATCACGAAATCGGTGCGCCCGGTCGCGGGATTCACCGCGCAGCCCGCCAAGGTCGCCAACATCAGAATCAGCAGGCACAGCCTCATCGCTGCACCTCCAGCATGGCGCCGTGGGTCAGCGGCAGCAGCCAGCGCGCCTGGCCGACCTTGAGGCCGCCGCCGCGGGAGCGGTCGACCACCCAGCCACGCGCCTCGATCCGTTTGCCCTGCAGATTGCGCAGATCCGCTGCGGCAAAGGTATCCAGCACCTGCGGTGCAATACGCAGCACTACCGAATTGCCCAGCTCGATCCACACGCCGCCGCGATTGCGCTCGACGCGCTGCACCTGACCTTCGAGCAGCACGAAACCGCCGCTGCGCACCGCGCGGGCCGGCAAAGGTCGCAGTTGCGCCCAAAGCCCGGCGCGAGCGCTGCGTGCCTGGCGCTCGGCTTCACGCTGGCAGCTCACCAGATTGATATTGGGAGTGATCGCCACTAGCTGGCCATAGCCCTCGGCAAGCAGTTGCGCCTCCAGATTGTTGCCGGCGCTGTCGTAGAGATGGGCCAGGGTACGGCCATAGCGATCCTGCCGCTCGCTACCGACCTTTACGCCCACCCGCCCACCATTGGCGGCGACCAGCGCGGTGAGGCGCTCACGGGCAGCCTCGGCGAACGGCTCGGCCGGTCTGCCCTTGCGTGCCAGTTCGGGGGCGTTGATGCCGATCAGCCGCACGCTGCGACCATCGGCCAGGCGCACCGTATCGCCGTCCACCACCCGCTGCACCTTGGCCTGGGGCAGCTTGCCGGGCACCGGACAGAACGCATGAGCGGGAAGGCAAAACACAGAAACGAAAAAGGCGCCCACCAGGGACGCCTTTTTCAATGATGCGAAAACAGCCATGTGGGCCTCTTTCGCTGCTCGGTCGCTTACTTGGCGCCGAACACACCGAAACGCTGCTTGAAGCGATCGATACGGCCGCCGGTGTCCAGCACCTTCTGCTTGCCGGTGTAGAACGGGTGGCACTCGGAGCAGACGTCCAGGCTCAGGGGCTTGCCCAGAGTGGAGCGGGTCTTGATGACGTTGCCACAGCTGCAGGTGGCTTCGATGGCGACGTATTCCGGATGGATATCGGCTTTCATGATTGTTCCTCAGGTTTCGTGCCGCCACCTGACACCATTGCCAGGTACCGCACTTAGGTTGGCCGCGGATCATACCAGAGCCGGCCCACGATGCAACTCGCCGGCCGTTACCGACCGTCGCGCCAACCCATCGCAAGCCATGGCTTCAGGCTGTGAAAGCAGCGTAGGTAGTTTTTCAGGGGCCTGCTAAGATCGCGCCTCGCCTGCCTGGAGCCCTTGCGTGCCTGACGTCATCCTGCGACTCGCCCTGCCCTCGCCACTGCGCCGGCTGTTCGACTACCTCGCCCCGCGTGGCGTATCGGCCCGCGACCTGCAGCCTGGTGCGCGGCTGCGCGTGCCTTTTGGCCGCCGCGAGATGATCGGCGTGCTGATCGAGGTCACCGACCACAGCGAGGTGCCGGCCGACAAGCTCAAGCCCGCGCTGGAGCTGCTCGATCTGCAAGCCCCGGTGCCGCCAGCGCTGATGCGCCTGTGCCAATGGACCGCCCAGTATTATCAGCACAGCCTCGGCGACACCCTGAGCTGGGCGCTGCCGGTGCTGCTGCGCCAGGGCGAACCGGCCGAAGCGCGCCAGGAGCGCTTCTGGCTGATCGCCAAGGATGCCCGCCTGGATGACCCGCGCCTGGCCCGCGCACCGCGCCAGCGCGAAGCCCTGAAGACCATCGCCCAGCACCCCCATGGCGTCGCCCACCAGTTGCTCAGCCAGTTGCAGATCAACCGCGACAGCCTGCAACTGCTGCAGGACAAAGGCCTGGTGCGCGTCGAAGTGCGCCGCCTGAGCAGCCCGGAACGTCACGGCAACTGGCTGGCCCAGCCGGAACTGCCACTCAATGCCGAGCAGCGCGCAGCAGCCGAGGCGATACGTGCCGGCTTCGAGGGGTTCAATGCCTTCCTGCTGGCCGGCGTGACCGGCAGCGGCAAGACCGAGGTCTACCTGCAACTGATCCGCGAGACGCTGGAGGCAGGCAAGCAGGCCTTGGTGCTGATTCCCGAGATCAACCTGGGCCCGCAGACCCTGGCGCGCTTCGAGCGGCGTTTCAATGCACGCATCGCCCTGCTGCACTCGGCGGTCAACGACCGCGAGCGCCTGGATGCCTGGCTGGCAGCACGCGATGGCGAGGCCGACATCATCATCGGCACTCGCTCGGCGCTGTTCACGCCGATGAAGCGCCCGGGGCTGATCATTATCGACGAGGAGCACGACGCCTCCTATAAACAGCAGGAAGGCCTGCGCTACCACGCCCGCGACTTGGCCGTGGTGCGCGCCCACCAGGAAAACGTGCCGATCGTACTCGGCTCGGCCACACCGTCACTGGAAAGCCTGCACAACGCCCACAGCGGCCGCTATGCCCTGCTGCGCATGAACCAGCGTGCCGGCGGCGCCCAGCCACCGCGCTTCCTGCGCCTGGACATCAAGAGCCGCCCACTGGATGCCGGCATGTCGCCGCCGCTGCAGCAGGCCATTACCCAGACCCTGGCCGCCGGCCAGCAGGTGCTGGTGTTTCTCAACCGCCGCGGCTTCGCGCCGACCCTGCTGTGCCACGAATGCGGCTGGCTGTCCGAATGCCCACGCTGCGATGCGCGCATGACCGTGCACCAGCGCAGCCGCGAGTTGCGCTGCCACCACTGCGGCCACGCCGAGCGCCAGCCGAGCAACTGCCCGAGCTGCAACAACGTCGACCTGCGCCCGGTCGGTGCCGGCACCGAGCGCGCAGAAGAAAGGCTGGAGATTCTCTTCCCGGACGTGCCGGTGCTGCGTGTCGACCGCGACAGCACCTCGCGCAAGGAAGCCATGAATACGCTGTTCAACACCGTGCAGCGCGGCGAACCCTGCATCCTGGTGGGCACCCAGATGCTTGCCAAGGGGCATCACTTCCCACGTGTCACCCTGGTGGCGATCCTCGATGCCGACGGCGGCCTGTTCTCCGCCGACTTCCGCGCCAGCGAACGCATGGCCCAGCTGATCGTTCAGGTCGCTGGCCGCGCTGGGCGTGCCGAGGAGCCGGGCAAGGTGATCATCCAGAGCCATCTGGCCGACCACCCGCTGCTCGTGCAACTCACCGAGCAGGGTTATTTCGCCTTTGCCGATCAGGCCGTGAGCGAGCGGCGAGCGGCCGGCCTGCCGCCGTTCTGCCACCTGGCGCTGCTGCGCGCCGAGGCGCACAAGCCCGGCCAGGCTGAGGGCTTTCTCGATGAGGCCTGCAGCGAGGCCGAGCAATTGCTGAACGAACTGGCGCTCAGCGGCATCGAACTGCTGGGCCCGGTGCCCGCGCCCATGGAGCGGCGCGCCGGGCGCTACCGCGCGCAATTGCTGCTGCAGGGCAACGCCCGGGCGCCGCTGCACAAGCTGCTGGCGCACTGGCTGCTGATGCTGGAAAGCCTGCCCAGTGGCCGCGCGGTGCGCTGGTCGCTGGATGTGGACCCGATCGACCTGTTCTGACCGCAATCAACATCGCGCGACAACACCAGCGCGCTTTATCCCCGCCGCCGGTGGCTTGCCGCCTGCGGCTGCTTTTATAATGCGCAGTTTTCCACCCACGCTTTCGAGCGACGCCGCCCCTCGCGGCCGAACGAGCAGACCATGAAAGACAGCATTCGCCACCTGATCCAGCAAGCCCTGACCCGCCTGACCGCCGAAGGCGTGCTGCCCGACGGCCTGAGCCCGACGATCCAGGTGGAGAACACCCGGGACAAGACCCACGGCGACTTCGCCAGCAACATCGCCATGATGCTGGCCAAGCCGGCCGGCATGAAGCCCCGCGACCTGGCCCAGAAACTGATCGACGCCCTGCCGGCCGATGCGCAGATCAGCAAGGTCGAGATCGCCGGCCCCGGCTTTCTCAACTTCTTCCAGAACAGCGACGCCCTGGCCGAGCGCCTGGAAGCGGCCCTGGCCGACGATCATCTCGGCGTGCGCAAGAATGGGCCGGCGCAGCGCGTGGTCGTCGACCTGTCCTCGCCGAACCTGGCCAAGGAAATGCACGTCGGTCACCTGCGTTCGACCATCATCGGCGACGCCGTGGCGCGGGTGCTGGAGTTCCTCGGTGACGAGGTGATCCGCCAGAACCACGTCGGCGACTGGGGCACCCAGTTCGGCATGCTGCTGGCCTTCATGGAAGAGAACCCGGCTGCCGCGGAAAGCGAGCTGGCCGACCTGGAGGGCTTCTACCGCGCCGCCAAGAAGCGCTTCGACGAGTCGCCGGAATTCGCCGAGCGCGCCCGCGCCCTGGTCGTCGAGCTGCAAGCCGGCGAGCCGGAGTGCATGCGCCTGTGGAACCGCTTCAACGCAATCTCCCTGAGCCACTGCCAGAAGGCCTACGATCGCCTGGGCGTTAAACTGACCCCGGCCGACGTCAAGGGTGAAAGCGCCTACAACGCGGATCTCGCCAACGTGGTCGCCGACCTGCGCAGCAAGGGCCTGCTCACCGAAGATAATGGCGCCCAGTGCGTCTTCCTCGACGAGTACAAGAACGCCGAAGGCAACCCGCTGCCAGTGATCGTGCAGAAGGCCGGCGGCGGCTACCTGTATTCGACCACCGATCTGGCGGCCATGCGTTACCGCAGCCAGGTGCTCAAGGCCGACCGCGCGCTGTACTTCGTCGACCAGCGCCAGGCCCTGCACTTCCAGATGGCTTTCGAAGTCGCCCGCCGCGCCGGTTTCGTGCATGAAGGCATGGACCTGGAGCACATGGGCTTCGGCACCATGAACGGCGCCGATGGCCGGCCGTTCAAGACCCGCGACGGCGGCACCGTGAAGCTGATCGACCTGCTCGATGAAGCCGAGTCGCGCGCCTATGAACTGGTCAAAGCCAAGAACCCGGAGCTCGACGAAGCCGAGCTGCGCCAGATCGCCCGTGCAGTGGGCATCGGCGCGGTTAAATACGCTGACCTCTCCAAGCACCGCACCAGCGACTACAGCTTCAACTTCGAGCTGATGCTGAGCTTCGAGGGCAACACCGCGCCCTACCTGCTGTACGCCTACACCCGTACCGCGAGCATCTTCCGCAAGCTGGGCAAGGGCATCGAGGACATCGGTGGCCACATCGAACTTCACGCCCCCCAGGAAATCGAACTGGCCGGCAAGCTGGCGCAGTTCGGTGAAGTGCTGGGCAGCGTCGCCGACAAGGGTACGCCGCACCTGCTGTGCGCCTACCTGTACGACGTCGCCGGGCTGTTCTCCAGCTTCTACGAGCATTGCCCGGTGCTCAGCGCCGAAGACGAAGGCACCCGCCAGAGCCGCCTGCGCCTGGCAGCCCTGACCCGTCGTACCCTCAAGCAAGGCCTGGAACTGCTGGGCCTGGAAACCCTGGAGCGCATGTAAGTGGCCGCCCGCAAGAAGCCAGCACCCAAGCGCGGCGCCAGCCGCTACAAGGCCCCGAGCAAACGCCCGGTACCCGGCTGGATCTGGCTCGCCTGCGGCCTGGCCGTGGGTGTGTTCGTCACCCTGCTGCTCAACCTCAAGCCGGGCGACGACGCGGTCAAGCGCGAAAAACCCCAGCCCGAGCGCGCCAGCAGCACAGCCAAGCCCAAACCGACACCGACCACCAGCAGCCAGGAGCCGGGCAAGCCCAAGTACGACTTCTACACCCTGCTGCCGGAGTCGGAGGTCATCGTGCCGCCCGATGCCGTGCCACCGCCCACCACGCCAACGCCCGAGCAGAAGCCGGTCACGCCCGAGGAGGCCGCCAAGATAGACGCCGCCCGCGCCCAGGCCGCGCTCAACGGTGAAACGCCGCCGCCCGCGCCTCCGGTCACCAAGCCGGCGGAAGCGAACCAGGCGCCGCTGACCACCCAGTTCTTCCTGCAGGCCGGCTCCTTCCCGAGCAAGGACAAAGCCGAAAGCATGCGCGCGCAGATCATCCTGCTCGGCCAGAACGTGCGCGTGGAATCCGGCACCGTGCAGGACAAGACCTGGCACCGCGTGCTGGTCGGCCCCTTCGCCAACCGCGAGCAACTGGCCAGCGCCCAGAAGACCCTGGCAGCCGGTGGGTTCGGCAATCTGCTGTTGCAGCAGCGACAGCTACGCTGATCGTCTTTCGCCCGCCGCCGGTTGAAAAACCGCGGCGGGCCCCCATCTGAGTTTTCATCAGGGCCATTTCGCCCCGCAGCGTGGAGACTCTCCCTTGACCACCATCGTTTCAGTCCGCCGCCATGGCAAAGTCGTCATGGGTGGCGACGGCCAGGTTTCGCTCGGCAACACCGTGATGAAAGGCAACGCCAAGAAGGTTCGTCGCCTTTACCACGGCCAAGTGATCGCCGGTTTCGCCGGTGCCACTGCCGACGCCTTCACCCTGTTCGAGCGTTTCGAGGCGCAACTCGAGAAGCACCAGGGCCATCTGGTGCGCGCCGCCGTCGAACTGGCCAAGGACTGGCGTACCGATCGTTCCCTCAGCCGCCTGGAAGCCATGCTCGCCGTGGCCAACAAGGACGCCTCGCTGATCATCACCGGCAACGGTGACGTGGTCGAACCCGAGCACGGCCTGATCGCCATGGGTTCCGGTGGCGGCTTCGCCCAGGCCGCAGCCCTGGCGCTGCTGCAGAAAGGCGGCGACGACCTGGGCGCCCGCGAGATCGCCGAAACCGCGCTGAACATCGCCGGCTCGATCTGCGTGTTCACCAACCAGAACCTGACCATCGAGGAGCTGGACTCGGCTGTCTAAGCCAGTCCGGATCGGAGCCCGCTCATGTCCATGACACCCCGCGAGATCGTTCACGAACTCAACCGCCACATCATCGGCCAGGACGACGCCAAGCGCGCCGTGGCCATCGCCCTGCGCAACCGCTGGCGGCGCATGCAGCTGCCGGCCGAACTGCGCGCCGAGGTCACGCCGAAGAACATCCTGATGATCGGCCCGACCGGCGTCGGCAAGACCGAGATCGCCCGTCGTCTGGCCAAGCTGGCCAACGCTCCGTTCCTCAAGGTCGAAGCCACCAAGTTCACCGAGGTCGGCTACGTCGGCCGCGATGTCGAGTCGATCATCCGTGACCTCGCTGATGCCGCCCTGAAGATGCTGCGCGAGCAGGAAATCATCCGCGTGCGTCACCGCGCCGAAGACGCCGCCGAAGACCGCATCCTCGACGCCCTGCTGCCACCGGCACGCACCGGCTTCGCCGAAGAAGCCGCGCCGAATGGCGATTCCAACACTCGTCAGCTGTTCCGCAAGCGCCTGCGCGAAGGCCAGCTGGACGACAAGGAAATCGATATCGAAGTGGCCGACAGCCCCGCCGGCATCGAGATCATGACCCCGCCCGGCATGGAGGAAATGACCAGCCAGTTGCAGAATCTGTTCTCCAACATGGGCAAGGGCAAGAAGAAGAGCCGCAAGCTCAAGGTCAAGGACGCCCTGAAGCTGGTGCGTGACGAGGAAGCCGGTCGCCTGGTCAACGAGGAAGAACTCAAGGCCAAGGCTCTGGAAGCCGTCGAGCAGCACGGCATCGTGTTCATCGACGAGATCGACAAGGTCGCCAAGCGCGCCAATGCCGGCGGCGCCGACGTGTCCCGCGAAGGCGTGCAGCGCGACCTGCTGCCACTGATCGAAGGCTGCACCGTCAACACCAAGCTGGGCATGGTCAAGACCGACCATATCCTGTTCATCGCCTCGGGTGCCTTCCACCTCAGCAAGCCGAGCGACCTGGTGCCCGAACTGCAGGGTCGCCTGCCGATCCGCGTCGAGCTCAAGGCGCTCAGCCCAGAGGACTTCGAGCGCATCCTCAGCGAACCCCACGCCTCGCTCACCGAGCAGTACGTGGCGTTGCTGCAGACCGAGGGCCTGGGCGTGGAGTTCGTCGACGAGGGTATCAAGCGCATCGCCGAGATCGCCTGGCAGGTCAACGAGAAGACCGAGAACATCGGGGCCCGTCGCCTGCACACCCTGCTCGAGCGCCTGCTCGAAGAGGTGTCGTTCAGCGCGGCCGACCTCGCCGGCCAGCAGGGCGGCGAGATCATTCGCATCGACGCCGCCTACGTGAACAGCCACCTGGGCGAATTGGCCCAGGACGAAGACCTGTCGCGCTACATTCTCTGATAGCCTGACCTGCACGGCGCCGCCTGGCGCCGTGCAGTCTTTCAGCCCGCCTGGAGCCCGTCGTGCTCATCCCCACTTCGATCAAGCTGCACAAGGCCTCGCGCATTCTGGAACTGCATTACGGCAGCGAGAGCTACCGGCTGCCCGCCGAGTATCTGCGCGTGCATTCACCCTCGGCCGAAGTGCAGGGCCACGGCAAACCGATTCTGCAAACCGGCAAGATGAATGTCGCCTTGATTGGCATCGAGCCCGCCGGCAACTACGCCCTCAAGCTGACCTTCGACGACGGCCACGACAGCGGCCTGTTCAGCTGGGATTACCTCTACCAACTGGCCCTGCGCCAGGACGAACTCTGGCGTGACTATCTGGACGCCCTGGCCGCCGCCGGTCAGTCCCGCGACCCGAACGAGTCGGTCGTACGCCTGATGCTCTGACGCCGTTCAGATCGTCGATTCCCTACCTCGCTCCCACCTGGCCGATCTTGCGCTAGCGTCTAAACTCGGGTAACCAGAGCACTTCAGGTTCACCCGCCATCCTCTGGATGCCGCAAGCGCCACTACCACTGCCAATCGCAAGCCTCGCCAGGATCGACGTCATGGCTAAAGCCAATGGCTGCCTGCGCGGGCAAAGGGAGCGTTGTCGATGAGTGAAAAGCAGAACGATGACCTGAAATACAAGCCCACCAAGAGCACCATGGGGATCAACCCGGTCATCGGTATACGCGGCAGGGATCTGCTGACTTCCGCCCGACTGGTACTGACCCAGGCCATGCGCCAGCCGCTGCACAGCGCCCGGCATGCCGCCCACTTCGGCCTGGAGCTGAAGAACGTGCTGCTCGGCCAGTCCAAGCTGCAACCCGACGAAAACGATCGCCGCTTCAACGACCCGGCCTGGAGCCAGAACCCGCTCTACCGTCGCTACCTGCAAACCTATTTGGCCTGGCGCCAGGAACTGCACGACTGGGTCGAGCACAGCTCGCTGTCCGAGCAAGACGTCAGCCGCGGCCACTTCATCATCAACCTGCTGACCGAGGCGATGGCGCCGAGCAACAGCCTGGCCAACCCGGCAGCGCTCAAACGGATCTTCGACACCGGCGGCAAGAGTCTGCTCGATGGCCTTTCGCACATGGCCAAGGATCTGCTGAACAACGGTGGCATGCCCAGCCAGGTGGACATGAAGGCCTTCGAAGTGGGCCGCAACCTGGCCACCACCGAAGGCGCCGTGGTGTTTCGCAACGAGGTGCTGGAGCTGATCCAGTACACGCCGGTCACCGAGCAGGTCTACAAACGCCCGCTGCTGGTGGTGCCGCCACAGATCAACAAGTACTACGTATTCGATTTGTCGCCGGAAAAAAGCCTGGCGCGCTTTCTGTTGCGCAGCCAGGTGCAGACCTTCATCGTCAGCTGGCGCAACCCGACCAAGGCCCAGCGCGAATGGGGCCTGTCGACCTATATCGAGGCGCTCAAGAAGGCCGTTGAGGTAGTCTGCGCGATCACCGGCAGTGCTGATGTGAACGTACTCGGCGCCTGCTCCGGCGGCGCCACCACCGCCTCGCTGCTCGGCCACTACGCAGCCATCGGCGAACAGAAAGTGCATGCCCAGACGCTGCTGGTCAGCGTGCTGGATACTCAGCTGGACAGCCAGTACGCGCTGTTCGCCGACGAGCAGACCCTGGAAGCGGCCAAACGCCGTTCCTACCAGGCCGGTGTGCTGGAAGGCAGCGACATGGCCAAGGTGTTCGCCTGGATGCGCCCCAACGACCTGATCTGGAATTACTGGGTCAACAACTACCTGCTCGGCAACGAGCCGCCGGTGTTCGACATTCTTTACTGGAACAACGACACCACCCGCCTGCCCGCCGCCTTGCACGGCGAGTTCATCGAGATGTTCCAGACCAACCCACTGACCCGCGCAGGCGCGCTGGAAGTCTGCGGCACGCCCATCGACCTCAGTCAGGTCACCTGTGACTACTACGTGGTGGCCGGCAGCAACGACCACATCACGCCCTGGACGTCCTGCTACAAGTCGGCGCGGCTGTTCGGCGGCCAGTGCGAGTTCGTGCTGTCCAGCAGCGGGCACATCCAGAGCATCCTCAACCCGCCGGGCAACCCCAAGGCACGCTACATGACCAACCCCGAGATGCCGGCCGATCCGAAGGCCTGGCAGGAGGACGCCACCAAGCACGCCGATTCCTGGTGGCTGCACTGGCAGAAATGGCTGACCACGCGCTCCGGGGAGAGCAAGAAGGCGCCCGCCAAGCTAGGCAACAAGCGCTACCCGGCGGCCGAGGCGGCACCGGGCACCTACGTGCACGAGCGCTAAGCGCGCGACGACAACCGACAGGGGCGCCACATGTCATCAGCCTTCGTGTTTCGCACCATCGTGCTGGATCAGCAGACGATCCGCACCGCCGTGCGCCCCGGCAGCCCGGACAGGGTGCCACTGCTGATCTTCAACGGCATCGGCGCCAACCTGGAACTGGTGATGCCCTTCGTCAACGCTCTGGACAAGGACCAGGAAATCATCGCATTCGATGTGCCGGGCGTCGGCGGCTCCTCCACGCCAAGCATCCCCTATCGCTTTCCCGGCCTGGCCAAGCTGGCGGCGCGCATGCTCGATTACCTGGACTACGGCCAGGTCAACGCCATCGGCGTGTCCTGGGGCGGCGCCCTGGCCCAGCAGTTCGCCCGCGACTATCCGGAACGTTGCAAGAAACTGGTGCTGGCTGCGACTTCGGCAGGCGCGGTGATGATTCCGGGCAAGCCCAAGGTGCTCTGGCGCATGGCCAGCCCGCGCCGCTACCTGCAGCCCTCATATGGCGTGCATATCGCCGCCGATATCTACGGCGGCGCCTTCCGCCGCGATCCCAAGCTCGCCCTCTCCCACGCCAGCAAGGTGCGCTCGGGCGGCAAGCTCGGCTACTACTGGCAGCTGTTCGCCGGCATGGGCTGGACGAGCATTCACTGGCTGCACAAGATCCGTCAGCCAACGCTGGTGCTGGCCGGCGACGATGACCCGATCATCCCGCTGCTCAACATGCGCCTGCTGGCCTGGCGCATACCCAACTCCGAACTGCACGTGATCGACGACGGCCACCTGTTTCTGGTTACCCGCGCCGAGGTGGTGGCGCCCATCATCATGAAATTCCTCGCCAAGGAGCGGCAGCCGGCGATCATGCATCCCCAGAACGTGACGGCTCGTGGGCAGCACTGAATACCACCTGCGCGAGGACGCGCTGAACAGATGAAAACCCGGGACCGTATCCTCAACGCCACCCTGCTGCTGTTCAACGAGCGCGGCGAGCCCAACGTCTCGACCCTGGAAATCGCCAACGAACTGGATATCAGCCCGGGCAATCTCTACTACCACTTCCACGGCAAGGAGCCGCTGACCCTGGCGCTTTTCGAGCAGTTTCAGGCCAAGCTGGTGCCGCTGCTCACGCCCCCTGAGGATGTGGATCTCGACGCGCAGGATTACTGGCTGTTCCTGCACCTGATCGCCGAAGGCATGTCGGCCTACCGCTTCCTGTTCCAGGACCTGTCCAACCTCAGCGGGCGCCTGCCCAAGCTGGCCGCCGGCATGCGTCACTGGCTCGCCAGGCTACGCCATACGCTGGCCGGCCTGCTGGCCCGCCTCAAGGCCCAGCACCTGTTGGTCAGCGAAGAGAAAGCCCTGCAGCAACTGGTCGAGCAGATCGTGCTGACCCTGCTGTTCGCTCAGGACTACCAGCGCATCGTCGCCCAGCCGGCCGACAGCCGCCTGGTGGTTTACCGCGTGATGATGCTGGTCGCACCGCACCTGCAGGACGAAGCGCGCCACACCACCGAGCTGCTGGCCCTGAGCTATCTGCAGGAAAGCGCCCGCTGAAATAAAAACGCCCGATACGAGATCGGGCGTTTGTAGCGGCGACTTAACGGCTCAGGAATGCGTGCCGGTAGGCGCGGTGGTGGCCGGAGTTGCTGCCGGAGCTGGCGCTGCTGCGGACGGTGCGGGCGTCGTGGCGGGCTTGCTCGCAGCAGGCTTCTTCGCTGCCGGTTTGCTGACTGCCTTGGTAGCGGGTTTCGCGGCAGGTTTGGCTGCCGACTTAGCCGCTGGCTTGGCAGCCGCTTTGGCGGCTGGCTTGGCCGGGGTCTTGGCGGCAGTAGCCGGTTTGGCTGCGGCCGTCTTGCTGGCCGGCGCCTTCTTGGCCGCTGCGGGTTTGGCGGTAGCTGGCTTGGTGGCGGGTTTGGCAGCGGCAGTGCTGGCTGCCTTGCTCGGGGTCGACGCTTTGGTCGCCGGCTTGGCCGCGGCCTTTTTCACCGCAGGCTTGACAGCTGCCTTGCTGGAAACGCCGGTCAGCGTCTCCAGTTGACGGGTCAGCAGATCGACCTTGTCGTTGAGCGCCTTGACCTCGTTGCGGCTCGGTACACCCAGTCGCGAGATCGCATTGTTGAGACGCTTGTCGAAGGCTTCCTCGAGTTCGCTCCACTTGCCGATCGCCTTGTCCTTGACCTCATCGACACGCGAACGGGCGCTGCTGACGGACGAGTCGACCGACGATTTCACCGCATCGGCCTGCTTGCCCACGTTGCTCTTGGCGACTTTCTCGGCCTTTTCGCCATCCTTGACCAGGGTATCGAACAGCTTGGTGCCGTCCTTGCTGACCTTCGAGTAAGCGCCTAGGCCTGCCAACCAGATCTGCCGCGAGTACTTTTCAACCTCGCCGATCCACGAGCTGGTCTGTTTCTCGGTTTTCTTTTTGACAGCCATCCTGCTCTCCTTATTGGGTACGCGCGACACGCTCGAGCAACGCGCTCAGCTCATCCAGCTTAGCAGACAGGGCCTGGATATCCTGTCGGGCGGGAATGCCAAGACGGTTCAGTGCACCAGCGACGCGTGAGTCGAAGGCCTGCTCGATCTTCTCGATTCGGGCGGCCACCTGGTTCTTCACAACGGACACTCTGCTTCTGGCTTCGTCGATCTGGCCATTGGCCGCCTCGACCTGTTCATTGACCTGCTCACGGCCGCGCCGTTCCGCCTGCTCCCCGAGGCGCACCAGGCTGTGGAAATAATCCAGCCCTTCCTGACCCGCCTTGGCATAGGCGCCCAGACCGGCGAGCCACAGCTTTCTGACTCCCGAGGGTTCATCGGTGGCAGTAGAGCGACGAGTAGAGACGAGCGGCTTCTTGCTGACGGTAGCGTTGGACATAGTGCACCTCACAGTAGCTTGGGAGATGGCCTGCGCGAGACAGGCGTATCAGCACCGTAAAGGGCAAAACTAGAAAACGCATACTAATCGCCGCGATCAGGATCGCGCGGAGCGTTCAGGAGAAACGGGGAGGCTTCGTACGAAGCCTGCGAGCGCAAGGCTCGCAGGCTTGGGACAGCCGATCAGTTGCTGGCTGGCGGCGTTGCGCCATTGGCAGCGTTGGCGGCTGGCGTCGAGGCAGCGGCTGGCTCGGTCGCCGGCTTGCTGGCGGCGGAAGCAGCAGGCTTTCTGGCTTCAGGCTTTGCGGCTGGCTTGGCTGCAGCCGGCTTGCTCGCAGCCTTGGTGGCAGGTTTGCTAGCCGCTGGTTTGGCTGCCGCCTTGGCCGCCGGCTTGGCAGCAATTGCAGGTTTGGCGGCCGGTTGGGCTGCGGGCTTAGCGGCTGCTTTGCTCACTGGCTTGGCAGCGGGTTTGGCTGCGGCCTTGGTCGCAGGTTTAGCAGCAGCGGGCTTGGCAGCTGCCTGCGTAGCCGGTTTGGCTGCAGGCTTCGCTGCGGCTTTGGCTGCGGGCTTGGCCGTGGCGGGCTTCGTAGCTGTCTTAGCGACAGGCTTGGCGGCAGTCTGTGCAGCCGGCTTGGCAGCGGGTTTCGCCGCAGCCTTAGGCGTGGCTGGCTTGGCAGCGCTCTTGGCGACCGGTTTAGCTGCAGCCGGTTTAGCCGGGGTTTTGGCGGTAGCCGGTTTCGCGGCGGACTTGGCCGTTGGTTTGGTAGCAGGCTTAGCTACAGCCTTGGCCGGAGCAGGTTTTGCAGCCGCTTTGGCGGCTGGCTTGGCACCAGGTTTGACCGCTGCCTTGGCGGCCGCCGGCTTGGCCGGTGCCTTGTCACGGCTGGACAGTGCCTTGCCGGCTGCCTCACGTACCTTGCCAACGCCCTGGGCCAGTTTCAGGCTTTCCTGGGCATCGCGCTTGAGCTGCACGATGTACTGACGGGTTTCGGTCTGGCGGGCCTGCAACGCATCGAGCGCGCCCTCCAACTCATCCACCACGGCCTTGGCCTTGGACTGCGCCTTGGCCTTGCCATCGGCGACGGCCGACTGCAGCTTGCCACGGGCCTTGTGCAGTTTTTCCTGAGCGCTACCGCGCTGTTTTTCCAGCTTGGCGAGAATCTTCTCGGCGTCTACCAGCGCTTGCGAGCAGGCGTTTTCGAGGTGCTCGAGCAAGCTGCCAGAGAGTTGCTGCAGCAGATGCAAAGGGGTGGTGACCGCTTTTTTCTTCACGTTTTTTGTGGCCGGCATGACGCGCCTCCAGGCGGATGGGTAAAGCCATACTTAGGTGGGGTGAAATTTGCGCCCGCCCGCTGCGCTTTGCAAGCACCTGCACACGGCAGGCGAAAGCCAGAAACGACGAGGCCGCGAATGATCGCGGCCTCGTGGCTCATACGGCAGCGGCGGTCGCCTGCTGCTTGTGGGCGGTATGCAGCACTTCGATCAGGCAGTCTTCGAGTTCGAAGCGCTCGTGCAGCATCTTGCCGAGGCGTTTGAGCTCCAGGCTCACCGCATCGGGATCGCCGCAATCACCTTCGTCGCAACGGTCGTTAAAGGCCAGGGCCGCTTCGGTGATCACCTCGATACGCGGATAGATCTGCTTGGCCAGCTCCAGGCCACGCTGATCACCAAACGCCCGGGCTTCTTCGGTGAGCTGCTGGTAGACCTCGAAATGTCCGGCGGACACGTAATCGACGAGGTATTCGCAGAACCGCTGCATCACCACCTTGTCACTGACGTCGTCGATGGCGGCATAGGCCTTGATCAGTTCGGCACGTTCCTGCAGCCAACGGTCGATCATCAGGTGTACACCACCCCACCGCTCCTGCGCATTCTGGCAACTTTCGAGCATGGTGATCCGCTCCCTTTGAGTAAGTCCTGTAGGCATCGGGGCTCAGAACATCGTTCAACCTGTCTTCGCCACGAATCGGAAGTTGGCTGGTCACCGGGCCATTTCCCACTGGCCGAAAGTCGATGCCGAACAAGGCAGGCAAAGACGGCAACGCACCACGAGTCGATCCCTGAACGTGCAGCCGAGTCCGGACACTAGCATGATTCGAACTGCAGTCGACCACTCATTTCGTCTCAGGTTATGCCTGCTATCGGTGTCCTACAAGCCGCCGCGCAGGCGGCGCCGACCAAGGGGCCGGCGCCGGCAAGAGCCGCTTAGCCGCGACCGGACGTGGGCTGCGGCTCAACGGCGGTGGTTACCGGCGGCACGCCCACCGCCTGACCACTCAGACGTCGGTCGAGCAGGCCCAGGCCTTCCTGAAACAAGCGGTTACTGCGTTCCACCTCTCCCAGCTGGGCGAGCAGGCGCGCCAGCTCGGCACAGGTTTCCGGGTGCCGCTCCAGGCGCAGGCTGGTTTCGAAGTAATCGCGAGCCTTTCCCCACAGCTGGTTGTGCAGGCTCAGCCGGCCCAGAGTGAGCAGCAGACCGGCATCGTCCGGATGCTGCTTGAGCCAGCCCTCGGCGGCCTGCAGCTGCCTGGCCGAATCGCGGCCACGCAGCAAGCCGTAGAGCCGCGCCAGGCGGCTGTCGTATTCACGATTGAGCGCCTTGTGCAGCAGCTCCTCGGCGCCCGGCTCGGCGCCGAGCGCACGCAAACGGTCGGCATACACCGCCAGCAATTCGGGCTCGCCGCGCAGGTTTGGCGACAGACGTTCCCAGGCCTGGGCGAGGGACGGCAGCGCACCGTCGCCGGCATCATCGAACTCCAGCGCCAGCAGGTATTCACGCCAGGCGCGCCGCTCCAGCGCCATCAGCTCGGCCGGCGCCATGGCCTTTTCCTTGCGCAGCACCGGCAGCAATTTGAGCACCGCCTGCCAGTCGCCACGGGTCGCGTAGAGCTCCTGCAGCTGACGCAGCACCTGCGGGTTGTGCGGATGGCGCTCGTGCATCACCAACAGCGTCTCTTGGGCGCTGTCGACCTCACCACGCGCCAGTTGCAGTTCGGCGTGGGTCAGAGCGATAGCCAGCTCGGCATTGGGCTGACGCTGCAGGGCTTCTTCCAGCAGAGCGTCGCTTTCCTCGTAATGCTCGAGGTTATGGGCAGCACGGGCGGCGCCCAGGTAATGGATCAACGGGCGCGGCTCGTTGCGTGCGATGCGGCTCAGGTGCGTCTGCGCCTTGCTCCAGCGCCCTTCGATCAGCTCTTGGAAGCCATGCTCGGAAGCGCTACGCACCCGGCGCTCGCGGTGCAGCCGCGACCAGGGGTTGATCAGCCCGACCGAGACCAGCAGCGCGCGAATCAGCACGCGCAGCAACCACAGCGCCAGCACGACCGCGACGAGCAGCAGTACGAAGGCCCACAGCGTCGACTCGTAGCGAAAGCCCTTGTAGGCGAACAGCACATAGCCCTGATGCTCGGAGATGGCCAGGCCCAGCAGCGCCAGAGCGCCGATCACCAGCACGGTGAGCAGCAGCAGATAAACGCGCTTCATGGGCGCTCCTCCGCGCTGTCCTCGCCCGGCGCATCCTTGAGGCGCTCACGCGCCGACTGCTTGTGTTCGATATAGGCCTGTACCGCGTTGAGTGAGTCACTGAGCTCCGGCGCCTTGACCTCGATGGGCCGCTCGACCAGCTCGCCGACGCGCGCGCGCAGGGCCCGGCTGTCCGGGTTGTCGCGGTTGAAGTTGGCGTCCAGCACGTCCGCGGCCTGTTGCAGCGCCTGCCGGTAAACCTGGGTCTGCCCATGCAGCGCGGCCCACTGGGCCTGCTCTAGGGCCAGGCTCAAAGCCAGGCGCACTTGCGTCAGGCTTTGCCCGGCGAGCAGCGGACGCACGTTCTGGTCAGCGTTGAAGTCGAGACGGAAATACTGCGAGAGCTTGTGCAGAGCCTGGCCCCACCAGGTGCCGGGCTCGCTTTCGGCGGCCAGTTCGCCGAGCACGCCACCATCGGCGACGAACTTGGGATTGAGCGAGTTGAGCTGCGCGGCCTGCTCGCGCAATGCGCCGAGCTGCAGGAACAGACCGGTGCGATCCGGATTGTCGGTGGCGCGCAGCGCTTCCAGGCTCCTGGCCAGCTGCTCGCGCGCAGCGAAGGCGGCGGGGTCGTCCTGGTCACGAAGGATCTCGTCGGCCGCCTGGACCAGCGCCGTCGCGCTGTTGATGTCCTGCAGCGCCGACAGGCGCAGGCTGGCCAGGCGCAGCAGGTGCTCGGCCTCGGCCAGGCGCCACTCCTGCCGACTGGCGCCCAGTACGGTTTCCAGGCGGCGATTGAGCAATTGCTGATCGCCCTGCAGCTGCGCTACCAATTGGCGACGCTCTTCGAGCTCCTGCACGCTGGGCAGTTGCTGAAGACGATCATCGAGGCTTTCAGTGCGCTGGTTCAGTGCCTGGGCCTGGCTGCGTGCCTGCTCGAGCTGGCTGGACTGCTGCCGGGCTTCGCTCTGCAGCGCACGCAGTTGCCAGGCACTCCAGCCGCCAACGCCGACACCAATGGCGCCGACCAACAGGGCCACGGCGGCAATGGCCGAGCCACGCGCCGCAGGCTTGGCTTCGGCAGCGGCTGGGGACGATTCGGGGGCGGTCAGCACAGGCTGTTCCTGCTCTTTCGGGGGAGTCGCTTCGCTCACGTATCCATCCTTTGCTTCAAGAGTCGGGCGAAGCCTGCGCACGCAAGGCCGCCAACAACGCCGCAGTGTCGGCACCACGGCAATCCACAACATCAACCGCGCCAAGCTCGCGCGCCATCTCGGCGACACGCGGGCTGGGCACGAACAAGGGTAGCTGCGCCAGCGTGGGCCAGTCATCCGCCGCCAGTTGCTGCAGATGCGTCAGACCCTGCCCACTGCTGACCACCAGCCCATTCAAGCGTTCCACCTGTATCAGCCGCTGCAGTGTGCCGACCGGGTAGGTGGGCAGCACGCGGCGGTAGACCGGCAGATAGTCCACCTCGACGCCCTGGGCCCGCAAGCTGTCAGCAAGCAAGGTACGGCCATCCTCGCCGCGGATGATCAGCACCCGCGGGAACATCGCGGACTTGAGGGGTTCTTGCAGCTCGGGTAGCTCCAGCAACGCTTCGCTGTCGTCGCCGTTTTTCGGCCAGAAAACCGTCAGGCCGTAATCAGCGAGGATCTGCCCGGTGCCGGCACCAACGCTGAACCAGGGCTGGTCGGCCAGCGGCTGCGGCCAGTAGCGATCGAGCAGTTCAAGGCCAAAGCGGGCGGCGGGTTTGCTCACCACGATCACTGCGGTGTAGCGATGCAGGTCGCAGATGGTAGCGGCCTGCTGCGGCGTTTCCGGCAGCTGCTCGATGCCCAGCAGGGGCAGGCAGGCGCCGTGGATGCCTTCACCGGCGAGCGCCTGGGCCAGTGCCTGGCACTCCTGCTCGGGGCGGGTTAGCAACAGGCGCCAGACGCTCACTCGGCAGACGCCTCACCGTAGACAGCCTTGAGGATGTCACCCGCGCCCTGAGCGAGCAGCGCTTCGGCGACCTCGATGCCCAGACGCTCGGCATCCTCGGCCGAACCGCGCTGTTCGGCGCGCAGCAGGCGGCTGCCGTCCGGCTCGCCGACCAGGCCGCGCAGCCACAATTGCTCGCCTTCGAGAATCGCATAGCAGGCGATGGGCACCTGGCAGCCGCCGTTGAGGCGCTTGTTCATGGCACGCTCGGCGGTGACGCGTAGCGCCGTTTCGGTGTGGTTGAGCGGCGACAGCAGTTGCTGCAATTCGGCATCACCGACCCGGCATTCGATACCCACCGCGCCTTGGCCGCCGGCCGGCAGACTGTGCTCGACGGTGATCGAGGCGCGAATGCGGTCTTCGAACCCCAGACGGATAAGCCCCGCAGCCGCCAGGATGATGGCGTCGTACTCGCCGGCATCCAGCTTGGCCAGCCGAGTGTTGACGTTGCCGCGCAGGAAATGGATTTTCAGGTCGGGGCGGCGCGCCAGCAGTTGCGCCTGGCGACGCAGACTGGAGGTGCCGACCACGCTACCGGCCGGCAGCGCGTCGAGGCTGTCATAGGTATTGGAGACAAAGGCGTCGCGCGGATCTTCCCGATCGCAGATGCAGAACAGGCCTAGACCTTCCGGGAAATCCATCGGCACGTCTTTCATCGAATGCACGGCGATGTCGGCCTGGTCTTCCAGCAGCGCGGTTTCCAGTTCCTTGACGAACAAGCCCTTGCCACCAATCTTGGCCAGCGGCGCGTCGAGCAATTTGTCGCCCTTGCTGACCATCGGCACCAGGCTTACCTTGAGGCCGGGATGGGCCGCTTCGAGACGGGCCTTGACGTGTTCGGCCTGCCACAGGGCCAGGGCACTCTTGCGGGTGGCGATGCGAATTTCGCGGGTCATGCGGACGTTCCAGAAAACCAGTTGCCGCGAATGATAACAGGCTGACGGGGCGCCGACCCGAAGCCGGCTGCGACCCTTCGCCCTACTGCCCGCGACTCAGCTAGATCTGGCTCATCAGCTTGCGCACGCCCGCGACGTGACGACGACTGACCACCAGCGCATCGCCATTGAGCCCCTTCAGATACAGCTGGAAGTGGCCCAGCGGGGTTCGCTGCAGCCGCTCGATGCGCTCGCGCGCCACCAGAGCGTTGCGGTGGATACGCACGAAACGGTCGCCGAATTCGTCTTCGAGGGCCTTGAGCGGCTCATCTAGCAACACCTCGCCACCGTCGTGGCGCAGGGTCACGTACTTGTGGTCGGCGATGAAATAGATCACGTCGTCCAGCGGGATCAGCTCGATGCCCTTGCGGGTCCGCGCGCTGATGTGGCTGCGTGGGCCGACGCCGCTTTCCGCCGCCGGGCGGGTGAGCGCGGCCAGTTGCACACGGTTGAGGCGCTCGGCTTTTTTCAGCGCGTCCTCGAGATGCTCGGGGCGCACGGGCTTGACCAGATAGCCCACGGCGCTGACCTGAAAGGCCTCCACCGCGAATTCATCATGGGCGGTGCAGAAGATCACCGCTGGCGGCGCCTCGCGCTCGCAGAGCTTGGCAGCGGCCTGCAGACCATCGAGGCCCGGCATGCGGATGTCGAGCAGCACTACGTCGGGCTTGAGGCTCTCCACGAGGGCCAATGCCTCTTCGCCATTGCTCGCAGAGGGCTCGACCACACGATAGCCGTCCAGCGCGGCCACCATTCGGCTCAGGCGCTCACGGGCAAGGGGTTCGTCATCAACGATCAAGACATTCATAATGATCTGGCTTCCTGCATGGGTCTTGCACATGGGTAGCGTAGACGGGTGTAGTGAAGGCCATCGCGGCGCTCCACACTCAGATTGGCCTGCGAACCGAAAAGTGCCGCAAGCCGCGCATCGATGTTGGCCAGTGCCTGGTGCGTACCGCGCGAAGCCATGGGCGCGCTGCCCTCCTCATAGGGATTGCAGACGCTGAGATGGAAAATCCCATCGGTGTATGTGGCTGATATCTGCACCAGTCCCCCCTCGATACGTGGCTGGATACCGTAGATCAGAGCGTTCTCCAGCAGCGGCTGCAGAGTCAGCTGGGGAATCGGCAGGTCGGCGGGCACGTCATCGACGTCCCACTGCAACTGTAGCCGCTCGCCAAGCCGGTATTGCTCGATCGACAGGTACCGCCGTGCCAGTTCCAGTTCCTCGCTCCAACTGACGAGGCTTCCGGGCTTGGCCAGGCTTGCCCGGAACAGGTCGGATAGATCCAGCACCGCCTGTTCCGCCCTGGCAGAATCTGTGACAACCAGGCTCGCGATGCTGTTCAAACTGTTGAACAGGAAGTGCGGGCGGATGCGCGCCTGCAGCGACTCGATGCGCGCGCGCAGCTCGGCCTGCTCCTGACGCCGCCACTGGCTCTGCAGGTAGAAATAACGCAGTAGCAACGCCGACATGATCAGGCTGATCAGTGCATGACGAAGGTACAGGTTGACCTCGCCCTCATGGGGCAGCGGCCCGCCAAGATCGTAATAGTCGGCGACCGCCGTGCAGCCCAGCGTGAGCCCCACCACCAATGCACAGCAGGCCGCCCCCGCCCACATCGCTGGCAGCCTGGCGAGCAGCGGGCGCAACCGGCACAACAATGCCGAGGACAGAAGCACGATCCACTGTACGAACAGCGAGGTCAGCGCCAGGCGCACCCAGTCGAAACCGGGCAACATCGGCTCGGCTAGCACCAGTACCAGCACCAGCAGTTCGGCGAGCAGCACGGTGCTGAGCAGCGCTTCGGGCTGGCACAGTTCGGGCACGAAGAAATCGTTCGGCGCCTTGGGGGTCGAGGTCTTGCGTGTGTCGTTCATCTCGGCAGTTTCGACGTGCACTGCGCAACCGGCAAGAGAGCCCGTGGCAGGCAGGCGAAATAAGCCGCGTAAACGCCTTGTCAGGGGGCGAAACTGTGACCCAGACGACACTCGAAGCGGCCACTGCGCCCGCTGCCGGGTCTGTTATCATCGGCACACTTTTCCGCCATGACGGGCAGCCTTGATCCGTCCGAACACGTCTACAGCCGAGCCACATTCATGAGCCAAGAAAAAACCAATCAGTCCTGGGGCGGCCGCTTCAGCGAGCCCGTCGACGCCTTCGTCGCCCGTTTCACCGCTTCGGTGGAATTCGACAAGCGCCTGTATCGCCACGACATCATGGGCTCCATCGCCCACGCCACCATGCTGGCCAAGGTCGGCGTGCTGAGCGACGCCGAGCGCGACTCGATCATCGACGGCCTCAAGCAGATTCAGGGCGAGATCGAGGCCGGCAGCTTCGACTGGCGCGTCGACCTGGAAGACGTGCACATGAACATCGAGGCGCGCCTGACCGACCGCATCGGCGTGACCGGCAAGAAGCTGCACACCGGCCGCTCGCGCAACGATCAGGTGGCCACCGACATCCGCCTGTGGCTGCGTGACGAGATCGACCTGATCCTGGCCGAAATCACCCGCCTGCAGCAGGGCCTGCTGGAACAGGCCGAGCGCGAAGCCGAGACCATCATGCCCGGCTTCACCCACCTGCAAACCGCCCAGCCGGTAACCTTCGGCCATCATCTGCTGGCCTGGTTCGAAATGCTTTCGCGCGACTACGAGCGCCTGGTCGACTGCCGCAAGCGCACCAACCGCATGCCCCTGGGCAGCGCTGCGCTGGCCGGCACCACCTACCCGATCCAGCGCGAGATCACTGCCGAGCTGCTGGGCTTCGACGCCGTGGGCGGCAATTCTCTGGACGGCGTGTCGGATCGCGACTTCGCCATCGAATTCTGCGCCGCCGCGTCCCTGGCGATGATGCACCTGTCGCGCTTCTCCGAAGAGCTGGTGCTGTGGACCAGCGCCCAGTTTCAGTTCATCGATCTGCCGGATCGTTTCTGCACCGGCTCCTCGATCATGCCGCAGAAGAAGAATCCCGACGTACCCGAGCTGGTACGCGGCAAGACCGGCCGCGTGTTCGGCGCCCTGACCGGCCTGCTGACCCTGATGAAAGGCCAGCCGCTGGCTTACAACAAGGACAACCAGGAAGACAAGGAACCGCTGTTCGACGCCGCCGACACCTTGCGTGATTCGTTGCGCGCCTTCGCCGACATGATCCCGGCGATCAAACCCAAGCACGCCATCATGCGCGAAGCGGCGCTGCGCGGTTTCTCCACCGCCACCGACCTGGCCGACTACCTGGTGCGCAAGGGCCTGCCGTTCCGCGACTGCCACGAGATCGTCGGCCACGCCGTGAAGTACGGCGTCGACAGCGGCAAGGACCTGGCCGAAATGAGCCTCGACGAACTGCGCCAGTTCAGCGACCAGATCGAGCAGGACGTGTTCGCCGTGCTGACTCTGGAAGGCTCGGTGAATGCTCGTAACCATATTGGCGGCACTGCACCGAATCAGGTGCGCGCAGCAGTGCTGCGCGGCCGTGAACTGCTGGCCAGCCGCTAAATCAAGCCCAGGGAAAGGACGCCCATGTTTGAACTGCTGCTACGCGGCCTGGGGTTTCTGGCCGGGATGATCGCCGAGGTGTTTCTGGCCTACCTCTTCTACGGCATTGGCTGGCTGATCCTGCGCCTGCTGACGCTGGGCCGCTACCCGAATCTGCCGCTGCGCGTGGACGACCCGATGGGTTCACGCACGGCCTGGGTCGCAGTGTTCGGTTTCCTCTGCCTGGTGGGTTTGCTACTGACGTGGCTGACCGTCACCCATGACTGATCTTCTGCACGAGACAATTCCATGACCCTGAACATCCGCCCCGCAGTACGCGAAGACGCTGCCCTGATCCTGCGTTTCATCACCGACCTGGCCATCTACGAGAAGGCCGAGCACGAGGTGAAAACCGATGTCGCCGGTATCGAGAACAGCCTGTTCGGCGAGGGCAGCACAGCCCACGGGCTGATCTGCGAACTGAACGGCGAGCCGATGGGCTACGCGGTGTATTTCTTCAATTACTCGACCTGGCTGGGCAAGCACGGCCTGTACCTGGAAGACCTGTACATCACCCCGCAGCAGCGCGGCGTCGGCGCCGGCAAGGCGCTGCTGCGCCACCTGGCCAAGCTGGCGGTGGCGCGCGGTTGCGGTCGTTTCGAGTGGTCGGTGCTGGACTGGAACACGCCGGCCATCGAGTTCTACGACTCCATCGGCGCCAAGCCGCAGAACGAGTGGATCGGCTATCGCCTGACTGGCGAAGCCCTGACGAGCTTCGCCGCCGGCTGATCAGCCGCCGAAGCGAGCCTTCATGTGGGCCAGGAACGGGCCCATCATCGCGTCCTTGTCGGCCGCGATGCGCTGCACGTTGGGGTTCTTGGCGAAGCTGTCGAGCAGTTCTCTGGCCTTGGGAAAATCGCCCAGCAGATCCATGGCGAACACCTTGTGAGCCACGGCAGCGGCCAGGTCGACGCTGTACAGGAAGTACAGGTCAGCGATGCTCAGGCTTTCGCCCGCCACATAGGGCGCAAACTTGCCCAGGCGCTTGAGCGCATCGATGCCGCCGAGCAGTTCCTCGCGGCTTTTGGCCACGATTGCCGGATCAACCTGCAGGCCAAAGAACGCCTGGGCATAACAGGCGCGCGCAGGTAGCTCGATATACAGCTCGATGTACTTGGTCAGCTCGCGTACCCGCGCCTGCTGGTAGGCGCCCTTGGGCAGCAGCGCCGGGCCCTGACCCAGCGCCTCGATGTATTCGAGAATCGCCGACGTTTCACTGATGTAGCCGTGCTCGCATTGCAGAACCGGCACCTTGCCGCGCGGGCTGATCGCCAGGAAGGCCTCGTCGCGGGAGGCAAAGACCAGCACCTCCTCGAACGGCACTCCCTTTTCCAGCAGGGCGAGCTTGACCATGTTGTAGTAGTTGCTGACGGCGAAGCCATGGAGCCTGAGCATGGATGCGTTTCCTCTGGTAGGCAGACCGAAGCGGGTCAGCTCTACACGCTAGCGACATTCACAGAGCCCCGCCAGCGGCATTTCGGACAACTGGCCGCCACTCTCGACGGCTGCTACCCTGCGCCGCCCGGCATCGGCCGGCCAACCCACGGACTGGAGTTACCCATGAAGAACCTGTTCTTCTTCGACGCGATGCTCACCCCGAAAATCATCACCTTCGTCTACTGGCTGTTGTTGCTCAGCGTGGCCGTGAGCGGCCTGACGATGATGTTCGGCGCCTACGGCAGCTTCATCGGCGGCCTCGGCACCCTGATCGGCGGCGCCATCGGCGCGCGCATCTGGTGCGAGCTGATGATCGTGTTGTTCAAGATCCACGAGAACCTGCAGAAGATCGCCAACCGTCCCTAAAGCAGACGCGGCGCCAGGTGATTGCGCTCAGCGCGGGATCGCCTGCCAGGCCGCGACGAAAGCGGCGGCATTGTCACCCACCTCACGGGCGCTCATGCCGGGCTTGTACAACGCCGAACCGAGCCCGAAGCCACTGGCGCCCGCCGCCAGGTAACCTGCCATGTTCGCCGGGGTGATGCCGCCCACCGGCAGCAGCGCGACGTCCCTGGCGAACACCGCACGCCACGCCTTGACGATCGCCGGGTTGAACTGTTCGGCCGGAAACAGCTTGAGCACGTCGGCACCCGCTTCGAGCGCCGCGAAACCTTCGCTCGGCGTCGCCACACCCGGTGCACTGAACAGCCCGGCCTGGCGAGTCGCCTGAATCACCTGGGCGTTGCAGTTGGGCGAGACGATCAGCCGGCCACCGGCCTGCGCCACCTCCTCGACCTGACGGACGCTGAGCACGGTGCCGGCGCCGATCAGCGCGCGCTCGCCCAGCTCGGCCGCCAGCAGACCGATGCTGTGCAGCGGCTCGGGCGAGTTCAGGGGAATCTCGATGGCCCGGAAACCGGCCTCGTAGAGCGCCAGGCCCACGGGCATGATTTCCTCGGGGGTGACGCCGCGCAGGATGGCGATCAGTGGCAGCTCGCGAAGGTAGGTAGCGGACATTGCAGGCCCTCCTCGGGCATCACGGAAATGGATGAAAGCTCGGCCTCAGGGCCGCCAGCCCAGCTCGGCGGAAATCGACTGCGCGCAGGCGATGACCTCGGGGCGCAGGTCGTGCAGGCGCGCCTCGGGCATATAGGGCACGGCGCTGGCCACGCTCAGGGCAGCGACGATCTGCCCACCGGCATCACGTATCGGCGCGGCCACGCAGCGAATCCCCAGCTCGTTCTCTTCCAGGTCGAGGCTGAAGCCGCCGTTGGCGTAGTCGCGCAGGCGGTCACGAAACGCTTCCCAAGACATCATGGCGCTGCCGGCCCGCAACTGGCGGCCGTGCTCATGCAGCGCCTGCCATTCGCTTTCCGGCAGGTCGAGCATCAGCGCCTTGCCGATGCCGGTCAGTGCCAGCGGCATGCGCAGGCCGATGCGCGAGCGCATTTCCAGGCCACGGCTGCCTGGCAGCTTGTCGATGTACAGCACATCGCGGCCGTCACGCACGCCCAGGTGCACGGTGTCCTGGGTGGCCTGGGCCAAGCGGACGAGGTGCCCATGCGCGAGCCTGCTCAGCGGCATCTGCGCGCGAGCCTTGTAGCCGAGCTCGATCAGCCGCGGGCCAAGCTGGTAACCGCCACTGCTGCCGCCCAGGGCGCGCAGGTAATCCGCCTGCACCAGGGCGGCGATCAGCCGGTGAGTGGTGCTGCGCGTGCAGCCGATGGCGGCGCCAATATCGGCCAAGCTGCAGGCGCCCTGGGCGACGGCATCGATGACCGCCAGGCCGCGAAACAGCGCCTGAGCGCCCGCCGGCGCCTGTTTGTCGTGATCTGTTTGCATGGGTTTCTCCAGACAGAGGACTGTAGTCGCGCAACTCACAATTCTCAATATGAGAAACACACTCCCATATATCGGGATATATGATTTTGGCCGCCACATCCATGGTCAGCGGCCAGTCACCTGCCTACACTGCCCACTTTCTCCCGACCGACTGGAACGCCCCATGAGCAGCGCCGACGAGCACGACGACGACACCTTCACTGAGAACACCCTGGTTCAGGCCATCGAGAATCAGCTGGAATCCGGTGAGCCGGCGTTCGCCCAGGCAGTGCTGAACAAGCTGACCCTGGTCGGCCATGACCGCGAGGAAAGCGTGCAGATGATGGCCATGGTGCTGGCCCACGAAGTGGACGCCATGCTGCGCGAAGATCGGCCCTTCGATGCCGAGAACTACGAGCGCCTGTTGCGCGCCCTGCCGACCCTGCCCGACGAAGCCTGAGCCCGCGCGACAGCCAGCCGCCTTCTTTCCCGCTGCGGGCACTGCTATGGTTGCGCAATGCCCCTGTGGATAAGCTCGGATGCGTTCTTCCACACCCCTCAGATTGTGCCTGGTCCTGTTGTTCGCCACCTGCGTCTTGGCCCAGGCCGGGCAGGTGCCGCGCATCGGCGCCGAGGATGACTGGTATCCCTACACTGCCTACCGCGACGGCCGCGTGCAGGGCATGTCGGTGGAGATCGTCGAGGCCGCCTTCGCCGCCAGCGACACGCCGGTGCAGCTGGTGCCCTACCCGTACTCGCGCTGCATGCAAATGACCGAAGAAGGCGTGCTGGCGGCCTGCTTCAACACAGCACCGGATGCACGCATCGACGCCGATTACCTGATCCCCGGAGAGCCGCTGTTCAGCGACGACATCCTGCTCTGGGCCCGCGTCGGTGAAGCGCCGGCTAACGGCAAGCCGCAGAATCTCGCCGGCCGCAAGGTGGCGGTGACCATCGGCTATGAATACGGCGCACGCCTGGACAACGACCAGCAGGTGATCCGCATCCCGGTGCGCCGCGACCTCAGCGGTTTTCTGATGCTGCAGCGCGGCCGCGTCGATTTCGTGGCCGCCTACCGTGGCACCGCCCAGGCGCTGTTCAGGGAGCATCCTGAGTTACAGGATCAGTTCGTGGCGCTGGAGACCCTCGACAGCCCCACGCTCTACCTGAGTTTCTCGCGTCGTAATCCCGATGCCGCCGACCTGCTCAAACGCTTCGAACAGGGCATGCGCGCCTTGCGTAAGGATGGTCGCTACCAGAAGATTCTCGAGCGCTGGCAGCACACCCCGGCGAACTGCCGCCGCCTTGACTACACTTCGCCTGCGGGGCGAACCCGCGATCCACGGCCCGCGCCGTGCACTACAACAACAGGCAGGAGTCACCATGGCCTTTAATGCCGATCTGGTCGCCGAACTGGAAATTCTTTTGCTGTTCAACCTGGACAACGGACAGGAGGGTCTGAAGATCCACCACGATGCCGCCTCATCCGCCGTCGCCGCTGCCGGGCGCCTGCATGACAAGGGGCTGATCACCCTCCCCGATGGCGGTTACCTGACCCGCCTGGGCCACGAAGCCGCCGAACACGCGCAAAGCCTGAAAACCATCCTCACCACCGGCAAAGCGCTCTGACAGCCTGAACACGCCTGCCGCCCGCCGCGGCAGGCCCTTTCCCGAACGCCATTGCGAGCAGGTGCGCCGCGCCTGTAGGCTTGCTCATCACCCGGCCGAGCCCGAGCATGACGCGCCACCTGCCCCTGCGACCCAATATCGATGACGGCATCGACCGCAAGGTGCTGACGCAGCTACGCGCACGCTTCATGCGCATCAACCACGGCCGCCAGCAGCGCGCCATGCAGGCTCTGTCGCCCCGTCAGCAACGGGTGCTGACGCTGTTGCCACTGCTGTTTCACGTCAATCATCCGTTACTGCCCGGCTACGTGTCGGCGCAGACGCCGGCTGGTCTGGCGCACTTTGAGCCTTCGGCAGAGCTGCTGGCCGAAGCCCAGCGCCTGACCCGTTCCTTCGCCTACAAACCGGCCCGCGCGCCGGCGCCAACGCCCATCCATGGCCTGTTCCTGATGGGCAGCCTGGGCACCGTGGCCCAGGCCGAGCAGAGCGACATGGATTTGTGGGTCTGTCATGCCAGCGAGCTCGACGCCACCGAACGCGAAGCGCTGCAGCGCAAGTGCGACCTGCTGCAGAGCTGGGCGGCCAGCCAGGGCGCCGAGGCGCATTTTTTCCTGATCGACCCCGAACGTTTTCGCAGCGGTTTACGGGAAGCGCGGCTGACCTCGGACGACTGCGGCACCACTCAGCACTTTCTGCTGCTCGACGAGTTCTACCGCACGGCCATCTGGCTGGGCGGGCGCATGCCGCTGTGGTGGCTGGTGCCGGCAGGCGACGAGCATCGCTATGCCCATGTCACCGAGGCGCTGCTGAGCAAGCGCTTCGTGCGCGCCGAGGATGTGCTCGACTTTGGCCACCTGGCCGAGGTGCCGGCCGGTGAGTTTCTCGGCGCAGGCATGTGGCAGCTGTTCAAGGGCATCGAGTCGCCCTACAAGTCGGCGCTCAAGTTGCTGCTCACCGAGGTCTATGCCAGCGAGCATCCCCAGGTGCGCTGCCTGTCGCTGCGTTTCAAGCAGGCGGTGTACGACGGCCAGCTCGACCTCGACGAGCTGGATCCTTACGTGCTGATCTACCGCCGCCTGGAGGAATACCTGCAGGCGCGCGGCGAAACCGAGCGCCTGGAGCTGGTCAGGCGCTGCCTGTACCTGAAGGTCAACAAGAAGATCAGCAAGCCGCCGCGCCACCGCGAAAAGAGCTGGCAGCGCCTGCTGCTCGAGCGCCTGACCGGCGAGTGGGGCTGGGGCGAACGCCAGCTGATCCTGCTCGACAGCCGCAGCCAGTGGAAGGTCCGCCAGGTGGTCGCCGAGCGCCAGGCGCTGGTCAACGAACTCAACTACAGCTACCGCTTCCTGTCGCTGTTCGCCCGCAATCGCCCTGAGGGCGTGGCGGCCAGCAGCCGCGACCTGGCCGTGCTGGGCCGGCGCCTGTACGCCGCCTTCGAGCGCCGCGCCGGCAAGGTGGAATTCATCAACCCGGGCATCGCCCCGGACCTGGGCGAAGACACCCTGACCCTGGTGCATAACCCGTCGCCCAAGGGCGAGCGCTGGGCGCTCTACAACGGCAGCCTGGGCGCCCAGGAATGGCAGGATTTCGCGCCGCTGCGCCAGGCCCGCAGCCTGATCGAGCTGCTCGCCTGGAGCCATCGCAATGGCGTGATCGACAGCGGCACGCATCTGTCGCTGCATCCGGGCGACAGCGACCTCACCGAATTCGAATTGAGCCAGTTGCTGGGCTGCCTGGCCCAGGCCCTGCCGATGCCCCTGGCGAGCGTGACCGAAGCCGCTCTGGCACGCCCGCGCCGGCCTGCCGAAGAACTGCTGCTGATCAACGTCGGCATCGATCCGCTCAAGCAGCACAGCCAGATGAACGTGCACATGACCAGTGAGCGCACCGACCCGCTGGGCTATTCCGGCGTGCGCGACAATCTGGTGCTGACTCTGGACCGCATCACCCTCAACAGCTGGAACGAGTTGCTGGTCGAGCGTTACGACGGTCCCACCGCGCTGCTCGACTGCCTGAGCGATGTGTTAAGCGCCTTGCCCAGGCGCGACGAGCGCCCCAATCTGCGAGTGTTCTGCTACTGCCGCAACCGCGCCGCGACCATCGTCGAGCGCGTCGAGGGTTTGCTCGGCGAGCTGATCGACTGCCTCGACAGCGGCCAGGCGCAGCGCTACCTGCTGCAGATCGCCCGCCGCTATCACTTGCTCGACCTGACGCCCGGCGACGTGCGGCACAGCACGCTGGAGGATCTGCCCGCGCTGCTCGAACACCTCGCCCAGGATCGCGCCGAATACAGCCCACTGCGCCTGGACCGCAACGCGCTGGAAGGCGAAGACCTGGCGCTGATCCTCGAGGCCGGGCGGCCGGCGTGCATTCAGGTGTTCTATCGCCTCGACGAAGCGCAGAGCCAGGCGCAGATCAGCGTGCTGGATGAATGCGGTGCGCTGTGGCGCAGTCAGGCGCCGTTCCACAACGAAAACAGCCTGCTGACACCGTTGCACCGCTTCCTGCAATCGCTGCTGTACCGGCGCGACGCGGCCCAGGCCTTCGACGCCGCGCCGCAGCCGCTGGAAATTCTCTACTACCAGGTGCTGCCCACCCCGCCACTGCGCGCGCAACGCCTGGAGCCCAGGCCGGCGCCGCTGAATGAAATCAGCCTGCCGTTCTATGACGTGCAAGCCATCGTCGAGCCGGGCCAAGGTCCTCGCGCCTACGTCAGCCTGTTCTGCAACCACCGGGAGTTTTCCGAACTCGAATACGGCGAGCAGCTGTTCGCCAACGTGGCCCGGCACATCCTCGCCCAACGCAGCGAGCAGCAACCGTACCCGTGCTACATCACCGACCTCGACCTTTCCGCGCTGCTCGGCGAGCGGCAGCCTTCGGTGGTGCATTACCTGCGCTACAAGGCCAGTCTCGAAGAGGCGCTGAACGCCGCGCTGCGTACGTCCTGATCATGGGCGTTACCTGAAAACCCGGATCGCGGCGCGATCCGGGCCAAGAAGGGAGCTGACTCGACAGTGGGAACGGCGCCGAGTCGGATGCAACTCAGCGCGCGTATTCGCCCGCCGCTTCTGGCTGGTATTCGACTGCCAGCAGGGTCAGCTTGAGTTCCTTGCCGCCTGGGGCCGGCCAGTCGATGTGCTGGCCGACGCTCAGGCCCAGCAGGGCTGCGCCCACCGGGGCGAGGATCGATACCTTGCCCTCGCCGCCAGCGTCCTGGGGATAGACCAGGGTCAGGTGGTAGTCCTTGCCACTTCCTTCCTCGCGACAATGCACGCGCGAATTCATGGTCACCACGCCGGCCGGAATCTGCTCGTGACCGACCACTTCGGCGCGATCCAGCTCGGCCTGCAGGGCCTCGGCGGTCGGGCCGACATCATCGAGGTCATCGAGCAGCTGCTCGAGGCGCTGCAGATCGAGACGGGTAATGGTGATGGACGGTGTGCTGGCCATGGTGCGGGCATATCTCCTTTGCTGGACGCCAAAAAAGCAAAACCCCATCGAGACGACGGGGTTTTGCAGAAACTGTTTTGCAGAAGCCAGACCGACCGTAACACAGCCACCCAAATAAACAAGAGCCGGGTCAGTCGAGGTTCAGACGCCCCTCGGCGAGGGCGCGGATGGCACGGCGGCGCTCGTCACTGGCGTTGCCCCATTCGAGGATTTCCGCCAGCAGCCGCCCGCAGCCCAGGCAGCGCTCGGCCTCGTTCAGGCAACAGCGCCGACGGCACGGCGAGGCCACCGCAGTGGCGCCTGGCGTGGGCTTGCCGGAGTCTTCAGATTTCATCGAACTCGAGTTCGGCGCCGGCCTGTTCGGCAACGATGCGCTCGAGCATTTCGCTCAGCAGCTCGTCGCTGCTGTCGCAGATCCAGCGCTGGTTGTCCTCGTCGTAATCGAAGTGGAAGCCACCGGAGCGGGCCGCCAGCCACAGCTGACGCAGCGCCGGCTGGCGGCTGAAGATCAGTTGCGAGCCATTGTCGAAACGCACCGTCAGCACGCCCGCGGAGTTCTCCAGATCGATATCCAGGTCGCTGTCGTCGAAGATGTCTTCCAGCGACTGCTGCACCGCATCGACCAGGTCGTGGAAACGGGCTTCGCTCAAACTCATTGCACTTACCTCATGAAAAATTCAGCTGCATCGGGCCGACGCCAGGCCCAAGACCGCGGTGCCTGCATAGGTCAGCCAGCCAGGGCAAAGCCCCGCCGGACGGGAACCCCGGCGCATAGGCAACATGCCGGGGGGTCGGTATACTCGGGGGCAATTATGCTTTATTACAAGGATTTGACCATGAAGCGGCTGTTCACTGCCCTCATCGCGCTCGTCGCCGTTACCACCCTGCTCGGCGGCTGCGGCCAGAAAGGCCCGCTGTACCTGCCGGATGATAACCAGTCCTCCGCCTCGCAAGACAGATAAGGGCCGCCCATGAACACCTTCGAATACCGCGACGGCTCGCTGTTCGCGGAAGGTGTGGCGTTGTCCGCCATTGCCCAGCGCTTCGGCACGCCCACCTACGTCTACTCGCGTGCTCATATCGAGGCACAGTACCGCGCCTACGCCGATGCGCTGGCCGGCATGCCGCACCTGGTCTGCTATGCGGTCAAGGCCAACTCCAACATCGGCGTGCTGAACGTGCTGGCGCGCCTCGGCGCCGGCTTCGACATCGTTTCCAGCGGTGAGCTGGAGCGCGTGCTGGCGGCCGGTGGCGAGCCGAGCCGCATCGTCTTCTCCGGCGTCGGCAAGAGCCGCGACGACATGCGCCGCGCCCTGGAAGTCGGCGTGCACTGCTTCAACGTCGAGTCCAGCGTCGAGCTGGAGCGCCTGCAGAAGGTCGCCGCGGAAATGGACGTCAAGGCGCCGGTCTCGCTGCGGGTCAACCCGGACGTGGACGCCGGCACCCACCCGTACATCTCCACCGGGCTCAAGGAAAACAAGTTCGGCATCGACATCGAGCAGGCCGAGGCGGTCTACGCCCGCGCCGCCGAGCTGCCGAACATCGAAGTGATCGGCGTCGACTGCCACATCGGTTCGCAGCTGACCACCCTCGAGCCATTCCTCGATGCCCTGGATCGCCTGCTGCTGCTGGTCGACAAGCTGGCCGCGCGCGGCATCGTCATCAAGCACCTGGATCTGGGCGGCGGCCTCGGCGTGCAATACCGCGACGAGCAACCACCGCAGGTCGGCGACTACATCGCTGCCGTACGCCAGCGCCTGGCAGGCCGTGACCTGGCCCTGGTGTTCGAGCCGGGCCGTTTCATCGTCGCCAACGGCGGCGTGCTGCTGACCCAGGTGGAATACCTCAAGCACACCGAGCACAAGGACTTCGCCATCGTCGATGCGGCGATGAACGACCTGATCCGCCCGGCCCTCTACCAGGCCTGGATGGAAGTCTCGGCGGTGCAGCCCCGTGATGGCGAAGCGCGCCATTACGACCTGGTCGGGCCGATCTGCGAAACCGGTGACTTCCTGGCCAAGGATCGTCAGCTGGTGCTCGAAGAAGGCGACCTGCTGGCCGTGCGTTCGGCCGGTGCCTATGGCTTCGTGATGAGCTCCAACTACAACACTCGCGGCCGCGCTGCCGAGGTGATGGTGGACGGCGAGCAGGCCTACGAGGTGCGTCGCCGCGAAACCCTGGACGAGCTCTTCGCGGGCGAAAGCCGCCTGCCGGAGTGATGCCCATGTTATTGCGCTTTACCAAGATGCATGGCCTGGGCAACGACTTCATGGTCCTCGACCTGGTCAGCCAGCATGCCCACATCCAGCCCAAGCACGCCAAGCAGTGGGGCGACCGCCACACCGGCATCGGCTTCGATCAGCTGCTGCTGGTCGAGCCGCCACAGCACCCGGACGTGGATTTCCGCTACCGCATCTTCAACGCCGACGGCAGCGAAGTGGAACAGTGCGGCAATGGCGCGCGCTGCTTCGCCCGCTTCGTGCTGGACAAGCGCCTGACGGTGAAGAAGCACATCCGCGTGGAAACCAAGGGCGGCATCATCGAACTCAACGTGCGTGCCGATGGCTTGATCACCGTGGACATGGGCGCACCACGCCTGGCACCCGAGCAGATCCCCTTCCAGGCCGATGCCGAAGCGCTTAGCTATGCCGTCGAGGTGGATGGCAGGAGCCATGAGCTGGCCGCGGTATCCATGGGCAACCCCCATGCGGTGCTGCGTGTCGATGATGTCGACGGCGCGCCGGTGCACGAACTGGGCGCGAAGCTGGAACACCATCCGCGCTTTCCGCAGCGGGTCAACGTCGGCTTCCTGCAGGTGATCGACCGTCAGCGTGGCCGCCTGCGCGTCTGGGAACGCGGCGCTGGGGAAACCCAGGCCTGCGGCACCGGCGCCTGCGCCGCTGCCGTCGCGGCGATCCGCCAGGGCTGGATGGACTCGCCCGTACAGCTGGAGCTGCCTGGCGGCAAGCTGCACATCGAGTGGGCAGGCCCCGGCCAGCCCGTTATGATGACCGGCCCCGCCGTGCGCGTGTACGAAGGACAGGTTCGCCTATGACTGACCAGCAGGATTCGCCCAAGCCCCTGGACTCGGAAACGGTCGCCGCCTACCTGCGCCTGCACCCCGAGTTCTTCATCGACCATGACGACCTGATTCCCGAGCTGCGCATTCCGCACCAGCGCGGTGATACCGTGTCGCTGGTCGAGCGTCAGGTCAAACTGCTGCGCGAGCGCAACATCGAGATGCGCCAGCGTCTGTCGCACCTGATGGACGTGGCCCGTGACAACGACCGGCTGTTCGACAAGACCCGCCGCCTGGTGCTCGACCTGATGGACGCCAGCAGCCTCGAAGAAGTGGTCAGCTGCGTGGAAGACAGCCTGCGCCGCGAATTCCAGGTGCCGTTCGTGGGCCTGATCCTGTTCAGCGATACGCCACTGCCGGTCGGCCGCAGTGTCAGCAGCGCCGAGGCGCATCAAGCCATCGGCGGCCTGCTGGCCGGTGGCAAGACCATCTGTGGCGTGCTGCGCGAGCACGAGCTGAAGTTCCTGTTCGGCGAAGCCGGTGCCGACGTTGGCTCGGCGGCGGTGGTGGGCCTGTCCCATCAAGGGCTGCACGGTGTGCTGGCGATCGGCAGTGCCGACGCGCAGCACTACAAGAGCTCGCTGGGCACGCTGTTCCTGGGCTACATCGCCGAAGTGCTGTCGCGGGTGCTGCCACGCTTCTCCGCGCCGCTGCGCTCGGTACGCTAGAAGCAGCGGTAAGCCGCAGGCCATAAGCGGCAGGCCCGGAACGGAGAGGCATTAGAGATATGACGCTTGTGCCTGGAGCCTGCAGCCTGCAGCTTGAAGCCACTTTATCCGCCTACCTCGAACACCTGCGCAGCGAACGGCAGGTGTCGGCGCATACCCTGGATGGCTATCGCCGCGACCTCAGCAAACTGCTCACCTATTGCGAGAAGGAAGGCGTGGCCGACTGGGCGGCGCTCGATATCGCCCGGCTGCGCCGGCTTGTGGCGCGCCTGCACAAGGAAGGTCAGTCAGCACGCAGCCTGGCGCGCCTGCTCTCGGCGACCCGCGGTCTGTACCGCTACCTGATCCGCGAAGGCCATTGCAAACACGACCCAGCCACCGGCCTGACGCCACCCAAAGGCGAACGCAAGCTGCCAAGGGTGCTGGACGTGGACCGCGCCACTCAGTTGCTCGACGGCGCCCAGGAAGACGACTTCATTGCCCGCCGTGATCACGCCATGCTCGAGCTGTTTTATTCCTCGGGCCTGCGCCTCTCGGAGCTGGTGGCGCTGAATCTCGATGGCCTCGACCTGCCCGCAGGTCTGGTACGCGTCACCGGCAAGGGCAGCAAGGTGCGCGAGTTGCCGGTGGGCAGCAAGGCCCGCGAAGCGCTGCAAGAGTGGCTGCCGCTGCGCGCCTTGGCCAACCCGGCCGATGGCGCGGTGTTCATCAGCCGCCAGGGCCGCCGCATCGGCGCCCGCGCCGTGCAGCTACGGGTACGTCAGGCGGGCGTCAGCGAGCTGGGCCAGCACATTCACCCGCACATGCTGCGCCATTCGTTCGCCAGCCATATGCTCGAGTCGTCCCAGGATCTGCGCGCGGTGCAGGAGCTGCTCGGCCACGCCGATATCGCCACCACCCAGGTCTACACCCACCTGGACTTCCAGCACCTGAGCAAGGTCTACGACAGCGCCCATCCACGGGCCAAGCGCCGCAAGGAACCGGATTCATGAGCATTCGCCTGATCACCTTCGACCTCGACGATACGCTGTGGGACAACCGCCCGGTGATTCTCGGTGCCGAAACCGCCATGCGCGACTGGATCAGCCAGCATGCACCAAGCCTGGCCAGCCAGCCGGTGGATCACCTGGGCCAGGTTCGCGGCCGCCTGCTGGAGGCCGAACCCAATCTGAAGTACCGCCTCAGCGAACTGCGCAGGCGTACGCTGCGCCATGCGCTGGAAGGCGTCGGCCATGCGCCCGACGAAGCCGCGCAGCTGGCCGAAGGTGCCTTCCAGGCCATGCTCGAAGCGCGCCACGCCATCACCTTTTTCAGCGACACGGTCACCACCCTGGAGCTGCTGGCCAATCAGTACAGCCTGGGGGTGATCACCAACGGCAACGCCGACGTGCGTCGACTGGGGCTGGCGGACTACTTCAGCTTCATCCTCTGCGCCGAGGAGCTGGGCATCGGTAAACCCGATCGCAGGCCATTCGAGGAAGCACTCGCCCGCTCCGGCATGAGCGCCGAGCAGGCGGTGCATATCGGCGATCACCCCGGTGACGACATCGCCGGGGCGCAGGCAGCCGGCTGGCGTGCGGTGTGGTTCAACCCCGAAGGCAAGGAATGGACTGGCGAGAAGGCGGCCGATGCGCAGATCCGTAGTCTGGGCGAGCTGCCGGCGCTGCTGCAGCGCTGGACTTGAGAAGCCTTGAGCGAAGCACAATCGGCTGATTTCGGCACTGATGTACACCGGGTCGTCGAGCCTGCGTAAAGGTGCTTTGGCGGGAGACAAATTCGTGGAAGCGGCTTCAGCCGCGATCAATGTTGGAGGCACCGGAAGCCTCGCGGCTGAAGCCGCTCCCACATCGTCTGCTCAGTCAGCTCGTGTTCTCGCTGAACATGACAGCCGCCAAAAACGCAAAAGCCCGCCTTCACAGGCGGGCTTTTGCATTCAAATCCAGCGTTCGCGTCAGATGGGGCGACTGCCGTACTTGCTGTCAGGCTTCTTGGGCGGGTCGGATACGACGTTGGGCTCCACTTCCTGAACCTTGCCACCACGGGCCAGGAACTCTTCCATGGCGCGCGCCAGCGCATCGCGTTCCTTCTGCTTGGCCTCTACGCTGGGCAGCTCTTCGACCTCGACGGCCTTCTTGGCTTTGCCCTTGGCAGGTGCCGCGCTATCGGACTCGCTGTCGTCATCGGCAACATCACCATCCGCGGCCGCCAGTTCCTCGCCGTCGTCCTCGTCTGCGCCTTCCAGCTCGTCTTGTTCCAGTTCTTCGTCGCTCATGTTCAGCCTCATGACTTGCGAAAAGCAGGTTAGTTATAGCCCAGTCGTCCGACGTTGCCGAACGCCTGGAAAAAATTCAATTTGCCGTACCTTGCAAGGTTGCCAGCACGCGGCGAGCGCCACCCTGTTCGCGGTGTTCGCCCAGATAAATCCCCTGCCAGGTGCCCAGCGCCAAGCGCCCGTTACTCACCGGCAACTGCAACTGAACGCCGAGCAGGCTCGACTTGAAATGCGCCGGCAGATCGTCCGGGCCTTCGTCACAGTGCTCAAAGCCTGTCGCATCCTCGGGGACGAGGCGGCGAAAGAAACGCTCGAAGTCGCGGCGTACCGCAGGGTCCGCATTCTCGTTGACCGTCAGGGACGCCGAGGTGTGCTGCAGCCACAGGTGTAACAGACCCACCCTGTAGCTCGCCAGTTCCGGTAATGCATCCAGCAGTTCATCGGTCACCAGGTGGAAGCCTCGCGCCCGTGGACGCAGGGTGATCAGCCGTTGCTGCCACATGCTCGTCGCCCTCGTTTTTCAACGCGCGCATTCTAGCGTGCCGGACAAAAAAGCAAAGGGCGCCTGAGCGCCCTTTTGCCGGTGTGGACCATCATTTTTACTGATGACGGTCGGGCGCCAGGCGCCTCACCTTCACTTCTTGCCGGTGAACTCGGGGTAGGCTTCCATGCCGCACTCGACCAGATCGACGCCCTCGTACTCTTCCTCCTCGGAAACCCGCAGGCCGACGACTGCCTTGATGATGCTCCAGACGATCAGGCTGGCGATGAACACCCAGGCGAAGATGCAGGCGATGCCCAGCAGCTGCGCGCCCAGGCTGGCCTCCGGGTTGGTCAGGCAGACCGCCAGAGTGCCCCAGATGCCCGCCGCGCCGTGCACGGAGATGGCGCCGACCGGATCATCGATCTTGATCTTGTCGAAGCCAACGATGGCGAACACCACCAGCACGCCGCCCACACCACCGATCAGGGTGGACTGCAGCGCGGTCGGCGTCAGCGGCTCGGCGGTGATCGACACCAGGCCGGCCAGCGCACCGTTGATGGCCATGGTCAGGTCGGCCTTGCCGAACAGGATGCGTGCCACGATCAGCGCGGCGATCAGGCCGCCGGCGGCTGCCATGTTGGTGTTGACGAACACCTGAGCCACCGCGTTGGCGTCCTCGATGGTGCTCATCTTCAGCTGCGAGCCACCGTTGAAGCCGAACCAGCCCATCCACAGGATGAACATGCCCAGGGTTGCCAGCGGCAGGTTGGCGCCGGGAATGGCGTTGACCTGGCCGTTGGCGCCGTACTTGCCCTTGCGCGCACCGAGCAGGATCACCCCGGCCAGCGCAGCCGCGGCGCCGGCCATGTGCACCACGCTGGAGCCGGCGAAGTCGAGGAAACCGGCCGCATCGAGGAAGCCGCCGCCCCATTTCCAGAAGCCCTGGATCGGGTAAATGGCGGCGGTCATCACTACCGCGAAGGCGATGAACGACCAGAGCTTCATGCGCTCGGCCACCGCGCCGGAAACGATCGACATGCAGGTGGCGGCGAATACGATCTGGAAGAAGAAGTCCGAGCGGGCGGCGTAGTACGGGGCGTCTTCGCCACCGGCCAGTACCGACTCGACGGTGTTTTCGTCACCGATCAGAAAACCGAAGCTCGGCAGGATACCGCCCTCGGGGCTGGAGTACATGATGTAGTAGCCGATCAGCAGGTACATGATGCAGGCGACGGCGAACAGTGCCACGTTCTTGGCGAGAATCTCGGTGGTGTTCTTGGCCCGAACCAGGCCCGCTTCGAGCATGGCGAAGCCGGCGGCCATCCACATGACGAGGGCGCCGCAAATCAGGAAGTAGAAGGTATCGAAACCGTACTGCAGAGCAGTCAGTGCTGTGTTGTCCATTTTTTATTCACCTCAGGCCGTTGCGCAGGGGATGCGCTGTGCGGTCGAGGCGCCCGGGTTGGCTCCGGGCGCACTCCGTGTGCTGTCGGCCCGCCACAGTCAGCGGGCCGCTGGTACTTACAGGATGTAGCCGCGCTCGTTGTGCTGAGCCAGGTCGAGGCCGACCGACTCTTCTTCTTCGGTCACGCGCAGGCCCATCACGGCATCGATGATCTTGAGGATCACGAAGGTGACGACGGCGGTGTAGATCACGGTGACGGCGACGCCCTTGAACTGGATCCACAGCTGCAGGCCGATGTTCTCGACCTCACCGAAGCCGCCCAGGGCCGGGGCTGCGAACGCACCGGTCAACAGCGCGCCGACGATACCGCCCACACCATGCACGCCGAACACGTCCAGCGAGTCGTCGTAGCCCAGCTTGCGCTTGAGGCTGGTGGCGCAGAAGAAGCAGATCACGCCGGAAGCCAGGCCGATGATCATCGCGCCCATCGGGCCGACGGTGCCGGCAGCCGGGGTGATGGCGACCAGGCCGGCGACCACGCCGGAGGCGATGCCCAGTGCACTCGGTTTGCCGTGAGCAACCCACTCGGCGAACATCCAGGCCAGGGCCGCAGCGGCGGTGGCGATCTGGGTGACCAGCATGGCCATGCCAGCGGTCTGGTCAGCCGCGGCAGCGGAGCCGGCGTTGAAGCCGAACCAGCCGACCCACAGCATCGCCGCACCGATCAGGGTGTAGCCCAGGTTGTGCGGCGCCATGGCCACGCTCGGGAAGCCCTTGCGCTTGCCCAGCACGATGCACGCCACCAGACCGGCGATACCGGCGTTGATGTGCACCACGGTGCCGCCGGCGAAGTCGAGCACGCCCCAGTCCCACATCAGGGCACCGTCGCCACTCCAAACCATGTGCGCGATGGGCGCATAGACCAGCGTGAACCATATGGTCATGAACACCAGCATCGCGGAGAACTTCATGCGTTCGGCGAAGGCACCGACGATCAGCGCCGGGGTGATGATGGCGAAGGTCATCTGGAAGGTGATGAACACGCTTTCCGGGAAGGCCGAGGTCAGCGATTCCTTGGTCAGGTTGCCGAGGAACATGTTGCCCAGGCCGCCCACGAAGGAGCTGAAGTTGGTGACGCCGGCTTCCATCCCGGTGGTGTCGAACGCCAGGCTGTAGCCGTATGCGAACCACAACAGGGACATCAACGCGGTGATGGCGAAGCACTGCATCATCACCGACAGCACGTTCTTGGAACGCACCATGCCGGCGTAGAACAGTGCCAGGCCTGGAATGGTCATGAACAGCACCAGCGCGGTGGCGGTCAGCATCCAGGCCGTGTCACCGGAATTCAGGGTTTTCTCCTGAGCCATGACCAGGCTTGGGAAAAACAGGGACGAAAGGGCTCCAAGCCCTGCGATTTTTCGCAGAGTCATGATTTAACTCCTGGGACGTTAAGGGGGTAGGGGCGGAGCTTTAGATCGCGTCGGTATCGGTTTCGCCGGTACGGATGCGGATCGCCTGTTCCAGGTTTACGACGAAAATCTTGCCGTCACCGATCTTGCCGGTGTTGGCGGCCTTGGTGATGGCCTCGATGACGCGATCCAGCTGATCGTCCGCGATAGCCACGTCGATCTTCACCTTGGGCAGGAAATCGACGACATACTCGGCGCCGCGGTACAGCTCGGTATGACCCTTCTGACGACCGAAGCCTTTCACTTCGGTCACGGTGATGCCTTGCACCCCGATTTCCGACAGCGATTCGCGGACGTCGTCCAGCTTGAACGGCTTGATGATGGCAGTGACTAGTTTCATGAAACTCTCTCCCGTGTAAGGTGGACTTGCCCCAGGAATTGTTACCCCGGCCCAAGTCTAAGCTCAGTGTCTGGCTTTTGTATGCATCGGTTGCCAAGACGGGCTGATCCGATACCACCGACTGCTCCCGGTGAACCACGTCCGCCCGCTCGCGACATCCGAACCGCATCGGTGCATGGGTCATGAGCCTCTAAGCAGAAATCTTGCCAATACCGGCAAAACGCCGCTTTTCAGGAACTTACGGGCCTGCAGGCGGTTGTGATCGGCGTCACGCGAAAACCATCGCACCAGAAGAGCGCCAAACCGCACCGCATCACGCACATCATTGGTGCAAGGTCACTGCGCCGGTCAGCAAAAACCGGCGTGCTACACTGCTGCCAACTCATTCTGGAAGGTTCCCATGCTGCCACCCAAAGCGTTGCTCGATGCCCTCAGCAGCCAGGCCAGTCGCCTGCTCAGCGGCGACAACCCGCTGCCCCGCAGTGAAATAGAAGCCCAGCTCAAGGCGCTGCTGCAAAGCAGCTTCAGCAAGCTGGATCTGGTCAGCCGTGAAGAATTCGACAGCCAGATGCTCGTGCTGGCCCGCACCCGCGCGCGCCTCGAAGCGCTGGAAGCCAAGGTCGCCGAACTGGAAACGCGCACCGCAACGACGCAGCACGCCCCGGCCGAGTAATCCGCTCGGCCGGCAGACGATCAAGGAGTGATCGATGTCATTGGCCATAGTCCACAGCCGCGCTCAGATCGGCGTCGATGCCCCCAGCGTCACGGTTGAAGCGCACCTGGCCAACGGCCTGCCCTCCCTGGCGCTGGTCGGCCTGCCGGAAACCGCCGTCAAGGAATCCAAGGACCGCGTACGCAGCGCCATTCTCAACTGCGCCCTGGACTTTCCGCCGCGTCGCATCACCCTCAATCTCGCGCCGGCGGATCTGCCCAAGGACGGCGGCCGCTTCGATCTGGCCATCGCCCTGGGCATCCTCGCCGCCAGCGGCCAGTTACCCGCCGAATCCCTCACCAGTCTGGAATACCTTGGCGAGCTCGCGCTCTCGGGAGCGATCCGCCCGGTGCAGGGCGTTCTGCCCGCCGCGCTGGCCGCCCGACAAGCCGGCCGCACCCTGGTGGTGCCAAAGGAGAACGCCGAGGAAGCCAGCCTGGCTACTGGCCTCAGCGTGCTGGCGGTCGAACATCTGCTGGAACTGGTCGCCCATCTCAACGGCCAGACGCCGCTACCGCCATACCAGCCCAGGGTTTGCTGCGCCACACCCAACCCTATCCGGACCTCGCCGAAGTACAGGGCCAGATCGCTGCCAAACGCGCGCTGCTGGTGGCCGCTGCAGGAAATCACAACCTGCTGCTGAGTGGCCCCCCAGGCACCGGCAAAACGCTACTGGCCAGCCGCCTACCCGGTCTGCTGCCGCCGCTGACCGAAGAGGAAGCCCTGCAAGTCGCCACGATTCGCTCGGTAGCCAGCCACACGCCGCTGCAGAGCTGGCCTCAGCGGCCCTTTCGCCATCCGCACCACAGCGCATCCGGGCCGGCTCTGGTCGGTGGCGGCAGTCGTCCGCAACCAGGGGAAATCACCCTCGCCCATCACGGCGTCCTGTTCCTCGATGAACTGCCCGAGTTCGACCGCCGTGTACTTGAGGTGCTTCGCGAGCCTCTGGAAAGTGGGCAAATCGTGATTGCCCGCGCCCGTGACAAGGTCAGTTTCCCTGCCCGTTTCCAGCTGGTCGCGGCGATGAACCCTTGCCCCTGCGGTTTTCTTGGCGACCCCAGCGGGCGCTGTCGCTGCAGCCCGGAGCAGATTCAGCGCTATCGCGGCAAACTCTCCGGGCCGCTGCTCGACCGCATCGACCTGCATATCACCGTGGCCCGGGAGAGCACCCAGCTCGATGCCCCGGTTGATAACGGCGACACCAGCGCAGCAGCGGCCAGCCGTGTCGCCGCTGCGCGGGATATCCAGCTGCAGCGCCAGGGCATCGCCAACGCCTTTCTCGACCTGCCTGGGCTGCGCACCCACTGCGCGCTGGAAGGCGCCGACCGCCAGTGGCTGGAGCACGCCTGCGAGCGCCTCACCCTGTCGCTGCGCTCGGCCCATCGCGTGCTAAAAGTGGCGCGCACCCTGGCCGACCTGCAGGCTCAAGAGCAGATCAGCCGACAGCACCTGGCCGAGGCGCTGCAGTACCGCACCAGCCTGTGACGGCACAAATAAGCTGAACGAAACGAAGCGCTTTCCTATCGATAACAGACAGGTTCAAGAACCCCGACTAATGGCAATGCTACAATCGCGGGCCTTCCGCTTTTGGCGGCCATCCGAAAACCGAGTCATCTCTCCATTCCCCCTGCGCGATCCAGCGACAGCCAGATCAGTGGGTGCGTGAATCATGGACTGACTCCGAACAAGGAGAGCTAGCTCAATGGAGGCACCCCTGTCTTCTCGCTCCACTCTGAACCCGCCGGTCTTTTTCGGCTCCACAATTATCATCGCCTGCCTGGTGATCTACAGCACCGTCTTTAAGGACAACGCCCAGAGCGTGTTCGGTGCGACCCAAGCCTGGATCATCGAGAACGCCAGCTGGATCTACATCTTGGCCGTTGCGATCATCCTGCTCTTCGCGGTCTTCCTGGCCATCAGTCGCTACGGCGACATCAAGCTCGGTCCGGACCATAGCGAGCCGGACTACAACAACCGAACCTGGTTCTCCATGCTGTTCTGCGCCGGTATGGGCATCGGCCTGATGTTCTTTGGCGTCGCCGAACCGGTGATGCATTTCCTCGCACCGCCCGTGGGTGAAGCTCAGACAGTGGCAGCGGCCAAGGAGGCGATGAACGTCACCTTCTTCCACTGGGGCCTGCATGCCTGGGCGATCTACGCCATAGTCGCACTGATCCTCGCCTATTTCAGCTTCCGCCATAACCTGCCGCTGACCCTGCGCTCGGCGCTCTACCCGCTGATCGGTGATCGCATCTACGGCCCCATCGGCCATGCGGTGGACATCTTCGCGGTGATCGGCACCGTGCTTGGAGTGGCAACGTCCCTTGGCTACGGCGTGATGCAGATCAACACCGGTCTCAACCACCTATACGGCATACCCGCCACTACCACTGTTCAGCTCCTGCTGCTGACCGGCACCATGGGCCTAGCTACCATTTCCGTGGTCAGCGGCCTGGACAAGGGCATCCGCATACTTTCCGAACTGAACATGCTGCTGGCCGTTTGCCTGATGCTGTTCGTGCTGGTGCTAGGCCCGACCGTGTTCATCATGCAGACCTTCGTGCAGAACACCGGCCAGTACCTGTCGGAGATCGTCAGCAAGACCTTCAACCTCTATGCCTACGAGCCGACCGACTGGATCGGCGGCTGGACGCTGTTCTACTGGGGCTGGTGGCTGTCCTGGTCGCCGTTCGTTGGCCTGTTCATCGCCCGCATCTCACGCGGCCGTACCATTCGCCAGTTCATCGGCGGCGTATTGGTAGTGCCGGCCGGCTTCACCCTGCTGTGGATGACCGTGTTCGGCGACACCGCGATTCACATGATCCTGGTCGACGGCATCACCGACCTCGCGGCGGCAGTCGACAAGGACAGCTCGCTGGCGCTGTTCGCCTTCCTCGAGCACTTCCCCTTCTCGGCAGTCCTGTCGCAGATCGCGGTGTTGATGATCGTGGTGTTCTTCGTCACCTCGGCGGACTCCGGCGCCATGGTGGTGGACATGCTCGCCTCCGGTGGCCATGACCAGACGCCGGTCTGGCAGCGCATCTTCTGGGCAGCGTTGATGGCGGTGGTCGCCGCATCGCTGCTGCTGGCCGACGGCCTCAAGGCCCTGCAGACGGCGACCATCGCCAGCGCCCTGCCCTTCGTGATCGCCCTGATGGCGTCGATGTGGGGCCTGCTGCGCGCGCTGCAGATCGACGCGGCCAAGCGCAACCTGCGTGACCAGGTCGCCCTCAGTCCACGCGGTGCATCGAGCACTGGCGGCTGGCAACGACGCCTGCGCAGCATGGTGATGCTGCCGCGTCGCTCCCACGTCAACCGCTTCATTGCCGAAACCGTGCTGCCGGCCTGCCAGCAGGTGGCCGAGGAGATGCGCAAGCAGGGCCGCGAAGCCCGGGTGGAGAACGGTGAAGACGGACGCGTCACGCTGTCGGTCAGCCATGGCGCCGAAGCCGACTTCCAGTATCAGGTTCGCCCCCGCGCACTGATCCAGCCGAGCTTCGCCCTGCGCGATACTCGCGATGACTCCAGCGAGGAGCGCAAGTACTTCCGCGCTGAAGTACACCTCAACGAGGGCGGCCAGGATTACGACGTGATGGGCTGGAACCGTGAAGAGGTGATCGGCGACATCCTCGACCAGTACGAGCGCCATATGCACTTCCTGCACCTGACGCGCTGAGCCTCTGCAGCAAGCAACTAAAACGCCCGGGCCTTCATAGCCCGGGCGTTTTCATATCTGCCTTTCCTTGCCTCTACTGGGCAGCCAGCGCTGACGTGTGGTCGAGCGCGGCGTGATAGTCGCGTGGCAAGCGCCTCTAGCCCGGGTCGCCAGCCTCCCTGATGGCCTGTTCATGACCTTTCGCCTTTTCCTGCAAAAAGGCGGAAATAGTCATCGGCGCAGTACCTGCGGGAGCGGCGAACGGCTGCTCTTGCCTTGTAGCACTCTCTCAGATGTTGCCCAAAACACTTGTGAATAGACTCCAACTGATGACGAGGGCATCGGCCTACGAATGCCGGAAATGAAAATGCCCGCCCTGCTTGCGCAGTGGCGGGCATCGTCTTGCCGCTCAGCTGATTCAGTGAGCCGGCTTGGCGTCCGGACGGGCGCCGATGGCGTGCTGGCTTTCTTCCATGACCTGCTGGATCGCCTTGCGACGGCGTTCCTCGGCGCGGTGGCTGAAGAACCACACCAGGAAGGTGGCCAGCGATACCGCAAGCAGGATCAGACTGGCGATGGCGTTGATCGCCGGGGTCACGCCCAGGCGCACCTTGGAGAACACCTCCATCGGCAGCGTGGTGGCGCCAGGGCCGGACACGAAGCTGGCCAGTACCAGGTCATCCAACGACAGCGCGAAGGACATCATGCCGCCAGCCACCAGCGAAGGCGCGATCATCGGGATGGTGATCAGGAAGAACACCTTCCACGGCCGCGCACCGAGGTCCATGGCCGCTTCCTCGATGGACAGGTCCAGCTCGCGCAGGCGCGCCGACACCACCACCGCCACGTAAGCCGAGCAGAAAGTGGTGTGGGCGATCCAGATGGTCATCATGCCGCGCTCTGCCGGCCAGCCGATCAGCTGGGCCATGGCCACGAACAGCAGCAGCAGCGACAGACCGGTGATCACTTCCGGCATTACCAGCGGTGCGGTGACCAGGCCGCCGAACAGCGTGCGGCCCTTGAAGCGGCTGATGCGGGTCAGCACAAAGGCCGCCAGCGTACCCAGCGCCACCGCGGCGATCGCCGTGTAGCAGGCGATCTCCAGGGAACGCCAAACGGCGCCCATCAACTGGCGGTCGTCCAGCAGGCTCACGTACCACTTGGTCGACCAGCCGCCCCACACCGTCACCAGCCGCGAGGCATTGAACGAGTAGATCACCAGGATGACCATCGGCAGGTAGATGAAGATCAGGCCTGCCCAAAGCATCAGCGAGGAGAAACGGAAATTCTTCATGCCCGGCCCTCCAGTTCTTTGGCTTGGTTACGGTTGAACAGAATGATGGGCACCAAGAGGATCGCCAGCATCACCACCGCCAGCGCCGAGGCTACCGGCCAGTCGCGGTTGTTGAAGAACTCCTGCCAAAGCACCTTGCCGATCATCAGGGTTTCCGGCCCGCCAAGCAGTTCGGGGATCACGAACTCGCCAACCACCGGAATGAATACCAGCATACAGCCGGCAATGATGCCGTTCTTGGACAGCGGCACGGTGATCTTCCAGAAGCTGTTGAAGGTGCTCGACCCCAGATCCGAAGCCGCTTCGAGCAGGCTCTGATCGTGCTTCACCAGATTGGCGAACAGCGGCAGGATCATAAACGGCAGGTACGAGTAGACGATGCCGATGTACACCGCGGTGTTGGTGTTGAGGATCTGCAGCGGCGCGTCGATCAAACCGATGGTCTGCAAAAAGCCGTTGAGCAGGCCGTTGTTGCTGAGAATGCCCATCCACGCGTAAACGCGGATCAGGATCGCGGTCCAGGTCGGCATCATCACCAGCAGCAGCAGGACCGTCTGGGTTTCCTTCTTGGCCCGGGCGATGGCGTAGGCCATCGGGTAGCCGATCAGCAGACAGGCCAGGGTGCTGAAAAAAGCGATTTTCAGCGAGCCTAGGTAGGCGGCCAGGTACAGTTCATCCTCGGTGAGGAAGATGTAGTTGCCCAGGTTCAGCACCACCTGCAGGGTGTTGTCGACCCAGGTGTAGATTTCCGTGTACGGCGGGATCGCCACATCGGCTTCGGCGAAGCTGATCTTCAGCACGATGATGAAAGGCAGCAGGAAGAACAGGAACAGCCAGATGAATGGGATGCCGATCACCAGGTGCCGGCCATTAGGCATACGCTTGGTCAGGCTGCTCATTTTCATGACTGCAACACCACGCCGCTGTCGTCTTCCCAGAACACCACCACCGGGTCATCCCAGGTCGGCCGCTTGCCGCGGCGCTCGGCGTTGGCGATGAAGCACTGCACGATCTGCCCGGAGGTCAGTTTGACGTAGTACACCGAATGGCCGCCTAGATAGGCGATGTCATGCACGGTGCCGTTGCTCCAGTTGTATTCCGGGTGCTCGTGGTCGGCCGGCAGCTGGGTGGCCATCAGCAGTTTTTCCGGACGCAGGGCGTAGGTGACCTGGGTCTCCTGGGCACGGGTGCTGATGCCGTGGCCAATGTAGATCGGCTTGTCGAGCTGCGGGCAGTCGATCACCGCGTGGTCGGTGTCATCGTGGACGATCTGCCCGTCGAACAGGTTGACGTTGCCGATGAACTCGCAGACCAGACGGCTGGCCGGCGTCTCGTAGACGTCGATCGGGCTGCCGATCTGGGCGATCCAGCCCAAGTGCATGATGGCAATGCGCTGGGCCATGGTCATGGCCTCTTCCTGGTCGTGGGTGACCATTACGCAGGTCACGCCAACGCGCTCGATGATTTCCACCAGCTCGAGCTGCATCTGCGAGCGCAGCTTCTTGTCCAGCGCGCCCATGGGCTCGTCGAGCAACAGCAGCTTGGGGCGTTTGGCCAGGGAGCGGGCCAGGGCCACGCGCTGACGCTGACCGCCGGAGAGCTGATGCGGTTTGCGCTTGGCGTACTGGGTCATGTGCACCAGCTTGAGCATCTCGGCCACGCGGGCGTCGATCTCGGCCTTGGGCATCTTGTCCTGCTTGAGGCCGAAGGCGATGTTGTCGGCCACGCTCATGTGCGGGAACAGCGCGTAGGACTGGAACATCATGTTGATCGGCCGATCGTACGGCGGCAGGTCGGTAATGTCCTGGCCGTCGAGGAAGATGCGCCCTTCGGTCGGCCGCTCGAAGCCGGCGAGCATGCGCAACAGGGTCGATTTGCCGGAGCCGGAACCACCGAGCAGGGCGAAGATCTCGCCCTTGTTGATGGTCAGCGAGACATCGTCGACCGCGACGGTTTCGTCGAACTTCTTGGTCACGCGCTCGATCTTGACCAGCACCTCTTTGGGTTGCTGGCTCCCCTCGATGACCTTCTTATAGGTACTGGAAGCAACTGCCATTACCAAACTCCCGCAGTAAAAATGGCGCCCGACAGAGGCCGGGCGCTTAAAGGGTTGATCATCTTCCGGACTTGATCTTCGTCCAGCTTCGCGTCATCAGGCGCTGCGCCTTGGGCGGCAGTTCGGCCATCACGTACAACTTGTCCAGCACGGCCTGCGACGGGTAGACCGACTCGTCCTCGCGGATTCCCTGATCCATCAGCTCGCCCGCCTTGGTGTTGGCATTGGCGTAACCCACGTAATCACTGACCCCAGCAATCACCTTGGGATCGAGCAGGTAGTTGATGAAGGCATGGGCCTCTTTGACGTTGCTGGCATCCTTGGGGATGGCAAGCATGTCGAACCACAGGTTGGCGCCTTCCTTGGGAATCGCGTAGGCGATTTCGACGCCCTTGCCGGCCTCCGCGGCACGGTCGGCGGCCTGCAGTACGTCACCGGAGTAGCCGAACGCCACGCAGATGTTGCCGTTGGCCAGGTCGGAGATGTACTTGGAGGAGTGGAAGTAGCTGATATAGGGACGTACTTCCATCAGCTTGGCTTCGGCCTTGGCGTAGTCGTCAGCGCTCTGGCTGTTCGGGTCCAGGCCCAGGTAGTTGAGCACCGAGGGAATCACCTCGTCCGCCGAGTCCATGAAGGACACGCCGCAGCTGGCGAGCTTCTTCATGTTCTGCGGCTCGAACAGCACGGCCCATGAGTCGATCTTGTCTACACCGAGCACTTCCTTGACCTTGGCGACGTTGTAGCCGATGCCGTTGGTGCCCCACAGATAAGGCACGGCGTATTGGTTGCCCGGGTCGTTGGTTTCCAGCTGCTTGAGCAGCGCCGGGTCGAGGTTGTTCCAGTTCGGCAGCAGCGAACGGTCGAGCTTCTGGAAAGCGCCCGCCTTGATCTGCTTGCCGAGAAAATGGTTGGACGGCACCACCACGTCGTAGCCGCTACGGCCGGCGAGCAGTTTACCTTCCAGGGTTTCGTTGGAGTCGAAGACGTCGTAGACCGGCTTGATGCCCGTGGCCTTCTGGAACTCGGCCAGGGTGTTCTCGCCGATGTAATCGCTCCAGTTGTAGATATGCACGGTGCCGTCCGCATGTGCCAGGGTTGCCAAGCCAACCGAAAGCGCGGTCGTTGTCAGGATCTTGCCCAGGGAAAAATGCACAGGTCGTCCTCTTCTTGTGGCTCGTCACCGAGGTGACGTATCGCGATCTGGGAGAGCGCCACGGTCGCGGCGCTGCCCTCGATGGGCGGCGATCCGCCCCTTTGCCTGCTGAAACGGACCGCGGCGCCAGGCGCCGCGGTCATCAGCCGATCAGCGACCGGACTTGATCTTGGTCCAGCTGCGGGTCATGGCGCGCTGGGCGGCCGCCGGCAGGTCCGGGAAGGCGTACAGCTTGCCCATGGTTTCCTGGGTCGGGTACACGCCCGGGTCGTTACGAATGGCTTCGTCGACCAGCGGAGTCGCTTTCGCGTTGCCGTTCGGGAAGTGCACTTCGTTGGTGATCTCGGCCATGATTTCCGGCTTGAGCAGGAAGTTCAGGAAGGCATGGGCGGACTCGACGTTCTCCGCATCGGCCGGGATGGCCACCATGTCGAAGAAGGCGCCGGCACCTTGCTTGGGAATGTTGTAGGAGACCTTGACCTTGCCACCGGCCTCTTCGGCGCGCGACTTGGCCTGGTAGATGTCACCCGAGTAGCCCACGGCCACGCAGAGGTTGCCGTTGGCCAGGTCGGAGATGTACTTGGAGGAGTGGAAGTAGGTGACCGACGGGCGGATCTTCATGAACAGCGCTTCGGCTTCCTTGAGCTGCTTGGGATCGGTGCTGGTCGGCTCATAGCCCAGATACTGCATGGCGATCGGCAGGATCTCGGTTGGCGAGTCGAGGAAGGAAACGCCACAGGACTTCAGCTTCTCGATGTTCTCGGGCTTGAACAGCAGGTCCCAGGAATCAACCGGGGCGTTTTCGCCCAGCGCAGCCTTGACCTTCTCAGGGTTGAAACCGATGCCCACGGTGCCCCACATGTACGGGAAGGAATACTTGTTACCCGGGTCGCTGACCTCGACGGTTTTCAGCAGGTTCTTGTCCAGGTTGTCCCAGTTCGGCAGCTTGGATTTGTCCAGCGGCTGGTAGACCTTGGCCTTGATCTGCTTGGCCAGGAAGCTGTTGGACGGCACCACGATGTCGTAGCCCGACTTGCCGGCGAACAGCTTGGCTTCCAGGGTTTCGTTGGAATCGAAGACGTCGTAGGTGACCTTGATGCCGGTCTCCTTGGTGAACTTCTCGATGGTGTCCGGGGCGATATAGTCCGACCAGTTGTAGATGTTGAGGACCTTGCCATCAGCCTGCGCCATACCGGCCACGGCGCCGGCCAGCGTCACCGCCAGCAGAGTCTTGCCGAAAGTCTTGATCATGCGGTTCAGCTCCCTATTGTGATGTCGATTAACCGGGCCGCCGCGCTATACGGCAGGCCCGTTTTTTTGGCCGGCAAGTCTGGCGATAGCAGCCCCATCGCTCAAGCCCTGGCAGGCAATTTATTGCACCAACTGTCGCTACCTTCCAAACGCGTTGCAGCAGCCGTCAGGCCAGTAAAGCACGGGCGGTGAGGTCCAGGCACTTGCGGGCCTTTTCCACCAGCTCGTCGATCTCGCTCTTGCTGATCACCAGCGGCGGCGAAATGATCATGGTGTCGCCCACGGCGCGCATGATCAGTCCGTTCTCGAAACAGTGACCGCGGCAGATCATGCCTACCGCCTTGTCGCTCGGGTAACGCGCGCGCGTGGCCTTATCCTTCACCAGTTCGATGGCGCCGAGCATACCCACGCCACGCACTTCACCGACCAGCGGGTGATCCGCCAATTCGCGCAGGCGTTTCTGCAAATACGGTGCCGTTTCTTCTCTGACCTGCTCGATGATCTTTTCTTCGCGCAGAATTCGGATGTTCTCCAGTGCCACCGCCGCCGCCACCGGGTGCCCGGAATAGGTGAAGCCGTGGTTGAAGTCACCGCCGTCGTTGAGCACCTTGACGATCTCGTCGCGCACCACCAGGCCGCCCATCGGCACGTAGCCGGAAGTCAGGCCCTTGGCGATGGTCATCATGTCCGGCTTGTTGCCGTAGAAGTCGCTACCGAACCACTCACCGGTGCGGCCGAAACCGCAGATCACTTCGTCGGCGACAAAGAGGATGTCGTACTTGGCGAGAATCTCGCGCACCCGCGGCCAGTAGCTGTCCGGCGGTATGATCACGCCGCCGGCGCCCTGGATCGGCTCGGCCAGGAAGGCGGCGACGTTGTCTTCGCCGACTTCGAGAATCTTCTTCTCCAGCTCGTCGGCAGCCCAGATGCCGAAGGCTTCCGGCGTCATGTCGCCGCCCTGGCCGAACCAGTAAGGCTGAGCGATGTGCACGATACCCGGAATCGGCAGGTCGCCCTGCTCGTGCATGCCCTTCATGCCGCCCAGGCTGGCGCCGGCGACGGTGGAGCCGTGATAGCCGTTCTCGCGGGCGATCACCACCTTCTTGTTCGGCTTGCCCTTGAGCGACCAGTAATGGCGAACCATGCGCAGCATGGTGTCGTTGCCTTCGGAACCGGAACCGGTGAAGAACACGTGGTTCATGCCGGCCGGCGTCACCTCGGCGAGCGCCTTGGCCAGCTCCAGTACCGGCGGATGGGCAGTCTGGAAGAAGGTGTTGTAGAACGGCAGCTCGCGCATCTGCTTGCTGGCCGCCTCGACCAGTTCCTCACGGCCGTAGCCGACAGCCAGGCACCAGAGCCCGGCCATGCCATCGAGGATCTTGTTGCCTTCGCTGTCCCACAGGTGCACACCTTCACCACGGGTGATGATGCGCGGGCCTTTCTCGGCCAGTTGCTTGAAGTCACTGAAAGGCGCCAGGTGATGGTCGCGGCTCATGGCCTGCCATTGCTGGGTCTTTGCATTGTTTGCCGTCATGTTCACCTCTTTATCAATACGGGGCCGTGCGGATCACGCGCCGGCCCCGACCGGATCAGACCGAAAGCAGCAGGAACTCACGTTCCCAGGAGCTGATCACCCGCTTGAAGTTCTCGTGCTCGGCACGCTTGACCGCCACATAGCCGCTGACGAACTTGTGGCCCAGGTACTGCTCGACCACCTGGCAGGTTTCCATACGCTCCAGCGCCGCTTCCAGGGTCAGCGGCAGACGCAGGTTGCGGCGCTCGTAGCCGCGGCCGACGACCGGCGCGCTGGGCTCGATGCCCTCGACCATACCGATATAGCCGCACAGCAGGCTCGCGGCCAGGGCCAGGTAGGGGTTGGCGTCGGCGCCAGCCAGGCGGTTTTCCACACGACGGTTATTCGGTGTGGCATCCGGCACGCGCAGGCCGACGGTGCGGTTCTCCTCGCCCCACTCGACGTTCACCGGCGCCGAGGTGTCGGGCAGGAAGCGGCGGAACGAGTTGACGTTGGGTGCGAACAGCGGCAGCACTTCGGGGATGTATTTCTGCAAGCCGCCAATGTGGTGCATGAACAGCTGGCTCATCGAACCATCTTCGTTGGAGAAGATGTTCCGGCCGGTCTTCACGTCGATGATGCTCTGGTGCAGGTGCATGGCGCTGCCCGGCTCATCGGTGATCGGCTTGGCCATGAAGGTCGCCGCCACGTCGTGCTTGAGCGCCGCCTCGCGCATGGTGCGCTTGAACACCAGGATCTGGTCGGCCAGGTGCAGGGCTTCGCCGTGACGGAAGTTGATCTCCATCTGCGCCGGGCCTTCCTCGTGGATCAGGGTGTCCAGATCCAGGCCCTGCAGTTCGCACCAGTCGTACATGTCTTCGAACAGCGGGTCGAATTCGTTGGCCGCGTCGATCGAGAAGCTCTGCCGGCCGGTTTCCGGGCGCCCGGAGCGGCCCATCGGCGCCACCAGCGGGAAGTCCGGGTCGCTGTTGCGCTTGGTCAGGTAGAACTCCATCTCCGGTGCGACGATGGGCTGCCAGCCTTTGTCGGCATACAGGCGCAGCACCTTCTTGAGGATGTTGCGCGGCGACAACTCGATGGGGTTGCCCTGCTTGTCGTAGGTGTCGTGGATCACCTGGGCGGTGGGCTCGATAGCCCAGGGCACGATGAACACGGCGTTCTCGTCCGGCCGGCAGAACATGTCGATATCCGCCGGGTCGAGCAGGTCGTAATAGATGTCGTCTTCGACATAGTCGCCGGTGACGGTCTGCAGCAACACGCTTTCGGGCAGGCGCATGCCCTTTTCGTCGAGGAATTTGTTGGTCGGCGAGATCTTGCCCCGGGCAATCCCCGTCAGGTCGCTAACCAGACATTCGACTTCGGTGATCTTGCGTTCTTTCAACCAGCTCGAGAGCTGGTCCAGTTTGGTGCTCATAGAGACCTCAGTGTTTTGAAACCGGCATCCTCGGCCGGCTCGACATGCTCCGCACCACGACAGACCTGGCAGACCTGCCAGGCGGATGCGCAATAAACCAGGGTGTTACAGGGCTGCGGGCAACTGCCCGAACGACCCTCCAGGCACTGGCGGCAGAACGCAGCGCGTGCCCAGCGGTGCTTCACCACCGTGCAACGACTGTAACCGACCTTTGTTGCACTCGACAGGGCCAGATGCCTCTGCAAAGCGCGCGCCGTCGCCTGCACCCCTGCAAGGTTCACGATTGGCACCGCAACCAAACGCATCGAGGCGTCGATATAGCCGGCGCCAGACAATGGAGACGCAAACGTCTGCAAGGAGCGAGAAGTGTGCAGATTTTCGAGCGAAGGAGCAGGTTGGAGATACCGCAACGCGATGCGCTGCAGTGCGCGCCGCAACGGCTGCGCAAGAGGATCGAGCAACCTCGACCACAGCCGGCAACGCCGCGCACCGTGGGAGGCTGGCAATGACGCCGGACAGCGACATGCAGCTCATGAAACACCCGTATTGTTGGATTATGTGGGGTCTGGCCGAGCTTATCCTTGTTCATTTTTCAACACAAGCCGGCTCACTGAACCGCGCATCACCTCGTAGGTGCGTCTAAAAGAGTGCAGAGATTTAACGCTGGAAATGCCCTGAAACGCCCTAAAAATGGCCGCAGCGCCCCGCATTGGGGCAACATCGAGCTGCCTTGACAGCCTCTGGCGTTTGGGATTGACTCGCAGTGCGTCAGCAATTGATTGATATTTTTAACAACAAAGGTGTTGCATCATGTCGGTACCCCCGCGTGCCGTTCAGCTCAATGAAGCGAACGCGTTCCTCAAGGAACACCCTGAGGTTCAGTTCGTCGACCTTCTGATTGCAGATATGAATGGTGTCGTGCGCGGCAAGCGCATCGAACGCGCCAGCCTCCACAAGGTGTATGAAAAGGGCATCAACCTGCCCGCTTCGCTGTTCGCCCTGGACATCAACGGCTCCACCGTCGAAAGCACCGGCCTTGGCCTGGACATCGGCGACGCCGACCGTATCTGCTTCCCCATCCCCGATACCCTGTGCAAGGAACCCTGGCAGAAGCGCCCGACCGCGCAACTGCTGATGACCATGCACGAACTGGACGGCAGCCCCTTCTTTGCCGATCCCCGTGAGGTATTGCGTCAGGTGGTACAGAAGTTCGACGAACTTGGCCTGACCATCTGCGCGGCCTTCGAACTGGAGTTCTACCTGATCGATCAGGAGAACGTGAATGGCCGCCCGCAACCGCCGCGCTCGCCGATCTCCGGCAAGCGCCCGCACTCGACTCAGGTTTATCTGATCGACGACCTCGACGAATACGTCGACTGCCTGCAGGACATGCTCGAAGCCGCCAAGGAGCAGGCGCTGCCGGCCGACGCCATCGTCAAGGAAAGTGCCCCGGCGCAGTTCGAGGTCAACCTGCATCACACCAATGACGCCATCAAGGCCTGCGACCATGCGCTGCTGCTCAAGCGCCTGATCAAGAACATCGCCTACGACCATGAGATGGACTCGACCTTCATGGCCAAGCCCTATCCGGGCCAGGCGGGCAATGGCCTGCATGTGCACATCTCGCTGCTCGACAAGAAAACCGGGCAGAACATCTTCGCCACCGAAGATCCTGAACAGCATGCGCCGCTGCGTCATGCCATCGCCGGCATCCTCGACACCATGCCGGCGTCGATGGCGTTCCTGTGTCCGAACGTCAATTCCTACCGCCGTTTCGGCGCGCAGTTCTACGTGCCGAATGCGCCGAGCTGGGGCCTGGACAACCGCACCGTGGCAGTCCGTGTGCCGACCGGCAGCAGCGACGCGATCCGCATCGAGCACCGGGTGGCCGGCGCCGACGCCAACCCGTACCTGATGATGGCTTCGATCCTCGCCGGTATTCATCACGGCCTGACCAACAAGCTGGATCCAGGCGCCCCCATCGAGGGCAACGCCTACGAGCAACTGGAGCAGAGCCTGCCGAACAACCTGCGCGACGCCCTGCGCCAGCTGGACGACAGCGAGGTGCTCAACAAGTACATCAGCCCGGATTACATTGACATTTTCGTCGCCTGCAAGGAAGCCGAGCTGCAGGAGTTCGAGACGACCATCTCCGACCTCGAGTACAACTGGTACCTGCACACAGTGTGATGCGCAGAACGCCGGCGAAAGCCGGCGTTTTTACACGCGCGTCTGACGCTATCATTCGGCGACCAGTCAGGTACCGACGCCACGGTCTCTCGACGCGCTCGTCACCATCGTAAAACAGGAAGACCACATTGATTCAGCGCCCTCCGGTTTCTCCGGCAATGGCCCGGCACATCCATTCGACCGCCGCCTGCACGCAGGTAGGGACGCCTAAGTGAGCGCCCGCAAGCCCCGCGCCAGCAGCCAGGCGCGTATCGAACAGATCCTCGGCGCCGCCCGTACCTTGCTGGCCGAGCAAGGCGTAGCGGCGCTGTCTATCTACACCGTGGCAGAGCGCGCGGATATCGCACCGTCGTCGGTGTATCACTTCTTTCCCAGCGTACCCGCCCTGCTCCAGGCGCTGACAGCCGATGTTCATCGTGCCTTCCGCGACTGCCTGCAGGAGCCCATCGACTCGGGCCAGCTGCAATGCTGGCGCGACCTTTCCCGGACCATCGAGCAACGCATGCTGCGCATCTACGCCGGCGATGCTGCAGCAAGACAGCTGATCCTCGCCCAGCACGGCCTCAGCGAGGTGACCCAGGCCGATCGCCAGCACGATATCGAGCTCAGCCAGCAGCACCGGGCACTGTTCGATCGCTACTTCGAATTGCCGGCCCTGCCGGACGATATCGACGTGTTCGGCCTGGCCATGGAGCTTGGCGATCGGGTGTACGCCCGCTCGATTCACCAGCACGGAGAAATCACCCCACGCTATGCCGAGGAAGGCTTGCGTGTATTCGAAGCGTACCTGGGACTTTATCTGCCGCCTTTTCTGCGCAAACGCGCAATCAGCTGAAAGGTGCCGGCGTGACCGTGCATCGCTGTTCGCTATGGGCGTTGCGGCCATTTGCCCGAACAACCTCACTAAATACAAATACTTATCCGTAAATATATTTTCATATAGCTAGCGCCCCTTAAAAATACGCTTTTAAAGCCGATATTTATCGACTATAAGATGGCTCGGATGGGCATTTTTCGATGCGTATAAGCCATAGCCGTGCCGTGGGTGGGGCATATGATGCCGGGGCTGAAAGCGCACCACGCCTAAGCCCCGTAAACAGCGACCAGATTCTTTATGACCCATTGAATCCCGGGAGGACACAATCGCTTCCCGAATCCTCGAACGACTTCAGCAACGGAGCAATGCCATGAACACCCTGACCTCCACACCCCGCGCCGATGGCTTCCGCATGCCAGCCGAATGGGAACCCCATAGCCAAACCTGGATGGTGTGGCCGGAGCGGCCGGACAACTGGCGCCTGGGTGGCAAGCCGGCGCAGCACGCATTCACGGCGGTCGCCAAGGCCATTGCCGAGTTCGAGCCGGTCACCGTCTGCGTCTCAGCGGGGCAATACGAAAATGCCTGCGCGCACCTGGATCATGAGCGCATTCGCGTCGTCGAAATGACCACCGACGACGCCTGGATACGTGATACCGGCCCGACCTTCGTCACCAACAAAAAAGGCGAGGTACGCGGTGTGGACTGGGCGTTCAACGCCTGGGGCGGCTTCGAGGGCGGCTTGTACTTCCCGTGGCTGCGTGACGATCAGGTCGCCAGCAAGATCCTCAATATCGAAGGCCGCGACCGCTACCGCACCGAAGGCTTCGTGCTCGAGGGCGGCTCCATCCACGTCGACGGCGAAGGCACACTGATCACCACCGAAGAGTGCCTGCTCAACCACAACCGCAACCCGCACCTGAACCGCGAGCAGATCGAAGCCGTGCTGGCCGACCACCTGGCCATCGATACCGTGATCTGGCTGCCGCATGGACTGTACAACGACGAGACCGATGGTCACGTCGACAACTTCTGCTGCTACGTGCGCCCAGGCGAAGTGCTGCTGGCCTGGACCGACGATCCGGAAAACCCCAACTACAGCCGCTGCCAGGAAGCCATGCGCGTACTGGAAAAGGCTCGCGACGCCAAAGGCCGCGCCCTGACCGTGCACAAGATGCCGATCCCGGGCCCGCTGTATGCCACCGAAGAAGAGTGCGCCGGTGTCGACCGCGCCGCCGGCAGTCAGGAGCGCAGCCCTGAGGTCCGCCTGGCCGGCTCCTACGTGAACTTCCTGATCGTCAACGGCGGCATCGTCGCCCCCAGCTTCAACGACCCGAAGGACGCCGAAGCCAAAGCCATTCTCGAGCGCCTGTTTCCAGAGCACCGCGTAGTGATGGTGCCAGGCCGAGAAATCCTGCTGGGCGGCGGCAATATCCACTGCATCACCCAGCAGCAGCCTGCAGCTACTGCCAGCTGATTCAACCAACCAGCAGAAACACAAAAGCCCGGAACCAGTCCGGGCTTTTGCATTTGGACGAGCCGCCGCGTGGTACGGCTCGCCAAGACAGCTTAGAGCAGCGGAATGCTGTAGCTGACGATCAGGCGGTTCTGATCGATATCACCAGTCGACGTTTCGCTACGCAGCGAAGCATTACGCCAGGCGAAACCCAGACCTTTGGCAGCGCCTTCCTGCAGCACGTAGCTGATAGTCAGGTCGCGCTCCCACTCCTTCTGATCGCCACCAGCTGCCTTGATGTTGTCGCCTTTCATGTACAGCACGTTGGCGGTCAGGCCCGGCACACCGATCTTGCCGAAATCGTAGCCGTACTGAGTGATCCAGGTACGCTCGCCGGCGCGACCGAAGTTAGTGATCTGACGGTCGGTAATCAGGTAGGTGGTAGCACCACCCTGGCCGCCTGGGAGATTACCTTGGTTTAGTTGGGTGAAGTTACTATCACCGGAAACCTGTTGATAACCGGCGCTCAGAGCATGGCCTTCCAGGCTGTAGGTGAACATGGCACTCCAGGTGCGGTTATCGACCTCACCGAAATCAGAATTGGCACGACCGCCGTTCCAGTACCCTGCGCCAATGTAGCCATCAGCACGACCAGCGGCACTGCCGTTTTTACCATCGGAACTGGTATCGAAGTAGCGGAGATCGGACTTCAGCGAACCGGCGCCCAGAGCCAGAGTGTGGGTCAGCCCCAAGAAGTGTTGTTTGTAGAAATCATCCAGATTGCCGTAGTAGTACTGCAGCAGCAGATCCTTGTTGACCTTGTAGTCAGCACCACCATAGTAGAACTTGTTCGAGTCGGCGACCGGAATACCAGCAGTTAGGCTGTTAGCGGGGCGAGCAATCGAAAGCCCGTCGGCGTCACTGGAAGCACGACCTTTAGCGTGCTCAAGTTGACCGACTACAAGAGTCAAATTGTCAATTTCGTTCGAAGTGATCTGCGCACCTTCAAAGGTCTGTGGAATCAAACGACCATCGTTGAAGGTTACAACCGGCAGCTTAGGCTGCAGCGTACCAATATGGGCGACAGTCTTGGAGAAGCGAATCTTCCCAGTCAGACCAAGGCTGCTGAACTCGTCGCGTGCACTTCCATCACTCTCGAGAGGAAACAGAGTCCCAGTAGAGCCCGAAGATTGAGGTGTGCGGCTTTGACCATCTTTACCAGCACGACCACCACCATCCAAACGCACGCCCAATAGACCAATAGCATCAACGCCAACACCGATGGTGCCTTCGGTGAAACCAGATTGCAGGTTCAGTTGGAACGCTTGCCCCCATTCCTTGTTGCTGGGGGTATCCGAATTGCGAACATCGTTATTGAAGTAGAAGTTACGCAGATCCAGCTTGGCCGTGCTGTCTTCGATAAAGGCCGCGTTGGCAACGTTGCCCAGGGTCAGACCCAGAGTGCCGGCGGCTACGGCCAGCGCCAGGGAAGCTTTTTTCATCGTGATCTCTCCAGTGTTCTGTTCTTTTAGTGGTGTTGCACATCGGCCCGCCAGATGCCGCCTTCATGGCGCGCAGCCAGCCGAATTCGGGTACGGCCGTCACGTGATAGGCAGCCGGAGGGCGCCATGAATACGGAGACGGCAATACGAAAACTTAGGGGTAAGGGTGAAACAGGTTGGACTGACTGCTGCGACAGGCAATAGGCATCGTTCGACTCTCGGCATTGTTATTTTCGGCTCTGTAGGCCGTTGCTGTGAAATTTAGCACAGCAGATTGCATGCCATGGACGACCAAAGTCGCATAAGCCCCAACATTTCAATATGTTACTGGCAAAATGACAGGAAGGGGCGTGCGCTCATCGATAAAAATGAGCGATTTTCCGCCGCATGAAAGGAAGGTTAAGGCGATATTCCGCCAAGTCAGCTGGTGACGATCTGGTTCTTGCCCTGACGCTTGGCCTGGTACATCGCCGCATCGGCCCGTGCGTAAAGCACGTCCAAGCCCGGATCTCCGGCGCGTAATGTGGTCAGGCCCTGGCTGACGGTAATCCCGAAGGTCGAGCCTTCATGACTGAACGACAACCGCTGAATCTCGCGCTGCAGGCGCTGTGCGATCTGCGAGGCCAACTCCGGCTCGCACCCCGGGAACAGCGCTGCGAACTCTTCACCACCGATTCGCCCGAACAGGTCACCACGGCGCAGCACCGAGCTGGCACAGCTGGCCAGTTGCTGCAGCACCTGGTCGCCGACCTGGTGGCCGTAGGTGTCATTGATGTGCTTGAAGTCGTCCAGGTCGAGCAGCAGGAATGCCAGCGGCTGCCCGTGGGTGCGCGCCAGCTCGAACTCGCTTTGCGCGCATTCGAAGAAGTGCCGGCGGTTGCTGCTCTGGGTCAGCACGTCGGTGGTAGCCAGGCGGTGCAGCTCACCTTCGAGCTGCTTCTTCTCAGTGATGTCTTCGGCGATACCAAAGATGATCGGCGCTGCCTGGGTTTCGCTTTGTCTGCCGATAAAGCATTTGTCGCTGAGCCAACGAATCTCCCCATCAGCGCGGATGATCCGGTATTCACGAGCCTCAACGGCACCGGTCTCCAGCACCTTGGCCATGCTTTCTGCCGCGTACTCCACATCATCGGGGTAGATGCTGTTGCACCACTCGCCGTAGTCGGCCAGCAACAGGCCGGCCGAACGGCCGAAAATCAGCTCGTAAGCCGGACTGACGTAAATGATCTGTTGAGCCTCCCAGTCGAACGCCCAGAGCACTGCATTGACGCTGCCCAGGAGTGTGCTGAACAGTTGCTCGCGTTCGCGTAGCCGGGTGCCTTCGGCACGGCTGTGCAGCAAAGCCAGAGTCAGCTCTTCCAGGTCAATAGCAGCGAGTTCATCCATATACCGATCCAGAACATTGGCCCTTTGCTTGCGGTTAAGGCTGCCAAGGAGGATCGAAAAAGCCCGCCGAATGGCGGGCTTTTGGGTGACAGCCGGGTCACAACTATGACCATGGCCGCAGTGGGCGGTTCACCGACCTCCCGGCTTTGTGCGCTACATCACGCGGCCACTGGGCGCAGCGAGTAGGTCTTCAGTTGCTCGGCGAAATCACGCAGCGACTGAATGCCGCTCGCTTCGGCGTCGTGTATCCAGTGTTTGATGGCTTCGAGCATGTCATGACCATTGGCACTGGTGCGCGCCCAGATCAGCTGTAGCGCCAGGCGCTTCTCGTAGATCACCTTGAGCGCCTGGCTGTGCGCCAGCATGGCTTCGATACGCACCTGCTGCTTGTCCTGCAGCAGGCTCGGCTCACGGGATAGCAGACGCTTGGCCCGACGGAACTGGTGACGGACCGACTCGTCGGCCTTGGCCAGCTCCTGCTTGACCAGCGGCCCGATCACCAGCTTGCGGTACTGAGCCATGATCTGGAAACGGTTGTTGAGGATGGCCATGGCGGTATCCATGTCCAGAATCCCCTTGCCCGGCACACGGTGGGCGATCGGCGCGACGCGCTGAACCTTGGCCAGGCCCAGCATGCTGAACAGGCGGATCCACGCCCAACCCATGTCGAACTCCCAGCGTTTTACCGACAGCTTGGCGGAGTTGGGATAGGTGTGGTGATTGTTGTGCAGCTCCTCGCCACCGACGATGATGCCCCAGGGCACCAGATTGGTGGCCGCGTCGCGGCACTCGAAGTTGCGATAACCGACGGCGTGGCCCAGCCCGTTGATGACCCCGGCAGCCCAGAAGGGAATCCAGATCATCTGGACGGCCCACACGGTCAGGCCCAGGGCGCCGAACAGCAGCACATCGATGATCAGCATCAGCGACACGCCGCCAATCGGGAAACGCGAATAGATGTTGCGCTCGATCCAGTCATCCGGGCAGTTCTTGCCGTAGATGCGCAGGGTGTCTTCGTTTTTTGCCTCTTCGGCATACAGCTCGGCACCTTTGCGCATTACCGTGCCGAGGCCCTTCACAACCGGGCTGTGCGGGTCTTCAGCGGTTTCACATTTGGCGTGGTGCTTGCGGTGGATGGCCGTCCACTCGCGAGTGTTCATGCCTGTGGTCATCCACAGCCAGAATCGGAAGAAGTGCTTGAGAGCAGGGTTCAGCTCCAGGGAGCGGTGCGCCGAATAACGGTGCAGATAGACCGTGACGGCTACGATGGTGATGTGGGTCAGCACCAGGGTGACGACGATGAGCTGCCAGACCGGCAGGTCGAGAAAACCGTTGTACCACATGGGCAGGGGTACCTCTTGCAGAGAAAAAGCGATGCGGACAAAGTGCCGCATCACCATTATCAACACTCGCTGCTGGAAAACCACTTGGTCTTTTGGCTAAGGATGTTACAAGGATGCCCCCACGGATGATCTTTCACCCCGACGGCCAAGCCAAGCATTACCCATGAGCACTCGCCAGGGCGCACTGCGCCTGACTTTGAACTACCTGATCGCCGCCGGCCTGTGGATCGTGTTCAGCGACTTGCTGCTAGCCTCGCTCGGCCTGACCGCCCGACAGGCGGAGCAGGTTCAGGTCTGGAAGGGGCTGGTATTCGTGCTGCTGACCAGTGCCCTGCTGTACCTGACGATCAGTCGCCACCTGGAACGCCAGGCGAAAATCGGTACCGCGCTACGCGCCAGCGAGGAGCGACTCAGCCTGGCCCTGTCGGCCACCGAGGATGGTCTCTGGGACTGGGATCTGATCCGCCAGCGCGTGTATTACTCGCCGGCTTATCACGCTCTGCTGGGCATGAACGATGGTGAGCTGAGCGCCGACCGCGAGCACTGGCAACAACTGCTGCATCCCGACGACCGCGCCGTTTACCAGCGCGTTCTCGACCAATTGCTGCAGGCCGGCGAAGACAGTGCCTACGAAAACAGCTATCGCCTGCGCCATCGTGACGGCAGCTACCGCTGGGTGCTGTCGCGCGGACGGTTGCAGCTCGATGCCCAGGGGCGACCCGCGCGCTTTATCGGCACGGTGAAGGACATTACCCAGCGCCGCGCCGATGCCGACAGCCTGCGTCAGGCGGCGGCGGTATTCGAATCGACCCAGGAAGGCGTGCTGGTCACCGATGCACAGCAGAACATCGTGCACATCAACCCGGCGTTCAGTCGCATCACCGGCTACAGCGAGGCGGAAATCCTCGGCAAACACCCGACTCTACTCAAGTCCGGCCGCCATGACGCGGCGTTCTACCAGAATCTCTGGCACACCCTGCAGACCCAGGGCACCTGGAGCGGCGAGGTGTGGAACCGCCGCAAAAACGGCGAAATCTATCCGCAGTGGCAGTGCATTCGCGCCATTCGAGGCGATCACGGTCTGCTCAGCCATTACGTGGCAGTGTTCTCGGACATCACGGTGCTCAAGCACTCCCAGCACGAGCTCGATCACCTCGTTCACCATGACCCGCTGAGCGGCCTGCCCAACCGCCTGCTGTTCAGCGAACGCGTGGAGCATGCCTTGCAGCGCGCCCAGCGTGACGAGGAGCGTGGCGCCGTGCTGGTCGTCGACCTGGATCACTTCAAGCACATCAACGAAAGCCTCGGCCACAACCTCGGCGACCTGCTGCTCAAGGCCACCGGCGAGCGGCTGGCCAGCCAGCTAGGCAATGGCAGCACCCTGGCGCGCCTGGGTGGTGACGAGTTTGCCGTACTCAGCGAGGACTGCACCCAGGCCGAGCAGGCGGCGCATCTGGCACAGACACTGATCGACTGCCTGGACGCCCCCTTCCTGCTCGATGGCCAGGAGCTGTTCATTTCCGCCAGTGTCGGCATCTGCCTGTATCCGGATGACGCCAACAGCGTCGATCAGGTGCTGCGCAACGTCGATTCGGCGCTGTTCAAGGCCAAGAGCATTGGCCGTGGCGGCTTCGCCTTCTACGACCAGGAACAGACCGAATACGCCCGCCAGCGTGTGGAACTGATCGCCGGTATGCGCCATGCCATCGAGAACGGCGAACTGCGCGTGCACTACCAGCCGCTACATTGTCTGAGCAGCAATCGCCTGATCGGCGTCGAGGCGCTGGTGCGCTGGCAACATCCGCAGCGCGGCCTGGTGCCGCCAGGCGAATTCATCCCGATCGCCGAAGACAGCGGCATGATCGCCGCCATCGACGCCTGGGTACTCGAGCACGCCTGCCGGCAGATGGTCGCCTGGCGCAGCGAAGGCCAGAGCCCGCAGTTCGTTGCGGTGAACGTTTCCAGCCGGTTGTTCAGCCGTGGTGAGCTGGACCAGCGCGTCGCCCAGGTGCTGGCCAGCACCGGCCTGCCTGCCGGTTGCCTGGAGTTGGAGGTGACGGAAAGCGCGGTGATGGACGATCCGGATCAGGCTCAGGCGCTGCTCGAACGCCTGCGTAGTCTGGGCGTGCGCCTGGCCATCGACGATTTCGGCACCGGCTATAGCTCCCTGGCGCGCCTCAAGCGCCTGCCGGTGCACAAGCTCAAGCTCGACCAAAGCTTCGTCGCCGGCCTGCCCGATGACAAGGACGATCTGGCGATCACCCGCGCAGTTATCGCTCTCGCGCACAGCATGGAAATGAAGGTGCTCGCCGAGGGCGTGGAGCGCGCTGAACAGCTGGAGCGCCTGCGCCAGCTGGGTTGCGATTACGTGCAGGGTTACTTCATCGGCCGCCCGGTGGCCGCGCAAGATTTGCAACTGGCGTGACTGGCGCCACGCCAGCGGCCTAAATCAGAACAGCGCCTTGCGCGCCTCGCTGGTCAGCACCTCGTCCGGGCGTTGACCAATGGCCTCGGCAACCTGGTAGGCACGCTGCACCGCCGAGCGCTTGCCCATGCGCGCTAGCCAGGCGGCCATATTGGGAAAATCCTCCAGGCGCTGGCGCTGCAGCTCCCAGCCCTTGGCCCAGGGATAGATGGCCATGTCGGCGATCGAGTAATCACCGGCCACGTACTCGCGCCCCTCGAGGCGACGATCGAGCACACCGTACAGGCGCGCGGTCTCCTTCACGTAACGATCGATGGCATAGGGGATCTGCTCCGGGGCGAAGCGCACGAAGTGATGGTTCTGCCCGGCCATCGGCCCCAGGCCACCCATCTGCCAGTGCAGCCACTGCTGCACCTCTACGCGCAGGCGTGGCTGCAGCGGCATGAAGCGCCCGATCTTGTCGGCTAGATACTCGAGAATCGCCCCGGACTCGAACACCGAGATCGGCTCGCCGCCGTCGCTGGGGTTGTTGTCGACGATGGCCGGAATGCGGTTGTTCGGCGCGATCTTCAGGAATGCCGGCTCGAACTGCTGGCCAGCGCCGATGTTGACCGGGTGCACGTTGTACTCCAGCCCGCTCTCTTCGAGAAAGATGCTGATCTTGTGGCCATTGGGGGTCGTCCAGTAATGGAGGTCGATCATGGGGCGCTCCTGTCGATGATGGCGGGCGATTGATAGTAAAACTTTGGAGCCAGGTGCTGCAGGCAGAGTTCAGCCAGGGTGACCGAGACGGCGCACCCGGCGTCCAGCATGCGCGGATCGGCGCGACACGCAAGCGCCGCTCGCACTGAACGATGCCGGCGAGGCACAATCGAAACGCCGCGTTGAGCCCCAATCAGTCACCTCACCCGTACAGGTCGCCGGATGCCGTCTTCCTCCTTGCGCCACTCGCTGCGCCGCCTCTGGGCGCTGGACAAGTTCAGCTACAGCCTGCGGGTGTTCATTGCCTTGGGTGGCAGCCTGGCGCTGTGCTGGCATCAGGGCTGGATGCACAGCCTGATTCCGCTGTTTCTCGGCGTAATCGCCAGCGCCCTGGCCGAGACCGACGACAGCTGGCAGGGCCGGCTGACCGCACTGCTGGTCACCCTGGGCTGCTTCACCGCTGCAGCCTATACGGTCGAATTCCTATTCCCCTACCCCTGGCTGTTCGTCAGCGCCCTGGCGCTGTCGGCCTTTTCCCTGACCATGCTCGGCGCCCTGGGCGAGCGCTTCGCCACCCTCGGCTCGGCCACGCTGATTCTGGCGGTGTACAGCATGATCGGCGTGGAGCAGCGCGGCGGCGTCGCCGGCTTGTGGATGGAGCCGCTGCTGCTGGTGGCGGGCGCCGCCTGGTACGGCGTGCTCTCGGTGCTCTGGCATGCCTTGTTCGCCCACCAGCCGGTACAGCAGAGCCTGGCGCGGCTGTTCCGCGAGCTGGGGCTGTACCTCAAGCTCAAGGCCGCGCTGTTCGAGCCGCTGCGTCAGCTGGACGTGGAAGCCCGGCGCCTGGACCTGGCCAAGCAGAATGGCCGGGTGGTGGCGGCGCTCAATGCCACCAAGGAAATCATCCTGCACCGGGTCGGCAATGGTCGCCCCGGCCCCAAGGTCAGCCGTTACCTGAAGCTGTATTTTCTCGCCCAGGACATCCACGAGCGCGCCAGCTCCTCGCATTATCCCTACAACGCCCTGGCCGAAGCCTTCTTCCACAGCGACGTGATGTTCCGCTGCCAGCGCCTGCTGCGCCTGCATGGCAAGGCCTGCCACGCCCTGGCCCAGGCCATCGAGCTGCGCCAGCCGTTCGAGTACGGCGAGCAGTACAGCCAGGCCCAGGCCGACCTACAGGCCTCCCTGGAACACCTGCGCATCCAGAGCAACCCGGCGTGGAAGCATCTGCTGCGCTCGCTCGGCGCCCTGGCCGGCAACCTCGGCACCCTGGACCGCCTGCTGAGCAGCGCCAGCAACCCCGATGCCCTGGCCGAGGAGCAGGACAGCTCGCTGCTCGACCGCGAACCGCAATCGCTGCGCGACGTATGGGAGCGCATCCGCCTGCAGCTCACGCCCACTTCGCTGCTGTTCCGCCACGCTCTGCGCCTGTCCATTGCCCTGGCCGCCGGCTACGGCGTGCTGCACTGGATCCACCCGACCCAGGGCTACTGGATCCTGCTGACCACTCTGTTCGTCTGCCAGCCCAATTACGGCGCCACGCGCATGAAGCTGGTGCAGCGCATCGTCGGCACCGTACTCGGCCTGGTACTGGGCTGGGCGCTGATCGACCTGTTCCCGGCGCAGCTGGTGCAGGCGTTCTTCGCCGTCGCCGCCGGCGTGGTGTTCTTCGCCACCCGCTCCAGCCGCTACACCGTGGCCACCGCAGCGATCACACTCATGGTTCTGTTCTGCTTCAACCAGGTGGGCGACGGCTACGGGCTGATCCTGCCGCGTCTGTTCGACACCCTGCTCGGCAGCCTGATCGCCGGCCTGGCGGTATTCCTGATCCTGCCGGACTGGCAGGGCCGCAGGCTCAATCGCGTGGTGGCCAATACGCTGAGCTGCAACAGCACCTACCTGCGCCAGATCATGCGCCAGTACGCCGAAGGCAAGCGCGACGACCTCGCCTACCGCCTGGCCCGGCGCAACGCCCACAACGCCGACGCGGCGCTGTCGACCACCCTGGGCAACATGTTGATGGAGCCGGGGCATTTTCGTAAGGAGGCGGATATCGGCTTTCGCTTCCTAGTGCTCTCCCACACGCTGCTCAGCTACCTGTCGGGGCTTGGTGCGCACCGTGGCGAGGCGCTTTTGGCCGACGAGCAGAACGAACTGCCGGCCAACGCTCTACGCCTGGCCGACAGCCTGGACGAGATCGCCCGTGGCCTCAGCGAACAGACGCCGGTGGCCATCCAGAGCGACCATGAGGAACGCCTGGCCAGCAGTCTGGAGCAGATGCCCGATGACCTGGACGACGCCCAGCGCCTGGTGCAAACCCAGCTGTCGCTGATCGCCCGCCAGCTCGGCCCGCTGCGCACCCTGGCGGCGCACTTGCTGAAGAACCGCGAAAAACCGGCAGGCGGAGTCTGACCGCCATGGACAAGCAGGCCATCGTGCAGCAGGTCATTGATCGGCTCGGTCTGGAACTGCAGGCCGCCGAACAGGCAGCACGGGTCGCCCATGAAACGGCCACCCATGAAGAGAACATCGCCGAGAACAAATACGACACGCTCGGGCTGGAAGCCGCCTACCTGGCAGCCGGGCAGGCGCGTCGCGTGGAGGAGATCGGCCAGCGCCTGCGCGTCTGGCGCCAGTTGCAGGTGCGCCCCTATGACGATGCCAAGGGCATTCGGCTGACCAGCCTGGTACTGCTGGCTGATGAGAACGACCAGCAGCAATGGCTGTTTCTCGGCCCGGAAGGCGCGGCGATCAAGGTGCAGGTCGAGCAGCGCGCGATTCTCGTGCTGAGCCCGGATGCACCACTCGGCCAGCGTTTGCTGGGACGGCGTATCGGTGACGAGATCGAGCTGACCGTCTCTGGCCGCTCGCAGCATCACGAGATCATCGAAGCCTATTGAGGTGCGCCGGCCTGCAGATCACGCCAGGTCAGGTACAGACGCAGGTCGAACTCCAGCTGCTGGTAGTCCGGCAGCATGTATTCGCAGAGCTTGTAGAACGCCTTGTTGTGGTCACTCTCCTTCAGGTGCGCCAACTCGTGCACCACGATCATCTGCAAAAACTGCGGCGCTGCTTCACGAAACAGCGAGGCGACGCGAATCTCCTTCTTGGCCTTGAGCTTGCCGCCCTGTACCCGGGAGATGGTGGTGTGCAGGCCGAGGGCGCGGTGGGTCAGGTCGAGGCGGTTATCGAACAGCACCTTGTCGATGGCCGGTGCGCTCTTCAGATGCTCCTGCTTGAGCGCCATGACGTAGGCATACAGAGCCTTGTCGCTCTGGATCGAGTGGCGGCCCTTGTAGCGTTGCGACAGGTAATCACCCAGGCGCTCGCCCGCGATCATCTGGCGGACTTGCTCCTGCAAGGAGGCGGGATAACCCTGGAGGTATTTGAGGGGCGTCATGGCGGTACGGTAGGTCGGGCTCGGCGGCCAATTATGCCGCACCTGAGCTACAGCGGCACGACCCGCAGCAGCCTGCCATCCTCGCTGTCGGTTAGCAGATACAGCGCGCCATCGGGCCCGTCGTAAACGCCGCGAATGCGTTCTTCCAGCTCCTGAAACAGGATGTCTTCCCCGGCCAACCGGCCTTTCTCCAGGCGCACCCGGCGCACGCTCTTTTCCTTCAGCGTGGAAACGAACAGATCGCCCTTCCAGTGCGGGAAACGGTCGCCGGTGTACAACGCAAGCCCAGAGGGCGCCACCGACGGCGTCCAGTGCAGCTCCGGCGAGAGGTAATCCGGCAGCTCGGTAAAAGGCGTGACCAGCGCGCCGGTGTAATCGACACCAAAGGACGCCAGCGGCCAGCCATAATTACCGCCGGGCTGCAGCAGGTTCAGCTCATCGCCGCCTTTGGGGCCGTGCTCGTGGCTGTACAGGCGCTTGCGCTGGCGGTCGTAGACGATGCCCTGCACGTTACGGTGCCCCAGGCTGTAGATTTCCTCGGCGGCGCCCGGCTGGCCACGCAGCGGGTTGTCCTGCGGGATGCTACCGTCGCGGTTCAGGCGCACCGTCTTGCCCAGGTGATTGGCCGGGTTCTGCGCCTGCTCACGCCAGTCGAAGCCATCGCCCAGGGTCAGCACCAGGGTGTCATCCGGCAGGAAGGCGATGCGCCCGCCATAGTGCGAGGCGCCGGCCTTGGCCGGCTGGGCGGTGAACAGCACCTGGAAATCACGCAGTTCGCCATCGACCAGCCGGGCGCGAGCCAGCCGTGTGTTGTTGGCATCCGCCTCGCCATGGGCGTAGCTCAGGTAGATCCACGGGTCGCTGGCAAAATGCGGGTCCAGCGCCACCTCCATCAGGCCGGCCTGGGTGGCCACGAAGGGCGCCGGCATGCCGCCGATCGGTTCGGCCTGCAGCTTGCCCTGGGCGTCGATCAGGCGTAGCTGCCCGGTGCGCTCGGTAACCAGCATGCGACCATCGGGCAGGAAGGCCATGGACCAGGGGTGCGCCAAGCCGTCGGTAACGGTTTCGATCCGGTAATCGGCCTCGGCCAGCGCGCTCGCGCAGAGCCCCATTGCCAGCAAAGCCACCACCCCGTTCTTGAAGGCCATCAGCGTGCACTCCCACTGAAGCGTGCGAACACCAGGCTACCCAGGCCGCCACAACACATCAGCGCCAGGGTGCCGGCCAGGGTGCGATTGGCGCCGATCAAGGTCGGCATCGGCGCCACGGCATTGGCGAAGGTCAGCGCCAGCCACATGGCCAGGGCACCGGCGAGCAGAAACGCCAGCCAGCGCAGCGCGCCACGGGCAGGCGCCAGCCAGGTGGTCAGCGGCAAGGCGATGATGAAAGCGGCAATCACCAGGGCGGCGAGGGTCGGACTGAAGCCCAGCAGATCACGGGCGGTGGTTTGCAGGCGAATGTCCGTCGGAATCTGCGCGCCGAGCTGCTGCAGGGCGGCGAGGTTGAACTGGGTCTGGACGATGCTGCCAAGTACGGTGGCGACGAGCACGGCCAAGCCGAATGGCAGCCAGAGGCGAGAGTTTTGAGGCATGGGAGCCGACATCCTGAAACGCGTGGCGGCAGTATGGCGCAGCGCCTCAGGCGTGGCGGAACAGGAGTTTTACATGGTTTTTCGTGGGCGGTGCCCGATTTGCGAGTGACTCCACCAGCACCAATATCCGCAGGTAAATCGCAGGAGCCAGATGCACAAAAGCCGCCGACCCCGTCAAGGGCCGGCGGCTTTGCAGCTACGCGGGATCAGTTGATCTTGGCAGCCAGTTCACCCTTGGCATAGCGCTGGAACATGCCTTCCAGGGAGATCGGTTTGATCTTCGAGGCGTTGCCAGCGGTACCGAAGGCTTCGTAGCGGGCGATGCACACGTCGCGCATGGCTTCGACGGTCTTGGCGAAGTATTTGCGCGGGTCGAACTCGGCCGGGTTCTGCGCCATGAAGCGGCGGATCGCACCGGTGGAGGCCAGACGCAGATCGGTATCGATATTGACCTTGCGTACGCCGTACTTGATGCCTTCGACGATCTCTTCGACCGGCACGCCGTAGGTTTCCTTAATGTCGCCACCGTACTCGTTGATGATCGCCAGCCAGTCCTGCGGCACCGAACTGGAGCCGTGCATCACCAGGTGAGTGTTGGGGATGCGCTTGTGGATTTCCTTGATGCGCTCGATGGACAGCACATCGCCGGTTGGTGGCTTGGTGAACTTGTAGGCGCCGTGGCTGGTGCCGATGGCGATGGCCAGGGCGTCGACCTGAGTCTTCTTGACGAAGTCGGCCGCTTCTTCCGGGTCGGTCAGCAGCTGGCTGTGATCGAGCACGCCTTCGGCGCCGACGCCGTCTTCTTCACCGGCCATGCCGGTTTCCAGGCTACCCAGGCAGCCCAGCTCACCTTCCACCGACACGCCGCAGGCGTGGGCGAAGGCAACGGTCTGCTGAGTGACGCGTACGTTGTATTCGTAGTCGGCCGGAGTCTTGCCGTCTTCCTTGAGCGAGCCGTCCATCATCACCGAGCTGAAACCCAGCTGGATGGAGCGCTGGCAGACGTCAGGGCTGGTGCCGTGGTCCTGGTGCATGCACACCGGAATGTGCGGGAATTCTTCGATCGCAGCGAGGATCAGGTGGCGCAGGAACGGCGCACCGGCGTACTTGCGGGCACCCGCAGAGGCCTGGACGATGACCGGCGAATCGGTCTTGTCGGCGGCTTCCATGATGGCGCGCATCTGCTCGAGGTTGTTGACGTTGAAGGCCGGCACGCCGTAGCCGAATTCGGCGGCGTGGTCGAGCATCTGGCGCATGCTGATAAGTGCCATGTTTTGCTATCTCCCGATAGGGCTCGTTGATCGTGCAAGCCTGCCGCAGTGGCAGGCGCTATTCAAGTTTGCGCGAGCGGGCATGCCGCTCGCAGGTCTTTCAGGGCGCCTTGCAGCCACGCCCGAGCAAATCGTCATTGGCGGTGCGGTAGACCAGACCTTCCTCACCCTTGGCGTGGAAGGACAGCGTACCGTCGCTGTACAGCTCGCCGGAACCGGACGGCTCCAGGCTCAAACGATGGACGACATCGCTGCCACCCATGCGCACATCGACCTTTTCATGGGCCGGGTCGGCGTAACGCCAGAACACTTCGGCCTGGCTGTCGCAGACCCAGCGATTCCACTGCTGGCTCTCGGCGTAGTCCTTGCCGGCACAGCCGGCCAGCATGGCCAGCCCTAGCAGTGCAGCGGCATATTTATAACGGTTCATCGCACTCTCCTTGCCTTAGCAGTTCTGCTCGCCCACGGGCGGCGTCGAATCACCGGTACTCTGCCCTTCGATGCGCTGATCGTCGCGCGTGGTCGGCAGATCGATTTGCGCCGGGCTCAGGACTCGGCAGGCGTCGTCGCGTGGCGAGCCGCCACCTGCACATCCGCCCAGAACCACACACACCATCAGTACCACGGCCGCGTTACGCATGGGTCACTCCTTGCTGGCTGATTTCCGTACAAGGCTAATGACCACCACAGGCCGCCAAGGTTTAGGGTCTGTACGCAAGCGTACCGACCCTGGCTTTTACCTTTATTACTCGGCGGCGCGCTTCTGCAGGATTTCCACTGCTGGCAGTACCTTGCCCTCGACGAATTCGAGGAAGGCGCCACCGCCGGTGGAGATGTAGGAAATGCGCGAGGCCACATCGTACTTGTCGATGGCTGCCAGGGTGTCGCCGCCACCAGCGATGGAGAACGCCGGGCTTTCGGCGATGGCCAGAGCCAGGGCCTTGGTGCCTTCACCGAACTGGTCGAACTCGAATACGCCGACCGGGCCGTTCCACAGAATGGTCTTCGAGGCCTTGAGCAGCTCGGCGAACTGCTTGGCGGTCTGCGGGCCGATGTCGAGGATCATGTCGTCCTCGGCGACGTCAGCGACGGCCTTGACGGTGGCGGCAGCGGACTCGGAGAACTCCTTGGCGACCACCACGTCGACCGGCAGCGGCACGCTGACCTTGGCGGCGATGGCCTTGGCGGTGTCAACCAGGTCAGCTTCGTACAGCGACTTTCCAACCGGGAAACCGGCCGCGGCCAGGAAGGTGTTGGCGATGCCGCCACCGACGATCAGCTGGTCGCAGATACCGCTCAGGCTGTTCAGCACGTCCAGCTTGGTCGACACCTTGGAGCCGGCGACGATCGCCGCCATCGGCTTGGCCGGCGCGCCCAGGGCCTTGCCCAGCGCGTCCAGCTCGGCGGCCAGCAGCGGGCCGGCCGCGGCGACCTTGGCGAATTTGGCCACGCCGTGGGTCGAGCCCTCGGCGCGGTGGGCGGTACCGAAGGCGTCCATCACGAACACGTCACACAGGGCGGCGTATTGCTGGGCCAGCTCGTCGGCGTTCTTCTTCTCGCCCTTGTTGAAACGTACGTTCTCGAACAGCACCAGCTCACCGGCCTTCAGTTCGACACCGTTCAGGTAATCCTTGACCAGCGGTACCTCGCGGCCCAAGGCCTTGCTCAGGTAGGCGGCCACCGGCGCCAGGCTGTTCTCTTCGCTGAATTCGCCTTCGGTCGGGCGACCCAGGTGCGAACAGACCATCACCGCAGCGCCTTTTTCCAGCGCCAGCTTGATGGTCGGCAGCGCGGCAAGAATGCGCGCATCACTCTTCACAACGCCGTCCTTGACCGGCACGTTGAGGTCTTCACGGATCAGCACGCGCTTACCTTGCAGATCAAGGTCGGCCATTTTCGCGATGTTCAGGGTCATTGAATCAGTCCTTAACAGGGGCTGGTGATAAGTGAGCGGCGGCATCGAGATAATGCACGGCCATGTCGAGCATACGATTGGCGAAGCCCCATTCGTTGTCGAACCAGGCCAGCAGGTTGACCAGGCGCGGCCCGGAAACCCGTGTCTGACTGCCGTCGACGATGGCCGAATGAGGATCATGGTTGAAGTCGCAACTGGCGTGCGGCAATTCGGTGTACGCCAGCAGGCCCTGCAGCGGCCCCTGTTCGGCGGCCTGGCGCAGGATCCGGTTGATCTCCTCGGCACTGGTGTCGCGGGCGGTCTGCAAGGTGATATCCAGGCAGGACACGTTGACCGTCGGCACCCGAATGGCTTTGGCCTGGATTCGCCCGGCAAGTTCCGGGAGCAGCCTTTCGATGCCGCGCGCCAGGCCCGTGGACACCGGAATCACCGACTGGAAGGCCGAGCGCGTACGGCGCAGGTCCTCGTCATGATAGGCATCGATCACCGGCTGATCGTTCATCGCCGAGTGGATGGTGGTGATGGAGATGTATTGCAGCCCCACCGCCTCGTCGAGCAATTTGAGCAGCGGCACGCCGCAGTTGGTGGTGCAGGATGCGTTGGAAACCAGACGCTCGCTGCCCGTCAGGCACTGCTGATTGACGCCGTACACCACCGTGGCGTCGACATCGCTCTCGCTGGCCATCGGCTGCGACAGCAGCACCCGCGGCGCGCCTGCTCGCACGAAGCGCTCGGCCTGCTCGCGCGTGGTGTACTGGCCGGAGCATTCGAGCAACAGGTCGATATCCAGCGCGCGCCAGTCGACGCCCTCGGGCTCGCGCTGGCGCAGCACCTTGAGCGGCTTGCCATTGATGTGCAGATGGTCACCGGCGACCTTAACCTCGCCGGGAAAACGCCCGTGGGTGGAGTCGAAACGGGTCAGGTATTCGATGCTGGCCTGGTCGGCCAGGTCATTGAGCGCGACGATTTCAAGCCGAGCCTGGCCGGCCCGCTCATGCAGCGCACGCAAAACGCAGCGACCGATGCGGCCATAGCCGTTCAGGGCAACGCGGTAGGGACGATAGGACATCGCAGATCTCGGATGAACCCGTAGGGTGGATCGCGCTTTATCGATCCACCGGGCGCTGCAACGGTGGATCGAAAGCGTCGATTGCGCGCCCCGATCCACCCTGCAGCGTCGTTCTCACTCAGGCGTCGAGCAGCTCTTCGGCGGTGCCGATGATGTTCTCGACGGTGAACCCGAAGTGCTCGAACAGCTGGCCGGCGGGCGCCGACTCACCGTAGGTTTCCATGCCGATCACGCGACCCTCGAGGCCGACGTACTTGTACCAGAAGTCCGCATGGGCAGCTTCGATGGCGATCCGCGCGGTGACCTGCACCGGCAGCACGGCTTGCTTGTAGGCAGCGTCCTGCTGGTCGAAGACGTTGGTCGACGGCATCGACACCACGCGGACCTTGCGGCCCTGCTCGCTCAGTTTGTCGGCGGCCTGGATGGCCAGGCCGACTTCCGAGCCGGTGGCAATCAGGATCAGTTCCGGCTCGCCGGCGCAGTCTTTGAGCACATAGCCGCCACGGCTGATGGCCGCTTCGGTTTCGTGGTCGCGCAGGTTATGGGGCAGGTTCTGGCGCGAGAAGATCAGCGCGCTCGGGCCGTCCTTGCGCTCGACCGAGTGTTTCCAGGCCACCGCGGCTTCGACGGTATCGGCCGGGCGCCAGGTGTCAAGGTTCGGCGTGGTGCGCAAGCTGGTCAGTTGCTCGACCGGCTGGTGGGTCGGGCCGTCTTCACCGAGACCGATGGAGTCGTGGGTGAACACGTAGAGCACGCGCAGCTTCATTAGCGCCGACATGCGCACCGCGTTACGGGCGTACTCCATGAACATCAGGAAGGTCGCGCCGTAAGGGATCAGGCCGCCGTGCAGAGCGACGCCGTTCATGATGGCGCTCATGCCGAACTCGCGCACGCCGTAGTACATGTAGTTGCCCGAAGCATCTTCGGCGACTACCGGCTTGCAGCCCTTCCACAGGGTCAGGTTGGAACCGGCCAGGTCCGCCGAGCCGCCGAGCAGTTCCGGCAGCAGCGGGCCGAAGGCGTTCAGGCAGTTCTGGCTGGCCTTGCGGCTGGCAATGGTTTCGCCCTTCTCGGCCACGGCGCGAATGAACTCGCTGGCCTTGGCGGAGAAGTCGGCTGGCAGCTCGCCTGCCATGCGGCGCACGAATTCGTTGGCCAGCTCAGGGTAGGCGGCGGAGTAGGCAGCGAAGCGCTGATCCCACTCGGCTTCGGCAGCCAGGCCGGCTTCCTTGGCGTCCCACTCGGCATAGATGTCGGCAGGGATTTCGAACGGCGCGTGGTTCCAGTTCAGGGCCGCGCGGGTCAGGGCGATTTCGTCGTGGCCCAGGGCGGCGCCGTGGGACTCTTCCTTGCCCTGCTTGTTCGGCGAACCGAAACCGATGATGGTCTTGCAGCAGATCAGCGTCGGACGGTCGCTGGACTTGCGTGCCGTGTCGATGGCCATCTTGATTTCTTCGGCATCGTGGCCGTCGACGTTGCGGATCACCTGCCAGCCGTAGGCTTCGAAGCGCGCCGGCGTGTCGTCGGTGAACCAGCCGTGCACTTCGCCGTCGATGGAGATGCCGTTGTCGTCGTAGAAGGCGATCAGCTTGCCCAGGCCCAGGGTGCCGGCCAGGGAGCAGACTTCATGGCTGATGCCTTCCATCATGCAGCCGTCACCGAGGAAGACGTAGGTGTGGTGATCGACGATGTTGTGGCCGTCGCGGTTGAACTGCGCTGCCATGATCTTCTCGGCGAGGGCGAAGCCCACGGCGTTGGCGATACCCTGGCCGAGCGGGCCGGTGGTGGTTTCGACGCCCGGCGCATAGCCGTACTCCGGGTGGCCCGGGGTCTTGCTGTGCAGCTGGCGGAAGTTCTTCAGGTCGTCGATGGACAGGTCGTAGCCGGTCAGGTGCAGCAGGGAATAAATCAGCATCGAGCCATGACCGTTGGACAGCACGAAACGGTCACGATCGGCGAAATTCGGGTTGGCCGGGTTGTGCTTCAGGTAGTCACGCCACAGCACTTCGGCGATATCCGCCATGCCCATGGGGGCACCGGGGTGGCCGCTGTTGGCTTTCTGCACAGCATCCATGCTGAGGGCACGAATGGCATTGGCACGCTCACGACGGCTGGGCATCGCTAATCTCCTGCGGGTGGCTGCCGAAGCAGCTTGGACGAAAAAAGGCGCCCATTTTCGCCCAGCCAGTACCGCCGGGGCAATGACAGATGGTCGTCCGCGACAATATTGCTGCGCTTTTTATCCACAGCAGCTTTGAAAATCTCTTGACTGCGCCGCACCGACCGCAATATCAAAACTTTTTGATATTGCGGTTGCTGGCTGAAAAATGACCGACTAGACTGCGCCCCATGACTCAACGCGCGCCTTCACTCGATTTCGAGCCCACCGATCTGCTGTCCGCCCTGTGCAAGGCTGCGGGCGACGGCTTGCGCTTGAACGTTTTACGCGCCCTGAGCAACGACTCCTTTGGTGTGCTTGAGCTGGCGCAAATCTTCGCCATCGGCCAGTCGGGCATGAGCCATCACCTCAAGGTGCTGGCCCAGGCCGGCCTGGTAGCGACGCGCCGCGAAGGCAACGCGATCTTCTATCGCCGCGCCCTCGCCCACCTCGAAAGCCCCGGCGGCGTCCTGCATGCGGCACTGCTGCAGGAAGTCGACAATCTCGAGCTGCCCGCCGAAGTACGCCAGCGCGTGGCCCAGGTGCACCAGCAGCGAGCCGCTGCCAGCCGCGATTTTTTCGCCCGTAGCGCCGAGCGCTTCCAGGCCCAGCAGGACCTGATCGCCGGCCTGCCGCAGTACCGCGATAGCGTCGTGGCGCTGCTCGACTCGCTGGACTTGCCGGCCCATGCCAGCGCGCTGGAAATTGGCCCGGGCGACGGCGGCTTCCTGCCGGAACTGGCGCGCCGCTTCACCCGTGTGACCGCCCTGGACAACAGCGAGGCGATGCTCGAACTCGCCCGCCAGCGCTGCCAACAGGAGGGCTTGAGCAACGTACAGCTGCAACTGGCCGACGCCCTGCAGGATGCCTACTCGGGCGCCGATTGCGTGGTGCTGAACATGGTGCTGCATCATTTCGCCGCGCCGGCCCAGGCTCTGCGCAAACTGGCCGAACAGGTCAATCCGGGCGGCAGCCTTCTGATCACCGAACTGTGCAGCCACGACCAGAGCTGGGCCCGCGACACCTGCGGCGATCTCTGGCTAGGCTTCGAACAGGACGATCTCGCCCACTGGGCAATCGCCGCCGGCCTGACACCGGGTGAAAGCCTGTATGTCGGCCTGCGCAATGGTTTTCAAATTCAGGTGCGGCATTTCCAGCGCACCCTTCCACTCATGCACGCGGCCGAGAGGCCCTCACTCGCCAGGACAACCGATAGATGAGCGAATACTCCCTGTTTACCTCCGAGTCCGTATCCGAAGGGCACCCGGACAAGATCGCCGACCAGATTTCCGATGCCGTGCTCGACGCCATCATCACCCAGGACAAGCACGCCCGCGTGGCCGTGGAAACCCTGGTCAAGACCGGCGTGGCGATCATCGCCGGTGAAGTGACCACCAGCGCCTGGGTCGACCTGGAGCAGATCGTTCGCGACGTGATTTGCAACATCGGTTACACCAGCTCCGACGTCGGCTTCGACGGCGCCACCTGTGGCGTGATGAACATCATTGGCAAGCAGTCCCCGGATATCAACCAGGGCGTCGACCGTGCCAAGCCGGAAGACCAGGGCGCCGGCGACCAGGGCCTGATGTTTGGCTACGCCAGCAACGAAACCGACGTGCTGATGCCGGCGCCGATCCGCTTCTCCCACGCCCTGGTCGAGCGCCAGGCCGAAGCCCGCAAGTCCGGCCTGCTGCCGTGGCTGCGTCCGGACGCCAAATCCCAGGTCACCTGCCGCTACGAGAACGGCAAGGTAGTAGGTATCGACGCCGTGGTGCTGTCCACCCAGCACAACCCGGACGTCAGCCTCAGCGACCTGCGTGAAGCGGTGATGGAGCTGGTGATCAAGCACACCCTGCCGGCCGAACTGCTGCACAAGGACACCCAGTTCCATATCAACCCGACCGGCAATTTCGTGATCGGCGGCCCGGTGGGCGACTGTGGCCTGACCGGCCGCAAGATCATCGTCGACAGCTACGGCGGCATGGCCCGCCATGGCGGCGGCGCATTCTCCGGCAAGGATCCGTCCAAGGTCGACCGCTCCGCTGCCTACGCCGGTCGCTACGTCGCCAAGAACATCGTCGCCGCCGGCCTGGCCGAGCGTTGCGAGATCCAGGTGTCCTACGCCATCGGCGTGGCCCAGCCGACCTCCATCTCGATCAACACCTTCGGCACCAACAAGGTGGCGGAAGATACCATCATCAAGCTGGTGCGCGACGTGTTCGACCTGCGTCCGTACGCCATCACCAAGATGCTCGACCTGCTGCACCCGATGTATCAGCCGACCGCCGCCTACGGCCACTTCGGCCGCGAGCCGCAGCAGCTGACCGTCGGTAACGACAGCTTCACCAGCTTCACCTGGGAAAAAACCGACAAGGCCGCAGACCTGCGCGCCGCCGCCGGCCTGTAAGCCCAAGCCGCCGCCGCACTTGGTGCGGCGGCAACAAAAAAGCCTCCGTGGACGCGACGTCCACGGAGGCTTTTTCATGCCCGCCAAGCGGGCAAACGGATCACTTGCCGAACAGCGAGCCCAGGTTCTTCAGGGTTTCGGCGGCAGCCGCAATGTTCTCAGCCTTGCCGTCGCCCTGCTGGGCAACCGGAGCAGAGCTGCCTTCGGCGTTGGCGCCGAGCTGGTCGCAACTGCCCTCGACCTGGGCGAGGGTGTCATCGGCCTGCTTGTTGCCGAGCAGACCGGCCAGTTGCTTGACCTGGGCGATCTTGTCGGCGTTGGCGGCCATCTTCTGCTGACACTTGAGTTGATTGTTATCGGCAGCGTGGGCGAACGAGCTGGCAACGGCCAGGGCGGCGGAACACAGCAGAATGGAAATGCGCATGAGCGTCTAGACCTCCAGAGATGAGGCCCGGCAATACATCCCGCCGCCGGGCAAGTCCTTTTGGTGTGTGCGGGGGTGGCGACTTTAGCACCGGACATTTTCCGCAACAAATAGCCGGACACCGGAAATGTCGGCCAATGCGCACTTTCCCGGAAACGCAGGTTTGCAGCCTGAAGGTGCGGCGACTAGCCTGCAGATTCATCGCCCGAGCAAGGATGCTCCGCCCATGAACGCCTGGATCGCTGCCTGCATTTTCCTATTACTTCCCGCCACCGCCCTCACCGACGCCTGCCCGCCACAGACACCGGCTCATGACCGCCAGGTAGCCGAACTCGCCGCCCAGGTCGCGCGCTGGGACGATGCCTATCACCGCCAGGGCCACTCGCTGATCAGCGACGAGCTCTACGACCAGGCCCGCGCCCACCTCGAACATTGGCAGCACTGCAGCAACAACGCCGTTACCACCAGTCCCCTGAGCGGTGCCGGAGGCCCCGTGCAGCATCCGGTGGCGCAGACCGGATTGCGCAAGCTGCCGGACGAGCGCGCCGTCGCCCAATGGATGGCCAGCCGCGACGACCTGTGGATCCAGCCCAAGGTCGACGGCGTGGCAATCACCCTGCGCTATGAAGGCGGCCAGCTGCGGCAGGTGGTCAGCCGTGGCGACGGCAATAGCGGCCAGGACTGGACGCACCAGGCTGCTCAGATCGCGTCCATCCCCAAGCAACTGAGCGAACGTGGCGAGTTGATTCTGCAGGGCGAGCTGTACCTCAAGCGCCCCGGTCATGTGCAGGCCAGCGAAGGCAGCGCCGCCGCGCGCAGCACCGTGGCGGGCCTGATGGCCCGTCAGCAATTGCAGCAGGACCAAGCGGCCAGCATCGGACTGTTCGTCTGGGACTGGCCTAATGGCCCGACCGATATGCAACAGCGCCTGGAAGGCCTGGGACGGATGGGTTTCGCGGATAGCCGTGCTTACAGTCAGCCGATTGGTACTCTCACCGAAGCCCAGCGCTGGCGCGAACACTGGTTTCGCAATCCACTGCCCTTCGCAACAGACGGCGTGGTGCTGCGCCAAGGGCAGCGGCCGAGCAGTGAGCGCTGGCGCGCCGAGCCGCCGCACTGGGCGGCGGCCTGGAAATACCCGGCCAGCGAAGCGCTCGCACTGGTCGAGGCGGTCGACTTCAGCATCGGCCGCACCGGGCGCATCACACCACTGCTGCGCCTGCAGCCAGTCAAGCTCGATGACCGTACCATCCGCGTGGTCAGCGCTGGCTCGCTGGAGCGTTGGCGGCAACTGGACATTCGCCCGGGCGATCAGGTCGCCATCCGCCTGGCCGGGCAAACCATTCCCAAACTAGAAGGCGTGGTGTTGCAAAGCGCCGAGCGAGCTGCGCTTGAGATCCCCCATGAGGATGACTACCACGCCCTGAGCTGCCTGCGCGCCTCATCGGCATGCATCAGCCAGTTCCACGCCCGCCTTACCTGGCTCAGCGGCAAACAGGCACTGAACCTGTCAGGCATCGGCGCCGGTACCTGGCAGAAACTGCTTGCGGCGCAGCATCTCGAGGGCTTGCTCGACTGGCTGCATCTCGATGAGGTGCAGTTGCTCGCCGTGCCCGGCATTGGCCCACAAGGTGCTACGGCGCTCAATCAGCGCTTCGCCGAAGCGCGGCAGCGGCCCTTTCATGACTGGTTGCGGGCGCTGGGCGCGCCGGTCAATCCGGATAACCTGAGGGCCGAAAGCTGGATGGAGATGCAGCAGCGCAGCGCCAGCGACTGGCAGACGCTACCCGGCATCGGCCCGACTCGCGCGGCCCAGCTGCAGGCGTTCTTCCAGCACGAGGAAATGCTCGCGCTCGCCGATCAGCTGGGCAGAGCCGGCGTGGCCGGCTTCCAGCTCAGATAGACGATTCAGTCCTTGAACTGATCCTTGATATAGGTGATTTCCGTTTTGCCGTGGGGCGCTGGCTGGCCATCCTCGCCGAGGTTGACGAAGACCATTCTGTCGATGGTCAGGATGCTCTTGCGGGTGATCTTGTTGCGCACTTCGCAGCGCAGGGTGATCGAGGTGCGGCCAAACTCGGTGGCGGTGATACCCAGCTCGATGATGTCGCCCTGACGTGCCGAGCTGACGAAGTTGATCTCGGAGATCAGCTTGGTCACCACGCGCTGGCTACCAAGCTGGATGATGGCGTAGATCGCCGCCTCCTCGTCGATCCATTTGAGCAGACTGCCACCGAACAGCGTGCCATTGGGGTTGAGGTCTTCAGGCTTTACCCACTTGCGTGTATGAAAGTTCATGCGCCCTCCTTTCCGTGTTCTGTTCGGCAGTGATGATCGCAAAGATCGGCGAGCGGATCATTGCCGCGTTATCGATAATGGTTATCGACACAAGCTATCAGGTGGGGTTCAGCAGGCCTGGGCGCAGGCCGCACGACGAACGCCCGCTACGTCCGTCAGCATTCGCTGCAAATCGACCATCACCGCGATGGAAAACCTTGGGCTCGCGCGCCGGCGCGGCTATAATCGCCCAGTTACACACGCCCGCCACCGGGCGTTCCCGCCACCTGTCCGAGGGGCGCTGCAGCAAGCATTGGCTTGTCAGGCTCGGATGGGGCGTTTAGCAAACGCATCAACGGCGCCCACTCGACAATCGTGCGACACCTGCGCGTCATCCGACGCTGGCAAGGTTGCACTGTCGACAGCAGACAACCTAACGGAGAGTTACTGCATGAGCGCTGCTTTCAACGACTACAAGGTCGCCGATATTTCCCTGGCCGACTGGGGCCGCCGCGAGCTGATCATCGCCGAATCCGAGATGCCGGCACTGATGGGCCTGCGCCGCAAGTACGCCGCCAGCCAGCCGCTCAAGGGCGCGAAGATCCTCGGCTGCATCCACATGACCATCCAGACTGGCGTGCTGATCGAGACGCTGACCGCCCTGGGCGCCGAAGTGCGCTGGTCGAGCTGCAACATCTTCTCCACCCAGGATCAGGCCGCTGCCGCCATCGCCGCTGCCGGCATCCCGGTGTTCGCCTGGAAAGGCGAGACCGAGCAGGAGTACGAGTGGTGCATCGAGCAGACCATCCTCAAGGACGGCCAGCCGTGGGACGCCAACATGGTGCTGGACGACGGCGGTGACCTGACCGAAATCCTGCACAAGAAATACCCGCAGATGCTCGAGCGCATCCACGGTGTGACCGAAGAAACCACCACTGGCGTGCACCGCCTGCTCGACATGCTCAAGGCCGGCACCCTGAAAGTCCCGGCGATCAACGTCAACGACGCGGTCACCAAGAGCAAGAACGACAACAAGTACGGCTGCCGTCATAGCCTCAACGATGCCATCAAGCGCGGCACCGACCACCTGCTGTCGGGCAAGCAGGCGCTGGTCATCGGCTACGGCGACGTGGGCAAGGGCTCGGCCGCGTCCCTGCGTCAGGAAGGCATGATCGTCAAGGTTTCCGAGATCGACCCGATCTGCGCCATGCAGGCATGCATGGACGGCTACGAGCTGGTTTCGCCCTACATCGACGGCCGTAACGACGGCACCGACGCCTGCATCGACAAGGCGCTGCTGGGCAAGATCGACCTGATCGTCACCACCACCGGCAACGCCAACGTCTGCGACGCCGGCATGCTCAAGGCCCTGAAGAAGCGCGCCGTGGTCTGCAACATCGGTCACTTCGACAACGAGATCGACACCGCCTTCATGCGCAAGAACTGGGCATGGGAAGAGGTCAAGCCGCAGGTGCACAAGATCCACCGCACCGGCGCCGGCAGCTTCGACGCCGCCAACGACGACTACCTGATCCTGCTGGCCGAAGGCCGCCTGGTGAACCTGGGCAATGCCACCGGCCACCCGAGCCGCATCATGGACGGCTCGTTCGCCAACCAGGTACTGGCGCAGATCTTCCTGTTCGAGCAGAAGTTCGCTGACCTCTCCGCCGAGAAGAAAGCCGAGCGTCTGACCGTCGAAGTGCTGCCCAAGAAGCTGGACGAAGAGGTCGCCCTGGAGATGGTCAAGGGCTTCGGTGGCGTCGTCACCCAGCTGACCAAGCAGCAGGCCGATTACATCGGCGTGACCGTCGAAGGTCCGTTCAAGCCGGACAGCTACCGCTACTGATGCGGTACGCCGCGCAGGCCCGGCCTGCGCGGCGTAGCCCGAAGGAATCGTCATGTCTCAGAAACGCCCCACCGTCAGCTTCGAGTTCTTCCCCACGAAGACCGATGCCGGACACGAGAAACTGTTGAATACCGCGCGAGAGCTGGCTGGCTACAACCCGGACTTCTTCTCCTGCACCTACGGCGCCGGTGGTTCCACCCGCGACCGTACCCTCAATACCGTGCTGCAGCTCGACAGCGAAGTGAAGGTGCCGACGGCGCCGCATTTGTCGTGCGTTGGTGACAGCAAGGCCGAGCTGATCGAGCTGCTCAACCTCTACAAGAGCAAGGGCATCAACCGCATCGTCGCCCTGCGCGGCGATCTGCCGTCGGGTATGGGCTTGTCCAGCGGCGAGCTGCGCCACGCCAATGATCTGGTCGAGCTGATTCGCGCCGAAACTGGTGATCACTTCCATATCGAAGTGGCGGCCTACCCGGAAATGCACCCGCAGGCGCGCAACTTCGAGGACGATATCGCCAACTTCGTGCGCAAGGCCAAGGCCGGCGCCGACAGCGCGATCACCCAGTACTTCTTCAACGCCGACTGCTACTTCTACTTCGTCGAGCGCATCCGCAAGCTGGGCGTCGACATTCCGGTGATCCCGGGCATCATGCCGATCACCAACTACAGCAAGCTGGCGCGCTTCTCCGACGCCTGCGGCGCCGAGCTGCCACGCTGGGTTCGCAAGCAACTGGAGGCCTATGGCGATGACAGCCAGAGCATCCAGCGCTTCGGCGAAGAGATGATCACCGGCCTGTGCGAACGCCTGATCGAAGGTGGTGCACCCGGCCTGCACTTCTACACCCTCAACCAGGCCGCTCCAAGCCTGGCGGTGTGGAAGAACCTGCAGGGCTGATGCCTGCCTGAGGCCGCGAAAGTGCGAACTTTCGCGGCCTTTTTCTTTCCTACCAGGCGACAAATCCACTGCACCAGCCAGTTGGACGGACCTGTCAGCCTTGTACCCGTTGACCCGAAGCCCTCTGCTGGTCGACAGTACAGGCGCCCGGATGCCCCAACAGGGGGCATGATTGCCGGGTACGAATTCACCAATGCGCGATCAGCCAGGATCGGCTCGAGTTGTCGCGCTACCACGGGATGCCTGCATGCTCACTCGCCAGAAAATCAACGCCTCGGTGTCGCCGAAAGGCAGCCTGGAAACCCTCTCCCAGCGTGAAGTCCAGCAACTGCGCGAGACCGGCTCGGGCAGCGTCTACGCGCTGTTTCGTCAGTGCGCCCTGGCGATCCTCAACACCGGCTCGCACAGCGACAACGCCAAGACCATCCTCGAGGCCTACCCGGACTTCGAAGTGAAGATCCACCAGCAGGACCGCGGCATCCGCCTGGAACTGATCAACGCGCCGGCAGACGCCTTCGTCGACGGCGAGATGATCGCCAGCACCCGCGAGATGCTGTTCAGCGCCCTGCGCGACATCGTCTACACCCAGAGCGAACTGGAGAACAAGCGGGTCGACGTGGAGAGCTCCAGCGGCCTCACCGACTACGTGTTCCATCTGCTGCGCAACGCCCGCACCCTGCGCGCCGGCGCCGAGCCGAAAATGGTGGTGTGCTGGGGCGGCCACTCGATCAGCACCGAGGAATACAAGTACACCAAGAAGGTCGGTCACGAACTGGGCCTGCGCGCCCTGGACGTTTGCACCGGCTGCGGCCCCGGCGTGATGAAGGGGCCGATGAAGGGCGCCACCATCTCCCATGCCAAGCAGCGCATCGTCGGCGCCCGCTACCTGGGCCTGACCGAGCCGGGCATCATCGCCGCCGAGGCGCCGAACCCGATCGTCAACGAACTGGTGATTCTGCCGGACATCGAAAAACGCCTGGAAGCCTTCGTGCGCGTCGGCCACGGCATCATCATCTTCCCGGGCGGCGCCGGCACGGCGGAGGAATTCCTCTACCTGCTGGGCATCCTCATGCACCCGGACAACGCCGAGCTGCCCTTCCCGCTGGTGCTCACCGGCCCGAAGAGCGCCGAGCCGTATTTGCAGCAGCTGCACGATTTCATCGGTGCCACCCTGGGCCGCGAAGCGCAGAACCGCTACGTGCTGATCCCCAACGACCCGGCCGCCGTGGCGCGCCATATGGCGGCCGGCATCAAGGCGGTCAAGCAGTTCCGCCGCGAGCGCAACGACGCCTTCCACTTCAACTGGCTGCTGAAGATCGACGAGAGTTTTCAGCACCCGTTCGAGCCGACCCACGAAGCCATGGCGAGCCTCAACCTGACCCGCGAGCAACCGACCCACGAGCTGGCCGCCAACCTGCGCCGCGCCTTTTCCGGCATCGTCGCCGGCAACGTCAAGGCCCACGGCATCCAGCTGATCGAGGAGCATGGCCCTTACGAGCTGCGCGGCGACAAGAGCATCATGCAGCCGCTGGATCGTCTGCTGCAGGCGTTCGTCGAGCAGCACCGCATGAAGTTGCCCGGCGGTTCGGCTTACGTGCCCTGTTACCGCGTGGTCAGCTAAGTAGCCAGCTAAACCGCTGAACGCGAGGGGCCACCCCCTCGCCCTCGGCTCAAACAGCCGCCTGCACAGGAGTATCCGATGGCACGTCCGGCTCCCCGCACTCTTCAGGTCATCACTTCCACCCAGGTCACCCCGCACATGCTGCGCGTGACCCTGGGTGGCGGTGAGATCGACAGCTTTCCAGCGGATCAGGAAAGCGCCTACATCAAGCTGATGTTCACTGCCCCTGGCAGCGACAAGGATCTGGTGCGCACCTACACCGTGCGCCAGCAGCGCGCCGACCAGTTCGACGTCGACTTCGTGCTGCACGAGGATCCCGGCCCCGCCTCGCAGTGGGCCATGGCCGCCAGGCCTGGCGACCACATTCTGGTCGGCGGGCCGGGGCCGAAGAAGCTGGTCGACAACAGCGCCGACTGGTTTCTGGTGATCGGCGACATGACCGCCCTGCCGGCGATCAGCGTGAACCTCGAACAGTTGCCGGCCGATGCCCGTGGCCATGCGGTGATCGAAGTGATCGACGCACAGGACATTCAGCCGCTGCGTCATCCCGCTGGCGTCGAGCTGCACTGGCTGATCAACCCGCATCCGGGCCAGAATCCACAGCTGCTGGTCGACCACGTGCGCCAGCTCGCCTGGCTGCCGGGCCGCCCGAGCATCTGGGCGGCCTGTGAGTTCAGCGGCATGCGCGCGCTGCGCCAGCACTTTCGCGAGGAACGTCAGGTCGATCGCAAGCAGCTGTACATCTCCAGCTACTGGAAGCTGGGCAGCAGCGAAGACCAGCACAAAACCGTCAAACGCGAGGATGCCGAGGCCCAGGGCGAGTGATCGCCCAATGTCCGGCAGATCGCTGTACCCCCCGAGTGACAAGGGATAGCGCAACACCGATTGGCGGCAAATTGTGTCCATCGCCGCCAATCCTGTTACACTCGGGCCTTCCCGCCAGGCTTGCGCCCGGATGCTGCCCCCAGTGGCCAGCAGTACCGGACGGGATTGCACGCCCCACGTGCGATTCAAGCCAGGCACTACACCTATAGGGCCACGCCCTCACCAGACAGGATTGCACATGTCCTTTGCCTCCCTCGGTCTCTCCGAGGCTTTGGTCCGCGCGGTCGAAGCCGCCGGCTACACCCAGCCCACTCCGGTGCAACAGCGGGCCATCCCCGCCGCGTTGCAAGGTCGCGACCTGATGGTGGCAGCCCAGACGGGTACAGGTAAAACCGGCGGCTTCGCCCTGCCGATCCTCGAGCGGCTGTTCCCCAACGGCCATCCGGATCGCGAACAGCGCCACGGCCCGAAGCAGCCCCGCGTGCTGGTGCTCACCCCCACCCGCGAACTGGCCGCCCAGGTGCATGACAGCTTCAAGCTGTATGCCCGCGATCTGAAATTCGTCAGCGCCTGCATCTTCGGCGGCGTTGGCATGAACCCGCAGGTGCAGGCCCTGGCCAAGGGCGTCGACGTTCTGGTCGCTTGCCCGGGCCGCCTGCTCGACCTGGCCGGGCAAGGCAGCGTCGACCTGTCCCACGTGGAAATTCTCGTGCTGGACGAAGCCGACCGCATGCTCGATATGGGCTTCATCCACGATGTGAAGAAGGTCCTCGCCCGCCTGCCGGCCAAGCGTCAGAACCTGCTGTTCTCGGCGACCTTCTCCAAGGACATCACCGACCTGGCCAGCAAGCTGCTGCACGACCCCGAGCGCATCGAGGTTACGCCGCCGAATACCACGGTCGAGCGCATCGAACAGCGCGTATTCCGCCTGCAGGCCAGCCACAAGCGCGCCCTGCTCGCTCACCTGATCACCGCCGGTGCCTGGGAACAGGTGCTGGTGTTCACCCGTACCAAGCACGGCGCCAACCGCCTGGCCGAGTACCTGGAAAAGCACGGCCTGACCGCTGCCGCGATTCACGGTAACAAGAGCCAGAACGCGCGCACCAAGGCCCTGGCCGACTTCAAGGCGAACAAGGTGCGCATCCTGGTCGCCACCGACATCGCCGCCCGCGGCCTGGACATCGACCAGCTGCCCCACGTGGTCAACTTCGAGCTGCCCAACGTCGAGGAAGACTACGTGCACCGCATCGGCCGTACCGGTCGTGCCGGTCGTAGCGGCGAAGCCATCTCCCTGGTCGCCCCGGACGAGGAGAAGCTGCTCAAGAGCATCGAGCGCATGACCAAGCAGAAGATCCCGGACGGCGATCTGATGGGCTTCGATGCCAGCAAGGTCGAGGCCGAGCGCCCGGAAGTACGCGAGCCGCAGAAGCCACGCCAGCCGCGCGGCGCCAAGGCCGAAGGCGAGCGCCAGAATGGCGGCCGTCGCGACAAGGGCAAGGATGGCGGCAAGGCCAAGAGCCAGCCCCAGGCCAAAGCCAAGCCGGCCCGCGGTCAGCAGCCACGTGGCCAGGCACGCCCAGCACCGGCTGCAGGCGCTCCCGCCCTGCCACCGGATCGCGCGCCGGACGAATTCCGCGATGACGATATCGACAACTTCGGCAACCGCGTCGACTACGTGCCGACCCAGAACAAACCGCAAGGCCGTGGCCGTCGCCAGGGCGGCGGTCAGAATGCTGGCGGCGCCGGTCAGGCACCGCGCGGTCAGGGCAAGGGCCCACGCACCGGCGGTGGTGGCAGCGCCAATGGCGGCAAACGTCAGGGCCAGGGTCAGGGCGGCGGTCGTAGCCGTGGCGGCGACAACCGCAGCCGTGGCGCGCGTGACAACGTCGTCACGTCGCTGAACCGCGACGAGCTGCCACGCCGTGAGGGCCCACGTCGCGACGCCCCCGAGAAGCAGCCGATCATCATGCACAAGGCTTCGCGCAGCGACCGTCTGCCGACCGCCGAACAGCTCGATCAGTTGCCGAGCAGCCGCCCGCGTGGTGAAAAGCCCGCTCTGCTGACCCGCAACCGCGACAGCGAGTAATGGCTCCTTGAATACCCTTGCTGCGGCCCGGGTATTCAACAGATCCACAAACAAAAACGCCGGCTCAGAGCCGGCGTTCTTGTTTCTAGCGTCAGGCTTACTTGCGCACGCCTTCCACGGAGATGATCAGCTCGACTTCCTGCGAAGCCGGGCCCAGATCCTTCTCGATGTTGAAGTCTTTCAGCTTCAGCTTGGTGCTGCCTTCGAAACCGGCGCGGTAGCCGCCCCATGGATCCTTGCCTTCGCCAATGAACTTGGCAGCGATCACCACCGGCTTGGTCACGCCGTTCAGAGTCAGGTCGCCAGTGATGTCGGCAGCGCCCTGGCCAGTCGACTTGACCGAAGTGGACTTGAAGGTCGCGGTCGGGTTCTTGCTGACGTTGAGGAAGTCGGCGCTTCGGATGTGCTTGTCGCGCTCGGCATGGTTGGTGTCGACACTGTCGGTCTTCAGGGTTACGTCGACCTTGCTGGCTTCAGGGTTCTTCTCGTCGAAGCTGAAGGTGCCGTCGAAATCCTTGAAGGTGCCGTACAGCCAGCTATAGCCCAGGTGGCTGATCTTGAAATTGACGAAGGCGTGCTGGCCTTGCTTGTCGATGGCGTAATCGGCGGCCATTGCTTGGCCAGCGCCCAGCAGAGCGGTGCCCAGTGCCAGTGCAGCGAAAGTCTTCTTCAACATAAGAACTCCTTGTGAGAGAGAAGCGAACAGCGAAAGGATCAACGCCCGAAGATGCGCAGCAAGGTGCGATCGCGGTCGATGAAGTGGTGTTTCAACGCAGCCAGACCATGCAGGATCGCGAAGATCACGATAGTCCAGGCCAGGTATTCGTGGATCAGGCCGGCAAAATCGCCCTGGTTGGGAATACTGGTCACGCTGGCCGGCACTTCGAACCAGCCGAACACGCTGATCCCGCGGCCATCGGCGGTGGAAATCAGGTAACCGGAGGTCATCAGCACGAAGAGACCCAGATATAGGAAGGCGTGGCCCAGCTTGCTGGCCACTCGCGTCAGCCGACCGTGTTCGGGCAAAGCTGACGGTGGCGGGCTGACCAGGCGCCAGACCAGGCGCGCGACCATGACGATGAACAGCAGGATGCCGATGCTCCTGTGGATATCCGGCGCAGTCTGATACCAGCTGCTGTAGTAACTCAGCCCGACCATCCAGAAGCCCAAGGCGAACAGCCCGAACACCGCAATGGCCACCAGCCAGTGCAGGAAAACGCTGATGAAACCGTAACGAGACGTAGAATTACGCCACTGCATGGCCTGATTCCAAGAATTGAGTTGGACAGAGAGTAGCAACAAACCTATCGAGTAATAGCAGAAATTGTTGCTGTGAAATATCGACAAAGGCGATAGCTAAGCGTCGGTCTCACAGACCAAGGTGATTAGTCTGTAAGAGCTCGATGTCGTTCAGCGCCACGATTGCGAACGGTCGTTTGTGCTGGATCAGCGGTTACGTTCGAGGAAAAACCTGGGCCACGAGCTTCTGGTAGGCTTGCCCGCTGGCAATTGGGAGAGCGACTCGATGAGTAACCAACACTGGATGCAGCGTGACCTGGACGTCCTCTGGCACCCCTGTACACAGATGAAGGACCACGAGCGGCTGCCGCTGATTCCAATCCGTCGTGGCGAAGGTGTGTGGCTGGAGGACTTCGAGGGCAAACGTTATCTGGATGCCGTCAGTTCCTGGTGGGTCAATGTATTCGGCCACGCCAACGCGCGTATCGGCGAGCGCATCAAAGAGCAGGTCGATCAGCTCGAGCACGTGATGCTGGCCGGCTTCAGCCACCAGCCGGTGGTAGAACTGTCCGAGCGGCTGGTACAGATCACGCCGCCGGGGCTGAGCCGGGTGTTCTTCGCCGACAACGGTTCCTCGGGCATCGAGGTGGCGCTGAAAATGAGCTTTCACTACTGGCTCAACAGCGGCCAACCGGCCAAGAAACGTTTCGTGACCCTGACCAACAGCTACCACGGCGAAACCGTGGCTGCGATGTCGGTGGGTGACGTAGCGCTGTTCACCGACACCTACAAGGCGCTGTTGCTCGACACCCTCAAGGTGCAGAGCCCGGATTGCTACCTGCGCCCGGAGGGTGTGAGCTGGGAGGAGCATTCGCGGACGATGTTCGCCGCCATGGAGCAGACCCTGGCCGAGCACCATCACGAAGTGGCGGCGGTGATCGTGGAGCCCTTGATCCAGGGCGCCGGCGGCATGCGCATGTATCACCCGGTCTACCTGAAACTGCTGCGCGAGGCCTGCGACCGCTACGGCGTGCACCTGATCCATGACGAGATCGCCGTTGGCTTCGGCCGCACCGGCACGATGTTCGCCTGCGAGCAGGCCGGCATCACCCCGGATTTTCTGGTGCTGTCCAAAGCGCTGACCGGTGGCTACCTGCCGATGGCCGCCGTACTGACCACCGATGAGGTCTACGCGGCGTTCTACGATGAATACGCCACCCTGCGCGCCTTCCTACATTCGCACACCTACACCGGTAACCCGCTGGCCTGCGCCGCCGCCCTGGCGACTCTGGATATCTTCGAGCAGGACGGCGTGATCGAGGCCAACAAAAGGCTCGCCGCGCGCATGGCCAGCGCGACCGCGCACCTGGTCGACCATCCTCACGTCGCCGAAGTACGCCAGACCGGCATGGCCCTGGCCATTGAGATGGTGCAGGACAAGGCCGGCAAGGTCGCCTATCCCTGGCAGGAACGCCGTGGCCTCAAGGTGTACGAGCACGCCCTGACCCGCGGTGCCCTGCTGCGGCCTTTGGGCAGCGTGGTGTATTTCCTGCCGCCCTACGTGATCAGCGAGGAGCAGATCGACTTTCTCGCCGAGGTGGCCAGTGAGGGCATCGACCTGGCCACCCGCACCTCGGTTAGCGTGGCGGTTGGCGATAACCGCTATCCGGGCTTTCGCGATCCGGGCTAAACCCGTTGGTAACCGAAGCCCTTTGGTAACAGCAGGGGCGCCAGGTGCTTTAAACTTGGCGCTTCGACTTGCCGCCTGTAGCTGCCCTTATGCGCCTTTCCCGCTTCTTCATCGACGCCCCGCTGTCTCTCGGTCAACACGAACTGCCCGAAGCCCAGGCCCATTACATCGGCCGGGTGCTGCGCCATGCCGCGGGCGACGCGGTGCAGCTGTTCGATGGCAGCGGCCAGGAGTTTCTCGGCGAGCTGATCGAAGTCGGCAAGAAGAGCGTGCGCGTCGAGCTGCGTGAGCAGTTCGCCGGGCAGGCCGAGTCGCCTCTGCATATCCATCTGGGCCAGGGGCTGTCGCGTGGCGAGCGCATGGACTGGGCGATCCAGAAAGCCACCGAGCTCGGCGCCCAGGTGATCAGCCCGATCATCAGCGCACGCTGCGAGGTGCGCCTGAAGGATGAGCGCACCGACAAGCGCATGGCCCACTGGCGCCAGGTGGCGATCAGCGCCTGCGAGCAATGCGGGCGCTCGGTGATTCCCGTGATCCATCCGCCCATCGTGCTGGGCGACTGGCTGCAACAGACCAGCGCAGACCTCAAGCTGGTGCTGCATCCCGTTGCCGAGCCGCTGACCAGCCACGCCAAACCCGCTTCGCTGGCCTTTCTTATCGGCCCCGAAGGCGGCCTGACCGATGCCGAGGTCGAGCAGGCCAAAGGCGCCGGCTTTCATGCCGCACGGCTGGGCCCACGCGTGCTGCGCACGGAAACCGCGCCTGTCGCCGGCCTCGCCGTGGCGCAGCATCTGTGGGGCGATTTCTAGGGTTTCGTTCAGCGCTCCGACAGCGCCTCCAAAGCCGCAAGAAAATCAGGGGCGATTGGCTATCATCAATACAGCGCCCGCATGCGGTGGGCAGGATGAGAGCGAACCATGAAGGACCGCTATTCAGGCACCCAGATCGCGCTGCACTGGCTCAGCGCTGTGCTGGTCATCTGCACCCTGTCACTGCCCTACGCCCAGGATCTGGTCACCGACCTGCTCGGCGGAACCGGCAATCTATTCACCCTGCACAAATCTCTCGGTCTGAGCATTCTGCTGCTGACCCTGTTGCGCCTGCTGGTGCGCGCCCGGCAAGGCGCGCCGCAATTGCTGGCACGCAGCGCAAACTGGCAACGGCGGGCGGCCGGGCTGGCCCACGTACTGCTGTATCTGCTGCTGATGGCAATGCCAATGAGCGGCCTGCTGTTCGGCAAACGCCCGGTGGAGCTGTTCTGGCTGGTGAGCATCGACCCGTTGCCGGTATCCGACGCCACCCGTGCCCTGGCCCGTCAGTTTCACCTGACGGCCAAGTACCTGTTGTTCGCCTTGATTCTGGGGCATGCGTGCATGGCGCTCTGGCACCATTATCGGCTGCACGACAGCGTACTCAGGGCCATGCTGCCGCGGCGCAGCTGACCTCTACGCTCTGTACGAAAAGTACCTGCGCTCGGTGATGCTTCGTTAAAAATCGCTTCGGCCTGCTCATTTACAGCCGTAAACTCCGCGGCCTCACCGTTTTTTGCCTCGCCTGACCTTCGCTCGGAGACTTTTCGTACAGACCCTAGCGGAGCGCAGAATGCGCCCCGCAGCCCTGATCAGAGGTCGTCGAGAATGTCCGACATGTCGTCGGCGTGCTCTTCTTCCTGAGCGAGGATGTCTTCGAAGATGCGCCGCGTGGTCGGATCGTCATTACCCAAGTAGGCGATGATCTCGCGGTAGCTGTCGATGGCGATGCGCTCGGCCACCAAATTCTCGGTCACCATTTCCTTGAGCGAGTTGCCGGCAACGTATTCGGCGTGGGAGCGCGCGGTCAGCGTGGCCGGGTTGAAATCCGGCTCGCCGCCGAGCTGGGTGATGCGCTCGGCCAGCTTGTCGGAGTGCTCCAGCTCCTGCTGGGCATGCTCGAGAAACTCGGCAGCCGCCACACTGGCCTTGAGGCCACTGGCCATGTGGTAGTGGCGCTTGTAGCGCAGGTAACAGACCAGCTCGGTGGCCAGCGACTCGTTGAGCAGGCGCAGTACGGTTTCACGGTCGGCGGTGTAACCCTCGGTGATCGCCCCGGAGTCGAGGTGCTGACGGGCACGCTGGCGCAGAATGCTGATATCGGTGAGAGGGGTGCTCATGGCTTTTCTCCATCGGCTTACGGTTGAGTGCGCCCGCTCTGCTGGCCGGCGTCACTCGTGTGTGAGTCGCTGCGAAGAAGAAAAGTTTGACCTGTTTCCGAGTGTTACTGCCGTTTCGTCTGTGGCTTAGATCAGCTCGGCATCGGCGAGCAGCTGCTCGAGACCTTCGAGATCGGGAATGCGCAGCACGGCGTCATCCACCTTCACCGCCGCCAGCTCCAGCGGCGCCAGCGCAGCGTCGGCGCGCGGCAGGTCCTCGGTGACGCGCAGGGAACGCGGAATACCCTGCACCAGCAAGGCGATGAACTTGACGTTGGCGCGCCCGCCCAGGGCGTTGAGGATGGCGATCCGCGCGCCGCTGCCGACCACCGGCTGACCGCCACTGGCGGCCTCGAAGCTCAGCAACGGCAGGCTCAGATCGCGCCAGGCCACCTGGCCAAGAAACCAGTCCGGCATGCCGGCCATGGCCGGTGGCGCGCGATAGGGAATCAGCTCGGCCACCGCCACGTTGGGCAGCAGCAGCGTGCGATCGGCCAGCGGCACGACCAGACCGGTCAGGCTGCTGACGCTGTTCTGGGTAGCGACGGCTTGGCTCATGAAAACATCCTGTCAGACAGCGAACGAGGTAGAAGAAGACTGCCGCTCAGTGGCGCACTGCTCGGCAAGGTGCTCGACCAGCGCCGCGGCCAGCTCCCGCGGGTCGGCGGTGAAGCTGCTGTAGCCGCCTTCGCGCAGGCTGTCGGGCATGCTCGAGCAGGCGCAGCTCTCGGCCCGCTGCGTCCAGATGATGCCGCCCTGGCGCTTCACGTAGGCGGCCGCAGCACTGCCATCACTGCCCATGCCGCTGAAGGCGATCACGCCACTGCCGGCAGCGTAACGCTGGGCCAGGTTGAGCATCATCTGGTCGATCGACGGGCTGTAAGGCTCCGGCCAGGGGCGTGCGGCGACGCGCATCACGCCATCATCGGTGAAGGTCAGCTCGTTGCTGATCGGCACCACCACCACTTCGCCGCAGCGCAGGGTGTCGCCATCACGCACGTTGCCAACCCGCCACTGGCTGTGACGGCCGACGGCCTGGGGCAAGGTGGCTTCGAAGCTGGGGTCGATGTGCTGGGCATACAGGAAGGCCACCGGCAGACCGCCCGGCAGCGCATCGAGAAACGCCTTCACTGCCGCCGGCCCGCCGAGCGACGCCGCCAGCAGCCAGACCTGACGGGCCGGCTCGCCGGCCTGCAGCGGGGTATCGGCCAGCACCGCCGGCAAGTCGATGCGCTCAGGGCGCTGCGCCTCGGCCAGCAGGCTTTCGAGACCGCCACCGGCAGCGGCCAGGGCGGGATCACCGACCAGCTTCTTCAGCTTGCCGACCAGCCGGCGCTCCCAGCGCGGGTAATTTTCCGAGCTGCGCTCAGGCGCATGGCCTTCGCCGAACAGCACCGGCACCTCGGCATCAGCGAGCAGCGTATCGATCAGCGGCAGATCCTCGGACTGCACCAGGTCGACCAGCCACAGGTCCGCTTCGCAGGCTCGCAGCGCCGCATCATCGAGGCGCTCCGGGTCGCTGTTGAGCACTACCTGGTAACCGTTGCTGCTCAACGCCTGCTGCAGCACATGGCGCTGCAGCGAGGTGTCGGCGATTACCGCAATACGGGCTGCACTGGATGGATTCATGGTCGTTTCGTCCACTTCTCGATGGAGTCGAGCAGCAGCGACTCCTGGTACGGCTTGCCGAGGTACTCGTTGACGCCGATGCTCATCGCCCGCTCGCGGTGTTTCTCACCGGTACGCGAGGTGATCATGATGATCGGCAGATCCTTGAGGCCTTCATCGTGGCGAATCAGGTTGGCGACCTCGAAGCCGTCCATGCGTGGCATCTCGATGTCCAGCAACATGATGTCGGGGCGATGCTCCTGCAGCTGGGCGATGGCGTCGACCCCGTCCTTGGCGGTCAGCACGTTCATGCCGTTGCGTTCCAGTAGGCGGCTGGTGACCTTGCGCACGGTGACCGAGTCGTCCACCACCATGACCAGGGTCGGACGCTCGACCTCGACCTCTGCCACGGCGCCAGCATCGGCCGACAGACGCGGCCGCACCTGATACTGCAGGTGGGCGTGCAGTTCGCGGATGGTCGCCAGCAGGTCGAGAATCACCACCACGCGGCCGTCGCCGAGGATGGTCGCACCGGAAATACCCGGCACCGTGGCGAACTGCGGGCCGAGGCTCTTCACCACGATCTCCCGCGAGCCGGCCAGGGAGTCCACCTGCACGGCCACGGCGTGCTCGCTGGAGCGCACCAGGATCACCGGCAACGGCAGGCTCTGACCGACCAGTTTGGGATGCTGGCCGTTGTTGAGCAGGTCGCCCAAGTAGCGCAGTTCGTAAGCCTGGCCGGCGTACTCGAAACGCGGCGCATCGGGGCCGTAGTAGCTTTCCAGCTCGTACGGCGAAACCCGCACGATACCTTCGATGGTGTTGAGCGGAATGGCGTACAGGTCTTCGCCGGACAACACCATCAGCGCGCGGTTGACCGATACGGTGAACGGCAGGCGGATGCGGAAGGTGGTGCCTTCGCCGATGACCGAATCGATGCTCATCGAGCCGCCGAGCTGCTTGACCTCGGCGTTGACCACATCCATGCCAACGCCACGCCCGGAAATCTGCGTGACCTTCTCGGCGGTGGAGAAGCCCGCTTCGAGGATGAACTGCAGGATCTCGTGCTCACTGAGGTCGGAGCCGGCGTCCATCAACCCACGCTCGATGGCCTTGCGGCGCACCGCATCAAGGTTGATGCCAGCGCCGTCGTCACTGAGCGTCAGCACGATGTCGCCACCTTCGCGGCCCAGTTCCAGGCGGATGCTGCCCTGCTCCGGCTTGCCGGCCTTGGCGCGTACCGCGGCGCCTTCGATACCGTGGTCGACGGCATTGCGCAGCATATGTTCCAGAGGCGCGACGATGCGCTCCAGCACCGTGCGGTCCATCTCGCCATCGGCGTTGCCGACGGTGAACTCGACCTGCTTGCCGAGCTCGCTGGCCACCTGCCGCACGATACGACGCAGGCGCGGCACCAGGCGGTCGAACGGCACCATGCGCGTGCGCATCAGGCCTTCCTGAAGCTCGGTGTTGACCCGTGCCTGTTGCAGCAACAGGGTTTCCGCATCGCGGTTACGCGAGGCCAGGGTTTCCTTGAGGTCCAGCAAGTCGGAGGCCGACTCGAACAGCGCCCGCGACAGCTGCTGCAGCTGGGAATGGCGGTCCATCTCCAGCGGGTCGAACTCCTCGTAACCGGCGCGCTCGGCCTCGGCCTGGTAGCGGCTGAGGATCTGCGCCTGGGTTTCGGTGTCCAGACGGCGCAGCTGGTCGCGCACCCGGTCGATGGTGGCTTCCATCTCGCTCAGGGTGAAACCGAAGTCGCTGACCTGCTGCTCCACACGGCCACGGAAGATCGAGGTCTCACCGGCCAGGTTGACCAGGCCTTCGAGCAGATCGGCGGGCACCTTGACCAGTTCCTGCGGGGCACGCCGCGCGGCGGCCTCTTCGGCAGCCACTTCGGCGCGCTGCACGAAGGGCAGCACGCGGTTTTCGTTCGCGACCACCGGCTGCTCGCTGGCGGCGACGATGGAGGTCGCGGCGCGTACCACCGGCTGTGGCTGCTGCGGCTCGGCGACTGGTCGTTCGTCCTCGGGTTGCTGCTGCAGACGCAGACGCAGCTCGTCGAGGCTCTTCTGCAGGCCTTCGAAGCCAGACTGCACGTCGAGGAACAGGCTGTCCGGCCAGGGCGCGCCTTGCGTCTGGGCTTCGGTCAGGTGCTGTTCCAGGTCATGGCTCTGGTCGCCCAGCTGCTTCTGCCCGGCCAGGCGGGCACCACCCTTGAGGGTGTGCAGGATGCGCAGCAGGTCGTCGATGCAGCTAGCATCGTCACGGCGCTCTTCCCAGCGGCCGATGCCGGCTTCCATGGCTTCGAGCAGGTCATCGGCTTCTTCCAGGAAGATATCGAGGATTTCGTCGCCATCGGCATCGAACGCTTCCTGCGGCGCGGCATGCATCGGCACGGCGCGCGGCATGCTCAGTTGCTCGTCCGGGTTGGCACGCAGGCGGCGAATGGTTTCGATCAACTCGTCGCCGTTCGGTACCACGCGCTGCGAGCGCACCGCGTCGAGCATTTCGGCGAGGCGGTCGTGGCAGGCGTGCAGCAGCTCGAAGAGCATCGGGCTGGGGCGCAGGCGGCCGTTACCGAGATCCTCGTAGAGGAACTCCAGCTCGTGGGCCAGATCGCCGATCTCACGGATCTCGGCCATCCGCGCACCGCCCTTGAGGGTGTGCAGGTCGCGCTGCAGGGATTCCAGATCGAGGCTGTTGTCGACGTCGTCCATCCAGTGCGTCAGGGCCGCGCCGGCGCTGTCGATGATGTCGAAGCCTTCCTCGAGAAAGATCTCCACCAGCTCGGGGTCGCGGTCGCTGTGCACCGTGGCTTGCGGAGCGGGCTCAGCACGTACCACCGGCGGCTCGACGATTTCCGCGACGGGCTCGGCGGCCGGCGCTTCGGGCTCCGGCCAGGCATCCGGGTGCTCGACCGGCTCGGCCACGACCGGACCCTCAGGCTCGCCGGGTTGCTCGTTCTGGCCGCCGCGATGGCGGAATTGGCGAATGGCTTCGACCAGCTCATCGGCAGGCTGCGCCGGCTGATGTGCCTGCAGGCTGGCGAGCATATCGCCAAGCCGTGCATGGCCCTGCTGCACGCTGTCGGTGGCGAACGGGGAAACGCCGTAACGGCGATCCACGAGGCCTTCGTAAAGGGCTTCCAGCTCATGGGCCAGGGCGCTGATCGGCGTCACGCCGGCCATGTTGGCGCCGCCCTTGAGGGTGTGCATGTCGCGCTGCAGCGACGAGGCCAGGCTGCGGTTGTCCGGCTCGGCCAGCCAGCGCTGCAGATTGCCGGCGGCGCTGTCGAGGATGTCCACCGCCTCTTCGAGGAAGATCGACTCCAGTTCGTTGTCGTCCGATTCTGCTGCGTTTACGGCTTCTTCGAGCGGCTCGTCGGCTACTTCAGATGCTTCCAGTGCACGGGTCGCCTCCTCCAGCTCGACCACCTGCAGGCCCGGCACGTCGCCGGACAGCAGGGCCAGCTTGGCCGGATCCAGCGCTTCGTCGAGCAGCGCGCGCAGGGCGGCCACGCACTCGGGGCTGGCCGTGACTTCGAGGCCGGCCGCGACCTGATCCATCATGCTGACCAGCACTTCGTGGGCGTGCTCGGCTTCGTCGAAGAATCGCTCGCTGACCGCCAGGCTGCCGTCTTCCACGGCGCCGTAGATATCCAGCAGCACCTCGCAGAGTTCGTCGATCTGCGGCAGCTCGGCCATTTCCGCGCCGCGGCCCAGGGTGGTCAGCTCTTCCAGCAGGGTATTGAGTTCCTGGCGCTCGGATGGCTGCGTGCGCCAGCGGCGCAGCAGGTCTTCGGCGTCGAGCAGGATGTCCATGCCTTCGGCCAGGAAGATGCTGATCAGCTGCGGATCGCGGCTCTCGCCATGTTCGTCCTGGCGCTGGCTCTGGGCGTGTTCGAGGCGCTGCTCGTGCAGCTGGCGAACGCGCTCCAAGAACGCGTCGGTGCCAGGGATCGGGCGCAGCGGGTCGCTTTCCAGCTGGGCCAGGCCCTGGCGGAACAGCGCCTGGGCTTCGACCAGCACCTCGGCTTCGGCCAGGTCCAGCGGCACCAGGTTGACCTTGAACTCCTTGACCATCTTCTCCAGCGGCGCCGCCACTTCCGCCATCGGCAGAATGCCGGCCATGTAGGCGCTGCCCTTGAGGGTGTGCAGGGCGCGCTGCAGGTCGTCGGTGACCGGCTGCGGCATCTCCCGGGCGCAGTCGTCGAGGAATGCGGCCAGGGTGTCGAGGTGGGCCTCCGCCTCGTTGCGGAAGATCTCCAGCAACTGCGGGTCGAGCCCTGCCGGTTCTTCGTGCGCAGGCTCCGGATGGACAGGTGCGGCAGCCTCGATCTCGCCCGCGGGCTCGGCTACCGCAGCAGCCGGGGCGTCATGCTTTGGGAGGCTAAGCCCTTTGGCCAGCGCGTGGGCGTCGGCTGCCAGGCGGTCGACATCGTCACGCTGACGCTGGGCCTGGGCGGCGAACTCGTCGACCAGCTCGGGCGTCAGCGCCACGACCTGGTTGATCACCTGCTTGACCTCGTCACCCGGCAGGATGCTGCGATCGAGCACGCGGTTGAGCAGGTTTTCGATGGACCAGGCCAGCTCGCCGATGACCAGCGCGCGCACCATGCGGCCACTGCCCTTGAGGGTGTGGAAGGCGCGGCGAATTTCGGTCAGGGCCTCACGGTCCTCGGTGTCGGCACACCAGCGCGGCAGGAATTCGGCGATGGTTTCCAGCACCTCGCCAGCTTCCTCGATAAAGACCTCACGCAGTTCTTCATCGATGGGCTCTTCATCGGCAGGCGGCGGCAGCAGGCTGGGCGGCACATCCGCCGCAGGCGGGTTGATCGCCTGCACAGGCGCGGCCATCACGTCGGCCATGGACAGCGGTTTCTCGGCAGCCGGCTCCTCGACAACAGGCGCTTCGGGCAGGCCGGGCAGCTCGACTTCTGGCAGTTGCAGGTCGTCGAGGTCGACTTCGTTCCACTGCGGCTCGTCGCCGGCATCCAGATCCAGGGATTCCAGTTCCAGCGGCTGCTCTTCGAAACCCTGGTTCGGCAGATCGAGGGCCGGCAACTCGGCGACGGTCGGCTCGGCATCGACAGATTCGAGATCGCTTTGCAGCTCGTCCAACGACCACAGCTCGTCCTCGGCACGGCCGTGCGGCTCGGGCGCGGCGGCCGGCTGATCATCGAGCTCGAAGGACCACTCGTCATCGGCTACGGAAGCGGATTGCTCGGCGACCGGCAAAGTCTCCAGCTCACCAAGCTCCAGCGGCTCGGCGGAGAGCAGGAAGTCGTCATCCTGCTTCGCGGTGCTCGGCGCTTCGTCCAGCAGCTCGGCGTCATCCAGCGACCAGGCGTCGTCGGCCACCGCGGCCTTGGCATCGGCGTAGGGGTCGTCGTCCAGTTCGCTCAGGTCGAGTGCGTAGGGGTCGGTCGCGGCGTCGACCGGCTCAGGCGTCAGCGCCTGGGGTTGATCGTCGACCGACCAGCTGTCGGCCTCAGCCGTCTCGATCAGCGTCTCGGTCGCCTGCTCGCCGGGCTCGATCACCTCGGCATGCAGTTCAGGCAGTTCGCTTGGCTGCGAAACCAGGGACTCGGCGGCTTGTTCCTCATGCGGCCAGTGTGTATCGGCCATATCGGCAGCCAGATCGACCGGCTCGCTGACCAGCTGCGGCTGTTCGAAAGCCGGCTCGTCCAGCACGGGCAGCTCAGCGACCGGCTCGTCCACTACGTCCGCCTCGGCGCGGTCGATAGCGGGAGCGGCCAGCACGTCGATATCGTGCAGCGGGTCGTCCAGCGGCGCCGGCTCGTCCTCGGCAGGCGCATCGAGAATCGACGGCGCTTCCTGCAGCGGATAGCCCAGCGCACCGAGGCTTTCCTCGGCGACGTCGAGAATCAGATCGCCCTGGGTGGCGTGGTCTTCGGACAGACGCTCCAGGTAGTACTCGACGCTGGTGATGGCATCGGCCAGGGTGTCGAGGTTCTGCCAGTTCGGCACCGCCTTGCGGGCCAGCAGCTGCTCCTGGATATAGCGGTTGCAGGCATTGAGCAGCGCCGCGGCGCGCTCCAGCGGGATCATCGCCAGACCGCCACGCACCTGGGTCAGCAACTCCGGCACGCGGGCCAGGTGGTCGTGGTTCCACTGCGAGGCGATGAACTCGATGATCGCGTCCTTGGCCTGTTCCAGGCCGGTGCGCGCTTCCTTGATCACCAGCTGGTGGATCTGCCCGACATCGGTGGTCGGCAGGTGGCTTTCTTCACGCTTGTTGCCGTCGTTCTGGCCGACCATGCCGGTCAGGGTCGCTTCGACGTAGAGCAGCGCGCCGGCCACATCCATCAGCACGGCGTCGCTCGGCGACTGGGCGCCCTCGGTCAGGGCGCGCACCACGTCGAGCTGGTCGACGATGACCTTGCGCGGCTGGGCGAAGCCGAGCACCGCCAGGGTGTCGGCGATCTGCTTGAGCGGCACCAGCAGGTTCTGCAGTTCGTTGACCTGGGCGCGGTCGCTGCGCACGAACAGGTCGAGGCTGTCCTTGACCCGCACCAGCTCTTCACAGAGCGCGCCGACCACCGAGCGCATGGCATCGCGGTCGGGGCCGGCCAGGCGGGCACGTTCTTCATCGACCACATCATGGTCGGGCAGCGCTTCGTCGAGGTTGTAGCGCTCGCGCAGCACCTGATTGCGCGGCGACTGCGGCGAGGCCTTGGCGACGTAGAACAGCAGGTTCTTGGTGAGTTCGTCCGGAGCGGCCTGGTTGATGCCATCGGCGCCCTGTTCGGTCAGGCGCTTGAGCTCCTTGTCGACCTGACGCAACAGCGTGCGCACCGAGGTGCCGTTGGCGATGCTGCCGTTGGACAGCCCTTCGACGACGCCGGAGGCGATCTGCCACAAGGATTCCAGTGGCGAGCTCTTGCACAGGGTTTCCAGGCGCGCAAACACCCGCGCCATGTAACCGAGATTGGTGTCCATGTCCTGCTGGCGAATCACGCCAACCAGCGCCACCTGCAACATCTGCCGCAGCTTGCGCAGCAGCGCTGGCAGCTCGGCGGTGCGCAGCTGGGTCAGGGATTCGGCGGACAGCGCCGCAGTGCGGGCGGACAGATCCGGAGAGAACAGGCTAGTTTCCGACAGCAGCTTCTCGCCCCGCGCGGCGCGCAGGTCGTTGAGCAGCGGCAGCACCACCATGGGCAGGTCACGGCGAGCGGTCTGGATGCGGTCCAGATACACCGGCAGCTGCAGGATGGCCTGCATCAGCACTTCCAGCGCTTCGCCCTGATTGGCCACGCGGCCGTCGATCAGCGCCTGGGACAGGTGCTCCATCTCCTCGGCGAGCAAGGCCGCGCCGAAGAACTCGACCATCTGCAGGGTGCCGTGAACCTGATGCACGTAGGTCTGGCAGAAACGCATGCGCGTCGAATCCTGCGGATTCTCGACGAACGCCTCCAGTGCCTGTCGCGCCTGCTTCAGGGTTTCCGCGATTTCGCCCTTGACCCACTCCAGGGCGACATAGTCGTGCCGATCACCCATACACACTCCGTCTCTTAGCCCTTGCGGGTATACGCCAGCACTCGCTCATCGGCCACCGGAAGCATGTCCGGGTGCTGCCAACCGACCACTTCGCCCACCCCGATCACCAGCAAGCCACCCGGCGCCAGGCACTCGGCCAGGCGGTTGAGGATCTCGCGGCGTCGCCAGCGGCGGAAATAGATCAGCAAGTTCTGGCAAAAAATAACGTCCATGCCGGTCATTGGCGCCTTGTCCAACTCCAGCACGTTGAGCCTGGCGCAGCACACACGTGCGGCCAGTTCCGGCAAAACCTTGAAGCGTCCATCGCCCTGCTGCGCGAAATAGCGCGCACGCAGCGCTTCATCCATGGGTTGCAGCCTGCGTCCGTCGTACAAACCTTCCCGTGCCTTGGCCAGGGCGCTGCGGCTGATATCGGTGCCGGTAACACCGAAGCGGCCTTCCGGGCCCAGCACTTCGCTGGCGCCGATGGCCAGCGAATAGGGCTCCTCGCCGCTGGAACAGCCCACGCTCCAGATCGCCAGGGGCCTGTCCAGCCCCTGCTCGCCACGCCGAGCGAGGTACGCCTGGTACACCTCGAACGACGCCGGATGCCGGTAGAAGCGGGTCTCCTGAACGGTCAGCCGATCCAGCAGATTGGCCCACTCCACAGCGCCGCGCGGGCCATCGGTGACCTGCCGGTAGTAGGCGGCGTAGTCGACGATGCCCAGCTCGCGCATGCGCGTGCTCAGGTTGGTCTGCAGGAAGATGCGGCGCTGTTCGTTGACCACCATGCCCAGGCGCGATTCCAGCAACTGTTGCCAGTCGCGGAACTCGTTGGCGGACATGTCCGCCACTGGCTGCAAGGCCCAGACGCCTGACTGCATATTGAAGCCCTCGCTCGAGCAAACGCCCGCCGCCTGGTGCATCGCTCAATGCGCCAGACGGCAGACGATCACGCCTGCTCGCCGTCGTGTGGCAGGGTGAAACCGGACACCGAATTGCGCATTTCACTGGCCATCTTGGCCAGGTTACCAATGCTCTTGGCGGTGGCGGTGGTACCGGACGAGGTTTGCGAGGTGATCTCCTGAATCACGTTCATGGTGTTGGAGATGTGGCCGGCAGACGATGCCTGCTGACGTGCCGCGTTGGAAATGTTCTGGATCAGCGCCGCGAGAGTCTTGGATACCTTCTCGATCTCTTCCAGGGCCACACCGGCGTCCTGCGCCAGGCGAGCACCGCGTACCACCTCGGAGGTGGTCTGTTCCATGGAGATAACCGCTTCGTTGGTGTCGGTCTGAATGGTCTTTACCAGCGCCTCGATCTGCTTGGTCGCGCCGGAGGAGCGTTCGGCGAGGCGTTGTACCTCGTCCGCTACCACGGCGAAGCCTCGGCCTGCGTCACCGGCCATGGAGGCCTGGATCGCGGCGTTAAGAGCGAGGATGTTGGTCTGGTCGGCGATGTCGTTGATGAGGCTTACGATGTCACCGATCTCCTGGGACGATTCACCAAGGCGCTTGATTCGCTTGGAGGTGTCCTGGATCTGCTCACGGATGTTGTCCATGCCGGTGATGGTGTTGTGTACGACTTCGTTGCCCTTGTTGGCGATGGCTACGGAACGTTCCGCTACCGCGGAGGATTCCGAGGCGTTCGCCGATACCTGGTCGATCGACACGGCCATTTCGTTGATTGCGGCAGAGGCGCCGGCGATTTCCTGGGCCTGGTGCTCGGACGCTTCGGCCAGGTGCATGGCGGTGGCCTGGGTTTCCTGAGCAGCGCCCGCTACCTGGACGGCGGTCATGTTGATCGTCGCGACCAGGTCGCGCAGCTGGTCGATGGAGTAGTTGATGGAGTCGGCAATCGCACCGGTGAAGTCTTCGGTTACCGTCGCGGCCACCGTCAGGTCACCGTCGGCGAGGTCGGCGATCTCATCGAGCAGACGCAGAATCGCGGTCTGGTTACGCTCGTTCTTCTCGGCGGTTTCGGCCAGTCGACGGTTGGTCTCCTGCACCATCACCAGGCCGATGATCAGAATCGAACCCAGCGCCAAGGCGCCCAGCACGTAGCCGGCGATGGTGTTCAGCGAACGACCGTCGGCCAGGCCTTCGAAACCCGCCGATAGCGCCGAGGCCTTGTCGAGCAGGGTTTGCGAAACGGTAAAGATGGTGTTGGCCGATTCACGAACCTGGAACAGTTCGGGCGAGGTCTCGAGAATCTCGTCCACCGAACCGGATACGAATTCGAACAGCTCGGAAATCTCACCGAGGCGTTCCAGGGCTTCCTGGTCGCTGACCTTGGTGATTTCCATGGCGGCGTTACCTTCCTGCATGGCGCTCAGTACGCGGCCGAACAGGCTGGCGTCGCGGCCGAACATGTCGGCGGCCTGTACCGAATCCTGGTCACCGGCCAGCACCTTGTTCACCGAGCCGAGAATACGTTCGGCGAGCAGCGACTGGCGCTGGGCCACCGAGACCTGGGCCGCCGGCGCTCCGCTTTCCAGCAGGATGTCGACCACTTCCTCGTACTCGACCTGCAGTTGCGGAATGGTTTCGGCAAGGGTGGCAGCAACCTGGTGCAGCGACAGAACGGTCTGTTCGCTGGCCAGGATGGCGTCGGCGTTCTGGCGCAGCGCGTCCCAGTCCTGCTGCACGGCAGCCATCTGCGCCTGTACATCAGCGGGCGCTGCTGGCAGGCCGCTCTGCGCATTGCCATCGGTCAGGTAGGCCCAGCGGGTCTGGAAGTCGTTACGGGCATCGCGCAACAGCGCGAAGGCTTCGGCCTTGCCCGCGGCGGATTCGGTGGCGTCCTTGGCGATACGCTGGGACAGAACGCGCAGCTCACCGGCGTGACCGAGGTATTCGGTATCGTGGTTACTCTGCGTGTTCATGTACGCGAAGTTGGCGAACAGCATCACGATCGAAACGATCAGGACGACGAACAGCCCGGCCACGAGCCCACCGACCCGTGTCCCCGCCAGCACGTTGTTGGAGATTACTTTTTTCATTATCTGGCCCCCGCCTGGACCCTACCGCACTTCGAATTCCATCTAACGTCAGAAGGCAGGCTGTGCCGCCCCCACCGAAAAGCTATCTGTATGCCACGTCCACAAACTCGGGTGCCTGGGCCAGCGCATGAGGGCTGAACACCAACCAGGGCTGCTCGCGCTGGAACACTCCGTGAATGAATGGCGCGATGGACGCCTCGAGCGCTGGCAACTGCTCGGAGAAGGTATCCACCGCAAAATGCTGCATCCCGAACACCTCGTCGACCGTAAGGCCGGCGAAGATGTCATGGTGATCGACCACCAGCACCCGCCGCTGCTTGCGCAGCGGCGACAGCTCGCCGCCGAAAAAGCCGCACAGGTCCATCACCGGCAGCAATCGTCCGCGCACGTTGGCCACGCCCTTTACCCAGCTTTTTACGCCGGGCAGCAAGGTATGCCGTGGCTCGTGCAACACTTCACCGACCTCACCCATCGGTGCGACGAAAAACCGCTCGCCCATGCGAAAGCCAATGCCACTCCAGGTCTGCACCGCCACCTGCTGCGATGGCAAGCCCGCTGCCAACGCACGGCAACGCTGCTCGATACCGAGAAGGATCTGAAAGGGGGTGCGTGTCTCTGACATGCCTGCCGTGACCTTCTTCTTTTGTCGTGTCGCGGGTGCGGCCTCAGCCGGCCAGCACCGCGTTCAGTGTTTTCAGCAGCGTAGCTTCGTCCACCGGTTTGGTCAGGTAGTCCTTGGCGCCCTGGCGCTTGCCCCAGACCTTGTCGGTTTCCTGATCCTTGGTGGTCACGATGATCACCGGGATGTGGCTGGTTTCGGCATCCTTGGTCAGCTGTCGGGTGGCCTGGAAGCCATTGAGCCCGGGCATGACGATGTCCATCAGCACCACATCGGGTTTTTCCTGGCGTGCCAGGGCGACGCCGTCGGCGCCGTTTTCGGCCTTGAGTACCTGATGACCATGTTTTTCCAGCATGGCGGTCAGCTTGTACATTTCGGTCGGCGAGTCATCAACAATCAGAATTCGAGCCATGATGTTTCCCAATACATAGAAGAGAGGCGGTGGTAGCGACAGCCGGGCGTCAGGACGCTTGTTCGACCGGAGAGAACTCCGGGACGTGGGCCTTGATCGCGCCGAGCAGCTCTTCCTTGCTGAATGGCTTGGTCAGGTATTGATCAGAACCGACGATGCGCCCCTTGGCCTTGTCGAACAGGCCGTCCTTGGACGACAGCATGATAACGGGGGTGGATTTGAAGGCACTGTTGTTCTTGATCAACGCGCAGGTCTGATAGCCATCCAGACGCGGCATCATGATGTCGACGAAGATGATGCTCGGGTGGGTGTCGGCAATCTTCGCCAGGGCGTCGAAACCGTCCACTGCGGTGATCACATCACAGCCCACCTTTTTCAGCAGGGTTTCCGCTGTACGACGAATCGTCTTCGAGTCGTCGATCACCATCACCCTCAAGCCTTCCGAATGCTGTTCCATGTCTGCCCTGCCACCACTTCGGTGAGTCGTTGTATTACGCCATATCCAGTGCGCCGGAGGCCCTGAAATCAATGGGCCCGGCCCATCGCTGGGCCTTTGTAGCACACTCTCCACATGCAAGCCATCGGCCTGCTCGCCCTTGACCGCCCGCCCTGTCAGCGCCACCCTTGGCGCCCATCCCTGCTACCTTCGCGGCTGCTTCGCACCGCCTCTACGGAGATACTTCAATGAGCGTTCGCCTCGGCATCGTCATGGATCCCATCGCGCAGATTTCCTACAAGAAGGACAGCTCGCTGGCCATGCTTCTGGCGGCCCAGGCGCGTGGCTGGAGCCTCTTCTATATGGAGCAGAAGGACCTCTACCAGGCCGCCGGTGTCGCTCGCGGCCGCACGCGCCCGCTCAAGGTGTTCGCCGATCCCCAGCACTGGTTCGAATTCGGTGACGAGCAGGACATGCCCCTGACCGAACTCGACGTGATCCTGATGCGCAAGGATCCGCCCTTCGATAACGAATTCGTCTATTCAACCTACCTGCTCGAACAGGCCGAGGAAGCCGGCACCCTGGTGGTCAACCGACCGCAAAGCCTGCGCGACTGCAACGAGAAGTTCTTCGCCACCCGTTTTCCGCAATTCACGCCGGAAACGCTGGTCAGCCGCAGACCCGACATTCTGCGTGATTTCGCGAGGCAGCACCGTGACATCATTCTCAAACCCCTCGATGGAATGGGCGGATCGATGATCTTTCGTCACCGCGAGGGCGACCCGAACCTGTCGGTGATTCTCGAAGCCCTGACCGCCCACGGCAGCCAGCAGATCATGGCGCAGCGTTACCTGCCCGCCATCGTCGACGGCGACAAGCGTATTCTGATGATAGACGGTGAACCGGTGCCGTACTGCCTGGCACGCATTCCGGCCAGCGGCGAGACCCGTGGCAACCTGGCTGCCGGCGGTCGCGGCGAAGCCCGCCCGCTGACCGAGCGCGACCGCGAAATCGCCGCCGCCGTCGGCCCGAGCCTGCGCGAGCGCGGCCTGCTGTTCGTCGGCCTGGACGTGATCGGCGACCGCCTCACCGAGATCAACGTCACCAGCCCGACCTGCATTCGCGAGATCGATGCGGCCTTCGATACACGCATCGGCGAGCGCCTGATGGACAAGATCGCCGAAAAGCTCAATGCGCGGAGTGCTTCATAGACTTTTGCACATCGCCTCGGCAGACTGCGCGGCAACCCAGGGTCTGCTGACGTTTCAGCACGCCCGTGCCGAAACGCCGACAGGCCCTGACGACAGATAGCGATGAACGCGACAGCCACCCCACCCGATCTCACCCCCTCCGGCGTTCGCCCGGCGGATCGGCTGGGGTTCACCCTGTTTCTGGCGGCGGTGCTGCATGCAGCGCTGATTCTCGGCGTGGGGTTCACCTTCGCCGAGCCCGGGCAGATCAGCAAAACCCTGGAAATCACCCTGTCCACCTTCAAGAGCGATGAAAAGCCCAAGGAGGCGGACTTCCTCGCCCAGGACAATCAGCAGGGCAGCGGCACCCTGGAGAAGAAGGCAGCGCCGACCACCACCGAACAGGCGCCCTTCCAGGACACCGAAGTACGCAAGGTGACGCCCGCCGCCGCGCCGCCTCCGCCTGCCGTGAAGCCCGAAGCGCCGAAAGCCGCGGTCACCACCCGCGCCCCGCAGCAGCAGAAGGCCCCGGCCAAGCGCGAGGAAACCAAACCGACGCCACCAAGCCAGGAGGCGCCGTCCTTCGACAGCGCTCAGCTGTCCGCCGAGATCGCCAGCCTGGAAGCCGAGCTGTCCGACCAGGTGCAGCAGTACGCCAAGCGCCCGAAGATCCACCGCCTCAACGCCGCCTCGACCATGCGCGACAAGGGCGCCTGGTACAAGGATGAATGGCGCAAGAAGGTCGAGCGTATTGGCAACCTCAACTACCCGGACGACGCCCGCCGTCGGCAGATCCACGGCAGCCTGCGCCTGCTGGTGTCGATCAACCGTGACGGCAGCCTGTACGAGGTGATGGTGCTGGAATCCTCCGGTGAGCAGGTGCTCGACCAGGCCGCCATGCGCATCGTGCGCCTGGCCGCGCCCTACGCGCCGTTCACCGGCGATCTGGCCGACATCGACCGCCTGGAGATCATCCGCACCTGGCGCTTCGAGCGCGGCGACCGCCTGTCGAGCAACTGACCCCGACGCGGCATTCATGCCCGAACGTGCGGCTTGTAGCTTGCGCCGCACAGCCTCAAACTAGCGGCCATGAAAGACGCCAGCCCGAGCATTCTCAAACACCACTTTCTGATCGCCATGCCGCACATGGACGATCCGAATTTCGCACACACCGTGATCTACCTCATCGATCACAACGACCAGGGCGCCATGGGCCTGGTGATCAACCGCCCCAATGGCCTGAACCTGGCCGACGTGCTCGAACAGCTGCGCCCGGAAAGTACACCCTCGGTGCTGTGCCAGAGCCTGCCGATCTTCAGCGGCGGCCCGGTACAGACCGACCGCGGCTTCGTGCTGCATCCCAAAGGCCAACACTTCCAGGCCACCGTGGAGCTCGGCGACCTCAGCCTGTCGACCTCCCAGGACGTACTGTTCGCCATCGCCGAAGGTAGCGGCCCGGCTAATCACCTGATCGCCCTCGGCTACGCCGGCTGGGGCGCCGGTCAGTTGGAGGCCGAGCTGGCCGATAACGCCTGGCTGACCTGCCCGGCGAACCAGGCGATTCTGTTCGAAACGCCCTACGACCAGCGCCTCGGCGCCGCCGCCGCGCTGCTCGGCATCAACCTCAATCTGCTAACTGCCCAGGCGGGCCATGCCTGATGGCCGAGGTCGATAAACAATCCCTGCGCCTGCTGCTCGGCTTCGATTACGGCACCAAGCAGATCGGCGTCGCCGTCGGCCAGCCGATCACCGGCTCGGCCCGCGAGCTGTGCATCCTCAAGGCGCAGAACGGCGTGCCGGACTGGCAGAAGGTCGAGGCGCTGATCAAGGAATGGCAGCCCGATGCCATCGTTGTCGGCCTGCCGCTGAATATGGATGGCACGCCAAGCGACATGAGCGAGCGTGCCGAGAAGTTCGCCCGCCGCCTCAACGGCCGCTTCAATCTGCCAGTCTTCACCCACGACGAACGCCTGACCACCTACGCCGCCAAGGGCGAGCGCCTGCAGCAGGGCCAGACCGGTGGCTACCGCCAGCGCCCGGTCGACGCCCTGGCCGCCGCTCTGCTGCTGCAGGGCTGGCTGGAAGAAAACTGCCTGGGCTGACCCGGCCACAAGGAGCTTTAGATGAGCCTACCCAACCCCGCCGAACTGCTGCCGCAGATGGCGACCTCGCTGAGCAACCACCTGAGCCGGCGGCAGATCAGCACGCCGCGCTTCATCGGCATCCGCACCGGCGGCGTGTGGGTGGCCCAGGCGCTGCTCGAGCAACTAGGCCGCGACGAGCCGCTGGGCGTGCTCGACGTATCTTTCTACCGCGACGACTTCACCCAGAACGGCCTGCACCCGCAGGTGCAACCGTCCGAGCTGCCGTTCGAGATCGAAGGTCAGCACCTGGTGCTGATCGACGACGTGCTGATGAGCGGGCGCACCATCCGCGCCGCGCTGAACGAGCTGTTCGACTACGGCCGCCCTGCCAGCGTGACCCTGGTCAGTTTGCTCGACCTGGACGCCCGCGAGCTGCCGATCCGCCCCGACGTGGTCGGCGCGACGCTGTCGCTGGCGGCCGATCAACGGGTAAAATTGTCCGGCCCCGCGCCTTTCACCCTCGAACTTCAGACGCTTTCCGACCAAGGCCGTCCGCAATGACCGCACTCGATGCCAAGCGCCCCCTGCAACTGAACGACCAAGGCCAGTTGCGCCATTTCCTGTCCCTCGATGGCCTGCCCCGCGAGTTGCTGACGGAAATCCTCGACACCGCCGACTCCTTCCTCGAAGTCGGTGCCCGCGCCGTGAAGAAGGTTCCGCTGCTGCGCGGCAAGACGGTGTGCAACGTGTTCTTCGAGAACTCCACGCGCACCCGCACCACCTTCGAGCTAGCCGCCCAACGCCTGTCCGCCGACGTGATCAGCCTGAACGTGTCGACCAGCTCGACCAGCAAGGGCGAGACGCTGTTCGACACCCTGCGCAACCTCGAAGCCATGGCCGCCGACATCTTCGTGGTGCGCCATGCCGGCTCCGGCGCCGCGCACTTCATCGCCGAACACGTGTGCCCGAACCTGGCGATCATCAACGGTGGCGACGGCCGCCACGCGCACCCGACCCAGGGCATGCTCGACATGCTGACCATCCGCCGCCACAAGGGCAGCTTCGAGAATCTCTCGGTGGCCATCGTCGGCGACATCCTGCATTCGCGGGTGGCGCGCTCCAACATGCTGGCGCTCAAGACCCTCGGCTGCCCCGACATCCGCGTGATCGCGCCGAAGACCCTGCTGCCCATCGGCCTGGAAGAAAGCTACGGCGTGCGCGTGTTCAGCGATGCCAATGAAGGCCTCAAAGATGTCGACGTGGTGATCATGCTGCGCCTGCAGCGCGAGCGCATGACCGGCGGCCTGTTGCCCAGCGAGGGCGAGTTCTACCGCCTGTTCGGCCTGACCGAGCAGCGCCTCAAGCTGGCCAAGCCCGATGCCCTGGTCATGCACCCGGGGCCGATCAACCGCGGCGTGGAGATCGAGTCGGCGGTGGCCGACGGCCCGCAGTCGGTGATTCTCAACCAGGTCACCTACGGCATCGCCATCCGCATGGCCGTGCTGTCCATGGCCATGAGCGGCCAGAACGCCCAACGCCAACTCAACGCTGAGGAGCACAACTGATGCGTACCCGTATCCTCGGCGCCCGCGTCATCGACCCGAGCAGCGGCTTCGATCAGGTCGCCGACCTGTATATAGAAGGCGGCAAGCTGAGCGCCGTCGGCCAGGCGCCGGCCGGCTTCGAAGCCGACCAGACCCTGGACGCCAACGGCCTGGTCGCCGCACCCGGCCTGGTCGACCTGTCTGTCGCCCTGCGCGAGCCCGGCTACAGCCGCAAGGGCAACATCGCCAGCGAAACCCTGGCCGCTGCCGCTGGCGGCGTCACCAGCCTGTGCTGCCCGCCGATCACCAAGCCGGTGCTGGACACTTCGGCGGTGGCCGAACTGATCCTCGACCGCGCCCGCGAAGCCGGCCACGCCAAGGTGTTTCCCATCGGCGCCCTGAGCAAAGGGCTCGATGGCGAGCAGCTCGCCGAGCTGGTCGCCCTGCGCGATGCCGGCTGCGTGGCGTTCGGCAACGGCTTGAACAATTTCCGCAACGCGCGCACCCTGCGCCGCGCCCTGGAATACGCCGCCACCTTCGACCTCACGGTGATCTTCCACTCCCAGGATCATGACCTCGCCGAAGGCGGTCTGGCCCACGAGGGTGCCACTGCCAGCTTCCTCGGCCTGTCGGGGATTCCGGAAACCGCCGAAACCGTGGCCCTGGCTCGCGACCTGTTGCTGGTCGAGCAGAGCGGCGTGCGCGCGCATTTCAGCCAGCTGACCAGCGCCCGCGGCGCGCAGCTGATCGCCGATGCCCAGGCTCGCGGCCTGCCGGTGACCGCCGATGTGGCGCTGTACCAGCTGATTCTCACCGACGAGGCGCTGATCGACTTTTCCAGCCTCTATCACGTGCAACCGCCACTGCGCACCCGCGCCGACCGCGACGGCCTGCGCGAGGCGGTGAAGAGCGGCGTGATCAGCGCCATCTCCAGCCATCACCAACCCCACGAACTGGACGCCAAGCTGGCACCGTTTGGCGAGACCGAGCCCGGCATCAGCGGCGTGCAGCTGCTGCTGCCACTGGCCATGACGCTGGCGCAGGACGGCTTGCTGGACCTGCCCACCCTGCTCGCCCGCCTGAGCAGCGGCCCGGCGCAGGCACTACGCCTGCCGGTCGGCCAACTCAAGCAGGGCGATGCGGCGGATATCCTGCTGTTCGATCCGCAAGCCTCTACCGTGGCCGGCGAAAGCTGGCACTCGAAGGGCCGCAACAGCCCCTTCCTCGGCCACTGCCTGCCCAGCCAGGTGCGCTACACCCTGGTGGATGGGCATATCAGCTTCCAAGGCTGATCTACCACCGGCTGACTGATGTGGGAGCGGGCCATGCCCGCGAAATAATCCGCATCAACCAGGCATCCCTGTCGCCCCACAAAGGCCGGCAGCGATGCCTGGCTTCACTTTCCAGCGACCTTATCCGTTACGCGCATTCTCAATCGACACCTGATTGTTCAGCGTCCACAGGTCGTACAGCACGCCGACCAGAAACAGTCCGCCGGTCAGCAGATAAAGAATCCCGGTGATCCACTTGCCTTGGTACATGCGGTGCACGCCGAAAATGCCCAGGAACGTGAGCAGGATCCAGGCGACGTTGTAGTCGATGCGCCCGGCCGTGAAGCGCAGGTCCGCCTCCCGATCCATCGCCGGAATCAGGAACAGATCGATGATCCAGCCGATGAACAGCAGGCCCAGGGTGAAAAACCAGATGGTGCCGGTCACCGGCTTGCCGTAATAGAAGCGGTGCGCACCGAGGAAGCCAAAGATCCACAGCAGGTAGCCGATGATCTTGCTGTGGGTGTCAGGACGCTGCATCGGACTCTCCAGATAGATAGGTTCATTGCCTTCGATCCACAACGCCGGCGCTGGTTTCCCCTGTCGCCGACGAGACGACCTTGCGGGCGTCTGGAGCTTGCTCGATACTGTATATAAATACAGCTATCGAATCGTTACCCATGGAATTGATCGAAAAGCTCACGGTACTCGCCGACGCCGCCAAATACGATGTTTCGTGCGCCAGCAGCGGCGCGCCCAAACGCAGCTCGAAAGGCCAGAGCGGCATGGGCGCTACCGACGGCATGGGCATCTGCCACAGCTTCACCCCCGATGGCCGCTGCGTGGCGCTGCTGAAGATCCTGCTGACCAATTTCTGCCTGTACGACTGCCAGTACTGTGTCAATCGTCGCTCCAGCGACGTACCCCGCGCGCGCTTCACGCCCGAGGAAGTGGTCACCCTGACCCTGGATTTCTACCGCCGCAACTGCATCAGCGGGCTGTTCCTGAGCTCCGGCATCATCCGCTCGGCGGACTACACCATGGAGCAGCTCAACCGGGTCGCCAAGCTGCTGCGTGAGGAGCACGAGTTTCGTGGCTACATCCACCTCAAGACCATTCCCGACGCGTCGCCGGAGCTGATCGCCGAAGCCGGTCGCTACGCCGACCGCCTCAGCGTGAACATCGAACTGCCCACCGAAAGCAGCCTGATCCGCCTGGCGCCGGAAAAGAGCGTGGCGCCGATCAAGCAGGCCATGGGCACCATCCGCAATGGCGTCGAAGAGGCCGACAGCGAGAAACGCGCGCCCGCCTTTGCGCCTGCCGGGCAGAGCACGCAGATGATCGTCGGCGCCGACGCCACCGACGACAGCACCATCCTGCACACCGCCCAGTCGCTGTATGGCGATTTTCGCCTCAAGCGCGTCTATTACTCGGCCTTCAGCCCGATTCCGCAAAGCCCCAAGAGCGTCCCCTTCGAGGCGCCGCCGCTGCTACGCGAGCACCGCTTGTATCAGGCGGACTTCCTGATGCGCGGCTACGGCTTCAAGGCCACGGAGTTGCTCGACGGCCCCGGCAACCTAGCGCTGGATATCGACCCAAAACTGGCCTGGGCACTGAACAATCGTCAGCTCTTTCCCGTCGACCTCAACCGCGCGGACGTCACCCTGATCGCCCGCATCCCCGGCATCGGTGTGCTCAGCGCCCAGCGCCTGGTGGCCCTGCGCAGGCAGAAGCGCATCCGCTTCGAAGATGTGGGGCGTTTGCGCTGCGTGCTGGAAAAGGCCAAGCCCTTTATCGTCACCCAGGACTACCGCCCGGCTCAGGCGACCCGCGAATCCCTGGTACTGCGCCAGCAATTGAGCGAAGCGCCGCAACAGATGGGGCTGTGGTGATGCACGCGGTGCATTTCGACGGCAGTTTCGCCGGCTGGCGGGATGCTGCCCGAGCGCAACTGCGCCAAGGCATGGCGCCGCATCAACTGAGCTGGGTGCAGGACAGCCAGGAAAATCACGACCTCTTTGGCCACCTGGACAAGCCACAAACCGCCGTGGCGGCTGATCGTCCGGTACGCGTGCCGCGCGCCCTGATCGAACAACTGGAAAGCGCCGCTCGCTTTCGCTGCGCCCAGCGCTGGGCACTGCTGTACCGCATCCTCTGGCGCGTCGCCAATGGCGATCAGGCCGCCATGCTGGCCGGCGATATCGACGGCAGCGAACTGCACGCCCGCCTCAAGGCGGTTCGCCGCGAAGCGCATCACCTACACGCCTTCCTGCGCTTCAAACCGCGGGACGCCAGCGCCGGCGGACCGGAGCTGGTGGCCTGGCACGAGCCGGCCCACGACATTCTCGCCAGCGCCTCGGGCCATTTCGCCGAACGCCTCGGCCGCCAGACCTGGCTAATCGCTACACCGGATGACGGCGTGTACTGGGATGGCGAGAAGCTGCATCACGCCAAGCCCTGCCCGCCTGAATGGCAACAATTGGCCCAGGGCACCGACGACCGCAACGAAGCGATGTGGCTGGCCTACTACGGCAGTACCTTCAACCCGGCACGCCTCAATCGAAGCGTTCTGGAAACCAATATGCCGGTGCGCTTCTGGCGCAACCTGCCCGAAGGCCCACTGATTCCCCGTTTGATGAGCCAGGCTAGAGCAGGCGCCCAGGTCGATGGCCAGGCTGAGGCAGTCGCCGCTCGGCCGGGCAAACGCATTCAGGCGGATGCGGAGAAAGTGCTGCCTGTGCGGCAGTGAACCGGGCAAAAGAAACCCTGGCAGTGTCTCCGATTTATGAGCTGCCTATACGGCAGTGAACGCATTCGCCGGCGCACTGCTCTTCGCCTTCATTTTCTGAGCTGCCTATACGGCAGTGAACCCTCGGCCGGGATCGAGGTGAACCATGGCAAATTTCTGAGCTGCCTATACGGCAGTGAACAACATCGAGTTGTGCCGCATACGTTTCGTGTCTTTCTGAGCTGCCTATACGGCAGTGAACGCTGCTGCCATGGCTGACGCACCGACCGTGCTTTTCTGAGCTGCCTATACGGCAGCTCAGAAAAAGATGAACGGCATGCCGGTGATGCAGGTGTTCTTCACTGCCGTGTAGGCAGCTCAGAAAATGACGGCATGGGTGGCCTGGCTGGCATGCAGCTTCACTGCCGTGTAGGCAGCTCAGAAAACCCTGGCCAGGGTTCAGCTTGTTGGTACCGCCTTCACTGCCGTGTAGGCAGCTCAGAAATTGGATTACTCGGATTACGCCTACGGTTCCGACTTCACTGCCGTGTAGGCAGCTCAGAAATGGCCGAGCGCTTTGCCGCCCAGGAAGAGGCGCTTCACTGCCGTGTAGGCAGCTCAGAAATGCTCGCCCACATGGGCCTCCAGCCAAGGCCGCTTCACTGCCGTGTAGGCAGCTCAGAAAAGGCGCCGGCCGATGCCCCACACCTCGCCCACCTTCACTGCCGTATAGGCAGCTCAGAAAGTACATCCTGCGGGCGTGGCGGTGCCGGAGGGCTTCACTGCCGTATAGGCAGCTCAGAAATGCCTAGACCTGCCCGTGACGAAAGGCGCCACCTTCACTGCCGCATAGGCAGCCCCGAGTCACCAACAAAAAACCCGCCGAAGCGGGTTTCGTTCTATACGAGCAACGACAGGCTTAACGAAACCGCCGCCCCTGATCTTCGTCGCTGATCTCCAAGGCCAGACCCTGGGACATGCTGGTCAGGTGTTCGCCGTCGGTTTCCGAGCCGAGCTTGATCATCAGACGCAGGTCGTTGGCCGAGTCAGCGTACAGCAGGGCATCTTCGTAGGTGATCTCGCCCTGGCTGTAGAGGTTGTAAAGCGCCTGGTCGAAGGTCTGCATGCCGTGCTCGGTGGAGCGCTTCATCAGGCCCTTGAGCTCGTGCACCTCACCCTTGCGGATCAGGTCGGCGGCCAGCGGGGTGTTGATCAGCACCTCGATCACGGCGCGGCGGCCCTTGCCGTCGGGCGTGGGGATCAGTTGCTGGGCGACGATGGCCTTGAGGTTCAGCGACAGGTCCATCCACACCTGGTTCTGCCGGTCCGCCGGGAAGAAGTTGATGATCCGGTCCAGCGCCTGGTTGGCGTTGTTGGCGTGCAGGGTGGCCAGGCACAGGTGGCCGGTTTCGGCGAAGGCCACGGCGTGGTCCATGGTCTCGCGGGTACGCACCTCACCGATGAGGATCACGTCCGGCGCCTGGCGCAGGGTGTTCTTCAGCGCGACCTCGAAAGAATCAGTGTCGATGCCCACTTCGCGCTGGGTGACGATGCAGTTCTGGTGCTGGTGGATGTACTCGATCGGGTCTTCGATGGAGATGATGTGGCCGCTGCTGTTCTTGTTGCGGTAGCCGATCATCGCCGCCAGGGAGGTGGACTTGCCGGTGCCGGTGGCGCCGACGAACAGCACCAGGCCGCGTTTGGTCAGCGCCAGCTTCTTGAGGATTTCCGGCAGCTTGAGGTCGTCCAGCGTCGGGATGTTGGTTTCGATGCGGCGCAGCACCATGCCAGCCAGGTTGCGCTGGTAGAAGGCACTGACCCGGAAACGGCCGATGCCACGGGCGCTGATCGCGAAGTTGCACTCGTGGTTTTCGGCGAACTCCCGGCGTTGCTGCTCGTTCATCACCCCGTGCACGGTTTCACGGGTCATCTCCGGCGACAGCGGGGTCTTGGTCACGGGCATGATCTTGCCATTGACCTTCATCGACGGCGGCACGCCAGCGGTGATGAACAGATCGGAGCCGCCCTTCTCGACCATCAGACGCAACAGTTTTTCGAATTCCATGGGTGCCTACCTAAATGCGCTGGCGCGATGTTCAATTGCCGGCGGAGGGGAAATCCGCCAGCCTGGGCCGAGGATCTGTTCACGATCTTGCGAGCTAGAGCGATGCAAGGCAAAAACAAGCGAGGAAGCGGAGTTTACGAGTGGTAAATGAGCATTCCGAGCTTGTTTTTAACGCAGTAACGCCGACGCGCAGCTGATCGTGGATAGATTCTCAGAAGTTTTCGGGTGTCTTGGCCTTCTCTCGGGCACTTTCACGGCTGACCAGGCCTTTGGACACCAGCCGTTTCAGGCAGGAGTCGAGGGTTTCCATACCCAGTGCACCACCGGTCTGGATGGCCGAATACATCTGCGCCACCTTGTCTTCGCGGATCAGGTTTCGGATCGCCGGGGTGCCGATCATGATTTCGTGGGCCGCCACCCGACCGCCGCCGATCTTCTTCAGCAGGGTCTGGGAAATCACCGCCTGCAGGGATTCGGACAGCATGGAGCGAACCATGGACTTTTCCTCGGCCGGGAACACGTCGACCACCCGGTCGATGGTCTTGGCGGCGGAGGTGGTGTGCAGGGTGCCGAACACCAGGTGACCGGTTTCTGCGGCGGTCAGCGCCAGGCGGATGGTTTCCAGGTCGCGCATCTCGCCGACCAGGATGATGTCCGGGTCTTCACGCAGAGCCGAGCGCAGCGCTTCGGAGAAGCCGTGGGTATCGCGGTGCACCTCACGCTGGTTGACCAGACACTTCTTCGACTCGTGAACGAATTCGATGGGGTCTTCGACGGTGAGGATGTGGTGGTACTTGTTGCTGTTGATGTAGTCGAGCATCGCCGCCAGGGTGGTCGACTTGCCCGAACCGGTCGGCCCGGTGACCAGCACCAGCCCGCGCGGCACGTCGGAGACCTTCTTGAAGATCTCGCCCATGCCGAGGTCTTCCATGCTCAGCACTTTCGACGGAATGGTCCGGAATACCGCGCCGCTGCCGCGGTTCTGGTTGAAGGCGTTGACCCGGAAGCGCGCCACGCCGGGCACTTCGAACGAGAAGTCGGTTTCCAGGAATTCTTCGAAATCCTTGCGCTGCTTGTCGTTCATGATGTCGTAGATCAGCGCGTGGACCTGCTTGTGATCCAGGGCAGGCAGGTTGATCCGGCGCACATCGCCGTCGACCCGGATCATCGGCGGCAAGCCTGCGGAAAGGTGCAGGTCCGACGCGCCTTGCTTGGCGCTGAAGGCAAGCAGCTCGGTGATATCCATGGGACTCCCTAATGACGGTAGAATGCCGCGTAACTTAAGGATAGGGGCCTTGGGGGATCACCAGGCGGCTGCGCGAGCACGCCCTTGGCAGAACACCGTGGGGCCCGCAGAAACGCTCAGGCGGCAGGCGCAGGTAATGTCCACGATAGCAGAGAATATTGCAAAGGTCGGTGTGCGGATCCGTGAGGCGGCGCAAGCCTCGCAGCGAGATTTTTCCTCTGTCGGGCTGCTGGCGGTGAGCAAGACCAAGCCCGCCGACGCGATTCGTGAAGCCCACGCGGCCGGCCTGCGGGATTTCGGTGAGAACTACCTGCAGGAAGCCCTCGACAAGCAGGCGCTGCTCACCGACCTGCCGCTGACCTGGCATTTCATCGGCCCCATCCAGTCCAACAAGACCCGCCCCATCGCCGAGCATTTCGCCTGGGTGCACTCGGTGGATCGCCTGAAAGTCGCCGAACGCCTGAGCGCCCAGCGCCCCGCAGAGCTGGCGCCACTGAACATCTGCCTGCAGGTCAACGTCAGCGGCGAAGCGAGCAAATCCGGCTGCCAGCCCGAGCAGCTCGCCGAGTTGGCACAGGCGGTTACACAACTGCCCAACCTACGTTTGCGCGGATTGATGACAATCCCCGCGCCCACCGATGACGTGGCCGAGCAACGTGCGGCGTTCGCCCGTCTGCGCGCACTGCGGGACGCGCTGAACCTCGATCTCGACACCCTGTCCATGGGCATGAGCCACGACCTCGAAGCGGCCATCGCCGAGGGCGCGAGCTGGGTACGTATCGGCACGGCGCTGTTCGGCGAACGCGACTACGGCAAGGTTTGAATTACCCGATCTCGACTTTTCAGACAGGAACCTCCCCATGACCTCTCCCCGCATCGCCTTCATCGGCGCCGGCAACATGGCCGCCAGCCTGATCGGCGGGCTGCTCGCCCAAGGCCTGCCGGCCAGCGCCATCCGTGCCAGCGACCGTGGCGCCGAACAGCGCGAGAAGATCGCCGCCGAACACGGCATCGACGTGGTCGCCAGCAATGCCGAGGCCTGCCGTGACGCCGACGTGATCGTCCTGGCGGTCAAGCCCCAGGTCATGAAGGACGTGTGCCTGGACCTGGCGCCCCATGTGCAGGCCGGCCAGCTGATCGTTTCCATCGCCGCCGGCATCACCAGCGCCAGCCTGGAAAACTGGCTGGGCGCGCGCGCCATCGTACGTTGCATGCCCAACACCCCGTCGCTCTTGCGCCTGGGCGCCAGCGGCCTGTACGCCAATGCGCAGGTCAGCGCCGAGCAACGCCAGCAGGCCGAGCAGCTACTTAGCGCCGTCGGCATGGCGGTGTGGCTGGACGAGGAAAAGCTGATCGACGCCGTGACCGCCGTGTCCGGCAGCGGCCCGGCGTATTTCTTCCTGCTGATCGAGGCGATGACCGCCAGCGGTGAGAAGCTCGGCCTGCCCCGCGACGTCGCCGCCAAGCTGACGATGCAAACCGCCCTGGGCGCCGCGCAGATGGCCCTGAACAGCGACGTCGACGCCGCCGAGCTGCGTCGCCGCGTCACCTCGCCCGCCGGCACCACCGAGGCGGCGATCAAGACATTCCAGGCTGGCGGCTTCGAAGCCCTGGTCGAGCAGGCCGTCAAGGCCGCCGATCAGCGCTCGGCCGAGCTGGCCGAACAACTGGGTCAATAAGGAGACACGTAATGATCGGTCTGAACACCGCTGCCATTTACATCCTGCAGACCATCGGCAGCTTCTACCTGCTGATCGTGCTGCTGCGCTTCATCCTGCAACTGGTTCGCGCGGACTTCTACAACCCGCTCAGCCAGTTCATCGTGCGCGCCACCCATCCGATCCTCAAGCCGCTGCGCCGCATCATCCCCAGCCTCGGCGGCCTCGACCTGGCCTCGCTGGTGCTGGCGCTGATCGTCCAGTTCGTGCTGATGGCACTGACCCTGATGCTGATGGGCGTCGGCATCAGCGACCCGCTGCTGATTCTGGTGTGGTCGATCATTGGCGTGACCGCCCTGCTGCTCAAGGTGTTCTTCTTCGCCCTGATCATCAGCGTGATCCTCTCCTGGGTCGCCCAGGGCACCCACAACCCGGCCGCCCTGCTGGTCAACCAGATCTGCGAACCGCTGCTGATGCCGATCCGCCGCGTACTGCCCAACCTGGGCGGCCTGGACCTGTCGCCCATCGTGGCGTTCCTGATCCTCAACCTGATCGACATGCTGGTGATCCGCAACCTGGCGATCAGTACAGGTATGTTCAGCGGCCTGAGCCTAGCGATATAAAAGCGGTGGCGTTCTTCCGCTGGGACGGCGATGCGCTGATCCTCGACTGCCATCTGCAGCCCAAGGCGAGCAATGACGCGTTCGCCGGGCTGCATGGCGAACGCCTGAAGATCCGCCTCACCGCCCCGCCGGTGGACGGCAAAGCCAATGCCCACCTGTTGGCCTTTCTGGCCGCCGCCTTCGGTGTCGCCAAGAGCCAGGTCAGCCTGGAAAGCGGCCAGCAGAGCCGCCAGAAGCGTGTACGTATAAAGGCGCCCACCACCTTGCCCGCCGAACTCGGCCTGACCGCTCGCCCGTCCTGAACGACCATCAGGTGCCAATGCGACCCAGTCGCCATTGACGCCGCCTGTGCCCCTCGCATAATGCTCGGCAGCCCGCATCGAAGCCGATGCCTTGTCAGGGAACCTACCGATGAGCATGGAACGTCTCAGTGAGCAGGTCGATGCGTATGTCGCCTGGAAGCGCGAACTGGTCCGCGAGATCACCCGCTATCGCAGTTGGCTGGCCCATAACCGACTGAGCAGCGAGGGCGTCGAGGCACGTTTGGAGCGGGCGCTACGCCTGCTGCGTACCGACCACATCACCCTGGCCTTCGTCGGCGAGTTCTCCCGCGGCAAGACCGAGTTGATCAACAGCCTGTTCTTCTCCGAATACGGTCAGCGCCTGCTGCCGTCCCAGGCCGGGCGCACCACCATGTGCCCGACCGAGATTCTCTTCGATCCGGGCGCCGAGCAGCCCTATATCCGCCTGCTGCCCATCGAGACGCGCATCGCCGAGGCCAGCGTCGCCCAGTTCAAGCGCACCCCGCGCCACTGGGTGAACGTGCCGCTGGACACCAGCGACCCCGACGGCATGGCCAAGGCCTTCGCCCAGGTCGCTGCCAGCAAGGCCATGCCGGTGGAGAAGGCGATCAGCCTGGGCTTTCACCCGGACAACCTGGAAAGCACCGACAAATCCGGCCAGGTGCTGGTGCCGGCCTGGCGCCACGCCATCGTCAATTTCGACCACCCGCTGCTGCGCCAGGGCCTGCGCATTCTCGACACGCCGGGCCTCAATGCCCTGGGCTGCGAGCCGGAGCTGACCCTGTCGATGCTGCCCAGCGCCCAGGCGGTGATCTTTCTGCTGTCCGCCGACACCGGCGTGACGGCCAGCGACCTGGATATCTGGCAGCAGCACGTACAGCCCCTCGACGAGGAGCGCCAAGGCTGCCTGTATGCGGTGCTGAACAAGATCGACGTGCTGTGGGACGACCTGGCCGGCGACACCTTCGTGGCCAATGCCATCGAGCGGGTGCGCATGCAGGCCGCCCGCCACCTGGGCATTCCCGGCCGGGACATCCTGCCGCTGTCGGCCAAGCAGGCGCTGCTGGCCAAGGTGCGCAAGGACCCGGGCCTGCTGGCGCGCAGCCAGATGGCAGAGCTCGAGACGCTGCTCTGCGAGCGCATCGTGGCGCAGAAGGAACACCTGCTCGAAGAGCGCGTGGTGCGTCAGGTGCTGGCCATGCTCACCAACAGCCAGCATGTGCTGGGCCTGCGCCTGGCCAAGGTCAGCGAGCAGTTGGAGCTACTCGACGAGCGCCGCCAGGACAACGGCCAGATGCTCATGGAGCTGACCAGCCGGACCAAGGACGACCACACCCTGCACCACAAGCGCCTGGTGGCGCTGCGTACCAACCAGCGCCTGCTGCGCAATCAGGGCGAACGCCTGAAGACTTCCGCCCAGGCAGAGAAACTCGAAGCGCATCTCGCCCTGCTGCGCCGTCAGCTCAACGGCGCCTGGACGACTCTGGGCATCAATCAGTCGATCCTGAACTTCTTCACCGCCGTCGAGGACGACCTGCACAGCCTGTCCCACGATGCCGACATGGCCAACCGCATGGTCGAGGCCATCTACCGCCGGCACAACGAGGAGAACCCACTGCAGGCAGTCGACGCACCGCGCTTCGAACTGGCGGACTACGTGCGCGAACTGCGCCAGCTGCAGAAAAAGGGCGACCGCTTCCGCCTGGGCCTCAAGGCGCTGCTGACCGAGCAGCGCAGCCTCGGCCGACGCTTCTTCGCCACCTTGGTGCAGGAAGTCATCGGCCTGCACCGCCGCCTGCGCCGCGACGCCGAGCGCTGGGCCGACGAGGCGCTGATGCCGCTGATGCAGCACACCCTGGAGCACAAGCAGCTGCTGGAAGGCCACATGCTGCGCCTCAAGGCCCTGGCCCAGGACACCCAGCACGGGCGCCAGCGCCACCAACAGCTGGCCCAGTATGCCGCCGAGCTCAAGGGCCAGCTGACCCAGGCCGGCGACATGCTGCGCGTGATGCGCCGCCCGGCGCCGATCCAGCGTCAGGCCAAGGTGGTCACGCTCAAAGGCATGCCGCGGCCGACCGGCAACCTCGAATAACACACCCGCTGGCCGGCTCGGCCTGCGTGGTCCGTGGTTTCCTTGCCGCTGACAGGCGCGCTCTTTAGACTGCTGCTCTTTCTAGAAACCTTCCCTAGCCGAGCAGCGTCGATGTCGACTGTTTTTCCTCAAGACTCCGTTGGCCTGGTGACGCCACAGGTCGCCAGGTTCGCCGAGCCACTGGCCCTGGCCTGCGGCCGCAGCCTGGCCGATTACCAGCTGATCTACGAAACCTACGGCGAGCTCAATGCCAACGCCAGCAACGCGGTGCTGATCTGTCACGCGCTGTCCGGCCATCACCACGCCGCGGGTTACCACAGCGCAGACGACCGCAAACCGGGCTGGTGGGACAGCTGCATCGGCCCCGGCAAGCCGATCGACACCAACAAGTTCTTCGTTGTCAGCCTCAACAATCTGGGCGGCTGCAACGGCTCGACCGGCCCCTCCGATATCAACCCGGCCACCGGCAAGCCGTTCGGCGCCGATTTCCCGGTGATGACCGTGGAAGACTGGGTCAACAGCCAGGCGCGGCTGGCCGACCTGCTGGGCATCGGCCAGTGGGCCGCGGTGATCGGCGGCAGCCTGGGCGGCATGCAGGCCATGCAGTGGACGATCAGCTACCCGGAGCGCGTGCGTCACTGCCTGGCCATCGCCTCGGCACCTAAGCTCTCGGCGCAGAACATCGCCTTCAACGAAGTGGCGCGCCAGGCGATTCTCACCGACCCGGAATTCCACGGCGGGCACTTCCAGGATCAGGGCGTGATCCCCAAGCGTGGCCTGATGCTGGCACGCATGGTCGGGCACATCACCTACCTGTCCGATGACGCCATGGGCGAGAAATTCGGCCGCGGCCTGAAGAACGAGAAGCTCAACTACGACTTCCACAGCGTGGAATTCCAGGTGGAAAGCTACCTGCGCTACCAGGGCGAGGAGTTTTCCGGGCGCTTCGACGCCAACACCTACCTGTTGATGACCAAGGCGCTGGACTACTTCGACCCGGCTGCCGAGCACGACGGCGACCTGGCCAAGACCCTGGCCAAGGCCAAGGCGGACTTCTGCGTGATGTCGTTCACCACCGACTGGCGCTTCTCGCCGGCGCGCTCGCGGGAGATCGTCAACGCCCTGCTCGCCGCCCGCAAGAACGTCTGCTACCTGGAGATCGATGCGCCCCAGGGCCACGACGCCTTCCTGATGCCGATCCCCCGCTACCTGCAGGGTTTTGCCAGCTACATGAAACGGATCGAGGTGTAAGCATGCGAGCCGACCTAGAGATCATCCAGGAATGGATTCCCGCCGGCAGCCGCGTCCTCGACCTGGGTTGCGGCGACGGCGAACTGCTCGCCTGGCTGGGCGCCAACAAGCAGGTGACCGGCTATGGCCTGGAGATCGACCCGGACAAGATCGCCCAGTGCATCGGCAAGGGCGTCAACGTCATCGAACAGAACCTCGACGAAGGCCTGGGCAACTTCGCCAGCGACAGCTTCGACGTGGTGGTCATGACCCAGTCGCTGCAGGCGCTGCACTTTCCCGACAAGGTGCTGGCCGAGATGCTGCGCGTCGGCAAGACCTGCATCATCACCTTTCCCAACTTCGGTCACTGGCGCTGCCGCTGGTACCTGGCCAGCAAGGGGCGCATGCCGGTGTCGGATTTCCTGCCGTACACCTGGTACAACACGCCGAACATCCACTTCTGCACCTTCGAGGACTTCGAGCGCCTGTGCCACCAGCAGAGCGCCCGGGTGCTCGACCGCCTGGCCGTGGACCGCGAACACCGGCATGGCTGGGCCAGCCGCGCCTGGCCGAACCTGCTGGGCGAGATCGGCATCTACCGCATCAGCGGCCACAATGCGCACGACGTGCGCATCGCCAACTAGGCCGCGCCATGCGCCTGCTCATCGTGCTGATGGCCCTGTGCCTGAGCCTGTCGGCTGCCGCTGACGGGCGCATGCAGCGCCTTGGTGACCTGCAGGTGCATTACAGCGCCTTCAACGCCAGCTACCTGCAGCCGCAGATTGCCCATGCCAGCGGCCTGGTGCGCAGCGGCAAGCTGGGCGTACTCAACGTCAGCGTACTGCGCGATGGCAAATCCGCGCCCGCGCAGGTCAGTGGCGAGGTGAGGAACGTGCTGGGCCATGGTCAGACGCTGACGTTCATCGAGCAGCGCGAGGGCGAATTCGTTTCGTACCTGGCGCAGTTTCCCCTCGAATCCCGCGAGGTGCTGCTGTTCAACCTGCAGGTGAACGGCCAGCGCCTGGACTTCAACCAGGAACTCTTTCCGGAGCCATGATGCCTTTTCCAGAACTCGTCCTCGCCAGCCACAACGCCGGCAAACTCAAGGAACTGCAAGCCATGCTCGGCGACCGCGTGCGCCTGCGCTCGGTCGGTGAATTCAGCCAGGTGGAGCCGGAGGAAACCGGCCTGTCGTTCGTCGAGAACGCCATCCTCAAGGCACGCAACGCCTCGCGCCTGTCCGGCCTGCCGGCGCTGGCCGACGACTCCGGCCTGGCAGTGGATTTCCTCGGCGGCGCGCCGGGCATCTATTCGGCTCGCTACGCCGATGGCCAGGGCGATGCCGCCAACAACGCCAAGCTGCTGGCGGCCCTCAAGGAAGTGCCGGACGCCGAGCGCGGCGCCCAGTTCGTCTGCTGCCTGGCTCTGGTGCGACACGCCGACGACCCGCTGCCGATTCTCTGCGAGGGCCTGTGGCATGGCCGCATCCTGCATGAGGCACGCGGCGAGCACGGCTTCGGCTACGACCCGCTGTTCTGGGTCGAGGAGCGCCAGTGCTCCAGCGCAGAGCTGCCTGCGGCCGACAAGAATCAGCTCAGCCACCGCGCCATTGCCATGAAGCTGCTCAAGCAGCGCCTGGGTTTGTAAGCGCTTTCGAATGGGGCGCTTCATCCACGCGCTTTGGCAGTTTGCCCAACTCGTGCCACGATAGCGCCCCGCAACCACCCTGCCGTGATCCAGAAGCCCGTGTTCCAGCTGCCGCCCCTGGCCCTGTACGTCCATATTCCCTGGTGCGTGCGCAAGTGCCCCTACTGCGATTTCAACTCCCACGCCGCCGGCCCCAACCTGCCGGAAGAGGCCTACGTCGACGCGTTGCTCGCCGACCTCGACGCTGACCTGGCCCAGGCACACGGCCGCCCGCTGACCTCGATCTTCTTCGGCGGCGGTACGCCCAGCCTGTTTTCCGCCAAGGCCCTGGGCCGCCTGCTCGAAGGGGTGGAGAGGCGCATCCCGTTCGCCGGCCATATCGAGATCACTCTGGAAGCCAACCCGGGCACCTTCGAGCAGGAGAAATTCGCCGCGTACCGGCGCCTGGGCATCAATCGCCTGTCGATCGGCGTGCAGAGCTTCCAGGCGGAAAAACTCAAGGCTCTGGGGCGCATCCACGATGGTGACGAAGCCGTGCGTGCCGCCGACATGGCCCGCGCCGCCGGCTTCGACAATTTCAACCTGGATCTGATGCACGGCCTGCCGGACCAGTCCCTCGATGACGCTCTGGGCGACCTGCGCATCGCCATCGCCCAGGCGCCGACCCACCTGTCCTGGTACCAGCTGACGGTGGAGCCGAATACGGTGTTCTGGAACCAGCCGCCGGTACTGCCCGAGGACGACACCCTGTGGGATATCCAGGAAGCCGGCCAGGCGCTGCTCGCCGAGCACGGTTACGCCCAGTACGAAGTCTCGGCCTACGCGCAGCCCGAGCGCATGGCGCGGCACAACCTGAATTACTGGACCTTCGGTGATTTCCTCGGCATCGGTGCCGGCGCCCACGGCAAGCTGAGCACACCGGACGGGCGCATCAGCCGCACCTGGAAAACCCGCCTACCGAAGGATTACCTCGACCCCGCCAAGCGCTACAGCGCTGGTGAGCGGCTGCTGACGGCCGATGAGCTGCCGTTCGAGTTTCTGATGAATGTGCTGCGTCTGAGCGATGGCTGCGCCGCCGAGCTGTTCAGCCAGCGCACCGGATTGCCCCTGCAACAACTAGCCGAGGCTCGCGAACAGGCCCAGCGCCGCGGCCTGCTGCAAGCGGACCCGACGCGCCTGGTCGCTAGCCGCGAAGGCCGGCTGTTTCTCAATGATCTGCTGCAGTATTTCCTGCCTTGAATCACCACCATCGGCGAACCAACGGCGCGCCGGATGATCCGAGGCAACAGGATTAAATCGTCACGCCCAAGGAGCAACCATGGATTTTGTGCTGGACCTGATCGCCACCGTGTCACGCTGGAGCCGTGGCCATCTCAGCGAGATTTCCCTGGGGCTTATGGCCACATTGCTGGTGCTGTTCGGCCCGGCGATCAACGCCTGGATCCAGGCGCGCATCGGCGGCCTGAATTTCGTGTTGCGTACCCTGATCTTCGTGGCGGTCTGCGTGGTCGGCTACGGCCTGGCGCTGGTCTACCTGACGCCGCTGCTGACCCAGTTGCTGGGCCACTTCAACAACTACACCCTGGCGCCGGTGCTGCTGGTGGTGATGTTCCTGATCGGCGTGCTGGCGGACCGCAGCTGAGCCGCCTCAGGGCACGACCTTGAACCAGTCGACCACGCCCACATCCTCATTGCGGTGGGTGCCCAGCACCTCACCGTCAGCCCGCTGCGCCACCGAGATATCCGGCTCGACGGGCTTGCCGTCACGACGATCAGTGGCCGGCGCCTCGCTCAGCGGGCTGAACAACAGGTTGCCGTTGAATGCCCGCACCCGAGTATTCGCCGGGTACTGCATGGGGCCTAACTGGACAGGCTCGGACAGCTCGCCCTGCCAGTCCTGCATCTGGCCATAAGGGCCATCGACCCACAGATTCCACAGCCTCACCTTGAGCCCCTGGAACTGCACCGGCGTATCGGTGGTTTCCAGCTGCCAGCGGCTCTCGCCGACCGCATGCACGATCATCGGCTCCGGCCAGGTGATGCCGGCCACCTGGCTTCCAGCGGCCAGGGTGCAGCTTTCCAGCTGCCACTGGCGGATCTCGAAACGCGCACCGGACGGATAGCCAAAGGTCACCGGTGCCCGCGCCGAACACTGCCAGCCGCCCAGCGTGGCGTCATCGACCAGCTTTGCTTCGGCCAGTCGGTCACCGAGATCCAGACGGCGTAATGCGGCGCCCTGCACCACAAGCGGCTGACTGTCGAATTCGGCGCGCTTCAGGCTCTGCAGGCCGTAGGGCAGGTTGTCGCCACTGAGGTTCTTGCCCGGCTCCAGGCGCTCCAGCCACACCCGCGTACCGGCGGGCAGCACCAGCTCACCGAGCACCTGCTCGCTGTCCAGGCGCGGACTCAGCGCGCGTTGCTCGGCCCACTGTTTGGCCTCCCAGCGCAGAAACTCGACGGTGGGCAGGCTGCCGGCGACCAGAAATACGGCCAACAGTCCGAACCACCAGGGGTGCATGCGGATGAAGCGCCGCGAACGGCGATTGAGAAAGGCGATCAGCAGCGCCGCCAAGGCGGCCACGCAAACCAGGGACACCAGCAGGAACAATGATCCGAGCATCATGGCCAGTGGGTTGATGGGGATCATGGGCGTCCTTGTGAGCTCGATGGGGCGATTTCGTGGCAGAGCTTAAAAGTCGCCTCCAGGCGAATCAACACTTGGTTACACTTCAATAAAAAAGCCAGCATTACGCTGGCTTTTTCTTCGATCAGGCGAGGATTACTTGATCAACCTCAGGCAGAACGGGTAGCGGTAGTGTTTGCCCTCGCCGGCCTTGATGCCGCCAATGATGGTCAGCACCACGGTGCCGATGCACAGCAGCCCCATCAGCAGAAAGCCGATCAGCACCAGCATCAGCACCAGGCAGACGATACCGGCGATGGCCACCGTCAGCTGGAAGTTGAGCGCTTCCTTGCCCTGCTCGTCGATGAAGGCGTGCGAATCCTTCTTTACCTGCCAGACCACCAGCGGGCCGATCAGATTGCCGAAGGGGAACACGAAGCCGAGGGCGGCCGCGAAGTGACAGATCATCGCCCACTGCCGCGCGTCGCGGTCAGGTTCGCCCGGCGTTACGGCGTTGTGCTCATCGATCATCACGGCTCTCCTCGGTCAACGGCCGGTCATTCGGCCAGTGCAGCCTGTTGCAGGGCGAACAGCTCGCCCATGCCCTGCTGCGCCAGGGCCAGCATGGCATTCAGCTCGGCCGGCTGGAACGGCGCGCCTTCGGCGGTGCCCTGCACCTCGATGAAACCACCGGTGCTGGTCATCACCACGTTCAGGTCGGTCTCGGCGGCGGAGTCTTCCAGGTAATCCAGGTCCAGTACCGGCTCGCCCTGATAGATGCCGACCGAAACGGCAGCGATCATCTGCTTGAGCGGGTCGCCGCCTTTCAGGCCACCGCGCTTCTTCATCACTTTCAGGGCATCGACCAGGGCGACCATGGCGCCGGTGATCGACGCGGTGCGGGTGCCGCCGTCGGCCTGGATCACGTCGCAGTCGACGTACAGGGTGTTCTCGCCCAGCTTGCTCATGTCCAGCGCGGCGCGCAGCGAGCGGCCGATCAGGCGCTGGATTTCCAGGGTACGACCGCCCTGCTTGCCCTTGCTGGCCTCACGCTGGTTACGGTCGCCGGTGGCGCGCGGCAGCATGCCATATTCAGCGGTCACCCAACCCTGGCCCTGGCCTTTCAGAAAACGCGGTACGCCCTGCTCGACGCTAACGGTGCAGATCACCTTGGTGTCGCCGAACTCGACCAACACCGAACCTTCAGCGTGCTTGGTGTAGTTGCGGGTGATGCGGATCGGGCGCAACTGATCGGCGGCGCGGCCACTGGGACGTTTCATCAACAAATACCTGCTCTCGAGTAGAATCTGCCGCGCATTATAGGGGCTGTTGACTCCAAGCCGCGACCGCGCCTGCCCGATGGCGCCGCACGGGGTTTGGGAGGCACAGACGCTGTGCGCTACAATCGCCGCCTTTGCCCTACAGCAAGCCGAGGTAAGCAGCATGATCCACAGCATGACGGCCTTCGCCCGTACCGAGCAGGCAGGTGCCAACGGCACCCTGAGCTGGGAGCTGCGCTCGGTCAACCACCGCTACCTCGAACCCCACCTGCGCCTGCCGGAGGCCTTCCGCGATCTCGAAGGCGCGGTGCGCGAAGCGCTGCGTCAGGGTTTGTCGCGCGGCAAGGTGGAATGCACCCTGCGCTTTACCGAAGACAGTGCCGGCAAGCCGCTGCAGGTCGACCGCGACAAGGCTACCCAACTGATCGCCGCCGCCGAGAGCGTCGCCGCGCTGATCAAGCAACCCGCGCCGCTGAACCCTCTGGAAGTGCTCGGCTGGCCCGGCGTGCTGGTGGCCGATAGCAGCGATCCGCAAGCACTCAATAAAGCAGCACTCGAGCTGTTCGCCAGCGCCCTGGCGGAGCTCAAGAACGGCCGCAGCCGTGAAGGCACCGAGCTGGCCAAGCTGCTCAACGAGCGCCTCGACAGCATGCTCGAGGAAGTCGCCGCCCTGCGCGAGCTGGTGCCGCAGATGCTCGAAGCCCAGCGCCAGAAGATCATCGAACGCTGCCGCGAGATGCAGGCCGAACTCGACCCGCAGCGCCTGGAGCAGGAACTGGTGATGCTCGCACAGAAGAGCGACGTCGCCGAGGAACTGGATCGCCTGAGCACCCACGTCACCGAAGTGCGCCGCGTAATCAAGGCCGGCGGTGCGGCCGGGCGTCGCCTGGACTTCCTCATGCAGGAACTCAACCGTGAGGCCAATACCCTGGGCTCCAAGGCGTTCGACCCGCGCAGCACCCAGGCGGCAGTCAACCTCAAGGTATTGATCGAGCAGATGCGCGAGCAGGTGCAGAACATCGAATAATATGGCGCCGAGGCGCCTTCCCGACTCCAACCGTTTCAGGACAGATCCATGAGCACCACCAGCGGCACGCTGTACATCATTTCCGCCCCCTCGGGCGCCGGCAAGAGCAGCCTGGTGAACGCGCTGATCGAAAGCGAGCCGCACATTCGCGTGTCGGTGTCGCACACCACCCGCGCCATGCGCCCAGGTGAAGTCGACGGCGTGCACTACCACTTCGTGGACCATGCACAGTTCACTGCCATGCTCGAGCAAGGCGAATTCCTCGAGCATGCTCAGGTATTCGACAATTTCTACGGCACCTCCCAGCGCGCGCTGGAAAAGACCCTGGCCGAGGGCATCGACCTGATTCTGGAAATCGACTGGCAAGGCGCCCAGCAGGTGCGCAAGCTGATGCCCCTGGCCAAGTCGATCTTCATCCTGCCGCCGACCCGCGAAGCGCTCCGCCACCGCCTGACCAATCGCGGCCAGGACAGTGGCGAGATCATCGAGCGCCGCATGCGCGAAGCGGTCAGCGAAATGAGTCACTACGTCGAATACGACTACCTGGTGATCAACGACGATTTCAGCCATGCGCTCAGCGACCTGAAAGCCGTTTTCCGCGCCAACCAGCTGCTGCAGAGCGCTCAACATCAGCGCCATGCGGGCCTGCTGAGCGAGCTACTGGCCTGAGGCAAAGCCGATGGGCGGTGCAAAACCGTCCATTCAGGCCGCGAAAATCCCGCCCGGCGTTGCGAACGCGTGCCTCTCAGCGAGTTTCGCTTCCCTTAATGCTGGCGTTTTTCTAGACTATTCAGTCCGCTCGCCCATTCGGGCTCAGCCAATTCTGCATTCGCTACGAGGAACACCATGGCTCGCGTTACCGTTGAAGACTGCCTGGACAACGTCGATAACCGCTTCGAGCTGGTCATGCTTGCCACCAAGCGCGCTCGTCAAATCGCCACTGGCGGCAAAGAGCCGAAAGTAGCCTGGGAAAACGACAAGCCGACCGTAGTCGCCCTGCGCGAAATCGCCAGCGGCCTGGTTGACGCCGAAATCGTCGCCCAGGAAGACATCATCGAAGAAGAACCGCTGTTCGCAGCCTTCGAGGAAGAGGCGAACGAGCCTCTGTAAGCCTATGCCGGGTCGAAAGCGTACGTCGCAGGTGCACAAGCCGCGGCTGGGGAGCCTCCCATGCCGAGCATAGACGCCCTCGCGGACAGGCTTTCGGGCTACCTGGGCGACGAACAGGTCAACCTCGTTCGTCGCGCTTACTTCTACGCCGAACAGGCGCACGACGGGCAGCGCCGCCGCAGCGGTGAAGCCTACGTGACCCATCCGCTGGCCGTGGCCAGCATTCTGGCCGACATGCACATGGACCATCAGAGCCTGATGGCGGCCATGCTGCACGACGTGATCGAAGACACCGGCATCGCCAAGGAAGCCCTGCACGCGCAGTTCGGCGAATCCGTGGCGGAGCTGGTGGATGGCGTCAGCAAGCTGACCCAGATGAACTTCGAGACCAAGGCCGAGGCCCAGGCCGAGAACTTCCAGAAGATGGCCATGGCCATGGCGCGCGACATCCGCGTGATCCTGGTCAAGCTGGCCGACCGCCTGCACAACATGCGTACTCTGGAAGTGCTGTCCGGCGAGAAACGCCGGCGCATCGCCAAGGAAACTCTGGAAATCTACGCCCCCATCGCCAACCGACTGGGCATGCACAGCATGCGCGTGGAATTCGAGGACCTGGGATTCAAGGCCATGCACCCGATGCGCTCCGAGCGCATTCGCGCCGCCGTGCGGCGCGCTCGGGGCAACCGCAAGGAAATCGTCACGCGCATCGAGGAGTCGCTGCTGCATTGCCTCGAGCGTGAAGGCCTGAGCGGCGAAGTGGTGGGCCGCGAAAAGCACCTGTACAGCATCTACCAGAAGATGCGCGGCAAGCGTAAGTCGTTCAACGAGATCATGGACGTCTACGCCTTCCGCATCGTGGTCGACAAGGTCGACACCTGCTACCGCGTGCTCGGCGCGGTGCATAACCTCTACAAGCCGCTGCCGGGGCGCTTCAAGGATTACATCGCGATTCCCAAGGCCAACGGCTACCAGTCGCTGCACACCACGCTGTTCGGTATGCATGGCGTACCCATCGAGATCCAGATCCGCACCCGCGAGATGGAAGAGATGGCCAACAACGGCATCGCCGCGCACTGGCTGTACAAGTCCAACGAGGACGAGCTGCCCAAGGGCAACCACGCCCGCGCGCGTCAGTGGGTCAAGGGCGTGCTGGAGCTGCAGCAGCGTGCCGGCAACTCCCTGGAATTCATCGAGAGCGTGAAGATCGACCTGTTCCCGGACGAGGTCTACGTGTTCACGCCCAAGGGCCGCATCATGGAGCTGCCCAAAGGCTCCACGGCCGTGGACTTCGCCTACGCGGTGCACACCGACGTCGGCAACACCTGCATCGCCTGCCGTATCAACCGCCGCCTGGCGCCACTGTCGCAAGCCCTGGAAAGCGGCTCCACGGTGGAGATCGTCAGCGCGCCCGGCGCACGACCGAATCCAGCCTGGCTGAACTTCGTGGTCACCGGCAAGGCGCGCACCCATATCCGCCACGCACTCAAGCTGCAGCGCCGCTCGGAATCGGTGAACCTTGGCGAGCGCCTGCTCAACAAGGTGCTGGCCAGCTTCGAGACCCATCTCGACAAGGTGCCGGCCGAGCGCCAGTTGGCGGTGCTCAACGAATACCGCATGGAAACCTTCGACGACCTGCTCGAAGACATCGGCCTCGGCAACCGAATGGCCTACGTGGTGGCGCGCCGCCTGCTGGCCAGCGAAGGCGAGGAACTGCCCAACGCCGAAGGCCCCCTGGCGATTCGCGGCACAGAAGGCCTGGTACTCAGCTACGCCAAGTGCTGCACGCCAATCCCCGGCGACCCCATCGTCGGCCACCTCTCGGCCGGCAAGGGCATGGTGGTGCATCTGGACACCTGCCGGAACATCAGCGAAGTGCGCCACAACCCGGAAAAATGCATCCAGCTGGCCTGGGCCAAGGATGTCACCGGCGAGTTCAACGTCGAACTGCGCGTCGAGCTTGAACACCAGCGCGGCCTGATCGCCCTTCTGGCCAGCAGCGTCAATGCCGCCGACGGCAACATCGAGAAGATCAGCATGGACGAGCGCGACGGTCGCGTCAGCGTGGTTCAGCTGGTGGTCAGTGTGCATGACCGCGTGCACCTGGCCCGGGTGATCAAGAAGCTGCGCACCCTGCCCGGCGTGATGCGCATCACCCGCATGAAGGCCTGACCGGCCGCGTTACCCGCACCTCAGCGACAAGCCCTTCCTGGAAGCGTCATCGCGTATCCCAAAGGCGCAACGACGCCAGTCGCGGCTTGAGAGCAAGCACGCCAGCCTGTAGCCTGCCTGCGTCCATCTTGCAGCCTGAGGCTGCCCTATCCAGGAGTTCTCCATGAGCAAGAGCGTCATCAACAGCGACAAGGCCCCAGCCGCCATCGGCACTTACTCCCAAGCCATCAAGGCCGGCAACACCGTCTACCTGTCCGGGCAGATCCCGCTGGATCCCAAGACCATGGAGCTGGTTGAAGGCTTCGAAGCGCAGACCGTGCAGGTCTTCGAGAACCTCAAGTCGGTGATCGAAGCCGCCGGTGGCTCGTTCAAGGACGTGGTCAAGCTGAACATCTTCCTCACCGACCTCTCCCACTTCGCCACCGTCAACGAAGTGATGGGCCGCTACTTCCAGCAGCCCTACCCGGCACGCGCCGCCATTGGCGTGGCCGCCCTGCCGAAAGGCGCTCAGGTGGAAATGGACGGCATCCTGGTCATCGACTGACCTGCCACAGGCCCGGAGCATCGCCTCCGGGCTTCCCTTCAGCGCTCCAGCAACACCGCGGCATAGCCTTCGCGATAGCTGGGATATTGCGGCACCCAGCCCAACGCCCGGGCGCGGGCGTTACTGCAGCGCTTGCTGCCGGAGCGACGCACCGCCGCATCCTCGGCCCAGTGTTCGACCCCGAGCTGTTCACGTAGCCAGCCGACCACCTGGTGCAGCGGCGCCGGCTCGTCGTCCACGCCGAGATAGCAGTCATCCAGCGCCCTGCCTGCCAGATCGGCCTGCAGCAGAAAGGCCAGCAGGCCGGCCGCGTCATCGGCATGAATGCGGTTGCCATACAGCGGCGGCTCGACCGCCACCCGATAGCCCATGCGCACCTGCTTGAGCAGCCATTCACGTCCTGGGCCGTAGATGCCCGTCAGGCGCACCACGGTGGCTGGCACGCCGCTGCTCCAGGCCACCTGCTCGGCCTCGCGTATGATGCGCCCGGAATAGCTCTGCGCCTCGGCCGGTGAGCGTTCGTCAACCCACTCGCCACCCGCCTGGCCGTAGACGCCGCTGCTGGAAACGAAGATCAGCCGCTTCGGCCGCTGCCCGCGATCCTGCAACCAGCTCAGCACATGACGCAGCCCGTCGACGTAAGCCTGGCGATAGCCCGCTTCGTCATGCTCGCTGGCGGCGGCGCTGTACACCAGATAATCCAGCTCGCCCTGCGGCCACTGGGCTGGGCAATCAGCCTGATGCAGATCACCGGCGACCGGCAGGATGCCCGTGGGCAGCTCCGACACAGTGCGGCGCAGGCCATGAACCTGCCAACCCGCCTCGTGCAGCCGCACGGCCAGCCGGCCGCCCACATCGCCGCAACCAGCGATCAGCACACTTGCACCTTTAGTCATGGATCCTCTCTCAAGCTGTCCGGCGTTCAAAAACAGGCATGAACGTAATAGAGTTACGCCACCTCTTTCACGAACAAGAATTACTTGCAATAATGTTTAGCCTTTTTTTCGTGCGCCCTATGTGGCCGCACCGATTACCGCCCTCACATTTAGGTCCGGCAAGCATGAACTCTATCGCCCATAGCGCCAAGCCAACCACCGTCGCCGCTCGGCCGCAACGCCTCGGCGCCTTCCTCGCCCTGCTGCTCAGCCTGACACTGGCCCCAGCCGCGGGCTTTGCTGACCAGTCGGCGCCGGCACAGCCTGCGCCCAGCTCTCAGCCCGCTGCGAACGCGAATGCTGAACAGCCGGCTATGCCCGCCGTTGACCCGCGCCTTGCAGAAGAAATGCAGGCTCGAATCGATGCCCTTGGCCCAGATGCTACCCCCGAACAAGTCAATCAGGCTCGCGAGCAGTTCCTTTTAGAAAAGGGCGTGTCTCAGGAAACCATCGACAAGTTGCGCGAGCTCAGTAGCTCTTTTGAAAAATTCGCTGCTGACAATGATCCCACCGCCGAAGCCGAACAGGCCTTCCATGATCTGTCGCCGTGGGGCATGTACCAGGGCGCCGACGTGGTGGTGAAAAGCGTGATGATCGGCCTGGTTCTGGCCTCGATCCTCACCTGGACCATCTGGATCGCCAAGACCATCGAGCTGGTTACCGCACGCCGCCGTCTGCGCCGCGAGATCGTCGAACTCAAGGGTGCCCGCAACCTGGCCCAGGCCAGCGAGCAGGCCCGCGCCAAGCACAGCTTCAGCGAAGTCCTCATCGAAGACGCTCGCGAAGAACTGAAACTCTCAGCCACCAGCCGTGAGAAGGAAGGCATCAAGGAGCGCGTCAGCTTCCGTCTCGAGCGCCTGGTCGGCGCCTGCGGCCGCGACATGAGCAAGGGCACCGGCGTGCTCGCCACCATCGGTTCCACCGCGCCCTTCGTCGGCTTGTTCGGCACCGTGTGGGGCATCATGAACAGCTTCATCGGCATCGCCAAAACCCAGACCACCAACCTCGCCGTAGTCGCCCCCGGCATCGCCGAAGCCCTGCTGGCCACCGCTCTGGGCTTGGTCGCGGCGATTCCGGCGGTGATCATCTACAACGCCTTCTCGCGCTCGATCAGCGCCTACAAGGCCCAGGTCGCCGACGCTTCGGCCCAGGTGCTGCTGCTGGTCAGCCGCGACCTGGACATGCAGCCGCCGGCCCATGACCGCGCCCAGCAACCTCACGTGGTCAAGGTGGGCTAAGACCATGGGGCTTCATCTCAACGAAAACGGCGGCGACGATCTCCAGGAAAACCACGAGATCAACGTCACGCCCTTCATCGACGTGATGCTGGTGCTGCTGATCATCTTCATGGTCGCCGCGCCGCTGGCCACCGTCGACGTGAAGATCGACCTGCCCGCCTCCAGCGCCAAGCCGGCGCCGCGTCCGGACAAGCCGATCTACCTGAGCATCAAGGAAGACAAGAAGCTGTACCTCGACAACGACGAGGTGCAGCCGGCCATGCTCGGCGCGGCGCTGGACAAGCTGACCAGGAACGACAAGGACAAGACCATCTTCGTGCGCGGTGACAAGGGCGTCGAATATGGTGACCTGATGGAAGTCATGGATAACCTGCGCGGCACCGGTTACCTGAAGATCGGCCTGGTGGGCTTGGAGACGGTCGGCGCGCAATGAAGAAATCCAGCCGCACGTTTTCCTGGGCTGCCAGCCTGGCCATCGTGGTCGGCCTGCACGTCGGCCTGTTCCTCTGGGCGATGTACTGGCAGCCCCAGGCGACGCCCATCGAGCTGCCGCCACCGGCAGCGATGATCGTCGAGCTGGAGCCCTTGCCACCAGCCGCGCCCAAGCCTGCACCGCCGCCGCCACCGGAAGTGGTACCGGAGGAGCCCGAGCCGCAGCCGAAGATCGCCGAAGCGCCGAAGCCGACGCTCGCGGTTACGCCGCCCAAGCCGAAACCCAAGCCGAAGCCACCGAAACCCAAGCCGCCCGAGCCCAAGCCTCCGGAGCCCCAGGAGCAGCCGCCAGAGAAGGCGCCACCTGCCCCACCGGCACCGGCCGAAGCCAAGCCGGCCGCGCCGGAGCAGGCGCCGGTCAGCGCGCCGAGCAAGGCCGAGAAAAGCTGGCAGGGCGAGTTGCTCGCGCACCTGGCGAAGTACAAGAAGTACCCGGAAGACGCTCGCCGCCGCGGCCTCGAAGGGGTCAACCGCTTGCGCTTCGTGGTCGATGCCAACGGCAAGGTGCTGTCCTACGAGCTGGTGGGCAAATCCAGCAGTGCTTCGCTGGATCGCGCCACGCTGCAGATGATCCGCCGCGCCCAACCGCTGCCCAAGCCGCCAGCGGAAATGCTCAAGAACGGCAGCGTGGAAATCGTCGCGCCCTTCATCTACTCGCTGGAGCGCGGTGGGCGCCGCTGACCCCAGCATCACCAAGGCCCCGGCAACCGCCGGGGCCTTTGCATTCAGGGCCCGTCAACGAACACACATTTTGGCCATCGTGAGTGGTTGGTTCCATTGAAGACAGCGGCTATGCTTGGCGCCATCTCAATGGATAAAGACTATGACCCTCACCGAACTGCGCTATATCGTGACGCTCGCTCAGGAACAGCACTTCGGCCGCGCCGCGGAGCGCTGCCATGTCAGCCAGCCCACGCTGTCGGTCGGGGTCAAGAAGCTCGAGGACGAGCTGGGTGTGCTGATCTTCGAGCGCAGCAAGAGCGCGGTGCGCCTGACGCCTGTGGGCGAGGGCATCGTCACTCAGGCGCAGAAGGTGCTGGAGCAGGCCCAGGGCATTCGTGAACTGGCCCAGGTTGGCAAGAACCAGCTGGCTGCACCGTTGAAGATCGGCGCCATCTATACCGTCGGCCCCTACCTGTTTCCCCATCTGATCCCGCAGCTGCACCGCGTGGCCACGCAGATGCCGCTGTATATCGAAGAAAACTTCACTCATGTGCTGCGCGACAAGCTGCGCACCGGCGAGCTGGACGCGATCATCGTCGCCCTGCCGTTCCAGGAAGCCGACGTGCTGACCCTGCCGCTGTACGACGAACCCTTCTATGCGCTGCTGCCGGCGGACCATCCGTGGACAGCGATGCAGACCATCGACACCAAGCTGCTCAACGACAAGAGCCTGCTGCTGCTCGGCGAAGGCCACTGCTTCCGCGACCAGGTGTTGGAAGCCTGCCCGACCCTGCGCAAGGGCGAGGAGCACGCCAAGCACACCACGGTGGAATCCAGCTCGCTGGAAACCATCCGCCATATGGTCGCCTCGGGCCTGGGCGTGTCGATCCTGCCGTTCTCGGCCGTCGACAGCCATCATTACGCGCCCGGGGTGATTGAAGTGCGCCCGCTCAGCCCACCGGCGCCGTTCCGCACCGTGGCCATCGCCTGGCGCGCCAGCTTCCCGCGCCCCAAGGCCATCGAAGTGCTGGCCGACTCCATCCGCCTGTGCTCGGTCGCCAAGCCACTGCCACGTAACGCCTGAGGATCGCGATGAGCGAGCTGTCGACGGTTTCCGTTACCGACCTCAAAGGCGTCGGCGCGGCCCTGGCGGAAAAGCTCGCCAAGGTCGGCCTGGAAACCCTGCAGGACATCCTGTTCCACCTGCCGCTGCGCTACCAGGACCGTACCCGTATCGTGCCCATCGGCGCCCTGCGCCCCGGCCAGGATGCGGTGGTCGAAGGCACCGTTGCCGGCGCCGATGTGGTGATGGGCCGGCGCCGCAGCCTGCTGGTGCGCCTGAGTGACGGCAGCGGCACCCTGAGCCTGCGCTTTTACCACTTCAGCAATGCACAGAAGGAAGGCCTCAAGCGCGGCACCCAGGTGCGCTGCTATGGGGAAATCCGCCCTGGCTCGTCCGGCCTGGAAATCTATCACCCCGAATATCGCGCGCTGACCGGTGACGAGCCGCCAGCCGTCGAACAGACCCTGACGCCGATCTATCCGACCACCGAAGGCCTGACCCAGCAACGCCTGCGCCAGCTCAGCGAGCAGGCCCTGGCACGCCTCGGCCCGCACAGCCTGCCGGACTGGCTGCCCCGGGAACTGGCCAAGGAGTACGAACTGGCGCCGCTGGACCAGGCGATTCGCTACCTGCATCGCCCGCCACCGGACGCCGACCTCGAGGAGCTCGCCGAAGGCCGCCACTGGGCCCAGCACCGGCTGGCCTTCGAAGAGCTGCTCACCCATCAGCTGTCGATGCAGCGCCTGCGCGAAAGCGCCCGAGCTCAGCAGGCGCCGTGCCTGCCAGTGGCCAAGCGCCTGCCCCAGCAGTTTCTCGACAACCTCGGCTTCAAGCCCACCGGCGCACAGCAACGGGTTGGCGCGGAAATCGCCTACGACCTCAGCCAGCACGAGCCGATGCTGCGCCTGGTGCAGGGCGACGTCGGCGCCGGCAAGACGGTGGTCGCAGCTTTCGCAGCGCTGCAGGCCATCGAGGCCGGTTATCAGGTGGCGCTGATGGCGCCGACGGAAATTCTTGCCGAGCAGCACTTCATAAACTTCACCCGCTGGCTGCAGCCCCTTGGCCTGGAAACCGCCTGGCTGGCCGGCAAGCTCAAGGGCAAGGCGCGGGCCACTGCCCTAGAGCAGATTGCCGCCGGCGTGCCCATGGTGGTCGGCACCCACGCGCTGTTCCAAGACGAAGTGCGCTTTCGCAACCTGGCCCTGGCGATCATCGACGAACAGCACCGCTTCGGCGTGCAGCAGCGCCTGGCCCTGCGCCAGAAGGGGGTGGGCGGTCGGCTCAGCCCACATCAGCTGATCATGACCGCCACGCCGATCCCGCGCACCCTGGCGATGAGCGCCTACGCCGACCTGGATACCTCGATCCTCGACGAACTGCCGCCCGGCCGCACGCCCGTGAACACCGTACTGGTCGCCGACAGCCGCCGCTTCGAGGTGGTCGAGCGGGTTCGCTCGGCTTGCAACGAAGGCCGCCAGGCATATTGGGTATGCACGCTGATCGAGGAATCCGAGGAGCTGACCTGCCAGGCCGCGCAGACCACCTACGAGGATCTGGCCGCCGCGCTGGTCGGCCAGCAGGTCGGGCTGATCCACGGCCGCATGAAGCCGGCCGAGAAAGCCGCGGTGATGGATCAGTTCAAGCAGGGCAACCTGCAACTGCTGGTGGCCACCACGGTGATCGAGGTGGGTGTCGACGTACCCAACGCCAGCCTGATGATCATCGAGAACCCCGAACGCCTCGGCCTGGCCCAGCTGCACCAGCTGCGCGGGCGGGTCGGCCGGGGTAGCGCGGCCAGCCACTGCGTACTGCTCTACCACCCGCCACTGTCGCAGATCGGCCGTGAACGGTTGGGCATCATGCGTGAAACCTGTGACGGCTTCGTCATTGCGGAGAAGGATCTGGAGTTGCGCGGCCCCGGTGAAATGCTCGGCACTCGACAAACCGGCCTGCTGCAGTTCAAGGTAGCTGATCTGATGCGTGACGCCGACCTGCTGCCGGCGGTGCGCGACGCCGCCCAGGCCCTGCAGGAACAATGGCCGCAACACGTCAGCCCACTGCTCGAACGCTGGCTGCGCCACGGACAACAATATGGGCAAGTGTGAGTGGACACATGACGATGGTCGACTTGAACGCTCGTCTCGTCAGCTTGCTGGTTATACTTGGGACATTGCGCTCCCCTTGAAGACGGAATAGGTCATGACTGAATTAGCCATTGCCGACACATCACCCCAACCGCCCCATGTAATCCGTCAGCTGCTGGAGAAACTCGGTTTGACTTATCAGGCTCGCCACGACCAACCCGGCATCCCGGCTGCCCAGCGTGTGCAGACCGTGCTGCTCGAAGACGCCGTGGGTGCCCTGCTGGTGCTGTTCCCGCAAAATCAGCTGCTCGATCTCAACCGTCTGGCCGAACTGACCGGCCGCAAGCTCACGGCGGTCAAGCCCGAGCGCCTCAATCGCATGCTGGGCAAGCATGACCTGGCCCTGCTGCCGGGCATTCCCGCCCTGACCAGTTCGCCCTGCCTGTACGACGAGCGCCTGCTCGACGTGCCGAGCCTGTACATCCAGTCCGGCCAGGCCGGTGTGCTGCTGGAGTTCGGCACCGAAGCCTTCAAGGGGCTGCTGACCAAGGCCAGCGCCGCCCGTTTCGGCGAGCCGGCGAGCAAGGTGCGCCCCAACTTCAGACGCCCCGAAGACGACCGCCAGGAAATCAGCCAGGCGGTGCAGGCCTTCACCGCCCGGCGTATCCAGCAGCGCCTGGAAGAAACCATCGAGATTCCGCCGCTGGCGGAAACCGCGCAGAAGATCATCAAGCTGCGGGTCGACCCCAATGCCACGGTCGATGACATCACCGGCGTGGTGGAAACCGATCCGGCCCTGGCCGCCCAGGTGGTCAGCTGGGCCGCTTCGCCCTACTACGCCGCGCCCGGCAAGATCCGCTCGGTCGAAGACGCCATCGTGCGCGTGCTGGGCTTCGACCTGGTGGTCAACCTGGCCCTAGGTCTGGCCCTGGGCAAGACCCTAAGCCTGCCCAAGGACCAGCCGCAGCAGGCCACGCCCTACTGGCAGCAGGCGATCTACACCGCCGCCGTCATCGAAGGCCTGACCCGTGCCATGCCTCGCGCCCAGCGCCCGGAAGCCGGCCTGACCTACCTGGCCGGCCTGCTGCACAACTTCGGCAACCTGGTGCTGGCCCACGTGTTCCCGCCGCACTTCTCGCTGATCTGCCGTCACCTGGAGGTCAACCCGCACCTGCCGCACAGCTACATAGAGCAGCATCTGCTGGGGATCAGCCGCGAACAGATCGGCTCCTGGCTGATGCGTTACTGGGACATGCCCGAAGAGCTCGCCGTGGCCCTGCGCTTCCAGCACGACCCGACCTACACCGGCAATCACGCCACCTACCCGAACCTCGTCTACCTGGCGGTCAGCCTGCTGCACAATCACGGCATCGGCAACGGCCCGACGCGCGAGATCCCGCAGAGCCTGCTGGATAACCTGGGCATCACCTGGGAAAAAGCCGAAGAAGCGCTCAACAAGGTGCTGGCTGCCGAAGTCGCCCTGCGCGACCTCGCCGCGCAATTTCCGCAGAACTGATCCACGCCTGCGCCACGGCCCGCATTGAACGCGGGCCGTGGCGTTTTTTCAGGCGGCCTTCTTGTCGGCCGAGCGCTTTTTCGGGCGCAGGTACTTGGTCAGGCCCTGGAACCAGATCACCAGAGCGGGGTTGCCCTGAATCTGGATGTCCTTGTTCTGAATGCCCTGCATGAACGCCAGCTGCTTGTTCTGGGCGGTCAGCGTCGCATAGCCGTAAGCAGCATCCTTGAAGCCGATGGCGAAGGCCGGCGCACTGGCTGCGCCGCGCTTGCTGGTGATGCGCTGATTCTCGACGATGAAGTGACGGGCGATCTTGCCGTCCAGGGTGTGCAGCTGAAATACCAGGTCACGGCCTTCGAGCTGCTGGCGGAACGCCGGATTGTCGCGGCTGGCCTTGGCCATCAGACGGCCGAGCATCCACAGAAGAAAACGAAATTTCATGGCATGGCCTGTTCGCAGAGGATAGGAGAGCCATGCATTGTAGCGACCCGCCTGACGCCTGACAGCTGGGTACGGTAAGCGTGCTGGCGGGTATTGAAGGTCTGCTGAAGTTTCGATGCTGCGCCGCAGCCACGAGTGAAACCTCAGCAGACCCGCAGACTCAGTTGATCGAGTCCTTGAGGGCCTTGCCCGGTTTGAAGGCGACGGTATTGCTGGCCTTGATCTTCACCGGCTGCCCGGTCTGCGGGTTCTTGCCGGTACGGGCGCCGCGGTGGCGCTGCACGAAGGTGCCGAAGCCGACCAGCGTGACGCTGTCCTTGCGGTTCAGTGCCCCGGTGATTTCTTCGAGAACGGCGTTGAGTACACGATTGGCCTGATCCTTGGTCAGATCAGCTTTTTCCGCGATAGCGGCGGCGAGTTCCGGTTTACGCATGATTGCCTCATTTACGGTTTGTTGTTGTTGTGTTCCGCGCCCTGGCGCCGATGCGCGCCGACAGCTCTACGCTGCGGCCAGGCCTGGGGAGAATGGCACGCTCTGGGGGCCTTCGCCAGCCCCGCGCCAGGCTAAATCGGCCATTTTTGTCGAATGGATGGCAGATCGCTACGCCAGCAGAGCGGGTAGCTCACGGTTGAGTGCCAGCCGCTCCTGCACCGCCGAGCCGGTCAGCGCATAGCCGAGCAGTGCGCCGGCGGCGTCGTGGCACAGCGCGCGGATATCGGCGCCGCTGCCTTCGACCGTCCACTGGCCCTGGCTGCCGCGTGGCGGCGGCGACACCACCAGCGGGCAGGCTGGGGTCTTCACGGTGACCGGCATGGCGCCGTAGGCCACCTCACTCGGCGTGCCGGCCAGGGTCTTGGCCAGCGCCCGGGCGCAGGCCATCAGCGGCATCACGTAGAGCAGGTTGAGGCCGTCGACCTCGGCGCAATCGCCCAGGGCATAGATATGTTCGTGGGACGTGCGCAGCAGACGGTCGACCACCACGCCACGGTTCAACGCCAGGCCCGCGGCGGCGGCGAGCTCGGTACGCGGGCGCAGGCCGACAGCGGAGATCACCGCATCGCAGGCAATCGTCCGGCCATCGGACAGATGCGCTTCGAGCCCACTGGCCGCATGCTGCAGGCGACTGACCACCGGGCCGAGGTGAAAGCGCACGCCCAGCGCTTCGAGGCCACTTTGCACCGCGGCGGCGGCTTCGACCGGCAGCAAGGCAGGCATCAGCTGCTCGCAGGGCGCCACCAGATCGACCTCATAGCCGCCCAGTGACAGATCGTTGGCGAATTCACAGCCAATCAGCCCGGCGCCGAGAATCAGCACCTTGCGCTTGCCCTCGACGGCCTGGCGAAACCGCCCGTAGCCCTGCAGGTCATTGACCGTGAACAGCTGATCCGCCGCATCGCCCTCGATGGGCACGCTGAGCACCTCGGCGCCCCAGGCCAGCACCAGATCGCGGTAGGCCACCGCCTCCTCGCCGATCCACAGGCGGCGATGGCCCGGATCGATCCCGGTCACCCGCGTATGCGTCCACACCTGGGCATTGAGCTGCTCGGCCATGACACCCGGCTCGGCCATGCTCAGGCCGTCGGCATCCTTGTTCTTGCCGAAGCCGGTGGACAGCATCGGCTTGGAATACGAGCGCCCGTCGTCGGCGGTGATCAGCAGCAGCGGCGTTTCGCTGTCCAGCTTGCGAAACTCGCGGGCCAGGTTGTAGCCGGCCAGGCCGGTGCCGATGATGACGACGGGATCACTCATTGCTTGCTCCTTTCCTAAAGAATTTGTTCAAAGCTTCGCGAGCTAGAGCCATGCAAGGCGAAGGCAGGCGAGAAGCGGTCGGAGTCGCGGGCGACTTTACTGACGTAAATGAGCACTTCGAGCCTGCGTTCAACGCAGCAGGGTCGACGCGCAACAAGCTTTGAGCGAATTCTCAGTTGATTTCGATCATCTCGAAGTCAAGTTTGCCGACGCCGCAGTCCGGGCATAGCCAATCTTGCGGCACATCCTCCCAGCGGGTGCCGGGAGCGATGCCGTCATCGGGCCAGCCTTCGCGTTCGTCATAGATCAGTCCGCAGACCACACATTGCCACTTCTTCATACAGGCTCTCCGGCGCTAGTCACGGTTGTTGCGCGGGCACGCTACCGCAAATGCCGCGCTATCGCCAAGCGGGCACGACGAATGCCAGGGGCTGCACAACGCCCATGCTAGACTCCGCGCTCCCTTCTCTCGCGGACCTGCACCGTGCCCTGTTCTACCCCGCAAACACCCGCCTGGCTTACCCGCGACCAGCTGCCAAGCGCACCAATAGCCAGCGTTTACGACTGGCTGTTCAACCAGGACTCGCTGACCCGGCGGCTGACCGAACTCTCCGACGGCGGCTTCAGCGTCACGCCGCTGCGTGAAGGCTGGCAGGCGCTGCGTGACGACGAATGCGCCGCGCTGGACGTGCCACCGGGCAGCCAGGGCTGGGTGCGCGAGGTGTACCTGCGTGGCAATGGCCAGCCCTGGGTGTTCGCCCGCAGCGTGGCCGCCCGACAGGCGCTGGAAGGCTCGAATCTGGACCTTCAGGAGCTGGGCAGCCGCTCCCTCGGCGAACTGCTGTTCAGCGACCAGGCCTTTACCCGCGGCGAGCTTCAGGTGTGCCGTTACCCGGCAGCCTGGCTGCCGTCAGAGGCCAGTCAGAATGATCTGTGGGCGCGGCGTTCGTGCTTTCGCCGCGGCCCGCTGGCGGTGCTGGTCGCCGAAGTGTTCCTGGCCGATTTCTGGCCAGCGGCGAGCCGCTGACCCCGCGGCCGGCGCCGCGCCGTATAATCCGCGCACCGCGCCAGGAGAACCGCCCGATGTACATCCGTCTGCTGCAATCGCTCAATCGCCTGCATCCGCGCACATGGGATTTCCTGCAGCTGATGCGCATGGACAAACCCATCGGCATCTACCTGCTGCTGTGGCCGACGCTGTGGGCGCTGTGGATTGCTGCCGAAGGCGTGCCGAGCATCAAGAACCTGGTGATCTTCGTGGTTGGCGTGGTGCTGATGCGCGCCGCCGGCTGCGTGATCAACGATTACGCCGACCGCAACTTCGACGGCCACGTCAGCCGCACCAAAGCCCGCCCGCTGGCCAGCGGCAAGGTCACCGCGCGCGAGGCGCTGATCCTCTTCGCCGTACTGATCGCTCTCAGCTTCGCACTAGTGCTGCTGACCAACGCCACCACCGTGTGGCTGTCGTTCGGCGCCCTGGGCGTGGCAGCGCTGTACCCGTTCATGAAGCGCTACACCTATTACCCCCAGGTGGTGCTCGGCACGGCGTTCTCCTGGGGCATGCCGATGGCCTTCACCGCCGAGACCGGCGAGCTGCCGGCGGCCGCCTGGTTGCTGCTGCTGGCCAACGTGATCTGGACCGTGGCCTACGACACCTACTACGCCATGGCCGACCGCGAGGACGACCTGAAGATCGGCGTGAAATCCACGGCGATCCTCTTTGGCGATGCCGACCGGGTGATCATCTTCGGCCTGCAGGGCCTGGCGCTGCTCTGCCTACTGCTGGCCGGGGCACGCTTCGAGCTGGGCCTGTACTTCTACCTCGGCCTGCTGGTGGCCGCCGGCTGCTTCGCCTGGGAATTTCACATGACCCGCCAGCGCGAGCCGATGGTCTGCTTCCAGGCTTTTCTGCACAACCACTGGGCCGGCCTGGCGATCTTCGTCGGCATCGTGCTGGATTACGTGTTGCGCTGAGCACCGCGCGGGAGGCCTGCCGCACAGCTGTCATATCACTGCAATAATTCCGTTATCTAATGCGCCGCATGACAGTTGAATGAACAGAGGCTCAACCCATGGTTGGCAAGAACATCCTGATCGTCGATGACGAAGCGCCGATCCGCGAAATGATCGTGGTGGCGCTGGAAATGGCCGGCTACGAGTGCCTGGAAGCGGAAAGCACCGCCCAGGCCCACGCCATCATCGTCGACCGCAAACCCGACCTGATCCTGCTCGACTGGATGCTGCCCGGCACCAGCGGTATCGAGCTGGCCCGGCGCCTGAAGCGCGACGAGCTGACCGGCGATATTCCGATCATCATGCTCACCGCCAAGGGCGAAGAGGACAACAAGATCCAGGGCCTGGAAGTCGGCGCCGACGACTACATCACCAAGCCCTTCTCGCCACGCGAGCTGGTCGCCCGCCTCAAGGCGGTGCTGCGCCGCGCCGGCCCCGGCGACAACGAAGGTCCGATCGAAGTGGGCGGCCTGCTGCTCGACCCAATCAGCCACCGCGTGACCATCGACGGCAAGCCCGCCGAGATGGGTCCCACCGAATACCGCCTGCTGCAGTTCTTCATGACCCATCAGGAGCGCGCCTACACCCGCGGCCAGCTGCTCGACCAGGTGTGGGGCGGCAACGTCTACGTGGAGGAGCGCACCGTGGACGTGCACATCCGCCGTCTGCGCAAGGCGCTGGGCGAGGCCTACGAAAATCTGGTGCAGACGGTACGCGGCACCGGGTATCGTTTTTCCACCAAAGGCTGATCGATAGCCTGCAACCGACCATCACAGGGACCCGCCGGCGGATGAGCGAAACGTGACGAGCAACTGGCGTGGCGCCATAACCCGCCGCTTGGTACTGCTGATCGCCGCCTGCCTGGTCGCCGGGGTGGTCACCGGCGAATACGCCTGGGCCATCGCCATCGGCCTGGCCGCTCACCTGCTCTGGAACCTCAGCCAGCTGCTGCGCCTGCATGCCTGGCTCAAGGATCACCAGCCTGACGAACCACCACCCGACGGCTACGGCCTGTGGGGCGAGGTGTTCGACAGCATCTACCACCTGCAACGCCGCAACCAGCGCGCCCGCGGCCGCCTGCAGGCGGTGATCGACCGGGTGCAGGAATCCACCGCGGCGCTGCGCGATGCAGTGATCATGCTCGACAGCCACGGCAACCTGGAATGGTGGAACAAGGCCTCGGAAACCCTGCTGGGCCTGAAGACGCCCCAGGACAGCGGCCAGTCGATCACCAACCTGGTACGCGACCCACGCTTCAAGGAGTACTTCGAGCGCGGCAACTTCCTCGAACCCCTCGACCTGCCGTCGCCGGTCAATCCGCGCAAGCAGCTGCAGCTCAACATCACCCGCTACGGCAATCAGGAACACCTGATGCTGGTGCGCGACGTCACTCGCCTCCACCATCTTGAGCAGATGCGCAAGGATTTCGTCGCCAATGTTTCCCACGAGCTGCGCACGCCGCTGACAGTGATTTCTGGCTACGTGGAAACCCTGCAGGACAACGTCGACGACATCAATCCGCGCTGGCGCCGCGCCCTGCAGCAGATGCAGCAGCAAGGCGCGCGCATGCAGGGCCTGCTCAACGATTTGCTGCTGCTGGCCAAGCTCGAAGCCACCGATTATCCCTCCGACAACCAGCCGGTGGCGGTCGACCTGCTGCTGCAGGCCATCCGCAACGACGCCCTAGCACTGTCCGCCGAGCGCAATCACCGCATCAGCCTGGAGGCCGACGCCGGCCTCAAGCTCAAGGGCAGCGACTCGGAGCTGCGCAGCGCGTTTTCCAATCTGGTGTTCAACGCCGTGAAGTACACCCAGGCCGAAGGCGAAATCCGCATTCGCTGGTGGCAGGACAGCCAGGGCGCGCACCTGTCGGTGCAGGACACCGGCCCCGGAATCGAGGCCAAGCACCTGCCACGCCTGACCGAACGCTTCTACCGGGTCGACTCCAGCCGCGCCAGCCATACCGGCGGCACGGGCCTGGGCCTGGCCATCGTCAAGCACGTGCTGCTGCGCCACCGCGGCACGCTGGAGATCACCAGCGTGCTGGGCAAGGGCAGCCTGTTCACCTGCCATTTCCAGCCGGCGCAGATCGCCGCGTCAGGCCACTAACCGCGGCCCTCTTGCAAAGCGCCGGTCCAGGCCCCACCCTTTAGCAACATCCGGTCACACGAACCCCTTATGGATCCCTCTACGAGCGTCTCCTTCTCCAGTTATTTCGCTGACATGGGCCTCGTGCTGTTCGCCCTCTTTCTGGTGCTGCTCAACGGCTTCTTCGTGGCCGCCGAGTTCGCCATGGTCAAGCTGCGGGCCACCAAGGTCGAATCCCTGGCCCAGAAGAACGGCTGGCGCGGCCACATCCTGCGCACCGTGCACAGCCAGCTCGACGCCTACCTCTCCGCCTGCCAGTTGGGTATCACCCTGGCGTCCCTGGGCCTGGGCTGGGTGGGTGAGCCGGCTTTCGCGCACCTGCTCGAACCGCTGCTGACCTCGATCGGTATCGAGTCGCAGAAGCTGATCCACGGCATCGCCTTCTTCACCGCGTTCTTCATCATCTCCTACCTGCACATCGTGATCGGCGAGCTGGCCCCGAAATCCTGGGCGATCCGCAAGCCGGAGCTGCTGTCGCTGTGGACGGCTGCGCCGCTGTATCTGTTCTACTGGGCCATGTACCCGGCGATCTTCCTGCTCAACGCCAGCGCCAACGCCATTCTGCGCATCGCCGGCCAGGATCAGCCGGCCGGCCACCATGAGCACCACTACAGCCGCGACGAGCTCAAGCTGATCCTGCACTCCAGCCGCGCCAGCGACCCGACCGATCAGGACATGCGCGTGCTCGCCTCCGCCGTGGAGCTGGGTGAGCTGGAAGTGGTCGACTGGGCCAACTCCCGCGAAGATCTGGTCTACCTGGAACTCAACGCCACGCTGGACGAAGTGTTCAGCCTGTTCCGCCGCCACAAGTACAGCCGCTTCCCGATCTTCGATGAAGCCGCGGGCGAGTTCGTCGGCGTGCTGCACATCAAGGACCTGCTGCTGCACCTGTCGCTGCTGGAGATGCTGCCCTCGACCCTGCGCCTGGCCGAGCTGATGCGCCCCATCGAGAAGGTCAGCCGCAACCTGCCGCTCTCCGAGCTGCTGGAACAGTTCCGCAAGGGCAGCGCGCATTTCGCCCTGGTCGAAGAAGCCGACGGCAAGGTGATCGGCTACCTGACCATGGAAGACGTGCTCGAAGCTCTGGTCGGCGACATCCAGGACGAACACCGCAAGACCGAGCGCGGCATCCTCGCCTATCAGCCCGGCAAGCTGCTGGTGCGCGGCGACACGCCACTCTTCAAGCTCGAGCGACTGCTGGGCATCGATCTCGATCATATCGAGGCGGAAACCCTCGCCGGGCTGATCTACGAAACCTTGAAGCGCGTGCCCGAGGAAGAGGAATCACTGGAAGTCGCCGGCCTGCGCCTGATCGTCAAGAAGATGAAAGGACCGAAGATCGTCCTGGCCAAGGTCATCAAGCTCGACTGAAGCCACATGTTCCCGGGCGTACACGTGCCCGGGAACGTGCCGCCGCAACGCCTTCTCGCAAGTTGACCAAGCGGTCATCTATCGCTGCTTTCCGCCATCGCTCAGGCCTTCTGAAACAATCACTTACGACCGTTCGTCGGCATACTCGAATGTCGCGCAAAGCCGGGCAGTCCACCGCGGGCACCGATTGGATCGGTGTACGCCATCACATGAACAGACTGCCAAGGATTCAGCCATGCGACTCAATGGAATCACCTCGAAAACCGCCCTCGCCCTCTGCCTGGCCGGCGCGTCCCAGGCTTACGCCGACTCCATCACCGACCCGATCTCGACCATCGGCGTAATCGGCTCCCACAATCAGTACAAGCTCACCGTAGATGACGACAGCGACAAGGAGCGCCTGAACCAGGGCGGTCTGTTCTACACCTTCGGCAACAAGCTGACCGGCCAGGAAGGCTTCATCTACCAGGCCGGTATCGAAGGCCAGTACCGCGACAAGGACGACGTGGAATACAAGTCGGCCCGTGCCGATCTGGATCTGGGCCTGCGCGCGGCGCTGAGCAGCAACCAGTATGTCGACGTGCTGGTCGGTGGCGGTTACGACTGGGGCCGTATCGAGCAGGACGACGTCGGCCCGCTGGACAGCAACGTCAAGCTGACCAGCAAATCGCCGTTCGCCAAGGCCGGCCTGGGCTACAACTACCTGACCAACGACTACACCGTGCGCCTGGAAGTCGGCGCGCGCTACTCGGTGGATTCCGAAGCACGCCTGAAGATCGATGGCGACAGCGACTCGGTGGACCTGAAGAACAAGGTCAACCCGTATGGCGAGCTGAGCGTGCTGTGGAACAAGGGCATCAACAACCTGCCGATCAGCACCAGCCTGTACTACACCCAGACTCGCTACGAGCTGGACAGCAACTCCGAGCTGGCTGAGCGCAGCAAGCTCAAGCAGGAGCAGGTCGGTCTGAAAGTCGGCCTGGCGTTCTGATCACGCCGCTGTAAACGAATCGCCCGGCTCGCCGGGCGATTTGCGTTATGGCCGTCAGGTATACTGCGCCGCTGATCACGCCCCTCTTCGCACCTGCTGATTCCATGTCCCTGAACATCGCCTCCATCAATATCGAACGCTCCCGCCATCTGGCGCGCGTCGAAGCCTTCATCGACCGTGAACGCCCGGATCTGCTCTGCCTGCAGGAGGTCTGCGAGCGCGATATCCCGTTCCTCGAGGCGCTGATGGGCGCGCCCATGGTCTTCGCCCCCATGGCGCGCTACCCGGACGAAGGCCCGGCCAACGTGGTGGGCGTCGGCATGCTGGCCCGTGGCGAGGTGCTGCTCGATGTCGCGGCCGAGTACTACTCGGGCAGCCCCGAGCGCATCCAGGAGATGACCTTCTTCACCGCCGAGGGCCGGCGCGTGGCCGACCCGCTGAGCATCGCCGAAGTACTGCTCAGCGCCACGCTTGGCGGCTTTCGCGTCGCCACCACCCATCTCAACGTCACCCCGCTCGGCAGCTCCACGCCGTACCAGCGCGAGAGCGCCGGCAAGCTGATCGCGCTGGCTCAGGGGCAAGCTCAGGCAGCGGGCGGCCTACTGCTGACCGGCGACTTCAATGCGCCGCGCGGGCGGCCCACCTTCGACCTGATCGCCGAGCACTTCATCGACGGCGTACCGGCGCACTACACCAGCAGCATCGACGGTTCGCTGCATCGCGCTGGCGAAATTCCGTTCATGGTCGATGGGCTGTTTCATACGCCGGGCTATCGGCTGGAAAACGCCAGGCTGAGCACCGGCGTATCCGACCACTGCGCGCTGAGCTGTCGCCTGGGAGAGGCCTGATCACGAGGCGGATTCCTCAGAACCTGTTCAAAGACTGCTGCGCGTCGGCACTGCGGCGTTAAAAACAGGCTCTCAGTCGCCACCCACGGCAAAGTTGGGCAGGCTGTCCACCGGCTGGGCGAATTCGAAGGGGATCGACTCCAGCGCCATGCCGACGTTGCGCTGCACCACGAAGTGCAGGTGCGGGCCGGTGCTGTTGCCGGTATTGCCGGAGCGGCCAATCGGCGCGCCGACCGGAACACGCTGACCCTCACGCACGCTCACCGAGCCCTGCATCAGGTGCAGGTAGACGCCCATGGTGCCGTCGTCGTGCAGGATGCGCACGAAGTTGCCGGACGGGTTGGTGCCGCGCCCGCTCTGGTCGTTCTCGGTCTTGACCACCATGCCGGCGCGCGCGGCGATGATCGGCGTACCCTCGGGCATGGCGATATCCAGGGCGTAGCGGCCCTTGGGCGTGAAGTGGCTGTACTGGCCGTTGGCGCCCTGGGTCAGGCGAAACGGGCCACCGCGCCAGGGCAGCGGATAGGCCTGCTTGATCGGCAGCAACCGCGGGTCGCCCAGGGCGTAGCTGAGTTTCGGGGTGTAGCGCAGCGGCTTGGCCGGGTCCAGCGGCGCCAGGGTGGCCAGGCGGATCTCGCTGCGCGGCGGCAACACCCAGTTGATCGGCTTGCCCGGCGCGCCGCTGACGTTGCTCAACTGCTCCAGCTTGAGCTCCACCTGCACCGGCGCATACAGGTCGTTGCGCACCAGCAGCGTCTCGCCGGCGGCGTGTTTGCGGGTTTCCAGCTTCACCTGGTTGTCGAGCTTCTCGACCATCCGGTCGCTGAACACGAACACCTTCGCACCGGGCGCCGCCTGGTCACTGTAGGTGACCACGCCATTGGCATCGGTGTACTTGTAGACGGTCAGCGCACTCGCCTGACAGGCGAACGCGACGAGTCCCAGCAGCAGTGAGAGGCGCCCTAGCATAGAAGTCGATCTGGTTATCAAGTGTTCGGCAGAGCAAGACTAGCAGCGCCGTGATGGCCAGGCGACTGCCGACGCCTCGCTTTGCGACAACCGGCACATGCCGGGCGTGCCTGACGCACAGAAGGGATGAATGGCTGCGGCGCCAAGCCTCGCGAGAGGCTCAACCCACCTCGATACGGTTGCGCCCGCCGCGCTTGGCACGGTATAGCGCCTGGTCAGCACGCTCGAACACCTGCTCGCTGCGCTCGGCGCTGCTGAACGCGCTGATGCCGCCGGACAGGGTGATGGTCACCCGCTCGCCCTTGAAGTGGAACGGACAGTTCTCGATGGCCGAACGCAACGTGTCGAGCAGCTTCAGGCCGCCCTCCATGGGCGTGGACGGAATCAGCAGCACGAACTCCTCGCCGCCGAAGCGGGCGATGAAGTCGGTCTTGCGCAGCCGCTTGAACAGCTCCCCGGCGATGATCTTCAACACCTTGTCACCGGCCAGGTGGCCGTAGTCGTCGTTGATGCGCTTGAAGTGGTCGATATCCAGCACCGCCAGCAGCAGGTCGCCGCCGTAACGCTGCAGGCGCGCCAGCTCCAGATCCAGGCGCTCGGTCCAGGCCGCGCGATTGGGCAGGCCGGTAAGCGGATCGAGCAGCGCCTTCTGGCGTTGCTCCTCGAGGTGATCGCGAAAGCCCTTGGCCTCCACTTCCATGCTGGCCACCCGGTCGACCAGAATCTGCAGGCGCTCGCCGACTTGCTGCTCGCGGGCATCGCGCTGCTGCTGGTACTGGCTCATGGTGCCGAGCAGCCCGCTGAGGCGACTCTCCACCAGCTCCTTGAGGTTGTTGAGGTCGGTGGCCTCCTGCACGCTGCTGTGCAGACCGTCGACCTGCTGGCGCAGCTCGTTGTCCAGGCTGCGCGCGGCCTCGGCGGAGTCGGTGTAGTCGCTGTGCACATCGTGCAGGCTGCCCTGGAAGGCGGCGAGGCGCTCGTTGAGCTGCTTGAGGTAGCCCTCGAACTCGCGCTGGCCGACATCGGCGATGGCCAGCATCAGCACCGCCAGGTCATCGAGTACCGGCACCAGCTCGTACATGTTCAGGCCCGCGGCGATGCGCTGGCGCAGCGCATCGGCCTGGCCCTGATGCCGCTCGGGCAGTGGCAACTCTTCCAGAAGCTTCAGCAGGCTGCCTTCCACATGACTGGCGATGGCGCTGTAGCCTGGTTCGGGCGCCGGCGGCAACGCATAGTCGGGATCAGCCGGTACTGCCGCATTGACGACGACGGACTCGAGCGCCGCTTCCTCGATAGGCTCCGCTACGGCGACGCTCTCGTTGGCCGGCTCGGCAGCCGCCTTGGCCTCGGGCGACGGCATCAGCAAGGCGGACGACAGCGGCAGGCTGTCCAGCATCACGCGGCTCACCACAGCAGGCGCGCTGGCAGCGACGGGGGTGGGCTGAATGGCGGGCTGCGGGGAGGCTTCTGGCGACGGCGACGGCGACGGCGATGCAGCTTCGGCGATAACAACAGGCGCCGCCTCTACTGGAGTCGTTACGGCTTGCGCTTGCGGCTCAGTCGTCACCCGCTCGGCGACCGACTGCTCGGCAGATTCGTCCTCATCGGAGGTAGGCGCGGTGTGTTGGCTAGGCTCAACCGGCCCAGTGGAAGCAGCAGACTCAGCATTGGCTGCCGGGCTGGCGCTATCGCGGCTGCCGAACAGCCGCTCGATAAAGCCCGGGCGTTCGACCTGCTCGCCGCCCAGTGCCTGCAAGGCCTGCTGCTGCAGCTGGCCGAGTTCGGCCAGCAGCGCCGGCATTTCCCGCGACTGTCGGGCGCGCTGCTCGACCTGCTTGGCAAAGCGCTTGAGTGGCTTGCGCACGTCGCTCGGCAGGTCGGTTTTCAACAGCTGCGCCACCAGGCTCGCCATGCCACTGGCGACCTGTTCGATACGCTGCTGGCGGCGCTGCTCGGAATCCAGAACGGTCTTTTCCAGGCGCGGGATCAGCGCGCTGAGGCCGGCATCCATGTCGTCGCGGCGCAGGATCTCGCGAAGATCCTGCATGCACTGGTCAACCGACTTGTCGGAGCCCTCGGCCGCCAGGCTGCTGCGCACGAGGCCACGGCGCAGCAGGTCGACACGCATGTCCCAGCGGCGCTCGAGCTTTTCCTGCTGCTCGATATTGGCAAGGTACTTCTCGCGCCAGCGTTTGGCGTCGTCGGCCATGCTCAGGGCTCCTGTACACGGGGCGTCAACGATGGCGTGAGGGCATTGGGCAGGCGAATCTCCACGGCCACCGGCAGGTGGTCGGAGATCGGCTGTGCCAAGACCTGGAAGCGCTCGAGCTGCAAGCCCGGGCTGAGCAGAATATGGTCCAGGCAGCGCTGCGGGCGCCAGCTCGGAAAGGTCGCCTCGACCTGGGGCGCGAGCAGACCGAGATCGCGCAGCGGCGAATTCTCGAGCAGGTCGACGGCGTGGGTGTTCATGTCGCCCATGAGGATCTGATGGCGATAGCCGCCAATCAGCTCACGGATATAGGCCAGTTGCCGGGTGCGGGTACGCGCGCCCAGCGCCAGGTGCATCATGACCACGGCGATGGCATCGTCGCCTTCGCCGATGCGCAGCAGAATCGCCCCGCGACCGGCCGGGCCGGGCAGCGGGTGATCTTCCAGCAGGGTTGGCCGCAGGCGGCTGAGCAGCCCGTTGCTGTGCTGGGCGAAACGCCCCAGGTTACGGTTGAGCTGCTGATACCAGTAGGGGAACGCGCCCATGCGCGCCAGGTGCTCGACCTGGTTGATGAAGCCTGAACGCACGCTGCCGCCGTCGGCTTCCTGCAGGGCGACGATGTCATAGTCGCCGAGCAGCTCGCCGATACGCTGCAGGTTGCCGGCCCGCCCCTGGTGCGGCAGCAGGTGCTGCCAGCCGCGGGTCAGGTAATGGTGGTAGCGCTCGGTGCTGATGCCGACCTGGATGTTGAAGCTAAGCAGCCGCAAGCGCCCATCCTGCGGCCACTCGCTGTCAGGCGTGCAGTCGGGGTTGACCTGTGGATCACACAGGCCAGCCTGACGGGGCATCGAGCGGCGACGCAACATGGCAGGCGCTCCGAAGGTCGATTACTTGGCAGCGCGCTCTTTGGCGATCAGGAAGTCGGCGACCTGCAGGGTCTGCTCCGGGCCGCCCGAGCTGGAGATGTCGAAACGGTACTTGCCGTTGACGATCATCACCGGCACGCCGTTGATCTGGTAGGCCATGGCCAGTTTCTTGGCCTTTTCCATCTGGCTCTTCACGCCAAAGGAGTTGAAGGCCTTGAGGAAGGCGTCACGGTCGATGCCCTGGGTGACCAGGAAATCAGCCATTTCTTCCGGGGTAGCCAGCTTGCGGCCTTCCTTGTGGATGGCGCGGAAAATGGCGTCGTGCACCTTATGCTCGACCTTCATGCTTTCCAGGGTGATGAACAGCTGACCGTGAACGTTCCACAGGCCGCCGAACAGGGCAGGAATACGCACGAAGTTGACGTCGGACGGCAGCTTCTCGATCCAGGGGTTGATGGTCGGCTCGAACTGGTAGCAGTGCGGGCAGCCATACCAGAACAGCTCGACGACTTCGATCTTGCCGGGTTTGGAGATTGGGACCGGGTTGCTCAGCTCGACGTACTGTTTGCCAGCTTCGATATCGGCGGCGTGGGCGGTAACGCCGAACAGGCTGGCAGTGGCCAGAAGCGCGGAGAGGATCAGATTACGCATGCATGACTCCTAACGATGAAGGTGCTGCGGACAGCTCTGGTTCGACTGGTCGCCACCCGGCAGGTTCCTGACATTGTAGCGGGCTCGCCAACGAAAAAGGGTGGCCTTGGCCACCCTTTTTTTCACCGTCTAGCAAATGCCGATCAGCGCCTCAATGCAGCCCCTGAATGTAGCTCGACAGCGCCTCGATATCCTTGTTGCTGAGCTTGCCGGCGATGTCGCGCATGATCATCGCGTCGCCATCATTGCTGCGCTCGCCTTCGCGGAAGGCGGTCAGTTGCTTGGCGACGTAACCGGCGTGCTGGCCGCCCAGATGCGGGTAGCCGGCCGTGGCGATGCCGGCGCCATCGGGCGCATGGCAACCGGTGCAGGCCGGCATGCCCTCGGCCAGCTTGCCGCCGCGAAACAGCGCCTGGCCGCGCTCGACCAGGGCCGGATCGGCCGCGCCCACGCTGATCTTCTGGCTGGCGAAGTAGGCGGCGACATCGGCCATATCCTGCTCGCTGAGCGGCTCGAGCATGCCGGTCATTTCCACTACCGGCCGGGCGCCGGACTTGATGTCCTGCATCTGCTTGAGCAGGTAGCGCTCCCCCTGGCCCGCCAGCTTGGGAAAATTGGCCAGCGCACTGTTGCCATCGACCCCGTGACAGGCCCCGCACACCACCGCCTTGGCCTGCCCCGCGGCCGGATCACCCGCCGCCTGAGCAGCCCCGACCAGGCCCAGGGCCAGCAGCAGACTCACTATTGTCTTGTTCATCAGCTCATCCAAACGGCTAAGAGAAGTGTTATGAACCGGGGCGTTCCGCCCGCTGCGTCAGACGCGGCGGTGCGGAAATACTCAAGCCGCGCGTTTCTGCACGAACCTTGGGGCGGCATGGCCTGGGAATGACGCGCCACTCGGCACGCCCCCGCCCTGCACCCTAACAGCCTGGTCACCCACTCGGCACCCGCCATAATTGCTCAGCGCGGCGAGCCCGATAATGACCGGCATCAATCACCCGTGCAGATTACCGCTCGGCTCGCTCGGTGAGAGGCCAGGAAAGACAGGCATAAAAAAACCGCGCCAGGCGCGGTTTTTTTTGCTGGAGCGCGGATCAGGCCTTGCAGCTGGCCGGAGCCCAGTCGCCCATGTCCGGGTTGTTGCACACGTCGCTGATCAGCGTGCGGCCACGGCTGGCCACCTGCTGGCTTTCCTTCTGCTTGGCCTGGGCCTTCTGCAGCGATTGCTCGGTGGTGATCACTTCCTTGGTGACCTTGGCGGTCGGCTTCGGCTGCTTGGCGGTGGCCACCTTGGTCACGTCCTTGCGCTCGACGCCCACGGTCTGCAGGTCTTTCTCGTAGGCCTGGGTGTAGGTGTTGACGTTTTCGCCGGTGCGGCCGTCGACCTTGGCCAGCAGGGCATTGGTCTCGTTCAGGCCGCTGACGATCTCGGCCAGGCGCTTACGGCCATCGGCGTCGCTGATCTTGTTGGCCTTGCGGTCGGCGCGCAGCTGGGTGAACGCCTGCTGGTAGCAGCTCTGAGCGGCGGTGGCGTAACGGATGTTGCGGTCGATGTTCTGATTGTTGGCGTCGATGTCGGTGGCGTAGGAGGCCAGGCGCGCATTGTCGTCGCTGATCTGCTGCTGGCGCTGGTTGTAGTACGCCAGGGCGCCACCGGCCAGGGCGCCACCGGCAGCACCGATGGCGGCGTTGCGGCCACGCTTCTCGTCATCGACCAGAGCACCACCGATAGCGCCCATCAGGCCGCCGGTAACGGCGCCGATGGCCACGCTGCGGCTCATCGCTTCGTCGGAGCTGCGCAGCTGGGTGACCGGCTCGTAGCACTGCGGGAAGTATTCGGCCTTGGTGGTCGAGGCGACCTGGGAACTTGGCGAACCGGCGCAACCGACCAGCAGCACGCTGGTGCAGGTGACGGCAGAAATCAGCGCAGTGCGTATCGAGGAAAAAGCGGGAGCCTTGTTGAAAGTTTGCATCGTCGTCGATCTCGTACTTGAGTGAGCGTTTATTCCATTCAGGCGGGGCCGGGTGACACCGCCTGCGTTGTCACGGCTAACGCCGTGGATTTGCACAATCGGCACCGGCCGCTCGCCAGTGCCTTTATCCGTAACGGCTGGCAACCCGATCAGGGTGCCAGCAATTGCTTGAGAATCACATCCGCATCCGCCTTGCGGTTCTTGCGGTATTCACCCACGTGGCGCACGAACAGCGTGGCCCGGTTGACCAGGCTCTTGCCCAGTACCGGCTTGCGCGCCAGCTCTTCCTTGGTGCGCTGGAACTGCGCCTGGATCACGGCGTTGCTGTAGCGCGTGCCGTTGGCCAGGTTGTCGATGTAAATCGCCAGGGCGCCGTCCAGCGCGCTCTGCCCATTGGCCATGGCCGCTTCGAACAGTTTCGCCGAGGCTTCGTCCTTGGCGCTGCGAGCCTCGTCACGGCTCTTGCGAAGATTGGTCAGGCGAATGTTGTAGTTGTTGATTGTTTCAGCCACCAGGGCCGCCGACTGGATCAGGTTACCGGCCGCATCCTCACGCTGCTTGGCGATCAGCGAGACGCTGCGCTTGAGCTCCTCGTTGACGATCGCCAGGCGATCGCGCAGTTGCGGATCGTCGCTGTTGGCGATCAGCCCATCGAGCAGCTTGGTGGCGTCCTGGTCTTCGTCGATCTCGTCGGTAAGGGTGCTGACCCGTCCTTCGTCCTTCCATTGCGCAAACAGTTCCTTGTATCGCGAGCGGGGCGCGGAAAGCGCGCCGATGGCCACCCGGAAACCGGTGGTCTCGTTGCGCTGCTCGGTACCGTCGGCGGCGAACAGCGGATACTCACGGCGCATGCCGGTGAACAGCGTCATCTCGCCTTCCAGGTAGTTGCCGCCCTTGACCACGAAGCCGCCGTAGGTGCCCTGACGGCGCCCGGCGTGCACCAGCTGGAAGGATTCCTGGACCATTTCCGCGGCGTTGCCGATGACGTCGAACAGGCCGACCGGATTGGGCTTCTTCAGGCCGATGGGCAGCAGGCGCGCGTTCTGTCCGGTGCCGCCGGCAACCTGATTGAACACCGCCCAGTCGCCCAGTGGGCCGTCGCTGTCGCTGCCCTCCACCGGGCGCGGGAACAAACGCGCTTCCAGCTGCTGGCGGCTCACCGCGTGGCCGCCGCGGGCGGCGTATTCCCACTCCACTTCGGTGGGCAGGCGCACGAAGGCCTGGCCGCCGTCTTCGCCTTTGCCAGTGCGCCCGCTGATCGGCAGCAGGTCGCGATGGTTCTTCAGCAGCCAGGCGCTGTACACCGCGGCGAAACGCTCGGCGTCGAAGCGCGACAGGTTGACCTTGGGCAACCGTGCGGCCATGCCGGACGCCGCCTCGCAAGCCGGCGGCTCGCCCTCGCCGGCCAGGGACGGCGCCTGGGCCATTACCAGGTCGTACTGGCGCTGGGTCACTTCGTATTTGCCGATGAAGTACAGCATCGGCTTGAGCGGCGTCACCCCGTCGGCCTTGGGCAGCTCGCCGCGCACCTTGGCCTGCCAGTCCTTGGACAGATCGCTGAGGGTGAACTGGCCGTTGATGTAGTCGCGCCGGTAGCCGGAAATGAAGGACTGCTGATAGCCGGGCTCGCCTTCGCTGAAGGGGTAGCCGAGGGTCACTTCGTGATCGTCCAGCGCGCCTTTGGCCAGCACGTAGACGTAGCGGAACACCATCTGCCCGTCGCAGGGCAGCGGCAGACTGACGTCGCCAGCCAAAGGCTTGGGGTTGTAGAGCGGATCGGCATCGGGCTCGGCCCAGGCAGCGCCGGCCAGGCACGAGAGAACCAGGGTGGCGCTGAGCACCTTATACATGACGCAATCCTTCCGAGGCTTCCAGGTGAGCCGCCCGCCAGCCTCCGGCAGCAGCAGCGAGCACGCAGCACAGCAGGGTGGCCGACGCCGCCAGCAGATAGTGGAAGAGCAGCAGTCGGCAAGCATATTCGCCCGGCGCCGTCTGGAACAACAGGTTCAGGCCGCCGGCGGCCAGCCCGTACAGCAGCGCCGAGAGCGCCAGGGCGGCGATGCCGGTGTACAGCGCCTGCAGCACCACGAATGCGACCAGTGCCGCGGCGGGAAACCCCAGCAGGCGCAACACCGCGAGTTCGTGCCGTTTGCGCGCCACCGCGCCCAGGGTGCCGGCGGCCAGCGCGGCGAAGGCACCGGCCAGGGACAAACAGGCCACCGACCAGAACACCCATGCCAGATTGCGGCTCAGCGCCCGCACCTGGGCGACGGCCTCGGCCTGGGTGGCCACCGCCTGGTGCGATTGCTGGAAATACTGGCGCAGGCTTTCAACGCCATCCAGATCCCGCGCGTACAGGCGGAAGCTCGGGTAGATCCGCTCACGCTGCGCCTCGGGCTGCGCGCCCGACCAGCCAAAAGCCGGCACCGCCAGACCGTCACGATAATCCTCGGCGGCCTCCAGCAGGCTCAGCGGTGCGAACAGCGCATCCCGGGAAAAGGCCGCCACCGGCAGCACCGCCTGCACCCGCAGGCTGACCTGGGCCACTTGTGGCTGACCGGCCACGTTGCGTCCGAAACTGGCCCGCAGGTCATCGCCCGCCGTGACGCCAAGCTTTTCCGCCGCGCTCTGGCTGAGCAGCACGGTGTGCTCATCGGCCGGTGCCGGCAGGCCATCGAGCAGCGGGTCGCCGTTCGCGGTCGGCAGCATTTCCACGGTGAGCATCTGCGCCGGTCCCTGCAGGTCGGCGGTCGCGGCGATCTGCCGGGTACGCGCAATCACGAAGCCGACATCCGGGCGCAAGGCCAGGGCCTCGATGCTCTGCAGGCTATAACGGGCGCCACCCAAGGGTATGATTTCACGCACCGCCGGGTCGCGCTCCAGGCGCTCGGTCAGGGTGGTGACCAGACCGAACTTGAGACCGAACAGCACCAGCAAAGGCGCGATGACTGCGGCCAAAGCGAGGATCGCGCACCAGGACAGTCGCGCGTCGCAGCGATAATCCTGCCAGGCCAGGCGGGCGAACAGCGCCAGGCGCATCAGCCGCACTCCGCCAGGCGGGCGACCACCAGCCCGTCGCCCTGGGGCTCGACCTGCAGCTGCATCGGCGTCAGGCCGTAGCGCGCGGCCAGCGCCTGGTCATGGGTGGAAATCACCAGGCACAGATCCCGGGCAGCGGCCTGCTCGATCAGCAGCTGCATGACCCGCTCGGCGTTCAATGGATCGAGCGACGCGGTCGGCTCGTCGGCAAGCACGATGGCCGGCTGGTGGGCCAGTGCCCGGGCGATGCTCACGCGCTGGCGCTGGCCGACCGACAAGCGCTCCGGCTGGCGTTCGAGCAAATCGGCGATGCCCAATTGCTCGGCCAGTTGCTCGACGGCGTCGCCCAGCGGCAGGCCGAGCAGCTCGCGGGGCAGCTGAATATTGCCGCGCACGCTGAGAAAGCCCAGTAGCCCGCCGGTCTGCAGCACGTAACCGAACGCCCGCGCGCGCAGCGCGGCCAGCTGGTCATGCCGGCCCTGGCGCCACAGTTCGGCGAGATCGAGCGATTGCCCGCCATCGTGCCAACGCTGGATGCCACCCGCATCGGGCGACAGCACCAGAGCCAGCAGGTCGAGCAGCGTGCTCTTGCCGCTGCCACTGGCACCGATCAGGGCGACACGCCGCCCGGCGCGCAGCTGCAGCGCGGGGATTTCCAGGCGATAGCGCTGCCCGTCGGCACCACGGGTCTTGCTGATCGCCTCGAGGCTGAGCATCAGGGCAACGTCGACAAGGGCACGCGGTACAGCGCGTCGCCGGGGGCGGCATCGCCGAAGCGAACCCAGTTGGCCGTGTCGTTGTGGAAGGTTTCATAGAGGCGGATCTTGGAGTCCAGCTCGTCGATGAAATCTTCCTGCTCGGCGACGCTGAGCGACAGCCACAGGTCCTGGCTCATATTCAGCACCTTGCTGCGGTACGGCAGGCCGTCCAGGTATTCGCCGAGCACGCCGCTCTGCGCCAGATTGCCGCCCTTGACCAGCGCCGAGGGGTCGCGGCTCATATGCGCACTGGCGCTGGCGATTTCCTGGAAGAAATCCTTGGGCGAGCTCTGGGTACGGCGCGCCGCGTCGACCACCATGCGCAACGACTGCTGCAGGTCGTTGAGCTGCAATTTGGTGAGCAGCACGCAGACCTGGAAGGCCGGCAGCGCCGGGTCGGTGATGTCGCGGTCGCTGGTCCAGGCGGTGACCACCTGGGGCGCGCGGGCCTGGCTCTGGTGGCCGAGGAAATCCATGTGCATGGCGTAACCGACCGCCGCCGACTTGTCGGCGATGCTCGAACCGCCCTTGGGCTCGGGCAGGCGGCTGTCGGTGCGCACCTTGTGCACCAGGTCGGCGAAGGCGTTGCCGATCTGCGACACGCTCTGCCCGAAGGCATTGACGTCGCCGCCGGCCACCGGCACGTACAGGTCGCCGATGCGCGGGTTGGGGTCGGCGGTAAGAGTGCGGTACTGCTGCTCGGCGAAGCCATGGTTGCGCTTGCCGGCCGGGGTTTTCAGGTGCAGCGCGTAGATCTTGATCTGCTTGCGCAGGGCGGCCTCGCGTACTTCGGCCTCGTTCATCTGGGTCAGGCCCAGCGGGTCGCTCTTGCGCAGCGCGCCGGCATCGCTGACCAGCAGGATCAGGCGGCCGCCATAGCCATTCCAGTCCATGCCGTCGACCGCCTGCATGACGCCGGCGAAGGCGTCCTCGTTGAAGTCGTGGCTGGATACGTCGGTGGCCTTGATCTGCTGCGCCAGTTGCAGGAAGCGCTGAGGATCGCGGCCCTCCTCCAGGCTGACCAGGGTCTTGGCGGTGTACTCCAGGCCCGGCGTCTTGCTGGTGTTGCTGCGAAAGCCCACCATGCCGAAGCTGACGCTGTCCAGGTCGCCGCGCTTGGCTATCTGCCCCTGCAGTTCGTGCACCACGTCGCGCACGCGGTCGATGTAGGGCTGCATCGACACCGAGGTGTCGACCACCAGCACGATGGCCGTTCTGAAGCCTTCCGGCATCGCCGCGGGCGTACTGTCGGCCCCGGTTTGCTGCGCGCTGCCCGGATCGATGGAGGCGACGTTGAGCAACTGCAGCGGCTGGCCGTTGGCGTCGAAGGTTTCTTCGGAGTCGAAGATCGGCAACAGGTAGAACTGGTCCTGGGGCACGGCGCTGCCGCCGGGCTCGACCGCCACCACATTGTGGCCGGTGCCCTTGAGCGCCTCGCGCAGGGCTTCACGGGCCCGCGCCGGCTCGGCCAGCAGCTGCTCCAGGGCCGAGGCGTCACGCACGAACATCACCGGCGAGCGGCCGGAGCGTTCGGTGAACTTGAGCACCAGGCTCTGCTTCCAGTCGCTGACCGCATTGGCCGGCAGCCAACCGTCACGGCGGCCATCGGTGGACGCGCCGATCTGCAGCCAGGGCTGGCCGTCGATGTCCTGGCGGGCGTAGACGTAGAACACCGAGAACGCCGGCATGTCCTTGCCACCGCTGCCGCCAGCCGCATCGGCGAGCTTGGCGCCTGGCTTGGTCAGCACGCGTTGGAACAGGGTCTTCTTGCCGGGCATCAGCAGCGGGCGATCACCGCCGTCGCTGTTGGCCGCCGCCGAGATCGGCCCGGCCTCGCCGCTGGGCTGAGCCAGTGCCTGGGACTGAGTCTGGCTCTGGGCCGGCTGACCGGCCACCGGCGGCGCAGTGGACGGCGTGCCATCGGAGCCGAACAGCCAGTAGCCGCAACCGGCCAGCAACAGCACGCCCGCAAGCGAAACGCCGAGAATCAGCGGCTTCTTGCTCGCACCGGCATTGCCCTGGCGTACCGAAGAGGCCAGCGGCGACGGCTGCGGGCGCGGCGCTGCCGTGGGCTCGGCGGCGGGTGCATGGGTGGGTATGTCCACGGTCACCGGCGCCAAGGGCGGAGGGCTGATGTCGCCGGCTTTTCCGCCCTCCGGCAGCACCAGCGGCTGGAACAGGGTGGCATCGTCGGTGGGCGACTCCAGGCGATCCAGTGCGGCGATCAGCTCGGCGGCGTCGGCGAAGCGCTCCTTGGGATCCTTGGCCAGCAGACGCTCGAGAATCGGCTGATAGCGGCCATGCACCATGGGCAGCGCCGGCAACGGCTCGGTCAGGTGCGCCAGCGCCGTGGACAGCGAATCGCTGCCGGTATAAGGCAGCTTGCCGGTGAGAATTTCGTAAAGCACCACACCGAGGGCGTAGAGGTCGGCGCGGCCATCGATATCCAGGCCGCGGGCCTGCTCGGGGCTCATGTAGCTGGGCGTGCCGACGGCGAAGCCGGCCTGGGTGAACTGGGTGCGATCGTCCAGCGCCTTGGCGATGCCGAAGTCGCTGAGCACCGCAGTGCCGTCGGCGCGGAACAGGATGTTGGCCGGCTTGACGTCGCGGTGCACCATGCCCTGGGCGTGGGCATACCCCAGGGCCGAGGCGATCTGGCGGATCCACACCAGCCCCTGGTCGATGCTCAGCCCCGCGGCGATGCGCTCCTTGAGCGTGCCGTTCGGCAGGTATTCCATGGCCATGTAATAGAGGCTGCCGACATTGCCGATGTCGTGGATGGTCACGGTATTGGGGTGCGACAGCCGCGCCAGGGTCCTGCCCTCGCGCAGAAAGCGCTCGCAGAAGGTCGGATCGGCAGCCAGCGAGGCGGCCATCACCTTGAGCGCCACCTTGCGGTCAAGGGAGCGCTGGGTCGCCAGGTAGACCACGGCCATCGCGCCATCGCCCAGCTCGCGTTCGATGTCGTAACCCGGTATTTGCATATCCATGCTGTCTGGTCTTCCGAGGCCACCCCGGGAGCCCCGGGTGCGGCGGATGTCTTGGATGGTGAGTGGAACAGGCGCCGTGGCGGCCTACGCGGCCTTGATCACCACGGCGGTAATATTATCCGGCGCGCCCCGGGTCAAGCCAAGGTGCACCAGGCTGCGCACCACCTGGTAGGGGTCTTCGTGGCCCAGCACTTCGCGCAGTTCATGATCCTCGACCGTCTTGTTCAGGCCGTCGCTGCACAGCAGGAAGGTGTCGCCGGGGCGCACTTCCAGCGTCGCGGTTTCCAGCTCCAGTTCGTCCTGCACGCCGAGGGCGCGGGTGACGATGTTGCCCATGGGGTGGCTGCGCGCGGCTTCGTCGTCGAGCAGGCCGCTGTCGACCAGTTCCTGCACGTAGCTGTGGTCACGGCTGATCGGCTGCAGATCGCCGTTGCGCAGCCGGTACAGGCGGCTGTCGCCGGCCCACAGGCAGAGCGCCTCGGCGCCCCGGGCGGCGAGCACCACCACGGTGCTGCCCATGGTCGCGCCCCCCCGTTTCTCGGCTTCGACGCGCACCTGCCCGTTGACCTGATCCAGGGTATCGATGATCGCCCCGCGGTAGGTGTCGAGCACCGCACTGGGCGGCAGGGCGCGCAGGCTGTCGATGATCAGGCTGCTGACGAAGTCGCCGCTGGCATGCCCGCCCATGCCGTCGGCGACGGCCCACAGGCCGTTGTCCGGAGCGTCCAGGCAGGCGTCCTCGTTGATCTTGCGCACCATGCCGACATGGGTGTGGCTGGCCGAGTGGTAGCGGGTCACGTTCGACGGAATCACGGCTGGCCTCCCGCGGACTCGCTGAGCAGGCGGCTGAATGCCTCGGCCGGCGGCAACCCCGCGAAGCGCACCAGCCCCGGCGCCACGCGCTCGGAGCCATTGCCCCACCACAGGCTGGCGCCGTTCCAGGCCTGCTGCATCAGGGCCAGGCCACGTGCCGGCGGATTGCTCGCGGGCCAGATGGCGGCGCCGCTGGCGTCCCAGCGCTGTTCGCTGCAGCTGGTCAGCAATGGGCTGCCCAACGCCTCGACGCCGCGCTCGAAGGCCTCGGCATCGGCGCCCTCCTCCAGGGTCGACAGCAGCAGCCCTTCGGCGCGCTCGAACCAGTCGTCAGCGCCGCTGACCAGCTGACCGATGTCGGCATCCGCTGGCAGCGGCAGGACGATGGTCAGCGGGAAATAACGGCCGACCCGGTCAACGCTGGGCATCATCACCCCGCATACCGGCTCGGCGCCAAGCAGGCCGGGCGCTACGGCGAAACGCCACAGCGGGCTGACCAGGTAGGCGTCCAGCCAGGCTTCGCCAAGGGTCTGCCGGCTGGCTGCCAGCCCCGCTGCCAGCCAGGCATCCCAGGCTTCGATGAACGCCGGGCTCAGGCCGCGATGAATGAAATCTCCCCGTACGGCCAACTTGCCGTAGAAACCTGGTGTACTCACAAACGCTCCGGCAGGCTGAAACCGCTGACCACCTGGCGGCGGAATGGATTGAACGCGCTGCTGGCGCGCAGCTCGCTGGAAATGCTGGCGTTGTCCACGCGCATGCGCAGGGTGAAGCGATCCGGCGAATTGCCCTGGGCGAGGTCCGACTGGTCGAGCAGGCGGAACCATGCCCACGGTCCTTCCAGAGTGATACCCGAGCGACCGGTGACCGAGGCCGGCGAGATATTCAGGCGCACCACGCCGGTGCCGTTGGCGCTCGGCCACTGCATGGCAACCGGGCGCGCCGGACCATGGTCGTAGCTGAACTGCTGGCCGTCGAGGTCGAGCTGGAACTGCTCGATGCTGGCATCCATGGCCACCGGGCGCAGCTCGAAGCGCACCATCGGCTGGGTGCCGCCGGAGCGGAAGAACGCCTCGCGGATGCTCGCGGCACGCTGGAAGGTCTGCAGCACACCGCTGCCGATGCCGAGCTTTTGCGCGGCGCCGGGCTGCCAGCGCCAGGTGCTGGCCGAGGTGTCCACGTAAGGTTGCAGGTAGCGACGGAAATAGCTGTCGAGCACCCCGCCCTGGCCGAAGAAGTGACCGAAGTCGTCCAGGGTCGCGTCTCGGCTGCTGCTGCGGTCCAGCGGATAACGCCCAGCCAGGGACTGGCGGTAGACGCTGACCACTTCGCTCATCCAGGCGGCGTTCAACTGGTTGCGGATGCCGCCCATCATGGTGCCGGTGGTGGAGCCCACGACCGACTTCAGGAAGCCCTGCACCACCGGCGGCTGCCTTTCGGCGCTCAGGCGCACCTGGTCGGCCGCAGCGGTGGTCTGGTTGCGCGACTCGCCCAGCAGCGCATCGCCGCTGGCGCCACTCATGGCGCTGACCTGCACGTACAGGGCGTTGAGGTCCTGCAGCAGCGCGTCGATGGCCGGTGGCTGGCCGTCGCCGGCTTCGACCAGGCTGTTGAGCTCGGCGAAGTGGGCGGTGATCGGGTCCATCTCGGTGGCCAGCACCTGGGCCGCGCCCTCCTCCGACTGCCCGACCAGCGAGCCGAGCTGTTGCTTGAGACGGTCGACGGTATCGCCGCCGCGCTCCTTGAGCTTCTCGGCGACCAGGCGTTCTTCCTTCTGCAGGTCGGTTTCCTTGGCCACTGCCTGCAGCAGCTTCTTGAGCGGCGAAGTCGGCCCGGACAGCACGCGCAGCACGTCGGCGGCCTGGGCGACGCTGGTCACCGGCACGAAGTCGAGGTCGGCGAGCAGCGCATCCCATTGGCGCATGTAGTCCTGCACGTAGAGGCGGCGCACTTCCAGGGCCAGGGCGGCGGCGTCCTGACCGTCGTCCAGACTGCGGCCGAGCACCCACTGCTCCTCGGCCAGCGTACCGGCCTGGCTGACGCTGCCGACCAGGAAGGCTTCACGGTAACCGCGCTGGGTGTAGAAGCCGCTGAGCGGCTCGTTCAGCGGCTTGCCGCTCTTGCGGGTGAAGACCAGCGCGGCATCACGCCCGGCCGCTTCGCTGATGCGGAAATCGGGGATGCCGTCGGGCAGCTTCTGACGCTTGACCCGGTCATAGGCGCGCTGGGCGACGGACAGGCGCTGCAGTTGGCGGCGCACGTCCTCGATCAGGTGCTCGTCGAGGCGCACCACCGGCGGCTGGCGGTCATACAGCGCCGCCAGGTGGGCGTTGAGCGCGTCACGCTGCTCGGGCAGCAGGTCGCGCGGCAGGCTGCGGTCCCAATCCAGGGCGATCCAGGCCTTGATGAAGTCGGCGTCGTAGCGTTCGGCTTCACCGAGCATCAGGTAGGCCTTGAGCCCTTCGTAGAGGAAGTCCGAATTGCCGCCGGCACGCAGCTGCTCTTCCAGACGCGCCAGCACCCGCGGCGCCATGACCGCGATGAGCAGCTTGCGGTAGACACTGGAGGCTTCGCTATCGAGCATGTCGCCCTGGTACAGGCCGAAGCCTTCGGCCCAACTCGGCGCATCGCCACTGACGTTGCGGATGGCATCGAGCAGCGGTTGCACCGCCAGCACCTCGCGCTGCGCCGGGCTGAGCGCCTGCAGCTCGCCCCGCAGCGGCTGCACGCGGGCATCCACGGCAGCGATGTAGGCCTGGTTGGCGCGGAAGCTGGCGAACCAGACGGCGGCAGTGCCGAGCACCAGCACTACGGTCGCGGCGATCACCCCGCGGGCCAGCCAGCGCTTCTGCCGCTCGACCTTGGGGTTGGCGCCGACCAGGCCACGCTCGCCGAACACCACGTCACGCAGCAGGCGTTCGATGAAGTAGCTGCGCCCGGTGCCGGTCTGGCGCGCCAGGTGCTGGCGATCCAGGCTCATGCTCTGCGCCATGGCGCCGATCAGCCGGTCGATGGGGCTGCCTTCCTGGGTGCCGCTGGTCAGGTACACACCGCGCAGCAGCACCCGCTCCTCGTACGGGTTGGGTTTGAACACACCATCGAGGAAGCCGGCCAGCGCTTCGCGCAGCGCCGCGAACTGCTGCGGGAAGCCGTAGATCAGGTCGCGCCGCGCCGGATCGCGTTCCTGCTGCAAGCGCTCGACCAGCCGCTCGTTGAGGCGCGCCTCCAGCGCGTCGAACTCGCTGCGGAACACCTGCAGCGGGCCTTCGACACTCTTGCCGTCGTCCAGGGTAAAGGTCATGCCCCAGACCTGGGCGCGCTCTTCCTTGCTCAGGCCCTCGAAGAACTCCATGAAGCCGGGCACCAGGTCCAGCTTGGTGAGCATCACATAGACCGGGAAACGTACTCCGAGCTGGGTATACAGCTCCTGCACCCGGGAACGGATGGCCACCGCGTGAGCCGCGCGCTCGCTCTCGCTGCCGAGCAGCAGATCGGACAGGCTGATGGCCACGAAGGCGCCATCGATGGGCCGGCGCGAACGCTGCTTCTTCAGCAGGTCGAGAAAGCCCAGCCAGGCGGCTTTGTCGACCGCGGCGTGGCTATCCTGGGTGGTATAGCGGCCGGCAGTATCGAGCAGCACGGCCTCGTCGGCGAACCACCAATCGCAATTGCGGGTTCCGCCCACGCCGCGTACGGCACCGGCGCCCATCTGCTCGGCAAGCGGGAAACGCAGCCCGGAATTGGCCAGGGCGGTGGTCTTGCCGGAACCGGGCGGGCCGATGATCACGTACCACGGCAGTTCGTAGAGATTGCGCCGCTCGCCGCCGCCAAGCTTGGCGCGCTTGAGCAGGCCCAGGGCCTCGTCCATGCGCTGGCGCAGGGTGGCCAGCTCCTCGGCGGTGGCCACGCTGGTGGGGTCCGGCGCGACTTCGACCAGCCCCTGCATGACCCTGGCGGCATTGCGCCGTGCCTGGATGATGCGCAGCACCCGCCAGGCTGCCCAGGCAGCGAACAGCAGGATGATCAGCGTCCAGCGCGCGGTGGTGCCCGCCAGAGGCTCGAAACCGCCGATGGCGATCAGCGGGCCGATGAACCAGATCACCAGTGCCAGCGCGACCAGGCCCAGCACCGGCATGACCCAACGGGCCATGAAACCGAAAAACGCCTTCACTCGACGCCCTCCGCAAAAACTGTGATTTCCACGCGGCGGTTACGCGCACGGCCTTCTGCCGTGTCGTTGGATGCCACCGCCTCGGTATCGCTGCGCCCTTCGGCACGGAAGCGTGCGGGCTGGCCGGTCTTGGCCACCAGCACGTCCATCACCTGCTGGGCGCGGTCCTGGGAGAGCTTCCAGTTGGACGGATAGCGCAGCGTGGCGATGGGCCGGTTGTCGCTGTGGCCGGTGACCAGCACCTGGCCGTTGACCTTGCGAATGGCTTCGGCGATACGCAGCAGCAATGGCTGGAAGTCATCGGCAATCGATGCACTGCCGGAGGCGAACAACTGGTCGCCGCGGATGGTCACCACCGAACGGTCGACAGCATCTTCCACCGCGACTTTCTGCGCGCGAATTTCCTCGGCCAGGAAACCGGCCAGGCGCGGGCGCTCGACGATGCGTGGCTGCTGAGCCGGGCGGTCGATGGTCTGCACCGGCACATCACCCAGAGCGTGCAGGTTGCGGAACACCGGCTCGGCCTCGGCGGCCAGCTTCATGCGCAGGCCGAACAGCAGCACCAGCAGGATCGCCAGGCCGATGGCCACCGCCACCCAGGGCGGCAGGAACTGGCGCAGCCGGTCACGGGCGACCACCAGGCCGCGCCAGTGCGGCGACAGCTCGCGCTCGATTTCGCCACGGGTGCTGCGGATGGTCGCCGCCACCCGCTCGCGCAAGGCGTCGAGCTGGCTGCGACCATCCTGCATGACCCGGTAGCGTCCCTCCATGCCGAGGCTGATGCACAGGTACAGGAGTTCCAGCAGGTTGAGGCGCTGGCGCGGGTTCTGCAGGCAGTGGTCGAGCAGCTGGAACACCTTTTCGCCGCCCCAGGCCTCGTTGTGCAGGGTGATCAGCAGGCTCTGCTTGCTCCAGTCGCTGCTGCTGCCCCAGGGCGTGCTCATCACCGCTTCGTCCAGGGCGGTGCACAGCACGTAGCGCGCCAGCATCACTTCGTCCTGGGCCACCCCGGCGGCGCGGGCCTTGTCCTCGAACTGGCGCAGGTAGCCGAGCAGCTGGGCGCGCAGGCTGGCCGGCGCGGGATGGGAAATGGTGCTGCGCAGGCGCGTCAGCAGCGCCAGCATGGGACCTGCGGCGGCTTCGATGGGGTTCAGGCCCAGGCCACGGGCAGCCAGGGGCGGCGCGCTGGGCATGGCTGGCGGCGGCGAGCCGGCAGGTGCCGGGCGCGCAGGCTCGGCCGCACGGCCACCGGGGCGCGGCATGATCATGGTGCGGTCGTTAGCCGGGTCACTGCCCTTGCCGGGCTGGCCGGGCAAGGCGCCAAATGGATCGTCGATGGTCATCGCGCATCAGCCTCGGATGGCCCAGAAGGCCAGGTTCAGGCCCGGGAACTGGCCTGCGATATGGAAAGCGAAACCGCCGGAATGGATCAGCTGCTTCCAGTGATCGCTGCCCCGGTCCAGTTCGAAGTAGTTGGAACCGGCGTGGTACGGCAGCTGGCGCGGCGCCACCGGTAGCGGCAGCAGGCCGATGCCCGGCAACTGCAGGTTGACCAGGTCGCGGATGTGCTCCACCGAGCCGATCTTGGCCTGTTGCGGGAAATGCCCGCGCAGGCTCTCGCCCGGCACGTCGGCGCGCACCACGAGGATGAAACTGGCCGAGTCGAGCAGCGATTTGTCGGCGAGCATCGCCACGTGCACGCCGTAGGATTTCTCGACGATGGGAATCGGGATCGCGCGGCTGTCGATGACCATCGATAGCGCCTGACGCAACGCCAGCATCACCGGTGCGAAGGTGCTGGTCAGGTCGTCGTGTTCGTACACCGGGTACTCGCCTGGCCGGCGTTCGGCGGCGGTGAAGGTCGAGAATTCACCGGCGAGGGCCACCAGTTCGCGGTACAGCACTTCCGGGTGCAGCGGGGCGATGCGCGCCAGGTGCGCGACCAGCGGCTGGGCGCGGTTGACCAGTTGCAGCAGCAGGAAATCGGCGATCTCCGAGGCGCCGCCGGCACCGGAGGCGACCACCCGCCCGGCCAGGGCTTCACCACGCTGGTGCAGCAGGCCGAGCAGTTCGTTGCGAAACCCGGCCAGCGGCCGCGAGGCACTGACGTCGAGCAGCGGCGGAATGTAGCTGTCGTCGAGCAGCAGGCTGCGGTCCTCGCGTTTTTCCACCACGCGCACCACGCCCACGGCGGCGTGCTCGTCGAGGCCGTCACGCTCGGTGATCAGGCGCAGTGCCAGGGAACCGATGGCCACCGGCGCGCGGCTTTCCAGCGAGGAGTTGTCGTCACGCACTTCATGCACGCTGCTCAGGTAGCGCGCCGAGCCGAGCGGCTCGCCGGCTTCCACGGTGTCGCGCAGGCCGGCACGGCGCAGCGGCAGGGCCAGGTAGACGATGCCGTCGCGCAGGTTCTCATCGATGTTCAAGGGCGCCGGCGCGGCGTCGCTCTCGGGAATGTTGAAGGGCGTGCCGTCCGGCAGCAGGCCGCGCGCCGAGAGGATCGCCAGCTTGCCCTGGGCCAGCAGGGCGCTGTCGATCAGCAGTTGGGAAAAGCCCCAGGCGCCGGGCTGCACGGCATGGCTGCGGCTTTCGACCAGGGTTTCGATATAGCGATCCTGCTGCTGGAAGTGCTGCGGTCGCAGGAACATTCCCTCCGACCAAACCACACGATTGTTCCAGGACATGAACGGGTCTCCAGTCACTCAAGGGGGGTCAGCGGCGTGGCGCTGATGGCATAGGCGTCCAGCTGCAGGCGCAGGGCGCTGGCCTGATGGGCAGGAATTTCGATGACCTGGCGCCAGATCGAACGGTCGAGGGCGCGGTAGGCCACCACCACGCCGAGGTGGCGGGTAGCGTCGTCGAGGGTCAGTGACTTGCGCTGGGTTTCGCCGGGGCGCACCACGAAACGCTCGGTTTCGATCAGCTCGCCAGCCAGGGTGGCGTCGGCGCGATCGACCAGCGAGAAGAAATCGGCACGGGAAAAGGTCGAGGCATTGCGCAGCTGGTAGATCTGCACCCAGACCGGCGAGGCTACGCTGTCGAGCGCCGGGTTGAGGTCGCGGCTGGCCTGTAGCTGCAACTCGACGGTGGTGGGCACCGGCTCCTTCGGCCCCGACGCGCAGGCGCTGAGCAACACGAAAACCAGCAGTGGCAAAATCCTTGGCATAACGCTTCCTCGATGGTTACCGCTGGCCCGCCTCGATAGGGCGGGCCCTTTGGCCTCAACGGCCTCGCAATCTCGCAATGTGTTCTTCGTAGGCGCGGCTGAATTCACGGCCGAACAGCTCCTGGAAACCGTCCTCGGCCTCCTGGGAGATGGTCGCGTACAGCTCGGTGAACAGCTCCCAGTAATGCGCCCGACGGCCATTGGGCAGCAGTGCCGAGAGCCCGCTCGGCTTGTTCAGACGCCCTTCCAGCTCACGCGGTTCAAAGCGCGCGAGCAAATATTTGATGGCGGCCTGCACGCCCGCCATCAGCGCCAGCTGGTGGGCACGCAGGTCGTCGAAACTCTCGCCCACCGCCTGGTCCGGCGCCATGAACGCCTGGTTGTCGTGACGCAGCAACATGAGCAGCGCTTCGTCGACGTTGGGCGCGAACTTCAGCGGGTTGTTCTGCACCGGCTGGATCATGGTCTGCGCCATGCGGAACTCGCCCTTGAGGCTGGCACGGGCGCGCAACACGTCGATCAGTCCCTCGACCATCAGCCGGTAGCTGCGGCCGATAGCCTCCATCTGCGCCACGGCCGCTGCGCGGTCCAGACGCAGATGCTGCAGGCCGGCGCCGCGCAGGAAAGCTTCCATCAGCTCGCCATCGTCAACGGCCGACGGCGCTGTAGGTGCAGGTGCAGGTGCAGGTGCAGGTGCAGGTGCAGGTGCAGGTGCAGGCTGGGGTTTCGCCACCGGCTCGGCAACCGGCGGCGGCTGAACCGGCTCAACTGGCGGCTGTTCCACGGTAAACGCGGGGATTTCCACGGCCGGCAGCGGCGCCAGGTCGGCGAACGGATCCGGGATCGGCGGCGCCTCGGCTTGCGGCGGAGCGGCGAAGGGGTCCGGAATCTGCGGCGCGTCCACCCTGGGCGGCGCGGCAAAGGGATCGGGAATCGGCTGGGGCTTCGCCGCGGCCTGCAAGTCGGCGAACGGATCCCAGTCCGCCGGAATCACCGAGGCTGGTGCGGCTTCAGGCAGCTCGACAGGCAACACCGCAGGCGCCGGTTGCGTCGGGCGCGGCGGCCGGAAGTCATGCTGCTGGGCCGGCACGTGATCGGACACCGACGGCGCCACGGCCGGCGGCGGGCTGAGAAAATCGAACAGATCCGGCTTGGTATCGAATGGCGAATCGCGACGCGGCGCCGGGGCGGTCGGCGCGGGATTGACCGGCGGCATTTCCAGCGGCTGGGCACTGCGGCTGAGCAGCGCCTCGAAACTGTTGAATGGGTCGTCGGCCATACCGGATGCCGGCGGCGCAGTCGGGGCAACGCTGATCCCGCTGATCTGCACGCGAATCTCGTATTCGCCGATCTTCAGCACCTCGCCGTCTTGCAGCGGCTCGCTGCTGCCGCGGCGCAGACGCGTGCCGGCGTTCTGCAGGATCACCCCGTTGGTGCTGGTATCGGTGATGTAGTAGGTGCCGTCGCGGTACTGGATCACGCAGTGCTGGCTGGACACCAGACGCTCGGGGTCGGGCAGCACCCAGTCGTTGCCGGCGCTGCGCCCGATCTTCAGCTCACCGCGATCGAGCTCGACCTCCGCCCGTTGCCCCGGGGTCAGCTTGTGGTACGTGGTGATGAACAAGCGCAACGGCATTGCGACTCCTTGCAGTGCGGCCGGAAAAACAGAAACGCCACTGACGAGGACCATCGTCAATAGCCAAAGCGCTCTATTTTTTTCCCTTAATCAAGACGGTTCAATGGTCGGACGGGAATAAATTCGAGGCGGTTGTGAGTCACCGCACAGAAGACCGAAATACTGTGCATCGCGACAGTTTCTACCGCCTTGCCCTCGCTTGACAATGCTCAAAGAGCGCTCGGAGAATGGCGCCGATCTGCACCGAACCCCGCCTGAATAGTGGCATTTAGCCGCTTTTCGTCATGAGCAAGGGCCGCCTGGCTGTCACGCGGCGAGCGCTCATTCGACCCCTGGGCCTGACATGGAGAACACCTGACGTGGTGGATGTGTCGCACCTGCTCAACCCGGTATCCGACGAGACGCCGCACGGCGAAGACCTCGAATACGACGCCGACTTTCTCGAGCTCGAGCGCCTCGCCCAGGGCCAGCCGGAACGGCAGATGGGCCAGTCGGTCATCGCTGCCGAGCCGCCGGACTGGCGCCAGGTGCGCGAACGCGCCAGCGACCTGTTCGCCCGCAGCAAGGACTTGCGCCTGGCCAGCCTGTACCTGCAGAGCGCCATCGCCCTCGAGGGCCTGAATGGCCTGGCCCAGGGCCTGACCCTGGTACGCGAGCTGCTGACCCAGTTCTGGGAAGGCGTCTACCCGCAGCTCGACGCCGATGATGACAACGACCCGACCATCCGCATCAACGCACTCAATGCCCTGAGCGCCGAGCCGGTGATCGTGCTGCTGCGCGAAGCCAGCATCACCCGCTCGCGGGCCTTCGGTGCGGTGAGCATTCGCGCCGCCCTGAACGCCGCCGACCTGCAGCGTTTCTCCAGCGAAACCCTGTCGCCCGAACAACTGCGCGGCGCCTTCCTGGACACCGATGCCGAGCTGCTCGACAGCACCCGCGTCGCCCTCGACGAGGCCGCCGCGGCCCTGGCCGATATCGAGGGCCTGCTCAGCGAGCGCGTCGGCTCAGCGCAAAGTGCCAATCTCGAATCACTCAAGCAGGTGCTGCGCCACGCCCGGCAGATCTTCAACGACCAGGCGCCCGCTGGCGACGATGAGTCGTCTTACAGCAGCGAAGAAATGCCCACCGACAGCGACGCCGGTGACGCCCAAAGCAGTGCGCCACCAGCAGCGCGCCAGGCGCCTGCCGCACCCGGCCGGATCGCCAGCCGCGACGACGTGCTGCGTACCCTCGATCGCCTGCTCGAATATTACGCCCAGCACGAACCTTCCAGCCCGGTCCCGGTCTTACTGACGCGCGCGCAGAAGCTGGTCACCGCGGATTTCGCGGAAATCGTGCGCAATCTGATTCCCGACGGTATGTCGCAGTTCGAAAACCTGCGCGGACCCGAATACGACTAACAGGCCGTTGAAAAACGTAGGCGAGGCAGCCGACGCTAGGCCTAGGCGGCCCCGCGAAAACAGCCGAAAAAGCGGAGTGTACGAGTTGTACATGAGCATTTTGATTGGACTCGCATCCGAGGCTGTTTTCAACGACGCGGCGGCAACGTAGGTAGTTTTTCAACAGCCTGATAACGTGCGGCGGATCTTCAGGGAAGGCCTACGCACACAGCTACCGGCCATTGGCCGCAGAAGCCAGTGCCCATGCACAGGAGGAGCAACATGAGTAACACCACCAGCAGCCAGAAATTCATCGCGCGCAACCGCGCCCCGCGGGTGCAGATCGAGTACGACGTTGAGCTGTACGGCGCCGAGAAAAAGGTGCAGTTGCCCTTCGTCATGGGCGTGATGGCAGACCTCGCCGGCAAGCCGGAAGAGCCGTTGGCCGCCGTCGCCGACCGCAAGTTCCTGGAAATCGACGCCGACAACTTCGACTCACGCCTCAAGGCCATGAAGCCGCGCGCGGCTTTCCACGTGCCCAACGCCCTGACTGGTGAAGGCAACCTGAGCCTGGACATCACCTTCGAGAGCATGGACGACTTCAGCCCGGCGGCCATCGCCCGTAAGGTCGACTCGCTCAACCAGCTGCTCGAAGCGCGCACCCAGCTCGCCAACCTGCTGACCTACATGGACGGCAAGACCGGTGCCGAAGAGCTGATCATCAAGGCGATCAAGGACCCGGCCCTGCTGCAGGCCCTGGCCAGTGCGCCCAAGCCCCAAGACAACGAGCCGCAAGCCTAAGAGGACGCCACGATGAGCCAACAGACCCAGGCGTCCGAACAGTCGCTCGCCACCTCCGAACAGACCAGCGAATTCGCCTCGCTGCTGCTGCAGGAATTCAAACCCAAGACCGAGCGCGCCCGTGAAGCGGTGGAAACCGCCGTGCGCACCCTGGCCGAGCATGCCCTGAGCAAGACCGACCTGATCTCCGACGACGCCATCAAGTCGGTGGAATCGATCATCGCCGCGATCGACGCCAAGCTCACCGCCCAGGTCAACCTGATCATGCACCACCCGGATTTCCAGCAGCTGGAAAGCGCCTGGCGTGGCCTGCACTACCTGGTCAACAACACCGAGACCGACGAGCAGCTGAAGATCCGCGTGCTCAACATCTCCAAGACCGAGCTGCACAAGACCCTGAAGAAATTCAAGGGCACCGCCTGGGACCAGAGCCCGATCTTCAAGAAGCTCTACGAAGAGGAATACGGTCAGTTCGGTGGCGAGCCCTACGGCTGCCTGGTGGGCGACTACTACTTCGACCAGTCGCCGCCCGATGTCGAACTGCTCGGCGAGATCGCCAAGATCTCCGCGGCCATGCACTCGCCGTTCATTTCCGCGGCCTCGCCGACGGTCATGGGCATGGGTTCCTGGCAGGAGCTGTCCAACCCGCGCGACCTGACCAAGATCTTCACCACGCCCGAATACGCCGGCTGGCGCTCGCTGCGTGACTCCGAGGATTCGCGCTACATCGGTCTGACCATGCCGCGCTTCCTGGCGCGTCAGCCCTACGGCGCGAAGACCGACCCGGTTGAAGAGTTCGCCTTCGAGGAAGAAACCGACGGCGCCGACAGCAGCAAGTACACCTGGGCCAACTCGGCGTACGCCATGGCGGTCAACATCAACCGTTCGTTCAAGCTCTACGGCTGGTGCTCGCGCATCCGCGGCGTGGAGTCGGGCGGTGAAGTGCCGAACCTGCCGGCGCACACCTTCCCCACCGACGACGGTGGCGTGGACATGAAGTGCCCGACCGAGATCGCCATCTCCGACCGCCGCGAGGCCGAGCTGGCGAAGAACGGTTTCATGCCGCTGCTGCACAAGAAGAACACCGACCTGGCCGCCTTCATCGGCGCCCAGTCGCTGCACAAGCCGGCCGAGTACGACGATCCGGACGCCACCGCCAACGCCAACTTGGCCGCGCGCCTGCCGTACCTGTTCGCCACCTGCCGCTTCGCCCACTACCTGAAGTGCATCGTGCGCGACAAGATCGGCTCGTTCAAAGAGCGCGACGAGATGCAGCGCTGGTTGCAGGACTGGATCCTCAACTACGTCGACGGTGACCCGGCGCACTCCACCGAAACCACCAAGGCCCAGCACCCACTGGCCGAAGCCGAAGTGGTGGTCGAGGAGATCGAGGGCAACCCGGGCTACTACAGCTCCAAGTTCTATCTGCGCCCGCACTATCAGCTCGAAGGGCTGACCGTGTCGCTGCGCCTGGTATCCAAACTGCCTTCGGCCAAGGGGGCCTGAGGCTCGTCACTGTGGCGCCCGCACCGGCGGGCGTAGCTGAAACAGAGTGGCAAAAGCCACGAAAGGAGGAATGATGGCTGTTGATATGTTCATCAAGATTGGCGACGTCAAGGGTGAGTCCAAGGACAAGGCCCACGCTGACGAAATCGACGTACTGGCCTGGAGCTGGGGCATGAGCCAGTCCGGCTCCATGCACGTCGGCGGTGGCGGCGGTGCCGGCAAGGTCAATATCCAGGATCTGTCGCTGACCAAGTACGTCGACAAGTCCAGCCCCAACCTGATGATGGCCTGCTCCAGCGGCAAGCATTATCCGGAAGCCAAGCTGACCGTCCGCAAGGCCGGCGGCGACTCACAGGTCGAGTACCTGATCATCACCCTGAAGGAAGTGCTGGTGTCGTCCATCAGCACCGGCGGCAGCGGTGGCGAAGATCGCCTGACCGAGAACGTCACCCTGAACTTCGCTCAGGTGCTGGTCGACTACCAGCCGCAGAAAGCCGACGGCGCCAAAGACGGCGGCCCGGTCAAATACGGCTGGAACATCCGCCAGAACGTCAAGGTGTAACACCGCCCGCCTTGCGGGTACACAGCGATGCCCGGCACTGCGCCGGGCATCGCTGGTTCTGACCAGAACGAATTTCTCGATGGCGCGCCATGCCAACACAGCCACGGCGCGCCGAAGGATCACCGCACGAACGCGGTGACCGCGCCAGTACAGGGACCGACGATGACTGCCGAACAATACCTGCGTAACGCACAGCTCGACGACGCGCTGAAGGCGCTGCAGGACCAGGTTCGGGCGCAACCGGCCAAAGCCGAACTGCGCGTGTTCCTGTTCCAGCTGCTGGCGGTGATGGGCCAATGGAGCCGTGCGCAGAATCAGCTGAAGGTCGCCGGCGAGCTGGACGCCGCCTGCCTGCCGATGGTGCAGACCTACAGCACGGCGCTGAACTGCGAGGCTCTGCGCGAGCAGGTGTTCGCCGGCAAGACCACGCCCGTGGTGCTCGGCCAGCCCGCCGAATGGGTCGCGCCGCTGATTCTCGCCCTCGAACAGGACGCCCAGGGCAATGCTGCCGCCGCCCAGAGCCTGCGTGACCAGGCCTTCGAAGCGGCTGCCGCGGTGCCGGGCACGCTCGACGACACCCCCTTCACCTGGTTGGCCGACGCCGACCCGCGCCTTGGCCCGGTGCTGGAACTGATCGTCAACGGTCGCTACGTCTGGCTGCCCATGGAAAACATCGCCAGCCTCGCCGTCGAAGCACCCAGTGATTTGCGTGACTTGGTCTGGCTGCCGGCCCAGTTGACCCTGACCAACGGCGGCAGCACCGTGGCGCTGATCCCCAGTCGCTACCCTGGAACACACGCCAGCAGCGACGGTGCACTGCGCCTGGCCCGCAAGACCGAATGGCAGGACGACGGCGTACCGCTCGGCCAGCGTCTGCTGGCCTTCGATGGCGGCGACCAGGCGCTGTTCGATCTGCGCACGCTGAGCTTCGAGCACGGGAATGCTGCGGCATGGCCGACCTGAAACGTCAGGAGCGCCTGCAGCCCGCCCTGCTCGACCGCCTGCTCGACGACGACCCGAGCAACCCGGCGGAGAGCGTCGACAAGCGCGTGCTGACCCTTAACCAGCTGCGCGCGTCGGTGCTGCGCGACCTGGCCTGGCTGTTCAATACCATCGCCCCGCTGACCAGCGACGACGAGGCCCTGACCCGGGCCGGCAGTTCGGTGGTCAACTTCGGCCTGCCGCCGCTGGCCGGGCATAGCGCCTCGAGCATCGACATACCCGCGGTCGAGCGCCTGCTGACCAAGGCAATCGCCGACTTCGAGCCGCGCATCGTGCGCTCGTCGCTGCGCGTGCGCGCCCGCCAGGAGGCCGAGGAAATGAACCACAACTCCCTCAGCTTCGAGATCGAGGGTGATCTCTGGGCCCACCCGATGCCGCTGCGCCTGCTGCTGACCACCGAACTGGATCTGGAAACCGGGCACGTGCAGGTGCTGCCCGCCGACGCCTCACGGAGACGCCGATGAACCCGCGCCTGCTCGGTTACTACAATCAGGAGCTGCAGCACATCCGCGAAAGCGCGGAGGAGTTCGCCCGCGAATTCCCGAAGATCGCCAGCCGCCTGAGCCTGTCCGGCGTCGAATGCGCCGACCCCTACGTGGAACGCCTGCTCGAAGGTTTCGCCTACCTGACCGCGCGAGTGCAGCTCAAGCTCGACGCCGAATACCCGACCTTCACCCACAACCTGCTGGAAATCGCCTACCCGCACTACCTGGCGCCGACCCCGTCGATGACCGTGGTGCAGTTGTGTGCCGATCCCAACGAAGGTTCATTGAGCAGCGGCTTCACCCTCGAGCGCGGCGCCTCGCTGCGCGGCGCCCTGGGCAGCGAGGCGCAGACCGCCTGCGAATATCGCACCTGCCAGCCAGTCACCCTGTGGCCGCTGGAGGTCACCCAGGCCAGCTATTTCGGTAATCCGAGCACCCAGCTCGGCCGCCTGGCGGCAAGCGAGCCGGGCGCCAAGGCCGCCGTGCGCGTGCGCCTGCGTACCGGTGCCGGGCTACCGTTCAATGCGCTGGATCTCGACGAGCTGACGTTCTATCTGCACGGCGCCGACGAGCAGCCGTTCCGGCTCTACGAACAACTGATGGGTAACGTCTGCGCCCTATTCGTCCGTGCCGTGGACGGTTCCTGGGTCGAGCGCCTGCCGCCGGACAGCCTGTGCCCGCGCGGCTTCGATGATCAGGACGCCGCACTGCCGGTGGTACCCCGCGCCTTCCAGGGCTATCGCCTGCTGCAGGAATACTTCGCCCTGCCCAACCGCTTCCTGTTCGTCGAGCTGACCGGCCTCAAGCGCGCCGTGCAGCGCAATGCCAGCCAGGAGCTGGAGCTGGTAGTGCTGTTCAACCGCCTCGACAACAGCCTGGAAAACAGCATCGGTGCCGAGCAGTTCCGGCTGTTCTGCACCCCGGCGATCAACCTGTTCGCCCGCCGTGCCGACCGCATTCACCTGAGCGACCGCGTGCACGAGCACCAGATCATCGCCGACCGCACCCGACCGCAGGATTTCGAGATCCATTCGGTCACCGAGGTCAGCGGCCATGGCAGCGGCCCCGAACAGCCGTTCCAGCCGTTCTACGCGGTGCGCGACCCGTCGCGTTATGGTCGCGAACAGGCCTGGTACAGCCTGCGCCGCGAGCCTCGCGTGCTGTCGAGCAAGCAACGGCGCAACGGCCCGCGCTCGACCTACGTGGGTAGCGAGACCTTCATCTCCCTGGTCGACGCCAATCAGGCGCCCTACCGCCATGACCTGCGCCAATTGGGCATCGGCACGCTGTGCACCAACCGCGACCTGCCGCTGTCGATGCCGATCGGCGGCACGCGCAGCGACTTCACCCTCGAAGACAGCGCCCCGGTGGTCGCCGTGCGCTGCCTGGCCGGCCCCAGCCGCCCACGGGCCAGCCGCGCCCACGATGCCAGCGCCTGGCGCCTGATCAGCCAGCTGTCGCTCAACTATCTGTCGCTCAGCGAGCAAGGTCAGGGCGCCGCCGCGCTGCGCGAACTGCTGCGCCTGTACGGTGATGTCGGCGACAACGCCCTGCAGCTGCAGATCGACGGCCTGCGCAAGGTCACCGCCCAGCCATGCACGCGGCGCCTGCCAATGCCGGGGCCGATCGTATTCGGGCGTGGCCTGGAGATCGGCCTGGAGTTCGACGAGAACGCCTTCCGCGGCACCGGCATGTTCCTGCTCGGTTCGGTGCTGGAGCGCTTCCTGACCCGTTACGTGTCGATCAACAGCTTCACCGAGACGGTGCTGCGTACCACCGAACGTGGCGAAGTGATGCGCTGGAGGGCCAAGCCCGGATGTCGGCCGACGCTTTGAACAGCCTGGCGGCGATGGCCGAAGCGCCCTGGAACTACGATTTCTTCCAGGCCATGCGGCGCATCGAGTGCGAGTACCCGGAGCACCCGCGCCTCGGCCATTCCGTGCGCCTGGTCGACGACCCGCTACGCCTGGGCCAGAAGCCGGACTGCGGCTTCGCGCCTTCTACCCTGGCCAGCGTCATCCACGACAGCACCGGCACGCCGCGTATCGAGCAGTTCTTCTTCGGCCTCACCGGCCCCAACGGGCCGCTGCCGATTCACCTGACCGAGCATGCCCGCGAGCGCCAGCGTCACCACGGCGACGCCACCTTCAAGCGCTTTCTCGATGTTTTCAACCATCGCCTGCTGACCCTGTTCTACCGCGCCTGGGCAGAAGCCCGGCCAACGGTGGCCCAGGATCGCGCCACCGACGACTACTGGTCGCCGCGCCTCGGCGCGCTGTCTGGCCGCGGTATGGATAGCCTGCTCGGCCAGGGCCCGATCCCGGACGCGGCGCGCTATTACTTCACCGGTCATCTGGCCGCCCAGACCCGCTACCCCGATGGCCTGCAGGCGATCCTCGCCGAATACTTCGGCGTGCCGGTGGCGCTCGAGGAATACGTCGGCCAGTGGCTGCCGCTGCCGGAATACAGCCGCCTGGGCGCCAGCACCTGCACCCTGGGCATGGACCTGTGCCTGGGCACCCACGTATGGGATCGGCAACACAAATTCCGCCTGCGCATCGGCCCGCTCAGCCTGGCGCAATACCGCCGCTTCCTGCCCGACCAGCCGCTGCTCGCCGAACTGGCGGCGTGGGTGGCCGAGTACGTCGGCATGGAACTGGACTGGGACACCAACCTGGTGCTCAAACAGGAGGAGGTACCGCCCGCATCACTGGATGGCGGCTGCCGACTCGGCTTCGATACCTGGCTCGGCAAGCCGCGCGAGGATGCAAAGGATCTGCTGCTGGATAGGCGTCACATCGCCACCCAGCCGCTCACTACCCCGAATTAGAGGACAGGAAAATGAGTGAAATCAGTCGCGCCGCGTTGTTCGGCAAGCTCAACAGCGTCGCTTACAAGGCCATCGAAGCCGCCACCGTGTTCTGCAAGCTGCGTGGCAACCCCTATGTCGAACTGAGCCACTGGCTGCACCAGATCCTGCAGCTGCAGGATTCCGACCTGCACCAGATCATCCGCCAGTTCAGCATCGAGCCGGCACGCCTGGCCAAGGACATCACCGAGGCCCTGGACCGCCTGCCGCGCGGCTCCACCTCGATCACCGACCTGTCCTCCCATGTCGAGGAAGCGGTCGAGCGCGGCTGGGTCTACGGCAGCCTGATGTTCGGCGAAAGCCAGGTGCGCACCGGCTACCTGATCGTCGGCATCCTCAAGACGCCAAGCCTGCGCAACGCGCTGCTGGCCATCTCCCGGGAGTTCGACAAGCTCAGGGTCGAGACCCTCACCGAGCGCTTCGATGAAGTGGTCGGCGCCTCGCCGGAAAACGCCCTGACCGCCACCGACGGCTTCCAGGCCGGCGCTGCGCCGGGCGAGGCCAGCGGCGCCATCGCGCCGAGCGCCATGGGCAAGCAGGAAGCGCTCAAGCGCTTCACCGTCGACCTCACCGAACAGGCGCGCAGCGGCAAGCTCGACCCCATCGTCGGCCGTGACGACGAGATTCGCCAACTGGTCGATATCCTCATGCGCCGCCGCCAGAACAACCCGATCCTCACCGGCGAAGCCGGCGTGGGCAAGACGGCGGTGGTCGAAGGCTTCGCCCTGCGCATCGTCGCCGGCGACGTACCGCCGAGCCTCAAGGACGTCGAGCTGCGCAGCCTGGACGTCGGCCTGCTGCAGGCCGGCGCCAGCATGAAGGGTGAATTCGAGCAGCGCCTGCGCCAGGTCATCGAGGACGTGCAGAGCTCGCCCAAGCCGATCATCCTGTTCATCGACGAAGCCCACACCCTGGTCGGCGCTGGTGGCGCGGCCGGCGCCGGCGACGCCGCCAACCTGCTCAAGCCAGCCCTGGCCCGCGGCACCCTGCGCACCGTGGCGGCCACCACCTGGGCCGAGTACAAGAAACACATCGAGAAGGACCCGGCCCTGACCCGTCGCTTCCAGGTGGTACAGGTCGACGAGCCTTCCGAGCATCGCGCCATCCTGATGATGCGCGGCGTCGCCTCGACCATGGAAAAGCACCATCAGGTGCAGATTCTCGACGAAGCCCTGGAAGCTTCGGTCAAGCTGTCGCACCGCTACATCCCGGCGCGCCAGTTGCCGGACAAGTCGGTCAGCCTGCTCGATACCGCCTGCGCCCGCGTTGCCATCAGCCTGCACGCGGTGCCCGCCGAGGTGGACGACAGTCGTCGACGCATCGAAGCCCTGGAAACCGAGCTGGCCATCATCGGCCGCGAAGAAGCCATCGGCGTGAACATCGGCAGCCGCCGCCGCGACAGCGAATCAGCGCTGGCCGAAGAGCGCAGCCGCCTTGCCGGCCTGGAAACACGCTGGAGCGAAGAGAAGGCGTTGGTCGACGAGCTGCTGGCCACCCGCGCCAGCCTGCGCGCCGCCGCCGAGCCGGTGGACGACACCAGCCGCGAGGCCGGCGACGCCCGCCTGAGCGACGAGGAACACGCGGCCCAGCGCAGCAAGCTCGCCGAGCTGCAGAGCCGCCTGAGCGCCCTGCAGGGCGAAGACCCGCTGATCCTGCCGACCGTCGATTACCAGGCGGTGGCCTCGGTGGTCGCCGACTGGACCGGCATTCCGGTCGGGCGCATGGCGCGCAACGAGATCGAGACCGTTCTCAAGCTGGACGCGCACCTGAAGAAACGCATCATCGGCCAGGACCACGCCCTGGAAATGATCGCCAAGCGCATCCAGACCTCCCGCGCCGGGCTCGACAACCCCAACAAGCCGATCGGCGTATTCATGCTCGCCGGCACCTCCGGCGTGGGCAAGACCGAAACCGCCCTGGCGCTGGCCGAAGCCCTGTATGGCGGTGAGCAGAACGTCATCACCATCAACATGAGCGAGTTCCAGGAAGCCCACACGGTGTCCACCCTCAAGGGCGCGCCACCGGGCTACATCGGCTACGGCGAGGGCGGCGTACTGACCGAAGCGGTGCGCCGGCGCCCCTACAGCGTAGTGTTGCTCGACGAGGTCGAGAAGGCGCACCCGGATGTCCACGAGATTTTCTTCCAAGTGTTCGACAAGGGCGTGATGGAAGACGGCGAAGGCCGCCAGATCGACTTCAAGAATACCCTGATCCTGCTCACCACCAACGCCGGCACCGAGATGATCGCCGGGCTGTGCAGCGACCCGGAGCTGATGCCCGAGCCTGAAGGCATCGCCAAGGCGCTGCGCGAGCCGCTGCTGAAGATCTTCCCGCCGGCCCTGCTCGGCCGCCTGGTGACCATCCCCTACTACCCGCTGTCGGACGACATGCTCAAGGCCATCACCCGCCTGCAGCTGGAGCGCATCAAGAAGCGCATCGAAAGCACCCACAAGGTGCCGTTCAGTTACGACGATGCGGTGGTCGACCTGGTGGTGTCGCGCTGCACCGAGAACGAGAGCGGTGGCCGGCAGATCGACGCGATCCTCACCAACAGCATGCTGCCGGACATGAGCCGCGAGTTCCTCGGCCGCCTGCTCGAAGGCAAACCGCTCGCCGGCGTGCAGGTCAGCGTGCAGAACCAGGATCTGCACTATGAGTTTGCGGCAACGCAGTAATCGGTAGGGGAAGATGATGGCAATCACCCAGGCAGCCCGCATGGCGGTGATCACCAGCCCGCTGGGCGGTGACACCCTGGTACTGGAGCGGCTCGAGGGCCACGACGAACTGGGTCGGCCATTCAGTCATGAGCTGGCGCTGATTTCGGAAGACGACGGCCTGTCGCTGGATGCGTTGCTCGGCAAGCCCATGGGCCTGGCCGTGCAGTTGGCAGACGGCAGCGACCGCTACTTCCACGGCATCGTCGCCCGCTGCAGCCAGACCGCTCACCGCGGCCAGTTCGCCAGCTATCAGGTGACGCTCAAGCCCTGGCTATGGCTGCTGTCGCGCACCTCCGACTGCCGCATCTTCCAGAGCAAGACGGTGCCGGAGATCATCAAGCAGGTGTTCCGCGACCTGGGCTTCTCCGACTTCGAAGACGCCCTGACCCGCTCCTACCGCGAGTGGGAGTACTGCGTGCAGTACCGCGAGACCAGCCTGGACTTCGTCAGCCGGCTGATGGAGCAGGAAGGCATCTACTACTACTTCCGCCACGAGAAATCCCGTCACGTGCTGGTGCTCTGCGATGCCTACGGCGCGCACCACGCGGCGCCCGGTTATGCCAGCGTGCCCTTCTATCCGCTCGACGATCAGATGCGCGAGCGCGACCACATACACGACTGGCGCATGGCGCGCGAGGTGCAGCCGGGCTCACTGGAACTCAACGACTACGACTTCCAGCGCCCCAGTGCGCGCCTCGAGGTGCGTTCCAGCATCGCCCGCCCGCACAGCAATGCCGACTACCCGCTCTACGACTACCCGGGCGAATACGTGCAGAGCAAGGACGGCGAGCAGTACGCGCGCAATCGCATCGAGGCGATTCAGACACAACACGAGCGGGTGCAACTGAAAACCAACGCCCGGGGCCTCGGCGCCGGCAACCTGTTCAGCATGACCGGTTACCCGCGCGAGGATCAGAACCGCGAGTACCTGATCGTGGCCGCCGACTACCTGATCACCCAGGAGCGTTACGAGAGCGGCGGCGACAGCGTGGCGTTCCAGTTCGCCAGCGCACTGACCTGCATCGACGCCGGCCAGGTATTCCGCCCGCTGCCGCTGACCGCACAGCCCATCGTGCAGGGCCCGCAAACGGCCATGGTGGTCGGCCCCAGGGACGAAGAAATCTGGACCGATCAATACGGCCGCGTGAAGGTGCACTTCTATTGGGACCGCCACGACCAGTCCAACGAGAACAGCTCCTGCTGGATTCGCGTGTCGCAGAACTGGGCCGGCAAGAACTGGGGCGCGATCCAGATTCCGCGCATCGGCCAGGAAGTGATCGTCAGCTTTCTGGAAGGCGACCCCGACCGACCGATCGTCACCGGCCGCGTTTACAACGCCGAGCAGACGGTGCCCTACGACCTGCCCGCCAACGCCACCCAGAGCGGGGTGAAAAGCCGTTCCAGCAAGGGCGGTACGCCAGCAAACTTCAACGAAATCCGCATGGAAGACAAGAAGGGCGAAGAGCAGCTGTTCATCCATGCCGAAAAGAACCAGGACATCGAGGTCGAGAACGACGAGACCCACTGGGTCGGCCACGACCGCAGCAAGACCATCGACAACGACGAGACCGTGAAGGTCAAGCGTGATCGCACGGAGACCGTGGATCGCCACGAAACCATCACCGTGCACGGCAACCGCAGCAAGACGGTGGACAAGAACGAGACGGTCAAGATTGGCATGAACAAGTCCGAGACCATCCTCATGGCCTCGCTGCAGAACGTCGGCATGGGGCGCATGGAAAACGTCGGCCTGGGCTACAGCCTCAACGTCGGCATGATGATGAACACCCTGGTGGGCCTTAACCAGAGCACCCAGGTGGCCAAGAAGAAAACCACCTCGGTGGGCGAACAGTACGCCATCAGTGTCGGAGGCAAGGAAGAAGGCTCCAGCGTCACCCTGGACGGCAAGAGCATCCGCCTGGGCGCCCAGACCATCGAGCTGACCGCAGACCAGGAAATCCGCCTGAGCTGCGGGCAGAGCACCATCCGCATCACCGCCGGCGAGATCGAGATTCTCTCGCCGAAGGTGGATATCAACTGCTGATGGGGCGGTTTATAGCTGCCGCATGGCGAGCGCCTCGATAAAGAGGCTGTGCTGTCCCTGGCTGACAACGCTGCGCTCGCAAAACCGTCGTAGCCCGCCTCAAGAGCCCCGGAGAACTCAAGATGCCCCATGAGCTGCCAACCTTTCGCCTGCATCCCAATGTTTATCAGCTGGACCTGTTCAAGCGAGAAGCCGGCACCTGCTCGTGCTGCGGCGAGCGGCGCGACTGGAAGTACAGCGGTCCGTTCTACGCCATACAAAAGCCCGATTACCTGCCCTTGGTGCATCGCCAATGGCAGTGCGGCCAGGCATTATGAAGGGCAATTCAACGACGAGTTGTCTATCGAAGGCTGGAAGCCGGATCCCTCGGCCTCGGTGAACGCCCTGAGTGAAGAACTGATTGCCGAGGTGTGTGACCGCACGCCGGGTTACCTGGCTTGGCAGCAGCCTCAGTGGCTGGTGCATTGCGGGCAGCCGTGCCAGTTCACCGCGTATGTTGGAACTGCCGCGGTAGAGCAGTTGCGCCCGGAGCTGGCCGGTGATCTGCAGGATCTCCCACCTGCCTATGTCCAGGCGTTGAGCACAGATGGCAACCCGACCGGATATCTGTTCCGCTGCGTACAGTGCGGCATGCATCGGCTGCACACCGATGGCACCTGAACCGCTCAGCCCTAGGCTAGAATTGCCCCCCATGAAAAAACCACGCTCCAGTTTCCTGACGGTTCTCTCCATCTTTGCCATCGCCGCCGCCGTGATCGGTGGTTTCTGCCTGATCGGTTTGGCCTGCTACCTGTTCTTCACGGGCGCGATCTTTATCGATGGGGTGGCCAGTGCGGCGGTCTTGCTGGTGTTCGCTGCCATTGCCTGGAAGGCACGCATCACCTGGGCAAAGCCGGTGGCGGCGGCGGTGCTGATAGCCATCACCGCCTATGTCGGCATGTTCCTCGATGCCCGCGGCAACCCGGTCTACAACAGGCCGCTGGAGTGGCTGTTCGCACCGGCAGGCGCGCATTTGCAGACCCGGGAGATCGTTTCCCATGGCGGCGGCAGTACCGGGGTGAATTACGATTTCCACTTCGTCGATACCAGCGGCCAGCGGGTGGATGAGTTGAGCAGCTGGATAGTGGTGCCCTTTCGATTCTTCGAATATCTGCTGATTCTGTCGGCCTTCATGTGGCCGCTCACCTGGCTGCGCGATCGCTTGGGCCGCTCGCAATGGCTGCCGCCGCCGTCGCGGTAAGGCCCCGCCTGAATCGCCATACCGTCCGCCGTCAACCGCAGCTCTGCTGCCTAATCAGGAATCTTCATGGTCAACCCCTACGCGATCAACCCGGTAGCGCCTGACTCGCCCAATGGCGAACGCCAAGGGTCGCGACTGCCCATGCGCCTGCTGTTCACGGCGCTGGCGTGCTGCACTGCCAGCATCGTGATTCGCTGGGTCATCATGTGGCTGACCCTGGAGCCGGAGCATTTCCAGGCTTACCTGAATAACCTGTGGCAGTTGGGTGGCTATTGGCTCAGCGCGCTGGCGGTCGACGGTTGCAGCGCACTGCTGCTCGCCCGCTATTACCTGCAGCGTCACAGCCTGGTGGATGTCAGCCGCCCGGCTCTACTTGTCGCGCTGTTCGTGGGCCTCTACCTGGTTGCCATTTTCGTGGTCGGCCTGCTCTACAACCTGCTGTGGGCTCAGCTGGCGCCTTCGCTGTATGAAAATGCCGGTGGACTCTCGCCGACGTTGCTCATGCTACCGCTGAACCTGGTTTCGTTCGTGCTGGCGACCCTGTTGCCACTGTGGTTGAGCCTGTACCTGATGCGCCGCGCGGGGCAGTTCCAGAGCGGCCTTACCCAGGTGAGCCGCGGTGAAGCCGCCCTGGCCTTCGGCCTGCTGTTCATCGTGCTCTACACCAAGCTGCTGACGCTACTGCCCACCCAGGTGATCAGCCCTTATGGCATGGAGTGGCTGCTGGGGCTCAGCAGCGTGGTCGGCCTGGTGTATGGGCTGGTGGCGATGATTGCCGCCTATCGCTCGCTACCGGCGAAATTGCCGCGGCTGGCCGTTGGCCGTCTGCTGGCGAGCGTGTTGCTGTGCATGGCCATCTGGCTGCTGGTGGCCGGCGTGCTGGCGTTCATATTGCTGGTAGCACTGTATGCCGGCTCGGAATTTCTGGTGCTGGCGCTGATGCTGCTGTTCGGGCTCTTGCTGCTGGCGCTGCTGTGGCCGCTGACCTACCTGAGCCTGCGCTGGGTGTACCGCCCACTCGCCGTCTGATTTGCCCCCGCGCCTTGCGGTGCGGGACAATCCGCGCCGATTCAGGCCAGTGGATACTCAGAAATGCAGCAGCGCACCGTTCTCTTCGACCTCGACGGCACCCTCACCGACCCGCGTGAAGGCATCACCCGCTCGGTGCAATATGCGCTGTCGAAACTGGATATACACGAGCCCGACCTGGTAGCGCTGGAGCACTTCATCGGCCCACCGCTGCTGCAGTGTTTCATGCACACCTATAGCCTCAGCGAGGCACGTGCCTGGGAAGCAGTGAACCACTACCGCGACCGTTTCCGCGAAGTTGGCCTGTACGAAAACCAGCTGTTCGACGGCGTGATCGAGTTGCTGCAACTGCTGCAGGAACAGGGCCGCACCCTGTACATCGCCACCAGCAAACCGACGGTGTTCGCCAGCGAGATCGCCCGTCACTTCGATTTCGCCCGCTACTTCAAGGCCATCTACGGCAGCGAACTGGACGGCACGCGCACCCACAAGGTGGAGCTGATCGCCCATCTGCTCGAGCAGGAAGGCCTGGATGCAGCCGACACGCTGATGATCGGCGATCGCAAGCACGATCTGATCGGCGCCCACAGCAACGGCTTGCAGGCGGTGGCGGTCGGTTACGGATTCGGCAGCCTGGAAGAGCTCGCTGGCGAGCGACCGGCTTACCATGTGCAGACCCTGGCGCAGCTGCACCAGGCGTTCATCGGCTAAGGGGTAGCGGCGCGCGCCGCTACATCATCCGCGAGCCGGTCAGGTCGTTGCGCTGGTAGATCACCTTGCGGCTGCCGCCATCGCAGGTACCGATCACCATGGCGTCATCCTCGACCTCTTCGTTGGGCACGATTTCCAGCGTATAGCTGGTAACGCCCGCAGCCTGGATCTTGACCTCGATTTCCTTCTTGAGCTCCTCGCACGATTTGGGCGACGCCCAGGCACTGCTGCTCAGCACGCCCAGCACCAGCATCGCTGCCATCCATCCTCTCATCACGACCTTCCTCTGCGTCTGGTTGTTCGGACCCTACTCTCCGACAACGGACAACGCCTGCAGTTGTATCTGCCGTTGCGTTGGCGGCAAAGCGCCCAGCTCGGCGACTCGCTGGTAGAACGTCGGCCAGTCGCCCTGCACCTCGGCGAACAGCCCGGCAAAGGCTGAAACCCATTGATCATAGAGGCCGAACGGCAGCAGCTTGGCGTTGTTCAGCGGCCCGTCGATCCAGCTGTCGTAGTAGCCGACACCCTTCCACTGGCTGGCGCGCAGCGCTCGATAATCCGCGCGCAGGCGCTCGAATTCGGCCTGCTTGCCGGCGCGCATGGCCTCGGCATCCAGACCGCTGGTGTAGAGCTTTTCCAGGCGCGCGCGGCTGGCCAGCACCAGCGCGGTGAACTGCTCGCGGGGCTGCACGCCAACCGCCTTGGGCGCCGGCAGCCCGTGCGCCGCGCTCCATTGCCGCAAACCCTCCTGCTCGACGAAGGTGGCGTAGGACTCGTTGAACGCCGTGTCACCCGCCAGGTAGTACTGCTGGTGCGCCAGCTCATGGAAGATCACCGCCACCAGGCGCTCATCGCTCCAGCGCAGCATGGTGTTGAGGATCGGGTCATCGAACCAGCCCAGGGTCGAATAGGCTTCCACGCCGCCCAGATAGGTATCCAGCCCCTGGGCCTTGAGCAACGCCGCCGCCCCGCGCGCCCTGCTCTGCTCGTAGAAGCCGCGGTAGGCCACGCAGCCGGCGATGGGGAAGCAGTGCAGCTGGGGCTGCAGCGAGAACTCCTCGGTGGCGAACAGGTTCCATACCACGAAGGGCCGGTGCAGATCGGCATACAGTCGGTAGCTGCGGTTGTCCGGCAGCGCCAGCTTTTCACTGGCGAAACGCCGCGCATGCTGGGACAGCTCCAGGCGTTCGCGCAGCTTCGGCTCGGTGGCAGGATCCTCGACCAGCGCCTGCACCGGCTGCCGCGCGCTCAGCAATTGCAGCTGCCCACGGGCCAGTTGCCCGTAATAATCGACCGTACTGCAGCCGCTCAGCGCCAAGGCCAGCAGGGGAACCGCGGCGCGCCGCGACAGGTCGACTACAGAGGAAATGCGCTGCTTGAGCATGGCCGTCGTCATGCTAAGGGAGATCGGCTCATCCTACCGCGAAGTCGCGGCCGCTTTGCGCGATACTGCCGTCACCTCTGAATCGCTTCACCGGGAGACACCACCATGCGCCAGCACCTCCTGCTTGCCAGCCTGCTGCTCCTCGGCGCCTGTGCGTCGCCGCTGCCGGCCGCCGACCCGAACATGGCCTGGATCGACCTCAAGGGCGAAGGTATCGACCTGCTGATGGCCGAGCGCCTGGATCGCGAGCGCGTCAGTGACGGTCGCTATTTTCAGGTCACCCCTGGCGCCCATGAGCTGGAGATGCGCTATCGCTTCGAGATTGCTGGCGGCGGTGGCGTGTCGATGATCTCCGAGCCACAGGAGCTGACCTGCGATGTGCGCATTCGCTATGACGGCTTCAAGGCTGGCCAGCGCTATCGCGTCGAGGCCCGCTCGGCAGCGATGCGTGCTTATACCGTGCTCTACGATGCTGACCGCAACGTGTTGGCGCAGGGCAAGAATCTGCGCTGCGGCACCTTTTGATCTGAGGGGATAAAAATGACTGAGCCGCGCAAGGCGGCTCAGGTGGAACCATCAGGCTTCCAGCACGGCTTCCAGGGTGATCTCGGCGTTCAGCACCTTGGATACCGGGCAACCGGTCTTGGCGGTCTCGACCGCTTTCTCGAAGGCGGCGCGGTCAGCGCCCGGAATCTTGGCTTTCAGCGACAGGTGTACGGCGGTGATGGCGAAGCCGCCATCCTGCTTGTCCAGCGTGACCTCAGCCTTGGTGTCGATGCTCTCAGCGGTCATGCCTGCCTCGCCCAGCTCCTTGGACAGCGCCATGGAGAAGCAGCCGGCGTGGGCCGCGCCGATCAGCTCTTCCGGGTTGGTGCCGGGCTTGTCTTCGAAGCGTGTATTGAAGCCGTAGGGCTGCTCTTTGAGCACACCGCTCTGGGTGGAAATGGTGCCCTTGCCGTCTTTGATCCCACCCTGCCAGTGGGCCGATGCTGTCTTCTTCATCTTTACGCTCCTGTTGATAAGGGGTTCAGAATTCAGAGAGACAGCGGCCCGGCAAGTTCGAGTTTTTTGCCGCCGCGGCGCCGCGCTCAGCGCAGGCTGGCGAGGATGTCGAAGGCGTGCAGACGGTCGGCGAAGTCGTAGTGATCGCAGGTGAAGATCAGCTCGTCGGCCTCGGTCTGTTCCAGCAGCACTTCCAGGCGTGCGCGGATTTTCTGCGGCCCGCCGATCACCGCCATGCCCAGGAAGCTGCCCACCGCATCGCGCTCATGGGGCAGCCACAAACCTTCCATCGACTCCACCGGCGGGCGCTGCACCAGGCTCTGACCGCGGATCAGCGAGAGGATGCGCTGGTAGGCCGAGGTCGCCAGATACTGCGCCTGCTCGTCGGTATCGGCAGCCAGCAGCGGTACGCCGAGCATCACGTAGGGCTTGTCGAGCACCTCGGAAGGCGTGAAGGCGTTGCGGTAGACGCGAATCGCCTCGTGCACGTAACGCGGCGCGAAGTGCGAAGCGAAGGCATAGGGTAAACCGCGCTCACCGGCCAGCTGGGCGCTGAACAGGCTCGAGCCGAGCAGCCAGATCGGTACGTTGGTGCCGCTGCCGGGCATGGCGATCACGCGTTGGTCCGAGGTGCGCGGGCCAAGGTAGCGCTGCAGCTCGGCGACATCCTGGGGGAAGTCGTCGGCGCTGCCGGAGCGCTCGCGGCGCAGCGCATGGGCGGTGAACTGATCGGCGCCGGGCGCGCGGCCCAGGCCCAGCTCGATGCGCCCCGGATACAGGGTCGCCAGGGTGCCGAACTGCTCGGCAATCACCAGCGGCGCGTGGTTGGGCAGCATCACGCCGCCCGAGCCCAGGCGAATGCGCGAGGTGCCGGCGGCCAGGTAGCCAAGCAACACGGCGGTGGCCGAACTGGCGATGCCGTCCATGTTGTGGTGCTCGGCGACCCAGAAGCGGTTGAAGTCCAGCGCCTCGACGTGCCGGGCCAGCGCCAGCGAATTATGCAGCGCCTGCTGGGCGCTGCCGGTGTCGCGGATCGGCGCCAGATCGAGAACGGAGAACGGGAGTTTGGCGAGTGCGGACATGAGAAAACCCTTGCTGATGGATAACGCCGCGGCCTTATCCGAGTAAAACAGTAGGTCTTATCCTACGCCTCCCGACCGGCTCAGGCCAACTCGTGGCAAATCGCAGGCAGTAAAAAGCCGGCTGCGCAGAGGCTGCGAGCCGGCTTCAGGCCATCGTCATCAGTTGCGCTGGTAGACGATTTCCTTGGTGTCACCACCGCAGGTGCCCACGACCTGGCGGTCGGTCACGCTGCCTTTGTCGACGATTTCCAGGGTGTAGGACGAAACGCCCTTGGCCTGGAGCTTCGCATCGATCTCGCCTTTCAGCGTTTCGCAGTCTTTGGCCGCCGCGAAGGTCGAGCCAGCGAATGCCATCAGGGCTGCTGCAAACAACACGTTCTTCATCACAAACGCTCCCTCGTACCAGTGAACAACGCCGGGCTGAAATTGGCCCGGCTCAATGAAAGCCGCTGATTGCCGGTCTGGCAAGTCCTGCGGCTGCGATGCCCGCGATCAGCTGTTGGCGATGCGGAAGCCAACCTTCAGGGTTACCTGATAGTGAGCCACTGCGCCGTCGGCGATGTGACCACGGGTTTCGGTGATTTCGAACCACTCCAGATGCCGAATGCTCTTGCTGGCCTCGGCCAGGGCATTGTTGATGGCATCTTCGATACTCGAAGTGGACGAGCCAACCAGCTCGACCTTCTTGTAAGTGTGATGATCCGACATATCCGCCTCCAGGGCTGGTAACTGAAAATGGGCAGTGGTGCGGCCCTTGTGTATTCAGTCACCGACGGGCGCGGCAAAGTTCAGGCTTTCGGTTACGCCACAGTGGCGGCGGGTGCGTCCTGAATCTTGCGCAGATAGCGCCGGGCTCGCGCAAAGGTAGGCCGGCTGCGACCGAGCGGGCTCTTGCCGGGCGAGGCTGAAGCAGGTGACTCCCGGGCAGCCTAGGCAACCGACCATGGTGCCCATTCAGGCGGGCAGCAGTGCTTCAAGTGTCGCGATGTCCACGGTGTCGATCTGGCTGGGGTGCATGTGGCGCTGTGCGAAAACGCGCCATATATCGCTATGCAGAAAATAGCGAAACAGTGTGGCATCGAGGTGGTTGTCCTTGCACATCAGGGCCATGATGCGCAGCGACTCGGACAGGCGCTTGGGCTCCTTATAGGGCCGGTCGGCGGCGGTCAGGGCTTCGAACACATCGGCCAGCGTCATGATGCGGTCGGCCGTGGTCAGCTCACTGGCGCTTAGCCGGCGCGGGTAACCGTTGCCGTCGAGTCTTTCGTGGTGAGTGGCCGCGATCTCGGGCACCTTCGCGAGGTTCTGAGGCCAGGGCAGATTACGCAGCATGATGTAGGTCTGCACCACATGGTCGTTGATGCGAAAGCGATCTTCGGCGGTCAGCGTACCGCGCCGAATCGACAGGTTGTGCAGCTCGCCCATGTTTTGCCGATGGGGCGGCAGCTGCATGTCGAAACCATAGTGGTTGGCCGGGTCGTGCTTTTCCACAGGCGGTTTATCAGTGCCCCAGGCAATCGCGTGCTCGGGCCGGTTGGACAGCAACGGCTCCACGACCGGCAGCGCTGGTGCGTCGGGCTCTGTGGCCTGCAATTGGCGCAGCTCACCGATGGCCAGCCCCAAGCGGTTATCGAAATGCCGGACCCAGCCCTGGGCGCCGATACGCTCGATACGTTCCACGGCCGCATCGGCCAGCATTTCACCGCCGATGTTGCACTGGGCGACGTAAGCGAAGTCGTCGCTCAGCTCGCGGTGTCGGGCCTGCAGGGTGGCAGTCGATACATCAGCCGGCTGGCCCGCCAGCAGGCGGTCGCGGTGCGCAATTTCAGCGTCACGCCACAGCACCTCGAAGCGCATGCGCACCTCGTGAATACGGTTGTAAATGGTTTCGAGCTTGGTGCCCTTGTCGATGATGTGCTCGGGCGACGTGACCTTGCCGCAGTCATGCAGCCAGGCGCCCAAATAGAACTCATAACGCTGCGCCGTATCCATGCAGAACCCGCTGTAGGGGCCAGCCGTCTCGCGGTTCATCTGGTCGGCCAGCAGCAGCGCCAACTCCGGCACACGCTGGCAGTGGCCGCCAGTGTAGGGGCTCTTGGCATCGACGGCATCGGCCATGAGCCGTACCACGCCGTCGAGCAAGCTCTTCTGTGCGTCGATCAGCTGGCGCGTTTCGATGGAGATGGCCAGCATGCCCGACAGTTGAGCCATGAATACCGAAAAACCTTCGTCGGCATGGGTGGCCATGCCCTGGTGCGCCAGCACCAGCAGCCCCTGCAACTGGCCGCTGCGGTCGCGCAGTTCCAGGTCCACCTGTTCCAGCCGAGGCGCACCAGCCTGCGCGGCCACGCGCGGCGCCTGGGCTGCAACGTAGCGGAACTGGCTGGGCAGCCGCGCACAGTACTCACCTTCGACGGCGCTGCGCTGCATGCTGCCGTCCTGGTACAGGTAGACCGCACCCGACACACACTGGGTGGCATGCACGACCTCATGCAGCACCGCTTGCAGCATGCGCGGCATGTCGGTCTCGGTGGCCAGGTGCTGGCTGATCGTCAGGAAGGAGTTGATGGTATCCGCCATGGCGTCCATATCGCGGGACAGCTCAGCCACTTCGCGCACCACGCTCACGGGGCCTGCATCCTCGTGGGCCTTGAAGTCGAACCGCCTGATGGCCTGTGTGCGCTGGGTCAGGCGGCCCAGGCTCCGGCCGATCAGATTGCCGCCCCACCAGCCCAACGGCAGGAAAGCGAGCACCGCGATGACGATGTAAACAAGCGTGCGGCGCTGCATCTGGCTGATGTCCTGCGTCAGCTCCTGATAGGGGGCCGCCATCAGCAGCCGTACGCCCTGGTTTTTCCAGGTTGCGATGGGCAACGTCATGCCCAGCCAGCGCTGGCCGGCCACGTCGAAATCCTGAGCGGCCGAGCCGCTTTGCGGGGTGTTCACCAGATGCAGCAGGCTCGGCGAGCCGAGAGCGTCGATCTTGCGAAAGTCGAATGTGTCGCCTCCGGGGATCAGCACTCGGGACATGTCCGGGTAAGCCAGTACCTGATTGTCGGGGCCCAGCAGGGCCAGTTCGGTGCCTGGGGTCAACTTCAGGTTGCCCAGGTACGAGGCCAGGTCGCTCAGCGTTACGTCGATGCCAATCACCGCGCCCCCGGCATGGCTGGTCTGGCTGAGCGTTAGGCCGATCTGCTGCGTGGTAAAGAACACGTAGGGTGGCGACAGCGCGGGCACGCCGGGGGCCTGCATGGCCGCCTGATACCAAGGCCTCACTCGTGGGTCGAATGCGTAGTCAGGCTGAGGGCGCCGCTCAAGCAGGTCGAGTTGTGCATCGTAGAAAATGAATTCGCCCAGCGGCACACCGCCAGCCGGGTGCGACATCGACTGGATCAGGTAGACGGCATCCGCTGGCGGCAGGAAACGCCGCTGGGCATCTTCAGCATCCAGCCGCCGGGCCAGGAAAAAATCCCCCGAAGCATGGCCCACGTAGAGGGCCGTCACCAGCGGGTTGGCCTTGAGTTCCTCGATCAGCACGAACGCCCGGGCCAGGCGCTCATCCACCTGAGTGTCGGTGGTGAGCGGGTCGAACGAGACCTGCCGCAACGTGGCCTGCACAGGCTCGAGCACGCGGCCCATCTGTTCCGACATGAGGTTGCCGACATCGTGGAACTTGGTGGTCGTCATCGACAGCACGGCCTGGGTGGTTCCGGCCTGCCCCACCAGATACACGATCAGTGCGCCGGTGAGTATGCAGGCCACCCCCATCAGGGAAATCACGCTCCTGAACGGCAAGCCAGCCCGGCGCAGCATGGTGAGTCGCGTGATGATGCCCATAGCTACCTGCCGTCCATGTCGAGAGATGAAGCACGACGCGCCTGCCAAACCCGGCGAGGTTTTGGGTACAGCAGCGCATAGTTGCCCAGATACATGCGGGTTGTTGACCCTGAAGCATAGCGGCCAAAAACGTCGCAGGCAGGCGCAATACATGCCAATGCAGAAGCGGGCGCTAATCTACGGTTGCGATTTGACGATGCGCTCGACAAGAGCGACTGTGAAGGGCTGTCCGGCCAGACTTTCGCGGGTCGAGGCGTTTATGGGCACCTCGTGACGTCATGGTTTAGCCAGGCACAGCTGCCAAGCCCGGGTCGCTCCTACGGCATCAGGTGTGGGCGTGCGCCATACGCCCGAATCGCAGGCATGGCCCGCGCGCACGACTCGAGCTGCCGCTTGAGCTTCAAGGCCCGAACGGCCGATCCCCGAGGATCGTCGCGCGGTGCATGATGCGCCGCTGCGGGCGATAGTCGTCGCAGGCGTAGTGCTGGGTCAGGCGGTTATCCCAGAAGGCCAGGTCGCCCTGGCGCCATTGCCAGCGCACGGCGAACTCCGGCCGGGCGATCTGCTTGAACAGCATCTGCAGCAGCGCCGTGCTTTCGCCTGGTTCCAGCTCGTTGATGCGCGTGGTGAACGCCTCGCTGACGAACAGCCCCTTGCGCCCGGTTTCCGGGTGCACGCGAATCACCGGGTGGGTCACCGGCGGGTTGGCGGCGCGGGCCGCGTCCCATTTCTCCAGGGCATCCGGCGTGTTGCCGAAGCGCTCCAGTGGAAACGACAGGGTCAGGTCATGCACCGCGGTCAGGCCGTCGAGCAGCCCGCGGATCGGCGCGGAAAGCGCCTCGTAAGCCGCCGAGCAGCTGGCCCAAAGCGTGTCGCCGCCGTGGGGCGGCACATGCCGCGCACTGAGCAGCGAGCCCAGCGGCGGCGACTGGATGAACGACACGTCCGAATGCCACAGGGCGTTGTCGCGCAGGTCGTTGAGGTCGGTATCCAGCACGAGGATTTCCGGCTGCTCCGCGATCTTCGGATAGATCGGATGAATGTGCAGGTCGCCGAACAACGCCGCGGCATTGCGCTGCTGCGCGGGCGTCAGCAGCTGATCGCGAAAGAACAGCACCTGGTGTTCGAGCAAACCCTGATGCAGCGCCTGATGGTCGGCGAGTGTCAGCGGCTGCGCCAGGTCGATACCGGTGACGCGGGCGCCCAGGGCCTGGCCGATCCGCTCGAATTGGATAGTCATGTGCTCAACTCCAGGACGCGAAACGTTTTTGCAGAGCCCGCAAACCGAGCTCGATGGCCAGGGCGATGCCGGCGATCAGCAGGATGCCGACCACCACCACGTCGGTAGCGAGGAACTGCGCGGCGGACTGCACCATGAAACCCAGGCCCTGATTGGCGGCGATCAGCTCGGCAGCGACCAGCGTCGACCAGCCGACGCCAAGGGCGATGCGCAGCCCGGTGAGGATGTCCGGCATCGCGCTGGGCAGAATCACATGGCGCACCACCTGCAGGCGGCTGGCACCCAGGCAGCGCACCGCCTGGATACGCGCCTTGTCGACGCGGCGCACGCCGCCCACGGTGGCGATCAGCAGCGGCGCGAACAGCGCCAGGTAGATGAGCAGCACCTTGGACAGCTCGCCAATGCCGAACCAGATCACCATCAACGGCAGATAGGCCAACGGCGGAATCGGCCGGTAGAACTCCACCAGCGGGTCGAGCGCGGCGTTGAGCGTCGGGTTCAGGCCCATGGCGATACCCAGCGGCACGGCGGTGATCACCGCCGCCAGCAAGGCCACCAGCACACGCCATAGGCTGGTACTCAGGTGCTGCCACAGGGTGGCGTCCAGGTAGCCGTCGTGCAGCAAGCCCTTGAGCGCCACCAGCAGCTGCTCGGGCGCCGGCAGGAAGATGGTGTCGATCCAGCCCAGGTGCGTGGCCAGCCACCACAGGCTCGCCAGCGCGGCCAGGGTGCCGAAGGCCGCCACACTGCGGCGGTCGAGGCCGATGGCCAGGCGGCGACGGCGGACGTTCGGAGTGCTGCGTAGCGCTTCAGTAGGCATGGTCGGCGGGCTCCTGCAGGAAGATATCTAGCAACTCCTGGCGCAACTGCGCGAAGGCGGGGTCGCCCTTGATCGAACGCACCGGCTCGCCGGCGAGGTAACGGCGCGCGAAAGGCAACTGCCGGCGCAGCACCGCGCGAGCGGGCGGGCCATCCAGCACGATCAGGTCGGTGGCCAGGAACAGCGCTTCGTCAACGCTGTGGGTGATCAGGAACAGGCCCTTGCCGGTGCGCTTCCAGACATCGAGCAGCAGCACCTGCATGCGCTCGCGGGTCAGTGCATCGAGGGCGCCGAAGGGTTCGTCGAGCAACAGGAAATCCGGGTCGACTGCCAGCGCCCGGGCCAGGCCGAGGCGCTGGCGCTGCCCGCCGGACAACTCGGATATCTGGTGATGAGCGTGATTGGCCAGCCCGACCAGCTCCAGCACTTGCAGCGCCCGCGCATGGCGCTCGGCCTTGCTCAGGCCACGCAGGCGCAGGCCCAGGGCGACATTGTCGAGGGCATCGAGCCAGGGCATCAGCGCGTCGTCCTGGAACACCACGCCGCGCTCGCCGCCCGGGCCTTGCAGGGTTTTACCGTCGATATGCACACGGCCGCTGCCGGCTGGCTGGAAACCGGCCAGCACGTTGAGCAGGCTGGACTTGCCGCAGCCCGACGGGCCGAGCACGACCACCGACTCACCTTTGTCGATCTGCAGGTCGAAGTTATCCAGGATCACCTGCGCCTCACCGCGGCGCTCGAAACTCAGGCTGACCCGCTCGGCATTCAGTCGGCTCATGGTCGACTCCTCAATTAAAAAAGCCCCTCCGAAAAGGGGCAAGCCTGTCGTGAAAGTGATGCGGTTTTTACTGGGCTTCAGGCACGTACTCGGCACTCACGTAGGGCGAGTAGTCCGGCAAGACGGCGGGAATGCGCTTCTGTTCCTTGAGGAACTCGGCAGTGCGCGCAGTGGCCTTGGCGGTGCCACCGCCCAACAGCTCGGCGCTCACCTGCTGCTGCGCATTGGGATAGGTCGAGCCGGCCAGCAATTCGGGAACATCGGCGGCATTGGCGCCGATCAGCTTGGCGATCTTTTTGGCCTGTTCGGAGTCGGCGGTCCACTTGGCGGCGTTGGCCTGGTAGTCGGCAAAGGCGGCCAGGGTTACGCCGGCGAACTCGGCGAGCACCTCGGGGTGCTTCTCGGCGAAGTCCTTGCGGGCGACCCACACCTCGAAGGTGGGCGCGCCCCATTTGCCGACTTCGGCAGCATCGGTCAGCACCTTGCCGCTGCGCTTGATTTCACCCAGGGCCGGCGACCAGACGAAGGCGCCGTCGATGTCGCCGCGCTTCCAGGCCGCGTTGATCTCGGCCGGGTTGAGGTTGACGATCTTCACCTTGCTCGGGTCGATGTTCCAGTGCTTGAGGGCACCGAGCAGGCTGTAGTGGGAGGTGGACACGAACGGCGTGGCGATGGTCTTGCCGACCAGCTGTTCGGGGGTGTCGATGCCGCTGCCGTTGCGCACCACCAGCGCCTCGGCGGCGTTGATCTGCGCCGCGACCAGGAAGGTCACCAGCGGCAATTTGCGCGAGGTGGCCGCAGCCAGCGGGCTGGAGCCGAGGTTGCCGATCTGCACGTCGCCGGAGGCCAGGGCGGTCACCACTTCGGGGCCGGAATTGAAGCGTCGCCAGTCGAGCTTCTCGCCGATGGCTTTCTCGTAGGCACCGTCGGCCTGGGCGACCTTGGACGGGTCGACGCCGGTCTGGTAGCCAATCACGATATCGGCCGCCTGGGCCTGCAGGCTGGTGACAGCCACGACGGCGAGCAGCAGGGTCTTGATGGTGTGTTTCATGGGCAACTCCTCGCAATGGGCGCCAGGCCTTCCCGGCTGCCTGCGCCTCATTGGCGCTGTTGCGAGAAATTTATGGTTATAAAAAATATCCTTCCAATAACATTTTATGATTAGCTTAGAGCCGCCTGTCACAGCCGCGAGCCAGAGCGCCAGCGCTTGCACAAGACAACGCCGATCACAGCAAAAGGCGCCGATAGCCGGACCTCGATCACCCGGTCGACCGCCACTTGGGCTTGCCTCGCCCAGGCAGTAGAATCCGCCGTTTTTCCAGGCGATCACGACCATGCAACCAGGTGACTCCCCGCGTAACGGCGAACTGATCTACGGCCTCGAAGACCGCCCGCGCTCGCTGGTGGCCATCCTCGCCGCCCTGCAACATCTGCTGGCGATCATCGTGCCGATCGTCACGCCGGGCCTGCTGATCTGCCAGGCGCTGGGCGTGTCGGCCCGCGACACCAACCTGATCGTGTCCATGAGCCTGGTGATTTCCGGCATCGCCACCTACGTGCAATGCCGCCGCTTCGGGCCGCTGGGCGCGGGCCTGCTGGTGGTGCAGGGCACCAGCTTCAACTTCGTCGGCCCGCTGATCGCCGGCGGCGCGCTGATGGTCAAGCAGGGCACGCCGGTGGAAGGCGTGATGGCGGCGATCTTCGGCGTGGTGATCGCCGGCTCGTTCGTGGAGATCGGCATCTCGCGCATCCTGCCGTTCGTGAAGAAGCTGATTACGCCGCTGGTGACCGGCATCGTGGTGCTGATGATCGGCCTGACGCTGATCAAGGTCGGCCTGATCAGCATGGGCGGCGGCTATGGCGCGATGGCCAACGGCACCTTCGCCAACGGCGAGAACCTGCTGCTGTCCGGTGTGGTGCTGGCGGTGATCGTGGTGCTCAACCGCATCCCGGTGGTGTGGATGCGCAGCTGCGCCATCGTCATCGCCCTGCTGGTCGGCTACGCGCTGGCCGGCTACCTGGGCCGCCTGGATTTCACCGGCATGCACCAGGCCGAACTGTTCCAGGTACCGACGCCGCTGCACTTCGGCCTGGGCTTCTCGTGGAGCCTGTTCATCCCGATGCTGGTGATCTACCTGGTGACGTCCCTGGAAGCCATCGGCGATGTGACCGCCACCAGCAAGGTGTCGCGCCAGCCGGTGGAAGGCCCGCTGTGGATGCAACGCATCAAGGGCGGCGTGCTGGTCAACGGCGTCAACTCGCTGCTGGCCGGCGTGTTCAATACCTTTCCCAGCTCGATCTTCGCCCAGAACAACGGGGTGATTCAGCTGACCGGCATCGCCAGCCGCCACATCGGTGTGTGGATCGCCCTGGTGCTGGTGATTCTCGGCCTGTTCCCGGCCGTAGCCGGCGTGATCCAGGCCGTGCCCGAACCAGTGCTCGGCGGCGCGGCGATGGTCATGTTCGGCGCCGTGGCGGCCTCGGGCATCAACATCCTCGCCGGTATCGAGCTGGACCGCCGCGCGCTGCTGATCATCGCCGTGTCCCTGGCCCTCGGCCTCGGCGTTTCCCAGGTACCGGAATTCCTCGCCCACATGCCGGCGGCGCTGCGCAACGTGCTGGAATCCGGCGTGGCCACCGGCGGCATCTGCGCGCTGGTGCTCAACTGGTTCCTGCCGGAGAGCGCGGCCAAGGCCGAAAGCCACGACTAAGAACCAGTGTTGCCAGGGTGCCGATCACCCTGGCGAAATGCCGTCAGCGCAGCTTCTCCAGCATCTGGTAGTACCACATGCCCGCCGCCAGCATCGGGTTGCCGAGCTGGTCGCCCAGGGGCACCTTGATGTGCTTGCAGGCGGCGAAGGTGTCGAACTGCTCCAGGTCGCCGATGATAGCCTTGGCCATGATCTCGCCCATGATGTGACTGGTCGCCACGCCGTGGCCGGAATAGCCCTGGCAATACCAGACGTTGCCGGACAGCTTGCCCAGCTGCGGGATGCGGTTCATCACGATGCCCATGGCGCAACTCCACTGGAAGTCGATCGGCACGCCCTTGAGCTGCGGGAAGGTGCGCTCGATGCACGGTCGCAGCTCGCCGGCGATATCCCGTGAATCACGCCCCGAGTAATTGGCGCCTCCGCCGAACAGCAACCGGCCATCACCGGTCAGGCGGTAATAGTCGAGCACGAAGCGGCAGTCGTACACCGCCAGGTCCTGCGGGTTGATCTCGCCGGCCAGTTCGCCTAGCGGCGCGGTGGTGACGATGCCGCCCATGGCTGGAAAGATCAGGCCCTTGAGCTGGCGACGCTCCAACTTGTGGTAGACGTCGCCGGCCAGCAGCACCTGCTTGGCTTCAATGCGCCCGCCCGTGGTGACCACCGCCGGTCGCGGGCCGTGGATGATTTCCAGCACCTCGGAATGCTCGAAGATCAACGCGCCCAGGCTTTCGGCAGCCCTGGCCTCGCCGAGGCACAGGTTGAGCGGGTGCAGATGCATGTTGCGGGTGTTCTTCAGCGCGCCGCAGTACAGGTCGCTGCCCAGTTGCGCCCGTACGCCGGGGGCGTCGAGCAGGCTGACATCGTCCGCCATGCCGCGGCGCAACGCCTCATCGTAGGTCGCCTTGAGCTCGTCCAGATGGCTGGCTTTCATCGCCGTATGCAGATGGCCGTATTTGAGGTCGCAGGCGATGCCATACCTGGCCACCCGGCGCTCGATGATCGCGTGCCCGCGCCAGCGCAACTGCCAGATGAAGTCGTCCACCTCGTCACCGAGGGTGTTGCGCATCTGCTTACGCATGGCTTCGTCACCGGACAGGCTGCCGGTGACCTGGCCGCCGTTACGCCCACTGGCGCCCCAGCCGACCTTGTGGGTTTCCACCACGGCGACCTTGAGACCGCGCTCGGCCAGTTCCACCGCGGTGGCGATGCCGGTGAAGCCGCCGCCGATGATGGCCACGTCCACGGTCACGCTGCCCTGCAGCGTAGGGTAGTCGCTCTCGAAATTCAGCGAGGCCGCGTAGTAGGACGGCGCGCGTACGGCAGCGGTTTTGACGGGTTGGTTGCTTGCGTTCATTGCATGTCCTGGAGGTGCGTTCACACCGATAAATCAGCCATCGCGGCTAAAGCCGCTCCCACGGAGCGCTTGCGTAGGAGGGGCCGGGCGGCGATCCGCTTCAGCCCCGAGCCTTTCAAACAGAAGCCATTAGGCGTTGCTCAGGTACCAGCGCCAATCCTGTTCACCGACCTCACCCATGAACTGGCGGTATTCGGCGCGCTTGATCGCCAGGTACACCTTGAGAAACGCCTCGCCAAAGGCCTCGCGGGCCCACTCGGAGTGCTCCAGCGCCTGAATCGCCGCCGACCACTGGGTAGGCAGGTGCTCGGTGGCCTGGGCGTAGCCGTTGCCCTCGACCGGCGCCCCGGGATCCAGCGCTTCGCGGATGCCTCGGTGAATCCCGGCCAGAATCGCCGCGGCGGCAAGATAGGGGTTGGCATCGGCGCCGCAGATGCGGTGCTCGATGTGCCGGGTATTCGCAGGGCCACCGGGCACGCGCAAGCTGACGGTACGGTTATCCACACCCCAGGTGGGCGCCAGCGGCGCATAGCTGTTGGCCTGGAAGCGTCGGTAGGAATTGGCGTTGGGGCAGAACAGCAGCAGCGAATCGAGCAGGCTGGCGAGCATGCCGCCGACCGCCTGACGCAACAGCGGCGTGCCGGCCGGATCCTCGCTGGCAAACAGATTCTCGCCTTGTGCGTCTGCGAGGCTCACGTGCATGTGCATGCCGGTGCCGGCGATCTCGGCGAACGGCTTGGCCATGAAGCATGCCTGCATGCCGTGGGCATGGGCCACGCCCTTGACCAGGCGCTTGTAGCGCACCGCTTGGTCCATGGCCGCGAGTGCCGGGCCGTGCTCCAGGGTGATCTCCACCTGGCCGGGGGCGTACTCGGAAATCGCCGTGCGTGCCGGGATGCCCTGGGCCTTGCAGGCCGCGTAAAGATCCTTGAGAAACGGCTCGAGCTGCTCCAGCTCGCGCAAGCCGTAAACCTGGGTCTGCCGCGGACGACTACCGTCGGCGTCCAGCGCTGGCTGCGGGCGCCCCTGGGCGTCGCGTTTCTGGTCGAGCAGGTAGAACTCCAGCTCGCAAGCCATCACTGGATGATAACCCTCGGCTTCGAGCTGCTCGATCACGCGGACCAGCAACTGCCGCGGGTCGGCGGGGGTGGCCGGCAGGCCTTCGCTGGGGTGCATCGACACCTGCACGGCGGCGGTGGGAATCTGCCGCCAGGGCAGGCGCACCAGGCTGCCGGGCAACGGGTAGGCACGGCAGTCGATGTCGCCGACGTCCCAGACCAGGCCGGTGTCCTCGACGTCCTCGCCCTGGATGGACAAACCGAGCATGGTGCTCGGCAGCGGCCGCCCGCTCTGGTACAGCGCCAGCAGTTCCTCACGGTGCAACAGCTTGCCGCGCGGCACGCCATTGGCATCGAGGATGAACAGTTCGATCAATTCGATATCGGGGTTAGCGGCCAGGAAACCCTGGGCTTCCTGCACAGCTGCGAAAGTCGTCATCGCGCACTCGCTTGCGCCAGTCAGGCGCTCGATGTCCGCACGGCCGGCTCGCTGTTCGAACCGGCGCACAGGCAGACAAATGGGTATCAGCGGCTGCGGACATGGCGCAGCCATCGGACTCAGCGGGCGGAGAGAGCATCCGGCGGGCGGGCGTGGCGGCAATGCCAGAGCGCCCAGAAGGCGAGGATCTGCGGCAGCGCCGTGGGTTCGGGCGCCCGCCCCCGCGAGCGCAAGGCTGGCAGGGCAAGAGCGTGGGCAAGGCTGCAGACCGGAATAGACATGCCAGCGAGGCTCGCACGCCGCGACAGTCAGGTTAAATCGTTATTGGCACACCTTCAGGTAGCCAGCGGCTAAACAATCGCGCTCACGGCTCCGGCTTGTAACCCAACCGCAAGCCGCCCCAATGCTTGCCCTGCACATGGATCGGCACCGACAGGTCGTGCATCAGTTCGCCGGTGTCGCGCATGTAGGTCTGCAGCAGCACGCGCTGTTGGTGGCTGCCGCAGCGAATGCCGGTGCGGTCGTTGAACAGCCGCTTGCTGCGGCTCTTCACGGTGTCCACGGCGCGGTCGCCGGTGGGCGGGTGGTTGAAGGCCTGGTTGTGGGTCGGCACGTAACCTTCCGGCGTGGTGGCGATGGCGAACACCAGGCCTTCGTGGCGCTTGAGCAGCGGTTCCTGAATGGCCGGCAGCACGCCATCGGCGTAGCTGTCGAAGCGTGTGCGGAACTTTGCCGGGAAAGTATCGGGGATCGGCTGGTACTGGCGGTCGAACAGATCCGCGAGGCTGATGCGCCCGGCCTGGATGTCGGCCTCGAACTGCCGGCCTATCGCGGCGGCACCCTCCAGTGCCAGGTCGTAGATGCGCTGGTGGTAGTCGTCGAGCCCGACGCTGGCCAGCTGCTCGCTGACGCTTTCCGCCTGGCCGACTAGTTGCTCGGCGGCCTTGCCCAGCTGGCGGGTCTGATCTTCGCTGCTGCGCACGTCGCCGCGCAATTGCTCGACCGCCACCAGCAACTCGGCCAGGTGATTGTGGTTGCTCGCCGTGCCAGCGCTGATCTGCTCGACCTGAGCATCGACATCGGCGGCCAGGTCGGCGATGCCACGCAGCTGCTCGCCGGTGAATTCGATCTGCCGGGCGGCGGCTTCCAGCTCCTCGGCCTGCTGCTGGATATGGCTGACCACCGCGGCGCTCTGCTGGCGGATATCGGCGACCATCTGCCCCACCTCGCCGGTAGCACTGGCGGTCCGCCCGGCCAGGTTGCGTACTTCATCGGCGACCACCGCGAAGCCACGGCCCTGCTCGCCAGCGCGCGCGGCCTCGATGGCGGCGTTGAGCGCCAGCAGGTTGGTCTGGCTGGCGATGGACTGGATCACCTGCGTGACCTGTTCGATTTGCTCGGTCCGCGCGCCAAGACCGTCGATCAGTTCGCGGCTGGCGGCGGCCTGGGTGCTGAGCTGCTGCATGCGCGCGATAGCCTGCTGCAGCTCGCTCTGCCCTGTGGCGCTGCTGGCACGCACGGTCTGCGCGGCGCCCAAGGTCTGGCCGGCGCGTTCGGCGTTGCTCTGCTCGGTGCGAGTCACCGCATGGGCGCCTTCACTGATCTGCTCGACCGCCGCCAGCTGCGACTGCAATTTGCCGCTCAGCTGCTGCACGGTGAACGCCACCTGGGCGGCGGAGAGCGCGTTATGGCAGGTGTGTTGCGACAGGCTCTGGCTCAGTGCATCCAGTGAGGTCGCAGGGGCGGCGGTAAGCGCCGCTGCAGCCGGGCGACGCCAGGGGCCGAACCAGGGCCACAGCGCCAGGGCCAGCAGGGCGATAACGGCGATATAAACCGGCAGCTGCACCTGCTGCCAAACCACCAGCAGGGCCAGCAGGCCGAGCAGGTGCAAGGCCGGCGCGAGCCGATCACGAGTCATTCCAGCATCCATGGCGAACCTCGTCGTTCTTATTGTGAGGTGATGCGAGCGATAGGCTCTGGCAGCACAGCAAGGTGCCCCTGTTCAGTACATCGGCCGTAGGGAACAAATCCGTAGGCCGAAAAGCAATCCGCTCAGTTGATCACCCTATAAGGTGCTACGCCATGGCACTTTGGTAGCAGAGAAGTGGTCGCGCTCAGCGTTCGAGGCGGTGGCGCTTGACGAAGGCGCGGTCGAAGTAATCCTTGCAGCGTCCGTACAGCTGGCCGCCGGCACTCCATTGCCGCCAGCCCAGCAGTGCGCCACCGTCGCCGCTGGCCAGCAGCAATGGGCGCTGGCCACGGGCTTTGTAATCGCGCAGCGCGCCGCCGCGTAGAGCCGCCGCCAGATTGGCGGCCAGCACCGGCACCTGGCGCATCGAGTACAGCCCGCTTTTGCGCACGCCGGGCAGGTTGGCGCAATCGCCGACGGCGAACACCTGCGGGTGGGAATGGCTTTGCAGGGTCGGCGCGGTGTGCACGAAACCGTCGCCATCGCAGCTCAGGCCACTGGTGGCGATCCACGGCAACGCCTGGGCACCGCTGGCCAGCAGCAGGCGACCACCGCTCCACACGGAAGTCTCACCACTGATCAGACAATCGCCGGCGATGCGGCTGATCGGGCAATGCTCGCGCACCTGCACGCGGCGCATGCGCAGATGGCCCCAGGCGCGCATGCGCAACCCGGCGCAGTGGCCGGCCAACAGCGGCTCGCCGCAGAACAGCGCCAGCTGTGGCACCTGATCGGCGAGCGCCAGGGCCATCTCCACACCCGCCACGCCGCCGCCGAGAATCGCCAGCGGCTGCGGGTCGCGCTGCCAGGCCTGCCAGCCGGTGATGAAGTGATCCACGGGTTTCACCGCCAGCACGTCCATTGCCTCGCCCTCGCGTGGTGGACAGGCGACCCGGTCACCGACGTTGAGCGACAGCCAGTTGCCCTGCAATACGCGGCCATCTTCCAGCGTCAGCTGACGTGTCGCGGCGTCCAACGCGGCCACCGGCGCGACGATCAGCTCAACCTTCGCTGCCAGGCATAGGTCTCTCAGGCCGATCTGACAATCATCGGGTGAATAACGACCGCCAACCAGCCCGGGCAGCATGCCGACGTGCCAGGTGTGCTCGGCACTGGCCACCAGGGCGATACGACCCGCCGGCCGCTCGATCAGCGCCCAGCGCCGCAGAACACCGAGATGGGCCGGGCCTGCGCCTACCAGCAACAGATCGTAGTCAGTCATCTACACCGATATCCTTGAAAACCTGGGAGCGACGTGCGGTTGCCAATGGGCCTGCACAGCGAGCTTTGACCGAAACCGGCGGACAATGATCCCGGCCGCGACAAGGTTGCCGGAGCATGGCGGCGATAGGCCGTTTCGAGCAAGTGAAGAGACGCTTGCGGCGGGTTTTCGACACATTTTTTCTGCGGTTACTGCGCGCCTATCAGGCCGCCGAAGCCTGCGCCGGCAAACGCTCCAGCAGACCCGGATCGATGCGCAGCAGGCGCACGCAGCGGGCATCGCGAAGCTGCTCTCTGGGGCGTTGCGATTGCTCGAGAGCCAGCACCTGCCCGGCCAGATTGAGAACTAGCGCCTCACGGGAAAACACGCCGCTGTTCAGGCTGTAATAGGCGGCCACCAACTCACGCAGGCCGAACGGCAGGCGCCAGCGGATGCGCAAGGCCGAACCGAAACCGGCAGCACGCTGGCCGATGGCCTGGTCGATCTGCGCGTCGCTCAGGCTGCCGCCGGCGTCCTGCCAGTCCTGCATGCAGCGCAGCAAGGCCAGCTCACCTATGTTGTGCAGCAGGCCGGCGGTGTAGCAGAGCTCGGCATCCAGCGACAGCTCGCTGGCCAGCCAATGGGCGACCTCGGCGCTGCGCTGGGCCGCCCCCCAGGTACGCACGCCGCGCTCGGCCAGACGCGGGTCGCTGAGCCGCGCATTGCGCTGCACGGAAAGCCCCAGCACCAGGTTCAGGGTGCGTGCCACGCCCAGGCGCGGCAATGCCTGGGCCAGGGTCTGACAGGGCGAGCCGTTGTGATGGGCAGCGCTGTTGGCCGCGGCGATCAGGCAGGCGGTGATCTGCGGGTCGCGGGCGAACACCTGCTCCAGCTCGCGCAGGCTCGGCTCGCTGCTGTTCAGGTACTGGCTGACCGAGTCGCGCACCGAGGCCAGCAGCGGCGCGCCCTGGCCTTCTTCACGCATGGCGTCCAGGTAATCCTCCAGCCGGTTCACCAGCAGCGGGCGAATCGGGCACAGCAATTCTTCCCCGTCGGCGAGCAGCAGGCTGGCCAAGCGCTTGCGCAGCGCCTCGGCATTGAAGGGCTTGGCCAGGTAGGCGGTAGGTGCCAGCGGCTTGGCGGCGCGCACGCTGTTGGCATCCAGGCGCCCGCTGATCAGGATGAACGGCAGCGCCGGTGTACGCGGGTGACGACGTAGCTGGCGCAGCAGCTCAAGGCCATCTACGCCCGGCAGTTCGCTGTCGGCGATCACCAGCTCCGGCAGGCGGCGCTTGCAGCGCGCCATGGCCGCCTGGCCATCGGCGACGCGAATCACCACGGCGTCGCACCGCACGTCGAGCACCAGTTGTTCGAGCAGATCCGCCGTCCAGGGGTCGGTATCGGCGATCAGCACTTCTGGAGCGGGCACCGCTTCAGCCATCAGCAAACCTCTCTAGATCGGAGCAAAACACCGACCCAGTATAGACAGGCCCTGACGCCATCCGAATCGGGCGCCAGAACGCCCGAGGCTGCGAAGGCTTGCATAAATAGCAGGCAAAAAAAGACCCGCCGAAGCGGGTCCTTTTTAACGGCGTGGCTTACGCCAGTTCGTCGAAGCACTCGGCCACGATGGCGATGCCTTTTTCCAGCTGGGCGTCCGGGATGGTGACCGGCATCAGGAAGCGCACCACGTTGTAGTAGGTGCCGCACGACAGCAGGATCAGGCCCTTCTCGCGCGCCTTGGCGACGATTTTGCCGGTCAGTTCGGCAGCCGGCTTGCTGTGGTCGCCGCCTTCGAACAGCTCGATGGCGACCATCGAACCCAGGCCGCGCACGTCGCCGATCACTTTGTGTTTCTCGGCGATCTTGTTCAGGCCGGCCTTGAGCTTCTCGCCGACGGCGTTGGAGCGATCAAGCAGCTTCTCTTCGTCGAACACCTTGAGTACGGCCAGGGCCGCGGCGCAGGCGATCGGGCTGCCGGCATAGGTGCCGCCCAGGCCGCCGGGGGCGATCTTGTCCATGATCTCGGCCTTGCCGCTGACGCCGGAGATCGGGAAGCCGCCGCCGACGGATTTGGCGAAGGTGGTCAGGTCCGGCACCACGCCCAGTTGCTCGGTGGCGAAGAAGGTGCCGGTACGGCCAGCGCCGGTCTGCACTTCGTCAGCGATCAGCAGAATGCCGTGCTGGTCGCACAGGGCGCGCAGGCGCTGCATGAAGGCTGGCGAGTTGACGTAGAAACCGCCTTCGCCCTGTACCGGCTCGATGATGATCGCGGCGATGTCCTGAGGCTGGGCATCGTTCTTGAAGATGCGCTCGATGCTGGCGATGGATTCGTCTTCGCTCACGCCATGCAGTTCGCACGGCGCAACGGCGCGGTACACGCCAGCCGGCATCAGGCCCATGCCGGCGGAGTACGGCACGACCTTGCCGGTCAGCGACAGGGTCATCATGGTGCGGCCGTGGTAAGCGCCGGTGAAGGCAATCACGCCAGCGCGGCCGGTAGCGGCACGGGCGATCTTCACGGCGTTCTCGACGGCTTCGGAGCCGGAGGTGACCAGCAGGGTCTTCTTGGCGAAGTCGCCCGGTACGCGCTTGGCGATTTCTTCGCACAGCTCGATGTAGGGCTCGTACGCCAGCACCTGGAAGCAGGTATGGGTCAGCTTGGTCAGTTGCTCCTGAACGGCGGCGACCACTTTCGGGTGTAGGTGGCCGGTGTTCAGTACGGCGATACCGCCGGCGAAGTCGATGTATTCACGGCCTTCGACGTCCCACACGGTGGCGTTCTCGGCGCGCTCGGCGACGATCGGGTGGATCTGGCCGACACCGCGCGGTACGGCGGCCTGGCGGCGTTGCAGCAGGGATTCGTTGGTCTTGCTCATGGCTTCCTCATTCACCGCTCATCGTCGGTGTGGTTCAAGGATGACGCATCCCGCTGCAGCCACGACAGCATGCGATGATCGACTGCCGGGCCTTGCGGGATACAGGGAGAAACGTGTGTTGCGCCGCCGCAGCGGCGCAGGTCAATCAGTTTTAGATGCTCAGGCAGAGGTACTTGATTTCCAAGTAGTCCTCGATGCCGTACTTGGAGCCTTCACGGCCCAGGCCCGAGGCCTTGATGCCGCCGAACGGCGCCACTTCATTGGAGATCAGACCGGTGTTGATACCGACCATACCGTATTCCAGCGCCTCGGCCACGCGGAACACGCGGGAGAGGTCACGGGCATAAAAGTACGAGGCCAGACCGAACTCGGTGTCGTTGGCCATGGCGATCACTTCGGCTTCGTCCTTGAAGCGGAACAGCGGCGCCAGCGGGCCGAAGGTTTCGTCCTTGGAGACCAGCGCGTTCTTCGGCACGTCGGCCAGAATGGTCGGCTCGAAGAAGGTACCGCCCAGGGCGTGGGTCTTGCCGCCGGAGAGGATCTTGGCGCCTTTGGAAACGGCGTCCTCGATGTGCTCCTTGACCTTGGCCACGGCCTTTTCGTCGATCAGCGGGCCGGTGGTGGTGCCCTCTTCCAGACCGTTACCGATCTTCAGCTTCTCGACCGCGACCTTGAGCTTCTCGGCGAAGGCATCGTAGACGCCGTCCTGCACGTAGATACGGTTGGCGCACACGCAGGTCTGACCGTTGTTGCGGTACTTGGAGATAATCGCGCCCTCGATGGCCTTGTCCAGGTCAGCGTCGTCGAACACGATGAAGGGCGCGTTGCCGCCCAGCTCCAGGGACACCTTCTTGATGTCCTGAGCGCACTCGGCCATCAGCTGGCGACCGATCTCGGTCGAGCCGGTAAACGACAGCTTGCGCACGATCGGGTTGCCGGTCAGCTCGCCGCCCACTTCACCGGCGCTGCCAGTCACCACGCTGAACACGCCAGCCGGGATGCCGGCACGGGTCGCCAGCTCGGCCAGGGCCAGGGCGGAATACGGCGTCTGCGAAGCCGGCTTGAGCACCATGGTGCAGCCGGCGGCCAGCGCCGGGCCAGTCTTACGGGTGATCATCGCCGCCGGGAAGTTCCACGGGGTGATGGCCGCGGTGACGCCGATCGGCTGCTTGATGACGATCAGACGCTTGTCGGCCTGGTGGCCCGGAATGGTGTCGCCATATACGCGCTTGGCTTCTTCGGCGAACCACTCGATGAACGAGGCGGCGTAGGCGATCTCGCCCTTGGCTTCGGCCAGCGGCTTGCCCTGCTCGATGGTCATCAGACGCGCCAGATCTTCCTGGTTCTCCAGCATCAGCTCGTACCAGCGACGCAGCTTGGCGGAACGCTCCTTGGCGGTCAGCGCACGCCAGGCTGGCAGGGCCTTGTCGGCGGCTTCGATGGCGCGGCGGGTTTCGGCAGCGCCCATCTTCGGCACGCTGCCGATCACTTCGCCGGTGGCCGGGTTGGTCACCTTGATGGTCTGGCCGCTGTCGGCATCAGCCCAGGCGCCGTTGACGAAAGCCTGCTGGCGGAACAGTTGCGCGTCTTTCAATTGCATGGCGATCTCCTCTATCCCGGCACCACGGCGCCAGGAGATGACGAAAGAAGCTGGGAGCGAACCCAGGCATGGGTTGGAGCGACAGGCTAGCTGCGGCCTGCAAATTCGAACGGAGTGCGCCGCTGCGAGTTCAGCCGGCCGACACCATCGTTTGAAATATCAAACAGATCGTAAGATCAGGTCGATCAAAGGGCAATAGGCCGTTCGAGAAAATTAACAGCGACAGATGAGTGGGAGCAGGGCAGGCTTTCTTTATAGCCCAACCCTGTGGCGATCACTGGCCAAACGAGCACCTCGCGCAGCATGGACGCACGCCAGTGACATGCGTATGATTGCGCCCCGCAACGCACTCGTAGCTCAGCTGGATAGAGTACTGCCCTCCGAAGGCAGGGGTCGTGGGTTCGAATCCCGCCGAGTGCGCCATCTCGCTGCTTTCCTTCATCCTTCAGGTGACGGGGAAACGCAACACGAAGCCCGCCATGTGCGGGCTTTGTCGTTTCTGGCGCTCACTCATTTCTGTGCTGAACGCATCCATCAGATGCGAATTTGTCTCGCAGGCATCCCGCATTCAACACCTGAACTTCATAAGCCTCGCCGTTTTATCTTCTATAGCAGCGCTTCTTCCTTGTCGGGATGACACATGCTCGACGCCGACGGCTCATTTAAGCCGATAGTGCAGCTCTGAAAATCCTCTCGGCGCTTTGGTCTCGGCCCCTCAAATCGTTGGCCAATCAATCTAAACCGCGATCCTTCGGTGAGTGTCCACTGCATTGCTATCGACCTTAGCCATTCAGGACTCTCGCTATGTACAACCCAGCCATAGACGCCAAGGGCGAACTCTCGCAAGGCATCGTCTGGCTCGCTCGGACAGGCTATGCGGCACGCGGCGTGGTGTATCTAATCATCGGCGCTTTCGCGCTCTTCGCCGCCAAGGGCAGCGGTGAAACTGTCGGCACCAAAGGTGCTATCTCGACATTGCTGGGGCAACCTTTTGGCGAGGCCCTGCTCTGGATAATGGTGGCGGGACTTTTCGCCTATGCCGTCTGGCGAATGACTCAGGCCATTACCGATCCGGAAGATCACGGCACCGACGCAAAGGGGCTCGCTGCACGCGCAGGCCTGATAGGTGGTGCCATCAGCTATGGCCTGCTGACCTTGTTCACGCTGGGCCTGCAGGGGAGCTCTCTCGGCGAATCCTCAAGCGAAGGATCCGGTGGCAGCGATTTTCTCTCCGGCATCCTGGGTTGGAAGCATTCGAACTACCTCGTTTATCTGATGGCACTGGTGCCGCTGGGAGTCGGCATCGCACATATCATCAAGGGCTGGAAAGCCAAATTCGAAAAGTACTTCGCCGCCTCCGATGACGTCATGCGCTGGGTAACGCCCATCTCCAAGGTAGGCCTCATAGCTCGAGGCGTTTCGTTTCTCGTGGTGTCCGGCATGCTCTTTAGCGGCGGCGCGCGCTATGAGCCGACCAAGCCACCTGGCCTGGAAGACGCGTTGAACGCCCTGCAGTCATTGCCCTATGGCACTTTCTGGCTGCGGTTGATTGGTCTGGGACTGATCGCTTTCGCGCTCTACAGTTTTTCCGAAGCGATCTGGCGGCGTATCGATACGGCGGCAGTCTTTGACTGAGCTATAGCTTGGCTCCATCTCTATTGGCGATACAGACGAAACAGCAGAGTTAGTTTCTGACCTAGACGAATCCAATCATCAACACGCCCGGATCAGTGCCACGTTCGCTATTCCCATTACCTGTAGGGTGGAAGACGCGCCACCCTTCCACCGCTGATTCGCAGCCCACCAAAAGTCCGAATGCCTAGCCTGCGGTTGAGCGAAGCGTTACCCAGGTCAGGGGGCGTTCTGCCCGCCTGATTGCACAGCCGAGCGTTAGGTGTGATCTCTCAGTAGGTTGTTCATCCGGGGCGTTCCCGGAATCCTGGAAGCGCGACCAACACAGCCTTCCAGGAGCCCCGGATGAACCTGCATAAACATGCCCGTCTTACCCCGCCAGGTCGAGCCCTTCTCGTGCAGCGCATGCTCAATGGGCTACGTGCTGAGGATGCCGCACAAGCCGCAGGAGTCAGTGTCCGCACAGCCTACAAGTGGCTCAGGCGCTTTCGTGAGGGGCGAGGCCGGTCTGATGGATCGTTCGTCACGTCCGCATTCATGCCCTCACGAGACGGCAGTCGATCTGATCGCACAATTGATCCAACTGCGCCGGTCACGAAATACCTACCGACAGATCGCTCAGGCACTCGGCGTGGCCGTCAGTACCGTTGCGCGCCGTCTCAAACAAGCTGGCTTTCATCGGTTGGCCGAGCTAGAGCCCGCCCCTGTCGTAGTGCGCTACGAATACCCCAACGCCGGCGATCTCCTGCACCTGGACATCAAGAAGCTGGGCCGATTCTGGCGGTCAGGCCACCGCGTTACGGGCGATCGTCTGCAGGGCTCAGATGGTGCCGGCTGGGAGTTCGTGCATATGGCCATCGATGATGCGTCCCGGCTGGCTTTCACCACCCTGCACCCCGATGAGCGCGGCAGTAGCGCCTGTCGGGCCTTGTTGCAGGCGCTGCGTTACTACAGGGGGTTAGGCATCCGCTTCAAGCGCGTCATGACAGACAATGGCGCCTGCTACCGCTCTCATTCGTTTCGGCGCTTGTGCGCTCGGCTTGGGCTGAAACACATCCGCACCAAACCCTACACACCGCGAACGAACGGCAAGGCCGAGCGCTTCATCCAGACAAGCCTGCGTGAGTGGGCCTATGCACGCAGCTATGACAGCTCCGAGCAACGAGCCAGGCACTTGCCTGCTTGGCTGCACCATTACAACTGGCACAGGCCGCATAGCAGCCTCAACTACAAACCACCAATCAGTCGGGCTCCATTGCCACTGAACAACGTACTGGGTTTACACAGTTAGGCCTTTTATTTCCCGGCCCAAAAGACGAAACCCCAGACCTCTGTCGAGATCTGGGGTTTCTTATAGAAGCTTGACGATGACCTACTCTCACATGGAGAAGCTCCACACTACCATCGGCGATGCGTCGTTTCACTACTGAGTTCGGGATGGGATCAGGTGGTTCCAACGCTCTATGGTCGTCAAGCAAACGGGTTGCTGCTTCGGGGTTTAGCCGCTGCAGCGAATTGGGTATGTGGTATCAGTTGGTATTACGTGTTCTCGCAAATCTTCGGCACTACTGTCGACTTCAACCGTCTAACAGCCAAATTGTTTGGGTGTTATATGGTCAAGCCTCACGGGCAATTAGTACTGGTTAGCTCAACGCCTCACAACGCTTACACACCCAGCCTATCAACGTCGTAGTCTTCGACGGCCCTTTAGGGAACTCAAGGTTCCAGTGAGATCTCATCTTGAGGCAAGTTTCCCGCTTAGATGCTTTCAGCGGTTATCTTTCCCGAACATAGCTACCCGGCAATGCCACTGGCGTGACAACCGGAACACCAGAGGTTCGTCCACTCCGGTCCTCTCGTACTAGGAGCAGCCCCTCTCAAATCTCAAACGTCCACGGCAGATAGGGACCGAACTGTCTCACGACGTTCTAAACCCAGCTCGCGTACCACTTTAAATGGCGAACAGCCATACCCTTGGGACCGGCTTCAGCCCCAGGATGTGATGAGCCGACATCGAGGTGCCAAACACCGCCGTCGATATGAACTCTTGGGCGGTATCAGCCTGTTATCCCCGGAGTACCTTTTATCCGTTGAGCGATGGCCCTTCCATACAGAACCACCGGATCACTAAGACCTACTTTCGTACCTGCTCGACGTGTCTGTCTCGCAGTCAAGCGCGCTTTTGCCTTTATACTCTGCGACCGATTTCCGACCGGTCTGAGCGCACCTTCGTACTCCTCCGTTACTCTTTAGGAGGAGACCGCCCCAGTCAAACTACCCACCATACACTGTCCTCGATCCGGATAACGGACCAGAGTTAGAACCTCAAGGTTGCCAGGGTGGTATTTCAAGGATGGCTCCATGAGAACTGGCGTCCCCACTTCAAAGCCTCCCACCTATCCTACACAAGCAAGCTCAAAGTCCAGTGCAAAGCTATAGTAAAGGTTCACGGGGTCTTTCCGTCTAGCCGCGGATACACTGCATCTTCACAGCGATTTCAATTTCACTGAGTCTCGGGTGGAGACAGCGCCGCCATCGTTACGCCATTCGTGCAGGTCGGAACTTACCCGACAAGGAATTTCGCTACCTTAGGACCGTTATAGTTACGGCCGCCGTTTACCGGGGCTTCGATCAAGAGCTTCGCGTTAGCTAACCCCATCAATTAACCTTCCGGCACCGGGCAGGCGTCACACCCTATACGTCCACTTTCGTGTTTGCAGAGTGCTGTGTTTTTAATAAACAGTCGCAGCGGCCTGGTATCTTCGACCGGCATGTGCTTACGGGGTAAACCCTTCACACTCACCGGCGCACCTTCTCCCGAAGTTACGGTGCCATTTTGCCTAGTTCCTTCACCCGAGTTCTCTCAAGCGCCTTGGTATTCTCTACCTAACCACCTGTGTCGGTTTGGGGTACGGTTCCTAATTACCTGAAGCTTAGAAGCTTTTCCTGGAAGCATGGCATCAACCACTTCATCGTCCTAAAGGACAACTCGTCATCAGCTCTCGGCCTTGAAACCCCGGATTTACCTAAGATTCCAGCCTACCACCTTAAACACGGACAACCAACGCCGTGCTGGCCTAGCCTTCTCCGTCCCTCCATCGCAGTAATTAGAAGTACGGGAATATTAACCCGTTTCCCATCGACTACGCATTTCTGCCTCGCCTTAGGGGCCGACTCACCCTGCGTCGATTAACGTTGCGCAGGAAACCTTGGTCTTTCGGCGTGCGAGTTTTTCACTCGCATTGTCGTTACTCATGTCAGCATTCGCACTTCTGATACCTCCAGCAAGCTTCTCAACTCACCTTCACAGGCTTACAGAACGCTCCTCTACCGCTCAACTTACGTTGAACCCGTAGCTTCGGTGTATGGTTTGAGCCCCGTTACATCTTCCGCGCAGGCCGACTCGACTAGTGAGCTATTACGCTTTCTTTAAAGGATGGCTGCTTCTAAGCCAACCTCCTAGCTGTCTAAGCCTTCCCACATCGTTTCCCACTTAACCATAACTTTGGGACCTTAGCTGACGGTCTGGGTTGTTTCCCTTTTCACGACGGACGTTAGCACCCGCCGTGTGTCTCCCGTGCTGACACTTGCTGGTATTCGGAGTTTGCATCGGTTTGGTAAGTCGGGATGACCCCCTAGCCGAAACAGTGCTCTACCCCCAGCAGTGATACACGAGGCGCTACCTAAATAGCTTTCGAGGAGAACCAGCTATCTCCGAGCTTGATTAGCCTTTCACTCCGATCCACAGGTCATCCGCTAACTTTTCAACGGTAGTCGGTTCGGTCCTCCAGTCAGTGTTACCTAACCTTCAACCTGCCCATGGATAGATCGCCCGGTTTCGGGTCTATACCCAGCGACTAAACGCCCTATTAAGACTCGCTTTCGCTACGCCTCCCCTATTCGGTTAAGCTCGCCACTGAATATAAGTCGCTGACCCATTATACAAAAGGTACGCAGTCACCCAACAAAGTAGGCTCCCACTGCTTGTACGCATACGGTTTCAGGTTCTATTTCACTCCCCTCTCCGGGGTTCTTTTCGCCTTTCCCTCACGGTACTGGTTCACTATCGGTCAGTCAGTAGTATTTAGCCTTGGAGGATGGTCCCCCCATATTCAGACAAAGTTTCTCGTGCTCCGTCCTACTCGATTTCATTGATAAGAGCATTTCGTGTACGGGGCTATCACCCACTACGGCGGCACTTTCCAGAGCCTTCCACTACACTCTAATCAACTTAAGGGCTAGTCCCCGTTCGCTCGCCACTACTAAGGGAATCTCGGTTGATTTCTTTTCCTCAGGGTACTTAGATGTTTCAGTTCCCCTGGTTCGCCTCATGCACCTATGTATTCAGTGCATGATACCCAGCTTATGCTAGGTGGGTTCCCCCATTCAGAGATCTCTGGATCACAGTCTGTTTGCCGACTCCCCAAAGCTTATCGCAGGCTACAACGTCTTTCATCGCCTCTGACTGCCAAGGCATCCACCGTATGCGCTTCTTCACTTGACCATATAACCCCAAGCAATCTGGTTACTGTCTATAACGTGAAGACGACATTCGCCGAAAATTTGCACTTGAGAACAACGCAAATTTTACCTTGACCAGATTAATTACCAGTGAAAGTAATCAATCAGTCACTTCTATCACATACCCAAATTTTTAAAGAACGATGTTTCGACTGGTCAAAGACCAGAAATCAACATTCACACTGCCTAAACAGGAATGCTCATTTCTGAACTCTCAACTTAACGACTGCAACCAGATAGTGGTGGAGCCAAGCGGGATCGAACCGCTGACCTCCTGCGTGCAAGGCAGGCGCTCTCCCAGCTGAGCTATGGCCCCGTATCATCTGCACCTGAATTGGTAGGTCTGGGCAGATTTGAACTGCCGACCTCACCCTTATCAGGGGTGCGCTCTAACCAACTGAGCTACAGACCTATAACAGGGTCGCGTTACAGCATCGTCTTCTACAATGAATCAAGCAATTCGTGTGGGAGCTTATGAATAAGCTGCGATCTTCGATTAAGGAGGTGATCCAGCCGCAGGTTCCCCTACGGCTACCTTGTTACGACTTCACCCCAGTCATGAATCACACCGTGGTAACCGTCCTCCCGAAGGTTAGACTAGCTACTTCTGGTGCAACCCACTCCCATGGTGTGACGGGCGGTGTGTACAAGGCCCGGGAACGTATTCACCGTGACATTCTGATTCACGATTACTAGCGATTCCGACTTCACGCAGTCGAGTTGCAGACTGCGATCCGGACTACGATCGGTTTTATGGGATTAGCTCCACCTCGCGGCTTGGCAACCCTTTGTACCGACCATTGTAGCACGTGTGTAGCCCTGGCCGTAAGGGCCATGATGACTTGACGTCATCCCCACCTTCCTCCGGTTTGTCACCGGCAGTCTCCTTAGAGTTCCCACCCGAGGTGCTGGTAACTAAGGACAAGGGTTGCGCTCGTTACGGGACTTAACCCAACATCTCACGACACGAGCTGACGACAGCCATGCAGCACCTGTGTCTGAGTTCCCGAAGGCACCAATCCATCTCTGGAAAGTTCTCAGCATGTCAAGGCCAGGTAAGGTTCTTCGCGTTGCTTCGAATTAAACCACATGCTCCACCGCTTGTGCGGGCCCCCGTCAATTCATTTGAGTTTTAACCTTGCGGCCGTACTCCCCAGGCGGTCAACTTAATGCGTTAGCTGCGCCACTAAAATCTCAAGGATTCCAACGGCTAGTTGACATCGTTTACGGCGTGGACTACCAGGGTATCTAATCCTGTTTGCTCCCCACGCTTTCGCACCTCAGTGTCAGTATCAGTCCAGGTGGTCGCCTTCGCCACTGGTGTTCCTTCCTATATCTACGCATTTCACCGCTACACAGGAAATTCCACCACCCTCTACCGTACTCTAGCTTGCCAGTTTTGGATGCAGTTCCCAGGTTGAGCCCGGGGCTTTCACATCCAACTTAACAAACCACCTACGCGCGCTTTACGCCCAGTAATTCCGATTAACGCTTGCACCCTCTGTATTACCGCGGCTGCTGGCACAGAGTTAGCCGGTGCTTATTCTGTCGGTAACGTCAAAACAGCAAGGTATTAACTTACTGCCCTTCCTCCCAACTTAAAGTGCTTTACAATCCGAAGACCTTCTTCACACACGCGGCATGGCTGGATCAGGCTTTCGCCCATTGTCCAATATTCCCCACTGCTGCCTCCCGTAGGAGTCTGGACCGTGTCTCAGTTCCAGTGTGACTGATCATCCTCTCAGACCAGTTACGGATCGTCGCCTTGGTGAGCCATTACCTCACCAACTAGCTAATCCGACCTAGGCTCATCTATTAGCGCAAGGCCCGAAGGTCCCCTGCTTTCTCCCGTAGGACGTATGCGGTATTAGCGTTCCTTTCGAAACGTTGTCCCCCACTAATAGGCAGATTCCTAGGCATTACTCACCCGTCCGCCGCTGAATCAGGGAGCAAGCTCCCGTCAACCGCTCGACTTGCATGTGTTAGGCCTGCCGCCAGCGTTCAATCTGAGCCATGATCAAACTCTTCAGTTCAATACTGCTTGGGTTTTGAGAAAACCCTAAACTTGGCTCAGCAATCGCAAAAAACTCTCGAATTCACGAGTGTTACTTGTGATGCTGATAATCTTGCGATCTGTCAGTCTTAACTCACAAGCACCCACACGAATTGCTTGATTCAGTTGTTAAAGAACGTTTGACTGAGGCTTTCGTCTCAACCGAGGCGCGCATCTTACAGCACCCTCATTTGCTGTCAAGTTGTTTTTGAAGAATTTTTTCTTTCCTCTCAACACCTTGCAGCGCCCGACCAGATCATCTTCTCTCCAGCGGGAGGCGCATTCTACAGCGTTACAAACCGCTGTCAACACCCTCTTTTACCGCCTTCGATCAACCTGACCGAACCATCAACAGAACCACTCAAACCACCCTGTCGATGCCGGCGCATTCTACTCGAATTCGCCGTCCGTGCAACCCTTATTTTCGTCTAACTCGTTGATCTACAAGGAGTTTTCAGATCAGGCTGCGCCGGAAGTGGTGCGCATTATAGGCCCCTCGGAAATCAGGTCAACCGTTTATTTCATCTAATTGAAATAAAGCTGCCAGACGGGCTCCTTCTATAAGCAGCAACCCGAACAGGCTTATTTCAGGCCCAGCCGCCGGGCCAACCGCTGCAGGTTGGCCCGATCTACTGCCAGCTCGCGCGCCACGTCCGTCCAGCGCCCGGCATGACGATCGAGGGCTGCTTCTATAAGACGCCGCTGGTAGTCATCCACCGCGTCGCGGAGCGACTGCCCCGCCGGCGGCACCTCTGACTCGCTAGCCCCACTCACCTCTTCTTCTATATAGCTACGATGCGCGGGATGCAGGTCCAGCGCACGGCTGTCGATGGTCAGTATCTGTGGACGCTCGGCACAGGCCGACAGCGCCTTGATCGCTGCGCGGCCGATCAGGTGCTCCAACTCTCGAACATTGCCGGGCCAGTCATGCTGTAGCAGCGTCTTCTGCACATCCGGCGCGAGGCGCAGGCTGCGCAACCCCAGGCGCGCACGGTTGTCTTCGAGAAAGTATCCCGCCAGCAGCAACACGTCGCGCCCCCGCTCACGCAGAGCAGGCACCTTGAGCGGGTAGACGCTCAGGCGATGATAGAGGTCGGCACGAAAGCGCCCGGCCCGCACTTCTTCGGCCAGGTCGCGGTTGGTGGCCGCCAGCACCCGAACGTCTACCCGGTGCTCGCGATCCGACCCCACACGCTGCAGCTGCCCGCTCTGCAGCACGCGCAGCAGCTTTGATTGCACTGCCAGGGGCAGCTCGCCTACCTCATCGAGAAACAGGGTGGCACCGTCAGCCAGTTCGAACTTGCCGCGCCGCTCGCTGACCGCCCCCGAAAATGCGCCGCGGACGTGACCGAACAACTCGCTCTCAACCAGGGTATCCGGCAACGCCGCGCAGTTGATGCTGACCATGGGCCGCGTGGCCCGGGCCGAAGCCCCATGCAGCGCCTCGGCCACCAGCTCCTTGCCCACACCTGTCTCGCCACTGATCAGCACCGTCAGGTCACTGCTGCCGACCAGCTCTATTTCCTGCAGCAGCGCCTTGTGCCTGGGGCTCTGGCCGATCATCTCCCTAGGCCGCACGGCGGCAGCTGCTTGCTTATAAAGGTCGGCGCGGCGCTGCTCATCTTCCACGCGCCCCATGAGCAGGGAAATGCGCTCACTGGCCGCCACGGTCGCCGCCGCGAGACTGGCGAAAGCTTCCAGCATCCCCAGGTCGACACGACCGAAGCTGCTCGACTGCAGTGAGTCCAGGGTCAGCAGCCCCCAGAGCTGCTCCTTCACATACAGCGGGCAACCCAGGCAGTCATGCACTTCCAGGTGCCCATGCTGCCCTTCCAGCAAGCCATCGTAGGGGTCGGGCAACTCGCAGTCGGCAGCGAATCGGGTAGGCCCACGGTTCTGTAACAACTCATGCAGGCGCGGATGCTCGCTCACCTTGAAGCGTCTCCCCATGGTGTCGGCACTCAGCCCCTCCACGGACAGCGGCACCAGCACGTCGCCGTCGAGCCTGAGCAGCGCCACGGCGTCACAGGGAAACAGCTGCCGCAAGGCAGCGAGCAGACGTCGATAGCGCTCACGCTCGGGGAGTTCGCGGGACAGGTCGTCCACCAGCGGAAGCAGGGCGACCAGCAACGGATTCGAGGTCATAAAGACACCAAGAGAGTCATAAAGACACGGAAATAACTAAGTCAAAAAGACTCATAGCATGCGCGACCCCAGTAATCCAGGGGCTTCGCGAGTTGGCACGGGATCTGTAATGAGCCAGGCAGAGAAAACATCCATGCCTTGCGACAGGAACGATCACCATGCTGAGCAACCAACAACGCGCCATCATCAAAGCCACTGTGCCCCTGCTGGAAACCGGCGGCGAAGCCCTGACCCGACACTTCTACGCGATGATGCTGGAGGAGTATCCGCAAGTACGCCCGCTGTTCAACCAGGCTCACCAGGCCAGCGGTGCCCAGCAGCGCGCACTGGCCAATGCGGTACTTATGTATGCCCGGCATATCGACCGCCTGGAGGCGCTCGGCCCGCTGGTAGGCCAGATCGTCAACAAGCACGTGGCACTGCAGATTCTGCCGGAACACTACCCGATCGTGGGCAGTTGCCTGTTGCGGGCCATTCGCGAAGTGCTGGGAGAGGAAATCGCTACGGATGAAGTGATCCAGGCTTGGGGCGTGGCCTACGGGCAACTGGCGGACATCCTGATCGGCGCTGAAGAACAGGTGTACAAGGAACACGAACAGGCACCGGGTGGATGGCGCGGCTCGCGGGACTTCAAGGTGGTCAGCAAAACACCCGAGAGCGAAGAGATCACCTCGTTCCTTCTGGCGCCGGTGGACGGCGGTACCGTGCTACGCCAACAGCCGGGCCAATACATCGGCCTGCGCATGATCATCGACGGCCAGGAACAGCGCCGCAACTACTCGTTGTCCGCCCTGGGCAACGGCCGCGACTACCGGATTAGCGTCAAGCGCGAAGCCGAGGGCAAGGTGTCCAACTACCTGCATGATCATATCCAGGTAGGCGACACCCTGGAGCTGTTCCCGCCGGCAGGCGACTTCGTGCTGCGCCCATCAGAAAAGCCCCTGGCGCTAATCACCGCCGGCGTGGGCATCACCCCGGCGTTGACCATGCTGGAAGCAGCCCGCGAGAGCGGCCGACCGATTCATTTCATCCACTATGCACGCCACGGCGGCGTGCATGCCTTCAAGCAGTGGATCGAAGAACAGAGCCGCGATTACCCACAGATCAGTTATCACTTCTGCTACAGCGCCCCGCGTGACGGCGATCAGCCCCATGCCCAGGGCGTGGTCAGCCGCGAACAACTGGCCGACTGGCTGCCGGAAGACCGCGACCTGGACGCTTACTTCCTTGGGCCGAAGCCCTTCATGGCGCAGGTAAAGCGGCACCTGAACGACCTTGGGGTTCCCGGCGAACAGTGCCACTACGAGTTCTTCGGCCCGGCTTCCCAGCTGGACGCCTGAGCACCTGACGAGGTGTCGCGATGCACGACAAACCCTCACTGATCTCGAATGCGCCCTCTCACCCAGCCGCGCCGGTGCCGCTCTGGCGCCTGGGCTTTCGGCCATTCTTTCTCTTTGGCAGCGCTTTCGCCGTTGTCGCCCTGCTGCTCTGGTCGCTCGCCCTGAGCGGCCACAGTGGCAACTGGAGTCCTCTTGGCGGCGTGCTGGCCTGGCATCGCCACGAGATGCCCTTCGGCTTCGCGGTAGCGATTCTCGCCGGTTTTCTACTCACGGCGGTGCAGAACTGGACGGGGCGACCGGGGCTCAGCGGGCGACCATTGATCGCGCTGTTCGCTCTCTGGCTATGCGCCAGACTGGCATGGTTGGGCGGCATTCCCCTGGCCATTACCGCGATCATCGAGCTTACATTCCTGCCGGCCGTTGCCTGGGTACTGGGCCGCCAATTGTGGCAAGCACGGCAAACCCGTAACTATCCGATGGTGGCCATCATGTTGCTGATGGCCGCCTGCGACGCCCTCAGCATGAGTGGCCTGGCGATGGGCAATGATGCCCTCCAGCGCAATGGCGCCCTGGCCGCGTTATGGCTGTTGGCGTGCCTGATGTGGGCGATCGGCGGGCGGGTGATTCCTTTCTTCATCCAGCGCGGCCTGAATCTTCCGGCGAGCGCTCCCCTACCCGCCTGGGTGGATGTGCTGGGGCTGGGCCTCGGCATCCTGGTTGCCATCACCCTGGCTTTGGGGCTGGCAGGCATCTGGCTCGCGCTCCCGTTCACGGCGCTAACGGTGCTGCACGGGGTGCGTTTGTGGCGCTGGTACACCCACGGCGTCTGGGGCGTGCCGCTACTCTGGTCGCTGATGCTGGCCTACGCCTGGATGCCCATAGCAACCACGCTCATGGCATTGCATTCCATCAACCTGCCGGTCGCTGCCAGCCTCGGGCACCACGCCCTGGCGGTTGGCGGACTGGGTGGTTTGATCCTAGCGATGATGGCGCGGGTTAGTCTTGGCCATAGCGGCCGACCCCTGGTGCCCTCGTCGCTGATGAGCATCGCATTCGCTGCCATCCATCTGGGCGCGTTGGCCCGTCTGCTGGTGCCGATCATTGGCAGCACCGGCCTGATGCTCGCCGCCACCGGTTGGGCGCTGGCCTTCACGCTGTTCATCGCCTGCTATGGGCGCATCCTGCTGTCCGCACGGGCCGACGGCCAGCCGGGCTAGATGACGCCTTGGGCGCGTAATGCCTGAATTTGCTCGGTGTCCAGCCCCAGTACCTCACCGAGCACCCGCTCGGTGTGCTCCCCCAGTAGTGGCGGCGCCTGGCGGTATTCGACGGGGCTGGCCGACAGCCGCAGCGGGCTGGCCACCTGGGGTGTGTTGCCCGCCAAAGGATGGGGCAGGTCAAGACGCAGCCCCCGGGCGATCACCTGCGGATCGGCGAACACCTGCTGCAGATCGTTGACCGGCCCGCACGGCACGCCCGCAGCTTCGAGCAGGTCGACCCATTGCGCGGTGGTACGGAACACCGTGGCCTGGCGGATCAGCGGGATCAGGTCGCCGCGGTGAGCGACCCGCTGGCCATTAGTGACAAAGCGCGGATCCACACCCCACTCGGGATGACCGGCCACTTCGCAGAACTTGCGGAACTGGCTGTCGTTACCCACCGTGAGAATCAGGTCGCCATCCGCGGTCGGGAAAGCCTGGTACGGCACGATATTGGGATGGGCATTGCCCAGGCGCTTCGGCGAAACACCGGTGGTCAGGTAGTTCATCGCCTGGTTGGCCAGGCACGCCACCTGCACATCGAGGAGGGCCATGTCGATGTGCTGGCCTTCACCGGTCTTCTCCCGATGCGCCAGTGCGGCGAGCACCGCGACCGTCGCATACAGCCCGGTGAGGATGTCGGTCAGCGCGACGCCAACCTTGACCGGGCCGCCGCCCTCGCCGCCATCGGGCTGGCCGGTCAGGCTCATCAGACCGCCCAGGCCCTGGATCATGAAATCGTAACCGGCACGTTTGGCGTATGGGCCGTTCTGGCCGAAGCCGGTGATCGAGCAATAGATCAGCCGCGGGTTGATCGCCTTGAGGCTGGCGTAATCCAGCCCGTAGGCTGCCAGGCCGCCAACCTTGAAGTTCTCGATGAGGATGTCCGATTTGGCCGCCAGCTCGCGCACCAGGCGCTGACCTTCGGCCTGGGTGAAGTCCAGGGTCAGCGACTGCTTGTTGCGGTTGGCAGCAAGGAAATAGGCCGCCTCGCTGGTGTCGCGCCCCTCGCCATCACGCAGGTAGGGCGGCCCCCACTGGCGAGTATCATCGCCGACCTTGGGCCGTTCGACCTTGATGACCTCGGCGCCGAGGTCGGCCAGGTTCTGCCCGCACCAGGGCCCGGCGAGCACGCGGGACAGGTCGAGCACACGCAGATGAGACAGAGCACCGGACATCGCAGAGGCCTCGTACGGAGATGACGCAGGCGCTCCCACGCCAGGCGCGGGAACGATCGACAACCTGGAGCGACTTAGAAGAAGGCCTGGATGCCCGTCTGCGCCCGCCCCAGAATCAGCGCGTGCACATCGTGGGTGCCTTCGTAGGTGTTGACCACCTCGAGGTTGACTAGGTGGCGGGCCACGCCGAATTCGTCGCTGATGCCGTTGCCGCCCAGCATGTCACGGGCCATCCGGGCGATATCCAGAGCCTTGCCGCAGCTGTTGCGCTTCATGATCGAAGTGATTTCCACCGCCGCGGTGCCTTCGTCCTTCATGCGCCCCAGGCGCAGGCAGCCCTGCAGGGCTAGAGTGATTTCGGTCTGCATGTCGGCGAGCTTCTTCTGGATCAGCTGGTTGGCGGCCAATGGGCGGCCGAACTGCTGGCGATCCAGGGTGTACTGGCGCGCCGTGTGCCAGCAGGCTTCGGCAGCGCCCAGCGCGCCCCAGCTGATGCCGTAGCGAGCCGAGTTCAGGCAGGTGAACGGGCCGCGCAGGCCGCGCACATCGGGGAACGCGTTCTCTTCGGGGCAAAACACGTTATCCATGACGACTTCGCCGGTGATCGACGCACGCAGGCCGACCTTGCCGTGAATCGCCGGCGCCGACAGGCCTTCCCAGCCCTTTTCCAGCACGAAGCCGCGGATCTCGCCGGCATCGTCCTTGGCCCAGACCACGAAGACATCGGCAATCGGGCTATTGGTGATCCACATCTTGTTGCCGGTCAGGCGGTAACCGCCGTCGACCTTCTTAGCGCGGGTGATCATCGAGCCCGGATCGGAGCCGTAATTCGGCTCGGTGAGGCCGAAGCAGCCGATGTATTCGCCAGTGGCCAGCTTGGGCAGGTACTTCTGCTTGGTCGCTTCGCTGCCGAATTCATTGATCGGCACCATCACCAGCGACGACTGCACGCTCATCATCGAACGGTAGCCGGAGTCGATGCGCTCCACTTCGCGGGCGATCAGCCCGTAGCACACGTAGTTGAGGCCGCTGCCGCCGTAGGCTTCAGGAATGGTCGCGCCGAGCAGGCCGGTTTCGCCCATCTCGCGGAAGAGCGCCGGGTCGGTCTTTTCATGACGGAAGGCCTCGAGCACCCGCGGCGCCAGCTTGTCGGCGGCGAATTGCTCGGCGCTGTCACGCACCATGCGTTCTTCTTCGGTGAGCTGCTGGTCGAGCAGCAGCGGGTCGATCCAGTTGAAGCTTGCCTTGCCGGCCATCGCGAAATCCTCGGGCAGTAACGTGTGAGCTGAGCCTAAAAGCCTAGTCGGCTGCCCGCAAACGACTAATCTGCACGCCACTGTGCAAATAACTCACTCCGAGATAGCCTGATGATCAATAAAACGCGCAATCCAGTGAGGTACTTGCACAAATGCGTCGCAAGATTCCCAGCACCGCGGCTCTGGTCGCCTTCGAGGCCTCCGCCCGCCACCAGAGTTTCACCCGTGCAGCCGATGAACTGGCGCTGACCCAGGGCGCGGTTTGCCGGCAGATCGCCGGGCTCGAAGCCTTTCTTGGCGTGGAGCTGTTTCGCCGCTCGCGCCGCGGCGTGCTGCTGACCGAAGCGGGCACCGCCTACGCGGCCAAGGTGGCCACGCAGCTAGATGCCGTGGAGCGCGACACCCTGGCGCTGATGGGCGCCCAGGGCGCCATGGGCCTGGAGCTCGCCGTGGTGCCGACCTTCGCGACGCAGTGGCTGCTGCCGCGGCTCAAGGACTTCCAGCGATTGCACCCGGAGGTTACCGTGCACCTGACCAACCGCACACGGCCGTTCCTGTTCGCCGACACCGGCTTCGACGCGGCGATCTATTTCGGCGATGGCGACTGGTCGGGCACCGAGGCACACTTCCTGATGCACGAACACCTGACGCCGGTATGCAGCCCGACGCTGCTCGGCGGCCAGCCGGCCACCGTCGAGCGCATCGCCGAACTGCCGCTGCTGCAGCAGAGCACCCGCCCCTACGCCTGGCGCCAGTGGTTCGCGGCGCAGGGGCTGAACGTCAGTCGCGACATGACCGGCCCGCGCCTGGAACTGTTCTCGATGCTCGCCCAGGCGGCCCGCCATGAAATGGGCGTGGCGCTGATCCCACCTTTTCTTATCCAGCGCGAGCTGGCCGACGGCAGCCTGGTGGTCGCCCTCGATCGACCGGTACCCGACGGCGGTCGCGCCTATTACCTGACCGTGCCGGAGCGCAAGGTGGAGTCGGCGGCGTTGCAGGCGTTTCGGGACTGGTTGTTGGGGCAGGCGCAGCAGTATCGGACGGTGGGTTGAAGGCTGGCATGACGCAATCGGATAGTTTTGCCGCACCTAACCTAGGGGAACGGGCCATGCCCGAGATTCCGCGCGCATGGCGCGCTCCCACAAAGGCGCGCAGGCGCCCGCATCGCGGCCCCCAGACGAACCACGCCTGATCGGCGGAAGCCGCAAATTCGGGCAAATGCAGTATCCTGCGCATCGTTCTAGATGACTGCCAGAACTGCCTTGTCTCTACTCGATTCCAGCAAAAGCCTCATATTCCGGATCATCGCGCTGATGCAGCGACATCCGGGCGCCATCGCCATTTTCGGTTTTTTCTCCGGTGTCGCCAGCTTCGTGCTGGTTGACCGTCAGGCCGGGCTGGCCAAGGTGCTGGCCCTGGTGCTGTTGGTCAGCTGGCTATGGCTGATTCTCGAAAACGTACTGCGCGAGCGCATCGCGGCGCGCTTCGGTTTCGAGCTGCCGCGGCCGTTGCTGCGTTACGCCACGCAGATGATCCACCAGGAAAGTCTGTTCTTCGTTCTGCCGTTCTTCTTCATCACCACCACCTGGAACAGTAGCCAGGCCTTGTTCAGCGGCTTGCTGGCCGCCGCGGCGCTGGTGTCGATCACCGACCCGCTGTACTACAAGTGGCTGGCGCCGCGGCGCTGGATCTTTCTCGCCTACCACACCCTGGCGCTGTTCGCGGTGATGCTCACGGCGCTGCCGATCATCTTCAAGCTCAACACCACGCAGAGCTATCAGTACTCGCTCGCCGCGGCGGTGGTGCTGTCGTTTCCCAGCCTGTTCACCATCATCACCGTGCGCAAATGGTGGCGCGGCCTGCTACTGGTCGGCCTGACCCTGGCCATCGGTGCATTCGGCTGGGTAACCCGCACCTGGGTGCCGCCGGCCACGCTGTGGCTGACCGAGGTGGCGATCACCACCGAATTCGACAACCAGAACCGCTCACCCGGCGAAGGTATCGATCAGCTGACCGTCAGCCAGCTGCGCGCCAACGGCCTGTACGCCTACACGGCGATCAACGCGCCGCGCGGTCTGGACGAGCGCATCTATCACGTCTGGGAACACAACGGTAAGGAGCTGGAGCGCATCGCCCTGGACATTCACGGCGGCCGCGAAAAGGGTTACCGCGCCTGGACCCACAAGCAGAACTTCCCCCAGGACGTGGAAGGCGACTGGGAGATTCAAGTGCTGACCGATGCCGGGCAGATGATCGGCGTTCTGCGCTTCGAGGTCACCGCCGATGGCAGCGCGCCGGCAAATTCGCCGATCACTCAGGACAAGCCAGCCGCCGAACCCGAGGAGCCGGCCGCGGCGCCACGGGATGAACCTGAAACGCCGGCCGAACCGGCGCCTGAGTCGACCGAGCCGCCCGCCGAGCCCGAGCCCAAAGGCCAGCCCGAAGCCGAGCAGCCCTCAGCTGCGCCGGCTGACGACTCCGCCGATCAGCCGAAGAACCAGTAGCACACGCCAATCGCCGCCACCACGCCGGCGAACTCGGCGAGCAAAGCGCAGCCCACAGCATGCCGGGCGCGCTGAATACCGACAGCGCCGAAGTACACGGCCAGCACGTAAAAGGTGGTCTCGGTACTGCCCTGGATGATCGCTGCCGCCAAGGCCGGGAAGCTGTCCACGCCCTGGCTCTGCATGGTTTCGATCAGCATGGCCCGCGCGGCGCTGCCGGAGAACGGCTTGACCATCGCCGTGGGTAGCGCATCGACGAAGCGGGTGTCCCAGCCGCCCCAGGCGACGATCCAGCGAATGCCGTCCAGCGCTGCTTCCAGAGCACCGGAGGCGCGCAGCACGCCAATCGCGCAGAGCATCGCCACCAGGTAGGGCAACAGGCTCTTGGCCACGTCGAAACCTTCCTTGGCGCCCTCGATGAACTGCTCGTAGACCTGCACCTTGCGCAGCGCACCGATCACCACGAAGGCGACGATTATCCCGAACAGGGTCAGGTTGCCCATCAGCGACGACAGCGCCGCCAACGCGGTGGCGGACATACCGGCGAGTACAGCCATGAAACTGCCGAGCAGGAGCGCGCCGGGGATCAGGTAGGCCAGCACCACCGGGTCCCACAGGCGCAGGCGCTGCACGATGGCCACGGAGAACAGGCCGACCAGGGTTGACACGCTGGTGGCCAGCAGAATCGGCAGAAATACCAGGGTCGGGTCGGGCGCGCCCTGCTGGGCGCGGTACATGAAAATGCTCACCGGCAGCAGGGTCAGCGACGAGGCGTTGAGCACCAGAAACAGAATCTGCGCGTTGCTCGCCGTGGTGCTGCTGGGGTTGAGCTCCTGCAGCGAGCGCATGGCCTTGAGGCCGATAGGCGTGGCAGCGTTATCCAGGCCCAGGCCGTTGGCGGCGAAGTTCATGGTGATCAGGCCAAGTGCTGGATGGCCGCGGGGCACCTCGGGCATCAGCCGGGCGAACAGCGGGCCGAGCACCCGCGCCAGGGCATCCACCAGGCCGGCCTTCTCGGCGATGCGCAACAGGCCGAGCCACAGAGTCAGGGTACCGAACAGCAGCACCATCACTTCGACCGACAGCTTGGCCATGGCGAACAGGCTTTCCACCATCGCACCGAATACCGCCGGGTCGTCCGCCAGCAGCCAGCGACTGAAGCCGGCCACTGCCGCCACCACAAAAAAGCTCAGCCACAGGCCGTTGAGCATAAATCACCCCCTGGAACGTAGCGGCTGATGATAGCGCGGCCAGGGGCTGGAGGTGGAAGCGTAAATGCGCGGCGGGAGAATAGCGGAGCGCAGATAGAGCAACGGCGCCAGAAGGCGCCGTTTGGTTACGTCAGTACCAGTTGGGATCTTTCTTCAACTGTTCCTGGAGCAGCTGTTTGACGCCGTCGTCCGGCTCACCGAGCCAGCGCAGATCAGCGTGCTTGCTGGGTGCCTTGTCCTTGGGCAGTCCGGCAGGTACCTGCACCCACAGGGCGTAGGCATCATCACCATCCTGGGTGAAAGCGACGTACAGGCGCTGATTGAAACAGTCCGAGGTTTCGCACAGTTGCCCAACCAGATAAGGGTCTCCGTCTTCTTCCAGAGTCTTCATCGGTGTGGCGATGCCACTGAGGTTGATCACCCACTCGGGCAGACGCTCCTCGTCGTGAATCAGATCCTGCCAGGCTTCACGGTAATCCGGGTTACTGGTCAGCAACTCGTTGAGGCGAAACTCGCCATCCGTATTGGCGGCCAAGGCCGCCGCACTACCGCCCAGCAGGAGGGCGGCAGCGAGCGTCTTGAATCGATTCATCGTCATGCCTCGCCTAGCCCCGTGGGCGACGACCCATGATGAAGGAAACGATGAACATGACCAGGAACACCACGAAAAGGATTTTCGCGATACCTGTGGCAGTGCCTGCGATACCACCGAAACCCAGTACGGCAGCGACGATGGCGATGATCAGAAAGGTAATGGCCCAACTCAGCATGGCGTTTCTCCTTGGTTTTTTGAGGTCTTACGGGTGCAACATCGGGAAATTGGCAGGCAGTGCGTCAGAACACCCAGCGGGTCTGCTTGGCCGGCGCCTGAACGGAATCGGCGCGGACCCAGACGCTGTCATCAGTGTTCGCGTTCGTGGCGCTGATGGTTTGCAGGGTGGCCGGCTTGGCCTGAATCGCCTGGGCAGGCGCTTGAGGCACCTGCGCGGAAACCGGTGCGATGGACTGGCTCGACACTTGAGCCGGCATGACCGCCTGAACAGGCGCCTTGGTCGACAGGCTCACCAGCAGCACCAGCACGGCAGCGACGGCCAGGAGGAGGATCTCGGTGTGGGCGCGGTGACTGTTCATGCTGGGCTCCTCAGATTCTTTTCGAACGGCTCGGCGTTCAATTCATGAGGGGATAATTGCAGCCTGCGTGCCAGCTTTTTTAAAAAATAAATCCTTTTAAAAACAACAAGTTAAATAGATAAAACCAATTGCCATCATTGGCATCCTGCACGATGGCCGTCTGCGGCTCGGGCGTTCTGCACGATGCCGCAGACACTGCCGTCAGGCCTTCTTCAACTCGCGCATACGCTGATGACAGGCGCGCACCTTGGGCATTTCCACGGCCAGCAGCGCGCGGACGTCGGGCTGGGCAGACTCCATGGCATCCTCGAAAGCTTCGAGGATGCGATCCTCCGCGTCTTCGAGCTGCGCTATATAGGTTGCCTCCTCATCGCTTGAAAGGGTGGCACGGGCATCGGCATAGGCCTGGCGCAGCTTGCCCATCAGGGTTCCGCTGCTGGCGGGTGCCTCATGATTGGCCGCGACCTTGACCGCCAGGGCCTGGATCACCTGGTGCTTGGCCTGGGCCATGTCGCGGAACAGGGCCTGCAGGCGCTCGTCCTTGATCTCGTCATGGGCGTGTTCGTAGAAACGCTGGCCGTCGCGGATGATCGCGATCAGTTCGTTCAGCTGTTCGGTCTTCTGGCTCATGGTGGCTCTCCTGAAGGGTCGACAGCGCGCGCGGCGCTGCCGGAACAGGGCGGGCCGGGCGGCCCGCCGCAGATGGGTGCGGTCAGCTGGCGATGCGCAGGGCGTCGGCGTCGACGCCACGCACGCCGCGGATGTTGCGGGCGGTTTCCACGGCCAGGCGTTTCTCGGCATTGCTGAGTACCGTGCCACTCAGCCTGACGAAGCCTTCGCGGGTTTCGACCTTGATGTTCAGCGCGTCGAGGTTGCGGCTATAGAGGAAACTGGCCGTCACCTTGTTGGTGATCCAGGCATCACTGATCGAGGCAGCCGCGTCGGCGGCGGCGTTCTGCGCTTCGGCCGTAGTGCTGTCGGCGGTATTGATGCTCAGGTGGTTGTGCACTTCGCGCACGCCTTCGGTGTTGGTCACCAGATCGCCGGCCAGCTCCTTGGCGGCCGGGGCTCCGGCATTGCCACTCAGGGTCACCACGCCATTCTCGGCGCGCACCTGGATGTCGAGTCCTTCGGTGTTGCTGTTCCACAGCAGCTTGGACTTCACCGTGGCGGCCAGGGTCGCATCATCGAAACGCTGGGCCAGGGTCTTGTCGGTGACGATCCGCGCCTGCTCCTCGATCACTGGCGGAGCCAGGTCGGGGTCGATCTTCAATTGATTGTTCACCTCGCGCACGCCTTCGATGCTGCTCGCCAGCTCGCTGGCCAGGTCGTGCTCGGCGCTGTTTTCCACCGTGCCGTTCAGGGTGGCGACACCATCGTCCACGCTCACCCGGATATCGAACGGGTCGAGATGCCGACTGAGTGCGAATGCGGTATCGATGGCCCCCTGCTGGCGGGCATCGCTCAGTTGCCGGGCCAGATCGCCTTCGGCTGCCTGCGCGAGCGGAGCCAGGGTAATCAGACCGGCAATGGCCATGGCCAACGTGGATTGTCTCAACAGCATGTAACGCCTCCTTCTTTGCCTAAAAAGCCGCTCGCAAGCGGACCGGATGAGGTCGCAAGCGGTATGCCAGGCAGCTTGAAAAATAAAAACCAACTAAAATCAGCCGTTTAAATCCAATGCCAGGCTATGGGCCGCTTGCACGATGCAAGATCGCGCCATACTAGCCGTGCAACTTGCACGAAGATTTCCGCATAATCTCTGCCATTCACCCCATGGAGCACGTAAATGGAAGCAACAGGTCAGAGCGGGCGCATCCTGCTGGTCGACGACGAAGCGGCTATCCTGCGTACCTTCCGCTATTGCCTGGAGGACGAGGGCTACCAGGTCACGACCGCCAACAGCGCTGCGCAAACCGAATCGCTGCTGCAGCGCCAGGTATTCGACATGTGCTTTCTCGATTTGCGCCTGGGAGATGAAAATGGCTTGGATGTGCTCGCTCAGATGCGCACCCAGGCGCCGTGGATGCGCGTGGTGATCGTCACCGCCCATTCGGCCATCGACAGCGCCGTGGACGCCATGCAGGCCGGCGCCGCCGATTACCTGGTCAAGCCGTGCAGCCCCGATCAATTGCGCCTGGCAGCCGCCAAGCAGCTGGAAGTACGCCAGCTGTCCGCCCGCCTCGAAGCCCTGGAAGGCGAAGTGCGCAAGCCCAGCGACGGCATCGACTCGCACAGCCCGGCGATGATGGCGATTCTGGAAACCGCACGGCAGGTGGCCACCACCGATGCCAATATCCTGATTCTCGGCGAGTCGGGTACCGGCAAGGGCGAGCTGGCACGGGCCATTCACGGCTGGAGCCGGCGCGCGAAGAAATCCTGCGTGACCATCAACTGCCCGTCGCTGACCGCCGAGCTGATGGAAAGCGAGCTGTTCGGCCACAGCCGCGGCGCCTTCACCGGCGCCAGCGAAAGCACCCTGGGCCGGGTCAATCAGGCGGACGGCGGCACCCTGTTTCTCGACGAGATCGGCGACTTCCCGCTGACCCTGCAACCCAAGCTGCTGCGCTTCATTCAGGACAAGGAATACGAGCGCGTTGGCGACCCGGTGACCCGCCACGCCGACGTGCGCATCCTCGCCGCCACCAACCGCGATCTCAACGAGATGGTCCGCGAAGGCCACTTCCGAGAAGACCTGCTGTATCGCCTGAACGTCATCACCCTCACCCTGCCGCCACTGCGCGAGCGCGCCGACGACATCCTGACCCTGGCCAACCGCTTCCTGGCCCGCTTCGTCAAGGACTACGCCCGTCCGGCCCGCGGCTTCAACGAGGAGGCCACCAAGGCGCTGCTCGCCTACCAGTGGCCCGGCAACATTCGCGAGCTGCGCAACGTCATCGAGCGCGCCAGCATCATCTGCCCCGGCGAATGGGTGGATGTCGCCCACCTGGGCATGAGCGCGCCGGCCGCCAACAGCGCGCCGCGAGTGGGAGCCGATCTGAGCCTGGAGGAGCTGGAGAAAGCCCATATCGCCGCCGTGCTGGCCAACAGCGACACCCTCGACCAGGCCGCCAAGACCCTGGGCATCGACGCCTCGACCCTGTACCGAAAACGTAAGCAGCTCGGCCTATGAAACTACGCAGCAAGCTGTTTCTCAGTACCAGTGCGCTGCTAACCGTGGCACTGCTGGGGCTGAGCCTTGGTATCTTCAGCGTGCTACAGCTGACCCAGTCGCAGAGCCGTTCCCTGGCGCACAACCTGGAAGTCATCAGCACCAGCCTGGACCTGCGTCAGGAACTGGGCCGGCAACTGTTCATGATGCTCAGCGAAGATTTCGACGACAGCACGGTGCAGCGCCTGCAGGAATCCGATCAGCGTATCCGTGGCTGGCTCGACGACAGCCTGAAAAGCAGCGTGACCGAGGCTGATCGCCAGGCGATCCAGCAGATCCAGGCCGCCTACCAGACGTTCAGCACCATGCTCGAAGACCCGCTGACGGTGCGTGACGAGCTGCTGACCAACGACGACTTCGCCAAGACCATCGAAACCGTTCGCGACCGTCTCAACACCTTGCAGGTCCAGTACGTAGCTGCCGTGAAGGACGCCGAGGTACAGGCCCAGGAACGCGCCTGGCTGATTGCAGGGTTGCTGGGCCTGGTCGGCCTGGCGGTATTGGTGATCGGTTTCATCACCGCCCACACCATCGCACGCCGCGTCGGCCAGCCGATCGACGCCCTGGCCCGCGCCGCCGACCAGATCGGCCGTGGCGATTTCCAGGTCACCCTGCCGATCACCCCAGTGGCGGAGCTGTCGGCGCTGAGCCGCCGCTTCGGCCTGATGGCCGAGAGCCTACGCCAGCTCAAGAGCAGCAACGTCGAGGCGCTGATGTCCGAGCAGCGGCGCTTGCAGGCGGTGCTCGACAGTATCGACGACGGCCTGCTGATCTTTGGCCGCGACGGGCTGCTCGAACACTTCAACCCGGTGGCCCAGCGCCAGCTTGGCTGGGACGACCAGCCCCTCGGCCAGCGCCCGAGCCAGGCGCTTGGCCGCCCAGAGCTCGACGAGCAACTGCAGCACGTGCTGCAAGGCCACAACCTGGAGCAGCGCCTGGCCGACCTGCAGGTCGAGGCCAATGGCGAGACGCGTCTGCTCAACTATAGCCTGACGCCGGTCAGCCACAGCCAGGGGCATATCCTCGGCGCGGTGATGGTGCTGCACGACGTGACCGAGCAGCGTGCCTTCGAGCGGGCACGCAACGAGTTCGTGTTGCGCGCCTCCCACGAGCTGCGCACGCCCGTGACCGGCATGCACATGGCGTTCGGTCTATTGCGCGAACGCAGCAAGTTCGCCGGAGAATCCCGCGAAGCCGATTTGGTGCGCATCGTCGATGAAGAGATGGAGCGGCTGGTGCACCTGATCGAGGATCTGCTCAACTTCTCGCGCTATCAGAGCGGCGTGCAGAAGCTCGAGCTGGCGCCCTGCGACATTCCCGAGCTGCTCGACAACGCCGTCAGGCGTCACCAGAGCAAGGCCCAGGCCCGGCAGATCGACATGCAGCTGGAGATGGGCCACGCCCTTCCGCGCACCCACCTCGACCGCGCGCAGATCGAGCGGGTGCTCGACCACCTGATCGACAATGCCCTGCGCCATAGTCCGGAAGGCGGCACGTTGCGCCTGTGCGCCCAGCGCCAAGAGGAGCGTCTACTGATCAGCGTCGAGGATGAGGGGGAAGGCATCGCCTACGGCCAGCAGGCCAGGCTGTTCGAGCCGTTCGTACAGATCGGCCACAAGAAGGGCGGAGCCGGCCTTGGCCTGGCGCTGTGCAAGGAAATCGCCCAGCTGCACGGCGGACGCATCGGCGCCGAATCCCAGCCGGGCCAGGGCGCGCGCTTTCACCTCGCCCTGCCCCTCTAGGGTATGTTCCCGTTTCACGCACGGCCGCGCCGGAGCCAGTTTTTGTGCGAGGCAAGGCACGAGATGCGAAGTTTGGCAGGTCAAATGAGCCATCGAGTAACGCCGCATCGCACAAAAACTGGCCCGGCCCTTCGGGTTGCGCGGGAAATGACCTCCGCTGTCGTTACAGGACTTGGCAAGGGAGCAACCATTCCCTGCGTCCTGTGCCTAACCGGAGGCCATTTCTCGCGGCAACGCGGCTCGCGCTGAAACGGGAACAGACCCTAAGCACCTGGTCACAATCTTTATGCGCATGAAGCGGCAACTACAAAGTAGAAGCTGCCGTTCGCGTACCCCGTAGGAGGGGCTTTAGCCCCGAGCTTTTATCAAGGCAAACAAAGAGCTCGGGGCTAAAGCCCCTCCTACAAAAGCAACGCATACACCGGCCGCTTCCGCCGCTTAGCTACCAAAATCGACGAATCTGGTCTGACAGATCATCAACAGGTTCCAAGAGCCTCAGCCCTTGGCGAGGCGATTGACTTCTAGCAGCAGGGCCGCGGTTTCCGCGTCCGGCTGGCCATCGTAGAGCGCCTGTCGGTACTTCATCTGGAAGGCACGAATCACGTTGCGGGTTTCCTCATCCAGCACGCCGGTGCTCGGCACCGTGTAGCCCTGCTCGGCCAGCTGCTGCTGGAACCAGGCGACGCTCGGCAGGCTGGTGCTGAACACCGCCTGCTGGCGCGCCACCACCTCGGCGTTCGGCCAGGGCATCAGCCCGGCGTCGGCCAGTTGCTTCCAGGGAAACATCGGACCCGGATCGACCTTGCGCTGTGGCGCGATATCGCTGTGGCCAATGATGCTGCCCGGCGGCAGGTGGTGACGCTGCATGATGTCCTTGAGCAGCACGATCAGCGCATCGATCTGCGGCTGGGCGTAGGGCTGCCAGTAACGGCCCTTGGGCGTGTCGAAATAGCCCTGGTTGACCATCTCGATACCGATGGTGGTGCCGTTGAGCCAGGTGCGCCCCTGCCATTCGCTGACCCCGGCATGCCAGGCGCGGCGGTTCTCGTCGACCAGCTGGTAGATGGTCGGCGGCACGGCGTTGATCAGGTAATGGGCACTGACCTCTTCCTTGGTCAGCAGCTCCAGCGAATGGGGCAGGTCGGTCGAGGTGTAATGCAGCACGATGTACTGCACACGGCTGTTCTGGCCGACCGAGGTATAGCTGTGGTCGATACGCGGGCCGCTGCTGCAGCCGGTGAGCACGAGGAAGAGCAGGGCAAGGCTTACAAATTTCATGGCTGGATGTGCAATACGCTCTGAATGTTGTCCAGCAGCATGTCGACGCTGAGCATGATCAACAGCATGCCCATCAATCGCTCCACTGCGGTCAGCCCGCGAGGGCCGAGGAACCGTTGCAGGAAAGACGCCTGCAGCAGGATGAATGCCGTCGCCGCCCACGCCATGATCAACGCCAGGTAAAGCTCCCAGAGCGCGCCTTCGTGGGTGTTGCGCAAGGTCATCAGTACCGCCAGCGCCGAAGGCCCGGCCACCGCCGGCGTAGCCAAAGGCACCAGCATCGGCTCACCGTCGGGCACGTCGCCCAGTACGCCTTGCGGGCTGGGAAAGATCAAGCGCATGGCGATGACGAACAGGATGATACCCCCGGCGATCGCCGTTGCCTCCCGCGACAGGCCCAATGCGCTGAGCACTTTGTCACCAAAGGTGAGGAACAGCAGCAGCAACGCCAGGGCGAACAGCAGCTCGCGCGCGGCCACCCACATGCGCCGCTCGGGGCGGACGTTCTTCAGGGCGGCGATAAAGATGGCGATATTGCCGAACGGGTCGGTGACCAGAAACAGCAACACGGCGATGCTGAAGATATCCATTGAAAGGGGCTCCTTGAAAACAGCCGCGCAGTTTAGTGTCTGCGCGCTTTCAAGTCAGTGGCCACGACCTTTGATCGCCGCCGGACGGCGCTGAACTTGTCATACCTCTGCACGATCAACATGCGGTCGACTATGAGGGAACATGCCATGCGCGCGCTGCTCTGGTTCAAACAGGATCTTCGCCTCGATGATCACCCCGCCCTACAGGCCGCACTCGCGTCCAATTGTCTGCTACCACTCTATGTGCTTGATCCGGCGCTGCTGCAGTTCGACGAATTCGGCAGCCGGCGTATCGGCGTGCACCGTGCCCGCTTCCTGCTGGAAAGCCTGACCGCCTTGGACAGCGCGCTACGCCAGCGCGGCTCCAAGCTGCTGGTGGTCAGCGGCAAGCCGGAAGAGGTGATCGCGCAGCTGGTCGGCCAGTTCGATATGCGCCAGGTCATCACCCTCGACGAGATCGCCCCCCAGGAGCGCGCCGTGATCGCCCGCGTTCGCGACGCGCTCGGCCCGGTACCGTTGCGCACGGCGCAGAGCAACGGCCTGTTCAGCGAAGCGGAGCTACCCTGTCCGCTCGATCAGTTGCCGACGGTGTACAGCCAGTTCCGCACCCTGATCGACGCACGACAATACGTATTCCAGCCGCAGTCGGCGCCCGACCAGCTGCCGCCGTTGCCCGAAGGCCTGGATATCAACGCCTACGGCCTGCCGACCCAGTCGCAACTGGGCCTCGGCGATGCCTTGAGCCTGGTGCCCAGCGCCTTCCCGTTCTCCGGTGGCGAGACCGCCGCCCTGGCACGCCTGCGCGATTACCTGTGGGACAGCCAGAACGTGCGCACCTACAAGCAAACCCGCAACGGCATGATTGGCAGCGAGTACTCGTCCAAGTTCTCGCCCTGGCTGGCCAACGGCTCGCTGTCGCCGCGCCGCGCCGCCGCCGAGTTGCGTCGCCACGAGTCGCTGTACGGCGCCAATGAGTCCACCTACTGGCTGTGGGCGGAGTTGCTGTGGCGCGAATTCTTCCGCTGTACCCTGCAGCGTTATGGCCAGGCGCTGTTCGAGCCCGGCGGCCTTAAAGCCACCGAGCGCGCGCCGCAGCAGATCGACGAGCGCTTCGAGCAGTGGGCCCACGGGCGTACCGGCATGCCGCTGGTGGACGCCAACATGCGCGAGCTGGCCGCCACCGGCTACATGTCCAACCGCGGCCGCCAGGTGGTGGCCAGCTACCTGGTCAGCGATCTGCAGCAGGATTGGCGCCACGGTGCGGCCTGGTTCGAGGAGCACCTGATCGACTACGACCCGGCAAGCAACTGGGGTAACTGGGCGTACCTGGCCGGCGTCGGCAGCGACCCGCGCCTGAAGCGCACCTTCAACGCCCTCAAGCAGGCGCGCCAGTACGACCCGCAGGGCGAGTACGTGAGCCTGTGGATACCGGAGCTGCGCAACCTGCCGGAACACCAGCGCCACACGCCGTTCCTGCTGCAGGCGCAGCAGCTCGACGCCATCAACTACCCACGGCTGGAGCGGATTCCGGATTCTTGGCAGCGCCACCTCAATGAAGTGGCTTAGAGCCTGTTCAAAGGCTCGCGAGCTAGAGCAATGCAAGGCCTAGGCGGCCCCGCAAAAACAGGCGAGGAAGCGGAGTTTACGAGCTGTAAATGAGCAGTCCGACTGGACTGGCAATCCAGCCTGTTTTTAACGCAGCAGTGCCGACGCGCAGCAGACTTTGAACGGGTTCTTAGACGAGAACCGAGCATGCCGCACGGCAGCTCGGCGCCTGACGGGGCCTGATCAGGCCCCGGGAGTGAAGTGCTTCTGGGTGGTACCGCGGGCGATCAGACGGGACAGGTAGTCAAGCTTCTGCGGGTCGCGGTCGACGAAGCGGAACACCACCTGCAACCATTCGCTATCCGGCTTCGGCTCAAACGCGGCAACGCTGTGGAGATAGCCGTTCAGACGCGCCACTTCCGAGGCTTCGCCCTGCTCGAGGTCGAGCACCGCGCTCTCCAATACCTGGGGCAGCAACTCGCCTCGTTTGACCACCAGCAGCGCTTCCTTGAGGCTCAGCGCCTTGACCACGCAGGCCATCATGCCGCCGGGCAGGCGTAGCTGGCCCTGACTGCGGCCCGCCGGTGCCGGGGTGGCGGCCTTGGCCGGCGCAGGCGCCGCGGCAGGCACGGTCGCTGCCTGGGTAGGCGCCGCCGGGCGGACGGTTTCGGCCTTGCCACCGGTCAGGGCGGCCAGGGAATCGTTGGCGAAGGCGCCGGTGCTGAGCATTTTCGGTGGTGCGGCGGACATCAGCGCGGCCAGCTTGCCGGCGCGCTGCAGGGCTTTCTTGACCTTGGTGATCAGCTGCTCATTGGAGAACGGCTTGCCGATGAAGTCCGAGACGCCGGCCTGAATGGCCTGCACCACGTTTTCCTTGTCGCCACGGCTGGTGACCATGATGAACGGCACGCCCTTGAGCGATTCCTGCTCGCGGCACCATTGCAGCAGCTCGAGGCCGGACATTTCCGGCATTTCCCAGTCGCAGAGAATCAGATCGATCGGGTTGCGGCCGAGGATCTGCTGGGCCTTGCGGCCGTTGACTGCTTCTTCGATCTGGATACCGGGAAGGTGGTCTCGCAGCCCCTTCTTCACCAGATCACGGATAAAGGTGGCGTCGTCCACCACCAGTACACTGACTTTGCTCATCGACCACTCCCTCGAATGGCCCTTAGCATAGACGTGTGCACTGGCTCATTGCCAACATTAAAGCGCAACCCTGCGGCCCCGCGCACAGGCCGCCCGACGAGCCGACTGGCGCTGGCTGCTGGGCCCGGCATCACTCCTTGGCGCCGCTCTGCACTTCTTCGCGCATGCGGGTCAGGCCCATGTGTTTGACATCGGTGCCGCGCACCAGATAGATCACCAGTTGGGCGATGTTGCGCGCGTGATCGCCGATACGCTCCAGCGAACGCAGCGCCCAGATCACGTTGAGCACGCGGGAGATCGAGCGGGGATCTTCCATCATGAAAGTAACCAGCTCACGCAGCGCGGTCTTGTATTCGCGGTCGACGGTCTTGTCGTACTGGGCGACCGACAGCGCCAGGTCGGCGTCGAACCGGGCGAAGGCGTCCAGCGCTTCCTGAACCATCTTGCGCACCTGGTCGCCGATATGGCGCACCTCGACGTAACCGCGCGGCGACTCGCCTTCCTCGGTCAGCAGGATCGCCCGCTTGGCGATCTTGGTGGCTTCGTCGCCGATGCGCTCCAGATCGATCACCGATTTGGAGATGCTGATGATCAGGCGCAAGTCCGAAGCGGCCGGCTGACGACGGGCGAGAATGCGCACGCATTCCTCGTCGATGTTGCGCTCCATCTGGTTGATCTGGTCATCGACCTCGCGCACCTGCTGGGCCAGCCCGGAGTCGGCCTCGATCAGCGACGTGACCGCGTCGTTGACCTGCTTCTCGACCAGGCCGCCCATGGCCAGAAGGTGGCTGCGCACCTCTTCCAGCTCGGCGTTGAACTGCTGGGAAATATGGTGGTTCAAGCTGTCTTTATTGATCATTTTGGTCGCTCCGCGAGCCACAGGCTGCAAGCTACAGGCCGCAGGCTGTCAGTGATTGTCTGTAACCATCGATTCAGCGCCTGCAGCCTGTAGCCTGCGGCCTGAAGCTGGCACGCAACGCGTGCCTTAACCATAACGGCCGGTAATGTAATCTTCCGTCTGCTTCTTGGCCGGGTTGGTGAACAGGGTGTCGGTATCACCGAATTCGATCAGTTTGCCCATGTACATGAACGCCGTGTAGTCGGATACCCGCGCGGCCTGCTGCATGTTGTGGGTGACGATGACGATGGTGTACTTGGATTTCAGCTCGTAGATCAGCTCTTCGACCTTCAGGGTGGAAATCGGGTCAAGCGCCGAGCACGGCTCGTCGAGCAGCAGCACTTCGGGCTGCACCGCCACGGTACGGGCGATCACCAGACGCTGCTGCTGGCCACCGGAAAGGCCCAGGGCGGAGTCGTGCAGACGGTCCTTCACCTCATCCCACAGGGCCGCGCTCTTCAGGCCCCACTCGACGGCCTCGTCGAGGATGCGCTTCTGGTTGATGCCCTGGATGCGCAGGCCGTAGACCACGTTCTCGTAGATGCTCTTGGGAAACGGGTTGGGCTTCTGGAACACCATGCCGACGCGGCGACGCAGCTCGGCGACGTCCTCGCCCTTGCGGTAGATGTTGCGGCCGTCGATGTTGATCTCGCCTTCCACGCGGCAGCCGTCGACCAGATCGTTCATGCGATTAAAGGTGCGCAGCAGGGTCGACTTGCCGCAGCCGCTTGGTCCGATGAAGGCGGTCACGCGCTGCTTGGGGATGTTCATCTTGACGTCGTACAGCGCCTGCTTGTCGCCGTAGAACAGGTTCAGGCCCGGCACTTCGATGGCCACGGTTTCGTTGGCCAGGTTCAGGCTCTGCTTGTCACGGCCCAGGGCCGAGATGTCGATGCCGTGGGTAGCGGTTTCGTGTTGCATACCAGTCTCCTTCGGAGGCTATAGGCTTCAAGCTACAGGCTGCAGGCCGGCTCTTGCCTGAGGCCTGCAGCCTGTAGCCTGTCGCAGAATTAGTGATCCAGGGCCTTGTACTTCTCGCGCAGGCGGTTGCGCAGGTAGACGGCCGTCAGGTTGAGAATCGCGATCACCATGACCAGCAGCAGCGCGGTGGCGTACACCAGCGGGCGGGCGGCCTCGACGTTGGGGCTCTGGAAGCCGACGTCGTAGATGTGGAAGCCCAGGTGCATGATCTTCTGATCCAGGTGCAGATAAGGGTAGTTGCCATCCACCGGCAGACTCGGCGCCAGCTTGACCACGCCGACCAGCATCAGCGGCGCCACTTCACCGGCGGCACGGGCCACGGCGAGAATCAGGCCGGTCATCATCGCCGGGCTGGCCATTGGCAGCACCACCCGCCACAGGGTCTCCACCTTGGTGGCGCCCAGAGCCAGGGAGCCTTCACGCAGCGAGCGGGGAATGCGCGCCAGGCCTTCTTCGGTGGCGACGATCACCACCGGCACGGCGAGCAGCGCCAGGGTCAGCGAGGCCCACAACAGGCCCGGTGTGCCGAAGGTCGGCGCGGGGGCGGCCTCCGGGAAGAACAGGCGGTCGATCGAGCCACCCAGCACGTAAACGAAGAAGCCCAGGCCGAACACGCCGTAGACGATGGCCGGAACACCAGCCAGGTTGTTCACCGCGATGCGGATAACCCGGGTCAGCGGGCCCTGCTTGGCGTACTCGCGCAGGTAGATGGCGGCGATCACGCCGAACGGGGTGACGATCACCGCCATGATCAGAGTCATCATGATGGTGCCGAAGATCGCCGGGAAGATGCCGCCTTCGGTGTTCGCCTCGCGCGGGTCGTCGCTGACGAACTCCCACAGCTTGCTGCCGTAGAAGCCGATCTTTTCCAGGGTCGACATGGCGTTCGGGCGATAGGCGCGCACCACCTTGCCGAGGCTGATCTCCTGCTCACGGCCATCGGCCGAGCGCACGGTCATGCTGTCGCGGTTGAACTGCTGGTAGCGGGCGTTGAGCTCGGCTTCCAGCTGCTTGTATTCGGCGTCCCAGCGGGCGCGTTCGGCGGCCAGATCAGCCTGGGCGGCGTCGGTCAGCGCGTTGTCGAGTTCCAGCTTGCGGGTCTGCAGGCGCACGCGCTCGAGGCCCGCGTTGATGCGGCCGATGTCGCGCTTCTCCAGCTTGACGATCTCGCTGTGCAGCTCACCGACGCGTTGCAGACGCTTCTGCAACTCGCCCCAGGCGGCATCGCCCTCGGCGACCAGACGGCCCTCTTCCTTGACGTTGACTAGGTAGCCATAGAAGTTGCCCCACTCGCGGCGCTCGAAGGCGGTCAGGCCGGCGGGACGACGCTGCTCACCGAGCCATTCGCCGACCACCCAGGAGAAGTCCGCACCGTACAGATCACGGTTGCCGACCTTGAGCAGTTCGCGGGTCATGAATTCACCGCCCTCGGCATTCACCGGCAGGCCGGCGGCCGCCAGGCGGGCGCGGGGAATCTCTTCCTGCTGCACCACTTCGCCGGCCATCTGCTTGGCCTGCTCGCCCGGGATCTGGTAGCTGGCTTCGATGATGTCGGCCGGCCAGAAGTGGCCCAGGCCGCGCACGGCGATGACCGCCAGCAGGCCCACGGTCATGATGATGGCGATGGACACCGCACCGGCGTTCATCCAGATCCACGGCGAGCCGCTCTTGAACCAGGATTTCAGATTGTTCTGTTTCACGGACATGGTCTTGCAGTCCTCAGAGCGAAGCGTACTTGACGCGCAGGCGCTGACGCACCAGCTCGGCCAAGGTGTTCATGACGAAAGTGAACGACAGCAGCACCAGGGCGGAAAGGAACAGCACCCGGTAATGGGTACCGCCGACTTCCGACTCGGGCATCTCCACCGCCACGTTGGCAGCCAGAGTGCGCAGGCCTTCAAAGATGTTCATGTCCATGATCGGCGTGTTGCCGGTGGCCATCAGCACGATCATGGTCTCGCCGACGGCGCGGCCCATGCCGATCATCACCGCCGAGAAGATGCCCGGACTGGCGGTCAGGATCACCACGCGGGTCAGGGTCTGCCAGGGTGTGGCACCGAGCGCCAGGGAGCCGAAGGTCAGGCTCTTCGGCACACTGAACACGGCATCTTCGGCGATCGAGTAGATGTTCGGGATCACCGCGAAGCCCATGGCCAGGCCGACCACCAGGGCGTTGCGCTGGTCGAACGGAATGCCCAGATCGTTGGTCAACCAACCGCGCATGTTGCCGTCGAACAGCCAGTTTTCCAGATGGCCGCTCATGCTCAGCGAGACGATGCCGACCAGCAGGATCACCGGAATCAGCAGCGCCGCTTCCCAGCCGTCCGGCACGCGCAGGCGGATGGACTCCGGCAGTCGGCTCCAGATGAAGCCCGCCAGCAGGATGCCGATTGGCGTGAAGATCAGCAGGCTGAAGATGCCGGGTAGATGTCCTTCCACGTAGGGCGCCAGGAACAGGCCGGCGAAGAAGCCGAGGATCACCGTGGGCAACGCTTCCATCAGCTCGATCACCGGTTTGACCTTGCCGCGCATGGCCGGAGCCATGAAGTAGGCGGTGTAGATCGCCGCGGCGATGGCCAGCGGCGCGGCCAGCAGCATGGCGTAGAAAGCGGCCTTGAGCGTACCGAAGGCCAGCGGCGCCAGGCTCAGCTTGGGTTCGGCGTCGGTGCTGGCGGAGGTCGACTGCCAGACGTAGGCCGGCTTGTCGTAGTTCTCGTACCACACCTTGCCCCACAGCGAGCTCCAGGAAATCTCCGGGTGCGGGTTGTCGATCAGCAGGCGTTCGATCTTGCCGTCAGCCTCGACCAGCGCGCGGTTGGCGCGCGGCGACAGGGCGGCGATGGTGAAGCCGTCAGCCACCGGCTCGACCAGCAGGGTGCGGTGCGCGGTGCTGTGGAAGATGCCCAGGTTGCCCTTGGCGTCCAGGGCGATGAAGCCCTTGCGGCGCTCTTCGGACAGAATCTGGCTGATCGGGCTGTCGGCCAGCTTGAATTCACGGACCTGCTTGAGCGAGGACTTGCCATCCTCGTCGCGCACCATGAACCACTGGGCGATGCCGCCGCGGCTGTCACCGGTGAGCAACGAGATGCCACCCAGCAGCGAGGCGGCATGGGTGATTTCCCGGGCGCCGTCGTTGAGCAGCTTGTAGCGACCGTTGAGGGCCTTGGCACGCAGATCGAAGACGTCGGCAGTAGCGCGGCCGTTGATCACGAACAGCCACTGCTGGCGCGGCTCGATGATCAGTTCCTTGATCGGCTCGGCGATCTGCGGCAGCGCCAGGCGCTCCTCGCTGACCTCCACTTCACCGGTCATCATGTTCTCTTCGCGGCTCAGGCTCAGCACCTGCAGCTCACTGCCCACGGAGCCGGCGATCAGCAGCGTGCCGCTGTTGACGCTGATGCCCATGTGCTCCAGCGGGCGCCCCTGCGGGTCGAGGGTCAGCGGGGTTTCACCGAACGGGTAGACGATCGCCGGGGTGATGGTCTTCACGTCGTTCGGGTAGGTGATGCGATAGGTGTGTTCGAACACCAGCGCCTGGCCGTTGGACAGGCCCAGGGCGATACGGTGGCTGCCCGGCTGGTCTTCACCGACCGAGACCACTTCGCTGCCGGCCGGCAGCGGCAGGTCGATGCTGGTCAGCGCCTGCATGGTCTTGGCATCGAAGAACTGGATCTTGCCATTGCGAGCCAGGCGCATACCCACCTGGTTCTGCTCCTCGAGGGTCATCAGCAGCGGCTTGCCGGCGTCCGCCAGCCAGGCGGGCTGGATGGCGTCGCGCTTTTCCAGGTCGGCGCCTTGGAACATCGGCAGCACGACATAGGCGAGGTAGAAGAAGATCAGGGTGATGGCGCCAAGCACGGCCAGGCCGCCGATGGATACGCACCAGCGGGCCAGGCGATCCTTGAACGCGCGTATGCGGCGCTTGCGCTGCAGGGCCGGGGTGTTGAAATCCAGCCCGAGGGAATTGGGAGAGGCGGTCATGGGGTCACTTGGCAAGTCATTCATAGGAGAGCGTCTCTGCGCGGCCATGAGCGCGCCGTATTTTTCGTCTATATCGCGAGCGTGGCCAATCTAACGCGACTGTATGACAGAAAAGTTACAGTGCGGTGACGCAGCAAAGCCCGCCTCTCGATAAGAGGCAGGCTTCGGTATCGCTGCTTAGGGCGTGATTACAGACCCAGCTCCTTGCGAGTCTTCTCGATGACCTTGAGCGGCAGCGGAATGTAGCCGTCCTTGACCACCACGTCCTGGCCCTGCTTGGACAGGATCAGCTTGAGGAACTCGGCGTCCAACGGGCTCAGCGGCTTGTTCGGCGCCTTGTTCACGTAGATGTAGAAGAAGCGAGCCAGCGGGTATTTGCCCGACAGCGCGTTGGTTTCATTGGCTTCTTCGACTTCGCCCTTCTTGTTGACCAGGGGAACGGCACGCACGCTGGCGGTGCGGTAGCCAATGCCCGAGTAACCGATGGCGTTGACGGTGCTGGAGATCGACTGCACCACGGAAGCCGAACCCGGCTGCTCGTTCACGTTGGGCTTGAAGTCGCCTTTGCACAGGGCTTCTTCCTTGAAGTAGCCGTAGGTGCCGGATACCGAGTTACGACCGAACAGCTGCACCGGCTTGCTGGCCCACTCGCCGGTCAGGCCGATATCGCCCCAGGTCTTCAGGTCCTTGGCTTCACCGCACAGACGGGTGCTGGAGAAGATCGCGTCGACCTGCTGCATGGTCAGCTGCTTGATCGGGTTGTCCTTGTGCACGAACACCGCCAGGGCGTCGATGGCCACCGGAACGGCGGTCGGCTTGTAGCCGTACTTCTGCTCGAAGGCCTGGATTTCGCTGTCCTTCATGGCGCGCGACATCGGGCCGAGGTTGGCGGTGCCTTCGGTCAGCGCGGGTGGCGCGGTGGAAGAGCCGGCGGCCTGAATCTGGATGTTCACGTTCGGGTAGGACTGCTTGTAGGCTTCGGCCCACAGGGTCATCAGGTTGGCCAGGGAGTCGGAGCCGACGCTGGACAGGTTGCCCGATACGCCCGAAGTCTTTTCGTAGGCCGGAATAGCCGGATCGACAGCGGCAACCGCGTTGGCGGTAGCGACGCCAGCAGCGACAAACGTCATGGCCGCCATCAAACGCTTCAGTTTCATGCCTTGCTCCTAGCAGAGTGGTAATCATCGAGAGGCTGGCTGCCGTGGTCGTAGCGCCCGGCTTACCGCCTTCTCACGATCAGGGTCGTGTTGGTTGGGACGGGGCCAGTATCATCAGCCAATGTGACCACTCTATGTAACCAATGTGACAGTTGGATGACGACGCTAACAGGCAAGCAGAGTTCGGCAAAGGGCTGTGCGCCCACGCCTGCAACGCGCTAAGGTCGCGGTGTAGACACCCAGTCGGTATACTTTGCGTCCCTGCCCCGCAGGGCCCACCACTGCGCCGCGAGCCGTGAACAGATGAAAGACTTCGAACAAGAAGACCCGATACCGCAAGGCGACCTGGCACTGCAGATCACTGCACTGCCGCGCGAAACCAATGGCTTCGGCGACATTTATGGTGGCTGGCTGGTTTCGCAGATGGACCTGGCGGGCACCGCCATGGCCAGCAAGGTGGCCGCTGGCCGCGTGGCGACCGTGGCGATCGATCGCATGGCCTTCCTGGTTCCGGTGCCGGTCGGCGCTCAGCTGTCGTTCTATACCCAGGCGCTGGAAATCGGCCGCAGCTCGATCCAGATGCTGGTGGAGGTGTGGAGTGACGACCCGCTGTCCAGCGAGTGGCGCAAGGTCACCGAAGCGGTGTTCGTATTCGTCGCCATCGACGCCAGCGGTCGTACCCGCGCCGTCCCGCGCCGCTAAACGAGTGCCGCGCCTGACGCGCGGCTAGTTGCCTTGGCCGAGCAGCTCGCTGACCCGCGCCCGGTCAGCCGTGAAGGTACTTTGCGCCTGAGCCCGCGCCGCCTGGTAGCGCTCGATATCCTTGCTGATCCGTATCTGCTCGTCACGCTGACTGCTGATCTGGTCGAGCAGATGCTTGGGCACTTCGCGCCCCGCCCGCTCCTGATCCGCTGCCTGCTTCTGCAGGTTGGCCTGCTGCTGACGCGCCGACTGCAGGTTGCCCTTGGCGACGCCGATCAGGCCGTCGAGTTCGGCCAGCTTGCGCGCCTGGGCACGGTCGACGTCTTCCAGGCTGCTGTACAAGCGCAGCAGTTGGGCGTCGGATTTGGCGCGCTCTCGATCGGCGAGAATCTTCTGCATTTCTTCCGCGGTCGGCGCCGGCGGCACCACGCGAATCACCCGCCCCTGCTCGTTGAGCACTTCGTAACCCTTGGCGATGAACTCGCTGGGCACGCCCTGGCGGTCGATCACCGTGATGCCCTGGGCGTTGGTGTAGCGATACATCTCCGCCGCATTCGCCCATAACGGCAGCAACAGACCAAGCCAGAGGGTACGGCGCAGCAAGGGCGAGGTGGACATGGGCACGTTCTCTTGGCGAGCCGAAATCAGATGCCGAATTCGGCGCGGTAGGCTTCAACGGCAGGCAGGTGTTGTTTCAGTTCAGCATCATCGGCCAGATATTCCAGCACCTGCTGCAGAGAAACGATGCTGACCACCGGAATGCCGAAGTCGCGCTCGACTTCCTGGATCGCCGACAGCTCACCGCGGCCGCGCTCCTGTCGGTCCAGGGCGATCAGCACGCCGGCGGCCTGGGCCCCCTGGGCCTGGATGATCTGCATCACTTCGCGGATCGCGGTGCCGGCGGTGATCACATCATCGATGATCAGCACACGGCCATTGAGCGGCGCACCGACCAGGGTGCCGCCCTCGCCGTGATCCTTGGCTTCCTTGCGGTTGAAGCACCAGGGCGTATCCACATCGTGGTGCTCGGCCAGGGCCACGCCGGTGCTGGCGGCCAGCGGAATGCCCTTGTAGGCCGGGCCGAACAGTACGTCGAAGGAGATGCCGCTATCCACCACCGCCGCGGCGTAGAAACGCCCCAGCTTGGCCAGCGCCAGACCGCTGTCGAACAACCCGGCATTGAAGAAATACGGGCTGACGCGACCGGACTTGAGGGTGAACTGACCGAAGCGCAGAACGCCTCGCTCGATGGCAAATCGAATGAAATCGCGCTGATAGGTTTGCATGAATGACCTTGAGGCGGCACAGGATGTGGCTTTGAATTACTAAACGGCGTCTAGCTCAGGTATCATACACGCACGTGTTTTTGGGGGCCATTTATGCGGATCATCAGTGTGAACGTGAATGGTATTCATGCTGCAGTCGAGCGCGGTTTGCTCAGTTGGCTGCAAGCACAGAATGCCGACGTGATCTGCCTGCAAGATACCCGTGCCTCCGCCTTTGAAATGGACGACCAAGCCCTCCAGCTGGATGGCTATTTCCTCTATGCCTGCGATGCAGAAGTACCAAGCCAGGGTGGCGTGGCGCTGTACTCGCGGTTGCAACCCAAGGCGGTGATCAGCGGGCTCGGTTTTGAAACGGCCGATCGCTACGGGCGCTACCTGCAGGCCGATTTCGACAAGGTGAGTATCGCCTCGCTGCTGCTGCCATCGGGCATGGGCGGCGACGAGAACCTGAATCAGAAATTCAAGTTCATGGACGATTTCTCCAAGTACCTGGACAAGCAACGCCGCAAGCGTCGCGACTACATCTATTGCGGCTCGCTGTACGTCGCCCATCAGAAGCTGGATGTGAAGAACTGGCGCGACTGCCAGCAATCGCCCGGTTTCATGGCGCCCGAGCGCGCCTGGATGGACGAAGTGACCGGCACCATGGGTTATGTCGATGCCGTGCGCGAGGTCAATCGCGAGGCCGACCAGTTCAGCTGGTGGCCGGACAACGAGCAGGCCGAGATGCTCAACCTCGGCTATCGCTTCGACTACCAGCTGCTCACGCCGGGCATGCGCCGCAGCGTGCGCAGTGCGCGCCTGCCGCGCCAGCCGCGCTTCTCTCAGCATGCACCGCTGATCGTCGACTACGACTGGACGCTGACCGTCTGATCGCATCGTCGATACCGAAACGCCCCGACCTGCTCGGGGCGTTTTCGTTTCTGTATGGGAAAAAAGACCGCTAACTGTGGCGTGTCAGACCCGCCCATCCGCGCTAGCCTGCGCCTCCGCATACCACCACACGAGGCCGCGCCCATGACACCCAAGGACATTCTGCTGGCCGCTGTGGTGATCCTTGCCTGGGGCGTGAACTTCGTGGTCATCAAAGTCGGCCTGGACGGCGTGCCGCCGATGCTGCTCGGCGCCCTGCGCTTCATGCTCGCCGCCTTTCCCGCGATTCTCTTTATCCGCCGCCCGGACATGCCGCTGCGCTGGCTGCTGGCCTACGGCCTGACCATTTCCCTGGGGCAGTTCGCCTTTCTGTTCTCGGCCATGTACGCCGGCATGCCAGCCGGCCTGGCATCGCTGGTGCTGCAAGCCCAAGCGTTCTTCACCCTGGGCTTCGCCGCGCTATTCATCGGTGAGTCGGTAAAGCGCAGCAGCCTGATCGGCCTGGTGGTGGCAGCGGCGGGACTGTTGCTGATCGGCAGCGAGAGCGGTCGCGCCTTCACCCTGGCCGGTTTCGTGCTGACGCTGTGTGCAGCGGCGATGTGGGGGCTGGGCAACGTGGTCACCAAGCGCATCGGCAAGGTCAATCTGGTCAGTCTGGTGGTGTGGGGCAGCCTGATCCCGCCGCTGCCGTTCCTGGCTCTGTCGCTGCTGCTGGAAGGCCCGGCGCAGATCGAGACGGCGCTTCGCAGCATTTCCCTGAATTCGATACTGGCCATCGCCTACCTGGCCTTCGTCGCCACCCTGCTCGGCTACGGCCTGTGGAGCCGTCTGCTGTCGCGCTACCCGGCCAGCCAGGTGGCGCCGTTCTCGCTGCTGGTCCCGGTGGTCGGCCTCAGCTCGGCCTGGCTGTTTCTCGGTGAGGCGTTGAGCGCCGTGCAATGGGTCGGCGCCGCCATCGTCATGCTCGGCCTGCTGATCAACGTGTTCGGCGCACGTCTGCTGCAGCAACTGCGTGGTGCTACTGCCTGATCAACGCTGGCGCGAGACCCACCAACTGAACCCGCCGAGACCGGCGAAAAACAGCGCCACTACGCTGTGCCACAGCAGGGTGAGCCAGTAGCCCAGCGGATCGCTGGCCAGCGAATAAAGGGTCGAGGGGCCGATGCGCGACAGCGAAATGGCCACGCCGCTGTACAGCGCCTGCCCGACCGTAAAGAGAAGCGCCGCAGCGCTGATGAACATGACCATTGCGGTCAATGGCAACAGCAAACGCGCGGCCCAGGCCGCGCGCGCGTTGGGCTGAGGCATCTGCCACTGCGGGCGATTGCGCGCATGGGCTGCGCGGCGGGCCTGGCGTTTCGACAGGCGAGTCATCGGCTCAGTCGATACGCTCGAACTTCAGATCCCAGACGCCATGGCCGAGGCGCTCGCCACGGCGCTCGAACTTGGTCACCGGGCGCTCGGCCGGGCGCTCCACGCAGCGACCATCGGCAGCCAGGTTGCGATAGCCCGGCGCCACGTTCATCACTTCCAGCATGTACTCGGCGTAGGGCTCCCAGTCGGTGGCCATGTGCAGCACACCGCCGACCTTGAGTTTCTGGCGCACCAGTTCGGCGAATGCCGGCTGGACGATACGGCGCTTGTTATGGCGCGCCTTGTGCCAGGGATCGGGGAAGAACAACAGCACGCGATCCAGACTGGCATCGGGCACGCACTGACGCAGCACTTCCATGGCATCGCAGTTGTAAACGCGCAGGTTGGTCAGGTTCTGGGTCATTACCCCGTTGAGCAATGCACCCACGCCCGGCCGGTGCACTTCAACGCCGATGAAATCCTGCTCGGGCGCCGCGGCGGCCATTTCCAGCGTGGAGTGGCCCATGCCGAAGCCGATCTCGAAAGTGCGCGGCGCCTTGCGCCCGAATACCGCGTCGAAATCCTGCATGCCATCGCTCAGCTCCAGGCCGAACTTCGGCAGGCCCAGGTCGAAGCCGCGCTGCTGCCCTTCGGTCATGCGCCCGGCACGCATCACGAAACTCTTGATGGCGCGCATGTGCCGCGGGTTTTCTTCGGCTGGGGTTTGCTCGATATCGCTCATGGGGTACTCGGGACACTAGGTGGAATGAGAAACGGGGACCCATGTCCCCGTCAGGCGCCTATGCAAAGGCGACTCAGCGGATCAGCCCCTCCAATGGGGAGGACGCGCTGGCATAAAGCTTCTTCGGCATACGCCCGGCCAGGTAGGCCAGACGGCCGGCCTCGATGGCGTACTTCATCGCCTGGGCCATCAGCACTGGGTGCTGGGCATGGGCGATGGCGCTGTTCATCAGCACCGCTTCGCAGCCCAGCTCCATGGCGATGGTGGCATCCGATGCCGTGCCCACACCGGCATCGACCAGCACCGGTACGGTGGCTTCTTCGAGGATGATGCGCAGATTGTAGGGGTTGCAGATGCCCAGCCCGGTGCCGATCAGGCCGGCCAGCGGCATGACGGCGATGCAGCCCATCTCGGCCAGCTGGCGGGCGATGATCGGGTCGTCGCTGGTGTAGACCATCACGTCGAAGCCTTCCTTGACCAGCACTTCGGCGGCCTTGAGGGTTTCGATCACGTTGGGGAACAGGGTCTTCTGGTCGGCCAGCACTTCCAGCTTGACCAGCTTGTGGCCATCGAGCAGTTCACGGGCGAGGCGGCAGGTGCGCACGGCCTCGACGGCGTCGTAGCAGCCGGCGGTGTTGGGCAGGATGGTGTAGCGATCCGGCGAAATCACGTCGAGCAGATTCGGCTCGCCCGGGTTCTGGCCGATGTTGGTACGGCGCACCGCCACGGTCACGATCTCCGCGCCCGAAGCCTCGATGGCGTCGCGGGTCTCGTCGAGATCCTTGTATTTACCGGTGCCGACCAACAGGCGCGACTGATAGGTGCGGCCGGCCAGGGTAAACGGCTTGTCGTTGACTGCGTGGCTCATGGTGATTCCTCTGCAGAAAGTGGGAAGGGCGCGGCGCCGGGCTCAACCGCCACCGATGGCGTGGACCACTTCGAGGCGGTCGCCGTCGGCCAGCGCGGTGCTGGCATACTGGCTGCGTGGGACGATATCGAGGTTACGTTCGACCGCCACACGGCGCCCGGTCAGTTCCAGGCGCTCGATCAGGTCGGCGACGCTGGCGCCTTCGGGCAGCTCGAGGGTTTCACCGTTCAACTGGATATGCATGACGACCCGTCACAACAGGAGAAAGGGCCGGCATTCTAGCCCGATCCCCAGCGATGACCAAGGCGCAGGCCCGCCGTTGGTCTCGCGCAGCCTCAGAGCCTGTTCACGATATCGCGAGCTAGAGCGATCCAAGGTAAACAAGCGAGGAACGGACTGGGCTCGTACTCGAGTTTACGAGTGGTAAATGAGCATTCCGACTGGGCTGGCAATCCAGCTTGTTTTTAACGCAGGAGCGCCGACGCGCAGCAGAGCGTGAGCAGGCTCTCAGGCCATGCGCCAGGCAAGCAGCCCCAAACACGCCCAACCGGCCAGAAAGGCCAGGCCGCCGAACGGCGTGATGATGCCCAGCTTGGCGATGCCGCTTAGGGTCAGCGCGTACAGGCTGCCCGAGAACAGCAGGATGCCAAGGGCGAAACAGGCACCGGCCAGGTTTACCAGGCGCCCCGGTACGACCAGCGCCAGGATGGCCACACCCAGCAGAGCCAGGGCGTGGATCAGCTGGTAATGGGTGCCGGTCTGAAACACGGCCAGGTACTCGGCGCTCAGCCGACTCTTCAGACCATGGGCCGCGAACGCGCCCAACGCGACCCCGGAAAAGCCGGCGAAAGCCGACAGCAACAACCACAGGCGAACCATAGCGCTCTCACCGATAGCCAACAGAGAGGCGCAGTTTACGCCGCCATTCGCCCGGGCGCGCCTCCCCGATTGCCGCAGTGGACCGCTGCATTGCCCGCGAGGGCGCCAGGCGCCTTATACTAAGCGGCCAATCAAGCCCGGCTCCCTGCCCATGCTCCGATCCCTTCGCCGCCTCCTGCTGAAGTTGCTGCTCTGGTTCATCGCCGGCTCCTTCCTGCTGGTGCTCGCCCTGCGCTGGGTACCGCCACCGGGCACGGCACTTATGGTCGAGCGCAAGATCGAGTCCTGGGTCGACGGCAAGCCCATCGACCTGCAGCGCACCTGGCGCTCCTGGGACGCGTTGCCGGATGACCTGAAGATCGCCGTGATCGCCAGCGAAGATCAGAAATTCGCCCAGCACTGGGGCTTCGACGTGGACGCAATCAAGGCGGCTCTGTCGCACAACCAGCAAGGCGGATCGGTGCGTGGCGCCAGCACCCTCAGCCAGCAGGTGGCCAAGAATCTGTTTCTGTGGTCCGGTCGCAGCTGGCTGCGCAAGGGCATCGAAGTGTGGTTTACCGGTTTGATCGAACTGCTGTGGCCCAAGGAGCGCATTCTCGAGGTGTACCTCAACAGCGCGGAATGGGCCGACGGAGTGTTCGGCGCGGAAGCGGCCGCCCGGCATCACTTCAATATCGGCGCGTCCTACCTGTCGGCCCGCCAGGCCAGCCTGCTCGCAGCAGTGCTGCCAAACCCGCGACAGTTCGATGCCGGCCGCCCGAGCGGCTACGTCAACCAGCGCGCCAACTGGATCCGCCGACAGATGCGTCAGCTGGGCGGCAGCCATTACCTCGACCAGCTGCAGGCGCCTCGGCCGGCTTGGTGGGCGAAGTAGGCCTCGGAAACAACGCAGCCTGAATGTGGGAAGCGCGCCATGCGCGCGAGAAATATCTGGAGCAACCAATTTTTCGCGGGCATGAACTAGGCGTACCCGCCCGCCCCCACAATTCCAGAACAGGCAACATCCGCAGTCTCTATGCCGCCCAAACAAAAACGCCCCGAACAGGTCGGGGCGTTTTGGGTTGCTGGCCGGATCAGGCGGCGATGGAGCCCTTGAGCTTGTTCATCGCATTCTTCTCCAACTGACGGATACGCTCCGCCGAGACGTTGTACTTGGCCGCCAGCTCATGCAGCGTGGCTTTCTCTTCGGCCAGCCAGCGCTGCTGCAGGATATCGCGGCTACGCTCGTCGAGCGCCTCGAGCGCCTCGTGCAGGTTTGCACTGGAGGTGTCGCTCCAGTCCTCGTCTTCCATCTGCCGGGCCGGGTCGTAGCGGTGATCTTCCAGATACTGGGCCGGCGACTGAAAGGCGCTGTCGTCATCGGCGTCGGCGGCCGGGTCGAAGGCCATGTCCTGGCCGGTCAGGCGGCTTTCCATCTCGCGCACTTCGCGGGCTTCGACACCCAGGCTTTCGGCCACGGCATTGACTTCGTCGTTGCTCAGCCAGGCCAAACGCTTCTTCTGGCTGCGCAGGTTGAAGAACAGCTTGCGCTGGGCCTTGGTGGTCGCAACCTTGACGATGCGCCAGTTCTTGAGGATGAACTCATGGATTTCGGCGCGAATCCAGTGCACGGCGAACGACACCAGGCGCACACCCATTTCCGGGTTGAAACGCTTGACCGCCTTCATCAGGCCGACGTTACCTTCCTGGATCAGGTCGGCCTGGGCCAGACCGTAGCCGGAGTAGCTGCGCGCGATATGCACGACGAAGCGCAGGTGGGCCAGAACCATCTGGCGGGCTGCGTCGAGGTCCTGCTTGTAGAAGAGATTACCGGCCAGTTCACGCTCCTGCTCGGGCGTCAGCAGCGGAATGCTGTTGACGGCATGCACGTAAGCTTCCAGGTTGGCGCCTGGAACCAGAGCATGAACAGGTTGCAAAGAAGTGGACATTCGAATCCTCCGATTCACGAAACGTACGCAGTGTAGCACTGCGCAATATGACCGGAAGCCACCATCCTGGTTCCCCGGTCAATAGTCAATATCAACCAAATCAATATGTTAGCGAAGCGTCAAACTGGCGCCTTAGCGGGGGGCGAGCTCCCTAAGATGTCGCGCCACCGCCAGCCACGCACCGATATACCCCAACAGCACCGCTCCCAGCAATAGGGAGAAACCGTCGCCAGCGGGTACGCCGGCCAGGGCGAAATCACTGCCATACAATCCCGACAGGCGCACCACGGCATCGTTCAACCAGTTCAACCCAAAGGCCAGCACCAGCCAGGACAGCACACCTGCGCCCAACCCATACAGCGCGCCCATATAAAGGAACGGACGGCGCACGTAGCTATCGGTGCCGCCGACCAGCTTGATCACCTCGATCTCGGTGCGCCGGTTCTCGATATGCAGGCGAATGGTGTTGCCGATCACCAGCAGCAGCGCCATGACCAGCAGTACGGTCAGGCCGAACACGAAGCGGTCTCCCAGGGACAGGATTGCACTCAGGCGCTCGACCCACAGCAAATCGAGCTGCGCCTGCTGCACGTGGGGCAGTTCGGCCAGACGCTGGCGCAGCGCCTCAAGCGTAGCCTTGTCGACTTCCTTCGGTGTGACCAGCACTGCGCCGGGCAGCGGGTTGTCCGGCAGTTCCTTGAGCGCCTGGCCAAGGCCGGACTGCTGCTGGAACTCGTCCAGCGCCTGCTCGCGGCTGATCCATTCGGCTTCAGCCACGTCGTCCATGCCGGCGATCTGTTCGCGCAGGGCCTGGCCCTGACTATCGCTGGCGTCGATCTTGAGAAACACGGAAATCTGCGCAGCACGCTCCCATGTACCGCCAAGACGCTCGACGTTACCCAGCAGAAGCGAAAGGCCCATGGGCAGGCTCAGGGCCACGGCCATCACCAGACAGGTGAAGAAGCTGCCGATCGGCTGCTTGCCCAGGCGGCGCAGGCTGTCGACCAGGCTGGCGCGGTGGCTTTCCAGCCAGGCGCGGGTCAGGGTGCGAAAATCCGGCTCGTTGTCGGGCCCCTGGGGCTCGGCGTTCTTCGGCGCTGCGCCGACGCGCTGGGACGGCTGCGGTGGCGGGATGCGGGAAGCACTCATTCGCCGGCCTCCCCGTCGCCGATCAGGCGGCCACGTTGCAGGGTGAGCATGCGGTGACGCATACGTGCGATCAACGCCAAATCGTGACTGGCGATCAATACGCTGGTGCCCAAGCGGTTGATGTCTTCGAATACGCCCATGATTTCCGCCGCCAGACGCGGGTCGAGGTTACCGGTGGGTTCGTCGGCCAGCAGCAGGGCCGGACGATGGACGATGGCGCGGGCGATGCCGACGCGCTGTTGCTGCCCGGTGGACAGGTCACCGGGAAAAAGCTCGGCCTTGTCGCTCAGGGAAACCCGCTCCAGCGCCGAGCCAACACGGCGGCCGATATCGCTCTTGGACAGACCGAGGATCTGCAGCGGCAGGGCCACGTTGTCGTACACGCTGCGGTCGAACAGCAGCTGGTGGTTCTGGAACACCACGCCGATCTGCCGGCGCAGGAAGGGAATCTGCGCGTTGCTGATCTGCCCCAGGTCCTGCCCGGCCAGCAGCAGCTTGCCCGAGGTCGGGCGCTCCATGGCCAGCAGCAGGCGCAGCAGGGTGCTCTTGCCGGCGCCGGAGTGGCCGGTGACGAACAGAAACTCGCCGCGCCGCACGCGGAAACTCAACTCATGCAACCCGACATGTCCGTTGGGGTAACGCTTGCCGACCTGCTCGAATCGGATCATCACTGCTCCCGCTGCTGGAAAAGCGCCTGAACGAAGGGTTCGGCTTCGAAGGTGCGCAGATCGTCGATCCCTTCACCCACGCCGATATAGCGAATCGGCAGGCCGAACTGCTTAGCCAGAGCGAAGATCACGCCGCCCTTGGCCGTGCCATCCAGCTTGGTCAGGGCCAGGCCGGTCAAGTTCACCGTCTGGTTGAATTGTTTGGCCTGGTTGATGGCGTTCTGGCCGGTACCGGCATCGAGCACCAGCAACACTTCGTGAGGCGCGCTGTCGTCGAGCTTGCCGATCACCCGGCGCACCTTCTTGAGCTCCTCCATCAGGTTGTCCTTGGTGTGCAGACGGCCGGCGGTGTCGGCGATCAGCACATCCATGCCACGGGCCTTGGCGGCCTGCACGGCGTCGAAGATCACCGAAGCCGAATCGGCGCCGGTGTGCTGGGCGATCACCGCAATCTTGTTGCGCTCGCCCCACACCTGCAGCTGCTCGACGGCAGCGGCACGGAAGGTGTCGCCAGCGGCGAGCATGACCTTCTTGCCCTCGCCCTGCAGTTTCTTGGCTAGCTTGCCGATGGTGGTGGTCTTGCCGGCGCCATTCACGCCGACCACCAGAATCACGTAGGGGCGCTTGGCGCTGTCGATCTGCAGCGGCTGTTCGACCGGGCGCAGCATGGCGGCCAGTTCTTCCTGCAGCGCCTTGAACAGCGCGTCGCTGTCGGTCAGCTGCTTGCGCGCGACCTTCTGGGTCAGGCTGCCGATGATCGCCGTGGTGGCTTCGACGCCGACGTCGGCAGTGAGCAGGCGGGTCTCGATCTCGTCGAGCAGGTCATCGTCGATGGCCTTCTTGCCAAGGAACAGGCTGGCCATGCCTTCGCCGATGCTGGCACTGGTCTTGGACAGGCCCTGGCGCAGACGGGCGAACCAACCGCCCTTGTTGTCCGACGGTTTGTTCTGCTCGACCACTGGCTCGGCGACCGCTTCGGCCGGGGTGGTCAGCACCGCTGCTGGCGTGGCGGGCACGGCATGCTGCACGTCGCTGCCGGTGGCCAGTTCAGGCGAATGCTCGGGCTGCGCCGCCGGCTGTTCGGCCACCGGCTCAGGCAAGGCTTCAGGGCCATGGCGGGTGGCGTCGCCCACGATGGGCTCGGCGGCAGCGACCGGCTCGCTGAGCGCAGACGACTCCACCGGGTCACGACTGACCGGGTCGCTATCGACGGCAGCGCTCTGCACAACCTGAGGGGCCTCAGCCGACGGCGCTTGCGGCGACGGCTCTGGCTGGTTCTGCGCCGCGACCTCAGGCGCATCGGCCTGGGGCTCCTGAGTAGTCGGAGTGGGCTCGGCCGGCTTCTTGCGCAGCCAGCCGAACAGGCCGCGTTTTTCGGCTTTTTCGGCTTTTTCGGCGCCCTGTTCGGGGGCCGGAGTCTTGTTGTCGTCTTTTGAACCAAACATGGAGGACGGCTATCTCACTGGGGCGAACGCCATGGCGCCTGGGCACGAAGGGCTGAGGGCTTGCAGCTGGGCAGCTGATCAATCGCAAACTGCAATTGCCAGACGTGGTCGCCGTTAAAACGGATGCGTATCCTAGCACCTCCGCAGCCACCACGGCTAAGCCACGCGACCGCTCTGACGGCCTGCCGCGGCGACGCTGCACCGCGCTCACACCCGACCGCAATCCCACGCCCGGCGTGGTTCAACGAGGAGAGAGGTTTGTCCACTTCACTTGCCCGCCATCTCGCCGGCCTGCTACTGGCCGTCTGTGCCCTGCCCTTCGGCGCGCACGCCGCGGCACCGCAACCGACCCACGAATTCACCCTGGACAACGGCCTCAAGGTCATCGTTCGTGAAGACCACCGCGCTCCCGTGGTGGTCTCGCAGATCTGGTACAAGGTCGGCTCCAGCTACGAGACCGCCGGCCAGACCGGCCTGTCCCACGCCCTGGAACACATGATGTTCAAGGGCAGCCGCAAGCTCGGCCCTGGCGAAGCCTCGCGGGTGCTGCGTGACCTGGGCGCTGAAGAGAACGCGTTCACCAGCGACGACTACACCGCCTATTACCAGGTGCTGGCCGCCGACCGCCTGGGCGTGGCCTTCGAGTTGGAGGCCGACCGCCTGGCCAGCCTGCGCCTGCCGCCGGAAGAGTTCGCCCGCGAGATCGAGGTGATCAAGGAAGAGCGCCGCCTGCGCACCGACGACAAACCCTCGGGCCTGGCCTACGAGCGCTTCAAGGCCATGGCCTACCCGGCCAGCGGCTACAGCATCCCGACCATCGGTTGGATGGCCGACCTGGATCGCATGAGCGTGCAGGAGCTGCGTCACTGGTACGAAACCTGGTACGTGCCCAACAACGCCACCCTGGTGGTGGTCGGCGACGTTACCGCCGATGGCGTCAAAGCCCTGGCCCAGCGCTACTTCGGCGCGATCCCCAAGCGTGAAGTGCCGGCCGCCAAGATTCCCCTGGAGCTGGCCGAGCCCGGCGAGCGGCAGATCACCCTGCATCTGAAGACCCAGCTGCCTACCCTGATGATGGGTTTCAACGTGCCGGGCCTGGCCACCGCCAAGAACCCGCGTGACGTGCACGCCCTGCGCCTGATCGCCGCCCTGCTGGACGGCGGCTACAGCGCGCGCCTGGCCAGCCGCCTGGAGCGCGGCGAGGAATTGGTGTCCGGCGCCAGCGCCTGGTACAACGGCTACACCCGCGGCGACAGCCTGTTCACGATCTCCGCGACGCCCAACGTGCAGACCGGCAAGACCCTGGAGCAGACCGAAGCGGGCATCTGGCGCGAGCTTAAGGACCTGCAGAACAAGGCGCCGTCGGCCGAGGAACTGGCCCGCGTGCGCGCCCAGCTGATCGCCGAACTGGTATACGACCGCGACTCGATCAGCAGCCAGGCCACCGCCATCGGCCAACTGGAAACCGTCGGCCTGTCCTGGAAGCTGATCGACCAGGAACTCGCCGAGCTGGAGGCCGTGACCCCAGCCGACATCCAGAACGCCGCCAAGACCTACTTCACCCGCGATCGCCTCAGCGTCGCCCATGTTCTGCCCGAGGAGAAGCGCGATGAGTAAGCGCAACGGCCCGCGCTACGCCCTGCTGGGGCTGTTCCTGATCGCCCTGCTGGCGGCTCTGGCCTTTACCGTCAAACGTGCGCCGGACGCCGCCGAACCCGCTGCCCAGGCCACGCAAAGCGACGACACGCAATTGCAGTCGCTGGCCGAGCTGAACGGCAAGGCACCGGCGCGCCGCAAACTGGACATCCAGAGCTGGAAGACCGCCGAAGGCGCCAAGGTGCTGTTCGTCGAAGCCCGCGAACTGCCGATGTTCGACCTGCGCCTGACATACGCTGGCGGCAGCAGCCAGGACGGCGACGTGCCCGGCCTGGCGATGCTGACCAACGCCATGCTCAACGAAGGCGTGCCCGGCAAGGACGTCGGCGCCATCGCCGCCGGCTTCGAGAGCCTGGGCGCCGAGTTCGGCAATGGCGCCTACCGCGACATGGCGGTCACCAGCCTGCGCAGCCTCAGCGCCGCCGAGCAGCGCGAACCGGCCCTGAAGCTGTTCGAGCAGGTGATCGGCCAGCCGACCTTCCCGGCCGACTCCCTGGCGCGCATCAAGAACCAGATCCTTGCCAGCTTCGAGTTCCAGAAACAGAACCCGGGCAAGCTGGCCAGCCTCGAGCTGTTCGAGCGCCTGTACGGCAAGCATCCGTACGGCCACCCGAGCGAAGGCACCGCGCAGTCGGTGCCCGGCATCAGCCGCGCGCAGCTGCAGGCCTTTCATGCCAAGGCCTACGCCGCCGGCAACGCGGTGATCGCCCTGGTCGGTGACCTGTCCCGCGAGGAAGCCGAAGCCATCGCAGCCGAGGTTTCCGCGTCGCTACCCAAAGGCCCGGCACTGGCCAAGACCGTGGAGCCCGAAACGCCCAAGCCCGGCCTGACCCACATCGACTTTCCGTCCAACCAGACCCACCTGCTGATCGCCCAGCTCGGCATCACCCGTGAAGACCCGGACTACGCCGCCCTTTACCTCGGCAACCAGGTGTTCGGCGGCGGCGGTTTCGGTACCCGGCTGATGACCGAAGTGCGCGAGAAGCGTGGCCTGACCTACGGCGTCTACTCCGGTTTTACCGCCATGCAGGCCCGCGGCCCGTTCATGATCAACCTGCAGACCCGCGCCGAGCTCAGCGAAGGCACCCTGCAACTGGTCAAGGATCTGCTGCGCGACTTCATCGCAAATGGCCCGACCCAACAGGAGCTGGACGCCGCCAAGCGCGAGATGGCCGGCAGCTTCCCGCTGTCCACCGCCAGCAACTCGGCCATCGTCGGCCAGCTCGGCGCCATCGGCTTCTACGATCTGCCGCTGACCTACCTGGAAGATTTCATGGCCCAGGTGCAGGCGCTCAGCGTCGAGCAGGTGAAAGCTGCCATGGCCAAGCATCTCGACCCCGAAGCACTGGTGATCGTCACTGCAGGGCCGAAGGTGGAGCAGAAGGAACTGCCGCCGCCCACCGACAAGCCGGCAGAAATGCCCGCCGCCGTACCGGAGCACTGATGGCCAGACGACCGACCTCCGGCAAAGCCCCCGTCGCCCACGGTGGCGACGGGCAACTGCGCATCATTGCCGGGCAATGGCGCAGCCGCCAGTTCGCCTTCCCCATGGCCCATGGCCTGCGGCCCACGCCCAACCGCGTGCGCGAGACCCTGTTCAACTGGCTGGCGCCTTATGTAGAAGCCGCCCGGGTACTTGACCCCTTTGCCGGCAGCGGCGCGCTGTTTCTCGAAGCGCTGTCGCGCGGTGCCGGCAGCGCCCTGGCGCTGGACCTCAACCCCGCGGCAGTGACCAGCCTGCGCGGCCACCTGGCCACCCTGCGCTGCGAAAACGGCCAGGTGCTGCAGAGCGACGCCCTCGCCTACCTGCAGAACCAACCGGCCACGCCGTTCGACCTGGTGTTCCTCGACCCGCCGTTCAGCCAGGACCTGCTGCTGCCCGCCTGCACGCTGCTGGAAGAACGCGGCTGGCTGGCCGACGATGCCTGGGTCTACACCGAGAGCGAGCAGGTGCCATCGAGCCTCGGCATGCCCGCCAACTGGCGCCTGCACCGCGAGCAGAAGGCCGGCCAGGTGCATTACGCGCTGTGGGAGCGCCGTTCGGCGTAAGTGCCGACGGCGGTCTGAAGATGGGCGAGCGCACGCCGATGACGAGCAGCTTCCAGCCCGCCTGGTGGCTGCCAGGGCCGCACCTGCAGACGCTGTGGGGCTCGCTGTGCCGGCGCCCGCCGGTACTGGAGCGCCAACGTGAGCGCCTGTGGCTGGAAGACGGCGACTTCCTTGACCTCGACTGGCACGGCCCCCATGAAGCCCACGCGCCGCTGGTGCTGGTGCTGCACGGCCTGACCGGCTCCTCCAGCTCCCATTACGTGCTCGGTCTGCAACACCACCTGGCGACCCTAGGCTGGGCCAGCGTGGCGCTGAACTGGCGCGGCTGCTCGGGCGAGCCCAACCTGCTGCCGCGCGGCTATCACTCCGGCGCCAGCGAGGACCTGGCCGAAACCATCCGCCATCTGCAAGCCAGGCATCCCCTGGCGCCGCTTTATGCCGTGGGCTATTCGCTGGGCGGCAATGTGCTGCTCAAGTACCTGGGGGAAACTGGCGCGGACAGCGGCCTGCAGGGCGCCGCCGCGGTGTCCGTGCCGTTTCGCCTGGACCAGTGCGCCGACCGTATCGGCGTCGGCTTCTCGCGGGTGTATCAAGCGCACTTCATGCGCGCCATGGTCGCCTACGTAAAGGACAAGCAGCGCCTGTTCGCCCATCAGGGCCAGGCCGATCGGCTGTCGATCCTGGAAAAGCTCGGTCCACTGGACGGCATGCGCACCTTCTGGGATTTCGACGGCCGCATCACCGCGCCGCTGCACGGTTTCGAGAACGCCGACGACTATTACCGGCGCTCGTCGAGCCGGTATTATCTGGGGCGCATCCAGACGCCGACGCTGATGATCCAGGCCAGCGATGATCCCTTCGTCTATCCCGACAGCTTGCCCGAGCCCGACGAGCTGGCCGCTTGCATCACCTTCGAGCTGCATACCAAGGGCGGCCATGTCGGCTTCGTCGACGGCTCGCCGCGTCGGCCCGGCTATTACCTGGAGCGCCGCATACCGGCGTGGCTGACAAGCCTGACGACCTGAGCTCAACCGATCAGCGATATGCCGACCGGCGGTAATCACAGGCCGCTGCACCGTAGCCTGTTTGACGCATCGCGGTGCTTATCCTAGAACTCCAGCTGCGCCATTCTCTTGCCATCCGCTGGACCCTCAAGGAAGGCGCCGATGATCACCGAATGCCGCTGGGCCGAGTCGCCTGGAACCGTAATGGAGCGCTGGAGATGAGCAAGCTGATCGGTTTTCTGCTGCTGGTCGTTGGCATCATCCACCTGCTCCCGCTAGCCGGCGTACTCGGTGGTGAGCGACTCAATGCCCTTTACGGCCTGAATTTCGACGAAGCCAACCTGCATATCCTCATGCGTCATCGCGCCGTGCTCTTCGGCCTGCTCGGTGCATTGTTGGTGGCCGCGGCCTTTCTGCCCGCTCTGCGCAGCATTGCCCTGATCGGCGGCCTGGTCAGCGTGTTGTCCTTCCTCCTGCTCGCCTGGAGCGAGCCTGCGTACAACGAGGCTTTGCGGCGCGTGGTGATTGCTGACTGGATCGCCCTGGCGTGTCTGCTGGTCGCGCTCATCCTGCACCTGCGCATAAGCACCGTCACTTCCTGAACGGATCTATCGCTTCGCACCACCGGCTATTACCTGGAGCGCGGCATACCCCAATGGCTACAGGCCATCGAACGTGGTACACAGCAGCTCCAGTGAGTGGATAAGGACGGCGGCATGGTCACCCCTTTCGGCCCGGTCGAGCAGGCCATTGCCGAGTTGCAGCAGCGCTTCCAGGCCCAACGTGCGGCCTTCATGGCCAATCCGATGCCTTCGGCGGACCAGCGCATCGCCTGGCTCGACAGCCTGAAGGCCGCCCTGCTCGCCGATCAGGACACGCTGGTCCGGTGCATCAACGAGGACTTCGGTAACCGCAGCGCCGATGAAACCCTGCTCGCCGAAATGCTGCCCACCGTGCAGGGCATCCGCTATGCGCGCAAACGCCTGCGCCGCTGGATGAAGCCATCGCGGCGCCATGTGGGCCTGGCGTTCATGCCCGCCTCGGCAAGAGTGATCTATCAGCCGCTGGGCGTGGTCGGCATCATCGTGCCGTGGAACTACCCGCTGTTTCTCGCCATCGCCCCGCTGGTCGGTGCGCTGGCTGCCGGCAACCGGGTGATGCTCAAGCTCAGCGAAGCCACGCCACAGACCTCGCAGCGCCTTAAGGAACTGCTGGCCAGCACCTTCCCCGATGACCTGGTGAGCGTGGTGCTGGGCGAGGCCGAGATCGGCATGGCCTTCGCCAGGCTTCCGTTCGATCACCTGTTGTTCACCGGTGCCACCAGCATCGGCCGCCATGTAATGCGGGCCGCAGCCGACAACCTGACACCGGTGACCCTGGAGCTGGGAGGCAAATCCCCGGCCATCATCTCGGCGGACGTGCCGCTGGAGCACGCCACCGAACGCATCGCTTTCGGCAAGACCCTCAACGCCGGGCAGACCTGCGTGGCGCCGGACTACGTGCTGGTGCCGCGCCAGCGGGTCGACGACTTCGTCGATGCCTATCGGAGTGTGGTGCAGCGCTTTTATCCACAGGTCGAGGGCAACCCGGACTACACCAGCATCATCAACGCGCGCCAGCAGCATCGCCTGCAGGGCTATCTGGACGACGCCCGCGCCAAGGGTGCCGAGGTGATCGCCCTGACGGCTGAAGCAACGGATCGGCGCATGCCCCAGACTCTGCTGCTCAACGTCGACGACAGCATGCGGGTGATGCAGGACGAAATCTTCGGCCCGCTGTTGCCCGTGGTGCCCTACGACGGCCTCGACGATGCCCTGGCCTATATCACTGCACGTCCGCGGCCGCTGGCTCTCTACTATTTCGGCTACGACCGCCGCGAACAGCAGCACGTGCTGCACCACAGCCACTCCGGCGGCGTGTGCCTGAACGACACCCTGATGCACGTGGCGCAGGACGATATGCCGTTCGGCGGCATCGGTGCTTCGGGCATGGGCCATTACCACGGCCATGAGGGTTTTCTGACCTTCAGCAAGGCCAAGGGCGTGCTGATAAAGCAACGCCTGAATCTCGCCCGGCTGATCTATCCACCCTATGGCAAGGCACTGCAGAGGCTGGTCTACAAGCTGTTCATCCGCTAAGTGGCAGCGCGATTAACGCCCACAAGCGCAGCCACTCGCCGGGCCGCGACTTGGCCCACGCCGGTTTGCTGCGCTACCATCCGACTCCCTAACGCGCCTGCCAGGACGTCACGATGAATCGAGTGTTATACCCAGGCACCTTCGACCCCATTACCAAGGGGCATGGCGATCTGGTCGAGCGCGCCGCGCGTCTGTTCGATAGCGTGGTGATCGCGGTCGCTGCCAGCCCGAAGAAGAACCCACTGTTCTCCCTCGAACAACGTGTGGCGCTGGCCCGGGAAGTCACCAAGCACCTGCCCAACGTCGAAGTGATCGGCTTTTCCACGCTGCTCGCCTCGTTCGCCAAGGAACAGGGCGCCAACGTGCTGCTGCGCGGCCTGCGCGCGGTATCGGATTTCGAGTACGAATTCCAGCTGGCCAACATGAACCGCCAACTGGCGCCGGACCTGGAAAGCCTGTTCCTCACGCCGTCGGAAAAGTATTCCTTCATCTCTTCCACCCTGGTGCGCGAGATCGCCAACCTGGGCGGCGATATCAGCAAGTTCGTGCACCCGGCCGTGGCCGATGCGCTGACCGAACGCTTCAAGAACCGCTGATCCGCAACACCGGCACGCCTGCGCGCCATATGGCGCACAGGCGTGCGCTGGCGACCACAATGCGGCACAATCGCGGCTAGCAGGCAGTTGAAAAACGTCATCGAGGCAGTCAGCGCAAGGCAAAAATAGGCGAAAAAGCGGAGTGTACGAACAGTACATGAGCATTTTGAGCCTGTTTTTAACGCCGCGATGGCAACGTAGATAGTTTTTCAACAGTCTGCTTCCGTTTGACTGTGTCGCGGCCTCAGCCCGGCAGGAGCTTGCCTTTCATGTCCCTGATCATTACCGACGATTGCATCAACTGCGACGTCTGCGAACCTGAGTGCCCGAACGCGGCGATTTCCCAGGGCGAGGAGATCTACGTGATCGACCCCAACCTGTGCACCGAATGCGTCGGTCACTACGACGAGCCGCAGTGCCAGCAGGTCTGCCCGGTGGACTGCATCCCGCTCGACGAGAACAACGTCGAGAGCAAGGAGCAGTTGATGGCCAAGTACAAAGCCCTTACTGGCAAGGCCTGAGGGTGCGCCGCTCCTTTCGCGGCCTCCACTCCCTGCGCGCCCTGTCCGGCGCGCTGCTTCTGCTGCTCAGCCTCGGCCTGCAGGCCGCCGAGCGCCCTGGCAGCAGTGCCATCGCCACCGCCCACCCCGCCGCGACGGTCGCCGGCAAGGAAACCCTGGCACTCGGCGGTAATGCCTTCGACGCGGCGGTGGCCATCAGCGCCGCGCTCACCGTGGTCGAACCCTACGGCTCGGGCCTGGGTGGCGGCGGTTTCTTCCTCTTGCGCAGTGCCGATGCCCGTTACGAATTCCTCGATGCCCGCGAGCGTGCCCCAGGGGCCGCCCATGCCGATCTGTATCGCCGAGATGGCCAGGTGCAGGCGGCGCTGTCCCGCGACGGTGCGCTGGCCGCCGCCATTCCGGGCTTGCCCGCCGCACTGGTCGAGCTGGCCGAGCACCACGGCAAACTGCCGCTGCGCGACAGCCTGACGCCGGCAATCCGCCTGGCTCGCGAAGGCTTCCCGGTCGATCACGTCTACCGTGACCGCGCCACCATGCGCCTGGCGGCCATGCGCGACGATGCGGAAACCGCGCGGCTGTTCCTGAGTGGCGGCGAAGTGCCTGCCGAAGGCACGCTGCTGCGCCAGCCGGAGCTGGCCGACACCCTGCTGAAGCTGGCCAATCATGGCCGTGACGGTTTCTACGCCGGCCCCGTGGCCGAGCGCCTGGTCGCTGGCGTACGTGCTGCTGGCGGCATCTGGACGCTGCAGGACCTGACCGACTACCGCACCGCGAATCGCCAACCGATTCGCGTACCGCTGGCCGAAGGCCGCGAGCTGATCAGTGCACCGCCACCTTCGGCTGGCGGCGTGGCCCTGGCGCAAAGCCTTTTGATGCTGCAGCAGCTGCCCTGGCGCGAGGCCGAGCCGGTGCAGCGCACCCATCTGGTGGTGGAAGCCCTGCGCCGCGCCTACCGCGACCGTGGTCAGCTGGGCGATCCGGACTTTGTCGACAACCCGGCCGCCGCCCTGCTCAACCCGGACTACCTGAAAAGCCTGAGCGCCGGCATCGACCCGCAGCGCGCCACGCCGAGCAGCGAGCTACCACCGGCCAGGCCCTGGAAGGAAGGCGACCACACCACTCATTTCACCGTGCTGGACGCCGACGGCAACGCGGTAAGCGCCACCCTGTCGATCAACCTGCCGTTCGGCGCCGCCTTCACGGTGCCCGGCACGGGCGTAGTGCTCAACGACGAGATGGACGATTTTGCCGCTGACCTCGCCGGCGCCAACGCCTATGGTCTCGCCGGCAGCCAGGCCAATGCCATCGCCGCCGGTAAACGGCCGCTGTCGAGCATGAGCCCGACCTTCATCGACAGCCCGAGCGAATTCACCAGTTTCGGCACACCGGGCGGCAGCCGCATCCCGAGCATGGTGCTGCTGTCGATTCTGCAGTACCTGGAGGGCCAGCCCATCGCCAGCTGGCCGGCGGTACCGCGCTACCACCACCAGTACCTGCCGGATGTCATCGAACACGAACCGCAGACCTTCAGCGCCGCCCAGGCCGCGGAGCTGCAGGCCCGCGGCTACCAGCTCAAGAACGTGGAACGCGAATACGGCAACCAGCAGGTGCTGCGCTGGAACAAGGCCAGCGGCCAGGTCGAGGCGGCCAGCGATCCACGCGGTATCGGCAACAGCGCGGTGCAGACCATGCGCTGAAAAATGCCAGGCAATAAAAAGCCCCTCGACGAGGGGCTTTTTATTGGGCGAGATCCGCGATCACTGGCGCTGGTTGTAGCCGTCGCCGGTGCAGCCCAGGCAGCGTACGAAAGCAGCCTTGCCCGGCTCGACCACCAGCGCACGACCGGTAGCGCCGATACCACCGCCCATGGCCGAGAACGGCAAGGCGACGACGAAGGCGGCTGCGCCGATGGCGGTGGCGCCGATCAGCAGCGGGCGAGCGATCAGCAGGTCGCCGATCATGGCGAAGCCATCCGGGGCATTGACGGTGTAAAGCGGGTCACCGCTGGCGTTCTGCTGCACTTCTTGCGCATGGGCGGTGTGCGCCAGCGAGGCGGCAGTCAGCGCCAGAACAGCAGCGCAAGAGCGAAACAGTTTCATGGGGCGATCCTTCAAAGGTATACGGGACGATGCCGGTAACTATAACAGCGCGCCGGCAATTGTCGCGTGATGGCCGTCAATCGCTGAACAACTGGTCACGTTATCGGACGAAGCGACTCAGCGCTGGCATTTCGGGCAATAAACGCTGGCCCGCTGGCCCAGCTTCACCTCGCGCAGGGTACTGCCGCACACCTTGCAGAACTCGCCGCCGCGGCCATAGGCGAACAACTCCTGCTGGAAGTAACCGGGCTGGCCGTCGCCGCCGATGAAGTCGCGCAGGGTAGTGCCACCGCGCTCGATGGCGTGGGCCAGCACCCGCTTGATCTCCTGAGCCAGGCGCACGTAGCGCGCCCGCGACACCGTGCCGGCGGCGCGGCGCGGATCGATGCCGGCGGCGAACAGCGCCTCGGTGGCGTAGATGTTGCCGACGCCCACCACCACCGCGTTGTCCATGATGAACGGTTTGACCGCCACCGCCTTGCCGCGCGACAGCTGAAACAGGCGCTCGCCATCGAACAGCTCGGTCAGCGGCTCCGGGCCGAGGCGCACCAGCAGCTCATGCTCCAGCGGCAGTTCGCTCCACAACAGCGCGCCGAAGCGCCGCGGGTCGGTGTAACGTAGCGCCAGGCCGGACTCCAGCTCGATATCCACATGCTCGTGCTTGGCTGCCGGCAGCCCCGCCTCGACCAGACGCAGGTTGCCGGACATGCCCAGGTGGCTGATCAGCGTGCCGACTTCGGCCTTGATCAGCAGGTACTTGGCGCGCCGCTCCACGGCTTCGATACGCTGGCCGGACAGGCGCACATCGAGGTCTTCGGGGATCGGCCAGCGCAGGCGCCGTTCACGCACGATGACCCGACTGACGCGCTGACCAATGAGGTGGGGGGCGATACCACGGCGCGTGGTTTCGACTTCTGGCAATTCAGGCATGGCGGACTCGAAACGGATTCAGGAATGGCGCCTCAAGCGGCGCCCAGATCGCGGATGCTTTCGCGCAGGTTCTCGAAGTCATAACCCGAGAGCCCCACGTAATCGAGGATCAGCGCCTCGATGCTCTGCCACTCGTGATCCTCATCCTGATTACCCAGCACCTGATAGCTGCGGCAGATGTGCTCGGCCATCTTGAGGATCGCCAGCAGGTTCTTGAGCTGGGCATCGTTGTCGTTCTCTTCGGCGAAGATGGCCAGCACGTTGTGGTGGTTGGCGATGGCCTGGCACAGGTGCAGCGGCAGGTTCCACGACTTGGCGGTGTAATAGCCGACCACCGCGTGGTTGGTGTTGAGCAGGCGGTTCTCGGTGTCGACGATGCGCCGCTCGGCACTGGCGCTGGCGTAGGACTCTTCGAGCACGCTCATGTAATCCGGGAAACGCTTGAGCATCAGCGGGATGCCGCAATTGTGGAACAGCCCCAGGGTGTAGGCCTCGTCCACGGACTCGTAACCGATGCGCTTGGCCAGGGTGAGGCTGGTCATGGCCACGTCCTGGGCGGTATCCCAGAAGCGGTTGAGAGTGACGATGGTCTCGTCGGTCATCTCGCCACGGATCGACAGGGCGTTGACCATGTTGATCACCGAGCGGCTACCCAGCAGGTTGACCGCCCGCTGAATGGAACCGATGCGATTGGCCAGGCCGAAATACGGCGAGTTGACGATCTTGAGCAAGGCGCCGGACAGCCCTGGGTCCTGGCTGATCAGCCGCGCGATGGCCTTCAGGTCCGGGTTGGGCATGTACTGCTCGAACTGCAGATCGACCATGATCTGCGGCTGTGGAGGCACACTGATGCCCTGCAGAAACGCCTGGATCTGCTCGGCGGAGAGTTCTTTTTCCATGGAAGGCGGCAAGGTTAAGAATGAGATGGAACTCGCAGTCTACCCTGAGCGTGACGACTTTTGACCCATCGGCTGCAGAACAAATCTGCAGGTCGTCGCCTGGCCTGAACTTACCCGCTCGCAGCGCCCCGAATACTGCTCACTCAGCATATTCAGAGAGGTGTTTTCGATGAGCAAGTCCCTGACAGGCAAGCGTATCGCACTGCTGGTTACCGACGGTTTCGAGCAGGTCGAGCTGACCGCCCCTAAAAAGGCACTCGAAGAGCTCGGCGCCACCGCTGAGATCCTGTCCAGCAAGTCCGGCAAGGTCACCGGCTGGAACCACACCACGCCGGCCGACACGTTTACCGTCGACAAGACTTTCGATACGGCCAAGATCGACGATTATGACGCCATCGTGTTGCCCGGCGGCGTGGTCAACGCCGACACCATCCGCCTCGACGAGATGGCCGTGGAGCTGGTGAAGGACGCCGCCAAGGCCAACAAGCCGATCGCCGTGATCTGCCATGGTGCCTGGATTCTCGCCAGCGCCGACCTGATCAAGGGCAAGACCCTGACCAGCTATCCCTCGCTGACCGACGACCTGAAGAACGCCGGCGCCAACTGGGTGGACAAGGAAGTGGTGGTCGACGGCAAGCTGATCAGCAGCCGTACCCCGGACGACCTGCCAGCTTTCAACGAGAAGCTGATCGACGCACTCGCTGCCTGAACCAGCCGCCGTGGACCACCGATGTGCGTCCACGGCCTGCAACTGCAGCAAGCAGCTACCGGGCTCCTCGTTTAGAATGCGCGTTTTTGCGACGGAGCCCACCATGTCCCTGCCCAGCCTGCGCCTGAAAGCCAATGCCGACCGACGCCTGCGCGCCGGCCACCTGTGGGTCTACAGCAACGAGATCGACGTTGCCGCCACACCGCTCAACGCCTTCGAAGCCGGTGACCAGGCCATCCTCGAAGCTGCCGGCGGCAAGCCCCTGGGCATCGTTGCCCTGAGCCCCAACAACCTGATCTGCGCCCGCCTGTTGTCCCGTGACGTCAAGCACGTGCTGGACAAATCCCTGCTGGTGCACCGCCTCAATGTTGCCCTGAGCCTGCGCGAGCGGCTGTTCGACCAGCCCTGCTACCGCCTGGTGTACGGCGACTCCGATCTGCTGCCGGGCCTGGTGGTCGACCGCTTCTTCGACATCCTCGTGGTGCAGCTGGCCTCGGCGACCATGGAACGCCACAAGAACGACGTACTGGCCGCGCTGATCCAGGTGCTCAAGCCCAGCGGCATCCTGCTCAAGAACGACTCGGCCGCACGCGATGCCGAAGGCCTGGAGCGCTATGTCGACACCGCCTTTGGCGTGGTGCCGGAGTGGGTCGCCCTGGAAGAGAACGGCGTGAAGTTCGAAGCGCCGGTCATCGAAGGCCAGAAGACCGGCTGGTTCTATGACCACCGCATGAACCGCGCGCGCCTGGCGCCCTACGTCAAGGGCAAGCGCGTGCTCGATCTGTTCAGCTACATCGGCGGCTGGGGTGTGCAGGCTGCGGCGTTCGGCGCGAGTGAAGTGTTCTGCGTGGACGCTTCGGCATTCGCCCTCGACGGCGTGGAGCGCAACGCCACGCTCAACGGTTTCGCCGAGAAGGTCACCTGCGTGGAAGGCGACGTGTTTGCCGCTCTGCGTGAGCTGAAGGCGGCCGAAGAGCGTTTTGACGTGGTGATCGCCGATCCACCCGCCTTCATCAAGCGCAAGAAGGACATCAAGAACGGTGAGGCCGCCTATCGTCGCCTCAACGAAACCGCCATGCGCCTGCTCAACAAGGACGGCATCCTGGTCAGCGCCAGCTGCTCCATGCATCTGGACGAGGACAATCTGCAGAACATCCTGCTGACCAGCGCCCGCCATCTGGACCGCAACATCCAGCTGCTCGAACGCGGCGCCCAGGGCCCGGACCATCCGGTGCACCCGGCCATCAATGAGACCCGTTACATCAAGAGCCTGACCTGCCGCCTGCTGCCCAACAGCTGACGGCAGTGCCTGCCGCGCCTTGCGGCAGGCACGCCCCAGCAGAGCGGCGCCTGGCGATCCCAGCTCCGCTCAGCTGATGCTCCTCCCTGGCGAGGTGTCGTGATCCGACATCGCACCGTCACAAATCGCCCGCACCATGGGTCGATTTCCACCCGCGCAAAAAATCTCTGCGCGCATTGCAGTTCTCGCTTCGCTTGCCGACATAAGGCATGGCACTTGCAATCTGTACAAGTCGTGTCAAGGAATTGCGCCAGGCGGCGTTGTCCGCAGCGTCTACCCTTAAGACAGCGGTAGATTCTCCATAGGGCCAGAACACGCCGTTCAACCGCCGCACAGGAAAGCGAGAAGAGTTAAGGTGAAACACGCGACGACGCTCTTCCATCACCATACGACAAATACCTCCCGGAACGTGGACGCTGACGTCGTGCGCCATCGCAAGCGTCGCGCCAAGCTCCACACGATGATCCGCGACCGGCAGCGCAGGCGTGACGACGCACCATGCTCGCGCATCGAAACCTCGCGTGTACGGCCATTCGGCGGCCCAACCAGCCGTTCACAAAGCGGCTTGGCAATTACCCCGTTTCACCTGTTCGACGGCTTACCACACCTTAGCGCCCTACTCCCTGACAGCCATCTACCCGCCTCGGCCGACAAGCTTGCGCGCCACCAGCGTTGCGGCGAGCCGACAGGCATTTTCAGCTCTATCCGCTACGCCGCGTTTTTAAGGATTTTCCGATGATCAAGCTGCTGATCGCCGACGACCATGCGCTGATGCGCGCCGGCCTCAAGCGTCTGTTCGAGTTCTACGACGATATTCGCGTGATCGCCGAAGCCGCCGATGGTGCTCAGGCACTGGAAAAGCTGCGCAGCGCCATGGTGGACCTGTTGCTGCTCGACATCAGCATGCCGGGCCTGAGCGGCGAAGCACTGATCACCCGCATCAGCCACCAGTACCCCAAGGTTCCCGTGCTGGTGTTGAGCATGCACAACGATCCACAGCTGGCCCTGCGCGCCCTGCGCAGCGGCGCGGCGGGCTATCTGACCAAGGGCCAGTCTCCGGAAGTTCTGATAGAGGCGGTAAGAAAAGTCAGCACCGGCAATCGCTTCATCGATCCGGAACTGATCGAGCCCATCGCCCTGAGCAGCTTGAAGCCTGCCAACAGGAGCGGGCTGGACAGTTTGACCAACCGAGAGTTCCAGATCATGCGCCTGTTGGCGGCTGGTTTGAGCGTCAATCACATAGCCAAGCAATTGACGATCAGTAACAAGACAGTCAGCACTCATAAGATAAATCTGATGGAAAAGATGCACTTTGCAACGAATGCCGACCTGATTCGCTTTGCCTCGAGCTACATGGATTCCGATACAGCCTAAGGAAATCCCTAGATCTTTGCGGCACTTAAACCCAGAGGAATATCAGTCAACACCGATGCACCCAAACAAGATGCTTGATGCATGCTGCCGATATCCAAAGGAATGCTTGGTCACTGTGCTGGAGCTCAGCCCACCCCTCGCCGGTTCCGTGGAGTCTGCGCCCAGTCCGCCACGGAGCCTTACATGCGTGACCTTTCCACACCTCTGCTCGCCCCGCTGCTGATCGTCATCGCAGGTATCGCCGCTGTGATCCTGGTTGGCCAACAGGTACTCGGCATTTTGCCGGCCCTGGCCATTCTGCTGGCCGCCAGCGCCGTCATCGTTTTTGCCCTGCGCCGCCCGAACGCTGATTCGACGAGTCCAGCGCCCGTTCAAGGCTACGTAACCAGCCCTGACCAGGACGAAAGCGTCGAACAACTGTGCGAGCAGGTGCTGCCGCTGTGGTCGCAGCACATCGAGAACGCCCGCAGCCACACCGAAGAGTCCATCAGCTCGCTAAGCGAGCGCTTCGCCCAGCTGGCTACGCGTATCCAGAGCAGCCTGGGGGGCAGCACCGAGCGCGATGCCGGCAAACGCCTGGTGGCGCTGCTGTCGAGCAGCGAATACGAGCTGGACATGATCATCGTCGCCCTGCGCGACGCCCTGGCCAGCAAGGAGTCGCTGCTCAAGGAAATCACCCAGCTGTCCAGCTTCACCGATCAATTGCAGGAGATGGCCCAGGATGTGGCCAATATCGCCAAGCAGACCAACCTGCTGGCGCTCAATGCCGCCATCGAAGCCGCCCGCGCCGGCGAGAGCGGCCGCGGTTTTGCGGTGGTCGCCGACGAGGTGCGCAAGCTGTCGTCGATGTCCGGGGAAACCGGCCAGCGCATCGGCGAGACCGTAGTGATCGTCAACGATGCGATCCACAAGACCCTGGACATCTCCCAGGAGTACACCAAGACCGACACCGCCACCCTGAACAAGGCCGGCGAAGTGATCGCCGGGGTGATCGGCCGCTTCAAGCAGAACGCCAGCGACATCGTGCAGCACAACGAAATCATGCGCACCCAGAGCGAATCGGTCGCCCAGGACATTTCCGAAGTGCTGGTCTCGCTGCAGTTCCAGGACCGCATCAGCCAGACCCTCGGCCATATCGCCGCCGACCAGGACAAGCTGCACGCGCATATCCAGAACCGCACCACGCAGCGCCAGCAGAACCTCGCGCCGCCGGCTCTGGACGCCGACCGCTGGCTTGCCGAGCTGGCCCAGACCTACACCACCCCCGAACAGCATCAGATCCATCGGGGCGAAAAAAGCAGCGCCAAAAGCAACGACTCCGACATCACGTTTTTTTGAGGTTTCCCATGAGCAAGACTGTACTCATCGTCGACGACTCCGCCTCCATCCGCCAGGTCGTCAGCATTACGCTCAAGGGGGCCGGCTACCAGGTCATCGAAGGCTGCGACGGCAAGGATGCACTGAGCAAACTCGACGGCCGCAAGGTGCACCTGATCATCAGTGACGTGAACATGCCGAACATGGACGGCATCACCTTCGTCAAGAACGTCAAGCAGCTGCCCGCCTACAAGTTCACCCCGGTGATCATGCTGACCACAGAAGCCGGCGAAGCCAAGAAGGAAGAAGGCCGCGCCGCGGGTGCCAAGGCCTGGGTGGTCAAGCCCTTCCAGCCGGCGCAGATGCTCACCGCCGTTTCCAAGCTGATCCTGCCATGAGCGACGCGCCGGCGGAAAACCTCTACCGCATCCTGCCGCTGGAAGGCGGCCTGACCATCTACAGCGCCACCGAGCACATGCAGCTGCTGACGCAGGCGCTGGCCAGCGATGTGGAAGTGGAGCTCGACCTCGGCGCCGTCGACGAGCTGGACTGTGCCGGCCTGCAACTGCTGATTCTGGCCAAGCAGGAAGCCGCACGCATGAACTGTGACCTGCGCCTGACCAACCACAGCCCGGCAGTGATCGAGGCCTTCGAGTTGAGCGGGCTGGGCACCTTCTTCGGCGACCCCATCCTGATCAAGCCGGCGAGCGAGTAATCACCATGAACATGGACGAAGTGCTGCAGGTTTTCATCGCCGAAAGCCAGGAACTGCTGCAGCAGATGGAAGAAGCCCTGCTGCAGCTGGAAAACGATCCGGACGACGCCGACACCATCAACGCCGTATTCCGCGCCGCCCACACCATCAAAGGCTCGGCCGGCCTGTTCGGCCTCGACGTGATCGTCGCCTTCACCCATATCGCCGAAAGCGTGCTGGACCGCGTGCGCAACGGCGAGCTGCGCTTCGACAAGGACATGACCGCGCTGTTTCTGCAGGTCGGCGACCACCTGGCGCGCCTGGTAGCACTGGTCGACAGCGGCGCCGATCTGGAAACCCTGGAGGCCGACACACAGATCGTCCACCAGCAGCTGGCCGAGCAACTGTCCCGTTATCTGGATCCCGCGCCGGCCGCCGAGCCAATGCCGGCCACCGCTACGCGCATCGAGCGCGGCCACGGCGAGGGCGTCGGGGCCGATCACTGGCACCTGTCCCTGCGTTTCGGCCCCGATACCCTGCGCAACGGCATGGATCCGTTGGGCCTGTTCCGCTACCTGAGTACCTTCGGCAAGATCGTCAGCATCGTGCCGCTGCTCGACCGCATTCCGGTGGCCGCCGAAATGGACCCGGAAACCTGCTACCTGGGTTTCGAAATGGCCTTCGTCAGCGACGCCGACAAGGCCACCATCGAGGGCGCCTTCGAGTTCGTGCGCGAAGACAGCCTGATCCGCATCCTGCCGCCCAACAGCAAGTCCGACCAATACCTGGAGCTGATCCGCGCACTGCCGGAAGAAGACATGCGCCTGGGCGAGATCCTCATGCGCTGCGGCACCCTGACCGCCAACGAGCTGCAGGAAGTGCTGCAAGCCCAGGTGCAGGGCCAGGAGCGCGACGAGCCACGCCCCATCGGCCGCGTGCTGGTCGAGGAAAGCCTGGTGCAGCCGCCGGTGATCGCCGCCGCGCTGCAGAAGCAGCAGCAGATCAAGGAAAACCGTAGCAACGAGAACAGCCTGATCCGCGTCGATGCCGGCAAGCTGGACAAACTCATCGATCTGGTCGGCGAGCTGATCATCGCCGGTGCCGGGGCGCGCATGACCGCCCAGAACTGCGGCCATCCGGAAATGCTCGAAGCCACCGAGCTGCTCTCCCGGCTGGTCGAGGAGGTCCGAGACTCGGCCCTGCCGCTGCGCATGGTGCAGATCGGCAGCACCTTCAACCGCTTCCAGCGCGTGGTGCGCGACGTTGCCGGTGAGATCGGCAAGGACATCGCCCTGTCCATCAGCGGCGGCGAAACCGAACTCGACAAGACCGTGGTCGAGCGCATCACCGATCCGCTCACCCACCTGGTGCGCAATGCCATGGACCATGGCATCGAGTCGGTGGAAACCCGCCTGGCTCGCGGCAAGCCGGCCCAGGGCAAGGTGTCCCTGAATGCCTACCACGACGCCGGTAGCATCGTGCTGGAAGTCAGCGACGATGGCGGTGGCCTGGATGCCCAGCGCATCCTCGCCAAGGCCCGCGAGCGCGGCCTGATCGGCGAAGGTCAGACCCTGTCGGAAAAGGAAACCTTCGCGCTGATCTTCGAGCCCGGCTTCTCCACCGCCGAGCAGGTCAGCAACCTGTCCGGCCGCGGCGTCGGCATGGACGTGGTCAAGCGCAACATCGCTGCCCTGCGCGGCACCATCGATCTGGACAGCACCCTCGGCCAGGGCACGCGCGTTCGCATCCGCCTGCCGCTGACCCTGGCGATCATCGACGGCTTCCTGGTCAGCGTCGGCCAGGCCGGTTACGTGATTCCCCTGGAGCTGGTGGAAGAATGCATCGAGCTGCCGGCCGACACCTCGTTCAAGCGCGGCCATCTGGAACTGCGTGGGCAGATGCTGCCCATCGTGCGCCTGCGTGACCTGTTCGAAGAAGAAAGCCAACCGCCGCGCCGCGAAAGCGTGGTGGTGGTACGCCAGGCCGGGCTGCGTGCGGGCCTGGTGGTCGACCAGCTGGCCGGCGAATTCCAGACGGTGATCAAGCCCCTGGGCAAGATCTTCGCCGGCTGCAGCGAACTCGGCGGCTTCACCATTCTCGGTGACGGCACCGTCGCGCTGATTCTCGACATTCCCCGCCTGCTCAACCAACTGGCCGCACCGCGCAGCGCTGTGCATCACGAATCTGCCCAGGTGTACGCTCATGAGTGAACTCACTGTGACCACCGCCAGCGACCCGCAAGCCACCCCCGGCGAGGAGCTGGTGCACCAGTACCTGAGTTTCATCCTACACGAGCGGCGTTATGCCCTGGACGGGCTTTGCGTGCGGGAAATCATCGAGTACCAGCGCACCACCAAGGTGCCTATGGCCAACCGCTGCGTGCACGGGGTGATCAACCTTCGCGGCGCCGTGGTGCCGGTCATCGACCTGAGCCTGCGCTTCAACCACGCCAAGACGCAGATCGACCGCCGCACCTGCATCATCATCGTCGAAGTGCCCCAGCCCGAAGCCCCGCAGATTCTCGGCATCCTCGTCGATGCGGTCAGCGAGGTGCTGGAAGTAGCCCCGGCGGAAATGAATCCGGTGCCGGCCTTCGGCAACGCGATTCGCAGCGATTTCATTCAGGCGATGGTTCACCGCGAGGATGATTTCATCATCCTGCTGGCCATCGAGAACGCCCTTGCGGTTGCCGAGATTGCGGCTCTGCCAGACGGCAACAACGCATTGTCCGCCTGATCGGGCAGCCAAGCATCACAGAGGGAAGCAACCATGTTCAAAGACCTACGTGTGTCCACAAAGCTCGGCCTCGGTTTCGGCACGGTGATCGTGCTGCTGCTGATCGCCCTGGTGCTGGGCCTGACCCGCATGAGCGCGATCAACGACTCCAATGACCTGGTCATCAAGGATCGCTATGTGAAGATCCGCGAAGCCAACGTCATCAAGGAAGAAACCCTGAATCAGGGGCGCTACATTCGCGACATCATTCTGCTCGACGACGACGAGGCGGATCGCAAGAATATCGCTCATCTGGAGGCCAGCCGTGAGCGACGCAAAGCGGCTACCGAAGAACTGGATCGCACCATCACCTCGCCTCAGGGCCGGGAGTTCCTGGCACGTGTCAACGCCGCACGCGATGAGGTAGGCAAGCGCTATGAGGAGATGTTCAAGCTGCTGAACGACCAGGAGCGTGCGGAGGCCTACCTGTACAGCGACATCATCCCGGCCAACAATGGGCTGCTCGCAGCGGCTGATGCGCTGATCAAATATCAGAGCGATCTGATGGATCAGGATGCCGACGGCGCAACTCAGCTCTACGAGGAATCGCGTCTGCAGCTCTCGCTGATTGGCGGCGTCGCCATCTTCATCTCCATCCTGCTCGGCTGGCTGATCACCCGCAGCCTGCTCAAGCAGCTGGGCGGTGAGCCGGCCTATGCCGCCGAAGTGGTGACCCGCATCGCCGAGGGCGACCTGCGCACCCAGGTGATGGTCAAGCCCAACGACACCACCAGCATGCTGGCCTCGATCAGCAATATGTCCGCCCGCCTGACGCAGATCATCGCCGAGGTGCGCAGCTCCGCCGATTCGCTGTCCAGCGCTTCGGAAGAGATTTCTTCCACGGCCCAGAGTATGAGCCAGGCCGCCTCCGAACAGGCTGCCTCGGTGGAAGAAACCAGCGCTTCGATGGAGCAGATGTCGGCGTCCATCTCGCAGAACACCGAAAACGCCCGGGTTACCGACGGCATGGCCAGCAAGGCTTCCAATGAAGCCAGCGAAGGCGGCCAGGCGGTGAAAGACACCGTGCGCGCCATGAAGACCATCGCCGACAAGATCGGCATCGTCGACGACATTGCCTACCAGACCAACCTGCTGGCTCTGAACGCCGCCATCGAAGCGGCCCGCGCCGGCGAGCACGGCAAGGGCTTCGCGGTGGTGGCCGCCGAAGTGCGCAAGCTGGCAGAACGCAGCCAGGTGGCCGCTCAGGAAATCGGCGAAGTGGCGAAGAACAGCGTGGCCCTGGCCGAACGCGCCGGCACCCTGCTCGATGAAATCGTGCCGTCCATCGCCAAGACTTCCGACCTGGTGCAGGAAATCGCCGCAGCTTCCGACGAGCAGAGCAGCGGCGTTGGCCAGATCAGCACGGCGATGAACCAGCTCAGCGAGCTGACCCAGCAGAACGCGTCGGCTTCCGAAGAGCTGGCAGCCACGGCCGAGGAAATGAGCGGTCAGGCCGAGCAGCTGCAACAGCTGATGGACTTCTTCCGCCTCAACGGTACGGGCGAGCGCATCACCGTCGCCAACCCGCCGCGCAACCGTCAGCAACCGGCCCGCGGCAATGGCCCGACGCGTCAGGCGCGTGAAGACGACGGCCACAGCGGCGGCCTGCCGGCCGGCTACGTGCGCTTTCAGGAGTAAGCCATGAGTTCCGAGCCACGGCTGCTCGACAACGCCACGGCGGGGTCGGGCCAGTACCTGACCTTCACCCTGGCGCAGGAGCTGTTCGCCGTCGAGATCCGCGCCGTGCGCGAGATCATCGGCTACGGCCGGCTCACCACGGTGCCGATGATGCCGCCAAGCATCCTCGGCGTGATCAACCTGCGCGGCGCCGTGGTGCCGGTGGTGGACCTCGGCCAGCGCTTCGGCGGCCAGCCCACCCGCATCGGCCCGCGCACCTGCATCGTGATCCTGGAAATCGCTGGCCCCGAACACACCCAGGTGATCGGCATCGTCGTCGATGCGGTCAACGAAGTGCGCGAGCTGGGCGCCGAGCACATCGAGCCGACGCCGGCCTTCGGCGGCAGCATCCGCGCCGACTTCATCCGCGGCATGGGCAAGCTCGATGACCGGCTGGTGGTGATGCTCGACATCGGCCGGGTGATTTCGGCCGAGGAGTACGTCGCGCTGAGCCAGGCGCAGCAACAGGGTGCCAGCAACTGATGCGCGACTCGAGCCAGGCCACCCTCTCCGATATCGAGTTCCACCAGTTCCGCCAGCTGATCCACGACATCGCCGGCATTCACCTGTCGGACGCCAAGAAGCCGCTGGTGGCCGGGCGCCTCAACAAACGTCTGCGCTCCCTTGGCATGGCCACTTACGGCGAGTACTTCCGCCTGGTCGGCAAGGACAAGACCGAGCTGCAGACCTGCGTGGATCTGCTGACCACCAACGAAACCTACTTCTTCCGCGAGCCCAAGCACTTCGACTTCCTGCGCGAGCTGTTGCAAAAGCCCGGCGCGATTCCCAGCGGTCGCCCGCTGCGCATCTGGAGCGGCGCCTGCTCCAGTGGCGAGGAGCCCTATACCCTGGCGTTGCTGCTGGCCGAACGCCTCGGCGAACGGCCGTGGGAGATCCTCGCTTCGGACATCAGCCAGCGCATCCTCGACCAGGCGCGCAGTGGCGTGTACGAGCTCGCCGACAGCGAGAACATCCCCCGTCATTTACTGGTCAAGCACTGCCTGCGCGGCGTCGATGAGAACCAGGGGCGGATGATGATCACACCATCGCTGCGCCAGCGGGTGCGCTTCACCCAGATCAACCTCAACAACACGCTGCCGGACGTGGGCCTGTTCGACGTCATCTTCCTGCGCAACGTGATGATCTACTTCAACGCCGAGACCAAGCGTCAGGTGGTAGATCGCCTGCTCAAGCACCTGCGCCCGGGCGGTCACTTCATCATCAGCCATTCGGAAAGCCTGAACGGCGTCAACGATACGCTCAAGGTCGTCAAACCCTCGATCTATCGCAAGCCAGATGCCTAATCGCCCCTCCATCGCCGAGGTCTATCTCAACCCCGGCGACTATCACTTCGGCGGGCCCTACACCCGCGTGCGCACGCTGCTGGGCTCCTGCGTGTCGATCGTCCTCTGGCACCCTCACGCCCATCTGGGCGGCATATGCCATTTCATGCTGCCCACCCGCGGCCGCCCGGCCAAGCAGCGCGACGGTCGCTATGCCGACGAGGTGATGAGCCTGCTGTGCGAAGCCATCGCCCAGAGTGGAACCAAGCTGGCCGAGTACCAGGCGCGTATCTTTGGCGGCGGCCACATGTTTCCCGGGCTGGCGAAAGCCCGTCGCAATCATATCGGCCAGCAGAACATCGATGCCGCACGCCGCCTGCTCGCCGAAAAGAAAATCGGCTGCCATGGCGAACATGTCGGCGGCTTCGGCCACCGCAATCTAATCTTCGATATCTGGAACGGCCAGATCGCGCTGAAGCAGACCCAGCCCCTCGCCGTCCAAGAACCTCCTGCCGGAAAGCGACCGCAATGAAAAGCATCAAAGTGATGATCGTCGACGACTCCGCCGTGGTGCGCCAGGTGCTCTCCCAGGTGCTGGCGGCCGACCCGGCGATCGAGGTGATCGGCACTGCCGCCGACCCGTTGTTCGCCCTCGACAAGATGCAGCGCCAGTGGCCGGACGTGATCGTGCTCGACGTCGAGATGCCGCGCATGGATGGCATCACCTTTCTGCGCAAGCTGATGGCCGAGCGCCCGACGCCGGTGGTGATCTGTTCGACGCTGACCGAAAAGGGCGCCACCACCACCATGCAGGCGCTATCTGCCGGCGCGGTGAGCATCGTCACCAAGCCCCAGGCCAGCCTGAGCAAATTCCTGGTCAATGCCAGTGATGATCTGGTCAACGCGGTCAAGGCCGCCGCTCGCGCCAATGTGAAACGGCTGAGCAACAAGGCGGCAGCACCCGCGCCCCAGGCCAAGCTCAGCGCCGATGCCATCCTGCCGCCCGCCACTGGCGCCATGGCGCGCACCACCGAGCGCATCGTCGCCATCGGCACCTCCACCGGCGGCACCCAGGCACTGGAGTACATCCTCACCCGTCTGCCGCGGGTCTGCCCGGCGATCGTCATCGTCCAGCACATGCCCGAACGCTTCACCGCCGCCTTCGCCGAGCGCCTCAACGCGATCTGCGAACTGGAGATTCTCGAAGCCCGCAATGGCGACCGCGTGGTGCCCGGCCGCGCGCTGATCGCCCCAGGCGGTCGCCATCTGCTGCTCAAGCGCAGCGGCGCCCAGTATGTGGTCGACGTGGTCGACGGCCCGCCGGTCAGCCGCCACAAGCCGTCGGTAGACGTGCTGTTCCGCTCCACCGCCCGCGCCGCCGGCGCCAACGCCATGGGCATCATCATGACCGGCATGGGCGACGACGGCGCCCGCGGCCTGCGCGAAATGTACGACGCTGGCGCCTTGACCCTCGGTCAGGACGAAGCCAGCTGCGTGGTCTACGGCATGCCCAAGGAAGCCATGAAGCTCGGCGCGGTCAGCAAGGAAATCCCTCTGGAGCAGATCCCGGCCGCCATCCTGCGCGGGTAGCGCTCTGCCGCCGGCGGGGACGGCCGGCTGCTAGCAGCCTTTCCTCCCCCGCCTTGCGCGGCGTAGAATCAGGGCATTCCCCGCCAGCCACCCTTCGGCGGGCTGTGAGCCCGGGCAGGCAGACGGAGATCCCGTCGTGCGCCATGCCACCTTGCTTCGCGGTCACCTGCCGCTGATCCGCTCACCCCATACCAATGCCTACCTGATTAGCCGCAGGAATCCGTCATGCCTGATTACCGCTCGAAGACCTCCACCCACGGCCGCAACATGGCCGGCGCCCGTGCCCTGTGGCGCGCCACCGGGATGAAGGACGAAGACTTCAAGAAACCGATCATCGCCATCGCCAACTCCTTCACCCAGTTCGTGCCCGGCCACGTGCACCTCAAGGACCTGGGCCAGCTGGTCGCCCGCGAGATCGAGAAAGCCGGCGGCGTGGCCAAGGAATTCAACACCATCGCCGTCGACGACGGCATCGCCATGGGCCACGACGGCATGCTCTATTCGCTGCCGAGCCGCGAGATCATCGCCGACTCGGTGGAGTACATGGTCAACGCCCACTGCGCTGACGCCATCGTCTGCATCTCCAACTGCGACAAGATCACCCCCGGCATGCTGATGGCCGCCCTGCGCCTGAACATCCCGGTGATCTTCGTCTCCGGCGGCCCGATGGAAGCCGGCAAGACCAAACTGGCCAGCCACGGCTTGGATCTGGTCGACGCCATGGTGATCGCTGCCGACAGCACCGCCTCGGACGAGAAAGTCGCCGAATACGAGCGCAGCGCCTGCCCGACCTGCGGTTCGTGCTCCGGCATGTTCACCGCCAACTCGATGAACTGCCTGACCGAAGCCCTGGGCCTGGCCCTGCCGGGCAACGGCTCGACCCTGGCCACCCACAGCGACCGCGAGCAGCTGTTCCTGCAGGCTGGCCGCACCATCGTCGAGCTGTGCAAGCGCTACTACGGCGAAGGCGACGACTCGGTACTGCCGCGCAACATCGCCAACTTCAAGGCGTTCGAGAACGCCATGATGCTGGACATCGCCATGGGCGGCTCGACCAACACCATCCTGCACCTGCTGGCCGCCGCCCAGGAAGCCGAGGTGGACTTCGACCTGCGCGACATCGATCGCCTGTCGCGCCAGGTACCACAGCTGTGCAAGGTGGCGCCGAACATCCAGAAGTACCACATGGAAGACGTGCACCGCGCTGGCGGCATCTTCTCCATTCTCGGCTCGCTGGCCCGTGGCGGCCTGCTGCACACCGACCTGCCGACCGTGCACAGCAAGTCCATGGCCGAGGCCATCGCCAAATGGGACATCACCCAGACCGACGATGAAGCCGTGCATACCTTCTTCAAGGCCGGCCCGGCGGGCATCCCGACCCAGACCGCGTTCAGCCAGTCGACCCGCTGGGAAGCCCTCGACGACGACCGCGAGAACGGCTGCATCCGCAGCGTCGAGCATGCCTACTCGAAAGAAGGCGGCCTGGCCGTGCTGTACGGCAACATCGCCCTGGACGGCTGCGTGGTGAAGACCGCCGGCGTCGACGAGTCGATCCACGTGTTCGAGGGCAACGCCAAGATCTTCGAAAGCCAGGACAGCGCAGTGCGCGGCATCCTCAATGACGAAGTGAAGGAAGGCGACATCGTCATCATCCGCTACGAAGGCCCGAAAGGCGGCCCGGGCATGCAGGAAATGCTCTACCCGACCTCGTACCTGAAATCCAAGGGCCTGGGCAAAGCCTGCGCCCTGCTCACCGACGGCCGCTTCTCCGGCGGCACCTCGGGCCTGTCCATCGGCCACGCCTCGCCGGAAGCGGCTGCCGGCGGCGCCATCGGCCTGGTGAAGGACGGCGACAAGGTACTGATCGACATCCCTAACCGTTCGATCAACCTGCTGGTCAGCGACGAAGAGCTGGCCGAGCGCCGCGCCGAGCAGGACAAGAAGGGCTGGAAACCGGCCGAGCAGCGCCCGCGCAAGGTCACCACTGCACTCAAGGCCTACGCCCTGCTCGCCACCAGCGCCGATAAGGGCGCGGTGCGCAACAAGGCGATGCTGGACGGTTGATCCCGTCACGCTGTAACGGAAACCCGGCCTTGTGCCGGGTTTTCTGTTTTTGCGGCAGCGCCCCGGGTGTCGCTTCGCTCGACCCGGGCTACGGTTTTACGGAACGCATCGCGGCTGGGCCCGCTCCTAGAAAGACCATGCAGGAGAACCCATGAAGATTGGCCTGATCGCCGACACCCACGGCCTGTTGCGACACCAGGCGCTGGCGGCGCTACAGGGTGTCGACCACCTGATTCATGCCGGCGACATCGGCGGGCCGCAGATTCTTGCCGAGCTCGAACGCATCGCGCCGCTGTCGGTGGTACGCGGCAACAACGATGCAGAGGCCTGGGCAGACGGCATTCCCGAGTACCTGACACTGCGCTACGGCGCGATCAGTCTGTATGTGCTGCACGACCTCAAGCAGTTGGTCATTGACCCCAAGGCCGAAGGTATCGACGTGGTGATCGCCGGGCACTCGCACAAGCCGCTGCATGAAGAGCGCGATGGCGTGCTTTATCTCAACCCTGGCAGCGCCGGCCCGAGGCGGTTCAGGCTGCCGATTGGGGTGGCCGTTTTGCATATCGATGGGGATGGGGTGCGGGCTGAGATGATTGGGTTGGAGGTTTGATGCAGTGGGAAGCTGCCACCGATTTGCTTTCGTGGGAGCGGGCGATGCCCGCGATCTTTTTCGCGGGCATGGACTAGGCGTCCCCGCCCGCTCCCACAATGAATCGAAGATCACCCTTCAACACACCACCTTGAAAAACCCATCCCACGAGGCCATCTACTGACCTCATGACTTTTTGAATCGTCCACTCACCTGACTGGAGACGCCCATGACCCTCGACGAACTCAACAAACTGCCCGGCGTGACCGGCAAGCCCGACGTCGCCACCGCGGACTTCGTCTACAACCACACCATGATCCGCGTGAAGGATCTGGAGAAGTCCCTGGACTTCTACACCCGCGTGCTGGGCTTCACCCTGCTCGAGAAGAGCGATTTTCCGGACGCCGAATTCAGCCTCTACTTCCTGGCGCTGATTGCCGACAAGTCGCAGATCCCGGCCGACCCGAAAGCCCGCCACGAGTGGCGCAAATCGATCCCTGGCGTGCTGGAGCTGACCTACAACTACGGCACCGAGAAGGACCCGGAGTTTTCCTACCACAGCGGCAACAGCGACCCGCGCGGCTTCGGTCACCTGTGCGTGGCGGTGCCGGATATCAAGGCTGCCTGCCAGCGCTTCGAAGACCTCGGCGTGGACTTCCAGAAGCGCCTGACCGACGGGCGCATGCGCAATATCGCCTTTATCAAGGACCCGGACGGCTACTGGGTGGAGATCATCCAGTTCACCGACGTGGCGTAAGCACCGCGGCGCCCCTCTCCGGGGCGCCCGTTTCTATTGGCGCTCGACCCTGTTGTCAGCGCCCGATAGCTGCACCTGCGGCTCATCGCCACTCCAGCGCACCTGCTGTTCGATCCCACTGACGTCCAGCCTGGTCTCGCCCTCGAGGCGCAGATCCAGCTTATGCCCAGTACCCGCGACCGTTATCGGTGTCGACTGCTCACCCGCGACAACCGCGGTACGTACCTGGTTGTTAAGGGTATCGACACTCAGCGCATTGACGCGCTCGGCCACCACTTCATGCTCGGCACCAGAAACGCTGAGGGACTTGGCAGTGTCCAGCGTCACCTTATGTTCCGAGCCGGAAACCTCCACCGCGCCGCAATCGCCCTTGAGGTGAATCACGTTGGCGTTGCCGGAGATGTTCACATCCTGGCCTTTGCAGGAAACGTCGCGCGACAGGCCAATCCCCTCGATATTCAGTGGCTCGGCCTGCGCCAGCGCGGTTAACGCCATACCGGCCAGCAGGCCGCCCAGCTTTTGCATACGATTCATCGCCAAATCCCTCTCTCGGTCATGGCCCGGAGCAGATCGTGGGGCCGATGCTATGACCGATGCCGACCAGCGATGGTTCGCAGCTACCAGCGCCTCACTGCGCGATTTGCAACTCACTTCGCAACCAGTCAGCCAGCCGCTCGGCCCGCCCGCCGCTACGTCGCTCGGGCACCCACAGCGCCAGGCGCGCTTCGGTTTCCACGAAACCCCAGGGAGCCACCAGCCGCCGTGCCTTGAGGTCATCGGCCACCAGTTGCAGTGGCGCGATAGCCACGCCGAGGCCGGCGCTCGCTGCTTCGAGCAGGTAGTAGAGGTGCTCGAAACCCTGGCCCAGGCGCATCGCCGCTAGTTCGAGGTTCATCGCGCTCAGCCACTGCGGCCAGGCCTGGGGCCGCGAGGTGGTGTGCAGCAGGGCCTCGTGCAGCAAGGCAGCCGGCGCTGCCGCGCTGAGCTCGGTAAAGCGCGGGTGCTGCGGGCTGAGCACCGGGCCGATGGATTCACGCGCCAGCTCGAACACCTGCATGTCCGCCGGCCAGGACGGTTCGGCATACAGCAGCGTGGCGTCCACCTGAGGGCTGCGCGGGTCCAGCTCGCCCTGGCTGGTGGACAGCTGCAAACGCAAGTCCGGCAGCGCGCTGTTGAGGCGGTCCAGGCGCGGGATGAACCAGCGCGCCAGCAGGCTGCCCGGGCAACCGAGCACGAAGGGCGTGTCTGCCTCGTGCTGGCGTAATTCGCCGCACACCTGGCGCAGCCGGGCGAAGGTCTCACCGCTCACGTCACGCAGGCGCAAGCCCGCCTCGGTCAACTTCAGGCCGCGCCCGTCCTTGACGAACAGCGCCACGCCCAGCTGCTCTTCCAGGGTGCGGATCTGCCGGCTTACCGCGCCGTGGGTGACGTGCAGTTCGACCGCTGCACGGCTGACGCTACCCAGCCGCGCCGCCGCCTCGAAGGCGTGCAGGGCATTGAGTGATGGCAGATCCTGGGCCACGTCAGTCCGCCAACTCGGGCAGAAAGCGCGTATCCATGCTGTAGCGCTTGGGGTTGGCCGGGTCGATCATCACGGTGACCAGCGACTCGCTGATATAGGGGCCCGGATCGAACCACAGGTTTTCGCTGCGAAACACGTGCAGCTTGTTGGTCTGCGGGTTCAACCACTGGGCAACGATGCGGTACGGGTTGCGGCCGTTGATGGTCAGCCCGCCATTGAGCTCGACATCCACCACCTCGGCCTGTACTGGCGTGCCGGTAACCAGCAACTCGGCGGCACGGCGCTTGGCGAATAGAGGCGGCAACACGAACAGCAGGCCAAGCGCCAGAAAGACCGCGCCGATACCGCCGAGGATCAGGCTACCTATCCAGTTCTGCTCGAAGCTGTCGATCCGCGCCCGCTCGAGGTTCTGCGGGTCGTAATACACCGTCACCCGCTCGCCGATATCGAACGACGGCGGCGTGCTGCAGGTGCCACTGTGGTACTCGCCCAGAGTGCCGTCGAGGCTGCTGAACGACACCGTCGGGCAACCGCCCTCGATATCCACCACCGAACCCTCGGTGCGCGTCATCTGCGCCTGATCGCTGAAGCGCGCCACTTGAATGCCGACCGCCCCGGCCAGCATCAGCGCGCCGATACCCGGAAATATCCACAGCCAAGCTGTTTTCATGGCGTTCCCTACCTGTGCGTAAAATTCATGACGGCGGGATTATCGACCAACCCGCTGAGAACGCCAATGGTCAGGCCTTATAGCCCCAATAATTGCGATGCCTCGCACAATTGGTCGCCAATATGAGACATGCCGAAATGTGATATTTACTCACCTATTCGTTAAAACTAATCGCTTTTCCGAGCAGCGTGGCAGCGTTAGTCTGACCACCATCGACGCCATCGCCACGCGGCCACTAGGCCGATCACGGCCTTCGAATTCACAGGAGAACCCATGACTTCATTACGCAACGGCCCAGACGCCACCGGCCTGTTCGGTAGCTTCGGCGGGCAGTACGTCGCCGAGACGCTGATGCCGCTGATCCACGACCTGGCCGCCGAATACGAGAAGGCCAAGGCCGATCCCGAGTTCGCCAAGGAGCTGGCCTACTTCCAGCGCGATTACGTGGGCCGCCCAAGCCCGCTGTACTTCGCCGAGCGGCTGACCGAGCACTGCGGCGGCGCGAAGATCTACCTGAAGCGCGAAGAGCTCAATCACACCGGCGCGCACAAGATCAACAACTGCATCGGCCAGATCCTGCTGGCCAAGCGCATGGGCAAGCAGCGCATCATCGCCGAGACCGGCGCCGGCATGCATGGCGTGGCCACCGCCACCGTCGCCGCGCGCTTCGGCCTGCAGTGCGTGATCTACATGGGCACCACCGATATCGATCGCCAGCAGGCCAACGTCTTCCGCATGCGCCTGCTCGGCGCGGAAGTGATTCCGGTCACCGCCGGCACCGGCACCCTGAAGGATGCGATGAACGAAGCCCTGCGCGACTGGGTGACCAACGTCGACAGCACCTTTTACATCATCGGCACCGTGGCCGGCCCACACCCGTATCCGGCGATGGTGCGCGACTTCCAGGCCGTCATCGGCAAGGAAACCCGCGATCAGTTGCAGGAGCAGGAAGGCCGCCTGCCGGACTCGCTGGTCGCCTGCATCGGCGGCGGCTCCAACGCCATGGGCCTGTTCCACCCGTTCCTCGATGACAAATCGGTACAGATCATCGGCGTCGAAGCGGCCGGCCACGGCGTGGAAACCGGCAAGCATGCCGCCAGCCTGAACGGCGGCGTGCCGGGCGTGCTGCACGGCAACCGCACCTTCCTGCTGCAGGACGACGATGGCCAGATCATCGACGCCCACTCGATTTCCGCCGGCCTCGACTATCCCGGCATCGGCCCGGAACACGCCTGGTTGTTCGACATCGGCCGCGTCGAGTACACCTCGATCACCGACAAGGAGGCGCTCGCCGCCTTCCACCAGTGCTGCCGCCTGGAAGGCATCATCCCGGCGCTGGAGTCGTCCCACGCCCTGGCTGAAGTCTTCAAGCGCGCGCCGACCCTGCCCAGGGATCACCTGATGGTGGTCAACCTGTCGGGCCGCGGCGACAAGGACATGCAGACCGTCATGCACCACTTCGACGAACAGGAAGAACACATATGAGCCGCCTGCAGACGCGCTTCGCCGAGCTGAAAGAACAGAACCGCGCCGCCCTGGTGACCTTCGTCACCGCTGGCGACCCGAACTACGAGGCTTCGCTGAAGATCCTCAAGGGCCTGCCGAAAGCCGGTGCCGACGTGATCGAGCTGGGCATGCCGTTCACCGACCCGATGGCCGATGGCCCGGCGATCCAGCTGGCCAACATCCGCGCCCTGGCCGCCAAGCAGAACCTGGCCAAGACGCTGCAGATGGTCCGTGAATTCCGCCAGGACGACAGCACCACGCCGCTGGTGCTGATGGGTTACTTCAACCCGATCCACAAGTACGGCGTCGAGCGCTTCATCGCCGATGCCCAGGAGGCCGGCGTCGACGGCCTGATCGTGGTTGACCTGCCGCCGGAACATAACCGCGACCTGTGCGACCCGGCCCAGGCCGCGGGGATCGACTTCATCCGCCTGACTACCCCGACCACCGACGACAAGCGCCTGCCGACCGTACTCGCCGGCAGCTCGGGCTTCGTCTACTACGTGTCGGTGGCGGGTGTTACCGGCGCTGGCTCGGCGACCGTGGAACACGTGCAGGAAGCGGTCACCCGCCTGCGCCGCCACACCGACCTGCCGATCAGTATCGGCTTCGGCATCCGCACCCCGGAACATGCGGCGACCATCGCCCGCCTGGCCGACGGCGTAGTGGTTGGCTCGGCGCTGATCGACCAGATCGCAAAGGCTGACAATGATCAGCAGGCCATCGACGGTGTGCTCAGCCTGTGCAGCCAACTGGCCGAAGGTGTGCGCAGCGCTCGCCGCTAAGCAACTCGCGCATAAAAAAACCGCTGCTCCGGTTACGGGCAGCGGTTTTTTATTGCCGGGCGTTATACCGGCGTTACTGCCTTGCCGTGCTTGAAAAAGCCGTCGAGGTTGGCGAAGAACAGGTCGGCCATGGCCTGACGGGTTTCATGGGTGCCGCTGCCGATGTGCGGGGTGAGCACCACGTTGTTCAGCGTCAGCAGCTCGGCCGGCACCTGGGGCTCGTCGGCGAACACGTCGAGCGCCGCACCGGCGATGGTGCCGTTGTGCAGCGCCTCGACCAGCGCCTGCTCGTCCACCACCGAGCCGCGGGCGATGTTCACCAGATAGCCCTCAGGGCCGAGGGCACGCAGTTGCTCGGCGCCGATCAGCTTGTCCGTCGAGCTGCCACCGGGCACCACCAGCACCGCGTAATCGGCGGCTTCCAGCAGCCCCTCCAGGGTTTCGTGATAGGCATAGTCGACGTCATCACGGCGCCGGCGATTGTGATAGGCGACGGTCATGCCGAAGGCTTCAACCCGTTTGGCGATCGCCCGGCCGATATTGCCCATGCCGACGATGCCGCACACCTTGCCGCCGATGCTGCCGGCCAGCGGAAAGCGTCCGCTCTGCCACTCGCCTGCCCGTACGAAGCGATCCGCCTCGCTGATCCGACGCCCTACATCGAGCAGAATCGCCACCGTCGTATCGGCGACGCAGTTGTCCAGCACGCCTGGCGTGTTGGTCACGGTCACGCCACGTTTTTTTGCCGTATCGACGGCGATCGCGTCGTAACCCACGCCAAAGCTGATGACCGCCTTGAGGTTCGGCAGGGCCTCGATGAGTTCGGCCTTGGCGCCGAACACGCCGCTGGTGGCGATGGCATCGATGCTGCCGGCATTGGCTTGCAACCAGGCGGACGGGTCATCGACTTCCCAGAAACGGTGCACGCGGTAGGTCTGCTCGATACGGGCGACAAGCGCGGGCAGCAAGGGGCCGATCATCAGCAATTGCGCAGTGGGGGCGGGTGACGTCATGGGCTCTCCTGAAGGTGAAACAGAGCGGGCGCGCTGCACTTAGCAGCGAGGTCTTCAGGAAACTACCACAAAGACATCCTACAACCGCAACATCTAGAAACAGCTCTGCACTCATTCCGAAACCCGTCAAAACCGCTAGAGGTCAATGATTACAGGCCTTTATGCCGCTTATCGGTTAAACGCCGATAATTCTCATTGCCACTTTGCAACAAAGTAATTTGTATGATGTCGTATCTCACAGCGTGCTACTCCCAACAAAAACAACGATAGAGGCTCCTCCCATGGCTCGTACCGACGTTGCCGACAAAGGCGTGTCCGCAAGCTCTTCAAGCAATCCCCTCAGCAGAATGGCCAAGCTGCTCGGCCCCGGCATTATCGCGGTGCTTTCCTGGCTGGGTGCAGGCGACCTGATCACCTCGTCCGTCGCCGGCGCCAACTATGGCTACGCAATGATGTGGGTATTGGCGGTTTCGCTGCTGCTGCGCTTTCTGATCGTCAACATCATCGCTCGCTTCCAGCTGTGCAATAACCAGGGCATGTCCATCCTCGGCGGTTATGCGCAACTGCACCCGAGTTTCGCCTGGTTCCTGTTCGGCTACGCGCTGTTCATGGGCCACCTGATGAACGCCTACATGATCAAGGGCGCCGGCGAGGCGCTGTCCACGCTGCTGCACCTCAACCAGCCGCTGCTGTGCTCCTTCGCGGTGGTGCTCGGTGTCTGGCTGCTGGTCGGCCGTAGCATCTACAGCCTCATCGAGGGCGTGATGAAGGTGCTGCTGGCGATCATGACCCTGGCATTCCTGTCCCTAGCGGTGATGTCCGGCCCGGACGTGGGCGGCATCGTTTCCGGCACCTTCGGTTTCAGCATTCCGAAGGACGAAGGCGTGCATGGCGCGCTGTTGGTCGCCGTGTCGGTCATCGGCGCCGTCGCCGGCTCGATCGCCAACTTCGTGCACCCCTACGTGATGAAGCAGAAAGGCTGGACCGGCCCAGAGCACAAGCGCATCCAGCGCAACGACCTGCTGTTCGCGGTGTTCGTCGGTATCGTCATCAACTTGGCGATCTGGGTAGTGGGGGCGGAAATCCTGCGCCCCAATGGCCTGAAGGTGGAAACCCTCGATGACCTGGGCGCCGCCCTGCAGATGTTCTTCGGTCCAGGCGGCTGGTACATCTTCTTCATCGGCGTGTTCGCCACGCTGTTCGCCAGCGTCGTGGGCAAGACCACCGCGTTCCCGATGCTGATCACCGATGCCCTGCACCACATCAAGCCCAAGCGCCGCGAGCAGTATGGCGAGGCGCTGCAGAAGGACCCGCTGCACAAGTGGTTCCTGCTGTTCATCCTGGTCACCCCGCTGATCTGGTCGCTGCCGGGCATGCCGGACTTCGTGACCCTGACCATCGCGGTCAACGCGCTGAACATCGTCGGCCTGCCGATCATTTCCCTCGGCCTGCTGATCATGTCCAACCAAAAGAAACTGCTCGGCCAGTACCGCAACAACTGGTTCGAGAACCTGGCCCTCGGCGCTGCAACCATCCTGGCGGTGTGGGTCGCCATCCAGCTCGGCATGCAGATGCTGGCCTGACGTCGATGCCTAGGGTCTGTTGACGTTTCAGCACGACCGCGCCGGAGCCAGTTTTAGCGCGAGGTAAGGCACGAGGTGCGAAGTTTGGCCGGCCAAATGAGCCACCGAGAAACGCAGCATCGCGCTAAAACTGGCCCGGCCCTTCGGGTTGCGCGGGAAATCTCGCCATGCGTCGTTGGAGGACTTGAAAAGGGGACACCATTCCCTGCGTCCTCCGCCTAGCCTGGCGAGATTTCTCGCTGCAACGCGGCTTGCGCTGAAACGTCAACAGACCCTAGCAACTTGCCTTGAGTGACTCGAGGCCCTGCACGCGGCCAAGCCGCTCCCCCACATTGCCGAGTGGGGGTAGCGCTTGAGCCGCGTTTTTTTGCGCTGGCGAAGTGGTCAGTAACCCACGGTGAAGCGCTGGCGCGAGTGCTGAGGTTTTTCCAGCTCGTCGACCAGGGCGATGGCGTAATCCTCCATGGAGATCGCGCTGTTGCCGTCGGCATCGACCAGCAAGCTGTCGGTGCCGATGCGGAAGCGCCCGGTGCGCTGGCCCGGCTCGAACAGCGCCGAGGGCGACAGGAAGGTCCAGTCCAGCGCCGTTTCGCCACGCAACACGTTGAGGAAGTCACGCCCGGCGCTCGCCTCGTCCTTGTAGGCCGCCGGAAATTCCGGTGTGTCGATCAGCGCCACACCGGGCGCCATTTCCAAACTGCCCGCGCCACCGACGACCAGCAGGCGCGGCACACCGGCCGCCTTCACTGCGCCGATCAGGCTGACCGCATCGCTACCGACGAAACGGGTGGTGCTGATCACTGCATCATGGCCCTTGAGCAGCGGCACCAGACGCTCGACATCGGCCACATCGGCGCTGGCCAGGGTAAGACCGGATTGGGCCGGCACGTTACTTACGTCGCGGGCGATCCCGGTGACTTGATGACCACGCTGTAGCAGCTCATGACCCAGGCGCGAACCGGCGCGACCGCTGATACCCAGAATGACGACGTTCATATGAGGCTCCACTGTGACAGGCGATGAGATATCGGCGAGCATTGCCACGCGCCGATGGACGAGGCATGAGCTTACCCGCCTGCAATGCCACAAAAAGCCGCATAATCGCCGCTACACCGTTGCATGAAACGAGCAAATCATGGACCGACTCACGGCAACCCGCGTCTTCGTCGAAGTGGTGGATCGCGGCAGCCAGACTGCTGCGGCCGAGCATCTGGAACTGTCGCGGGCAATGGTCTCGCGCTACCTGGCTGAGCTGGAGGGCTGGGTCGGCGCGCGTCTGCTGCATCGCACCACGCGCAAGCTAAGCCTCACCCAAGTGGGTAACGAGCTGCTGCCGCACTGCCGGGAAATGCTGCACACCGCCGAGATGATGCAGGCTACCGGCATCAAGGCCAGCGACGGGCCGAGCGGCAACCTGCGTATCGCCACCAGCCAGTCATTTGCGCAAACCTGGCTGAGCCCGGTGCTGGTGGATTATCTGGCGCGCTATCCGAAAACCTCGGTGGATGTGCTGATCGGCAGCCAGGCCGTGAACCTGGTCGAAGAGCGTATCGACCTGGCGCTGCGCATCACCAATCAGCTGGAACCCAACCAGGTCGCCCGTCACCTGGGCGACTGCCATTCGGTGGTATGCGCCGCGCCTTCCTATCTCGCCCGCGCTGGCACACCGCGCCAGCCGGAGGAGCTGAGCGCGCACAACTGCCTGACCTACAGCTATTTCGGTCGCAACCTGTGGCACTTCACAGGTGAGCAAGAGGACGTGCAGGTGCCGGTGACGGGCAACCTGAGCAGCAACGACACGGCGGTGCTGCTGGAGGCGGCGGTAAGCGGTGGCGGCATCTGCATGCAACCGCTGTATGCCGCGGCGCCACTACTGGAGCAAGGGCGATTGCTGCGCGTGCTGCCGGGCTGGCAGCCGCAATCCCTGGGTATTCATGCCATCTACGCCTCACGCCGGCAGATGCTGCCAGCGCTGCGTACGTTGCTGGATTTCATCGCCGAACGGCTGGTGGCCGATCCGCTCTGGCAGGCGCGGTAACGCTTACTGCGAAGCCTGCAGTTGGCGCTGCGCGGCACGCTGCTGCTTGTAGGCCAGGGCGGCGGGCGCCACCGGAGTGACCTTGCCGGTTTCCACCCACTTGCGCAGGCGGCTGGCGTCGGCCATGTGGGTGTACTTGCCGAAGGCGTCGAGCACCACGAAGGCTACCGGCTTGCCGGCCATGGTGGTGCGCATCACCAGGCAGTGGCCGGCGCTGTTGGTGAAGCCGGTCTTGGTCAGCTGCACGTCCCAGCCTTGCTTGCGGGTCAGCCCGTTGGTGTTGCGAAAGCCCAGGGTGTAGTTGGGCTTGTGGAAGGCCACGGTTTTTTCCGGGGTGGAGCTGAGCTCGCCGATCAGCGGGTAGCTGCGCGTCGCCTTGAGCAGCTTCACCAGGTCGTTGGCGGTGGACACGTTGTGCTCGGACAGGCCGGTCGGCTCCACGTAACGGGTGTGGGTCATGCCCAAGGCGCGGGCCTTGGCGTTCATGGCCGCGACGAAGGCGGTGACGCCACCCGGGTAGTGATGGGCCAGGCTGGAAGCGGCGCGGTTTTCGGACGACATCAGGGTCAGCAGCAGCATCTCGCGGCGGCTGATCTCGCTGCCGATACGCACGCGCGAATACACGCCGCGCATCTCGTGCACATCACGGATGATCACCGGTAGCTCTTCGTTGAGCGGCAGCTTGGCGTCGAGGGTGACCATGGCGGTCATCAGCTTGGTGACCGAGGCGATGGGCACCATCATGTCCGGGTTGCTGGAATACAAGACCTTGTTGGTATTCAGGTCGACCAGCAGGGCGCTGCCGGAGGCGAGTTCCTGCTTGGCAGGCGCGGTGGCGGCGGTGGCCACCAGCGGGGAAACGATGAACAGGCAGGCCAGGGCCAGGCTGGCGAAGGGGCGTCGAATATTCACGATGGATTCACTGGGCAAGAGATGGCTGAAAAGGCGCTCCGTGCCGGTGAAGGAACTTCGTCCATGACCCTTGAGCCTCGATAAAAGCGCCGCGCAGACCTCGCTCGGCAACGTTCATATGGGCCCCGGAAATAGGGTTTGAAAAACAGCTAATTGCATCGGCAATTGAAGGTGCGATGTTAGCACCCGTCAAGGCCGGTTCCTATCGTCCGATAAATGGATCAGGCCGTCGCCAAACGCCGCCTGCCAAGGCGGTTGAGCCACAGCGAAGCGAGGATGATCGCGCCGCCCAGGGCCAGGCGGGGGATGTCGGCATCACGGTTCCAGATCAGCAGGTTCACCACCAGGCCGGCCGGCACGTGCAGCTCGTTCATCACCGCCAGGGTGCCGGCATCGACCTTGACGCTGCCCTTGACCCACCAGAACAGCCCCAGCGCAGTGGCGAACAGACCCATCCACAGCAGGATGCCCCACTGCAGCGCGGTGCTCGGCAGTTTGCCCGGGTTGCCGAACAGCAGGAACGAGGGCACCACCAGCACCAGTGCGCCGAGGAAGAAATGCCCGAAGAAGCGGTGCAACGGCTGCTCGGTCGGGTAGCGCATGAGCAACTGGCGGCACAGCACCTGGCCGGCGGCGAAGGTCAGGTTGGCCAGTTGCAGCAGCAGGAAGCCGATCAGGTACTCGCCTTCCAGGCGCTCGAAGCGGATCACCACGCCGCCGCCGACCGCCACCAGCGCGGCGACCAGCGCCCAGGGGCTGAAGCGCCGCGCCAGGGCATCGTCGAGCAGAGTCACGTAGATCGGCGTAAGCACGGTGAACAGCAGCACCTCGGGCACCGTCAGCACCTGGAAACTGCGGTACAGGCACAGGTAGGTGACGCCGAACTGCAGTGCGCCGGCCAGCCAGAAGCCGGCCAGCAAACGCCGCGGCAGGCCACGCCAGAGCGTGAACGGAAGGAACACCAGCGCCGCCACCGCCACCCGCGCCAGCACGGCGAAGTCGCTGTCCAGCCGGCCGGCCAGGTATTCGCCGATCAGGCTGAAGGAAAACGCCCAGAGGACGGTGACGGCGAGCAGGTAAGGCATGGCGCGGGCTCTCGGGAAATCAGGCGCGGATCATACCTTGACTGGCTTTGCGCGTCAGAGCCTGTTCACGATCTTGCGAGCTAGAGCGATACAAGGCAAAAACAAGCGAGGAAGCGGAGTTTACGAGTGGTAAATGAGCATTCCGAGCTTGTTTTTAACGCAGGAGCGCCGACGCGCAGCAGATCGTGAACAGGTTCTCAGAGCTCGAAGATCAGCGGCTCGTCAGACAAGGTCGAAAGATCCAGCAGCTGCGCAGCGCCCAGCCAGAACGCGTGGTCGCGGTGGTCGACCAGGTCATTGCCGGTAATCGGATGCACCAGCACCACCAGCTCGCCGCGGTGGAGCATCAGCCAGGGAATCACCTCGCCGAACAGCTCGGCGCGCATCGCCAGTTGGCAACTCCACTGCGGGTGCGGACCGACCAATTTTTCGTGCATGCGGCCCATCTTCAGGGCGAAGCGGGCGCAAGCCGCTTCGCACAGCGCCCGGGCCTGCCCGATGCTGCTGGCGTCGAAATACACGTGGGCGTGGTAGCCGCGGATTCGGGTTTCGCTCATAGGGCAAGTCCTTTGGGGTCGATACCGCCCTGCCGCTCCGGCAGGGGGTCGCGCTGCAGCTCATCCTGCAGCCAGGCGACGAAATGTTCCACCAGGCGAATGCGCCGTTTGCGCGCTGGCAGCACCACGTAATAGCCGAACCGCGAGGTGGCTGAGCGCGCGTCGAGCCGCACCAGCAGGCCCTGGTCGATCAGTTCGTCAACCAGATGCCGCCAGCCAATGGCCACACCGCGCCCGGCGATGGCCGCCTGGATCAGCAGCGTGTAGTTGTCGAAACGCAGGCTGCCGGGGCTGGGCATCTCGGCGATGCCCAGGGCGCGGAACAGGCCGCTCCAGTCGAACCAGCGCGAGCGGCTTTCCGGGCGCAGGTGCAACAAGGGCAACTGCGCCAGCGGCTCTCCAGAAGAAGCATCGAGTTCCTTGAACAGCAGCGGGCCACACACGGCGAACACTTCCTCGCTGAACAGCAGGTGCTGCTCGCCGTGCTTGAAGCGCCCGTCCCCGAAGGAAATGGCCACGTCGATCTCCGCCGGCAGGCTGGTCAGGTCGCGCTCGCTGGTGATCAGGCTGACGTCGACGTCTGGGTAGCGCTGGTGAAAACGCTGCAGGCGCGGCATCAGCCAGTAGGCGGCAAAGGCGAAGTCGGTCGCCACCTGCAACACCTCATGCTGCTGGCGGCCGACCACCGTCGCCAGCCCCGCGTCCATAGCCGCCAGGCCCTCCTGCACCGGCGCCAGCAGCGCTTCGCCGGCATCGGTCAGCACGATGCCGCGGTACACGCGGTCAAACAGGCGGGTCGCCAGCTGCGCCTCCAGCCGTTTGATCTGCTGACTGATCGCCGGCTGGGTGCTGCCGAGCTCCGCTGCAGCGGCAGTGAAACTCAGGTGGCGCGCCGCCGACTCGAACACCCGCAGCGTGTCGAGAGAGATGCCTGCGAGCGCTTCAAACATAAGCGCTGCTTATCCGAGCCATGTGCTGCATGCGGGTTTACCCCTGCTTATCTCGCCTTGATCATCGGCTGATCAATTTCGCATAAAACAACGATATGGAATACGCCGCCATGAAACGCCCCAACATTCTCTTCATCATGGCCGACCAGATGGCCGCACCGCTGCTGCCGCTGCACGACGCCAACTCGCCGATCAAGGTGCCGAACCTGCAGCGCCTGGCCGCCGAGGGCGTGTTGTTCGACTCCGCCTACTGCAACAGCCCGCTGTGCGCGCCGTCGCGCTTCACCCTGGTCAGCGGCCAGCTGCCCAGCCAGATCGGCGCCTATGACAACGCCGCCGACTTCCCCGCCGACGTGCCGACCTACGCCCACTACCTGCGTTGCCTCGGCTACCGCACCGCGCTGTCCGGCAAGATGCACTTCTGCGGCCCGGACCAGTTGCACGGCTACGAGGAACGCCTGACCAGCGACATCTATCCCGCCGACTACGGCTGGGCGGTGAACTGGGACGAACCCGAGGTGCGCGCCAGCTGGTACCACAACATGTCATCGGTGCTGCAGGCCGGCCCCTGCGTGCGCACCAATCAGCTCGACTTCGACGAGGAGGTGGTGTTCAAGGCCCAGCAGTATCTCTACGACCATGTGCGCCTCACCCCGGACCAGCCGTTCTGCCTGACCGTGTCGATGACCCACCCGCACGACCCCTACACCATCCCCGAGGAATACTGGGATCGCTACCGCGATGAGGACATTCCGCTGCCCCGCCAGGTGATCGACCAGGCCGAGCAGGACCCGCACTCGCAGCGCCTGCTCAAGGTCATCGACCTGTGGGACAAGCCGCTGCCCGAGCACAAGATCCGCGACGCGCGGCGCGCCTATTTCGGCGCCTGCAGCTACATCGACGACAACATCGGCAAGCTGCTCAAGACGCTGAAGGACTGCAAGCTGGCCGACGATACAATCATCGTGTTCTCCGGCGACCACGGCGACATGCTTGGCGAGCGCGGCCTCTGGTACAAGATGCACTGGTTTGAGATGGCCGCCCGCGTGCCGCTGCTGGTGCATGCGCCAGCGCGTTTCGCCGCGCACCGGGTCGCCCAGTCGGTGTCCACCGTCGACCTGCTGCCGACGCTGGTGGAGCTGGCCGGCGGCCAGGTCGAGCCGGGCCTGGCGCTCGACGGCCGCTCGCTGCTGCCGCACCTGCAGGGCAATGGCGGCCACGATGAAGTACTCGGCGAATACATGGCCGAAGGCACCACCAGCCCGCTGATGATGATTCGCCGCGGCGAGTGGAAATTCATCTACAGCGAGGAAGACCCACTACTGCTGTTCAACGTGGCGAACGATCCGCAAGAGCGTGAAAACCTCGCCGCTTCGCCGGACCATCGCGAGCAGCTCGAGGCGTTCCTCGCCGAGGCGCGCAGCCGCTGGGACATGGCCGCCATCCACGGCGCCACCCTGGCCAGCCAGCGCCGGCGTCGCCTGGTCGCCGAGGCGCTGACCAAGGGCAAGCTGAAGAGCTGGGATCACCAGCCACTGGTCGATGCCAGCGAACAATACATGCGCAACCACATCGACCTCGACGACCTGGAGCGCCGTGCCCGCTTTCCCCAACCGTGACGTCGCACGCCGGGGGCCAGAAAGCGGGAACCCGGTGCGCTCACTTGCGTCGCATAGCCTGCCCAACAGAAAACCAACATAAGGAAATAAGGCATGAAGACACTCAAGAAAGCCGTCGCGGGCAGCCTGCTCCTGGCCGCCACCCTGGCCAGCCAGGCCCACGCCGAAGATGCCAGCTGCGCCACGGTGACGCTCGGCGATCCCGGCTGGAGCGATATCGCCGTGACCAACGGCATCGCCAGCCTGGTGCTCGATGGCCTGGGCTACAACGTGAAAACCCAGACCCTGGGCGTGCCGATCATCTTCGCCGGCCTGCAGAAAGGTCAGGTCGACGTGTTCCTCGGCAACTGGATGCCGGCGCAACAGGCCAACTACGACAAATTCGTCGCCAGCGGCACTGTGGATAAGGTCACCGAAAACCTCAGCGGCACCGAGTACACCCTGGCTGTACCGACCTACGCCTACGACGCCGGTGTGAAAACCTTCGCCGACCTGAACAAATACGCCGACAAGTTCGGCCACAAGATCTACGGCATCGCCTCCGGCGCACCGGCCAACGAGTCGATCAAGGAAATCATCGCCGCCAACGAGTTCGGACTGAAGGACTGGAAGCTAGTCGAATCCAGCGAGCAGGCCATGCTGGTGCAGGTCGGCCGCGCGGTGAAGCGCGACGAGTTCGTGGTGTTCCTCGGCTGGACGCCGCACCCGATGAACGTGCAGTACGGCATGAAGTACCTCAAGGGCGGCGAGAAGTACTTTGGCGACAGCGGCAGCGTCAACACCCTGGCCCGCAAGGGCTACGCGGCGCAGTGCCCGAACGTCGGCAAACTGCTGAGCAACCTCAAGTTCACCCAGGACATGGAGAACGCCATCATGGACCAGGTGCTGAGCAAGCAGGCCAGCAACGATCAGGCCGTGAAGGACTGGCTCAAGGCCAACCCGGAGGTGATCGACAGCTGGCTCAAGGGCGTCACCACCCGTGAAGGCGGCGACGCGCTGGTCGCGGTGAAGGCCAAGCTATAGGGTGTGTTAGAAGGCGATAGCGGCCTTTTCCTTATCCCGTGGGAACGGGCCATTCCCGTGATTTTTCGCGGGCATGGACTGGGCGTCCCCGCCCGCTCCCACAATGGATCAGTTTGTAGGATGGGTGAAAACCATCGGCCATTGATGGGTTTCACCCATCCTACGAATCCTCGCGGGAGCCCCGTAGGGTGCATGGCGCTTTTTTCATCCACCGTTGCGATTGCAGAGCGGTGGACGCCGGCCGCGTAGGTGCTGATCGCGATCTCGTGGGAGCGGCTTTAGCCGCGATTGTGCCTGCCTGGGGTAAAGAGCTCGCGGCTAAAGCGGATCGCCGCCCGGCCCCTGCCACAAGTTATGCGACTGCCCGTTCCTGACTGTCTCAAGCCGCAGACGTGACGACCAACACCTCTGCTACCCTGCCCACCAACCGACCCACTTAACGAAAAACCGCATGCGTCTACCCAGCCGTTACAGCCTGTTCCCCTTCCTGCTCTGGTGGCCGACCGTCACCCGGCGCACGCTGGGCACGGATCTGCTGGTTGGGCTGAGCGGCGCCATCCTCGCCTTGCCGCAATCGATCGCCTACGCGCTGATCGCTGGCCTGCCAGCCGAGTACGGGCTGTATGCGGCCATCGTGCCGGTGATCATCGCCTGCCTGTGGGGTTCGTCGTGGCACCTGATCGGCGGGCCAACGGCAGCGATTTCCATCGTGCTGTTCACCAGCGTCAGCCCCATGGCCCGGCCAGGCAGCGACGAATTCGTCGCGCTGGTGCTGGTGCTGACCTTCCTCGCCGGGTTATTCCAGTGGCTGCTTGGGCTGCTGCGCTTCGGCAATCTGGTCAACTTCGTCTCGCCCTCGGTGATCCTCGGCTTCACCCTGGGCGCGGCGCTGGTGATCGCTCTTGGTCAGCTACCCAACCTGTTGGGCCTGGAGCTGGACAGCCAGCGCACCGCCGTGGCGACTCTGCTCGACCTCGGCCAGCATCTGGGCCAGGCCGACTGGCACGCCATGCTGGTAGCCGCCTTCACCCTGGCGGTCAGCCTGCTCTGTCGGCGCCTGTGGCCGCGCCTGCCGGCATTGCTGATCGGCGTGGTCGCCGGCAGCCTGCTGGTCGCCGCCCTGCCCGGCTTCTTTGCCGGCATCCGCCTGGTCGATGCGTTCGAGGGCTCACTGCCGCCGTTCACCCTGCTGCACTTTGAGGTCAACAGCCTGCTCGGGCTGCTGCCCGCCGCCATCGCCTGCGGCATGCTCGGGCTGGTCACCAGCCTGTCCATCGCTCGCTCGCTGGCGGCGAAATCCCAGCAGTTGCTGGACGCCAATCAGGAAGTACGCGCCCAGGGCCTGTCCAACATGATCGGCCCGTGGTTCGCCGGTTCGCTGTCGGCCGGCTCCTTCACCCGCTCGGCGCTGAACCTGCAGAGCGGCGCCACGTCACCTATGGCCGGGGTGTTCTCGGCGCTGCTGGTGGCCGCCTTCGCGCTGTTCTGCGCGCCGTTGATCGCCCATATCGCCCTACCCAGCATGGGCGCGGCGATCCTGCTGATCTGCTGGGGGCTGGTGGATATCGAGGGCGTGCGCGCGTTGCTGCGGGTCAGCCGCGCCGAGTTCGTGGTGATGCTGCTGACCCTGCTCGCCACCCTGGTGCTGGAGCTGCAAACGGCGATCTACGCCGGCGTGCTGGCCTCGCTGTTCTTCTACCTCAAGCGCACCTCGCAGCCGCGCTTCAAGTACACCCGCGACGGCGACGACGAACTGCTGCGCCTGGAAGGCTCGATCTTCTTTGGCGCCTGCCATTACGTGCAGCAGATTCTGCAGCTCAGCCACGGCGAGCGGGTGGTGGTGGACGCCCGGCATATCAACTTCATCGATTACGCTGGCGTGGAAATGCTTCACCTGGAAGCACGCCGCCTGATGGCGCAGAACCGTCAGCTGGTGCTGCGCCACGCCCGCCCCCACGTGATCGAGGAAATCCAGAAACTCGAAGGCGCCACCTGCCCGGTGCTGTTCGAGGACTGAGCCGTAGCCTGGCGTTGAGCGCAGCGATACCCAGGAATCGCGATAGTCCCGGGTCATGAGCGATCCGCAGGCTACCGCCACCCGTGTCGACGAAAGTAACGTCCCACCAGCAGCAAGGCCGCCAGCCCGAGTGCCCCGGCACAGACGAACAACCCGTCGTACCCCAGCGCCTTGGCCAGCACGCCACTGGCCGCGCCGACGAAGCCGCCAAGAAGAATCTGCGTCGAAGCCTGCAGGGTGAAGTCCGCCCCTTCGTGGCCCGGGCGGCACTGGCGCATCATCGCGGCGAACAGCGCGACTGTGGATAAGCCGTCGGCGGCCTGCTCGCTCAGGGTCAGCGCGTAAACAAGAACCGTATCGCCGCCACGACTGACCAGCAGCGCCAGCGCGGCGAGGCTCAGCGCCTGCAAGGTGCCGAAGATCAACAGCGCACGCAGCACGCCAAGACGCGCATACAAAAGGCCGCCCAACAACGCCCCGCCGATGCCGACCAGGCTGCTGATCAATGTCAGTTGCCCCAGCTCGGCATTACTCCAGCCCTGATCCACCAGCATCGGTTTGATCATCGGCGAACCCAGGGCATCGCCCAGCTTGAAGGTCAGCACCACGGCCAACCACAGGCCCATGCCCGGCAGCGCCAGCAGGCCGCGGTAATGCCGCCACAGCAGGCCGACGCCCATTGGCTCGGCCGGCGCGCTGGCTGGCGGCAATTGCTGCGTTTCGGCAAAGCGCCATACCGGCAGCAGCATCAGGGCCACCAGCAGGGTCAGCGCCAGCAGCGACAGGTTCCAACCCACGCGGTCGATCACCAAGAGCAGGCCGCTGCCACTGACGATCATTCCCACCTTGTAGCCGCCGACCTGCAGGCTGTTACCCAGGCCGCGCCAGCGCTCGGGCAACAGGCGTACGGTCAGGCCGTCGGTGGCGATGTCCTGGGTCGCCGCCGCCAGGTTGACCAGCACCAACAGGCCAAGCAGCAGCGGCAGGTGGGCGCCGAAAAGCGCATCTGGCGAGAGCAGCGCCAGGGCCAGCAGGATCGCCACCACCGCGCCCTGCAGCGGCAGGATCCAGCCGCGATGGTGGCCCAGGCGCCGCGACGACAGGCGATCCACCCACGGCGCCCACAGCACCTTGAGCAGCCAGGGCAGCGCCAGCAACTTGAGCAGGCCGATCACCGCCAGGTCCACGCCGTGCTGGCGCAGCAGCACCGGCAACGCATGGGCGATCAGCCCGGACGGCAAACCCTGAGCGCAATACAGCGATGCCAATAGCACCAAGGTGGCGCCGGCCGGGCGGCGCAAATCGGCAGGAGTGGGCGACATGGCAATGTCCACAAAAATTCAGCGGCGCAGCATAGCGCAGGCTTGAAAGCGCCAGCATGCGGCGGTTACAACTCGATACCCGAAAGCACCGACGCAGACGAACGCAGCCGTGGCGTTTCGGTCTATTCGCCTGTCACCTTATCTCGCCCCTGCGCCGCCCATGAGCGAAGCGCAGCACGCCACCATTGCAACGCCTGCGGAGAGCCATGGCCACTTCACTTATCCACACCCTGCGCCGCCGCTGGCTGAGCATCGGCTTGCTGGCGCTGCTGGCCGTCGGCCTGCCGGTCGGCTGCGCCAAGCTCGAGCAAAAGGAACGCGAACTGGTGTTTCGCATCGAGCCGGGCACCGCCAGCTGGTTCCACGGCCTGCCCGCCGGCGTGAAAGACATGACCCTCAGCGTGCCGGAGTTCGGCGACAGTCAGAGCATCCACGCCTGGTGGTGGCCGGCCCGCAAGGCGAACGCACCGACCCTCTTGTACCTGCACGGCTCGCGCTGGAACCTCACCGGCCAGCTGTTTCGCATCGAGCAACTGCACGCCATGGGTTTTTCGGTGCTGGCCATCGACTATCGCGGTTTCGGCGAAAGCCGCGGCGAGCTGCCGTCCGAGCGCACCCTCTACGAAGACGCCGAGATCGCCTGGCAACGCCTGACCGAGCTGCAGCCCGACCCGACCAAACGCTTTATCTACGGGCATTCCCTTGGCGGCGCGGTGGCGGTCAACCTCGCCGACTCCCTGGGCCGTGACCGCCATACGCCGCCGCTGGCCGGGCTGATCATCGAGTCGACCTTCACCAATCTGGCCGATGCCGCCACCGCCGTGGCCGCCGAGTACACCTCGCTGCCGGTGCGCTGGCTGCTGTCGCAGAAATTCGATTCCCTGAGCAAGATCGGCGACATCAAGGTGCCGGTGCTGATCGCCCACGGCACCGGCGATCGCTACGTGCCTGCGCGCTTCAGCGAAAGCCTCTACCAGGCCGCCAACCAGCCCAAACGCCTGCTGCTGATCGACGGCGGCAACCACAACAACAGCATGCGCACCGGCAGCCGCGAATACCGCGAGGCGATCCGTACGCTGTTTTCCCAACAGACGATCGGCAAGGGCTGACGGGCCATGAAAGTCATCGACCACCAACCCCACGCCTGGCTCCTGCTTGAAGACGAAAGCGGCTTGCTGATCGACGTGGAGTGCCACAACGGTGCCGTCAGCTGCAGCGTACTGATCCGTCTGAATGAAGAGGAACTGGCCGAGTATCGAGACGGCGGCCACGCCTACCTCAATCGCCTGGCCGAAGCCATCCATTACAGCGCCCCCATCCTGGCAATCAGCAACTCGCCCTACAAACCGCGCAAGTTGCGCGGCTATCAGGATCAGGTGCTGGAGGCGATCCGCCAGTGGCAGGCGCAGGATCAATCCGGCGGCACCGCGACCAGACAAGACTGAAGATGCGTTAACAGGCAGCGTTGGGGGATCACTCGATAGCAGCCCGACTGCGGCAGCCTCAGGTATTCTGCACAGCTGACGACACCTCGCGTACGGCAGCGCACAGGGATTTCGCATGCTGATCGGCCATCGCTACGAGCGCACTCCACAGGGCGACCTGCACATCCACTCACTCAATTGGCTAATGAACATCGTCGCGCCGCTCATGGGCGCGATCTCGTTCGCGGGCCCTTTGGCATTCATGGCATTCGCCTTTTCCGGTGAACCCTCGCTCGCAGCGAGCATGGACCCGCTGTCGTGGTTACTGGTCATGCTCGGGCTGTTGCTGCTGCCGGCCCTCGGCCTGGTCGTGACCGTTTACACCGGTATGCGCGAGACCCTGCTGCTGTCGCGCCTCGACGGAGAAGGCAAACGCCGCACGCGAAACTTCTTTGGCCGCCGCGAGCGCATACACGACGTATTCCGGATCGATAAAGCCAAGCGCCTCGAACTGCGCCGCCGCAAAGACGCCGAACCTGCCAGCACACAACTGTGGTTGGTGATGCACAACGGCGCCGAGCACCGACTGACGACGGATAACGTGCCCGTCATCCCCGGCAGCAAACGCACGGACCTGTGGCTGCGCGAACTGGCCGAGTATCTGCAACTGGAGGTGCCGATCGACGTCATCGACCCAGCGACAATCAAAGCGCCGACAATCTACAGGCCAATCAGTAGCAAGCCCACTAAAGCCGCAGCCATGGGCAGCCCCAAGGCAGCCGCGTCACCAACGGAAAAAAACGAGATGTTCGGCACGCCGGCACGGGCGTTCTGCGCGCTACTGGGCGCCTTCCTGTCAGTGCTCGAGTTGATCAACATCTTCGTGCTGCTACCTGCACTGTTTACCGGCCGTCTACCTGTCAGCGGCTTGCGAACCGGCTCTCACATCTTCTACTGGGCCGAACAGCCGCTGGTGTTCTCCTTCAACCTGCTCTTCGGCTTCGCAGAAGTGCTGGTCATCGGCACGATCGCCTGGGGATGCCTGCGCTTTGCGGTTTTGGGGCGATTCAAAAACACCGCCTGAAGCACACTCGCTGATGAGGCAAAGCCTTCGCACGTGATCGCTGCGCCATGCGAAGCACTTCTTGATTCGAACCACAGGCGGCCCGCCGAAGAGCGGCCCGAAGTCAGCCCACCATTGCGCCCCCTTCCTGCAGCACCTTCATATTTCTTGACCGCACCGAGACGAACGGACTAGCCGGTTGTCAGATAACAGCTAACCTGTTTTTCGTATCAAGATTATTCCGGCCTGCCCCGGCTTAAAGGCCGCTTGCGTTAGAACGACTCCCACAACAATAAAAGGAAGTTCGACCATGACCCACCCTCACCACCTGCTATCCGGCCTGGCTCTTTCTCTGGCGATTGCCACAGGCGCCAACGCGGCAGGGTTGACCAGTGAACACAAGCCATTCGGCAAGACCCGCGACGGCACGCCCGTCGAGCAGTACCAGTTGCGCAACAGCCATGGCATGCAGGCCACCATCATCACTTACGGCGGCGTGCTGCAGGCCCTGGCAGTGCCGGACAAGAACGGCAAGGTAGAAGACGTGGTGCTGGGTTTCGATGACGTGCAGGGCTACGAAGGCGGTACTGCATTCTTCGGCGCCACCATCGGCCGCTTCGGCAATCGCCTGGCCGGCGGCGCCTTCGAGCTCGATGGCAAGCGCTTTCAGGTACCGCTCAACGACGGGCCGAACGCCCTGCACGGCGGCGCCGAGGGCTTCGACAAGAAGGTCTGGGAAGCCAAGCCGGTGAAGGACAAGGATTCGGTCGGCGTAACCCTCACCTACCTGTCCAAGGACGGCGAGATGGGCTTTCCCGGCAATCTGAAAACCGAAGTCACCTACCGCCTCACCGATAACAACGAACTGCACATCGACTACAAGGCCACCACCGACAAGCCCACCGTGGTCAACCTCACCAACCACAGCTACTTCAACCTCGCCGGTGCCGGCAACGGCGATATCCTCAAGCAGGTCGCCACCCTGCACGCCAGCCACTACACGCCGGTCAACAAGACGCTGATCCCCACTGGCGAACTGGCCCCGGTCAAAGGCACGCCGATGGACTTCAGCAAACCGACGCCCATCGGCCAGCACATCAAGGATGACCACGAGCAGCTCAAGTTCGCCGAGGCCAAACAGGGCGGCTTCGACTTCAACTGGGCGCTGGATACCAAAGGCGACATCAAGCAACTCGCCGCCGAAGTCCACGACCCCGCCTCCGGCCGCCTCCTGCAGCTCTACACCACCGAGCCGGGCGTGCAGTTCTACACCAGCAACTTCCTGGACGGCTCGGTAAAAGGCAAAGCCGGCAAGACCTACGCCCACTGGGGCGCCTTCACCCTGGAAACCCAGCACTTCCCGGATGCACCGAACCAGCCGAAGTTCGCGTCTACCCGCCTGGATCCGGGGCAGACCTATACGCAGAACACGGTGTTCAAGTTTTCGGTGAAGTAGAAGAGGAATTTAATAATTAGAAAAAGGGGGGCAGATCTAGATCTGCCCTTTTCCTTTAGATCAATTGGTTAACGCTTAAGTAAGTGCCATTCAAATCTGTCCCTTTTTTTAATCCAGACTCTGACTCCATTGATGCCTTGATTGAACCCTAGTATCCGCCAGCGTCCTCAGTTGCTGCATCCAACCATGCATCAACAAGCAAATCGAATCCCTCATCCTTCGAATAAGCTTGCAGTTCTTTTATAGCACGCCGCGCACTCCGAATAGACCAACCGGGTGAGTTCAATGTAAGCCACGCTTTATCAAAAGCACAGTCAGATACATATTCATAAAACAACTGTTCTTTGTCCAGCGACACATACCAACTGGGCAATTCTCCAGCTACTCGATTTTCAGCTTGCCCGTTATTCAACTCAAACGGACAGCTATGATTCAGAAAGCCTTTCGCAATATTTACTGCACAGGGAAGCTACCAGTGTACTTGGTCTGATCTTGTATAACTGCCAGTGGCGTTTTTATTTGGAAAACCTCAAGACTATGAAGCCCTTTTAAGTCATCACCAGTTTCCAGTGAGACTCGATCATAATCGGATAACGTTACACCACCAGTTTCTTCGCCAATTTCTTTGGCAAAGGTCTTTATCTCTTGACTCAATCCATCGAATTGAGAGATTGCATCAATTATTAGCACACCAAAAAATTGCTCAGCGTTTCTCGCAATTTCCAGTAGCGCCCGATCGGAGTCGACATACATCTTAACAAAGGAGCTTTCGCGCTCCACAAACCAATGTTTCCAATATCCGAGATAGGATGGCCCTGAGCTTTCACTCAATATAGGAATTAAAGCTGGGGGGTATCCAAACCACTTTGCAGGAGCATCAAAACCAATTACAGGGGTATGAAGCTCACCCGACGCAAGAGCAACAACTGCGTCGGGCAAACAAAGCTTTTTTAAAACTTTTACATAACTCATAAACTCAATCTCGCTGCGGCAGTGGAGTTGACCACTCAGGAATATTAATAATATGTTCTGGAGCTATAGGTCCCACCCAAATATTTCTAGTCGAGCTAGTGGCCCTGTGGATTTCTTGATGAGTCCTCCTAGAGTCAATAGGAACCAGGTGCCGAGGATCGACAATTTGCGTCGGAAACTCAGACTTGCTGAAATTCCAATGGTGCACTTCTGATATTTCATTTCCAGCCTTACGGGCCGTATTTAAGAAGCGGTCATTAACTGCTTTAAACGCATTTTCAAGCATGAAAAAAGGGGACAGATTTATTATTCAGCCATTTCCACAGCCAAAAATAAATCTGTCCCCTTTTCGCTTGATCGACCTGCACAAGCCTCGCAAACGTCCCGCCTGGATGACTCCAGAGGACTACGAACAAGTCCCCGAAACACTGACCGTACGCGAACTGAAAGCCGCTGGCAAAATCCTGGTCACCACCTTGTGCTGCGCCAAACAGACGCCCAAGGCCTCACTCAAAGAGCTGTTCAAGCAGCGCTGGCATGTCGAGCTCGACCTTCGCAACCTCAAGAGCACGCTGGGCCTGGAGGTGCTCAGCTGCAAGACACCACAGATGGCGATCAAGGAGTTGTGGGTTTACCTGCTGGCTTACAACCTGATTCGCCTGCTGATGACCAAGTCCGCGTTGTTGGCTGATTGCATGCCCAGGCAACTGAGTTTCAAGCACAGCGTCCAGCTATGGCTGACGTGGCGCCTGCTGCACAGCTGCTGTGATGACGACGCCATCGCTGAACTGCTGAGGCTGATCGCACAGAAACGTGTAGGCCGGCGCCTTGGCAGGATAGAACCTCGGGCAGTCAAACGGCGGCCAAAGCCTTACCCGCTGATGACGCAGAAACGTACCTGCGCACGCCGCACAATCCGCAGATCCGGACATCCAAAGAAGCTAAAGTAAGTGCCATTCAAATCCGCCCCCTTTTTATCCTTTTTTCCTGTCCCCTTCCACACTTAGCTGAAGAAATTTCTATAGGCTGTCTCAACCTTTACAGAAACGTCATCAGGCTTGAAAGCAAGATTCTCCAATGCAGCCACTTCAACAGATAACAATGGATTCGCAACTGAAGGTGACTTCAACCCGCACTGTTGGCGAACCTTAAAAATTGCTAGAACCTCCAAAGGCAGCAAATCAAAAGGTGGGTTTTTAAACTCAGGGTCCCAAGCCCCGCCCTTATCTTCGGAGTTAGCTAAGTGATATTGGCATACATCGTCCAGTACACCAGCAAGCCTTTGCTCATCTGCCCAACTTTCTATCACTTTCTTGTAAATGCCGAGATCCATGGACTCAATCAGGGCAGGTGCACTCCCACCCGAATAGACAGAATAGAGCCATAGCATGAAAGGTTCGAATCGACGCTCTTTGAGATAGCCAGAATCAACAGCTCCATCAACAGTTAACATCCCTACAAGCACATCGGCGACCGACTCTGCTAGATCACGCCTGTCCGCAGCAATAAAACCTGCAAGTAAGCAACCTGCATTGCTCAACTGATTAGTCAGATTCGGCACATTTCTAATACCTCGGAGAAAGCTCGTATTAGAAAAGCTCTTAGCTCTAAGCATTAGTACCCAATAGCGGTAAATCATCGCGCGGGATACTTCCTCCCAGCCAGAAATATCACCGGCACAAATAGAAACCTCTCCCTGTATACCGTGATAAACTGCAAGTATCCCCAATGAATCGGACACATTGCCCAACCCCTCCAAGGAGTTACAAGCAAGATCCTCTTCAAGGTACTCAAGCTCTTGAGCCGCCATCCCATCCGACTGAGAGAGCCAGTGCCGATGCTGCTCTAGAATTCCTTCTATTTTTTTCATTCTGGTACGCCCCATCAGTCAATTACGCGCCCAAGGTGAGACCCGCAATACTTCACCTTGTAGATCCACGCCGATCAAATTACCACTCACATTTTCAGGGGCACGCCTGAACTCCCGAAGCATCTGCCTAGCCTGCTGCTGCTCTGCCACGCTGATGCTTTTGAATAATAGGGGACAGACCACGTTTTACTAAATATCTGGCGCGCTCTTAGGACGCCCTGGCTTGCCTCTTGTGACTCTTCGCCCCAACGCAGCCTCAACTTCGGCAGAAAACTTCGGACTCCCCAGCGCGTAGTTTCCATTTGTCGCGGCACGTATTTGATCAACCAGCCCTGGATCTAACTGATAGCGGAACAACTCCCTATAGAACTCAGCCCGGAGCCGCTCATCTTGACTCAATGTATGGTAGAGAGGATGTGTACAGCGCAGAACTGACGCCTCGCCTTGCGCGTTGGTCCGGTAGCTCGACCAGCGATATTCACCTGGGTGCTCAACCATGCCGGCGCGCACAGGGTTCATTTCAATATATCGATAGCAAGCGAGCACATAAGCCTCGTCCTGCAGCAGGCAGGAGCGAAAGCGACCTTCCCAAAGCGTACCGCTACGGCAGTATGTCCGATTGACGTACTGTACATAGCGCTGCCCTAGCCCCTTCATCATCAGGCCCGTACTCTCGGAGCTTTCGGGCGTGACCAGCAAATGAACATGATTGGTCATTAGGCACCAAGCATGGACAGCGCACCCATTTTTCTTTGCTTGCTCCGCCAATACATCCAGATAGAAAAGATAATCTTCAGCTGCGTAGAAACAGGCTGAGCGATTATTTCCTCTCTGAATTAAATGAAGTGACATTCCTGGCAACAAAACACGTGCTCGACGTGGCATAAAATCTCCTTCCATAGAGGCTTACAAGCCTAGACCACTATCGAGATGGTAGGAATAATTGTGGTCTGTCCCCTGTTATTCGCGTCCCGCCTAGTAAAAAAGGGACAGATTTATTTATTCAGCCTAAGCAGAAAATAAATTCGTCCCTTTTTAACCCACGCCTGCTGCTTTTTGTCCAATTAAGCAACAGTTATTCGATCACCACTTACCGACTCGAAAATGGCACCTACCACGCCTGCCCTTTCAAAGCGCAGCTTTATCTCATCACTAACGATTAGCGCACCTAGATATTCCTTTAACCTAAAAACATGATGTGATCCGAGCTTGGCGGGATCAACAACCAGATTAAAAAAGGAACGATAGTGACCCGCTAGGTCCGGCCTTACAGGATCATCAAAATCATATTTATTAAAGTCAGATCTTTCTTCATCAACACAATCAATCTGCGTTTCAACAATCATCAGAAAATAATCTTGAGAAACCTGCTTGCCCTCTATTTGAACCGGCTCAAAAACGACACTTCGGTATGGTTCATCAATCTCTGGCAAACCAGCCAAAGCGCCGCAAGCCTTTGCACTCAGTACTGGAGTACTAGCGTAACCAGCAAGAGAATAATCAGCCTCTTTACCATCGAACCGGATATCGAGAACGTATCTACCAGGCTCCATAAAGTTGACAGGCGGATTAGTAAAATGCCAATTATCTACATGCCGCACGTCACCGAGCACCCACTTACCGGGAACTGCAACATCCTGCCTAAGCAAATAATACTTCACACTATTGCCCCGTAAGCCATTTATTAACCTGACTCCCCACAATCACTGCCTCTGATTTAATCCTTTCCAAGGTTCTCGTCACGGCTAAATTATAGGATTTAGAAGAGTAAAAGGGGACAGACCACGATTTATGGGAGAATTAATCGTGGTCTGTCCCCTATTATTCTATCTTGCACAAGTGGATGCATGCATGTGGCAGAGATGCTGCACCGATGATGCAAACCGGCCGCTGCCTACCGCTGGTCGTAGATAAAACAACACCGGCGCAAGGCCGGTGTCGATTATATCCAGATCGAAGGCTCATTATTGATGAGAAAAAGTCCCTCTCGAAACAAACTTTTAAGCTCAGCGCGGCGTTTTGAAAATAGCGGAAAATCATCTATCACGTCTTGAATGCTATTTGTAACTCTCACCAAGTAACCATCACCTATTCTCTCAATAGGAAAGCCTGACGCTGCGATTAGATCAGCATTGACCTCTTGGGCAAACTCGTCTCCATAAAACATTCCCCAGCCGATATTCGGAATATCCGGTTTCAATGCCGAATTGAACGAACCGATCTGAAAGCTACCATTCTTTTCAGTCGGACTTAGCTCGGGGCCAGTAAAAGGATGAAGCATTCCAAGTTGAGGAGGAAAAATTTCACACCATGCTTGGAAAAGCGAATACCAATCGACCTTATCGCTAAACGCAGCATTTAGGGAGATTGATCCAGGAACAAGTTGCCCACGAAAATTTCGAGATGTATGAACAACACTACCCGAGGATTTAATTGCTTTCTTTCTTTTCCATGCAAAATCTTGGTAAAAATCCGACAAGGTACCATTAGCGCGAATCGAAGCCTTAGAGGCCCAAACACTCTCGCACGAAGTGCTCCCCAAGAAAGGCTCCGTGAACTTATCTGCATTATGCGACACTAGCTCCGGAAGCAGTAACCCTCCGCTCATGCTCAACGAGTCAATAAGCTTTTCGCCAGTGCCCCAGCCAATCGTTTCGGATTTTGTTCTAATTGCTAGTTGTATATATGATTTCATAAGCCATCAAAACTTCGTCAAATCACCTGTGGCAGGATTGTATCTGTAGACATCACCGCCAGTGCTTCGTACTTGGCGCATGAGTTCTCCAGATACATTATTTGTTCTAGGACTCACAACAAGATTCAGAGGCTGACCTGTATCGCTTGCAACTTTGATCTGCGCTCGCAACTGATTAGACAATGAAAGATCTTTGACATTCTTAACCTCCAAAAGCCCCCCAACATTTTTCCCCCACAGATCAGGGATCGTCGTTACCTGCGCACCGTTAGGAAGCTGAACCGTTACAGGAGCTGTATTCTTTACCCCACCAACATGCCCGAATGCTTCAACGACTTGGCGCTCAAACGCTGCGCCATTTCGACGATTGAGAGTGATTTGCGGTACTTCGCTTACAGTACCAGTTCCTTTTGTACCTGAGGTAGAACTTGGCTGCCCCCAACTATGATCCGGTGCTCGCCCGGGATCAATGGTTTCTGGATTGCTCTTCGGCCGCCCTGAGTTGGCATTGATTCTGTCCGCGCTCGACCAGATACCACTTACAGCCCTTACTACGGCCGAACCTACACCATCCAATGCCAGATCGACTAGCCCTTCGGCACCTTGAACATAAACATTACGCTCGTTAATCAGCCTTCCTTCCCGATCAACGGCCCCGTTGGCATGTAGCTCCTGGAGGTATTCGTCAGAGGCTTTTAGTCTCTCCTTCTCTTGATCGGCAAGAGTCCCGGCAACAGTTAGGGAAATGTCTTGTTTCGCTGCGGCTATCTGCTCTCCCCAGAGCGCTGTGGCAATCATATTGCCCGCAATACCCACGCCACTCTTCACTGGCGTCATCATGGCTTGCGCAGCAACTCTCATAAGAGCGGCCTCTTCTAGAGGCAGTTGCTCAATATAATCGTAGAACGTCGCGACCTTGGATAATAAAACCTTCCCAGGGGAAGATATATTTGCGGTGCCGAGAGTCGCAAACTGTACTTTTCCATCTTTCACGTAGGTGTAAGTTAACGTGCCTTTACTGTTTCCACTCACTGTGGACGTGCAGCCCCCCAAATTCTCGCAAGCTGCAGCCTTTTCTCCGTACGTTTCGAAATGGCCTGCCATTGCATTGAGAACTTGCAATTCGCGCTCACCGAGTTTTTCCAGCAGTTTTGGATCAAGCCCTCGACGTACGAAATTCTTGGTAATTAACAGCGCTTTTTCATCGTCAAGATGAGTAGTTAGCGCTGACGGCACAGCGTCCATCCCCACTTGCTGCGCGCGAATAGATGCCCCTATTTGCCCCGCGACCTCCACCGTTTTATTGATAAAGGCTTCTGCCTTATATAGATCTTTCTTGAGTCCTTCTTTCGAGACAGTTTCAGATAATGACTTTTTCCATTGATCGAGCGTCTCTAACGGCGCGGCAACCGCTTCTATAGAACTCTTGGTCACGTATAGATCAGTGCGCGCCTCATCGTCCTTGGTAATCTCGTAGGCCTTGCTGGCATTGCGATTCAGCCCTGCCGTGGAGTCCTGACCGGTGTAGGCATCGCTGCCTACGACGATCTCGCCTTTACCGATAGTGGCGCGTACGGTCTGCTCGCGTTCCCGTTCGTACTCATAGCCATCCACGCTCCAGCCAACCTGGCCTTCCTCACCCTTGCCAACCTGGCTTTTGTCCTGTTGGCCTTGGCCGTAGCTACCACCGACATTGAGGTAGTAGCTGCGCTCACGATCCTCGCCTTGGATATCGCGGAAACCCAGAGTGTCCGTGTCCAGTTTGAGGTTATCGGTCTTCGACGCGATCAACGCGCCATCGAGCTGAGTGTGCTGCTCGGTACGAATGCCCAGCTTGTCGCGTGCCACCACCCGCGTCTGATCATTAACCCAATCGGTCTTGCCGCTGGTTTCACCAAAACCGACAGAGCCGCTGACGCTGACGCCATAACCTACGGTGACCGTAGCGCTGACGTCATATTCCTTACCCGACGCCTTGCCGGTATCCGGAATGGAAGAGACGGTAAGATTACGCCCAACTTCGCCGCTTACGTTTTCCCCTTCGACATGAGCACCCGTGATGCTGGTGTCTCGGCCACTGGTGAAGGTCAGGTCACGCCCCGCGTACAAATAGGCGTTCTGCATCTGTTCGCCTTCGCGATCCAGCCTGCCCTTACCCAAGCTGGCGCTTACATAAAAACCAAAACCCTCGCTCCCCATAGTGAGACCAAACTCACCGCCAGCGTTGCGGCGATCATTGTCGGTTGTACTCTGGTTCTGCGCTGCGCCAATGAGCAGGTCGTTGCCTGCTTTCATCGTGATATCTCGACCCGATTGCGCACGCGTACCAATCAAGGAGAGATCTTCATTCGCATCGAGGCTGATATCTCGACCCGCAATCAGCTCGCTCGGGCTGGATATAGTCTGCAGCCCCTCTTGGGTGGCGGTACCGGTGCTGGCGCCGATACCGAGTTTGATGCCGCCTGAGGTCCCCCCCTTGATGCCGCCTTTGCCGACGTTTTGTTCGCTATCGACAGCGTACTCGCCTCGTGCAACGCCCAGCGAAACATTGGTCGCGTTGACTTTGATATCACGACCCGTTTCTAGACGGCTGCCATCGATAGAAATGTCGTCGCCGGCTTCGAGGTTGATGTCATTGCCGGCTAACAGATTAGATCCACGGTTACTGACGTGCGTTTGGCTGGCACGTTGGCTCTGGCTGCTGCTGCCGAAGTGCCCGTCAAACGTCGGGCCGGAGAGGAACTGGCTAACACCGTCCACAGCCTTGAGAATGCTTGAAGCCTGACTAACCGTGTTCTCGCCTTTTCCTGCACCACTTACCGCATCTTTGGTGCGCTCGAAATTGTGGCTAACCGTCGTACTGGTACCGGAACGCTTCTGGCTCTGCTCCCTCTCGATACTCGACTGCTCACGAGCAGCATCGACGACGATGTCGCGCCCTGCCTTCATGTTCAGGTCGTAACCGGCCTGCATATCCGAGCCTTGCTGCCGGATGTCTCGACCCGCGCGTACGTCCAGATCAAGTCCCGCATTGATCTGACTAGCCGCCGCTGTCTGCTCAGAGGTACGAGTCTTGTCTTTGAGCGACTCGGCTCCTACGAAGGTGGTAAAGCCGTTGCCATCTGCGCTCTGCAGTAGCCCCACGGTCTTGGTGTTCCTCCACGAGGTAACCTGCTCGCTGCTGCTTCCCGCAACGACGTTTACATCCCGCCCGGCATCGAGCAGCACATTGCGGCCCGCGCTTACGCCACTGCCCAGGACATTGATATCGCGTTCGGCGATCAGCGAAGCGTCACGCTCGGCATTGACCTGACTACCTACATTGGTAGAGCGGATAATTTCCTGGCCGCTCTTCTTGGCATTGGAGATGGCAATATCACCGCCCCAACTTGGCGTGCCCACAACCAAACCGACTGCGTCGCTGCCTGAGAGACCAAACTTCTTCTTGTACGACTCGCTGCGGCTATACGCCTCGTCATTCGCGGCTACCAAGTTGATGTCGCCTGATTCCTTGACCAAGCCGGAGCGCAGCTCGACGTCATTGCCGGCATCAGTGTTGCTGGCCCGTAGGCGAATGTCATTACCGGCCGCGATGACAACGTCGTTACCCGCTTCGAGCTCACTGCCCACTTGCGTAGCGCTGGTTTTTAGCTGGCTCTTGCCGCTCTTAGATAAACCGAGGAAGCCGGACTTGCTCTTCTTGGTATAAGAGCCATGCTCCTCGACACCGGACAGTACAGCCACGTCTCCCGTGCCACCCACCAGCAGATCGTTACCTGCGGTCAATTGGCTACCGATGACCGTAACGTCGCGCCCCCCCTTCAGGTTCAGGCTGCCATCAGCAGCCTTGCTGGTATTGAGTGTCAGGTCATTACCCGCTTCGATCACCGACGCGACATTGGTGCTGTCGTAACTTTCCGACTGAGTGGTCTTGCTGCGGCCGAAGGAACCCTTTTTCTTCTTGAAGTAATACGAGGCGCTTTCGTCCATCGCAGAAAGAATCTGCGTATCCTGGCCGGCATCAACAGCGACGTTTTTGCCAGCTTTCACCTGGCTGGCAATCAGCCCCAGATCATTGCCGGCAGCCAAGCGAACATCCTGCCCAGCCTGCAACACGCTCGACTGCTGGGTGACCTGGTCTCGGCTCTGAGTAATCTTCTTGGACTTGGAGAAGGAATGGCTCTCGTTAGCGGCACTGGAAATAAGCAAATCCCGCCCTGTTTTCGCCTCCAGGCTATTACCTGCATTAAGCCGGCTGGCAATGACGGACAAGTCTTGACCAGCGCTGACCTGCAGATCACCACCGGTCCTAATATCGCTTTCATATTGAACCGCGCTACTGGATTTGTTCTGCACGCGCCCCGCTTGCATTTGATACGCATGATCGGCCTGTGCACTGAGCAGTTGAACATCACGGCCGCCATTCAACTCAGCAGAACCACCAGCACTCAGCGTACTCCCGAGATTGCGGATGTCACGACCGGCAACCAGTGACAGGTCATTGGTTGCCTCGATGCGCGAGGCCTGTCCCACCACTGTGTTCAGGCTTGAGAAATTACGGCCCTCACGCTGCTCCTGCTGAACACTGCGCTCATTGATGATGTCGGTACCGGCCTGAAGCGCCACATCGTTGCCAGTAATGACGCCACTCTTGGCGTTGCGAATGCTCCCGGTGGCCAACAGTTGCAGACGCTGACTGGTCTCAACCAGACCGGTATTGCCAATATTGCGTGCGCTGACATCAAGGTTTTCGCTCGCTCGCAGCGTACCGCTGCTCTGCAGATCTCTGCCGCTCATCAGCGCCAGGTCACGCCCCTGGATCAGGGCGCCATTTGGCGCGAGTCGTCCACTGGCCTGAGCCAGATAGAGAACAGGGACCAGTACCTTCTGCCCTTGCACCTCCTGTTCTTGCATCCAGACAATGTCGTGAGTCAGTGCAGCAACTTGCTCGGCACTCAGGGCAACGCCCACACTGAGATTCAGTGCTTCTTTGCTGGCAACAGCGTTATCCATCAGATAGCGATACTGCGCTTCATCGCTGTTCAGGCCAGCAAGCAGCCGCTGCCCCGTACGGGCGATCACTGCCTCGCGAATCAGGCGCTGCTCATAAAAGCCGTCCCCGAGGCGCCGCTGCATCTCATCCGAGCTGTAGCCGAGTTGGCCGAGCAGGTAATCCGAGTTGATGAAGTTACCCAGATTGGCGAATGCTGGGTTGGTTTCAATCAGATAGGGATGCGCAGGGTTAGTGCTCAGGCTAAACAGGCCATTCTTACCGGCTGGCAGAGCAAAGGCAGGTAGCTCGATGGGGTTGACGGCTTGCTGGGCCAACTCTGGAGGCAGGTTGGTGTTGAGTACTCGCAAAGGATCAAGACCCGTGACTACTGCAGTGTCAACGGAGCGAGCGGTTCCCTGATCAACGCCTTGCCGCTCCAGAATCGTGGCATTGCTTATGTTCTGGGCTGCCTGGATATTAGCGACTCCGCCGGCCTGAATAAGCGCTGGGGCCGCTATCTTTTTCTGGCTGGTTGTTTCAATGTCGCTCGTTACCCCCCATCTGTACATAGCAGATGGCAACTCTTTATTCAGGCCTGTCATGTTGTAGGGAATAACATGTGCGTAGCGGAATCTCCGCTCGGTTCCATCGGTTACGCGCCCTGTAAAGAATGTCCGCACGCGCTCTGAAGTGCTAGTTTCAGCACCAATGTTATTAAGATTATTTGCTCTGATATTCAGGTCTTCAGAGGCGAAAATCTGGCTATAAGCGTTCGTAACCTCAGAGGCTTGAATATCGAGATTACCGCCGCTTTGGATTCGGCCAGCTGGAGAGTCTTGGGTTATCGATGTTTCATAACGCTCCGTGGCTATGTAGTCGACAATATGGTGATCACCTTTGCAGTCGTAACAATGAATACGAATATCACCATATGTTTGGTTACGGACGAGCTCGAAAACATCTTTGGTATTAACCAACTCCTCGGTACGGAACAACAAATTGCCAACGGATTCGATAGAGCCTGAACGGTTCTCTACTTTCTGAGCTCGCGTTCCCTGAGCATCAGCAGCGACAAGCAGATCACCAAAACTATAAATATCGCCGAGACGATTGGTAAACCGATCAGCCAGCAGTTGCAGGTTGCCGCCGCTGAATATCAGCCCGCCATCGTTGCGGATGCTGTCCGCCTGCAGCAGCAGGTCGCCACCGGCACCAAGCGTGCCGCGGTTGTCGATTTTCTCGGCGGCCATGCTCAGCCAGGCAGCGGCGGTCATGCGCCCCTGGCTGACGAGCTCGCCTAGCGCCGTCAGGCGACCGAAGCCGCCGCTGCTGACCTTGGCGTCAGTGCCGAAGGCGATGTTGTCGGCCTGCAGATCAATGTTGCCAAGGGCCAGCAGGCTGCCGTTGCCGCGGTAGTCACCGCTCAAACGCAGGTCGAGATTGCCGTTGGTTTCGAGTCGGCCATCGTTGATCCAGCTTTCGCCCGTGGTGCTGAGGCTGTTGACCGCCAGCAGGCCGCCGCCAGCAGTCTGGGTCAGCCGGTCGATATCCAGGGTGATGGAGGCGGCCTGCAGCAGGCTGTGGTTGACCCACTCCTTGGCGCTCAGGCTCACCGCGCTGTTGGTGATGAATTCGCCGCCGGCCTGCCCGAGCAGCTCCATATCCAGGCCCAACCCGGCGCTGCCGAGATGGCGCACCACGCCGCCCTTGTTGCTCAGCGATTCGGTGTCGAAGGTCAGCACCGCACTGCCTACTTCCAGCAGGCCATCGTCGTTGTTCAATTGCTCGCCGATGGTGAAGCGGCTTTCTCCGGCGCTGCCCAGGGCGCGCAGGCGGCCCTTGGTATTGCTCAGGCTGTCGGCTTGCACATCGAGATGACCGCCCGCCTCCACCAGGCCGCCATCGTTGTTCAGGGCGTTGGTGACCCTCGCGGTGATGGCTCCGCCGGCTGCCAAGGTGCCGGCCTGGTTATCCACAGTCTCGGCCTCGATGGCCAACACCTGGCCCGCCAAAGCGCTGCCTTGGCGGTTGTTCAGCGACTCGGTGTCCAGGGTCAGGTTGCCTTGGGCGACAACCTGGCCCTTCTGGTTGTCGAGTTCCTTGGCCGTGAGCGTAGCGCTGCCTGCCGCGGCGATCTGGCCATCGGCGTTGTCGAGTTTTTGCAGGTCGGTGCTCAGGCTGCCATGGCTGACGAGCTGGCCTTCGTTGCGCACGCTGCCGCCGTCCAACTGCAAATGCCCGGCGCTGTTGGTGCTGCCATCGGCGCGCACGCCGGCCTCGATGGCGCCGGCATTGTTCAGGCGCTCGGCCTGCACCTTAACCTGCTCACCGGCAGCGAGGCTTTCGCGCACGTCTACCTGCTTGGCCTCGACACGAGCTGTGCCGCCGGCGTAGGTATCGCCCTTGAGATCGACGCTGTCGGCTACCAGCGTGGTGTTACCGCTGGCGGCGCTGCGGTTCATGGTCAGCTGGCCGCTGGCATCGATCTGGATGTCGCCAGCGGTGGCCGCCATGTCGCCGGCCAGGTTCACGCCGACGCCCTTTTCGGTACCGACCAGGCTGATCGCCCCGGCATACATGCCGCCCAGGGCCGTGCTGTCGATAGCGACCCGCGGTTTTTCGCTGCCGTCATCCGGCTTGGCCTTGGCTTGCAGGGTGTCGACGTCCACCTCGTTGCGGCCGGCCACGACGTTCAGGCGCTTGGCGTAAATATCGGCGTTGATCTTGGCAGTGCGGGTGACCAGGTCGAATTGGTCGACGTTGCTGGCGTTGAGGCCAGCGCCTTCGATGGCGATATCGCCGCCCTCGACGTCGAAGCCCTTGAGGCGGCCATCCTGAATTTTCGGCTCGCCGGTGCTCAGGGTCGCGCGCGGCGTATTGATGAAGCCACAGCCATCGCAGGTGATGCCGTGCGGGTTGGCGACGATGACATGGGCGCCCTGCCCGGCCACTTCGGTGTAGCCCTTGAGCTGGCTGCGGTTGCTGCCGGTCACTTCGTTGAGGATGACGCCTGCGGCGCCGCCCTGCAGGTTCGGGTTGCCCTTGATGTAGCCGCCCAACTGGCTCGGTACGAAAGCCTGGGAGCCGTTATTGAGGATCAGGCCCTGCTGGTCGACGTTGTAATCGGTGAACTTGTTGTGGGACAGGCCGCTGCCGTTGGGCGTGGCAATGTTAACCACGGGCACGCCATTGCCGGCCTGGCCGATGCTGGTGTTGCCGCCAGCGGCAGGGTCGACTGCCAGGTCGGCGGCCAGCGCCTTGACCGGGTCGAACAGCATGACGCCTATGAGAATGCGGGCGATGGCACGATTGAGCGGGCTGCGAACGTCCATGTGGATAACTCCGTTACGCGTTGAATCAGAAGAACACATCGAGGCGGAAGTACACCGGCCGCTCACTCTCGGTGATGGCGTCCGGGCGTTCCAGGGAATGGGCGAAGGTCACCGACGCGGCCAGGTGTTCGCCGCGGGCGCTGAGCTCCAGGGCATGGCCGCTCATGCGGCCACTGGCGCCACTGTTGTGGCTGTCATGGCTGATCACGCCAACGTCATAGGCCAGCGCAGCGCCGTATTGCTGTACGAACGGCTGCAACGGCGCCCAGGTGACCGGTCGGGTCCAGCGCAGCTGGTTGCGCCAGTAACCGCCGCTGTTGCCGGACAGCGACTGGTCCTTGAAGGCGCGTACCGAGTTGAGGCCACCGACGCTGATGCGCGCAGGGCTGAACAGCTGGTCTTCGCTTTTCTGGCCGGTGGCCAAACTCTCGAAACTGAAGCGCTCGCCACCCAGATCGAAGGGCTGCAGGTAGCTGAGGGTGAGGGTGTATTTGTTATAGCGAGCGACCGGATTCCGGCCGCGGGGATGGCCGTTGCCCTGGGCGTCGAAGGCACCGATGCCGCGCTGCCAGCCGATGTCGGCGTTGACGAACGCACTGCCCACCCGGCGACCATGATTGAAGCCCAGCTGCCATTCGCTGAGGCGATTGCTGGAGACACCTATACGGTTGTCTTCGATGAAGTTGTTGGTGCGAATGTGGCTCAGGCCGGTGTTGAAGGAGGTCTTGCTGACGCTGTCGCGATGCAGCACGCGCTCGGCAAGCAAGTTATGGCTCTGGTAGTCGCCATCGGTTTCTGCCAGGAAGCCGTCGAAGTCGGTTTTGGTGCGGTAGTAGGACTGGCCGTAGTTGTAGCTGAAGGTCCACCAGCCATAAGGCAGGCTGTAGTAGAGGCTCTGGCTGTGGGAGTGGCGGTAGCTGTCGCTGACCGCATCGCGGCTGGCACGCAGGCTCAGCTGGTCAGCCAGGCCAAGGGGGCTGTCCCAGTCCAGGCCGACGCCCCACTGTTGCTCGCCGGTGCTGCGCTGGCCGTTGTTGTGGCGCGACAGACTGGCGCGCCACGGCTTGCTGCGCTCGCCCTGCAACTGCACGCGGCTGCCACCGACCTGCTCGCCGGGCACCAGCTCCAGTTTGGCGAAGCGCGACGGCAAGCGGTTGAGGTTCTCGACCAGCTGTTCCAGCTCGCGCAGGTCGAGTACCTCACCGGTCTTGCCGGGAAAGCTCATGGCCAGCTCACGGTCGCTGGCCAGGGCGGAACTGTCGAGGCCTTCGAGGCGGCCTTCGACCACGGTGATCCTCAGGGTACGGGCAGACAGATCCTGCTGGGGCAGATAGGCGCGCGTGGTGACATAGCCACGGTCGATGTAATGATTGGTGATGGCCTTGAGCAGCGCGTTGAGCTGGCTGACGCCCAGGCAGTCATCAGCGAAGGGGGCGAGGATCGCGGCGCGATCGACCTCGGACAACAGGCTGGCACCACTGATCTCGATATCGTCGATGGCGAAGCAACGCTCATCACCCGGGGCAGGCTCGGCAGGCTGTTGCGCCTCACGGCCCGGGAGCTGTTGCAGCTCCTGCAAACGTTGCTGCTGCTCTTGCAGCAAACGCTCCTGCCTGTCGCGATACAGCTCACGTTCACCAGGGCTCTGGGCGATCGCCAGAGCAGGAAAAACAGCCAGACAAAACCCTACAACCGCAGCTCCGTTGCGTACAACCATGCATCCATACCCGTCTTAAAAACTCGTTCGCCGCTACGACGGGCTCATGCCGGGTGGGTTCCCGAACGCGTCAAAAAACCGCTGAACGGTCGTTTTTATGGCAGAAAGCTGGCGATCGAATAGCAAATAGATTGCACGAGGCGCTTCAATCTCGATGCTCTTCGTTCTAGTGTTCGAGTTGCCTCCTAAAAGCTTCGCAATCTGCCGGCGCACTGATTGCAGCCTCCAGCAGCTCGCATCGACAGCTGTTGACCTCACCGTCACCAGCGTTGCCCAACCTGCCCCGCGCCCCTAGAATGCCGCGATGCAAAATGACCTCGATCAGCGACTCAAATCTCTCAACGAAGCCCAGTACCACGCGGTCACCACGCCGCCCGGTCATCAACTGGTGCTGGCCGGTGCCGGTTCCGGCAAGACCCGCGTGCTGGTGCACCGCATCGCCTTTCTGATCCAGCGCCTGGACGTCTCGCCGCACAGCATCCTGTCGGTGACCTTCACCAACAAGGCGGCGGCCGAGATGCGTCATCGCATCGAGGATGTGCTCGGGCAAAGCCCGGCGGGGATGTGGGTCGGCACCTTCCACGGCCTGGCGCACCGCCTGCTGCGCGCGCACTGGCAGGAGGCCGGGCTGGCCGAGAACTTCCAGATTCTCGATTCCGACGACCAGCAACGGCTGATCAAGCGGGTGATCCGCGAGCTGGGCCTGGATGAGCAGCGCTGGCCGGCCAAGCAGGCGCAGTGGTTCATCAACGGCCAGAAGGACGAAGGCATTCGCCCGGCCGGTATCCAGGCCAGTGGCGATCTGTTCCTGGCCACCATGCGCAGCATCTACGAAGCCTACGAGGCGGCCTGCGCCCGAGCCGGGGTGATCGACTTCGCCGAGCTGCTGCTGCGCGCCCTCGACCTGTGGCGCAACAACGCCGGCCTGCTGGCGCATTACCAGAAGCGCTTCCGGCACATCCTGGTCGACGAATTCCAGGACACCAACGCCGTGCAGTACGCCTGGCTGCGCTTTCTCGCCATGGGCGGCGAAAGCCTGATGGTGGTGGGCGACGACGACCAGTCGATCTACGGCTGGCGCGGCGCGAAGATCGAGAACATCCAGCAGTTCGACAGCGACTTCGCCGACGCGGAGATCATCCGCCTGGAGCAGAACTACCGTTCCACGGCGAACATCCTCAACGCTGCCAACGCACTGATCGCCAACAACCAGGGGCGCCTGGGCAAGGAGCTGCGCACCGATGTCGGCGATGGCGAGCTGATCAGCCTGTACGCCGCCTTCAACGAACACGACGAAGCGCGCTACGTGGTCGAAACCATCGAGGACGCCCTGCACAAGGACGGCCTCAAGCGCAGCGACATCGCCATTCTCTACCGCTCCAACGCCCAGTCGCGGGTGCTGGAGGAAGCCCTGCTGCGCGAGAAGATTCCTTACCGCATCTACGGCGGCCAGCGCTTCTTCGAGCGCGCGGAAATCAAGAACGCCATGGCCTACCTGCGCCTGATCCACCAGCGCGGCAACGACGCGGCGCTGGAGCGGGTGATCAACGTGCCGGCCCGCGGTATCGGCGAGAAGACGGTGGAAACCCTGCGCCAGTTCGCCCGCGCCAACGACCTGTCGATGTGGGCCGCGCTGCACGAAGCGGTCGGCACCAAGGTTATCGGTGGCCGTGCTGCCAGCGCGCTGAACGCCTTCGTCGAACTGATCGACACCCTGGCCCTGAAGGTCGAGGGCCTGCAATTGCACAGCACCGCGCAACTGGTGATCGAACAATCCGGCTTGCTCGCCTATCACCGCGACGAGAAGGGCGAGAAGGCCCAGGCTCGCGTGGAAAACCTCGAGGAACTGGTGTCCGCCGCCCGTGCCTTCGACTCTTACGAAGGCGAGGAAGGTGACGACGCGCAAACGCCGCTGGCGGCCTTCCTCGATCACGCTTCGCTGGAAGCCGGCGACACCCAGGCCGCCGAGCATGAAGACAGCGTGCAGATGATGACCCTGCACAGCGCCAAGGGCCTGGAGTTCCCGCGGGTGTTCCTGGTGGGCATGGAAGAAGGCCTGTTTCCCCACAAGATGAGCCTGGAAGAACCCGGCCGCCTGGAAGAGGAACGCCGCCTGGCCTACGTGGGCATCACCCGGGCCATGCGCAACCTGGTGATCAGCTACGCGGAGACCCGCCGCCTGTACGGCAACGAGACCTACAACAAGGTCTCGCGCTTCGTGCGCGAAGTGCCGCCACATCTGGTGCAGGAAGTACGCCTGTCCAACAGCGTCAGCCGCCCGTACGGCAGTGGCAGCCGCAGCATGAGCGGCAGCAGCCTGTTCGCTGGCAGCGCCGTGCCGGACACGCCGTTCAACCTCGGCCAGCGTGTGCAGCACTCGCTGTTCGGCGAAGGCACCATCCTCAACTTCGAGGGCTCGGGGCCCCAGGCGCGGGTGCAGGTGAACTTCGAAAGCGAAGGCAGCAAGTGGCTGATGCTGGCCTATGCCAAGCTCGAAGCTATCTAAGGAGCCTGCTCAAAGGCAGCTGCGCGTCGGCCCTGCTGCGTTGAAATCAGACTCGGAATGCTCATGTACAAAAGTACACTCCGCTTCCTCGCCTGATTTCGCCTTGCAGGGCTCTAGCTCGCAAGCCTTTGAGAAGACTCACTGAAATCGTGGCGCGAATCTTTTAATAAAAAACGGGCACGCTGCTCGACACTCAAGGGAGAACACCATGAACCGCCGCAATCTGTTCGGTGCCGCTATGGCGCTGCTCGCTGCCATCGGTCTGGCCGGCTGCAAGGAAGAAACACCCGCTGCCGGGCAAGGCGCCACCGCTGCAAAAGCCGAAACCTTCCACTGGAAGATGGTCACCTCCTGGCCGAAGAATTATCCGGGCCTGGGCACCGCCGCCGAGCGCCTGGCCGAGCGTATCAACGCCATGAGCGCCGGCCGCCTGACCGTCAAGGTCTATGCCGCCGGTGAGCTGGTTCCGGCGCTGGAAGTGTTCGATGCGGTGTCCCGCGGCACCGCCGAAATGGGCCACGGCACGCCGTACTACTGGAAAGGCAAGGTGCCGGCGGCGCAGTTCTTCTCCTCGGTGCCGTTCGGCCTGTCGACCCTGGAAATGAACGCCTGGTTGAGCAAGGGCGGCGGTCAGGCCCTGTGGGACGAAACCTACGCGCCCTACGGCGTGAAGCCGCTGTCGGCGGGCAACACCACCATGCAGATGGGCGGCTGGTACAACAAGGAAATCAACTCGCTGGACGACATCAAGGGCCTGAAGATTCGTATGCCGGGCCTGGGTGGTGAAGTCTGGACCAAGCTTGGCGCCATCACCGTCAATCTGCCTGGCGGCGAGATCTTCACCGCCCTGCAGACCCACGTGATCGATGCCACCGACTGGGTCAGCCCCTACAACGACCTGGCCTTCGGTCTGCACAAGGCGGCCAAGTACTACTACTTCCCGGGCTGGCAGGAGCCGCAGGCGGTGGTCGAGTCGATGGTCAACCAGAAGGCCTTCGACAGCCTGCCGGCGGATCTGCAAGCAATCGTCGTCGAGGCCGCCCGCGCCGCGACCTTGGACATGATGGACGACTACGTCTTCCACAACGCTAAATCCCTGGCCCAGCTGAAGGAACAGGGCGTAGCGATCAAGCGCTTCCCTGACGAGGTGCTGGCGGCGATGAAGCGTGAGTCGCAGACCGTACTCGAAGACCTGGCCAGCCAGAACGACCTCAATGGCCGTATCTGGAAATCCATGAAGACCTTCCAGGACGAAGCCACGCCGATGGGCGAGGTGACCGAGAAGGAACTCTACAACTGGCGCTAACGCACCAGCCGCCATGCCCTGAAACGGAACTTGCGGGTTCCGTTTCATTTTCCCGCCCAGAACAGGTCTGTTATAGGCCGCCTCGCTGGGCAAAAGCTCGAAACATTCTGTTGCTGGTCATGCCGACCCGCCGCGGGCAAGATGCCCGTCAGTGTTTCAACAACCAAGAGAAACCGATAATGCAGCGTTTCCTCAGCATCGCCCTGGTAATTTGCCTGGGCCTGTCCTTCAGTTTGACTGCCGACGCCAAGCGTATGGGCGGCGGCAAATCCTTCGGCGCCGCGCCGAGCCACCAGACTCGCCAGGCCACCCCGCCTTCCCAGCCTAATTCCACTGCCGCCGCGCCAGGCCGCACGCCGGCTGCCGCCAGCGGTGCTTCGCGCTGGCTCGGCCCGCTGGCCGGCCTGGCCGCTGGCGGCCTGCTGGCCTCCATGTTCATGGGTGATGGCTTCGAAGGCCTGCAGATCATGGACATGCTGATCTTCGGCCTGATCGCCTTCCTGCTGTTCCGCTTCCTGGCCACCCGTCGTCAGAAGCAGCAGCCGAATGTAGCGGCCGCTGGCGGTGCGCCCTTCCAGCGTGAAGCCCATGGCCAGCCGCAGCCGGCTCAGCCGTCGATCTTCGGTGGCAGCAGCGCGGCTGCCATCAAGCCGGTGATCAACGCACCGGCCTGGTTCAACGAGGAGAGCTTCGTCAACGCTGGTCGCGAGCACTTCCTGAACCTGCAGCAGCACTGGGACGCGAACGAGATGGACAAGATCGCCGAGTTCGTGACCCCGCAACTGCTGGAGTTCCTGAAGCGCGAGCGCGCCGAGCTGGGTGACGGCTTCCAATCCACCTACATCGACAACCTCGAGGTGCAGCTGGACGGCGTCGACGACCACGCCGACAAAACCATCGCCACCCTGACTTTCAGCGGTGTATCGAAGACCTCGCGCTTCGACCAGGGCGAAGTTTTCAGCGAAAGCTGGCGCCTGGAGCGTGTGGTTGGTGAGAACCAGCCCTGGCTGGTCGCCGGTATCCGCCAGAACGGCTGATCCCACACGCACTGACAAAACCCGGGCTTGCCCGGGTTTTGTTTTTTTGGCCTTCGGTTTTCGGAACCTCCAGACGCTCATCGCACCCAACGGGATGCGAAACCCGTCGCAAGCCGCAACATGGCGTTTTGCCTCTGCCCGGCTTGTGACTATTTTCCATTCAGCGTAAAAAGCTGCGTTATCCAGGAAGCAGCAGAGCAGACGAGGCCAACCGGGCCTGCGTCTGCTTCGTGCGTTTCAGAATCTGATGAGAGTCGCCGAACTCAGGTGGAGCCGCCGTGGAAGAAGTCATCGAACAACTGCGTGAATTGAACGAGCCGGTGCCGGTGCCGCTGGAACTACCGGACGAGGAGCTGCTGGTGGAGATCGAAGAGCAGATCCTCATCAACCTACCGTTCGAGCTGCGTGAATTCCTGCTCAAGGTCAGCGACGTGGTATATGGCCGCCTGGAGCCGGTCACCGTCACCGACCCGCAGTCGCATACCTACCTGCCGGAAGTGGCTTCGGTGGCCTGGTCCCTGGGCGTGCCGCGCGAGCTGGTGCCGATCTGCGAGGACCGCGGCAACTACTACTGCGTCGAACAGGACGGCACCGTGCTGCTCTGGGATGGCGAGGAAGAAGACCTCACCGACGACAGCTGGGATTCGGTTTGGCACTGGGTGCGGGAAGTCTGGCTGGAGGAGTGATCCGCAACCGTTCGGCAATTGCCGCCCTTGGGTATCGCTGCGCTCAACACCAGGCTACACAAGGCAAACTGCTTCTGTAGTCCGGGTTGAGCGCAGCGATGCCCGTGAACAAATCGAGCAATGGAATAAAAAAGGGCGCCTATTGGCGCCCTTGTCGTGTCAGTGATGCCCGGGTGTTTCGGGCTTGTCGAGGGTCTCGAACAGGGCGATCTGCAGACGCGTGTGCACGCGGATAAACCAGCGCCACAGCACGGCGACCACGCCAGCGGCGACCACGCCGACCAGCAGCAGCATGTCGTTGGACGGCAGGATGCTCGACGACAGCGCAGTGAGCAGCACCATGATGCCGACCAGCGAGAGCAGCGGAATCACCTCGGAAATTACCTTGCGCACCCGCGCCGTATGGCGGCCGGCCTTCTCCTGACGCACGCCCATTTCGGCGAGCAGCATGGAGAGTGCCTTGATCTTGCGGTACGCGGCGATCAGGCACGGCAGCGACAGGATCAGCGCGGCGCCCCAGATCACCGCCTTGCGCAGGTTCTCCTGGTCGATCCATTCGGCCAGCCAGGCACCGATCTGCGCGGCGAAGAAGGCGATACCGAGGAAGATCGCCACCACGAAGGCCAGGTTGACCAGCACCTGCAGAACGATCTTGCGGATCATGCCGGCCAGCACCGCGCCCTGCCCTTGCGGCTGGATGCTGCGCAGCCACTCGCCGTACAGCGAGAACACCCGCGATACGCGCTGCGGCATCACGTTACCGAGGCTCACCGCCAGCGGATCGGCGGCGCGGATCAGGTACGGCGTGGTCAGGGTGGTGATCACCGACACGGCCACCGCCACCGGGTACAGGAAGTCGCTGGTCACCTGCAGGGTCATGCCCAGGGTGGCGATGATGAAGGAGAACTCGCCGATCTGCGAAAGGCCCATGCCGACACGCAGCGAGGTACGTCCGTCGTTGCCGGCGATGAACGAGCCGACGCTGCACGACAGCACCTTGCCGACGATCACCGCCACGGTGATCACCGCGATCGGCCATGCGTATTCGACCAGCACGCTGGGGTCGAGCAGCAGGCCGATGGCGACGAAGAAGATCGCACTGAACATGTCGCGCACCGGCTCGACCAGGCGCTCGATCTGCACCAGTTGGCGCGACTCGGCCATGATCGCGCCGATCAGGAAGGCGCCCAGGACCATGCTGTATTCCAGCTTGACCACCAGCAGGCAGAAGCCGAAGCACATGCCCAGCACGGCGACCAGGAGCATCTCGTTGCTTTCGAACTTGGCCACGTAGGCGAGGATCCGCGGCACCAGGATGATGCCGATGACCAGCGCGACGATCATGAACAGCGACAGCTTGCCGACCGTGGCGAACACTTCGCCGGTCTCGACCGTGCCGCTCAGAGCGATACCGGAAAGCAGGGCGATGATGCCGATGCCGAGGATGTCCTCTACGATCAGCACGCCGAAGATCAGCTGGGCGAAGCGCTCGTTCTTCATCTTCAGGTCGCTGAGCGCCTTGATGATGATGGTGGTCGAGGAAATCGCCAGGATCGCGCCGAGGAACAGCGAGTCCATGGTGCTCCAGCCGAAGTAGCGACCAATCTCGAAACCGATCCAGATCATCAGGATGATTTCCAGAAACGCGGCGATGAACGCCGTGGCTCCGACGTTGAACAGCTTGCGCAGGCTGAACTCCAGCCCCAGGCAGAACATCAGGAAGATCACCCCCAGCTCGGCCAGGGTGCGGATGGTCTCTTCATCGTGGATCAGGCCAAACGGCGGCGTATGCGGGCCGATAAGGAAACCGGCGAGGATGTAGCCGAGCACCACCGGTTGCTTGAAGCGGTGGAACAGCACGGTAACCACGCCGGCTACCAGCATGATCACCGCTAGATCCTGGATGAAGCTGATGGCATGCATGAGGAAACGGCTCCTTGTTTTAGGCAGGCGGCAACGCGCTCGGGCGGCTGCTCGAGGGCGCGTTGAAGCCTGCTGGAATGGGGGAAGATCGACCCTTTGCCGGGCCACACTGACCGCAGGTTAACATCCGCGCCAGACGCGTCGCGGCATGGAAATATTCGGAAATATTTGCCGCAAACCGCGAGGTGGTGCGCGTTACAGCGCGACCAGGGAAAGACGCCGGGCATCTCGTCAGGGTCACCGCTGGCGGCAACCGACGAGGCTTTGCGCACTATTGCTGAATGGGCGCTCGCGGCGGCTGCGGTTCGGTACTGACCTTCAGGTAACGGCCCGCCACGCTGATGCCAAAACCGCCGTACGCCTGACAGCGCTGATCGATCACCTCCAGCACCTGGATATCCAGCCCTTCGTGCAGCAGTTCGACGGCGCAGCCATTGGGCAGCTCCGGCGAGGCCAACCGGTAATAGGCCTTGTCACCCTGCAAGGCGCCCTGCAGCATACCGATGGCCGCCGGGCCATATTCCTCGACCTTGCCGCCGGCCCGTAGCGGCGCGAAGTTCGCCCGATACCTGCCGTCGGCCTGGCGGCTGATGTCCAGGCTGCTCCACACCGCTGCGCCGGCGTAGCGCAGATAACGACCCTCGATACTGGCGGCGAGTTGCGGGTAATCCACCACTGCGGCCACCGCGCGCAGGTTGTTGCGCGTGGCGGTGCCCTGCATGCCGTCGGCCAGGGCCAGGTTCAGCCAGGCGCGTGCTTCACCAGGCTGCTTGAGGCGCAGGCTGGTCACCACAAGGTTGTTCAGCGCCAGCTCACGGGCCGCGCTGTTGTCTTCCTGCAGCTGCTCGGCACGGCGCAGCTGGCGCTCGAAGGCCTCGGCGGCCTCCTCGTAGCGGCCTGCCTGATAAGCGGCAGTGCCGGCGGAGTTGCACTGGCTGACGCTGTCACAGGCCGGCGGCGCCGCATGGGCGAGACCGGTGAGCAGCGGCAACAGGGCTAAACAACTAACGGAGCGCGTCATGGAATCGTCCTGAATGGGTGAAAGACTATGGCTCTAGGAGTGAAATGCCGGTACATACGTTGCAGCAATCGACTGCATAGAAACAATCGACCAGCCAAGGCCGCGCAGACGGCTGACAATCACGCCCCCAACCAACCTGATGAGCCAGACGTTATGGAACCCGGAAACGCCCAACTGTCGATGACCGTCCTGATGACTCCGGACATGGCCAACTTTTCCGGCAATGTACACGGCGGCACGCTGCTCAAGTACATGGACGAAGTCGCCTACGCCTGCGCCAGCCGCTACGCCGGCCGCTATGTAGTAACCCTGTCGGTGGACCAGGTGACCTTCCGCGAACCGGTGCACGTCGGCGAGCTGGTGACCTTTCTGGCCTCGGTCAACTACACCGGTCGCACCTCCATGGAGGTCGGCATCAAGGTGATCACCGAGAACATCCGCGAGCGCTCGGTGCGCCATACCAACAGCTGCTTCTTCACCATGGTGGCGGTCGATGAAAACGGCAAATCCACCGAAGTACCGCCCCGTCAACCGGAGAACTCCGAGGAGCGCCGGCGCTTCGAGCAGGGGCGTCAGCGCCGCGAGATCCGCCAGGAGCTGGAGAGCCGTTACCGCGCCCTCAGAGGCGAGGCGTGACGCGGCTTACACGCTTTTCCGGGGTAGGCGACACATCTTGTATAAAGACCTTTTAGTTATAAGCAATATTTTAATATAAAATATCGGTCTTTATGGTCGGGCAATCCGACCCTGGCCGTTACGCTGTTCTGCGCGGTATCCGATGCCGCGCAGGCATGCCTGGCCCTCTTCACAAGGAGACCGCATGCCGCATCACACACCCCTGATTGCGACGATCGCTGCCGGCTTCGTGCTGGCCTACCTGTTCGGCAGCCTGGCCAACCGCCTGCGCCTGTCGCCACTGGTGGGCTACCTGCTGGCTGGCGTGATTGTCGGCCCCTTCACTCCCGGCTTCGTTGCCGATAAAGAACTGTCCCACGAGATTTCCGAGATCGGCGTGATCCTGCTGATGTTCGGTGTGGGCCTGCACTTCTCCCTCAAAGACCTGATGTCGGTCAAACACATCGCCATCCCCGGCGCCGTGGTGCAGATCGCCGTCGCCACGCTGATGGGCATGGGCCTGGCCTGGGCGATGGGCTGGGGCTGGGGCGCCGGCCTGGTATTCGGCCTGGCGCTGTCGGTGGCCAGTACCGTGGTGCTGTTGCGCGCCCTAGAAGAGCGCCAGCTGATCGACACCCGCCGCGGCAAGATCGCCGTCGGCTGGCTGATCGTCGAGGATCTGGTGATGGTGCTGGCGCTGGTGCTGCTGCCGGCGCTGTCCGGCGTGCTCGGCGGCATCCCGCAGGGCGACGGCTCCAGCAGCATCGGCATGCAGCTGCTGATCACCTTCGGTAAGGTCACCGCCTTCGTGGTGCTGATGATCGTGGTCGGCGGCCGGGTCATTCCCTGGCTGCTCGAGCGCAGCGCCGGCACCGGTTCGCGGGAGCTGTTCACCCTCGCCGTGCTGGCCATCGCCATGGGCATAGCCTACGGCGCGGCGCAGCTGTTCGGCGTGTCTTTCGCCCTCGGCGCGTTCTTCGCCGGCATGGTGCTCAACGAGTCGGAGCACAGCCACAAGGCTGCCGAGGATTCACTGCCGCTGCGCGATGCCTTCGCCGTGCTGTTCTTCGTCTCGGTGGGAATGCTGTTCAACCCGGCGATTCTGGTCGAACAGCCGTTGCTGGTGATCGGCACCTTCCTGGTCATCGTGCTCGGCAAGTCGCTGGCGGCGATGCTTATCGTGCTGGCTTTCCGCAAGCCGCTGAGCACCGCGCTGACCATCTCGGTGAGCCTGGCGCAGATCGGCGAGTTCTCGTTCATCCTCATCGGCCTGGGCATCGGCCTCAACCTGGTGCCGGAAGCGGCGCGTGATCTGGTGCTGGCCGGCGCGATCCTGTCGATCCTGTTCAACCCGCTGCTGTTTCTGATGATCGACCGCCTGCAGCCGTGGCTGGACCGCCGCGAGAACACCACGCCAGCCGACCTGGCCGTGGTGGAGCCGGACGAAGACCACGACCTGCATCCGATCATCGAAACCGGCCACGCCATCCTCATCGGCCATGGCCGGGTCGGCAGCCGCATCAGCCGGCGCCTGCGCGGCGAAGGCATACCGCTGGTGATCATCGACGACAACCGCACCCGCGCCCAGGAGCTACGCGAGGAAGGCTTCAGCGTGGTACTCGGCAACGCCGCCAGCACCCATGTGCTGGAGCTGGCCAACGTGACCTCAGCGCGCTGGCTGATGATCGCCATCCCCAACAGCCTGGAAGCCGGGCAGATCGCCATTCACGGCCGCCAGGCTAATGCCGATCTGGACATCATCGCCCGCGCCCATTTCGACGATGAAGTCGACTACCTGCAGACCCACGAGGCCGATCTGGTGGTGATGGGCGAACGGGAAATCGCCCGGGTGATGTTCGAGCGCCTCGGCCTGCAGGCACCCGCGCCGATCATACCGCTACCGGTCAATCCTCACGGCCTGGCCAGCTGACGCACGGGCAAACGTTAGCGAACCCGGCAACCGATTCACGGCGGCAACTGTCACCGTGGATCGGGTAAGCTGAGCGCTCTTCGTCACGAGTTCGCCTGCCATGCTGACCCTCGGCAACCTGTTCATCCTGATGCTGCTCGCTGCCGGCGCCGCCTGGCTGTGGCACGGCCACGGCATTCGCGAGCGCGCACTGGCGCGGGTCAAGCAGCACTGCACCAAGCTGGATATCGAACTGCTCGACGGTAACGTGGCCTTTCAGCGCTTCGGGCTGGTGCGTGATGGCAGCGGCAACCGCCGCTTCGCGCGGATCTACGGCTTCGAATTCACCGTGACCGGCGAACAACGGCATGTCGGGCGCATCGTCATGTTCGGCGCCCATGTCGGCAGCATCGAGCTCGATCCTTACCCGTTCCGCGAGCCACCCGAGGCCCTGCCGCCTGTGGTCGACGTGGCGCCGCCGCCTGCTCCTCGGCAATCAGGCCAGGTGATCGAACTGCAGCAATGGCGCCGCGACCACCCCGTTTCGCGGGACTGATTGGCCCGGCCCCTGTGCTATCGTCGGCCGCCACCTGCCTGACTGATGCAACCTGATGTCTTCTCGCCCGCTGCGCATCGCTCTGCTGACCGCCCTGTTGCTGGCCGGCCTGTGCCTGTCCGCCTACCTGGCCGAACGCCAGGCCGAGCGCCAGCGCCTCGCCGATGCCGGGCAGCAGGCGCAGGAACAATTGGCCGCCTACGCCGGTACGCTGCAGACGCTGATCGACCGCTATCGCGCGCTGCCCGCCGTGCTGGCCCTCGACCCGGAGCTGGTGCAAGCGCTGCAAAGCCCGCTCACCCCGGTGCTGCAACATCGCCTGAACATCAAGCTCGAAGCCATCAACGCCGCCGCGCATTCGTCCACGCTGCAGGTGATGAACGCCGACGGCCTGGGCGTCGCGGCCAGCAACTGGCGCCTGCCGACCAGCTACGTTGGCCATGACTACAGCTTTCGCCCCTACTTCAGCGAAGCCCGCGAGCACGACACCGGGCGTTTCTATGCAGTGGGCGTGACCAGCGGTATTCCCGGCTATTTCCTCTCCCACGCGGTGCGCGATGCCCGCGGGCGTTTCCTCGGCACCGTGGTGGTCAAGCTGGAGTTTCCGGGCATCGAGCAGGCCTGGAGCCAGAGCCCACACGTGCTGCTGGTCAGTGACCGCCAGGGCATCACCTTTATCGCCAACCGCCCGGCCTGGCGCTACCGCGAGCTGCAGCCGATCTCCGCGGCGGCGCGCGAGACGCTCGCTGCCACCCGCCAGTACGACAAGAAGCCACTGGCGCCGCTGAGTTATCAACAGCGCCAATCGTTGGCCGATGACGGCCGCCTGGTGCGGGTCAGCGATCGCGAACTGGCCGGTGACTACCTGTGGGAAACCCGCGAGCTGGCCAGCGAAGACTGGACGCTGCACTTGCTGCTCGACACCCGTAGCCTGGCCGGCAGCAGCTACACCGCGGCCCTGGCCGCGGGCGGCGCCTGGTTGGCGCTGTTTCTGCTGGGCCTGGTGCTGCACCAGCGCTGGCGCATCGCCCGCTTGCGCCAGCGCGCCGCCGATGAGCTGCAGGCCCTGGTCGAACAACGTACGGCCGCCTTGCGTACCGCCCAGGACGGCCTGGTCCAGGCCGCCAAGCTGGCGGCCCTGGGGCAGATGTCGGCGGCGCTGGCCCATGAGATCAACCAGCCGCTCACCGCCCTACAGGTCCATCTCGGCACGCTGCGCATGATCCTTGCCGATGGCGAACTGGAAGAAGCGCGCCAGTCGCTGGGGCGCCATGAGGAACTGCTGCAGCGCATGGCCGCCCTGGCCGGCCACCTGAAAACCTACGCCCGCAAAAGCCCCGGTGGCCTGCGCGAAACCCTGGAACTGGGCGCCGTGCTCGACAAGGCCCTGCAGTTGCTGGAGCCGCGCCTGCGAGACGTTGTGGTGCAGATCCAGCGCACGCCCGAGCAGCCGGCCTGGGTCGCCGGTGATGCCATCCGCCTGGAGCAGGTGCTGGTCAATCTGATTCGCAATGCGCTGGATGCCATGCAGAACTGCCCGGCGCCGCGCCTGAGCCTGGAGCTCGCGCTCGACGGTGATCACTGGTTGCTGCATGTCGACGACATCGGCAGCGGTATCGCCGCAGACGCCCTGCCCCATTTGTTCGACCCGTTCTTCACCACCAAACCGGTGGGCGACGGCCTGGGCCTTGGTCTTGCGGTGTCCTACGCCATCGTCCTTGAACTGGATGGCGACCTGCAGGCCGCCAACCGCCCCGAGGGCGGCGCACGCTTTACCCTGCGCCTGCCTGCTGCCAACGCCCCACAGGAGCTGCCATGAAACCCAGCGTGATATTCGTCGACGACGAGGCGCCGATCCGCGACGCCGTGCGCCAGTGGCTGGAGCGCTCCGGCTTCGAGGTCCACCTGTGCGCCAGCGGTCGCGAATGCCTGGAGCGACTGCCCGAGGACTACCCCGGCGTGGTGGTCAGCGACCTGCGCATGCCGGGCATGGACGGCATGGCGCTGCTCGAGCAGATCCAGGCCCGCGACCCCGAACTGCCGTTCCTGCTGGTCTCGGCCCACGGCGACGTGCCCCAGGCCGTGGAAGCCATGCGCCTGGGCGCCTATGACTTCATCGAGAAGCCGTTCACGCCGGAACGCCTGCTCGGCAGCCTGCGCCGCGCCCTGGAGAAACGCCAGCTGACCCGCGAGAACCGCCAGCTGCGCCAGCAGGTCGAGCACAAGGACGAACTGGCCGGGCGCCTGCTCGGCTCATCCGCCACCATGGTGCAGTTGCGCCGTCAGGTACTGGAGCTGGCACAAACGCCCGCCAACGTGCTGATGCGCGGTGAGACCGGCAGCGGCAAGGAGCTGGTCGCCCGCTGCCTGCACGACTTCGGCCCGCGCGCCAAGGGCCCGTTCGTGGCGCTGAACTGCGCGGCCATCCCGGAGAACCTGTTCGAGAGCGAGCTGTTCGGCCACGAAAGTGGTGCCTTCACCGGTGCCCAGGGCAAGCGCATCGGCAAGATCGAACACGCCAACGGCGGCACGCTATTCCTGGACGAAATCGAAAGCATGCCCCTGGGCCAGCAGGTCAAGTTGCTGCGCGTGCTGCAGGAACGCCAGCTGGAGCGGCTCGGCTCCAACCAGGTGATCAGCCTCGATTTGCGGGTGGTCACCGCCACCAAGCCGGACCTGCACGAGCGCGTGCGCGAGGGCAGCTTTCGCCAGGATCTGCTCTATCGCCTTAACGTCGCTGAACTGCAACTGCCGGCGCTGCGCGAGCACCGCGAGGACGTGCCGCTGCTGTTCGAGTACCACGCCCGACAGATCGCCGAGCGCTTCGAGCGGCCTCTGCCACCGGTCACCCCGGCGCTGCTCGCTCAGTTACTGGCCCACGACTGGCCGGGCAACGTGCGCGAGCTGGTCAATGCTGCCGAGCGCCATGTGCTGGCACTGCCCGCCTCGGCCAGCCAATCCGCCGCTGTGGATAACTCCCTGAGTGCACGAATGGAAGCCTTCGAGGCGCAGTGCCTGCGCGAGGCCCTGGCCAGCTGTCACGGAGACATGAAACTGGTGACTGAACTGCTGCAACTGCCGCGCCGTACTCTCAACGAAAAGATGCAGCGCCACGGCCTGCTGCGCACCGACTTTCTCGACATCGAGCCGCAGTCCGCCAGCTGAGGCGCGCCTGGCAAGAATCCGCTAGCGCCTCGAGTGCCCTAGCGGATTCTTGCCAGCCCGGCACCACCCGATCTCGTCGAAAGCCCCATGGCACGGGCCTTCTACCTCCTGGCACAGCCCCTGCAAAGGGCCCTGCCAGCGCCATCTCCGGCGTACAAGAATAATGACGAGATCGAGGTTCCCTCTGATGGAAAGCACCAGCACACTGTCTGCCTCCGCGCCTACGCGCACCACGTCCCAGCGCATCAAATCGATTTTCAGCGGCTCCGTTGGCAATCTGGTCGAGTGGTACGACTGGTACGTCTACGCCGCCTTCTCCCTGTACTTCGCCAAGGCCTTCTTCCCGCAAGGCGACCTGACCGCCCAGCTGCTCAACACCGCCGCGATCTTCGCCGTTGGCTTTCTGATGCGCCCGATCGGCGGCTGGCTGATGGGCATCTACGCCGACCGCAAGGGCCGCAAGGCGGCGCTGCTGGCCTCGGTGCTGCTGATGTGCTTCGGCTCGCTGATCATCGCCCTGACCCCCAGCTACGAGACCATCGGCGTCGCCGCGCCCATCCTGCTGGTGATCGCCCGTCTGCTGCAGGGTCTGTCGGTCGGCGGCGAGTACGGCACCTCGGCCACCTACCTGTCGGAGATGGCCAACCGCGAGAACCGCGGCTTCTTCTCCAGCTTCCAGTACGTGACGCTGATCTCCGGCCAGCTCATCGCCCTGGCGGTGCTGATCATCCTGCAGCAGACCCTGACCGTCGAACAGCTGGAAACCTGGGGCTGGCGCGTGCCGTTCGTGATCGGTGCGCTGTGCGCCGTGGTGGCCATGTACCTGCGTCGCGGCATGGAGGAAACCGACTCGTTCAAGAAGACCGAGGCGCCGAAGGAAAACATCATGCGCACCCTGCTGCGCCATCCGAAGGAGCTGCTCACCGTGGTCGGCCTGACCATGGGCGGCACCCTGGCCTTCTACACCTACACCACCTACATGCAGAAGTACCTGGTCAACACCGTGGGTATGAGCAAGAACGACTCGACCATGATTTCGGCCGCCACGCTGTTCCTATTCATGCTGCTGCAGCCGCTGGTAGGCGCGCTGTCCGACAAAATCGGCCGCCGCCCGATCCTGATCGCCTTCGGCGTACTGGGCACGCTGTTCACCTACCCGATCCTGACCACCCTGCACACGGTGCAGAGCTGGTGGGGTGCGTTCTTCCTGATCATGGCGGCGCTGATCATCGTCAGCGGCTACACCTCGATCAACGCGGTGGTGAAGGCCGAGCTGTTCCCCACCGAGATCCGCGCCCTGGGCGTCGGCCTGCCGTACGCGCTGACCGTGTCGATCTTCGGCGGCACCGCCGAGTACGTGGCGCTGTGGTTCAAGAGCGTGGGCATGGAGAGTGGCTTCTACTGGTACGTGACCGGCTGCATCGCCTGCTCGCTGTTGGTGTACATCACCATGAAGGACACCCGCACCCACTCGCGCATCACCACGGACTGAAATGCCTGCACGCGCCGCCGCAATGGCGGCGCGTCCTATTCCGGGTGGATGTGAAATCGCTTAACGTGACGCGCTGTTGAAGCTGCGTGGCCGCCGGCCGGCAGTGAGCTGATCGTCTGCCTGGGCATTTCACCAATGATGAAATACGGCTTTGGCCTGCTGTTGAGCGCCCTGTCGGCGCTGCTGATCGCCACCCTCGGTCTGTTGGTACTGACCGACAGCAGCGCTGCCATGCTCGCCGTTTTGGCTGCCTTCTACCTGGCACTGCCGCTGCTCGGCCTGCTGCTGATCAGCTGGGTCTACTACCTGTGGCGCGACCGCGCCGCGATGTCCGGCCAGGTGCACGCGCTGATGCTGCTGCCCAGCCTGGCCGCCGTACTGATCGTGCCGCTGGCCTTTACGGTCGGGCAATTGGGCAGCCAGGCGTTTTCCGCCCAGCATCCGCCGATCAGCGAAGTGCACATCAACCTCACGGGCCAGGACCTGTGGCTCGACGCCGCCGGCACCAGTACCAGCTCGGGCGGCAGCGCCAACCTGCCGATGGCGGGCAATGAGCCCGAACGCCTGCTGGTCTGGACCCGCTGGCCGGATGAGCAAGCCATCGCTCAAGATCGTTTTCCCTATGACGGCGCCCGGCTGAAATCCAGCCTCAATAGCTTCGCCCGGCAACTGGGCGGCAGCGAGGAAAACGCCCTGACACCGGCGCCGCTGCGCCTGACCACGGCCTATCCCGCAGCCAATGAGCTGCCACTGGTTTATCAGTATTACCACTACCCTGATCGCATCGAAGCCGCCGCCGCCCTGGCCCGCAACTCGAACCTGGAAACCAGCCGCGCGCGCAGCCTGCGCCATGCCCCGGTACTGGTGTCAGCCGCCAACCTCGGCGAGCGAACCCTGGTGCGCATGGAGATCGACGGCCAGGCGTTGGCCATGGATATCTGGGGCAGAGCGCTGCAACCGACCCGCGACTGCTATCACGGCTACCCGAACCTGGGGCCGGCCCTGCTGCCGCTCGATGCGCCCTGGCAGGTGCGCTGGCAGGAGGCCGAGGCGCCGGGCATCTGGCACCAGGCGACGGTCAACCTGCCGCCGCTGCCGCTGACCGACGAGCAGCAAAAACAGGCGCGCCTGCCGCGGGTGCTGCTGTACATCACCCAAGACCGACGGGTGCTGGCCGAGCGTTTTCAGGAAATCGAACTGGCCGACGATCGCCTGGGCGTCGCCAATACCGGCCGTCCGGAGGGCTTACCTGAGCCCGCACCCTGTGGCTCGGCCCTTGAACGTTACGACCTGAATAACGTTACGCCGCTGTCGGAACCCTGAGCAGGCGACACTAGACCCGACAGGCCGCCATACCGGCCCGCAATACCGCCTCGTCCTGAGCACCTGCGAAGATCAGCTCCAGCCGCGAATCCTTGCGCCACTCGCTGTTCTGCCAGTGCAGCGCCTGGCCTTGCAGGGCATTGGCTGAAAGCCAGCCGGCATTGGTGTGCAACACCAGCTTGGCGCGTCGCCAGGGGACCGTGGCCAGCCATTGCTGGATGGCCAGCAGGTCAAAACGCTGGCTGGGGTGCCAGCGCCAGCCGATGCTCCAGCCCTCGGGCTGATCCTGAATCAGGCAGATCGGCTCATCGGTATTGCGCCACACCATTGCCGGCGGTGGCGGGCCGTCTGGCAGGGCGCCGGCCGGGTTCGCCGCAATCGCTTCAGCCTGGGGCAAACGCTCGAACGGCAGGCGGCCCTGGCTGGTCCAGTAAGGCGCCAGTGGCAGTTCGGCTTGCAGGCGTGCACGGGCGGCTTCGTCCAGCCCTTCGCTCTTGTTCAGCACCAGCAAACCGGCGCGGGGCAGCGCGTCACGCTGGGTGTCAGCCAACGGCTCGCCGGCAGCCAGCGCTGCGGCGTCGAGCACCATCAGCAGAGGCTGCACGGCCAGCACACCTTCCCAGGGCGCCTGGCCAAGCTGTTCGAGCAGGCTCAACGGATGACCGAGGCCGGACGGCTCGATAAACAGCCGGTCCGGTTTGGCCTTGCGCAACAGCCGGCCCAGGCCGACCTGGAACGGCGCGCCATTGACGCAGCACAGGCAGCCGCCAGCCACCTCGCTGAAACTCAGGCCATCCTCGTCGCGGGCCAGCAGGGCCGCGTCCAGGCCGATCTGCCCGAACTCGTTGATCAGCACCGCCCAGCGCTCGTGGGCAGGGCGCTGCGCCAGCAACTGATGGATCAGGCTGGTCTTGCCGGCACCCAGCGGGCCGGCGATCAGGTGGGTGGGGATCTGTTTCAACATGGCGCTATGGTGAAGGCTTGGGAGCGCGGGGAAAAGCCCGGCTTGCACTGATCCGGCGGCACACCTAAAGTCGCCGCATCTCTAAATGGAGTCGTACCAATGCGCCGTTTGCTGCCCCTGCTTTTGTGTGGTCTGTCCGGTCTGGCCTGGGGCGAAGCCTGCGTGGTGCATAGCCAGGCCGAGCGACTGGATGTGAAGGTCTGCCAGCAGAACCGCAGCATCCCGCCGAACCTGTTCCGCAGCGGTTTCTGCCAGCCCGAGCTCAAGGGCCAGAAGGTCGACGTGAGCTTTGTCGAGCAATGCCCGGTCGGCGCCTTTGGCGTGTGCCGCAACGCCCGGGTCGGCGGCACACCCTATCAGCAGGACATCCACTACTACGGCGTGGCCGAAGACGCCGCCTACCTCAAGCCGTTCTGCGAAAGCCAAAGCAAGGGCGTGTGGATGGCCTACTAGGCCATTATCCGGTTTTCATCTCTCATCGGCGTTAATACATGGCTGCCGGGTAGGCCTGTGACCCGGATAGCTGCTTCTGATGCCAGCCCGCGCGGGCAATTGGCTTTGTTAGTGCCTGCAGAGGGGCGATCAACCGAAGAGGAAGTCATCCTGGCGCAGCTCCTTCACACCCAACAGGCGAATTTCAAAGGCATTGCTAGCCCCCGAATCGACGGAGCCGTAGAGCGTACCAGCATCAAAACGCAGTTGATGACTACTGGCAGCCCCCGCATCGAATGACTGGCCGACGAAACTGAAACTCTGTGCCCCATCGCCCTGCAACTGAATCTTGTCGCCATCCAGACGGCGGAAGTCGGTGATCTGCGCATCGGGTCCATCACTCAGGCCGAGCCAGCTCAGGTCGAAACGGAAGGTGTCGGCACCGCGGCCACCGGTCAGCGTGTCGAAGCCGCCCATACCAACGAGGATGTCGTTGCCGTCACCGCCATTGAGGGTGTTGTTGCCCTGATTGCCGATCAGTAGGTTATTCGCGGCGTTGCCCGTGAGGTTGAGCGCGATGCTGCCTGTTCCACTCGCATCCAGATTCTCGATGTTATTGACCAACACCACGGTGGCCGCTTTGGGTAACAAGGAGCCGCCACGCAAGATGATTGTGTCGATACCTTCATTGGCGTTTTCGACGACGCGATCCTCGAACGCGTTGCTGGCCGTCAGGTCGACGATGTAGGTATCGTCGCCCTTGCCGCCACGCAGCGTATCCACGCCCGCACCGCCATCGAGGATGTTGTTGCCGTCGTTACCAGTGATGATGTTGGCCAGGGCATTGCCGGTGGCAGTGAGGTGATCGCTGCCCAGCAGGCTCAGGTTCTCGACATGATTGCCCAGGGTGTAGCTGACATAAGCCTTCACCAGATCGATACCACCATTGGCTTCTTCGATCACCGTGTCGCCAGCGCCGACGATATAGGTGTCGTTGCCGCCCAGGCCACGCAGTTCGTTGGCTGCAGAGTTCTGCGAACCGTCCAGGATGTTGGCCAGATTGTTGCCCGTTCCGGAGATGTCCTGATTGCCGGTTAGTACCAGGTTCTCCAGGCCGTTGCCGAGGGTGTAGGCAATGCTCGCGCGCACGGTGTCGATGCCGGCGCTGTCGATAATGACGTCGTCCACATCATCGACGATGTAGGTGTCGTTGCCCGCGCCGCCGTTCATCGTGTCAGCACCCAGGCCGCCATCAAGTACGTTATTCGCCGCGTTGCCGATCAGGATGTTGTTCAGTGCGTTGCCGGTCAGGTTGTAAGCGACTTTATTGATCAGCGTGGCGTTTTCGACATGATCGCCCAGCGTATAGGTGCCATTTGCCGTAGCGATGGCAACCTGAACCAGGTCGATACCTTCGTTGGCTCGCTCGACCACCACATCGCCTGCGTTATCGACCACGTAGGTGTCGTCACCGTCACCACCGATCAGGGTGTCGGCACCGGCGCCGCCGTTGAGCACATTGTTCGCGGCGTTGCCAGTGAGCACGTTGTCCAGCGCGTTGCCGGTCAGGTTCAGACGGCTGGTTCCGGTTGCGCTGGCGTCGAGGTTCTCGATGTTATTAGCCAGGGCAATGGCAGTGACTGTAGTCAGCGCGGCGTTGCCGCCACGCAGCTGGATCGTGTCGTTACCCTCGTTGAGGTTCTCGACGATAGTGTCTTCGAGCGTGTTCTTGACGGTCAGGTCGACGATGTAGGTATCGTCGCCCTTGCCGCCACGCAGCGTATCCACGCCTGCGCCGCCATCGAGGATGTTGTTACCGTCGTTGCCGGTGATGACGTTGGCCAGGGCATTGCCGGTGGCAGTGAGGTGATCGCTGCCCAGCAGGCTCAGGTTCTCGACATGATTGCCCAGGGTGTAGCTGACATAAGCCTTCACCAGATCGATACCACCATTGGCTTCTTCGATCACCGTGTCGCCAGCGCCGACGATATAGGTGTCGTTGCCGCCCAGGCCACGCAGTTCGTTGGCTGCAGCGTTCTGCGAACCGTCCAGGACGTTGCCCAGATTGTTGCCCGTTCCGGAAATGGCCTGATTACCGATTAGCACCAGATTTTCCAGGCCGCTACCAAGGGTGTAGGCGATGCTCGCGCGCACGGTGTCGATGCCGGCGCTGTCGATGATGACGTCGCCCACATCATCGACGATGTAGGTGTCGTTGCCCGCGCCGCCGTTCATCGTGTCAGCACCCAGGCCGCCATCAAGTACGTTATCCGCCGCGTTGCCGATCAGGATGTTGTTCAGCGCGTTGCCGGTCAGGTTGTACGCGACTTTATTGATCAGCGTGGCGTTTTCGACATGATCGCCCAGCGTGTATGTGCCTCCTGCCGAGGCAATGGCAACCTGAACCAGGTCGATGCCTTCGTTGGCTCGCTCAATCACTACATCGCCTACATTATCGACCACGTAGGTATCGTCACCGTCACCACCGATCAGGGTGTCGGCGCCAGCGCCGCCGTTGAGCACATTGTTCGCGGCGTTGCCTATTAACGTGTCCTTGAAGTTGCTTCCGATCGCATTCTCGACAACGACGCCATAGGCAATCGTCAGAAAATCATTACGCCATTCGCCCGTGGCGTAGTTATAGATATCCTGACCAATCGAGCTGAACTCGCCGCTATTGAGGTTGATCACCACGCCTTCGAGCTGGTTGCTGGCATCGATCGTGTCATTGCCACCCGCGTCCCAGATGGTCTCGAAGATCTGCGCGCTGGCATCCCAGCGGTATACGTTGTCGCCCGTCTGCCATCTATTGTTGCTGCCGTACAGGTATTGAATGGCGGAAACATCGAAAAGCATCGGGCCAGTGGGCTGGAAATCGTAGCTGTCGTTGTAACTCATGACTGTGTAGCGCACGTCATCATAGTCTCTACGCAATACGTAATTACTGAAGTCTGAGGCCTCAAATGAATGCTTGAGCCCCAGCGCGTGGCCAATCTCATGCACGAAGGTCAGGTAGTCATAACTACCCGGCGAGGGCGAGGATTCATTGGTTGCAGGGCCGATCCATACGTCGCCCGAAACTGGGCTTCCGCCTGGCAGAAAGGCGAATGCCGCCGTATCTGAGTCGGTCAGATGGTAACCACCGAAACGCAAATCCCCTACCTGGCCACCCGCGGTATCGCTCACCTTGGTGAAAGACAAGTTGGCAACCGAGCTCCAGCCAGCCAGCGCACTGCGTACAGCATCCTGCTGATTGGCAGTAAGGGCATAAACAAAAGCTCGGGAACTGATGCCGGGCAGATCGACATAGTCGTAGTCGCTTGAGTACCGTGAAACGCCTGGGTTAGCGAAGCTGTAAGTGAGTGCCGCCGAACTGCCCGACCAAGCGCCCCACTTGGTTCCGTAGAGCAGCGCATTGACGGTCGTGGAGAAGCTGAGTGGCACGTTCGAAAACTGGGTGCTCTGCTGATAAGTCGGCACGGTACTACGTCCCTGTAATGTCCCTGAAAAGCATCAAGATGATGGCGAAATAGATAACCGCCAGCTTGAGCATGGTGCGATCATGCGTCGGCCAGACACATATAAAGGCAATAAGCCATTATCGGACCGATAGTTTACCGGTGCGCCGTGACAATGAAATGCCGACTGCTCCACGACATCGACTTTCCGTCGAACGGTATCCGATAAAACGGCGTGAGCGAAGATGTCTACCTCAAGCCCTTGTGCGAAAGCCAAAGCTAGGCCGTATGGAAGGTCTACTGAGCCGTCATCCGATCGTCATCTCTATCGGTGTTAATAAAAGCTCTCTTGGCTGCCGGACAGGCCCGGTGGCGATGTTGCTGCGCCCAGGCGCAGCATTTTTTTGCCTGCGATTCAGGCCAGCCAGTCCAGGGTCAGCAGCAGGCGGCGCTCGCCAGCGGGCAAGGCCGGTGAGCGATGGATCAGCCCGCGTCCTTCGTTGCCTACCCAGCGCTCGCCCTTGACCAGCGCCACATGGCCACAGCCGATCTGCTCGATCATTGCGCCCTCCTTGGGCAACGCCTGCGCGCCACCCAACAGCTGACGCGACAGCGCGCCCTCGGCCAGCCATTGGCTGCCTGGCCCGGCGTAGCTGGTGATCAGCCTTAACGGCACGTGATCGACATGAAAGCGCGGGCACATGGCGCCATCCAGTGCACGCAGGCGCAAGCCGATACGTTTGGCATCGAGCAGGCAGGCATAGGCGCGCACCAGCCAGGCGACATCGGCGAGAAAAGCCGCCTGGCCGGGCAGATCGCTGTAACCGCTGAGCAGCCCGTGCAGATTGGGCTCGGCTTCCGGGGCGGCGAGTTCGATGCTCAGCGATTCGGCCAGCGGCTCGCCCTGGGCCAGCAAGGTGCTGGCGAAGGCGGCCAGATGCTCAGGCAGACTGCGCTGCCACACCGCCAGGTTGACCTCATCACGCAGGGCCTCGCCGAGCACCTCGATGCGCTCGCTGCTGACCTGAAGCGGCGCCGGCTTGATCTTCAACGCCAGCATCACGCAGCCTCCTGCCAGGGGCCGAACGGATCCGGCAACTGCCGCCAGGCCTCGGTGCCGGCGGCCATTTCCGCGTCGGTCAGCAGGCAGGCGTCCAGCTCGGCGTGCAGCTGATCGAAGTCGATGTGCTGGCCGATGAACACCAGCTCCTGGCGGCAATCACCGCTGGCCTTGTCCCACTGGCGGATGATGCCCTTGAGTTCGTCTTCGTCCTGTGGCCACTGGCTCTTCGGCACGAAGCGCCACCAGCGCCCGGCCAGGCCATGACGCATCAGGCCGCCGGCCTGGGACCAACTGCCCGCCTCCTGATACTTGCTGGCCAGCCAGAAAAAGCCCTTGGAGCGCAGCAGCCGACCATTGGTCCATTCGCGGCTGAGCAAATCGAAGAAGCGCTGCGGATGGAACGGTCGCCGCGCCCGATAGGCGCTGGAGGCGATGCCGTATTCCTCGGTTTCCGGCACGTGCTCACCGCGCAGCTCCTTGAGCCAGCCGGGCGACTCGGCGGCGCGCTCGAAGTCGAACAGCCCGGTATTGAGGATGGCCCCCAGCGGTACCGCGCCCATGCTCATCGGCACGATCCTGGCGCGGGTGTTGAGGCGGCGCAGGATGGCGGTCAGCTCCTCGCGCTCGGCGCTGCTGATCAGGTCGATCTTGCTGATCAGCAGCACATCGGCGAATTCGATCTGCTCGATCAGCAGGTCGGTGATCGAGCGCTCGTCTTCCTCGCCCAGGGTTTCGCCACGGCTGGCCAGGCTCTGCGCAGCCTGAAAATCAGGCAGGAAATTCACCCCATCGACCACAGTGACCAGCGTATCCAGGCGCGCTAGGTCAGCCAGGCTCTGGCCTTGCTCGTCGCGGAAGGTGAAGGTCTCCGCCACCGGCAGCGGCTCGGAAATGCCGGTGGACTCGATCAGCAGGTAGTCGAAGCGGCCGTCGCGGGCCAGCTTGCTGACCTCGTCGAGCAGATCTTCGCGCAGGGTGCAGCAGATGCAGCCGTTGCTCATCTCGACCAGCTTCTCTTCGGCGCGGTTGAGGCTGACACCCTTCTGCACCTCGCTGCCGTCGATGTTGATTTCACTCATGTCGTTGACGATCACCGCGACGCGCAGGCCGTCGCGGTTCTTCAGCACATGGTTGAGCAGGGTGCTCTTTCCGGCCCCGAGAAAGCCGGAAAGCACGGTAACGGGAAGGCGGTCGGGCATGGCGGGGGTCCTCATCGGCATCAGGGTTCACAGGTCACGTTGGTGGCGTTCGCGCTGTTCTTCGCGCTCTTTCGCCTCGATACACAGGGTGGCGGTAGGCCGCAGCAGCAGGCGCTTCAGGCCGATCGGCTCACCGGTTTCCCGGCACCAGCCGTACTCGCCATGGGCCAGGCGCTCGAGGGCCTGGTCGATCTTGTCGAGCAGCTTCTTTTCCCGCTCCAGCAGGCGCAGCTGCCATTGGCGCTGCTCCTCGCGGCTGGCGATATCGGCTTCATCGGCCGGCCGCTCTTGCTCGCGCAGCTCGCCGAATTCCTCGTCGATACGCTGTTGCAGCTCCTCGCGCTGGCGGGTCAGCAGGTCACGAAAGAACGCCTGCTGGGCGTCGTTCATGTAGGCCTCGGCGGGCTGGGCCAGCAATTCATCGGCAGTCATGGTGGCCTCACAAATCATTCAATTGTTATAACATAACATTAAATACACAAAAGTAATGCTCGCCACCTTGAGGAAGCCGATGAACAGCCAGCCCTTGCCCGATATCGCTGCACAACGCAGCGCTCACGCCAACGTGCCACTTGACCGGGTAGGCATGGGCGGCATCGCTCTGCCGGTGCTGCTGGGCGAACAGCCGATCAATGCCCAGGTGGACGCCGGCGTCAGCCTGGACGATGGCCAAAGCCGCGGCATCCACATGTCACGCCTGTACCTGGCCCTGGCCGCATTGCAGGGCGAACCGCTGTCGCCAGCCCTATTGCGCTATGTGCTGGAAAACTTTCTGGTCAGCCATTACGGCCTGTCGCACTGCGCCTACCTGGAACTGTGTGGCGACTGGCTACTCTCGCGCCCGGCACTGGTCAGCCCGCTGGCCGGCTACAAGGCCTACCCGCTGACCATCAATGCACGCCTCGATCCTGCAGGCTTCCATCTGGAGCTGGGCCTGCGCGTGACCTATTCGTCGACCTGCCCCTGCTCCGCGGCCCTGGCCCGGCAGCTGATCCAGCAGCGCTTCGCCGCTGACTTCGCTGATCGCCCGCTGGATTTCGACGCCCTGCACGCCTGGCTGGGCAGCACCGGCATCGTCGCCACGCCCCACAGCCAGCGCAGCGACGCGCACATCCGCGTGCGCTTGCCCGACGAGGCGAACGCCCTGCCCTTCCTGGCCCTGCTCGATGGCGCCGAAGCCGCCCTGGGCACCGCCGTGCAGAGCGCCGTCAAACGTGCCGACGAGCAGGCCTTCGCGTTGGCCAACGGCCAGAACCTGATGTTCTGCGAAGACGCCGCCCGCCGGCTGTGCCAGGCGTTGTTGAAGATGCCGGGCATCGATGCCTTCCATATCCAGGTGACCCACGCCGAAAGCCTGCACGCTCACGATGCGGTGGCATCGGCGAGCCACGGCTGGTGCTGACCCCAGCAGCACACGATCACCAAAAGGCGGCGCTTGATTGTGATGGCGTCGCTCCAACCCTTCCCCGCAATACCTCCCCTATCTAAACCATCCCTATCGATCATTTTTCGAGCCGCGCAGTCTCGCAGCTAAAGCGCCAAGGCACCGCCACGCCTGGGATTCGGCAATGCTTGCATATTGTGTATTCTGGTATACCATAATACCCAACACCAACCAGCCGAGGAGCTGCCATGAGTTTCGAGATTCGCAAGATCGTCAGCTACACAGAGGAAACCCTGATCGAAGGCGGCAAGGCGACCGACAAGCCGGTCACCATGGTCGGCCTGGCCGTCGTGATCAAGAACCCGTGGGTTGGCAATGGCTTCGTCGAAGACCTCAAGCCGCAGATCAAGGCCAACTGCTCCGCCCTCGGCGAACTGATGGTCGCGCGCCTGACCGCAGCCATCGGCGGCGCCGACAAGATCGAAGCCTACGGCAAGGCCGCCGTGGTCGGCGCTGACGGGGAAATCGAGCATGCTTCGGCGGTTATCCACACCCTGCGTTTCGGCAACCATTACCGCGAGGCGGTGAAGGCCAAGAGCTACCTGTCGTTCACCAACAAGCGTGGCGGGCCGGGTACCTCGATTCAGATCCCGATGATGCACAAGGACGACGAAGGCCTGCGCTCGCACTACATCACCCTGGAGATGCAGATCGAAGACGCCCCACGCGCCGACGAGATCGTCGTGGTGCTGGGCGCGGCCGACGGTGGTCGTCTGCACCCGCGCATCGGCAACCGTTATATCGATCTGGAAGAACTGGCGGCCGAGAAGGCGCAGTAATCGGGAGCAGGCCATGATTCGGCAACTCGCTGAACGTACCCCCGCCGGCACCAGTTACCGGGTGATCGGCCAGGGCCAACCCGTGGTGTTGATCCACGGCGTGGGCCTGACGAAAGACATGTGGGGCGGCCAGGTGGTTGGCCTGGCCCAGCATTTCCAGGTCATCGTCTACGACATGCTCGGCCACGGCGACAGCCCGCGCCCCGCGGTAGACACCGACCTGGCCGGTTACGCCGACCAGTTGCGTGAATTGCTCGACCACCTCGGCCTGTCGCAGGCCATGGTGATCGGCTTTTCCATGGGCGGCCTGGTGGCCCGTGCCTTCGCGCTGCACCACCCGCAGCGCATCGGCGCCCTGGTGGTGCTCAACAGCGTGTTCAACCGCAGCCCCGAGCAGCGCGCCGGCGTTATCGCACGCACCGCCCAAGCCGCCGAACATGGCCCGGACGCCAATGCCGAAGCGGCGCTGTCGCGCTGGTTCAGCCGTGAGTACCAGGCCGCCAATCCGGCGCAGATCGCAGCGATCCGCCAGACCCTGGCCGCCAACGACCCGCAGGGCTACCTGACCACCTACACGCTGTTCGCCACCCAGGACATGTACCGCGCCGACGACCTGGCCGACATCCATGTGCCGACGCTGATCGCCACCGGCGAGCTCGACCCGGGCTCCACGCCGCAGATGGCCGAGCAACTGGCGCAGTGCATTCCCGGCGCGCGGGTCGTGGTGCTGCCTGAGCAACGGCATATGATGCCGGTGGAATCGCCGCGCCTGGTCAACCAGATGCTGCTGGAGTTCCTGGAACACGCCAGCCAGTTGCAGCACACCGCAAAGGGGATCGTCGCATGACACTCGCACGCTATCAGATGTGCATTGACGGCCAGTGGGTCGACGCGCAGTCGGGCAACACCTTCGAGAGCCTCGACCCGGCCCGCGCCCAGGCCTGGGCCGTGCTTCCGGATGCCGGCGCCGAGGATGTCGAGCGCGCCGTGCAGGCCGCTCAGGCAGCCTTCGACAACCCCGCCTGGCGCGGCCTCAGCGCCACCGCCCGGGGCAAGCTGCTGCGCCGCCTCGGCGACCTGATCGCCGAGAACAAGGAAGCCCTGGCCCAGCTGGAAAGCCGCGATAACGGCAAGCTGATCCGCGAAACCCGCGGCCAGGTCGGATACCTGCCGGAGTTCTTCCATTACACCGCGGGCCTGGCCGACAAGCTCGAAGGCGGCACCCTGCCCCTCGATAAACCGGACATGTTCGCCTACACCACCCACGAGCCGATTGGCGTGGTGGCCGGCATCATCCCCTGGAACAGCCCGCTCTACCTGACCGCGATCAAGCTCGCCCCGGCCCTGGCCGCCGGCAACACCATCGTGCTCAAGCCCTCGGAACACGCCTCGGCGACCATTCTCGAACTGGCCCGCCTGGCCCTCGAAGCAGGCTTCCCGGCCGGGGTGGTCAACGTGGTCACCGGCTACGGGCCGACCACCGGCGCGGCGCTGACCAGCCACCCGCTGGTGCGCAAAATCGCCTTCACCGGCGGCGCCGCTACGGCGCGCCACGTGGTGCGCGCCAGTGCCGAGAACTTCGCCAAGCTGTCGCTGGAGCTGGGCGGCAAATCGCCGAACATCATCTTCGCCGATGCCGACCTGGACAGCGCGATCAATGGCGTGGTAGCCGGCATCTACGCCGCCTCCGGGCAGAGCTGCGTGGCCGGCTCGCGCCTGCTGGTACAGGACAGCATCTACGACGAGTTCGTCGAGCGCCTGGTCGAGCGTGCCAAACGCATCCGCATCGGCAACCCCCAGGACGACGCCAGCGAAATGGGCCCCATGGCCACCGCCCAGCAACTGGCCGTGGTCGAAGGCCTGGTCGCCACGGCCGTGGCAGAAGGCGCCAAACTGCGCCTGGGCGGCAAGCGCCCGCAGGTCGATGGCGAAGGCTGGTACTACGAGCCAACGCTGTTCGAATGCGACCGTCACTCGATGACCATCATGCAGGAAGAGGTCTTCGGCCCGGTCGCCTCGGTGATCCGTTTCAAGGACGAAGCCGACGCCCTGGCCATGGCCAACGACTCGCAGTTCGGCCTCGCCGCCGGCATCTGGACCCGCGACCTGGGCCGCGCCCACCGCATGGCCAAGGCCGTGCGCTCGGGCATCATCTGGGTCAACACCTACCGCGCCGTATCGGCCATGGCACCGATCGGCGGTTTCAAGAACAGCGGCTACGGCCGTGAAAGCGGCATCGATTCGGTGCTGGCCTACACCGAGCTGAAAACGGTGTGGATCAACCTGTCGCAAGCGCCCATGCCCGACCCGTTCGTGATGCGCTGAGCGCATCGAGGAAAAGCAAAATGATCGAACCCGGACTCTACAAATCCGTCATGGCCGCCTTCCCCTCTGGCGTGACCATCGTCACCACCCTGGGCCCCGATGGCGGCATCGTCGGCATCACCGCCAGCGCCTTCAGCGCGCTGTCCATCGACCCGGCGCTGGTGCTGTTCTGCCCCAACTACGCCTCCGATTCCTACCCGGTGCTGCGCGACAGCAAGCGCTTCGCCATCCACCTGCTGTCCGCCGAGCAGCAGAAGGAAGCCTATGCCTTCGCCGGCAAGGGCAAGGACAAGGCCGCCGGTATCGAGTGGACCCTCAGCGAGCTGGGCAACCCGCTGCTGAACAATGCCGCAGCGATCATCGAGTGCGAGCTGTGGCGCGAGTATGACGGTGGTGACCACGCGATCATGGTCGGCGCGGTGAAGAACCTGATCCTGCCCGAGGAAGCTCCGGTGCCGATGATCTACCACCGCGGCAAACTCGGCGCCCTACCGGCATTTGCCTGAGCGAGCTGACCAGCGGCCTGCCAGGAGCCGATGGTCAACAAGCTGCACATCTTTTCTTTGGCCATGCTCACCCACCCTCGAGCATGGCCTGTTTTCTTCTGGAGCCGCCATGACGCCCAACGCCTCGCGCCTGTTCCGCCAGCACGCCTACATCGATGGCCAGTGGCTGGCCGCCGATGAAGGCGGCACCCAAGCCATCTTCAACCCCGCCAATGGCGAAGAGATCGGCCGGGTGCCCGACATGGGCAGCGCCGAAACTCGCCGCGCCATCGCCGCCGCCAACGCCGCCTGGCCAGCCTGGCGGGCACGCACCGCCAAGGAACGCAGCGCCATCCTCAAGCGCTGGCACGCCCTGATGCTGGAAAACGCCGACGCGCTGGCCGAGATTCTCACCCTCGAGCAGGGCAAGCCGTTGGCCGAGGCCCGTGGCGAGATTCTCTACGCCGCCAGCTTTATCGAGTGGTTCGCCGAGGAAGCCAAACGCATCTACGGCGACACCATTCCCAGCCACAAGCCCGACGCGCGCATCGTGGTGACCAAGGAGCCGATCGGCGTGGTCGCCGCGATCACGCCGTGGAATTTCCCGGCGGCGATGATCACCCGCAAGGTCGGCCCGGCCCTGGCTGCCGGCTGCCCGTGCATCGTCAAACCAGCGCCGGAAACGCCATTCTCGGCCCTGGCCTTGGCTGTGCTGGCCGAAGAAGCCGGGCTGCCCGCCGGCCTGCTCAACGTGATCACCGGTGATGCGGTGGCCATCGGCAACGAGCTGTGCGCCAGCGCCGAGGTACGCAAGCTGTCGTTCACCGGCTCCACGCCGATCGGCAAGCTGCTCATGCAGCAGTGCGCCAGCACCCTGAAGAAGGTATCGCTGGAGCTGGGCGGCAACGCGCCGTTCATCGTCTTCGATGACGCCGACCTGGAGCGCGCCGTCGACGGTGCCATGGTCGCCAAGTACCGCAATGCCGGGCAGACCTGCGTGTGCGTGAACCGCTTTCTGGTGCAAGACGGCATCCACGACGCCTTCGTCGCCCGCCTGGCCGAGCGCGTACGCGAGCTGAAAGTCGCCGATGGCTTTACCGATGGCGCCCAGCAAGGCCCGCTGATCAACGACCGGGCTGTGGACAAGGTCGCCGATCACGTCTCCGATGCCTTGGGCAAAGGCGCCCGGCTGGTCTGCGGCGGCAAGCGCCACGCCCTCGGCCATGGCTTCTACCAGCCCACCGTACTGAGTGAGGTGACCACCGAGATGAAAGTCGCCCGCGACGAGACCTTCGGCCCGCTGGCCGCGGTGTTTCGCTTCAGCGACGAGGCCCAGGCGATCCACATGGCCAACGACACCGAATTCGGCCTGGCCGCCTACTGCTACACCCGCGACCTGGGCCGCGCCTGGCGGATGAGCGAGGCGCTGGAATATGGCATGGTCGGCATCAATGAAGGGCTGATCTCCACGGAAGTGGCGCCCTTCGGCGGCATCAAGTCCTCCGGCCTGGGCCGCGAGGGCTCGCACTACGGCATCGACGATTACCTGGAAATCAAATACACCCTGATGGGTGGGTTGTGAGGCTGGAGCTGGTTACCGCGTAGGATGGGTGAAACCCATCAATGGTGATGGGTTTCACCTACGCGGCCCGACCCATCCTACGTTCTGGCCTAATGCGATATGTGGGAGCGGGCCATGCCCGCGATTGACCCGAATGGATTGCTTTGCCTAGCACTGCAGCAACCTCAATCGACCCAGGAGAACCGACATGAGCAACGACAAGTACGAAAAGGGCCTGAAGATCCGCACCCAGGTGCTGGGCGAGGCCTACGTGAAGCGCTCGGTGGAGAACGCCGACGACTTCAACCGCCCGCTGCAGGAGCTGGTCACCGAATACTGCTGGGGGCACGTGTGGGGCCGGGAAGGCTTATCGATGCAGGAACGCAGCATGATAAACTTGGCCATGATTTCCGCGCTCAATCGCCCGCACGAACTGAAGCTGCACATTCGCGGCGCCCTGCGTAACGGCCTCAGCCGTGAGCAGATCCGCGAGATCCTGCTGCAGGTCGGCATCTACTGTGGCGTGCCTGCCGCGGTCGACAGTTTCCGCATCGCCCGCGAGGCCTTCGCCGAAGCGGATGCCGAGCAGCAGCAACCCGAGGCATAAGCGGCCAAGGCAATGCGATGAGTGCGCCCATACCTATAACGCGAGCACCAACCATGAAACGCCAGCCGATCGACGACAGCTTCAAGGTCAACCGCAATCCCGTGACCCTGCGGGAAATCGTTCTGGACAAGCTGCGCAGCGCCATCATGAATTTCCAGCTGCTGCCCGGCGACCGCCTGGTGGAGCGCGACCTCTGTGATCGCCTGGGCGTCAGCCGTACCTCGGTACGTGAGGCGTTGCGCCATCTGGAATCCGAAGGCCTGGTGGAATTCGCCGACGCCAAGGGCCCGCGCGTGGCGATCATCACCCTGGAAGACGCCTGCGACCTCTACGAACTGCGCTGCGTGCTGGAGGGCATGATCGTCCAGCTGTTCACCCTGCGTGCTCGCGCCAAGGACATCCGCGCCCTGGAACGCGCCCTGGAGAACAACCGCCAGACCCTCGAAGAAGGCGAGCTGCCGGACGTGCTGGAGTCGGTGCAGGAGTTCTACAACGTGCTGCTCGAAGGCTGCGGCAACGAGGCGGCGGCCACCCAGCTGCGCCAGCTGCAGGCACGCATCAGCTACCTGCGTGCCACCTCGGTGTCGCAGAGCAACCGCCGCAGCACCAGCAACCAGGAAATGGAGCGCATGGTCGAGGCGATCAAGAGCGGCGACCCGATCGCCGCCCACCAGGCCTCGGTGGACCATGTGCGCGCCGCCGCCAAGGTCGCCCTGGAATACCTGGAAGCCAAGCAGGAAGGTGCCAAGGCCCGCGACATCGTCGCCCCCATCGGCCTCACAGACCCGCGTATCGGACGCTGACCGCCATGCCCAGCCCGCGCTTCTGTACTCAATGCGGCAGCGCGACGCTGGAACGGCGTCGCCCGGCAGGCGACGACCACCACCGCCTGGTGTGCGCCGGCTGCGGGCACATCCACTACGAAAACCCGAAGATAATCACCGGCTGCATCATCGAGCAGGACGGCCGCTACCTGCTGTGCCAGCGCGCCATCAAGCCGCGCATCGGCACCTGGACGCTGCCGGCCGGCTTCATGGAAAACGGCGAGACCACCGAAGAAGCCGCCCTGCGCGAAGTACGCGAGGAGGCCGGCGTGGTGGCGGAAATCACCTGCCCCTATTCGATCTTCAGCGTGCCGGCGATCAGCGAGGTGTACCTGATCTTCCGTGCCAAACTGCTGCACGACATCGGCTACTTCGGCAGCGAAACCCTGGCCCGCCGCTTCTTCGCCCCCGAAGACATCCCCTGGGAGCAGATCTACTACCCGGCCATCCGGCAGATCCTAGAACGCTACATTGCCGAGCGCGAGACGGGCAGTTATGGGATCTACATGGGCAGTGACGATACGGGCAAGGTGCATTTCATCCGCTAGCGCGTTGTGCCGTTCTGTGGCGGGAGCGGCCGCTCGTTCCCGTCGGGAGGACTTGTGATTATCTGTGGGAGCGGGCCATGCCCGCAAAAAAATCACGGGCATGGCCCGTTCCCACATTGAATCGTTGGATATCCGCTTCTGCCTTCCGCAGCCGCTCAACTCACCGAACTCGGCTTACCCGCACCCGCCACCTCGGCAACCACGGCCTTCTTCGCCGCACCCGCCTTGAGCTGCCAGATACCGAACATCACCAGCGCCAGCCCGGCCATCTGGTACGGCGAGATGGCTTCGCCAAGCAGCGCCCAGGCGGCGAAGATGGTCAGCACCGGGCCGAGGTTGCCGACGGCGGCGGTGTGGGTGGTGCCGATTCGCTGGATCGCCAGGGCCATCCAGTACACCGGCAGCACGGTGGAAATCAGCGCCATCAGCGCCGCGCAGATCCATACCTGGGCCGGTTGCGCGAGCATGCTGCCGGCCGGTTCGGTGACGAAGAAGTGCGCCAGCACCATCAGCGACGACGCACTGCCCGCCAGGCCAGCCAGGCGCATCGAACCCAGGCGCTTCACCATCACGCCGGTGCCCAGGTAATACAGCGCGTAGGTCACGGCGCTGGCGAATACCCACAGCGAGCCGATGATCACCTGGCTGCCCATATCGGTGGCGCCGATATCGTGCAAGAGCGCCACGCCGAGGCCCAGGTAACAAACCGCCATGGCCAGCAACGTGCGACGGCTGGGGCGCTCACGAAAGGCGATCATCTGGAACACCAGCACCAGGGTCGGGTAGGTGAACAGGATCAGCCGCTCAAGGCCCGCGCTGATGTACTGCAAACCGTAGAAGTCGAACAGGCTCGACAGGTAATAGCCGAACAGCGCCAGCACCACGACACGTGCGCCATCGCCCAGGGAAAAACGCCCAACTGTTCCAGTACCACTGCGGCTCAGCCAGACCAGCCACAGAAACAGCGGCAGGGCGAGGGTCATGCGCATCGCCAGCAGGGTGATCGCCTCGACGGGCGCGGCGATGTACGCCATTTTGACGAAGATCGCCTTCATGCTGAAACCGGCAGCGGAAAGGATGGCGAACAGGCTGCCGTTACTGGCGCAGCGCTTGAAAAAGGCAGAAAGGTTCATGGCAATCTGAATCCGGGGCTAGGAACGGTTATTCTGATCCGAATGGCGCCGACCCAGAATCGCTATTTTCCTAAGACCGCCTTCTGTTTTGGAGAAGCCCTGTGCATTTCGATCTTGTGGACGTGCGCCTGCTGGTCGCCATCGCCTCGACCGGCAGCCTCAGCAAGGCCGCGGCCACCTTTCCGGTGGCGGTGTCGGCGGCCAGCACCCGGCTGCGGCAATTCGAGGAACGCTGCCAGGTCACCCTGTTCGCCCGCAATGCCAACGGCATGACGCCAACCCCGGCCGGGCGTCTGGTGCTCGAAGCCTGCCAGCGGATCCTCAACGAAACGCAGCGCCTGAGAGACAACCTGCAGGAGCTGTCCGGTCAGCGCCGCGTGGTGCTCAGGCTATGCGCCTCGACGGTGGCCAACAGCACCTTCCTGCCGGCGGCGCTGGGCCCCTTTCTGGCCGATTACCCGGAAGTGGATCTGCAGCTGACCGAAGGCAGCAGCCGCTCGATCCTGCGTGACGTGCAGGCGGGCGAAAGTGATCTGGGCGTCTACGATGGCAACCAGCCAACCGGCGGGCTGCTGTCCCTGCCGTTTCGCCACGACCGCCTGGTGCTGCTGGTGCCTCAAGGCCATGCCCTGGCCGGTCGGCGACAAGCCAAACTGGTGGAGGCGCTGAGCTTTCCCTACATCGGCCTGCCGGCGGAACGGGCGATGCAGCGCTTTATCGAAGACAAGGCCATCGCCGCCGGCATCGCCCTGCGCGTGCGAGTGCGGGCGCCAAGCTTCGATGCCATCGCCCAACTGGTCGCCCAAGGCGCGGGCCTTGCCATGCTGCCCGAGGCTGCAGCCTCACGGATGGCCCAGGAGCTACCGCTGACGCTGGTCGACATCGCCGACAGCTGGGCCAATCGCGAACTGCGCCTGTGCATCCGCGACTGGCAGAGCCTGCCACCCCATGCCCGGCAACTGGTCAGCCACCTTTCCGGCGTCGCTCACCCCGGCTAAACGGCCGGAACACGGGGCCGACAACCGCCTCCAGTACAGCCTGAAACGCACCGTCTGCCGAAAAGCACTTGCGAGCGATGCGATCTGGCGGTACTAATTTGTACATGATTAGACAGGTTCGATTTGACAAGAAAACCCGCGTGGTTCGCGCCCTGGCCGAACGCATCGAGCAAGGCGTGCTCGGCGCAGGCGAGCGGCTGCCCGGTGAACACGAGCTGGCGGCGGCCTTCGATGTCAGCCGCGGCACGTTGCGCGAGGCGCTCTCCGAGCTCAAGCGGCGCAATTACATCGGCACCCAGCCGGGTGTTGGCTCCGTGGTTACCTATGACGGTGTGCCTTTGCACCAGAGCGGGGGCTGGGCGCAGGCCCTTGCCGCCGGCGGCGTGCAGATCCAGACCGAGCTGCTGGATATCAGTTGCGTGGAACGCGAGGAATTCGCCGAACGCTTCGGCCGCGCCCGCTTCATGCTCGTCGAGCGGCGCCGGCGGGCCGCCGATGGCAGCCTGGTGTCGCTCGAGCGGGCACTGATTCCAGCCTGCGATGGCCTGGAAAATCTCGCCGAAGAAGGCCTGCTCGAGGACTCGCTGACCGCCACGCTGGCCACCCACGGCTATCGCGCCGGACAGGGCAAGCAGTGGATCGGCGCAGCGCCGCTCGACGACGAGGCCGCCAGCCAACTGCAACGCACACCGGGCAGCGTATTCCTGCGGGTGATCAGGGAAACCTTTGACAACCGCGGACGCTTCATGGAGCGCGTCGAAAGCTACCTGGACCCGCTGCACTTTCAACTTCATCTCGAATTCGGAGACGCCCAGTGAACCAGCTTTCCACCGCGCGAGACCGCGCGCTCGGGGCCTTCCTCGGGCTGGCCCTGGGCGATGCCCTCGGCATGCCGACCCAGTCGCTGTCCCGGGAGCAGATTCGCGCTCGCTATGGCCGTATCGACGGCCTGATCGCTGCCGACGCCGACCAACCCATCGCCCCGAACATGCCCGCTGGCGCGATCACCGACGATACCGAGCAGGCGATTCTGGTGGGTGAACTGCTGGTCGAGGGCCAGGGCCGGATCGAGCCGACCGACCTGGCGCAGCGCCTGATCGACTGGGAAGCAGCCATGCGCGCCAAGGGCTCGCAGGACTTGCTCGGCCCGTCGACCAAACGCGCCATCGAGATGATTCTCGCCGGCGCCAGCCCGGAACAGGCCGGGCGCTTCGGCACCACCAACGGCGCGTCGATGCGCATCACCCCGGTAGGCATCGCCGCCGACGTGCGTGACCCCGAGCGTTTCATGGCGCAGGTGCTGCAGGCCTGCCAGGTGACCCACAACACCGGCCTGGGTATCGCCAGCGCCGCTGCAGTGGCGGCGGTGGTGTCGGCGGGCATCAATGGCGACGGCCTGGCCAGCGCCCTGGACAGTGGAGTCGCGGCGGCCCGGCAAGGCCAGCGACTTGGCCATTGGGTGGCCGGCGGCGACATCGCGGCACGCATCGAGTGGACCACCCAGCTGTGCAGCACCGCCAGCGCCGAGGTATTGCCCGACCTGATCTACGAGGTGATCGGCACCTCGGTGGCGTCCCAGGAGTCCGTGGTCGCCGCGTTCGCCCTGGCGCGCGCCGTCGCCAACGGCCAACTGACACCTTATGAGGCCCTGTGCATGGCCGCCAGCCTGGGTGGCGACACCGACACCATCGCCGCCGTGCTCGGCGCCATGCTCGGCGCGACCCATGGCCTGGGCGCGTGGCCGAGCGAAGCGCTGGCGCAGGTCTGCGCGGTGAGCCAGATCGACCTGGCACCGCTGACCGACCGGCTGCTGGCCTTGCGAACGATCTGAACCCCTGGGTGGCCGCCCCTGCGCTCACCCAGCCCTGCCAACAACAACGAACTATCGCAGGAGTCATGCCATGCGTGCATCCGAACAGGTGGGCCAGTTGGAAACCCGCGGCATCGAGCCAGTCCCCGAGAATGAATGCAACGGCCACCCGCTGCAGCTGTTCTGGGTCTGGTTCGCGGCCAACATCAGCATCCTCGGCTTGCCGCTGGGTGCCACGCTGATCGCCTTTCAAGGCCTGTCGATCGGGCAGGCCCTGATTGTCGCCATCCTCGGCGCCGGCGGCTCCTTCGCCATCGTCGGCCTGCTGTCGATTGCCGGGCGCCGTGGCCGCGCGCCGAGCCTGACGCTGTCGCGGGCGATCTTCGGCATGCGCGGCAATATCGGCCCGACCCTGGTATCGCTCGGCTCGCGCCTGGGCTGGGAAACGGTCAATACCACCACGGCGGCCTTCGTGTTGTTGTCACTGGTGTCGATCATTCAGGGCACGCCGATGGAAGCCAAGTCCGCGCCCTTTCTGACCCTGGTGTTCATCGGCCTGTTCGTGCTTCTGACCCTGTGCGTCTCCGGTCTCGGCCACGCCACCCTGCTGGTGATCCAGAAATGGGCCACCTGGGTGTTCGGTGCGCTGAACCTGGTGGTCGGCGGTTTTCTCGCCCTGCATATCGACTGGACGCTGGTGTGGGCGGCCACGCCGGCGCCGATGTCCGCCGTGCTGATCGGTATCGGCACCATGGCCGCCGGTACCGGTATCGGCTGGGCCAACGCCGGTGCCGACATGTCGCGCTACCAGCACAAGAGCGTCCGCGCGGCCGGGCTGGTGGCATCCGCAGCCTTCGGTGCGGGGATTCCGCTGGTACTGCTGATCACCCTCGGCGGGCTGATTTCGGTGGGCAACGACCACCTGGCCTCGGCGACCGACCCCATTGTGGCGATTCGCGAATTGCTACCGACCTGGATGGCCGTGCCCTACCTGATCACCGCGTTCGGCGGCCTGCTGCTGTCCAACAACCTGTCGGTGTATTCCGCCGGCCTGACCACCCTGACCCTCGGCCTCAAGGTCAAGCGGGTCTACGCCGTGGTGGTCGACATCGTGGTGATCTTCATCGGCTCGATCTACTTCATGCTGATCGCCGAAAGCTTCTACGGCCCCTTCATCACCTTCATCTCCATGCTGGCCGTGCCGATCACCGCCTGGGTGGGTATCTTCCTGGTCGACCTGCGCCACCGTCAGCGTTACGAGGCGGCCGACCTGATGAACGTCAGCCCGAGCAGTGCCTACTGGTACGCCGGCGGCGTGGAGTGGCGCGCCCTGGGCGCCTGGGCGGTGGCGATCGTGCTGGGCTTCAGCTTCACCACGGTGAAGATCGGCGCGGGCAACGTGCTGTTTCACGGCTGGCTGGCAGATTCCTGGTTCGGCCAGAACGGCCTGGGCTGGATCGTCACCTTCGTCGTCGCCGGCGGCCTGTATGCGCTGCTCGGCGGCTGCCGCGACCGCCGTGCTGCCGTGACTCACGAGGCCGCCCATGGCCGCTAGGTTGCTGTACACCGGGCAGATCGTCGTCGACCTTGTAATGCGCGTCAGCGCCCTGCCCGCTGCCGGCCAGGACGTGCTGGCCAGCAGCGCGGCCTTCGCAGTGGGCGGTGGCTTCAACGTGATGGCCGCAGCCGCGCGCAATGGCCTGAGCACCTGTTACCTGGGTCGCCATGGGGTGGGTCGCTTCGGCGACATGGCGCGCCAGGCCATGCAGACGCAGGGCATCGAGTGCTGCCTGCCGCCAAGCGATGACGGCGACACCGGCCTGTGCGTCGCCCTGACCGACGCCAGCGCCGAGCGCTCGTTCATTACCCATGTCGGTGCCGAAGGTGTGTTGCAGACCACGGACCTGCAGCACGAAATGGCCACCGAAGAAGATTGGGTGATGGTCAGCGGCTACAGCCTGCTGCATGCCGGCAAGGCGGCCCCGCTGCTGGCCTGGCTGCAGCAGGGCGGCGCGGCCGGCGCTCTGGTGTTCGACCCAGGCCCGCTGGCCTGCAACCCGGATATCCCGGGCGCCGAGCAGTTGCTGGAGCGCCTGGCGATCTGGAGCAGCAATCGAGAGGAAGCCCTGCAGTTCACCGCTGCCGACGACATGGAGCAGGCCCTCGAGCGCCTCACGGCGCGGCTGCCGGAGGATGCCCTGGTGATTCTGCGCGACGGCCCCCAGGGCTGTTGGCTGGCCCGTGGCGACTGGCGCCTGCAGATACCGGGCTTTGCCGTAGAGGCGGTGGACACCAACGGCGCTGGCGATGCCCATATCGGCGTATTCCTGGCCAGCCTGGCCGCCGGATTACCCGAGCCAGCCGCCGCCGCACGCGCCAATGCCGCGGCCGCCATCGCGGTCACTCGCCATGGCCCGGCAACCTGCCCGCAGGCGGGCGAGCTCGACGCCTTTCTGGCCGAACAGGCCATTGGCTGACCCCAGCCCGCCTCGATCGGCATTCACCTGATCGAGGTGGGCCTCGCTGGCTCAGCCCTGCCGGGTCAGGGCGCCATCCCCTCGACGATGATCACTTCCGAATGCGCGGCGCCGGCCCGGTAGCTGCTCGCCTCCTGGTAGGCCGCGGAGCGGTAGCAGGCCACCGCCTGTTCGTACGACTCGAACTCGATTACCACGCTACGCTGAGGCGTATCGCGGCCTTCCTGCGCCTCGGAGCGGCCGCCGCGGGCCAGGAACTTGCCGCCGAATTCGGCGAACACGGCCGGAGCGCGCTTGGTGTATTCGCTGTAACGCTCGGGGTCGGTGACGTCCACGTGCGCGATCCAGTAACCCTTCATAGGCTGACTCCTTTAACTTGATTACGTATTACGGTATACCATAATTCAAAATAATTCGACCTGCGAGAGCCGCCATGCCCTTCCATTCCATCCGTGAACTCATCGATGACTTTCGCCAGGGCAAGATGGTCCTGCTGGTGGACGACGAAGACCGCGAGAACGAGGGCGACCTGCTGCTCGCCGCCGAATTCTGCACGCCCCAGGCGATCAACTTCATGGCCCGCGAAGCCCGCGGCCTGATCTGCCTGACGCTGACCGACGAGCACTGCCAGCGCCTCGGCCTGGAGCAGATGGTGCCCAGCAACGGTAGCGTATTTTCCACCGCTTTCACCGTTTCCATAGAAGCCGCCAGCGGCATCACCACCGGCATTTCCGCCGCCGACCGTGCCCACACGGTGCTGACCGCCGTGGCTGCCGACGCCACGCCCAACGACCTGGTGCAGCCGGGCCACATCTTTCCGCTGCGCGCCAAGGAAGGCGGCGTGCTGACTCGCGCCGGGCACACCGAAGCCGGCTGCGACCTGGCCCGGCTGGCCGGCCTGACGCCCGCCGCAGTGATCGTCGAGGTGATGAACGAGGACGGCAGCATGGCCCGCCGCCCCGACCTGGAGGCCTTCGCCGCACTGCACGGCATCAGGATCGGCACCATCGCCGACCTCATTCAGTACCGCCTGAGCACCGAGCACACCATCACCCGCATCGGCGAGCGCGCATTGCCTACGGTGCACGGCGAGTTCCGCCTGATCACCTATGAAGATCGCATCGCCGGCGGCGTACACATGGCCATGGTGATGGGTGACATCCGCCATGACGAACCGACCCTGGCGCGCGTACACGCCATCGATCCGCTGCGCGATCTGGTCGGCGCCGAGTATTCCGGGCCGCGCAGCTGGACGCTGTGGGCCGCCCTGGAACGCATCGCCGCCGACGGCAAGGGTGTTGTCGTGGTGCTCGCCAACCATGAGTCGTCGCAAGCCCTGCTCGAACGCGTACCGCAGCTGACCCAGCCGCAACGGCCCTTCAACCGGGGCCAGCCGCGGGTGTATTCCGAGGTCGGTACCGGGGCGCAGATCTTGCAGGACCTCGGCGTCGGCAAGCTGCGCCACCTCGGCCCACCGCTCAAGTACGCGGGTCTGGCTGGTTACGAGCTGGAAGTGGTGGAGACCGTGCCGTTCGAGTGACGGACAGCCGGTCGTACGAGCCCCGCAAGATGTATGGCAAATCGCTTGCGGAAAGTTTGGAATACCATAATATGATATCCCTAAGGCCAGCCAAGTTATCGCGTGTCCCGCACGGGTCGCCCCGACAGAAACACCGGTGATGGCCGCCATTGAAGATCCACTGCTCCGGTTAAGCGGGCAAACGCCCGCTTGCGCACAAACACAACAAAGAGGGCAAGCAAGATGGTGTTTATCAAAGGTGTTACCTCGGTGCTCGCCGCGAGCATCCTGAGTGCTGCAATCACGACCACCGCCTCGGCGGAAACCGTCAACTTCGTCAGCTGGGGCGGTACCACCCAGGATGCGCAGAAAGCCGCCTGGGCCGACCCCTTCACCCGCGACACCAAAATCACCGTCGTGCAGGACGGCCCGACCGACTACGGCAAGCTCAAGGCCATGGTCGAGAGCGGCAACGTGCAGTGGGACGTGGTCGACGTGGAAGCCGACTTCGCCCTGCGCGCCGCGGCCGAAGGCCTGCTCGAACCATTGGACTTCAACGTCATCAAGCGCGATCGCATCGACCCGCGCTTCGTCAACGACCACGGCGTCGGTTCGTTCTTCTTCTCCTTCGTGCTCGGCTACAACGAGGGCGCGGTCGGCGGCAAGAAGCCCGAGGACTGGAGCGCGCTGTTCGACACCGCCACCTACCCCGGCAAACGCGCCCTGTACAAATGGCCGAGCCCCGGCGTGCTGGAACTGGCCCTGCTGGCCGACGGCGTAGAAAAGGACAAGCTGTACCCGCTGGACCTGGATCGCGCCTTCAAGAAACTCGACACCATCAAGAAGGACATCGTCTGGTGGGGCGGCGGCGCGCAGTCGCAGCAGCTGCTGGCCTCCGGCGAGGCGAGCATGGGCCAGTTCTGGAACGGCCGTATCCACGCCCTGCAGGAAGATGGCGCGCCGGTCGCGGCGAGCTGGAAGCAGAACCTGGTCATGGCCGACATGCTGGTCGTGCCCAAGGGCGCCAAGAACAAGGAAGCGGCCATGAAGTTCCTGGCCCATTCCAGCAGCGCCAAGGGCCAGGCCGACTTCTCCAACCTGACCGCCTACGCGCCGGTCAACCTGGATAGCGTGGCACGCCTGGATTCGGTACTGGCGCAGAACCTGCCGACCGCCCACGAGGCCGACCAGATCACCCTGGACTACGCCTACTGGGCCAAGAACGGCGCGGAAATCGCCAATCGCTGGAACGAATGGCTGGTGAAGTGAAATGACCGCGCTCCGTACCCCCGAGGTCGGTGCAGCAGACCGTCAGCGTGCCAACGCTGACGGCAACCCGGAACGGGCAGCGCGCTGGCGCGGTGCCCCGTACCTGCTGCCGGCCCTGCTGTTTCTCGGTTTGTTCTTCCTGGCGCCGCTGATCGGCCTGCTGCTGCGCGGCGTGCTGGAACCGGAGCCGGGCCTGGGCAACTACGCTCAACTGTTCGCCAACTCGGCCTATTCCAAGGTGCTGTTCAACACCTTCGCGGTGGCCGGCCTGGTGACCGTGATCAGCCTCCTGCTGGCCTTTCCCCTGGCCTGGGCGATCACCCTGATGCCGCGCGGCTGGGGCCGCTGGCTGTTGAGCATCGTGCTGCTGTCGATGTGGACCAGCCTGCTGGCGCGCACCTACTCGTGGCTGGTGCTGCTGCAGTCCTCGGGGGTGGTCAACAAATTCCTGATGGGTCTGGGCATCATCGACCAGCCACTGGAGATGGTGCACAACCTGACCGGCGTGGTGATCGGCATGAGCTACATCATGATCCCGTTCATCGTGCTGCCGCTGCAGGCGACCATGAGCGCCATCGACCCGATGGTGTTGCAGGCCGGCTCGATCTGCGGTGCCAGCCCATGGCGCAACTTTTTCAAGGTGTTCATTCCGCTGTGCCGGCCGGGCATCTTCAGCGGCGCTCTGATGGTCTTCGTGATGTCCCTGGGTTACTACGTGACGCCGGCGTTGCTCGGCGGCGCACAGAACATGATGCTCCCCGAATTCATCATCCAGCAGGTGCAATCGTTCCTCAACTGGGGCATCGCCAGTGCGGCAGCAGCCTTGCTGATCCTCATCACCCTGGTGCTGTTCTACGTCTACCTGAAGCTGCAACCGGAATCGCCGGTCGCTTCCAGCACTGCGAGGTAAGCCGCCATGCTGCTGTCACCCAATGCCATGGGTCGTGGCCTGCGCTACGGCCTGACCGCGACCACCGCGCTGATCGCCGTGTTCCTGCTGCTGCCGATCCTGTTCATCGTGCTGCTGTCGTTCGGCTCCTCGCAGTGGCTGGTGTTTCCGCCACCGGGCTGGACGCTCAAGTGGTACGGCCAGTTCTTCTCCAACGAACAGTGGATGGATTCGGCGCTGGTCAGCCTCAAGGTGGCGCTGCTGACCACCGTGTGCGCCCTGGCCATCGGCCTGCCCAGCGCCTTCGCCCTGGTGCGCGGCAAGTTTCCCGGCCGTGAACTGCTGTACGCACTGTTCACCCTGCCGATGATCGTGCCGCTGGTGATCATCGCCGTGGCCGTGTACGCGCTGTTTCTCAAGCTCGGCTACACCGGCACGCTGTTCGCTTTCGTGGTCAGCCACGTGATCGTCGCGCTGCCGTTCACCATCATCTCGATCATCAACTCGCTGAAGCTGTTCGATCAGTCCATCGAGGATGCCGCGGTGATCTGCGGCGCCACCCGCCTGCAGGCCATCGTCAAGGTGACCTTCCCGGCAATCCGGCCGGGCCTGGTATCGGGCGGGCTGTTCGCCTTTCTGGTGTCGTGGGACGAGGTGGTGCTCAGCGTGATGATGGCCAGCCCCGGCCTGCAGACGCTGCCGGTGAAGATGTGGACGACGCTGCGCCAGGATCTCACCCCGGTGATCGCCGTCGCCTCGACGCTGCTGATCGCCCTTTCCCTGCTGGTCATGTTCATCGCCGCCATTGCACGCCGGCGCGCCGAAGCCAAAGGCTGAGCGCCGAGGAGAACCCCATGAGTGCCGTCATCAAGCAACAACAGGCGCCCCAGACCCTGGTCAGCCTGCGCAACCTGAACAAGCACTACGGCGATTTTGCCGCCGTGGACAACATTTCCCTAGATATCCAGGACGGCGAATTCCTCACCTTCCTCGGCTCCAGTGGCTCGGGCAAGAGCACCACTCTGTCGATGCTCGCCGGCTTCGAAACGCCCAGCTCCGGGGAAATCCTCGTGGAGGGCAAATCCCTGGTCAACGTGCCGCCGCACAAGCGCGATATCGGCATGGTGTTCCAGCGCTATTCGCTGTTCCCGCACCTCAACGTACGCGACAACATCGCCTTTCCCCTGGGCATTCGCAAGCTGAGCGCCGACGAGCAGAAGCGCAAGGTCGACGCCATGCTCAAGCTGGTGCAGCTCGAAGCCTTCGCTCACCGTCGCCCGTCGCAGATGTCCGGCGGCCAGCAGCAGCGCGTGGCCATCGCCCGGGCGCTGGTCTACGAACCGCGCATCCTGCTGATGGACGAACCCCTCGGCGCCCTGGACAAGAAACTGCGCGAGGATCTGCAGGACGAGCTGCGCCACCTGCACCGCCGCCTGGGCATCACCATCGTCTACGTGACCCACGACCAGGAAGAGGCCATGCGCCTGTCCCAGCGCATCGCCATCTTCAGCCACGGCAAGATCGTCGGCCTGGGTACCGGCTATGACCTGTACCAGAACCCGCCGAACGCCTTCGTCGCCTCGTTCCTGGGCAACTCCAACTTCCTGCGGGCCAAAGTCAGCGGCCAGGCCGCCGTGCAGTTCGAGCAGCAGAGCCTGGCGATCACGCCAACCGCCAATCTGAAGAACGATCAGGACGTGCTGCTGATGTTGCGTCCGGAAAAGGCCCAGGTGCAGCCCCTGGAGGTCGCTGCGCAAAGCCCGCTGCCGGCCGGCTGGAACGAGATCGCCGTGCAGGTCGCCGAAGTGGTGTTCCTTGGCGAGAGCCTGACCTGCCACGTGGTCACGCCGGGCGGCTGCCACTTGACCCTGAAAGCCATGGGCAGCGGCCTGCAACCGCTGCAACCCGGTGCCCAGGCCAAGGTACGCTGGGCAGCCATCGAAGCCTGCCTGTACGACAGCTGGAACGACAGCGACCTGAGCAAGGGCGCCGGGGCGCATTGAGCCGCTGCCCAATGCAGGTGTGAGGATCTCGCGCGATCCTGTGGGACCCGCGACCCGCGGCGAATGGTGCCAGCACCGCGCTTTTGCAGGATGGCCACGATCGCTTCGCCCCGGGGCGGGGCTCCTACAGGTGTGATGACTTCTCACGATCCCGTGGGAGCCGTGACCTCGCGGCGAATAGCAGTCACGACGCCGCTTTGGCAGGATGGCCACGATCGCTTCGCCCTGGGTCGGGGCTCCTACGGGTTTGAGCATCTCTCGCGATCCTGTGGGGCCCAAGCGCCGTGCACCGCTGCCACACTGGATCGCTGAAAGCCCCCTCAACCGTTACGCCAGCCCTGGCAAGTGGTACTGCTTTTCCCACATAAAACCAGCGCGCTCGGCGGCTGGCACCGCCGCCGCCCGCCGCAGCGCCCGGAGCAATCTGGAGCGCATCTTGCAATGTGCCAGTACGGTGCTTGATCACGGCACATTCGCCAGGTCGGCAGCCAGGGTTTCTTTATCGTTCGGGAGGGATTTCCATGCGCACATTGCTGGCCATGCTGCTGGGGTTGCAGCTGTTATCCACCGCTCACGCCGAGCAGAGCCTCACCTTCGTCAGTTGGGGCGGCAGCACCCAGGCCGCGCAGACCCGCGCCTGGAGCGAGCCCTTCACCCAGCAGACCGGCATTCGCGTCGAGCAGGCCGGCCCTACCGATTACGCGGCCTTCAAGGCCATGGTGGAAAGCGGCAAGGTCACCTGGGACGTGGTCGATGTGGAGGCGGACTTCGCCCTGCGTGCCGGCCGTGAAGGCCTGCTCGAGCCGCTGGACTTCAAGCAGATCGCCAAACGCACCATCGACCCGCGCTTCGTCACCATCTACGGCGCCGGCTCGTTCTACTTCTCCTTCATCCTCGGCTACAACACCCAGGTGCTGGCCACGGCGCCGCAGGATTGGGCGGCGCTTTTCGACACCCGCACCTTTCCCGGCAAGCGCGCGCTGTACAAGTGGCCGAGCCCCGGCGTGCTGGAGATGGCCCTGCTCGCCGACGGGGTGAACCCGGCGCAGCTCTATCCGCTGGACCTGGATCGCGCCTTCCGCAAGCTCGACAGCATCAAGGGCGACATCGCCTGGTGGGGCAGCGGCGACGAATCCCAGCAGTTGCTCTCGTCCGGCTCTGCCGGCCTGGGCATGTTCTGGAATGGCCGGGTCAACGCCCTGCGTGATGGGGGCGCACCAGTGGCCATCAACTGGCAGCAGAACCTGGTGACCGGTGATTTCCTGGTCATTCCCCGCGGCGCCCCCAACGCCGAGGCAGCGCGCGCGTTCATCGCCCACGCTACCAGCCCCAAGGCGCAGGCGGATTTCTCCTCGCTGACCGGCTACGCGCCGGTCAACCTCGGCGCTTCGGCGCTGGTCGATCCGAAGCTGGCGGAGAACCAGCCGAGCGCCCACAAGACCGGGCAGATCACCCTGGATTTCAAATACTGGAGCCTCAACGGCGAGCGCATCGCCGAGCGCTGGTACGCCTGGCAGGCCGCCAAGAACTGACGCTTTTCGACGAGAGGGGTCTCGGGTACTCGCCAAAGTATTTTATATTATGGTATACCATAGACCATGAGCCGCCTGATCCTGCAGGCGGCCAGCCCCGACAGCGGCTCATGCCTGAGGTCCGGGCCTTACAAAAATCGAGGAAAGCGACATGAAATTCTCTTTGTTCGTCCACATGGAACGCTACGACCAGGACGTCAGCCACCGTGAGCTGTTCGAGCAGCTGACCGAGCTCACCCTGCTGGCCGAGGCCGGCGGCTTCAGCACCGTGTGGGTCGGCGAGCACCACGCCATGGAATACACCATCTCGCCGAGCCCGATGCCGATCCTGTCGTACCTGGCTGCGCGCACCAGCACCATCCGCCTGGGCGCCGGCACCATCATCGCGCCCTTCTGGAACCCGATCCGCGTGGCCGGCGAATGCGCCCTGCTCGACGTGATCAGCAACGGCCGCATGGAAGTGGGCCTGGCCCGCGGCGCATACCAGTTCGAATTCGACCGCATGGCCGGTGGCATGCCGGCCACCGACGGCGGCAAGGCGCTGCGCGAAATGGTCCCGGTGGTGCGCAAGCTCTGGGAAGGCGACTACGCCCATGACGGCGAGGTCTACAAATTCCCCACCTCCACCAGCGTGCCGAAGCCGTACAACGCCCAGCCGCCGATGTGGATCGCCGCCCGCGACCCGGACTCGCACAACTTTGCCGTGGCCAACGGCTGCAACGTGATGGTCACGCCACTGATGAAGGGCGACGAGGAAGTGGTCGACCTGAACAACAAGTTCAACGCCGCCCTGGCCAACAACCCGGGCGTGCCTCGCCCGCAACTGATGGTGCTGCGCCACACCCACGTGCACCTGGCCGACGACCCGGAAGGCTGGAAGCTCGGCGCCGCCGCCATTTCGCGTTTCTACCGCACCTTCGATGCCTGGTTCGGCAACAAGACCACGCCGGTCAATGGCTTCCTGGAGCCGAGCCCGGAATCCAAGTTCGCCGAAGTGCCGGCGTTCCAGCTGGAGAACATCCGCAAGAACACCATGATCGGCACGCCCGAGGAGATCATCGCGCGCATTCGTCACTACCAGGAACTGGGCGTCGACGAATTCAGCTTCTGGGCCGACAACAGCCTGCCCTACGCCGAGAAGAAAAAGTCCCTGGAGCTGTTCATCCAGCACGTGGTGCCGGCCTTCCGCTGAGCATCACTCCGCACAGCCCGGCCCGCGCCGGGCTGCTGCAACGATCGAAAACGCTGCTATCCGAATAAAGACAAGAAGTAGGTTTTTCCCATGTTGTTGCGTGCCTTCCCATTGCGTCACCCCTGCCCGTTCTCCCTCGCCCGCGGCCCGGCCCGCAGCGAGCGCGGCTGACCTCAGCCACGACACCCCACGCATCCATCCGGCACTGCCCGCCTCGCGCGCAGCGTGCCGCTACCGCTTTGCGCAGGAGAACCCGCCATGTCCCATAACAACGCTCCCCAAGAGCTCGTCGAAAGCAACAGCGTCGGCCAGGTGGCCGATGCCGATCGTCACGGCCGCGTCCGTGACCTGTTCACCCTCTGGTTCAGCACCAACATCGCACCGCTGCCGATCGTCACCGGCGCCATGGCCGTGCAGGTGTTCCACCTGAACATCGGCTGGGCGATCTGCGCCATCCTGGTCGGCCACCTGCTCGGCGGTATCGTCCTCGGCCTGGCTTCGGCCCAAGGCCCGCAGATGGGCCTGCCGCAGATGCTGCAGAGCCGCGGCCAGTTCGGTCGCTACGGCGCGCTGCTGGTGGTGGTGATCGCCGCGGTGCTGTACATCGGCTTCTTCATCTCCAACTGCGTGCTGGCCGGCAAATCCATCCACACCGTGGCGCCGGATCTGCCGCTGCCGGCTGCAGTGCTGATCGGCGCCTGCGCCGCGACGCTGATCGGCATCCTGGGCTACAACTTCATCCACACCCTCAACCGCATCGGCACCTGGGTGATGGGCATCGGCCTGCTGGCGGGCTTCATCGCCCTGTTCGCCAACGGCTTGCCGGCGGACTTCGCCAGCCGCGGCGGTTTCAACCTGGCCGGCTGGCTGGCCATGGCCTCGCTGGGCGCCATCTGGCAGATCTCCTTCGCGCCCTACACTTCGGACTACTCGCGCTACCTGCCGCGCAACGTGGGCATCTGGAAGCCCTTCATCGCCACCTACTGTGGCGCCGTGCTGGGCACATCTCTGTGCTTCATCTTCGGCACCCTGGTGGCGCTGGCGGTGAGCGCCGAGACGGACACCATGGAAGCGGTGAAGCAGAGCACCGGCGTGTTCGGGCCGGTGCTGATGGTGCTGTTCATCCTTAGCATCATCAGCCACAACGCCCTGAACCTGTACGGTGCGGTGCTGGCGCTGATCACCTCGGTGCAGACCTTCGCCGCCGACTGGGCACCGAGCCGCCAGGCCCGCGTGGCCCTCTCGGCGATCCTGCTGGTGGCCTGCTGCGTGGTTGCGGTAACCGCACCCGCGGACTTCATCGCGCGCTTCATGCAGCTGATCCTGGCGATGATGATCGTGCTGGTGCCATGGGCGGTGATCAACCTGGCCGACTTCTACCTGGTGCAGAAGCAGCGCTATCACATCCCCTCGCTGTTCGACGCCACGGGCGGCATCTACGGGCGTTTCAACCCCAACGCGGTCAGCGCCTACGCTATCGGCATCCTGGTGCAACTGCCGTTCGCGGTCACGCCGATCTACACCGGCCCCATCGCCAGCAAACTCGACGGCGCCGACCTGTCGTGGCTGGTGGCGATCGTCGTCACCCTGCCGCTGTACCTGCTGCTGTCGAGCCGCGACACGCTGTACCGGCGCCAGCAGATTTCGGCGCTATCGCGGGCCTGACAGTCAGTGACGAAAAAGCCTCGCGCCTATCGTGCCGGGGCTTTCGTTCATTCGCACAGGGACTCAAGGCAGCAGCGCCAGGAAGTTTCACGTGGAACGCCGATTTCTATCGGTGACGACCCATCGATAGCGTGGTCTATGCTGGCACGGCAGCCATCAAGCGAACGACCATGGAATTCGGTATCCAGCATTTCTTCGGCTATCTGATCGCGGCGATCCACGTGCTCGGAACCCTGGCCGCCATTCACGCGATTCTCACCGTGCGCACGGCCCAGGGCGCCATCGCCTGGGCGCTGTCGCTGTTCTTCATGCCCTACCTGACGCTGCTGCCCTACGTGATCTTCGGGCGCAGCCGCTTCTATGCGTACATCGACGCGCGCCGGGTGGTCGACAAACAGATGCACAAGGCCATGGCCTCGCTGGACTGGCGCCCCTGGGTGCAGGAGGCCATCGCCGCCGGCGAGTCGGAAGCCTACGGCCAGCTGCGCGCGCTACCACGCTTGGGGCGCATGCCCTGCCTGGCCGGCAATCAGGTCAGCCTGCTGGTCAATGGCAGGGCGACCTTCGAGGCGATTCTCCAGGCCATCGCCGACGCGCATCAGGTCATCCATATCCAGTTCTTCATCGTCCATGACGACAAGCTTGGCCGCCGTTTGCAGGAGGCACTGCTGGAGCGCGCGGCGGCCGGCGTGCAGGTCTACTTTCTCTACGACGCGGTGGGTAGCCACGCCCTGCCGCGCAACTACATCAGGCGCCTGCGCGAAGGTGGTGTGCACATGCATGCCTTCCCCACTGGTGGCGGCGTGCTCAATCGCTTCCAGCTGAATTTCCGCAACCACCGCAAGATCGTGGTGGTCGACGGCGAGCGCGGCTTTCTCGGCGGCCACAACGTCGGTGACGAATACCTGGGCGAGAAGCCGCGGCTGTCACCATGGCGCGATACCCACGTCGAAGTGCATGGCCCAGCCGTAGCCTGCCTGCAGGAATCGTTCGCCGAAGACTGGTTCTGGGCGACCCGCAAACTGCCGCCGCTGCTGCTGCCCGAGCGCTACCCAGACGAAGGCATGCTCTGCCAGGTAATCAGCAGCGGCCCGGCCGACGCCCAGGAAACCTGCTCGCTGCTGTTCGTGGAAATGCTCAACGCCGCCCGCGAGCGCATCTGGCTGACCAGCCCTTACTTCATCCCAGACGAAGCGCTGTTCGCCGCCCTGCGCCTGGCCGTGCTGCGCGGCGTGGACGTGCGCATCCTGCTGCCCTCGCGCCCCGACCACCGCATCGTCTACGCCGCTTCCAACCTGTTCGCCCTGGAAGCGCTACGCGCCGGCGTGCGGATCTTCCGCTACCTGCCGGGCTTCCTGCACCAGAAGGTCGCGCTGATCGATGGCGACATCGGCGTGGTCGGCAGCGCCAACCTGGACAACCGCTCGTTCCGCCTCAACTTCGAAATCACTCTGGTCACCGTCGACCCCGAATTCGCCCGCCAGGTCGAAGCGATGCTGCTGGATGACTTCAGCCAATCCCGCGAACTGATCGGCGCTGACCGCCGCGAAGTGCACCGCCTGCAGCAACTGGGCATGCGCGTGGCGCGGCTGATTTCGCCGATTCTCTGAAATTGCTTTGATTGCCCCCGGCCGGCGATGAACCCCGCTCCCCACGCGCTTTCTCAGTAGGCGCTGCGCCTCACTCTCCAAGCAAACCTTGCAGTTACTCTTCCGGGCGACTGCGGTTTCTCGCGCCAGCCTGACGATCAACGCGATCAAAACGCCCACCAAAAACGAACGATTCGCTCAAATATCCGCCGCAAGGGCTGAACCATCTCGAAAATATTTGATCGATTCAATCACTACTGCTATTAATACTGACCAAAACAATCATAAAGACAGGATAAGCCATGAAATTCCACGGTATCGTCCCTGCCCTCGTCACGCCGTTCAATGCGGCCCAGGAGGTCGATGAACCGGCGCTTGCCGCGCTTATCGAAAGCCTTGTCTCGGCCGGCGTACACGGCCTGTTCGTGCTGGGCACCAATGGCGAGTTCTTCGCCCTCTCCGACGCCGAGAAAGTGCGTATCGCCAAACTGACCGTCGAACTCGCCGCTGGCCGCGTGCCGGTGATCGCCGGCACTGGCGCCTTCGCCACCCGCGATGTGATCGAACTGAACAAGAAAATGAGCGATGTGGGCGTTCAGGCCCTGTCGGTCATCACGCCGTTCTTCAATGCGGTCAGCCAGAGCGAGCTGATCAATCACTACCAGCGCATCGGCGATGCCTCGGATCTGCCGATCATGCTCTACAACATTCCCGCCAAGACCGGCATGTCGATCGGCATCCAGGCGGTCGCCGCACTTTCCCAGCACCCGCAGATCAAGGGCATCAAGGACAGCGCCGGCAACTTCGACGCTCTGGTGCAGATGATGCGTTATCGCAGCGACGACTTCGCGGTGTTCGCCGGCACCGACTCGCTCATCTACTGGAACCTGCTGGCTGGCGGTGACGGCGCGGTGGCGGCCACTGCCAACGCCGTGCCCCACGTGGTGATGGAGATCTGGAACCAGTTCCAGGCCGGCAACCACGAAGCTGCCCGCACCGCCCAGGAAGCCCTGCGCCCGCTGCGCGACGCCTTTGCCCTGGGCACCATGCCGTCCGTACTTAAGAAAGCCACGGACCTGCTCAACGTGCCGGTCGGCCCCTGCCGCGCCCCCGTTGCCGCCCTCGATGAACAGACCGTCCACAAGCTCGAAGGCTTGCTGGCCGCCTACCAGCGCTGAGTCGGAGGACCACCATGTATCACTTCCAGACCGTCAAACACATCGTCCATGGCCCCGACAGCCTCAACAGCCTGGGCGACAAGCTGGCACTGCTCGACAAACCGCTGCAGCGCGTGGTGCTGGTCACCCAGAACGCCATGCACCAGCTGGGCGTCACCGAGCGCGTGGTCGCCCAGCTAGAGGCCAAATCCATAGCCGTCACCGTGGTCGATGACGTGGAAATCGAGCCGACCCTGGAAAATATCGAAGGCGTATTCCGCCGCGCCGTGGCCCCCGCCGCGCCGGATGCGTTGATCGCCATCGGCGGCGGCAGCGTGCTGGACGCCGCCAAGTTGTTCGCCGTGCTGCTCACCAACGACATGCCGCTACGCGACATGCTCGGCATCGACAAGGTGCCCAACGCCGGCGCGCCCATGGTGCTGGTGCCGACCACCTCGGGCACCGGCTCGGAAGTCACCCCCAACGCCATCGTCACCCTGCCGGACGAGGAGCTGAAGATCGGCGTGGTCAGCCGTCACCTGCTGCCGACCCTGGTGATCCTCGACGCCACCCTGACTCTTGGCCTGCCCAAGCCGATCACCGCCGCCACCGGTATGGACGCCTTCACCCACTCGCTGGAATCGTTCATTTCCACCAAGGCCAATCCGATCAGCGACACCTTTGCCCTGGAGTCGATGCGCCTGATCGCCGGCAGCATCGTGGAGGCCTATCAGCAGCCCGGCTCGGTGCAGGCACGCAGCGACATGCTGCTCGGCTCGATGTACGGCGGCCTGGCCCTGACTGCCGCCGGCACCGCGGCCGTGCACGCCCTGGCCTACCCGCTGGGCGGCAAGTTCCACGTCACCCACGGGGTGGCCAACGCCATGCTGCTGCCCCACGTTATGGCCTTCAATATGGATGCCTGCGCGCCGCGCCTCAAGCGCGCCGCCTGCGTCTGCGGCCTGGCCCAGGAAAGCGACAGTGACGAAGTGGCCGCGCGCAAACTGATCGACCAGATCAGCGCCTGGACCGCCACCCTGGAGATTCCCCAGAACCTGCGCGACTTCGGTGTGGCCGAGGAGCACCTGGCGGATATGGCCGTGGCCGCCTCCAAGGTCACCCGCCTGATGGTCAACAACCCCAAGGCGCTCAGTCTGGGCGACATCCAGCAGCTGTACCGGTGCCTGCTGCCATGAAACGGCCACTGCTGGTGATCGCCGACGACCTGTCCGGCGCTGCCGACTGCGCCGCCGGCTTCGCGCGTCATGTGGCCACCGAGGTGCTGCTGGACCCGCGCGCCGAGCACCGCGCCCAGCCGGTGACCGCCATCGACCTGGACACCCGTCGCCTGCCGGCCGGCCAGGCTGCGCAGCGCCATCGCGCCCTGCTGGAAACCCGCACCTTCGCTGGCCACGGGCTGTACAAGAAGGTCGACTCGACCCTGCGCGGCAACCTGCTCAGCGAAGTCGCCGCGCTGCTGGGCAAAGGCATGGCACTGGTCGCGCCCGCCTTTCCGGCGATGGGTCGTACCACCTTGGGCGGCGTGCAGTACGTCCATGGCGTCGCCGTCGCTCAGAGCGATGTGTGGCGCAACGAAGGCCTGAGCGGCACCAGCGATCTGCTCGAACTGTTCAGCAGCGACGGCCTGCGCTGCGCCGCCCTGAACCTCGAAAAGATCCGCGGCGCCGAACTGGCCGATTTACTGGCGCAACATCTGCAGACCGGCACCCAGGTGCTGGTCTGCGACGCCGAGCGCGATGCCGACCTGCAGGCACTGGCCCAGGCTTCGGTCGAGCATGCCGATCAGCTGTTCTGGGTTGGCTCGGCCGGCCTCGCCCAGCACTTGCCCGCCGCCCTGGGGCTCGCAGCGCGCACCGCGCCGGTGCTGGCCGAGGCCATAAAGCCCGTGCTCACCGTGGTCGGCAGCATGTCCCGGCATTCCCAGGCGCAAGCCGAGTTGCTCGCCGCGCGCAGCGGCCAGCAGTGGCAGCGCATCGAACCACAGCTGCTGCTGGCAACTGCTGCAGCCGATCAGCGCGACGCGTTGAGCGCTCGCTTGGCCGCGCAGATGGCGAGCGGCAAGGACCTGCTGATCAGCCTCGAACAGCGCGACCGCGATCCAACCCAGGCGACGTTGCTGGGCGCGCCCCTGGCGCAGTTGCTGTTGCCGGCCATCGCCCAAGCCGGCGCCTTGATCGCCACCGGCGGGGAAACCGCCCGTGCCCTCCTTGCCGCTGCCGCCATCGACAGCCTGCAGCTCTACGGCGAGCTGGCCCCCGGCGTGGTGCTGTCCAGCGCCCGTCGGCAGGGTCACGAGCTGGCCATCGTCACCAAGGCCGGTGGCTTCGGCCAGCCGGACACCCTTTACCAGGCCTGGGCTCGCCTGCACGGCGCCAGCCATTCCCAGCCCCTCTCCGAGAAGGAAGCCCACCATGTCTGAACGCCCCGTAATCGGCATCACCCTGGGCGATGCTGCCGGCGTCGGCCCGGAAATCATCATGAAGTCCCTGGCCCATGACAGCGTCTACGCCATGTGCCGACCGCTGGTCATCGGCGACGCCCGCCGCCTGGCCGATGCCAACCGCATCGTCGGCGGCAGCCTCGAGGTCAACGCCATCGAGCATCCGCGTCAAGCACGGTTTCAGCCCGGCGTGGTGGACTGCATCGACCTCGACCTGATCCCCGACGACCTGCCCTACGGCCAGCTCTCGGCGATCGCCGGCGACGCGGCCTTCCGTTACATCGAGCACACCGTGCAGCTCACCGAAGCCGGTGAGCTCGACGCCATCTGCACCGCGCCGCTGAACAAGGAAGCCCTGCACGCCGGTGGGCATATCTTTCCCGGCCACACCGAAATGCTCGCCCACCTGACCGGCATCGAAGAGGTGTCGATGATGCTGATGACGCCGACCCTGCGGGTCATCCACGTCACCACCCACATCGGCATCATCGACGCCATCGCGCGCATCGAGCCGGGTCTGGTGCGTCGCACCATCGAACGCGCCCACGAGACCCTGGTACGCGCCGGCATCGACAACCCGCTGATCGCGGTGTGCGGCATCAACCCCCACGCCGGCGAGAACGGCCTGTTCGGCTATGGCGAGGAGGAAACCAAGATCCAGCCGGCCATCGACGAACTGCGCGCCCGCGGCTGGCGCGTAGAAGGCCCGCTGCCGGCCGACACCCTGTTCTTCCGCGCCGGCCGTGGCGACTTCGACGCGGTGGTCGCCATGTACCACGACCAGGGCCACGGCCCGGTGAAGGTCATGGGCCTGGAGGCCGGCGTCAACGTCACCATCGGCCTGCCGGTGATCCGCACCTCGGTCGACCACGGCACCGCCTTCGACATCGCCGGCAAGGGTATCGCCGACGAACGCAGCCTGATCGAGGCGCTGCGCCAGGCCGTGGAACTGGCCACCCGTAAACGCAAGAACCCGACCCCGGCCCACGCCTGAGTCACCCCAACTTCCTCACGCAAGCCCTAGACAAGAACAATCGGAGCGAATGATGGAAACCTTCAACACCCAAGGCACGTTGATCATCATCGGCATGGTGGTCGTCTACATCCTGTTCACTTCCTGGCTGACGATGCTCATTCGCAGCAAGAACACCGAACAGTACATGGTCGCCTCGCGCAGCATGCCGGCCTTCATCGTCGGCATGCTGATGATGTCCGAATACATCGGCGCCAAATCCACCATCGGCACCGCCCAGGCGGCGTTCGAGAGCGGCATGGCCGCGGCATGGGCGGTGGTCGCCGCCGCCATCGGCTTTCCGCTGTTCGCCATCCTGATGGCCAGGAAGCTCTACAGCTCGGGCGAATACACCATCTCCGGGTTCATCGAGCGCCGTTACGGCTACGGCGCCAAGATGATGGTCTCGGTGATCATGATCTACGCCCTGCTGCTGGTGAACGTCGGTAACTACGTCAGCGGCGCGGCGGCCATCGCCACGGTGATGCACATCAACCTGCCCACCGCCGCCTTCATCACCGCCATCGTCAGCACCCTCTACTACGCCTTCGGCGGCATGAAGAGCGTGGCCTACATCAGCGTGCTGCACACCGTGGTCAAGTACGCCGGGGTGATGATCGTGCTGTGGGTCGCCCTCAAGCTGGCCGGCGGGTTCAATCAGGTGCACCAGAGCCTGCCAGCGCACTACTTCACCTGGGATGGCGCCATCGGCGGCTCCAAGGTGCTGGCCTGGATCATCGGCACCGTAGGCGCGATCTTCTCCACCCAGTACATCATGCAGGCTATCAGCACCACCAAGAGCCCGACCGCCGCGCGTAACGCCGCCCTGTGGGCCGGCCTGATGTGCCTGCCGATCTCCATCGCCCTGGGCGTCATCGGCGTGGTGTCCAAGTACCTGCATCCGGATATGGACAGCCTCTATGCACTGCCGGTCTTCCTGCAGTCGATGAGCCCCTGGCTGGCCGGTGTGGTCACCATCTCCCTGGTCGCCTCGGTGTTCGTCGGCGTCAGCGCCGTGGCCCTGGCCATCACCTCGCTGGTGGTGCGCGACTTCTACGTGCCGCTGCGCAAGCCCAACGCCGAGCGCGAATTCCGCATGACCAAGGTGATCAGCCTGATCGTCGGTTTCGCGCCCCTGGTATTCGTGTTCGCCGCGCCGGAAATTCTCAACCTGTCGTTCTTCACCCGTGCCCTGCGCCTGTCGATCACCGTCATCGCCCTGGTGGCCATCTACCTGCCGCTGTTCGCCACCGGCCGCGGCGCGACCTGGGGCCTGGGCGCCGCCACCGTCACCACCAGCGTGTGGTACCTGCTGGGCAACCCGTACGGCATCGATAACATGTACATCGCCCTGATCACCCCGGCCGTGGTGATCTGCATCGAGCGCCTGCTGCCGCGCAGCAACAAGGCCGCCAACGCTTCGGAGGTTCCCAATGTCAACTCTTGAACAGCGCCACGACGCCTACCTGCCCACGCCCTACGCCCAGAACCATGCCGCCAACCTGCATGAACTGGCCGACGGCACCGTGCTGTGCACCTGGTTCGCCGGCACCCAGGAAGGCATGGCCGACATCTTCGTGCTGCTGTCACGCCGCGACCCGGCCACCGGCGTGTGGAGCGAGCCGCAGAAGATGTCCGAGGACGCTACTCGTTCGGAACAGAATCCCATCCTGTTCCAGGCGCCGAACGGCCCGCTGTGGCTGATCTGGACCGCGCAGATTTCCGGCAACCAGGAAACCGCCATCGTGCGCCGTCGCCTCTCCGAGGACGGCGGCCTGACCTGGGGCCCGATCGAGACGCTGTTCGACGAGGTGGGCACCTTCGTGCGCCACCCGCCGGCGGTGCTGAGCAACGGCGACTGGGTGTTCCCGGTGTGGTACTGCATCACCCAGCCGGGCGAGAAATGGATCGGCAACCACGACGTCAGCGCGGTGATGATCAGCTGCGACCAAGGCCGCACCTGGAGCCGTCACGACGTACCGCAGAGCACCGGCGCCGTGCACATGAACGTCCATCAGCTGGCCGACGGCACACTGCTGGGCCTGTTCCGCAGCCGCTGGGCCGATCACATCTACGCCAGCCGCTCGACCGACCTGGGCCGCACCTGGAGCGTACCGACGCCCACCGAGCTGCCGAACAACAACTCGTCGATCCAGTACATTCGCCTGGCCAGCGGCGAGCTGGCGCTGGTCTACAACCCGATCAACGCCGAGGGCATCGAACAGCGTCGCGCCTCGCTGTACGACGAGATCGAGGACGAGGGCGATGAGCGCGTCACGCCGACCGTCAACGCCGATGGCCGCGGCGCGGTGTGGGGCATTCCGCGGGCGCCCATGAGCCTGGCGATCTCCCGCGACGAAGGGCGCAGCTGGCCGCTGCGCCTGGACATCGAACTGGGCGACGGCTTCTGCATGACCAACAACTCCCAGGAGAAGCTCAACCGAGAGTTCTCCTACCCGAGCATCATCCAGGCTCGCGACGGCAGCCTGCACGTGGCCTTCACCTACTTCCGGCAGAAGATCAAACACGTGCATATTCCCCTGGCGGCCATCCGCTAGAGCCAACGGGCGCCCTGGTGGCGCCCTCTTTTGCGTGGAGAATCCAGATGAGTGAAGACCGCCGCTGCGCCCTGGTCACCGGGGTCAGCTCGGGCATCGGCGAAGCCATCGCCCGGCGCCTACTGGAAGACGGCTGGCAGGTGATCGGCATGAGCCGACGCGCACCGAGCCTGCAACACCCGAACCTGAGTTTCGTCGCCGCCGACCTGGCCGACAACGCCTCGCTGGCCGGCGCCCTGGCCGATATTCCGGCACTGGACGCCATAGTCCATGCCGCCGGTTTCATGCGCACCGCGCCCCTGGGTGAACTGCGCGACGAGGACGGCGCGGCCATGTGGCAGGTGCACGTCAGCGCCGCCACCCAGCTGGTCAACGGCCTGATCGGGCGCCTGCGTGCGCCGGGGCGTATCGTGCTGGTCGGCAGCCGCACCATGAACGGCGCGGCCGGTCGCAGCCAGTACGCCGCCACCAAGGCCGCGCTGATCGGCCTGGTGCGCTCCTGGGCCATCGAGCTGGCGCCAAAGGGCATCACCGTCAACCTGGTCGCCCCGGGCGCCACCGAAACGCCGATGCTGATCGACCCGGCCCGTCAGGGCACGCCGCCGCGCCAGCCGCCCATCGGGCGCTTCATCCAGCCGGGTGAAGTGGCGGCCATGACCGCCTTTCTACTCGGCCCCGACGCCGGCGCCATCACCGGCCAGCAACTGGTGATCTGCGGTGGCGCCTCGCTATGAGCAGGCCGGGCGCTAAGTGGTACAGTGCAGCCGCCTCTCCCTGAAGGATCGCCATGAAAGTCGCCAAACGCCGCCAAGCCATTCTCGAGCTGGTGCTCTCCAACAACGGCAACGTCAACGTCGAGACGCTGTGCAGCTCGCTCGGCGTGTCCGAAGCCACAGTGCGTCGCGACCTCGCCTCGCTCGCCGAGCAGGGCATGATCATGCGCACCTACGGCGGTGCCGCGCATATCGGCAAGCACGCCCCGGAAGCCTCGCTGGAAGAGCGCAGCAGCCACTCCAGCCTGGAGAAGGAGCGCATCGCCCGCGCCGCCCTGGCCCATGTGCAGGACAACGATACCGTGCTGCTCGACGGCGGCACCTCGACCGCCAGCCTGGCCCGGCTGCTGCGCGAGCGCACCGGCCTGCACGTGATCACCAACAACCTGCTGGCCTTGGAATCCTTGCACGAGCTGCCGCAAGGGCGGGTAACGGTGCTGGGCGGCGACCTGCGCCCCGGCAGCATGGCCACCTTCGGCCCCGCGGCCATGGCCATGCTCGAACGGCTGAGCGCCGACAAGGTGTTCGTGAGCGCCGATGGCGTGGTCGCAGGGCGCGGCCTGTGCGAAGCGAGCGCCAGCCAGGCCTATCTGAAGGATTTGATGATTCGTCAGGCGGCGGAGGTGTTCGTGCTGGCCGATGCCAGCAAGCTGGGCCGCGACCAGCAGCAATACTGGACGCCCCTGAACACCCGCTGGACGCTGATCACCACAGGCAGCGCCGAGCAGCTGGCCGATTTCGACAATGATCCGCGGGTGATCCAGCAGCGGCTCTAGGCTCTGTACGAAAAGTACCTGCGCTCGGTGATGCTTCGTTAAAAATCGGTTCGGAATGCTCATTTACAGCTCGTAAACTCCGCTTCCTCACCGTTTTTTTGCCTCGCCTGACCTTCGCTCGGAGACTTTTCGTACAGACCCTCGGCCGCCGCTGGTCGCTTCAGGTTACTGACGCGGACGCAACGAGCCGCAGTCAGCTGACACCCAGCGCGCTTCGGATTCCATGCTGCCCTGCTGGCGGCCGGCGCCGCTGTCGAACTCGCCGCTGACCTTGGTGGTGAAGTTCTTGTCGTCGAGGAAATGCGCCTCGCCCTGACCGCGGCCCTGCGGGCAGGTGAAGTTGAAGACCCAGCGGTCGTTGTCACGGGAAGTGATCTGCTGGCTGCAGTTGGGGTCCTGCAGGGGGATGTTCTGCGCATCGACCTGGGCCTGGCTGATGCAGTACTGCACGCCCTTGTCACCCAGCTGGATGCCCTGCTGGGCCATTGCCCGCTCCATCATTTCGCGCTGGGCCTGGGGCAGGTTCTTGAACTGCTGCAGCATCACGTCGCTGCTCGGCAGGGTCTTGCCGCCCAGCTGCATGTTGTTGGAAGTGATTTCCCAGAGACCGGGCTGGATCGGTTGCTGGGCGGACGCCATGAAGGGCAGCGCCAGCAGGCAGAGAGGCAGTAACTTCACACTAAGCTTTTGCATACGGAACTCCGTTCTGTGACCGCGACGCGGCTCGCTCGATATCCGACAGCGCAGCGGCCGGTAAGTCTCGACGCAATGCGCTTTTAGGACACCTTTAATCCTCGCGCTCCTGACGATACAGCCTGAGGCCCCGCGCCTGATAATTGGCCAGCGCGCTGGGGTGGTCGAGGCTGCAGGTGTGCACCCATACCCGCCGGGTGCCCGGCCAAGCCCAGGCGGACTGCAGTGCGTGGGTCAGCAGCGGGCCGCCGAAACCTTGGCCGAAAAAGGCCTCTGCCAAACCGAAATAAAGGATTTCCACCGAGCCCTCGGCATCGCGCTGCAGCTCGTAGTAACCGGCGATAGCGCCCTGGTGATAGGCCACCCAGGTACGGTGATCGTCGCTTTCGATCGCCTCGCGCCACTGCGCGTCCGACCAGGCCAGCTTGTCCGTCCACTCCCAGGGCTCGCCGACCAACTGATAGAGAAAGCGGTTGAGCTGGAACTGCTTGATGCGGCATTCGACCACCTGCAGGTCGTCAGGCATGGGCTTGCCGCGCACCTGCTCGGGGCTGTGCATTTCCAGGTAATAGGTGATGTTGCCGTCCTGCGCGCTCATGCCGTGATCCGTCGTGTTGAGAGGCCTGGGCCTCGTGGCGAAGGAGGCAGGCTAATGAGCGCAGGTAGATTCGGCAATCCCCGCTTTCTCTCATTTGGGCGAGGAGGAATTTACACATAGCTGCTCGTCACCCCATGACGGCTACACATTTAGCGAAAATCCAGCTGGTAGCCGCGCTTTCTTCCATCCCGCCGCTTATTTAACCTCGGCAGCCCGATTGCAGCCCGCCGGCACCACCATGACCGATATCACCACACCGAGCGCTCCAGGCAACTGGCGCCAACAACTGGCTCAGGTCATGGACGGCAAGCCCGTACAGCGTCTGATCACCGTGCTGATCCTGATCAACGCCGCGATCCTCGGCATGCTCACCTCCAGGGAGATCGTCGCCGAGTGGGGCTGGCTGCTGTTGCCTGTGGATATGTTCATCCTCGCGATATTCGTGATCGAGCTGGCGCTGCGTTTCACGGCCCGCGGCATCGGTCTGCTGCGTGACCCGTGGGCGGTGTTCGATTGCATCGTGGTGGGCATCGCCCTGGTGCCGGCCAGCGGGCCGTTCAGCGTGCTGCGCGCATTGCGCGTGTTACGGGTGCTGCGCCTGGTGTCGATCAACCCGAGCATGCGCAAGGTGGTGCAGGCGCTGCTCGCCTCGCTGCCCGGCATGGGCAGCATCATCATGCTGATGGGGCTGATCTTCTACGTCTCGGCGGTGATGGCCACCCAGCTGTTCGGCGAGCGCTTTCCCGAATGGTTCGGCTCGCTGACCGCCAGCCTGTATTCGCTGTTCCAGATGATGACCCTGGACAGCTGGTCGAGCGGCACGGTGCGGCCAATCATGGAGGTCTACCCGCTGGCCTGGCTGTTCTTCATTCCCTACGTGCTGATCGCCACCTTCATGATGCTCAACCTGTTTATCGCGGTGATCGTCAACGCCATGCAGGACGCCCAGGAGCCTGATCCTGAAGCCGCGGCGCGGGTGCAGCGCGAGGAGATGATTATTGAGGAGTTGAAGGCGTTGCGGGCGGAGTTGGGAGAGATGCGCAGGCAAATCAAGTAGGCAGTCTGTGGGAGCGGGCGGGGACGCCTAGTTCATGCCCGCGATTTTTCGCGCGCATGGCCCGCTCCCACAGGATTAAGCCATGGCTGCATTTTTGAACCGGATCAAAGATCAGTCAGCTGGCAACTCCACAGCTCAACTACCGGCTGGCTCGCCGTCGGCGGCCCGAGCCACTCGCTGAAGGGCTTGCAACCCTTCGCATCGCACAGCTGGTAGTCGCCCGCCTCCGGTGTACGGCCGAGGCGCAGCGGTTGCAGCGCTGGCACCTGGCGCTGGTAATGCCAGGCCCCCTCGCGCAGCACGGCGCCATCCGGGATCTCCATACCGGCGCCGCTACCCCGTACCCGCGCCTCGCCGAGCAGCAGCCCGGCCGGCGTGACGCGGTAGTCCTCTTCCCAGCGGATCTTCTCGATCGTGTGATCCCAGGCTAGCGTGAAGGCCGGGGCGGGCACTTGCGCCCAAACCATCCCGGCCAGGCCCATGCACAAGCCGATCAAGCCGCCGCCATGGCCGGCTGGCGACGGGCGCGCAGCACATGCAGGGCGATCACCACGGCGGCAACTAGGAAGCCGATTTCATCGGTGGTCACGCTGTACAGCCCGAGCAGGTCGTAGCTGAACACCGAGGCCGGGATCACCAGCGAAGCACCGGCGGCAAACACCAGCAGCCGCTCCCACGCACGCATCGGCGCCGAGAAATAGCCCACCACGGCCATGCCCCACAAACCCACGGCAAACACCGACTTGATCAGCATGTAGAGAATCGCGCCCCAGTCGTCGCCCTGCATCAGTAGCGCCGGGTCGTACACCGCCATGAACGGCACCACGAAACCGCACGCGGCGATGCGCACCGACCACAGGCTGATCCGCAAGCCGTTCTCCTTGGCGATCGAACCCGCGGCGAAACAGGCCAGTGCCACCGGCGGCGTCAGGTCGGCCATAAGGCCGAAGTAGAAGACGAACATGTGCGAAACGATCAGCGGCACGCCAAGCTCCAGCAGCGCCGGCGCGGCGATGGCGCTGGTGATGATGTAGTTGGGAATGGTCGGAATGCCCATGCCGAGAACCAGGCAGGTGAGCATGGTCAGCACCAGCGACAGGAACAGGTTGTCCTTGCCGATGGCCATGATGTAGCCGGCGAAGGTGGTGGCGATGCCGGTCAGCGACACCACGCCGATGATCACCCCCACCAGGATGCACGCCACCGCCACCGGGATCGCATGGCGCGCGCCGTCGGCCAGCGCCCATACGCAGGCGCGCAGGGTTTCCCGCCCGCCCTTGACGTAGAAGCAGCCGGCGACCAGCAGAGCGATCACGCCGAATACCACGCCGATGCCGAACTTGAGGAAGCCGGAGCTGAGCAGCCCCAGGGCGATCCAGAAGGCGATCTTCAGCCACAGATTGCTGGCGCGCATGACGATGGCCGTACCGAGGATGACGATGGCGGTCAGGGCCAGGCCCACGGTGCCGGAGAACATCGGGGTGAACCCGGCGAACAGCAGGTACACCAGCACACCCAGCGGAATCAGCAGGTACCAGCGCTGCTTGATGGCCGCGAACGGATCCGGGCACTCCTCTTTCGGCAGGCCGGTCAGTTTCAGGCGCTGGGCCTCCAGGTGCACGGTCCAGAAGATCGAGCCGAACCACAGCAGCGCCGGGATCAGCGCCGCCTTGGCGATCTCTACGTAGGGCACGTTGATGGTCTCGGCCATGATGAAGGCCACGGCGCCCATGATTGGCGGCATGATCTGGCTGCCCATGCTGGCCGAGGCTTCCACCGCGGCGGCGAAGGTGCCCCGGTAGCCGAAGCGCTTCATCAGCGGGATGGTGAACTGGCCGGTGGTGACCACGTTGGCCACGCCGGAACCGGTGATGGTGCCCATCAATGCCGAGGTGACTACCGACACCTTGGCCGGGCCGCCGGTCTTGTGGCCGAACATGCCCATGGCGAAATCGGTGAACAGACGGATCATCCCCGCCTGCTCGAGGAAGGCGCCAAACAGGATGAACAGGAAAATGTAGGTACCCGACACATAGGTCGGCGTGCCGTAGAAACCTTCGGTGCCGAACGACAGCTGGTTGATGATCTGGTCGAAGTCATAACCACGGTGCGCCAGGTCGCCCGGCAGATGCTCGCCGAACAAGCCATAGGCCAGGAAGCAACCGCAAATGATCGGCAAGGCCAGGCCCATGACCCGCCGCGCCGCCTCGAACACCAGCACCAGCAGCGTTACCCCGACCACCATGTCGAAGCTGGTGAGGTCGCCCGAACGCTGAATCAGCTCGGCCTCGAAATACCACTGGTAAATCGCCGTGCCCAATCCCGCCAGGCCCAGCGCCCAGGCCAGCGGCGTCCATGGTCGGCCCTGGCCACGCATCGGGAAGCACAGGTACACCATCAGCAGCACGAAACCGACGTGGCCGGCGCGCAGCACCTGGCTGGAGAACGGATGGAAGGCGGCCCCGATGATCTGGTAGGCGGAAAACAGGATCGCGACGTAGAACACGGCCTTGGGCCACTGACCGGGATTGCCGGCCAGACCTGGATGATCGCTCATGGATAGATTCTCGATGCAGCTGCAATAACGGCGGGCCATTGCCTATTGGCAGGGCCAAGCGCCGACCCGACAGGCGAGCGGGCAGCGCGTACGGCCGCCCACTCTGCCCTGCGTGTTACTTGAGTACGCCGGCTTCCTTGTAGAAGCGCTCGGCACCCGGGTGCAGCGGGATCGGCAGGCCTTCGGTGGCGCGCTCCAGCTTGATGTCGTTGGCCGCGGAGTGGGCGGTGCGCAGACGGGGCAGGTTGTCGAACAGCAGCTTGGTCATCTGATAGGCGACGTCATCGGAGACCTTCTCGTGGCTGACCAGCAGGTTGACTATGGCCGCGGTCGGTACGTCCTGATCCTGACCATCGTAGGTGCCGGCCGGAATGACCTTGGCCTGGTAGGCCTGGCTGTCGATCTTCGCCACCACGTCTTCAGGAATGGCCACGAAGGTGATCGGCACCATCGACGCCAGGTCGCGGATGGCCGCCATGCCCAGGCCGGACGATTGCAGGGTGGCGTCCAGCTGGCGGTTCTTGATCAGCTCGACCGACTCGGCATAGGGCATGAACTCGACGCGGCCCATGTCCTTGTAGCTCAGGCCGGCGGCCTTGAAGATCGCCCGGGCATTGAGTTCGGTGCCGGATTTCGGCGCGCCCACGGAGATGCGCTTGCCCTTGAGGTCTTCCAGGGTCTTGATCCCGGATTCCTTGCTGGCGACGATCTGGATGTAGTTCGGGTAGGTGGCGGCGATGGCGCGGATGCGCGTCAGCGGCGCCTTGAAGCCGGCATCCTCGACACCCTTCCAGGCATCTTCCACCGAGTCGCCCAGGGCGAAGGCAATCTCGCCACGGCCGGACTGCAGCAGGTTGAGGTTTTCGACCGAGGCCTTGGTGGCCTGTACCGAGGTTTTCGCCCCCTCGATACCGCTGCCATACAACTGCGACATGGCCACGCCAATCGGGTAATACACCCCGCTGGTACCGCCAGTAAGCACGTTGATGAAGGTTGGGGCAGCAAGTACCGCCGTGCTGGCAGTGAAAGCCGCGGCAGCCGCGAACAGAGTGACGCGCTTGGTCAATCGCATGGTGTGTCTCCGTGATTATTCTTGTCAGAGAGCCGGTTTTGGATGTCCGGTTACCAGCAGCCATAGCAGGCGCCGTGCCAGCGATGAAAAGCCACGAGCCAGAGCGGTTGCGAGATGATGAGGGAAGAGAAAGCAGCGAAAGGTCGCCTATTGGCCAAGCGGCAATCGGCAGAATTCCGCTTATTCGAAGCGTGGGAATGATCTTCAAGCGACCTGCCAGCGCACCACCTGTGGGAGCGCGCCATGCGCGCGAATCGCGGGCCTGGACTAGGCGTCCCCACCCGCTCCCACATGGGAAGTTTCTTCACTTGCCGGAGCAAACCGTAGGGTGGGCGCTAGCCCACCAGCGAGGCCGCCTTCGGAGCCGCGGCTCAATCCTCGTCGTTACTGCCCGCCGGCCGGTAGGCACTGCGCTGCAAGCCATGGCGCTGCATCTTTTCGTTGAGAGTTCGGCGTGGCAGTTGCAGCAACTCCATGGTCTGCAAAATGCTGCCGCGACAACGCAGCAACGCGTTGTGCAGGCACTGCGCCTCGAAGGCTTCCATCTGCCCGGCCAGGGACTGGTTGCCTTCCTGCGCATCGTTATCGCCAAGCCCCAGGGCATGGCGCTCGGCGGCGTTGATCAGCTCGCGCACGTTGCCCGGCCATTCGTGGCCGAGCAGCGCCGCCAGCTCGGCGGGCGTCAGCGGCTCGAGGGTGCGGCCATGACGCTGGGCAGCCTCTTCGGCGAAGTGTTCGAACAGCAGCGAGATATCTTCGCGACGCTCGCGCAGTGCCGGTATATGCAGGGTGGCGACGTTCAGGCGGTAGAACAGATCCTCACGGAAACGCCCGGCTTTGACCTCATCGAGCAGGTCCGGCTTCACCGCGCTGATTACCCGCAGGTCGACCTGAATGCTGCGGTTGGAACCCAGCCGCTCCAGGGTCTTTTCCTGCAGCACGCGCAGCAGCTTGACCTGCTGGGCCAGCGGCAGGCTTTCCACCTCGTCGAGAAACAGCGTGCCGCCATGGGCATGTTCGATACGACCGATACGCTTGTTCTGCGCGCCGGTGAAAGCGCCGCTCTCATGGCCGAACAGTTCGCTCTCGAACAGGTGCTCGGGAATCGCCGCGCAGTTGAGCGCCACGAAGGGCTTGTCGGCGCGCTCGCTGAAGTCGTGCAGGCAGCGCGCCACGCGCTCCTTGCCCGAGCCGGTCTCGCCGCGGATCAGCACGTTCACCGAAGTGCCGGCCAGGTCGAGAATCTGCCGGCGCAGCCGCTCCATGGGCCGCGACACGCCGAGCAGTTGCGCGGCGATGCCGTCCTTGAGGGCGAACTGCTGGCGCAGTGCGCGGTTCTCGCAGATCAGCCGGCGCTTTTCCAGGGCCCGGCGCACGGTATCGAGCAGGCGGTCCGGGGTGAAGGGTTTCTCGATGAAATCATAGGCACCCTGCTTGAGCGCCTGCACGGCCATCGGCACGTCGCCATGGCCGGTGATCATGATCACCGGCAGGTCGCGGTCGAGCTCAACTACCCGCTCCAGCAGCTGCAGGCCATCAGTGCCGGGCATGCGCACATCGCTGATCAGCACGCCGGGAAAGTCGGCGTCGAGCAGCGCCAGCGCCTGAGTTGCCGTGGCGCAGGTCTGCACGCTGAAGCCGGACAGCTCCAGCCACTGCTGCGCCGCCTCACGGATCGCTGCTTCGTCGTCGACGACGATTACCTGACCTGCCATGAAACCTCCTTTTTCTTATTCGAGGGCGCAGTGTATCCCTGCAGCGCAAGCGCAACGCCTGACGGGTGTTACACGAAATGCCAGGCTCACCCGGCGCGCGGCAGTCGCATCACGAAGATCGCACCTTCCGGGCCGTTGCGCGCCTCCAGGCTGCCGCCCAGATCGCGCACGATGCCGTAGGAAATCGCCAACCCCAAGCCCAGCCCTTCACCCACCGGTTTGGTGGTGAAGAACGGCTCGAAAACACTGCCCAGATGCTCCTCGGCAATGCCGCCACCGGTATCGCTGACCTGCAGCACGCAGCTGTCGCCCTGCAGTTCGATCAAAACGCCGAGGGTTCGCTGCGGGCTGTCGACCATGGCGTCCAGCGCGTTATTGAGCAGATTGAGCACCACCTGTTCGAGGCGGATGGCATCGCCGGAGACCCGTGCCTCGCTGCGCAAGTCGCGGCGCAGCTCGACCTGCTCGCTGCGCAGCCGAGGCGCCAGCAGCAACAGCGCCTGCTCCAGCACATCGCTGAGCAACAGGCGTTCGTTGAGCCCGGCCGGGCTCTTGCGGGCAAAGGTTTTCAGGTGCCCGGTGAGAATGGCCATACGCTGCAGCAGGCCGTCGATGCGTGTCAGGCCAGCGCGCACGTCGGCTTCGCGGCCGTTGTCGAGCAGCAGACCGAGGCTGCCCAGATGCATCTGGATGGCAGTCAGCGGCTGGTTGATCTCGTGGGCCATGGCCGCCGACATCTGCCCCAGCGCCGCCATTTTCGCCGCATGCACCAGCCCCTCCTGGGCTTCGCGCAGCTCGGCGGTGCGCAGGGTCACTTCGCGCTCGAGGTTCTCGCGGATGCTCGCCTGCAAACGTTGGTTCTTGTGGCGCTGAACCAGAAACAGCACCAAGAACACCAGGGTCAGCCACACGCCGGCGGCGGCCAGGCGGTAGCTGCGGGCGGTATCGCCGAGGCTGCTTTCCTCGATCAACAGGTGCAGCGTCCAGGCTTCGCTGGCCAGTTCCTGGCGCTGCCAGAGATAGCTGTGCGGGCCATCCGGGCCGTCGATATTCATCCAGTCGGCGTTGCCTTCGAAGTACGGGCCCGGCGCCTTGGAGAGCACCTCCAGCGGGCGCTCGGCGTACTTGCGCACCTCCACCAGCTCGGCGTGATCGAGTTCGTCGAGTTCTTCCAGGGCCAGGAAACGCCAGGCCGGGCGACTGCTGAGAATCACCACCCCGTAGCTGTCGGCGACCAGCAGCACGCCGGGCTGGCCGACCCACTCGCGCTGCAGCTCCTCCAGCTCGAGCTTGACCACCAGCACGCCGATCACCGCGCCGTTGTCGTCGTACACCGCGTGGGAGAGAAAGTAGCCAGGCACCCCGGTGGTCACCCCGACCGCGAAATAGCGGCCGGCGGTGCGATGCAGGGCGTCCTGGAAATAGGGGCGAAAGCCGTAGTTGCTGCCGACGAAACTGCTCCACTCGTTCCAGTTGCTGGCTGCCAGAGTATGGCCATTGCGGTCGATCAGGTAGAGCACGCTGGCGCCGGCGGCGGTGTTGAGCATTTCGAAACGGCGGTTGAGCTTGTCACGCAACCTGGGGTCGTTGGGCGCTTGCAGCAGCGCCTGGATGTCGCTGTCCATCGACAGCAGCTGCGGCACCGAGCGGAAGCGGTCGACCAGGGTCTGGATCGATTGCGCGTAGAGCTGCAGCTGGCCGTGGGCTTCGTTGCTGCGATCTTCCCAGGCGCGCTGCTCGGCGTAGCGGCTGGCCAGCCACAGGCTGACGGCCAGCCCGAAGATGACCAACAGCACGATGGCGACGGTGCGATAACGCAGAAACAGGGCGGTCATGCATGACTCGAATTCTTATGATGCCGGCATGTTAGCCCGAAAAGCGTGCACGGCGAGTAGCCGGTGCCGAGACCGTTGTAGCCTGGGTTAGCCGAAGGCGTAACCCAGGGCAAGAGATTCAGTATGTACAGGCGACCCGGGTATCGCTGCGCTCAACCCAGCTTACGGGCAATAGATTAGGGTCGCGTCATCATCAGCTCGGGCACCGGACGGCCAGCGACGAACTGCTCGTCGACCAGCCGCACCACGTCCGCTTCGCTGCGCACCTGATACCAATGGCCCTGTGGATAAACCGTCAGGGTCGGGCCCTGGTCGCATGGAAACTGGCACTGGGTGCGGGTGATATGCACGCCGCCCACGCACTCCAGCTTGCCGGCGGCCTTGACCTGCTCACGCAGCTTTTTCCACAGAGGCAGCGCGCCGCGGCGGGTGCAGCGCGGGCCATTGCACAGCAGCACGCGATATTCATGGGCAGGAATCTTCGACCAGGCGTGACTACTCGGCAACGCCGGCACCTCGACACAAGCCAGGTGTAACTCCGGTCGCTCGATCAGCGCACAGGCGGCGCCCGCCGCATCGGCATCGAGCTGGCCAAACAAGCTGGTGACGAACACGCGCTCGGGGGCGGTCCTGGTCGCCAGTTCGCTGCGCAGCCAGTCGACATGCTGGCTGCTGCTCTGCGGTTCCAGATCGATCACCAGGCAGCGGCCGCTGCCCTCGCCCAGCCGCTGCCAGAGACCGTCGTAGCCCGCGCCGGTGTCGACGATATCGGCCAGCGCTGCCTCGCCGCGCAGCTCGACCAAGCGGGCGCGAAACAGCTCGGCGAAGGAGCCGGCGAGCAAGTCCGGGCCGGCGAATAGCACCTGGGCATAAGGCGTGGCAGTCATGGTCGGGCTCCGCAAAAAGTGCGGCAGTTTAACAGCGTGGGCGCGGACAGGTTTCGTAGCCTGGGTTGAGCGAAGCGATACCCAGGACGGCTTCTGGATTTGCGCACTTATCGAAATGGCTACCCGGGTTTCGCTGCGCTCTACCGCGGGCTACGGGTTGGTTACATCACTATCCTGCAATGCTTGCCACAGCGCCTCAGGCTCGGCGAACTCACGGTCCACCGTCGGCAGCGCCGGCCGCTGCAACACCAGCACCGGCACACCGCGTTCGCGGGCAACCTGCAGCTTGTGCTCGGTGGCCGCGCTGCCGCTGTTCTTGCTGACCAGCACGTCGCAGTTCAGCCGCGCGAACAGCGCGCGCTCGTCCTCCAGGCTGAACGGCCCGCGGGCACCGATCACCTCGGCGCGCTCGCTGGCCGGCTGGCCTTGCAGGCAACGTACCGTCCAGTGCTGATGGGCAGGAATCTCGTGCAGATGCTCCAGCGGCTCGCGCCCCAAGGTGAACAGCGGGCGCCGGAATGGCGCCAGGGCGGCGAGCAGCGAGGGCCAGTCGAACACTTCGCGCCAGTCATCACCCGGCGATGCCGTCCAGCCCTGACGCCGCAGCGCCCAGCAGGGCACGCCGGCCTGCTGCGAGGCGCGTGCCGCGTTATGGCTGATCTGCGCGGCATAGGGGTGGGTGGCATCGACCAGCAGCGTGATGCCTTGCCTGTGGATAAAGTCGGCCAGCCCCTCGGCACCGCCAAAGCCGCCGACGCGCACTTCGCAGGCCAGATCTTCCGGCACCTTGCCCAGCCCGGCGAGGCTGTAGATATTTTCGGGGCCAAGGCGGCGGGCGAGATTCAGCGCTTCACCGATGCCGCCGAGCAAGAGGATGCGGCTCATCTCGGTTTGCTGACGTCGAGCAGGGTGATCGGCAGGGCGCCGCGCCATGTGTCGAAGCCGCCCAACGGCTTGGCCTGGGCCACCTCGATGCGGGTCAGCTCGCCGCCGTGTTCGCCGCGAAAGGCGATCAGCGCCGCCTCGCTCTGCAAGGTCACGGCATTGGCCACCAGCCGACCGCCGGGCTTGAGTGCCTGCCAGCAGCGCTCCAGCACGCCGGGCACGGTGACGCCGCCACCGATAAAGATCGCATCCGGCGCGGCCAACCCGTCCAGCACCTCGGGCGCCCGCCCGGCTACCAGTTGCAGGCCTGGCACACCGAGGGCGTCGCGGTTATGGGCGATATGTGCCTGCCGCCCTTCGTCGGCCTCGATGGCGATGGCGCGGCAACTGGGGTGAGCGCGCAGCCATTCGATGCCGATGGAGCCGCAGCCGGCGCCGACATCCCAGAGCAGCTCGCCGGGCGAAGGCGCCAGACGCGACAGGGTGATGGCCCGCACGTCACGCTTGGTCAGTTGGCCGTCGTGGCGGTAAGCATCGTCCGGCAAGCCTGGCGTCAGCGGCAGGCGCTTTGCTTCATCGCCAGCGATACAGTCGATGGCCACCAGATTGAGATCTGCCGCGCGCGCCAGGGACCAGCCATCGGCCAGCCCATCGATACGCCGCTCATGCTCGCCGCCCAGGTGCTCGAACACGCTCAGCCGGCTGGAGCCGAAACCCCGTTCACGCAGCAATTCGGCGATGGCGGCCGGGCTATCGCCATCATTGCTCAGCACCAGCAGGCGCACACCAGGGTAGACCTGCGCCTGCAGCGCCGCCAGCGGCCGGGCGACCAGCGATACCACCGGCGTGCTCTGCAGCGGCCAGCCCAGGCGCGCCGCAGCCAGGGATACCGACGACGGCGCCGGCAGAATGCGCAGCTCGTCCGGCGCCAGCTCGCGGGCCAGGCTGGCGCCGACGCCAAAGAACATCGGGTCGCCGCTGGCCAGCACGCAGACCGGCGTGCCGCGTTTTTCGAGCACCGCCGCCAGGGAAAACGGCTTCGGCCACTCCAGGCGCGTGGCACGGATGCAGTGCGGCAACAGCGCAAGCTGACGCTCGCTGCCGACCACCAGCTCGGCCGCCAGCAACGCATGCCGCGCAGCCTTGCCGAGGCCGGCGTAGCCATCTTCACCAATGCCCACGACGGTCAGCCAGGGTGTCATCACTTATCCTCGTTATAAAAATCGCCCAGATCGTTCCTCACGTCGAGGCGCCGAACCGTCCGCATGGGGATGCGGCTCAGGACGCTCCGCGTCCGATGCTGCACGCTATCCGACGACGCGGCTTTTCATCCCGGCGGGCAAAGCGGGCATAATAGCGCCTCTGTCGGTGCCCAGCGGCTACATGTAAGCCAATGCGGCCTAAGAGGGAACACGAGCAGATCGTTCTGTAGCGTGGCTGCCCCCGCAACTGTAAGCAGCGAGCGCCTTGCCAATCGCCACTGGGAAACCGGGAAGGCCGGCCAGGCGCCATGACCTGCGAGCCAGGAGACCTGCCGACCGATTCAGTCGCATGAGCCCACACCGGGCGGGGTGTCCCGGTGAGAGAAGCGAAACCTTCTCTGGCCTATCCTCGAACGGATGCCCATGTGACCCGACATTGGTGATCCGTTGAAACAGCCTGCTCGCACGCCTTCCCCACCTGTTCGCCCCTCGGCCTGTCCGGGGTTGCTGCGTATCGTGCAGGCGAAGGATGGCGGTATCTGCCGCATCAAGCTGCCCTGTGGGCGCCTCGAAGCCGAGCAGGCCAAGTGCATCGCCCATGCCTCGCTGCACTATGCCGGCGGGGTGATCGAGGCCACCAACCGCGGCAACTTGCAGATTCGCGGTATTAGCGCTGGCGGTGAAGACGCACTGATCGGCGAGCTGCTGGATGCAGGCCTCGGCCCCAGCACGCCCGGCGCCGACGATGTGCGCAATTTGATGGTCAGCCCAGCCGCCGGCATAGACCCGCACGCACTTGTGGATATCTCGCCACTGGCCGCGCAGTTGCTGGCGACCCTGGAAAACACCCCGCGCCTGCATGCCCTGTCGCCGAAGTTCGCCCTGCTGCTCGACGGCGGCGAACGCCTGGCGATGCTCGAGCACCCTCACGATATCTGGCTCAGCGCCCTGCCCCTCGATGACGGGATCGGCTATGCCTTCGGTTTGGCCGGCTGTCCACCGCTGCAGGCCGAGGATGCGCCAGCGCTGGGCATCGTTCCTGCCGACCAGGCCCATAAGCTGATCATCGCGCTGCTCGACCTATTCCTCGAGCTGGCTACACCTGAGCAGACGCGCATGCGCCATCTGCTGGAAAACCATTCGCCCGCCGATCTGCTGCAGAACTTGCAGGCACGGCTGGGAGAGGTGCTGTTGCCGGCAGGAGACTGGTGCCGCGTCCCGGCGCAAGCCAGTGCCCATATCGGTATCCGCGAGCAGCGCCAGCCGGGCCTCGTGCATATCGGCGCCGCCACTGTGCTTGGCCGGCTGTCTGCAGAGCAACTGCTGGGCCTGGCGGAGCTGGCCCGCCGGCACGGCGATGGCAGCCTGCGCCTGACGCCCTGGCAAAGCGTGCTACTGCCCAATATTGCCGAGGCCGCTGCCGATGTGGTTATCCACAGCCTGCAGGCGCTTGGCCTGCTGACCGATGCCGCCGAACCGCTGGCCCGCGTCATCGCCTGTACCGGCGCCAGCGGTTGCGTCAAAGGCCTGGCCGACACCAAGGCCGATGCCCTGCGCCTGGCCGAGCGGCTGCCCGCAGGCAGCGAGCAGCCGGGCATTCATCTCACCGGCTGCAGCCGCTCCTGCGCCGCCGCCCACCGCGCGCCGTTCACGTTGCTGGCGGTCGCCGAAGGTCGCTACGACCTGTTCGCCCGCCTGCCACTCGGCAGCGGCATCGGCCAGTTGCTGGGCCACCACCTGACACCTGACGACGCCGCCGAATTGCTGGCCTCGTTCACCGCTACCCGGAGTTTCACCCGATGACCGATTACATCCGCGATGGTCAGGAGATCTATCGCAACTCCTTCGCCATCATCCGTGCCGAGGCCGACCTGAGCGCCATCCCGGCGGATCTGGAGAAGCTCGCGGTGCGGGTCATCCACGCCTGCGGCATGGTCGATGTGGTGCAGGATCTGCGCTTCTCACCGGGTGCCGGCAAAGCCGGGCGTGAAGCACTGGCCAGAGGCGCGGCGATTCTCTGCGACGCACGGATGGTCGCCGAAGGCGTGACCCGTGCACGGCTGCAGGCCGCCAACCCGGTGATCTGCACCCTCAACGATGCCGGCGTACCGGAGCTGGCCAAACAGCTCGGCAACACCCGCTCGGCAGTGGCCCTGGAGCACTGGCGCGAGCATCTGGAAGGCTCGGTGGTGGTAATCGGCAATGCGCCGACGGCGCTGTTCTACCTGCTCGACATGCTCGCCGCCGGCGCGCCGAAGCCGGCGCTGATCCTCGGCTTCCCGGTGGGCTTCGTCGGCGCTGCCGAATCCAAGGATCTGCTCGCCGCTACCTATGCCGAGCATGGCGTGCCCTACGTGATCGTCCAGGGCCGCCGCGGTGGCAGCGCCATGGCCGCCGCGGCGATCAACGCCCTGGCTACGGAGGTCGAGTGATGAACGGTATGGACCGGCCCGGTATGGACCGCCCCGGAAAAGGTCGCCTGCTCGGCTTGGGCGTAGGCCCGGGCGACCCGGAGCTGATCACCCTCAAAGCTCTGCGCCTGCTCAAGTCGGCGCCGGTGGTCGGCTATTTCGTGGCCAAGGCCAAGGCCAACGTCGGCCAGGGCGGCAATGCCTTCGGCATCATCGAGGCGCATCTCGAAGACAGCCAGCAGCGCCTGCCGCTGGTCTATCCGGTGACCACCGAAAAGCTCGAGCCGCCGCTGACCTACGAAGGAGTGATCAGCGACTTCTACGACACCTGCGCAGTGCAGATCGCCGAGCACCTTGACGCCGGTCGCGACGTTGCGGTGATCTGCGAGGGCGACCCGTTCTTCTACGGGTCCTACATGTACCTGCACGACCGCCTGGCCGAGCGCTACGAGGCCGAGGTGATTCCGGGTGTGTGCTCGATGCTTGGCAGCGCCGCGGTGCTCGGCGTACCCCTGGTGTATCGCAACCAGAGCCTGTCGGTGCTCTCCGGCGTGCTGCCCGAAGATGAGCTGCGCGAGCGCCTGCGTAACGCAGAAGCCGCGGTGGTGATGAAGCTCGGCCGTAACTTCGAGAAGGTGCGCCGCGTGCTGCAGGCGCTCGGCCTGCACGACCGCGCCCATTACGTGGAACGCGCGACCATGGCCAACCAGCGCATCGTGCCGCTCGATGAAGTCGAGCCGATGGCCTCGCCGTATTTTTCGATGATCGTGGTGCCGGGCGAAAAGTGGCGCGGTTGAGCCGCGCCCTCTCCTGCACGTTGAACCTGGAATCCCCATGACCCTTTCCCCTGCCATCGTCATCCTCGGCCCCTCCGCGCTGGCCACAGCGCGGCGCATCCAGGCGCTTTATCCACAGGCCGTCATCCATGGCCTGAGTGGAAGGGTCGAAGCCGATGCGGCCTACGACGACTTCGGCGACACCCTGCGCAACCTGTATCGCAGCGGCACGCCGATCATCGCCCTGTGTGCCGCCGGTATCGTCATTCGCAGCCTGGCGCCGCTGCTCACCAGCAAGGGCGCCGAGCCACCTGTGCTGGCCGTAGCCGAAGACGGCAGCGCCGTGGTGCCGCTGCTCGGCGGCCTGGGCGGTGTCAACCGTATGGCACGGGAAATCGCCGCTGCGCTGCAGGTCAGCGCGGCGATCACCACCAGCGGCGAGCTGCGTTTCGGCACCTGCCTGCTCGACCCGCCAAGCGGCTACGTGCTGGCCGATATCGACCAGGGCAAACGCTTCGTCTCCGACCTGCTCGGTGGTGAAAGCCTGCGTATAGACGGTGAGGCGCCTTGGCTGGATCGGAGCAAGCTGCCGATGGCCGAAGATGGCGGGCGCACCCTGCATATCACCACAGAGCAGCGCGCGGCCCAGGCGCACGAGTTGCTGATTCATCCACGCACGCTGCTGGCTCTGGTCGACAGTACGGACGATCTTGCCGCGCGAATCGCTCAGGCGTTCGAGCAAGCAGGCCTGGCGCAGAAATCCCTCGCCGCCCTGCTCGCGCCAGCAGCCCTGATGACCGACAGGACGCTGGCCAACGCAGCCAGTGAGCTGAACGTGCCGCTGCGCTTCATCACCTCGGATACCGCACTGCCGACAGCCATCGCGCAGCACGACGGCCTGCAGGTGCTGCGGGCCGAATCGCCCGACGCCGCGCAAACCATCGGCCGCCCGCGTGGCCGCCTGAGCGTGATCGGCCTCGGCCCGGGCGCAGCGGAACATATGACGCCAGCCGTACGCCGCGCTCTGGACGAAGCTCAGGACCTGCTCGGTTACGAAACCTACGTGCGCATGGCCGAGCCGCTGCGCAACGATCAGGTGCGCCACTGCAGCGACAATCGCGAAGAGCTGCAGCGCGCCCGTCATGCCTTCGAGCTGGCCGCCAGCGGCCGCCGCGTGGTGGTGATTTCCTCGGGCGACCCTGGCGTATTCGCCATGGCCGCGGCGGTGCTGGAGGCTCTGGAAGAGGCTCAAGCGCCCACTGACTGGCACGCCGTTGAGCTAGAGGTGCTGCCCGGCGTCTCCGCAGCCCTGGCCACCGCCGCCAAGGCCGGGGCGCCGCTGGGCCATGACTTCTGCCTGATCTCGCTCTCGGACAACCTCAAGCCTTGGGCGATGATCGAAAGCCGCCTCGACCACGCCGGCGCTGCCGACCTGGCCATGGCCTTCTACAACCCAATCTCCAAGGCGCGCCCCTGGCAGCTTGGCCGCGCCCTGGAAATCGTCCGCAGCCATCGCACACCGGACACCGTGGTGGTGCTCGGCCGCGATATCGGCCGCCCCGCCGAAGCGCTGCGGGTGGTCAGCCTTGGCGAGCTGACGCCGGAGATGGTCGACATGCGCACCCTGGTGATCATCGGCTCCAGCCAGACCCGGCGCTTCCCCCGTGGCGACGGCGGCGAATGGGTGTACACGCCACGCAGTTATCCACAGGCGTAGCGTAGCCGGCCTTTACACCGCCTTTACATCGCCCTGACGGCGCCTTGCACAGGCGTCCGGATAATCGACGCTGCCCCGCTCCCTGCGGGGTCATCGTCTTCTCCGGAGTCCATGATGAACGCCCGACTTCCTCGCCTCGCGGTTGCCGCCTTGCTGCTCTCGCTTTCCGTCAATGCCCTGGCTGGCCCCGGAGGTCCCGGCGGACCGGGTGGCGGCCCTGGCTGGCGCGGCGGCCCGGGACCAGGTTGGGGCGGCCCCGGCCCCCGGCATGGTCACGGCCTGCCAGACCATGCTCGCGAGCTGTGGATAGGCAGTGCGCTGTACTTCGTCGCGGCCGGCACCTACTACATGTGGAACGCCGACCGCCGCCAGTACATCGTGGTCGAGGCGCCGCCGGTGATCCGTGCCGCGCCCACCGCCAACTACGACGTGATCGCCTACCCGGCCCGTGGCCAGAGTGCCGACCTGCAGGCCCGCGACCGCTACGAGTGCCACAGCTGGGCGGTCAGCCAGAGCGGCTTCGACCCAGCCACGGCCTACAGCGCGCCGCCGCCCAGCGCCAGCGACACCTACCGGCGCGCTCTGGGCGCCTGCTTGAGCGGGCGCGGCTACAGCATCAACTGAGCAGCGCCTTGAGATCGTCGTAGAGCGCCTGGGGAATCTGCACGCCTTCGCTCAGACTGCGATCCCGGGCGTCGTAACGGCGCTGGGAGGGCAGCCGCGCGCCCTGCCCTTCGATACCGTCGAATAGCGCCTCGGCCCGCGCCAGGTGCTCATCGGCCGCAGCGCCGAGAAAGCGCTGTGGGTCGAGGGCGATGATCAGCTCGCCATGGTAAGGCGACGACTTGCTGCCGGCGTCATAAGCCAGGGACTCGGCACTGGTCAGGTCGCCGATCAGCGGCCCGGCGATCAGCTCCACCATGGCCGCCAGCGCCGAGCCCTTGTGGCCGCCGAAAGTCAGCATGGCGCCGTTCATCACCGCTTCGGCACTGGTGCTGGGCTGGCCGCTGGCATCGATGCCCCAGCCTTCGGGAATCGGCTTGCCGGCGCGGCGGTGCAGCTCGATGTCACCACGGGCGATGGCACTGGTGGCGAAGTCGAATATGAACGGGTGCTTGCCGGCACGCGGCCAGCCGAACGCGACGGGGTTGGTGCCGAAGATCGGCTTGCTGCCGCCCGCCGGCGCGACCCAGGCGTGGCTGGGGTTGCAGGCCAGGGCGACGAGGCCGAGTTCGGTGAGCTGTTCGATCTCCACCCACAGCGCGGAGAAATGCACGCAGCGGTTGATCGCCAGGGCGGCGATGCCATTGGCCCTGGCCTTGTCGGCCAGCAATGGCAGCCCAGCCTGGAAAGCCAGTTGCGAGAAGCCACCGCGGGCATCGACGCGCACGATCGACGGCGCCTGGTCGACTACCTCCGGCTCGGCATCGGCGACCACCTTGCCGGCCTTCAGCGAACTGACGCAGCCCAACACCCGGTACAAGCCATGGGATGCACAGCCATCGCGCTCGCCGGCCACCACGGTGGCGGTCACCGCCTGGGCCTGGGCCTCGCTGAAACCAGCATGGCGCAGGATGGACAGCGATAGCGTGCGGGCTTCGTCCAGGGTCAGTCGAATCATCGTGGGCTCCTTGGGCAGGTAGGCGGTCAGCGGCATATGCCGACCTTATACACTGGCGCCGCGGCGGCCCACTGGCTTGATCGCTTTGCCCCACGGCGTTGCCGATTTCGGCACAGCCGCGCGGCCGGGATCATCCGGCCGCCAGTTGCCGGCGCAACTCGGCGAGCACCGGGGCGCTGTCCGGGCGCACGCCGCGCCACAGGTGGAAGGCTTCCATGGCCTGCTCGACCAGCATGCCGAGACCATCCAGGGTACGCGCGGCACCCTGCTCCGCGGCCCAGCGATTGAACGCCGTGGGGCCGGCGCCGTACATCATGTCGTAGCAGCAGGTGTGGCCAGGCTGGATCAGGCTGGCGGAGATCGGCGGCAGCTCGCCGGCCAGGCTGGCCGAAGTGCCGTTGACGATCAAGTCCACCGGCGCGTCGATCCAGTCGAAGCCGCTGGCCACCACCGGGCCGAGATCGGCGAACTGACGGGCCAGTTGCTCGGCCTTTTCCACCGTGCGATTGGCGATCACCAGGGTCTGCGGCTGCTGCGCCAGGAAGGGTTCGAGAATGCCGCGCACAGCGCCACCGGCGCCGAGCAGCAGGATGCGCTTGCCGCGCAGCTCGATGCCGGCATTCACGGTCAGGTCGCGCACCAGGCCGGCGCCGTCGGTGTTGTCACCGAGCAGGCTGCCGTCGTCGAGCTTCTTCAGGGTATTCACCGCACCGGCGCGGCGGGCGCGCTCGGTCAGGCTGTCGGCCAGGGTGAACGCCTGCTCCTTGAACGGCACCGTGACGTTGCCGCCCAGGCCCTGAGCGAAGAACGCGCGGGCATAGCCCTCGAAATCCTCCAGCGGCGCCAGCAGCGCCTCGTAGCTGAGCTGCTGACCGGTCTGTTCGGCGAACAGCCGGTGGATCAGCGGCGACTTGCTGTGGCCGATGGGGTTGCCGAATACACCGTAGCGATCCATTGAAGTTTCCGCAGGTAAAAGCCAAAAGCGGCAAGCCTGCAGCTTTTGGCGGCGCGCTTCAAGCCTGCTGCAGGCCGAGCCAGTCGCGGTCGGTCAGGAAGTACTCGGTCAGGCGCGCTTCCTCGCTGCCCGGTTCCGGCTTCCAGTCATAGCCCCAACGCACCTGCGGCGGCAGCGACATGAGGATCGACTCAGTGCGTCCGCCCGACTGCAGGCCGAACAGTGTGCCGCGGTCGAACACCAGGTTGAATTCCACGTAGCGGCCACGGCGATACTCCTGGAATTCGCGTTGCGCCGGCGTGTAGGGCGTGGCCTTGCGGCGTTGCACGATGGGCAGGTAAGCGTCGATGTAGGCGTCGCCGATGGCGCGGATGAAGGCGAAGCAGGTGTCGAAACCCCATTCGTTGAGGTCGTCGAAGAACAACCCGCCGATGCCCCTTGGCTCGCCGCGGTGCTTGAGGTGGAAGTAGCGGTCGCACCAGGCCTTGTAGCGCGGGTAGACGTCGGCACCGAAAGGCGCACAGGCCTGCTCGGCGACGCGGTGCCAGTGCACGCAGTCCTCTTCGCTGCCGTAGTAAGGCGTCAGGTCGAAGCCGCCACCGAACCACCACACCGGCTCCTCGCCTTCCTTCTCGGCGCTGAAGAAGCGCACGTTGGCGTGGGACGTGGGCACGTGCGGGTTGTGCGGGTGGATGACCAGCGACACGCCGAGGGCCTGGAAGCCACGACCGGCCAGCTCTGGGCGATGGGCGCTGGCCGACGGCGGCAGGTTTTCGCCGAACACGTGGGAGAAGTTGACGCCGCCCTTTTCGATCACCGCACCGTCACCGATCACCCGCGTACGCCCGCCACCGCCACCCGGACGCTGCCAGGCGTCTTCGACGAAGCTGGCCTGGCCATCCTCGTTTTGCAGGGCGGCGCAGATACGGTCTTGCAGGTCGAGCAGGTAGGCCTTCACGGCCTCGGTCTGGTCACTCACGGGCTTACCCTGGTTGCGGCGAAATCGGCGGCTAGCATAGCACCCGGTATCCGCGCTCCGCAGTTGACGCCGGTCAACGAGAGGTGCGACGTTCAGCCGCTGAGCAAAATCGCTTCAACCCCGTGGGGAACTCGGGGTCTATTGCACTCACTCTTCAAACAGGAGCAAGACGATGGCCAAACGCATCCAGTTCAGCCGCCACGGTGGCCCCGAGGTACTCGAATACGTCGACTACCAACCCGCCGCTCCCGGTCCGCACGAGGTGCGTGTGCACAACCAGGCCGTCGGCCTCAACTTCATCGACACCTATTTCCGCAGCGGTTTATACGCGCCGCCCTCGCTGCCCTCCAGCCTGGGCACCGAAGGCGCCGGCTTCGTCGACGCCATCGGCTCCGAGGTCAAAGGCTTTCAGGTCGGTGACCGCGTGGCCTACGCCACCGGCCCGCTGGGCGGCTACAGCGAATTGCACGTGCTGCCGGCGGACAAGCTGGTCAAGCTCCCCGATGCCATCAGCTTCGAGCAGGCGGCTGCGGTGATGCTCAAGGGCCTGACCGTGCAGTACCTGCTGCGCCAGACCGCTGACCTGAAGAGCGGCGACATCATCCTGTTCCATGCCGCCGCCGGTGGTGTCGGCTCCTTCGCCTGCCAGTGGGCCAAGGCCCTGGGCGTCAAACTGATCGGCACCGTGAGCTCGGCGAAAAAGGCCGAGTACGCCAAGCAAAAGGGCGCCTGGGCGACCATCGACTACAGCCACGAGAACGTCGCCCAGCGCGTGCTGGAGCTGACCGACGGCAAGAAATGCCCGGTGGTCTACGACGGCGTCGGCAAGGACACCTGGGAAACCTCGCTGGACTGCGTGGCACCACGCGGCCTGTTGGTCAGCTTCGGCAACGCCTCGGGCGCGGTCACCGGCGTCAACCTGGGCGTCCTGTCCCAGAAGGGCTCGCTGTACGTCACCCGCCCAACCCTGGCGAGCTACGCCAACACCCCGGAAAACCTGCAGAAGATGGCCGACGAGCTGTTCGGCATGATCGCCAAGGGCAAACTCGACGTGGAAATCACCGGCCGCTACCCACTCAGCGAAGCCGCCACCGCCCAGACCCTGCTCAGCGACCGCAAAACCACGGGCTCGACGATTCTGGTGCCGTAAGCCGGGGCACGACGGATAGTGCCCACGCTCTGCGTGGGCATTCAGCCTGTGAGGCTCCGCGCCACGATTGGCGGCTGCACAGCGCAATTTATGGACGCCGAGCGTCCGGCCGGTGCGTTACCACGCAGAGCGTGGGAACGATCAAATCTGATCGAAAGCAGAAGTGGCCATCGATGCAATACCTGTGGGAGCGGGCCATGCCCGCGAAAAATCACGGACATGGACTGGGCGCCCCCCGTTCCCACGGGTAAAGCGACGATGTCCGCTTCTGCCTTCAAGCCTCAAGCCGGTCGGCGCACGTCGCCGGTCACCAGATCGCGTATCACACTCGGGTTACGCCGCCCGCCCAGGGCGCCACCCAGCACTGCATCCAATTGCCGCGGAAAATACTGCTCAACCCGCAGACGAGAACGTGCCGCCGGGCGCCCGGCGGGATTGGCCGAGGTCGATACCAACGGCCCCGTCAATGCACAGAGCTCACGTACTCGCGGATGATCGCTGACCCGCAGCGCCACGCTGTCGTGCTCACCGGTAATCCAGGGCGGTAGAAGGCCCTGATGCGGCACCAGCCAGGTGTTGGGCCCCGGCCAGGTGCTGGCCAGGCGGTCCTGCCAGCGTTCCGGCAGGTCTTCGAGCAGGAAGTCGAACTGGCGGATGGTGTCGGCGACCAGGATCAGACCCTTGTGTACCGGCCGCTCCTTGAGGGCCAGCAAGCGATCCACGGCCATCTCGTCCCACGGATCGCAACCCAAACCCCAGACCGCCTCGGTCGGGTAGGCGATCACGCCACCGGCGCGCACCACCCGCGCTGCCTGCTGAACCTGCCAACTGGTGACCATGCGCTGCCTCCGCCGAAGAACCGTCGGCGCAGTGTATTACGGCTTGCGGCCCACCCATAGCCCAGCTTCGCAGGCAACCAGGCCGTCCAGCTCCAGTTCGGTCAGCGCCGCCAGCACCTCGGGCAGTGCCCAGCCGGCGGCGTGGGCCAGGGCTTCACTGCTATGGGGCGCGGCGTACAACAAGGCCAGTAAAGGATGCACAGCGGCCACCGAAGCAGCATTGGACTTTTCCACAACCGGCGCCTGCTGCCAGCCGCGTAGCGCTTCGAGGATATGTTCGATGCATTCCACCAGCGTGGCGCCGTCGCGGATCAGCTGGTGGCAGCCCTTGGCACCGGGGTGGTGAATGGAGCCGGGAATCGCATACACCTCGCGGCCCTGCTCGGCGGCCAGGCGCGCGGTGATCAGTGAACCGCTGGATGGGCTGGCTTCGACCACTAGTACGCCTAACGACAACCCCGAAATGATTCGATTGCGCCGGGGAAAGTTTGCGGCCTGGGGCGGGCTGTCCAGCGGCAACTCGGAGACCAGCGCGCCACCGCGCTCGATGATGTCCTGGGCCAGACGCTTGTGCCGCGCCGGATACAGGCACTGCAGCCCGGTGCCGAGTACCGCCACGGTGTGCCCATTGGCATCCAGCGCGCCCTGATGGGCAGCGCCGTCGATACCGAGGGCCAACCCGCTGGTGATCACGAAGCCGCCGTGCGCCAGGCTGCGGGCAAAGCTGTGGGCGGTATCCAGGCCCGGCCTGGAGGCCCGGCGGCTGCCGACCATGGCCAGTTGCGGTCGCTCCAGAGGCATCGGGTCACCGGCCACAAATAACAGTGGCGGCGCGTCGGAAATCTCGGCCAGCAAGGCGGGATAACGCGGCTCGTCCCACATCAACAATTGCTGGCCGGGCACCTGCAACCAGTCCAGCGCCAGGCGTGCACGCTCACGAATTTCGGGGCTACGCCGCGCGTCGCTGCAGGCCAGCGGCAAGCCGAGCGAGCGCCAGGCGCTGGCCGGCGCGCTGAGGGCGGCCGAAGCGCTATCGAAAGCGCTGAGCAATTTACGGAAGCGTTTCGGGCCAAGCTCCGGCAGGCAATGCAGGCGCAGACGGGCTTCGAGTTCGGCGGGAGAAAGCGAGGGCGACATGGCGGATCATCCTTGATCGTGAGCCCTATCGAATAGCACAAGCCCCGCGTTTGCGGGGCTTGCAGGTGTTACGGATTGCGTACCTTGTCCATCACCGCCAACTGCCGGGAGGCGTTGAGGATCATGCCGTAGCTGAGTTTCTCGTAGGTGCGGAACACCATCAGCAGGCCGGCGCGCTCGTCCGGAATCTTCACCGACTCGCCGGTAACCCGGTCGCGTACGGTTTCGCCGGTCTTGTAGACGGCCAGCACGTTGCCGATCTCCAGGCCGTCGCGGGCGCCCTTGTTCAGGGTGACCACGTCGAACTGACCGATCTGGCTGACGCCGCGCGGCACGTCGAGGATCAGGCCCTTGATCTCGGTCTTCGGCTCGCTGGGCATGAAGGTCGAATTGATCGCGCGTTCCTCGGTGGGGAACAGGCGGTCGCCGTTGCGCACTTCCTGGGTGGTGCGGGTCAGGTTGAGGGTGCCGATCTTGTCTTCTTCGGCGACGATCTCGCCACCGCCGATATCATCGGCGTTGATGCCGAGAAACTCCTTGGTCTCAGGGTCGGTGTAGGTCTTGCCCTGACGGAAGATGCCGTACACCGGCGCGCTCGGATCGAAGCTGCCGCGGGCGTACACACGGTCGCCCGCGCCGCTGACCACGCGCTCGGCGTTGCCGGCAACGATATAAGGCGCGCTCTGGAACTGCTCCGGGGAGTCGACGATGCGGTTCTTGAGCAGGAAGCTGTTGATCGCCTCCAGCGGAATGGTCGGGATGGCTTCGGCCATCGGCGTGCTGCGCACCTTCGGCGACAGCTTGATGGTGCCGCGCGAATCACCGCGACCCAGCACCAGGCGCGGCTTGCCGTCGATATAAACGAGGCTGAGCACATCTCCGGGATAGATCAGATGAGGGTTCTGCACCTGAGGGTTGGCATGCCAGATTTCCGGCCATTTCCAGGGCTGGCTGAGGAACTTGCCCGAGATATCCCAGAGGGTGTCGCCCTTCACGACCGTGTAGCGGTCGGGATGACCTTCCTTGAGCTGCACGTCAGCCAGGGCGAGCCCGGTCTGCGCCAGGCTGCTCGCGCCGACCAGCAGCAGGGCGAGTAGTGATTTCCTCATGCGGTGAATCCCTTTATGATGTGCCTTCGCGTGAAGCGCCCTAGCGCTGCGACAGAGCCCAGTAAATCCGCGGCTTGACGCCGTTTTTTGAATGCTTGCGTCATCTTAGCAGCGGATTTTGAATTTATTCCACAAGTGCATCACAAACGCATTATGGCGATTTTAAACATTCTCGAATTTCCCGATCCGCGCCTGCGGACCATCGCCAAGCCGGTGGACGTGGTCGATGACGCCCTGCGTCAGCTGATCGACGACATGTTCGAAACCATGTACGACGCCCCCGGGATCGGCCTCGCCGCTACCCAGGTGAATGTGCACAAGCGCGTGGTGGTGATGGATCTGTCCGAAGACAAGAGCGAGCCGCTGGTCTTCATCAACCCCGAGTTCGAGTCGCTGACCGACGAGATGGACCAGTACCAGGAAGGCTGCCTGTCGGTACCCGGCTTCTACGAGAACGTCGACCGCCCGCAGAAAGTGAAGATCAACGCCCTGGATCGCGACGGCAAGCCGTTCGAGATGATCGCCGAGGGCCTGCTCGCCGTGTGCATCCAGCACGAGTGCGACCACCTCAACGGCAAGCTGTTCGTCGACTACCTGTCTACGCTCAAGCGCGACCGCATCAAGAAGAAGCTGGAAAAGCAGCACCGCCAGCAGGCCTGATCGGGCCTCCAACAAAGGCTTGCCGCGGCAAGCCTTTTGTTTTTCCAGCACCCAGTCAAAGCGAGACCCCATGACCGAAGCTCTGCGTATCGTATTCGCCGGCACCCCGGAATTCGCCGCCGCCCACCTCAAGGCGCTGCTCGGCACCGACCACCAGATCGTCGCCGTGTACACCCAGCCGGATCGCCCGGCCGGCCGTGGCCAGAAGCTGATGCCCAGCCCGGTCAAACAGCTCGCTGTGGAAAACGCCATTCCCGTACTGCAGCCGCCAAGCCTTAAGGATGCCGCCGCCCAGGCCGAACTGGCGGCGCTGCAACCGGACCTGCTGGTGGTGGTCGCCTACGGCCTGATCCTGCCCCAGGCGGTGCTGGATATCCCGCGTTTCGGCTGCATCAACAGCCATGCCTCGCTGCTGCCGCGCTGGCGCGGTGCGGCACCGATCCAGCGTGCCGTACAGGCTGGCGATGCCGAAAGCGGCGTGACCGTGATGCAGATGGAAGCGGGCCTGGACACCGGGCCGATGCTGCTCAAGGTGCGCACGCCGATCACCGCCGAAGACACCGGCGGCAGCCTGCACGATCGCCTGGCCGAACTAGGCCCGCCGGCGGTGATCGAGGCCATCGCGGGTCTCGCCAGCGGCACCCTGATGGGCGAAGTGCAGGACGACGCCCAGGCCAACTACGCCCACAAGCTGAACAAGGATGAAGCGCGCATCGACTGGAGCCGCTCGGCTATCGATCTGGAGCGGCTGATCCGCGCCTTCAACCCCTGGCCGATCTGCCACAGCACGCTCAACGAGGCACCGCTCAAGGTGCTGGCCGGGCGTATCGGCGAAGGCCAGGGCCAGCCCGGGGAAATTCTCGCCGCCAGCAAGGACGGCCTGACCGTCGCCTGCGGCAGCGGCGCCCTGCAGCTCACCCGCCTGCAATTGCCCGGCGGCAAGGCGCTGAACTTCAGTGATCTGTACAACAGCCGCCGCGAGCAGTTCGCCGTCGGCACGGTGCTGGCATGAATCCCAGGCTGGCAGCGGCCCGCGCCCTGGCCGCGGTGCTCGAAGGCAAGGCCTCGCTGGGCACCAGCCTGCCGCCGCTGCTCGACAAGGTCGAGACCCGCGACCGCGGCCTCGCCCAGGATCTCGCCTTCGGCGCTGCACGCTGGCAGCCACGCCTCGAACTGATCGCCGGCAAGCTGCTGCGCAAACCTTTCAAGGAAGGCGACCGCGACCTCGAAGCCCTGCTGCTGGTCGGCCTCTACCAGCTGTTCTACACGCGCATCCCCGCCCACGCCGCCATCGGCGAGACGGTCGGCTGCGTCGACAAGCTGAAGAAGACCTCGGCCAAGGGCCTGCTCAACGCCGTGCTGCGCAATGCCCAGCGCGGTAGCGACAGCCTGATCCAGGAGCTGGATCGCGACCCTGTGCTGCACACCGCCCACCCGCGCTGGTTGCAGAAGCAGCTCAAGTCCTTCTGGCCCGAGCATTGGCAGGCCATCTGCGCCGCCAACAACGCCCATCCGCCGTTGATCCTGCGGGTCAACCGGCGCCACGGCAGCCGTGATGACTACCTGGCGCGGCTGCGTCAGGTCGGTTTCGACGCCGAGCCCTGCACCTTCAGCCGCGACGGTATTCGCCTGCTGCAAGCCTGCGACGTCACCCTGCTGCCGGGTTTCGCCGAAGGCCACGTCAGCGTGCAGGACGAGGCCGCGCAATTGGCCGCCGACCTGCTGCAACTGGCCCCCGGCCAGCGCGTGCTGGATGCCTGCGCGGCGCCCGGTGGCAAGACCTGCCATTTGCTGGAAGCCGAGCCGGCGCTGAGCGAAGTAGTGGCCGTGGACCTGGAAGCCAAGCGCCTGGCGCGGGTACGCGAAAACCTCGATCGTCTGGGGCTCGAGGCCACCCTGATCGCCGCCGATGGCCGCGACACGGCCGCCTGGTGGGACGGCAAGCCGTTCCAGCGCATCCTGCTCGATGCGCCCTGCTCGGCCACCGGCGTGATCCGCCGCCACCCGGACATCAAGCTGACCCGCAAGGCCGATGACATTCCGGCGCTGGCCACGCTGCAGGGCGAACTGCTCGACGCCATGTGGCCGACCCTGGAGGTTGGCGGCATCCTGCTGTACGCCACCTGCTCGACGCTGCCGACGGAAAACACCGAGGTCATCGAGGCCTTCCTGGCGCGCACGCCCGGTGCCCGCGAGCTGGACATCGCCGGCCCGTTCGGCCTCAAGCAGCCCCATGGCCGCCAGCTGCTCGCCCAGCAGGACGGCCATGATGGTTTCTATTATGCCAAGCTGATCAAGATCGCAGCCGCTGGAGCAACCCGATGAAGATCATCATCCTCGGCGCCGGCCAGGTCGGCGGCACCCTGGCCGAGCACCTGGCCAGCGAGGCCAACGACATCACCGTGGTGGACACCGACGGTGATCGCCTGCGCGCCCTCGGGGATCGCCTCGACATTCGCACCGTGCAGGGCAAGGGTTCGTTCCCGACCGTGCTGCGTCAGGCCGGCGCCGACGATGCCGACATGCTGGTGGCGGTGACCAACAGCGACGAAGTCAACATGATCGCCTGCCAGGTCGCCTACACCCTGTTCCATACGCCGACGCGCATCGCCCGGGTGCGCGAAGCGGCCTACCTGACCCGCGAGGCGCTGTTCGACAACGAAGCCATTCCGGTCGACGTATTGATCAGCCCCGAGCAGGTGGTGACCAATTACATCAAGCGCCTGATCGAATACCCCGGCGCCCTGCAGGTGATCGACTTCGCCGAGGGCAAGGCCCAGCTGGTCGGCGTCAAGGCCTATTACGGCGGCCCGCTGGTCGGCCAGCAGCTCAAGCAGATCCGCCAGCACATGCCCAAGGTCGACACCCGGGTGGCGGCGATCTTCCGCCGTGACCGGGCGATCATGCCCCAGGGCGATACGGTGATCGAAGCCGACGACGAGGTGTTCTTCATCGCCGCCAAGGCGGACATCCGCGCGGTGATGAGCGAAATGCGCCGCGTCGAGAACGAATACAAGCGGGTGGTGATCGCCGGCGGCGGGCATATCGGCGAGCGCCTGGCCGAAGCCATCGAGAGCCGCTACCAGGTGAAGATCATCGAGATGAACCCGGCGCGCTGCCGCTACCTCTCCGAAAACCTGGAAAGCACCATCGTGCTGCAAGGCAGCTCATCGGACCGCGACCTGCTGGTGGAAGAGAACATCAAGGACGCCGACATCTTCCTGGCCCTGACCAACGACGACGAGGCCAACATCATGTCGTCGCTGCTGGCCAAGCGCCTGGGCGCGCGCAAGGTGATGACGCTGATCAATAACCCGGCCTACGTCGACCTGATCCAGGGCGGTGAGATCGACATCGCCATCAGCCCACAACTGGCCACCATCGGTAGCCTGCTGACCCACGTGCGCCGCGGCGACATCGAGAGCGTGCACTCGCTGCGCCGGGGCGCTGCCGAAGCCATCGAGGCCATCGCCCACGGCGACGCGCGTTCGAGCAAGGTGGTCGGCAAGGCGATCAAGGACATCTCGCTGCCACCGGGCACCACCATCGGCGCGATCATCCGCGACGAAGAAGTGCTGATCGCCCACGACGTGACGGTGATCGAGTCCGGCGACCACGTGATCCTGTTCCTGATGGACAAGAAGCACATCCGCGATGTGGAACGACTGTTCCAGGTCGGCCTGACCTTCTTCTAGGGGAGCCTTTCATGACTACCGACGCACTGGAAAAGATGCTGGCCAAGGGTGTGGATAACTCACTGCTGCGCTTCGGCCTGGGTAAGGGTTACTTGGATGCCGGCGATGCCAGCAAGGCTGCCGAACACCTGCAACGCTGCGTCGAACACGACCCGCAGTATTCAGCGGCGTGGAAGCTGCTCGGCAAGGCCCTTCAATCTGCCGGTAACCCGGACGCTGCCCGCAACGCCTGGCAGAGCGGCCTTCAGGCGGCGCAGGCCAAGGGTGACAAGCAGGCGGAAAAGGAAATGGCCGTCTTCCTGCGCAAGCTGGACAAGAACGCCCGCGCCTAAGAACCTGTTCAAAGCCTCGCGAGCTAGAGCAATGCAAGGCGAAAACAGGCGAGGACGCGGAGTTTACGAGCTGTAAATGAGCAGTCCGAGCCTGTTTTTAACGCCGCAGTGCCGACGCGCAGCAGGCTTTGAACAGGTTCCAAGCGTCGGCTCAGCATCATCAAGTCCTCCTGAACGGCCGCGGCGAAATTTATTTCGTCGCCGATCTCAAGCCGTTCGTCGGCAGGCCGATAGCCCTAGGAAGCTCCAATAAAACCAACAATAAAACCGCTCTCCGGGGACGAACGCCATGTCCGCACTGCGCTCCATTCAAGGCCGCTATACCCTGTTTCTGGTGTTGTTCGTCCTGGTTCTGATGGTGCTGACAGTGGTCGGTATCGGTCAGCTGGTCGCCCCGACGCTGCGCCATACCGAAGAACAGGTGGTGCTCAACCGCATCGACGAGGTCGCGGAAGACATCGAGGACGCGCTGAACAAGGTTCAGGCCCAGCAGCGCAGCATCACCCAGACCATTCCCCTGCTCGATAGCGACGCCATCGACAAGGTGCTGCCGGGGCTGGTCGACCAATACGGCGAACAGAAGGTCTTCGGTGGCGGCATCTGGCCGCTGCCCAACCAACGCACCCCAGGGCGTAACAAGCACAGCACTTTCTGGCACCGCGACGGTTCCGGCGAGCTGGTGGTCAACACGTTCTGGAACAGCGACCCGGCGCCCAACTACTACGACCAAAGCTGGTACAAGGGCGGCCTGGCCTCGCCCCGTGGCCAGTGCGCCTGGGCGGCGGCCTACAAGGACGACGCCAGCCAGGAGCCGCGCACCAACTGCGCCATGGCCATCCAGCGCGACGGCAAGGACTATGGCGTGGCCACCATCGACGTGACCCTGGGCTTCTTCAATGACCTGGTCGCCGACAAGGAAAAGGACATCGGCGGGCAGATGCTGATCGTCGAAGGCGACGGCAAGATCATCAGCAACAGCACCCACCTGAGCAGCCCGGTGGTACTGAAGAACATCAGCGAACTGACTGCCACCTCGGCGTTCGCAGCGCAGGTCAGCAAGGCGCTCGGCCAACGCAACCAGCCGGTACAACGCAGCGAATTCGATAACGATGGTGTCGCCAGCACTTTCTACATGCGCGCGATCGACGGTACCCCGTGGTTCCTCGCCACCGCGCTACCCACCTCGCAGATCACTGCCCAGCGTGATGACGTGCTGGGTACCCTGGCGCTGCTGCAGATCCCCATGGTGCTGCTGCTCGTGGCCATGGCCGTCTATGCGATCCGCCAGCTGGTGCAGCGCATGAAAACCCTGAAAGCCAATATCGACGCGCTATCCGCCGGCGATGCCGACCTCACCCGACGCATAACCATCCGCGCCGAGGACGAACTGGGCGCCATCGGCCACTCGGTCAACCGCTTCATCGTCTACCTGCAGGACATGATCGGCGAAGTGACCCAGGCCACCGCGGCCATGTCTTCGGGGCTGGAGCGCCTACAGCAGACCTCGGCGCAAACCAACCAGATTCTGGTGCGCCACGCCTCGGAAACCGACCAGACTGTCACCGCCATCACCGAGATGAGCGCCACCGCCGACAGCGTGGCGCAGAACGCTGCGGAAACCGCCGCCTTCACCCAGCGCGCCAATGAGCACGCCGACCGCTCCCGCGTGGTGGTGGGCGAGGCGTCGAACAGCGTAACCGCGTTGATCAGCGAGGTGGCCAGCGCCACCAGCACCGTGGAGAACATGCGCCAGGACGCCGCGCGTATCACCGAAACCCTCGACGTGATCGGCGCCATCGCCGGGCAGACCAACCTGCTGGCGCTCAACGCCGCCATCGAAGCGGCACGGGCCGGCGAGCAAGGCCGTGGCTTCGCGGTGGTCGCTGACGAAGTGCGGGCCCTGGCGGCGCGCACCCAGGCCAGCACCTCGCAGATCAACGAGATGCTCGCCCGCCTGACCAGCGGGGTAAGTTCTTCGGTGGCCGCCATGGAAAATACCCAGGCCAGCTGCCAGTCGGCAGCGGACGCCACGGCCCGAGTCAACGCGGGGCTCGACGAGATGGCCAGCTCGGTCAACCAGATCAATACCCTCAGCACCCAGATCGCCACCGCTGCCAAGCAGCAGAGCGCAGTGACCGAGGAGATCAACCACAGCATGGTGCAGATACGCCACATGGTCGATGACCTGGTGCAGAGCGGCCACGCCAGCGAGGACAACACCCGCAGCCTGCTGGAAGCCAACGGCCGGGTGATCAGCCTGATGAACCGCTTCAAGGTGCGTTGACCGACCCCCGACTCCCGCGCCTGGCGTGGGAGTCGGCACTCACTACTTGAGCGCCTGCACCTCGCGGGTCAGCAGGTCGATAAAGGCCTGGGCCAGGGGCGAGCGCTCCTGCCGGCGTTTGACCAGCCACACCGCAGTGGTGGCGTCCGTGTCGGTCAGGGTACGAAACACCACCCCGTCGATACGAATACGCCGAAACGACGCCGGCAACACCGAAACTCCAAGCCCCGCTGCCACCAGACCGATGATGGTCAACGCCTCGTGGGCCTCCTGGGTGATGCGCGGCGTGAAGCCGGCTTGCCGGGCCAGGCCGAACAGCTGGGCATGCAGGCCGGTGCCGTAACTGCGCGGAAAGAACACGAAGGGCTCATCCGCCAGCTCGGCCAGCGCCAGCCCGCCGTTCTGCTCGCCCGCCAGCGGATGCCCAGCGTGCAACAGGGCCACCAGCGGCTCCCTGAGCAGCTCCACGGCATCCAGCTCGGTGGGTAGCTCCAGCGGGCGGATCATGCCGATCTGCAGCTTCTTGTCGATCAGCGCCTGGCACACCTGGCTGCTGGGCATCTCCTGCAGGTCCAGGTGTACCGCGGGAAACGCCTGGCGAAAGGCGAACACAGCACGCGGAATGATCGACACGAAAGGCGCCGAGGCGGTGAAACCGATCTGCAGCTCGCCGATCTCGCCCTGCTGGGCGCGGCGCACCACGTCCACCGATTTGCTGACCTGGGCCAGGGTCTGCCGCGTCTCCTCGAGAAACAGCCGCCCGGCATCGGTAAGCGCCACGTGGCGGTTGCTGCGCTCGAATAGGCGCACGCCAAGCTCCTGCTCCAGCGCCTGGATCTGCTGGCTCAGCGGCGGCTGGGAAATACCCAGAAGATCCGCGGCGCGGCCGAAATGCAGCTCTTCAGCCACCGCCACGAAGTAGCGCAAATGGCGCAATTCCATGCTTGCTCCGGCATGTCGTCAAACGTATCGATTGGGTCGAATATTATATTGGAAAGAACTTGCCCGCCTACTTATCCTGATGCCATTCCCAATAACAACAACCACCCGTGCTGGCCGGTGCCAGCGCGTACGGCGGCGTTTTGCCTGGGAAAAGTACATTCACGAGGAAGCAATGAGTCAGCCCGTTACATCCGACGCATTCGTCAGCCCCCACAACGAGGAACCTGCTCCCAGCAGCGCTCCTATAGAGCCCGTTTATATCCAGAAGGGCACCCGTGCCTTTCTGCGCACCATTCTCGCCATGTGTAGCGGCGGCTTCGCCACTTTCGCGCTGCTCTATTGCGTACAACCGATGATGCCAATGCTGGCGCAGCAGTTCGATCTGAGCGCCGCGCAGAGCAGCCTGATCCTTTCCGTTTCCACCATCACCCTGGCCGTCGGTCTTTTAATCACCGGGCCGCTGTCCGATGCACTCGGCCGCAAGCCGGTGATGGTCGTCTCGCTGCTCGCCGCCGCCGTATTCACCGTCGGCAGTGCGCTGATGCCGACCTGGGAAGGCGTACTGGTGATGCGCGCGCTGGTCGGCCTGGCGCTCAGCGGTCTGGCCGCCGTGGCCATGAGCTATCTGAGCGAGGAGATCGACCCGCTGCACTTGGGCCTGGCCATGGGCGTGTACATCGGTGGCAACGCCATCGGGGGCATGAGCGGGCGCCTGCTAAGCGGCGTGCTGGTGGACTTCATGTCATGGCACGCGGTACTCGGCACCCTCGGCGGCCTGGGCCTGCTGGCCGGTCTGGCGTTCTGGCGCCTGCTGCCGGAGTCGCGCAACTTCCGCGCCCGCTCGCTGCGCCCGCGCAGCCTGTTGCAGGGCTACACCCTGCAATTTCGTGATGCGGGCCTGCCGTGGCTGTTCCTGCAGGGCTTCCTGCTGATGGGCGCCTTCGTGACGCTGTTCAACTACATTGGCTACCGGCTGATCGAAGCGCCGTTCAAGCTCGACCAGACTAGCATCGGCCTGCTGTCGATCGTCTACCTGTCCGGCATCTACAGCTCCGCGCAGGTCGGCGCCCTGGCCGACAAGCTGGGCCGGCGCAAGGTGCTGTGGGCAGTGATCGGCCTGATGCTGGTTGGTCTGGTGCTGACCCTGTTCGACGTGTTGCCAGTGATCTTGGTCGGCATGCTGTTGTTCACCTTCGGCTTCTTCGGCGCCCACTCGGTGTCGAGCAGCTGGATCGGCCGCCGCGCCAAGCAAGCCAAAGGTCAGGCGTCGTCGCTGTATCTGTTCTGCTACTACCTGGGCTCCAGCGTCGCCGGCACCTTTGGCGGCGTATTCTGGCAGGCCGGAGGTTGGGACGGCCTGGGCCTGTTCATCGGCTCGCTGCTGCTGGTATCCCTAGCGGTGGCGCTGCACCTGTCGCGCCTGCAGGCGCTGCCGATAGCGGCGGCGTCACGCTGAGCCAATCACGCGTAAATAAAAACGCCGGATGCCCGTGAGGGGATCCGGCGTTTTCGTGTGCGTGGTCGATTTAAAGCACTTCGCCGGCCACCGCATCCACCGCTGCCTTGGCGATCCCCACAACCTGGTCCGCTTCGGCCCTGGTCAGCACCAGCGGCGGGGCGAAGCCGAGGATGTCACCGTGTGGCATGGCGCGGGCGATCATGCCGCGTTCCAGGCAGGCGGCGGAGACACGCGGGCCAACCTTGAGCGAAGCATCGAAAGGCGTACGCGCCTCCTTGTCGGCCATGAACTCCAGCGCGGCGAGCATGCCAACACCGCGCACTTCTCCCACCAGCGGATGGCCTTCGAAGGTCTGACGCAGCTGCTGATTGAGGTAGGCGCCAACGTCAGCGACATTGGCGGCGATGTTTTCCTTCTCCAGGATGTTCAGGTTGGCCAGCGCAGCGGCAGCGCAGATCGGATGACCAGAGTAAGTCCAGCCATGGCCCATGGCGCCGTCGCGGCTGGAAGCCTCTTCGATTACGTTCCACACCTTCTCGCTGACGATCACCGCCGACAATGGCGCATAGGCGCTGGTCAGGCCCTTGGCAGTGGTGATCAGATCCGGCTGCATGCCGAACATCTGGCTGCCCATCGGCGTGCCCAGACGGCCGAAGGCGCAGACCACTTCGTCGGCGATCAACAGGATGTCGTACTTGGCCAGCACTGCCTGGATCGCCTGCCAGTAGCCGGCAGGCGGCACGATGATGCCGCCGGTGCCCATCACCGGCTCACCGATGAACGCCGCCACGGTATCCGGGCCTTCGGCCAGGATCAGACGCTCCAGATCCTCTGCGCAGTGGCGCACGAAGGCGGCTTCGTCCATGCCGGCCGGCGCCTTGTAGAAATGCGGGCAGGCGGCGTGCTTGATGTCCGGCGCGGGCAGATCGAAGTGCTGGTGGAAACTGGCCAGGCCGGTGAGGCTACCGGTCATGATTCCCGAACCGTGATAGCCGCGCTGGCGGGAAATGATCTTCTTCTTCGCCGGGCGGCCGAGCACATTGTTGTAGTAACGCACCAGCTTGATCTGGGTCTCGTTGGCGTCCGAACCGGACAGGCCGTAGTAGACCTTTTTCATGCCCTTGGGCGCCCAGTCGATGATGCGCGCCGATAGTTCGATGATGGCCTCGGTCGAGTGGCCGACATAGGTGTGGTAGTAGGCCAGTTCCTTGGCCTGCTTGTAGATGGCCTCGGCCACCTCAGTGCGGCCGTAGCCGATGTTCACGCAGTACAGGCCGGCGAAGGCGTCAATCAACTCGCGGCCTTCATGATCCTGGATGCGAATGCCCGAGGCGCCGGTGATGATGCGCCCCTTGAGCGCGCCACTGGCATGGTCGTGGGCGTGAGTGGACGGGTGCATGAAGTGGGCACGGTCCTGGGCGAACAGCTCATCGTAATGGCTCATGGAAAATCCTCCGGATTGGCTCAGTAGCGCTGGCCCTGATGATGGATGCAGAAGTACTTGGTCTCGACGAAGGGCTCGAAGCCATCCGTACCACCCTCACGGCCAAGGCCGGAGGCTTTCATGCCACCGAAGGGGATCGGGTGGCCGGTGAATTTGGTGCCATTGACCGCGACCATGGCATGGTCGAGGCGACGGATCAGAGGATGGACGACATCCACGCGGTTGGAACAAATGTAGGCGGCCAGGCCGTATTCGGTGTCGTTGGCCATGGCCACGGCTTCGTCCAGGGTGTCGAAGGCGCACACCCCGGCGATGGGGGCGAAGTTCTCCTCGCGGTAGATGCGCATGGCGTCGGTGACGTCGGCCAGCAGCGTCGGCTGCCAGAACAAGCCGCCCAGCGCGTGGGGCTCGCCACCAACCAGCAGACGCGCACCTTGCTCGATGGCACCGGCGACCCGTGCGGCAGTCGCGTCCAGCGCAGCCTGGTGCATCAGCGGGCCAATCTGGTTGCGCTCATCATGACCGGGGCCGACGCGCAGCCCGCGCACCGCCTTGGCGAAGCGCTGCAGGAATTCTTCGTAGACGGGCCGCTCGACCAGGATACGGTTGGCCGCGCAGCAGTCCTGGCCGGAGGTCTGAAACTTGGCGTCCAGCGCCACCTGCACGGCATGATCGAGATCGGCATCGGCGCAGACGATCAACGGCGCGTTGCCGCCCAGCTCCAACGCCACCTTCTTCACGTCCTCGGCGGCCGCCTGCAGCACCAGCTTGCCGACACGGGTCGAGCCGGTGAAACTCACCGAGCGCACCCGCGCATCCTTGACCAGGGTTTCCATGGCCATCTGCGGCTCGCCCAGCACCACGTTGAACACGCCAGCGGGCAGGCCAGCTTCCTCGGCCAGCTGGGCCAGGGCGAAGGCGCTGTAGGGCGTCTCGTGCGCCGGCTTGACCACCACTGTGCAGCCAGCAGCTAACGCGGCGGCGGCCTTGCGAGTGATCATCGCACTGGGAAAATTCCATGGTGTGAGCAGGGCGCAGACGCCCACCGGCTCCTTGACCGTGCCGAGCTGGGCCCCGGGGATATGGCTGGGAATGGTCTGGCCGTAGAGCCTGCGCGCCTCTTCGGCGAACCAGGGGATGAAGCTGGCGGCGTAGCGAATCTCGCCACGGGCCTCGGCCAGCGGCTTGCCCTGCTCCTGGCTGAGGATGCGCGCCAGATCCTCCTGGTGCTGCAGGATCAGCTCGGCCCAACGCCGCAGCAGCGCCGTACGGGCCTCCATGCTCTGCTCGCGCCAGGTGGCAAAGGCGCGCTGAGCAGCACCAACCGCTGCAGTGATCTGCTCCTGAGCAAGCATCGGCACATGGCCGATCACACTCTGGTCGGCAGGGTTCTGCACCGCGATGCTGGCGCCGTCGTCGCTATGCAGCCAGTGGCCATCGACGTAGCATAGCGATTTGAGCAGCAGGGGATGGTCGAGGGGCATGGCGATGTCTCCGGGCCGATGGGCATGGGAGACATGCTAGGGAAGGGCTGCTTGGCGTTTTTTCCAAGCAGCCCCGGCGTCACCTCAGTTTTTTCTAAAGACGCCGGAGGAGCAGAAGGTTTTTCCTGTGACCGCTAGGCCGCTGCAGCGCGCTGCGGCAGACGGCGGACGATGGCACTGAGCAGCATGCCGTACAGCGGCACGAACAACGCCAGGCTGACGGCCAGCTTGATCACGTAGTCCACCATGGCGATTTCCACCCAGTTGGCGGCCATGAAGGGATCGCTGCTCTGCCAGAAGGCGATGGAGAAGAACGCCAGGGTATCCATGGCCTGGCCGAACACGCTCGAGGCAGTCGGCGCAATCCACCACTGCGGCAACTTGCGTAGGCGGTCGAACACCTGAATGTCGAGCAGCTGGCCAAGCACGTAAGCCAGGAAGCTGGCCAGGGCGATGCGGAACACGAACAGGTTGAATTCGCCGAGGGCCGCCAGACCGCCAAAGGCGCCGTCATGGAACAGCACCGAGACGATGTAGGAAGCGATCAGTGCCGGCACCATCACCCGGGCGATCACCACGCGGGCGGCGTGCTTGCCGATTAGGCGCACAGTGAGGTCGGTGGCCAGAAAGATGAACGGAAAGCTGAACGCGCCCCAGGTGGTGTGCCAGCCGAACAGGGTGATCGGCAGCTGCACCAGGTAGTTGCTGGCGATGATGATAAGGATGTGAAACGCGATCAGCGCTGCCAATACGGGGCGGCTGACCGAGGCGGGAAGCAGGGTCATGGGATGTCCTTTTTCGTGAAATGGGGTTAGGGAACCCATTGCCGCCACCGACATGGCAGCGAGCGGCGCGCAGTGTACTGCCTGGATCGCGCTGGCGACAGCCCGCCTGGCGGACGGCGGGCTTCTTTAACTAGTGACGCGTCGAAGGCAGAAGCAGAGGTCGCGCAGCTGCTTTTGTGGGAGGGGCTTCAGCCCCGAGCCTTACCAGGCGCAACGCAAAGAGATAGCGGCTAAAGCGGATCGCCGCCCGGCGCCTCCTACAATTCACGTGATCGGCCGCTCCCGCCACACAACAGTCGTTCCGCCGATCCTGTCAGTCGTTACTCGCCAATTGCGCGCCTTCGGGCATCACCCGACGCGCCAGCTGGAAGTGCTTCTTCCAGTAGCCGTCGCTGAGCTTGTCGATACGCACGTTGGTGCCACGGCGCGGCGCGTGGATGAAGCGGTCGTTGCCCAGGTAAATGGCCACGTGGTCGACGTTGCGCCCGCGGATGCGGAAGAACAGCAGATCGCCCGGTTCCAGATCGCCCTTGGCCACCTTGGGGCCGTCGAAGCGGGAGAGGCCGCGGGAGGTGCGCGGCAAGTCGAGATCATCGACCTGCTTGAAGGCGTATTTGACCAGACCGCTGCAGTCGAAACCGTGCTCGGGGCTGGTACCGCCCCAGCGATAGGGCGTGCCCAGCGCGCTCAGTGCACGACGGACGACGGCCTGGGAGGAGTTCGGATCGAGTTTGGCGGGGGCGACGACACGGCTGCTGCCGTCCTGCATGTGAACCCGGAAGCTGGCGGATGCGTTGCCAGCCGCAGCACAGAAGAGGGTGCTGCCTAAAATCAGAGAGATAATCAGTTTATTCAATGTGATGACCTAGAAAGAAGACTCAAGCCAAGCGCCGCGAATCCCTTCCTGAATCAGCCACTTGCAACCTAAACAATGAAATAAAAGAGTGCTCCGCACGTCCCATGGACGGACAGCCCAAGACTGCAATCGGTTCAATTCCGTTCACTTCCGGCGACGAACGGTATGCTTTTTCACGGGCTGCAACGCTCGTAAAAATCGCCCCTTCATCTGCTAGGGTTAAGACTCCCTCCAGCACCAGGACATTGCCGATGAAGCCCCTCAAGACCGTGATCACCGCCGGCCTGCTGGCCCTCAGCGCCAGCCTCCATGCCCACGCCGAAGACGCCAAGTGCGCCAGCGTCAGCCTTGCCGACCCGGGCTGGAGCGATATCGCGGTCACCAACGGCATCGCCAGCCTGCTGCTCGATCGCCTGGGCTACAAACCGCAGACGCGCACCCTCGCCGTGCCGATCATCTTCGCCGGGTTGCAGAAAGGGCAGGTCGACGTGTTTCTCGGCAACTGGATGCCGGCCGGCCAGCACGACTACGACCGCTACGTGGCCAGCGGGCAGATCGACAAGGTGGTGGAAAACCTGGGCGGCACCGAATACACCCTGGCCGTGCCGACCTACGCCTATGAAGCCGGCGTGAAGGATTTCAACGACCTCGCCAAATTCGCCGACAAGTTCGGCAAGAAGATCTACGGCATCGGCTCGGGCTCACCGGCCAACGACTACATCCGCCAGATGATTGCCGGCAACGAGTTCGGCCTGGGCGACTGGAAACTGGTGGAGTCGAGCGAGCAGGCCATGCTGGTGCAGGTCGGCAGGGCGGTGAAACGCGACGAGTTCGTGGTGTTCCTGGGCTGGACGCCGCACCCGATGAACGTGCAGTTCGACATGCAGTACCTCAAGGGCGGCGAGAAATTCTTCGGCAGCACCGGTTCGGTCAACACCCTGGCCCGCAAGGGCTTTGTTGCCGAATGCCCGAACGTGGGCAAGCTGCTGACCAACCTGAAGTTCACCCAGGAGATGGAAAACACCATCATGGACGACGTGCTCAACCGCAAGGTGGCCAACGCCACGGCGATCAGGAACTGGATCAAGGCCAACCCGCAGGTGCTCGACGGCTGGCTGCAGGGTGTGAAAACCCGTGATGGCGGCGATGGCCTGGCGGCGGTGAAGGCCAAGCTCTAATACCGCATCACAGGAAAATGTCGGCCGAGCCGCGTCGCGTAGGCTGGGTTGGCGACGCTGAACGCGAATGACGAAGCTCGTCATCGTTGTGCGTCGTGTAACCCACCGAACAACAAGCCGTGTTGCTCCGATGGTGGGTTACGCCGCAACCAACAAGGCGAAACGGCCGGTCATTCCGGCAAACGGCTAACCCACCCTAAGGGCACCCGACATCTGGTGATAGGCGTGCGTTAGTCTTCCAGCCCAGCGGGCGCCCCCGATGCATCTGCCTTGATGGTCTTGGTGACGATATAGGTGAAGTAGCGCTCGATCCCTAGGTCCTCCAGCAATAGCTGGTCGACGAAACGCTGGTAGTGGTCGATATCGCGGGCGCGGATCATCACGATGTAGTCGACGCCGCCACCGGTGGCATAGCAAAAGCCGACCTCCGCCGCCTCGCTCAGGCGCTGCTCGAAGCGGCGCATGTCCTGCGCGGTGTGCCGGGCCAGGGTGATTTCCACCAGCACCTGCTGGGTCTTGAACAGCGCTGCCCAGTCGATCTGCGCGCGGTAGCCCTGGATCAGACCGGCGCTTTCCAGCTTGCGTACCCGCTCCCAGGCTGGCGTCACCGAGAGGTTGATCGCCTCGGCCAGGGCCGACTTGGTAACCCGCCCGTCCTCGGACAAGATGCGCAAGATCTTCAGGTCATAGCGGTCGAGCTTGTGCATCAGGGCCTCGGTTGCTTGGTTAGGGTGCAGGCGGCTGGCAGCTTCGCGGCTGAAGCGCAATGCTACCCAGCTGGGTGGCGAACGGTCCTAGTCCACCACCTCGGCGATGACCGCGAGGGTATCACCACTTGCCACCAGCCCAGGAAAGTGACGGGCTGCGAGCAGGCCGCTGCGTTTGGCACGGTATTCGCGGGCCGGCTCGCCGGTACGACGGGCACTGTACACCCGCGCGATCACCTCGCCCTTCTCCACTGTATCGCCAAGGTCGCGGCACATTTCCAGCAGGCCGTCGTCTTCGCTGGCGACGAAGCAGTCGCCGTCAGGCATGTCGAGCATCACCGACTCGCCCGCCTCGATCTCGCCTTGCAGCAAGCCGAAATGGATCAGCAGGTTGCGCACGCCACGCTCGGCGATGGCCAGGCTTTTCGCCGTGCTGCTACCGCCGCCACCCAGCTCGGTGGTGACGAATACCTTGCCCTGTTCCTCGGCGGCGGTGTCGTACATGCCCACCGCATCCAGCTCCAGCATGCGCATGCAGTAGGGCGCGGCGAAGGCGCGCATGCCGGCGGAGCAAGCGGCGTCCTGGGCCTTGTCCGGCAGCACATGACAGGCGGCGAAGGGGAGGAAATCAAGGGTTTTGCCGCCGGAGTGAATGTCGAGCACTACGTCTGCCAGGGGCAAAAGCGTGCGCTGGAAGTAGTCGGCGATCTTCTGCGTCACCGTGCCGTCCGGCTTACCGGGAAAGCTGCGGTTGAGGTTGCCCTTGTCGATCGGCGAGGTGCGGGTGCCGGCCTGCACCGCCGGGGTGTTCATGAACGGCACGATGATCACCCGGCCACTGACGTCCTCGGCGCGCAGGTGCTGGGCCAGTTTGCTCAGCGCCAGCGGGCCTTCGTACTCGTCACCGTGGTTGCCGCCGGTAAGCAGCGCGGTGGGGCCGCTGCCGTTCTTCACCACGGTAACCGGGATCATCACCGCGCCCCAGGCCGAATCGTCGCGGGAATAGGGCAGCTTGAGGAAGCCGTGCTGTACGCCGTCACGGTCGAAATCGACCGTGGGGCTGATGGGGTTGTCGCGCAGTTGGGTCATCGTCAGCAAACCTATGCGGCATCACGCCGTTCTGAAAAGCTTCGCGGCTAAAGCGGATCGCCGCCCGGCCGCTCCTACAGGTGGAGCGGCAGCCGCAGGATCAGTCCTTCACGAACAGCTTGCGCGGCACGTCGCAGAGGGTTTCCACGCCGCTGTCGGTGATCAGGATCGATTCGGTGATTTCCAGCCCCCAGTCGTCCAGCCACAGGCCGGGCATGAAGTGGAAGGTCATCCCCGGCTGCAGCACGCTCTCGTCGCTCGGGCGCAGGCTCATGGTGCGCTCGCCCCAGTCCGGCGGATAACTGATACCGATGGGGTAGCCGCAGCGGCTGTCCTTGTGGATGCCGAATTTCTCCAGCACCTTGAAGAAGGCGCGGGCGATATCGCCGGTGGTGTTGCCTGGTTTGGCGGCTTCCAGGCCGGCGGCGATGCCTTCGACCACGGCCTTCTCGCCGTCGAGGAAATGCTGCGGCGGCTTGCCCAGATAGATGGTGCGCGACAGCGGGCAGTGATAGCGCTTGTAGCAGCCGGCGATCTCGAAGAAGGTGCCGGCACCGCTGACCATCGGCGAGTCGTCCCAGGTCAGGTGCGGCGCGCTGGCATCGGCGCCGGTGGGCAGCAACGGGACGATGGCCGGGTAATCGCCACCATGGCCATCGGCGCCGAGGATGCCGGTGCGGTAAATCTCGGCGACCAGCTCGTTCTTGCGCAGGCCGGGCTCGATCTTGTCGAAGATCGCCGCATGCATCTTCTCGACGATCTTCGCCGCGATGCGCATGTAGCCGATCTCGGTGGGCGACTTGATCGCTCGCTGCCAGTTGACCAGCGCAGTCGAATCGACGAAACGCGCGTTGGGCAGGTTGCGCTTCAGCGAGCCATAGGCGGCGGCGCTGAAGTAGTAGTTGTCCAGCTCGACGCCGATGCTGAGCGTGTCCCAACCACGCGCGGCGATGACTTCCTTGGACAGGTAGTCCATCGGGTGGCGCTCGGTGGACTGCACGTAATGGTCGGGGTAGCCGACGATATTGCTCGGCTGCATGAACACCGTGCGCTTGGCGCCGTTGGCATCCTGGCCACGGCCGTACCAGACCGGCTCGCCATCGAGCGCCATCAGCACGCACTGGTGCACGTAGAACGACCAGCCGTCATAGCCGGTGAGCCAGGCCATGTTGGACGGGTCGGTGACGATCAGCAGTTCGATGCCCCTGGCCTGCATGGCGCTACGCGTCTTCGCCAGGCGCTGGGCATATTCCTCCCGGCTGAAGGGGAGGTTGACGACGATTTCGGACATTGCGTTGCCCTCGTGATGGAGCGGTTGCGCGGGCTCGGCGTGCCATGCCCGCAGGGTTTCAGGAGTCGAAGCTGAGGCCTTTGCCGGCCGCGACGGCGCGCTGATAGGCGAGGCTGGCGATGGCGGTGTCCTGGGCGCCGGTGCCGGTCAGGTCGCACAGGGTGATCTGGTCATTGGCGGTGCGACCGGGGCGCTGCCCAGCAATGACCTGGCCGAGCTCGGCGAAATCATCCTCGGCATGCACCAGGCCGGCGGCGATGGCGTGGTGCAGCTCGCCCAGCACACGGGTCTGGCTCAGGCGGTCGGCCACGTAGGCATCGACCCGCGCCAGCACGGCCGGAGCGATCTCGTTCTTGTGCTCGGCATCCGAACCCATGGCGGTGATGTGCAGGCCAGAGCGCAGGTGCTGCGGCTGGATCAGCGGCTCGCGACTGGGCGTGGTGGTGATGGCGATATCGGCGCCATCGAGCGCCGCGTCGACACTGTCCACCGCGCGCGCATCGTCCAGCTCGGCAGCCATGGCCTGGGCCTTGGCGGGATCACGCGCCCAGATACGCACCTCGCGCACCTCGCGCACCAGGCGCAGGGCTTGCAACTGCAGGCGCGCCTGCTCACCGGCGCCGAGAACGGCGACCACGCCGGCATCCTTGCGCGCCAGCCATTTGGCCGCAATCGCACCGGCGGCGGCGGTACGCACGGCGGTGAGGTAGCCGTTATCCAGCAGCAGCGCATCGGCCAGGCCGGTCTGCGCCGAGAACAGCATCATCAGGCCATTGAGGCTTGGCAGGCCGAGTTTGGGATTGTCGAAGAAGCCGGGGCTGACCTTGATCGCGAAGTGCGCCACGCCGGGCAGGTAGGCGGTCTTCACGTCCACCTCGCCGTTATGCTCGGGTACGTCCAGACGCAGGATCGGCGGCATGGCCACAGCGGCCGTGGCAAGCAGACGGAAGGCGTTTTCCACCACGGCGAGGCTGTCGGCATCGAGGCCGACGCACTCGCGCAGGTCGGCCTGGTTGAGAATCAGGGTCTTGGCCATGGAAATTCCTCAGGCGTCGGCGCCGTTGAGCACGCGCAGGTGCTGGTCGATATTGATGTTGCGGCCGCTGATCACTACCACCACCGGGCCACGCGGCTCGATCAGGCCGTCGAGCAGGGCGGCGATACCGACCGCCGCCGCGCCCTCGACCACCAGCCGCTCTTCGCGGTAGGCGTGGCGGATGCCACGGGCGATGGAAACCTCGTCGAGCAGGTGAACCTGGTCGCACAGCTCGCGGGTGATGACGTAGGTGAAGCTGTTGTCCAGGCCGATGCCGCCGCCGAGGGAATCGGCCAGGGTCGGCAGCTCCTCCACCTCGACTGGCTCACCAGCCTCGAGGCTGGCGTGCATCGCCGCGCCCAGTCGCATGCTGATGCCGTGAGTACGAATGGCCGGGCTGGAAGACTTGATCGCCAGTGCCACGCCGGCAAACAGCCCGCCGCCGGACAGCGGCACCAGTACATCGCAGACGTCCGGACACTGTTCGAGGATTTCCAGGCCGAGACTGCCCTGGCCGGCGATAACGTGGGGATGATCGAAGGGTGGGATATACGCCGTGCCCTTTTCACTGGCGATGCGCAAGGCTTCGAGTTGTGCGCCGTCCTGGCTGCGGCCGCTGATCACCACCTCGGCGCCCAGTTCACGAATGGCGCGCACCTTGTTCTGCGGCACCAGCTCGGAGAGGCAGACGATGGCCTTCACGCCCAGCTGCGAGGCAGCGAAGGCAAGCGCACGGCCATGGTTGCCGGTGGAAGCGGTAACCACGCCAAGGCGCTTTTGCTCGGCATCCAGCTGCGCCACCGCATTGCTCGCGCCGCGCAGCTTGAAGCTGCCGGTGGCCTGCTGCGATTCCAACTTCAGCCACACCGGCACACCGGCAAGGCGGCTCAGGCTGGGCGAATGTTCCAGCGGCGTCTGGCGCACCAGACCAGCGATACGCTGGCGGGCCTGGAGCAGATCATCGAAGGGGATGGAAGACATGGCGCACGTTCCGTGAAGGTGTGCGGCCGAGTGTATGAGCGGGAAATTGAGCGGCTGAATGTACTAGGACGATTTTTTATCCAAGCCGCTTTGAGCGCTTCAATGGGCCGTAGGGTGGCTCACGCTTCACCGATCCACCGTTGCGGTGAACGTGAAAAACGACATCCGCCCTGCGACCCTCAAAAATCATGCACCTTCGGATACTGCCCGAACACGTCACGCACGATCTGCACGCCCTGGCGCATCTTCGCCTCGCTGCATTCGGCGCCGACGCAGAGGCGCACCGCACGCGGCCTCGGCATACCCGGTGGGACGAACGGGTCGGGCAGGGTCAGCGCCACATTACGGCGGCGAAGCTCGCGCAGCAGGCCGTCGATTTCCCAGCCGTCAGGCACGCGCAACCAGCTGTTGAGTGAATAGGGATGAGCGCCGATCAGGTGTTCGCTCAGCTCCTGCTCCACCAGCGCCTGTCGATTCGCCAGCAGCTGGCGCTGCAGCTGCACCAATTCTTCTGCCTCGCCGGAGTCGATCCAGCGCGCCGCCACTTCGCCCATCAGCGAAGCGGCCATCCAGCTATTCACTCGCAGGATGCTTTCGGTACGCAAGGCTAGGCGCTTGGGCATCACCAGGTAGCCGATGCGCAGGCCGGTGAGCACCGACTTGGTCATGCTGGTGCAGTAGAACGATAGCTCCGGCGCGTAGTGGCTCAGCGGCCGCGTGGCCTGCTGACCGGTCAGCAGCGGGCCGTAGACATCGTCCTCGATGAGGTACACGCCATAGCGGCGGGCGATCTCGGCGATTTCTCGGCGGCGCTCGTCGGGCATCAGCGCGCTGGTCGGGTTGTTCAGGTTGGGCGTGCAGACCAGCGCGGTGATCTTTTCGTTAGCGCACATGTCCTCGAAGTGTTCGGGGTTCAGGCCGTAATGATCCATCTCCAGGCCCTTGAGCGTGAAGCCGAGAACCTGCGAGCTACCAATGGCGCCGTGGTCGGTCAGGCCTTCGCAGAGCACCACGTCATCCGGCCCGGCCAGGGTGGCCAGCGCGAGAAAAATGGCGTGTGCGGCGCCATTGGTCAGCAGCACATCCTCGATGCTGACAGCCATGCCCAGGCGCGCCAACCAACGCACTGCCGCCTCGCGCTGGTGCTCCAAGCCAGCGATCGGGCGAAAAGCGTGAATCCACGGCTGCTCCGCCTCCTGCGCCAGCTCCATGCAGGTTTGCCGCCACAGGCGGTCATGCTCGGCGGTGTGCAGGATGCGCGCGTTGGAGAAATCCATCAGCGCCTGCTCGTCGTGATCAAGCATCGAGGTGGCCACCCGCTCGCTGGTGCGCCGCGAGACGAAGCTGCCACGCCCCACCTCGCAACGCACCCGACCCTGACGCTCCAGCTCCTTGTAGGCATTGGTCACAGTCTGCACGCTGATGCCCAGGGCATCGGACACCTGGCGTTGCGGAGGCAACCTCTGCCCGTCACTCAGGGTACCCTGGTCGATGTCGGCGGTTATCGCCTGAACCAGGCGCTTGTATTTCGACTCACCCTGACGTGCATTGCCCAGGGCGCTCTTCCAGTTCTGCATCAGGCTTTCCATCTAGCGGCTGGCAGTGCACAGCATCACGCGCATGACGCGGCGATTCAATTGTCCTAGTGCAATGCCGCAGGCAAAAAAGCCTTTGTATGCTCGAACCCAGGGTGGAAAACAGCCAATAAGAACTTCCCACCCGGCGCAGTTGGCGCCCAACGCTCTTGATTCACCTGCCTCCTAACACATCACGCCGCCAACAGCGGCTACAAGAAACAGGAGAACACCAAGATGAGTAGCGTTACCCCACCTCGTTTTCGCCAGCTCGTGCTGGCCTGCAGTCTGCTTGCGGCAGGTACCCTGGTTCAGGCCTCGACCCTGGACAAGATCAAGGACAGCGGTAGCGTACGCATCGGCTACGCCAACGAAACACCGTTCGCCTATACCGCCCTAGATGGCAAGGTCACCGGCGAGTCGCCGGAGATCGTCACCAAGATTTTCGAGCGCATGGGCGTGGAGAAAATCAACCCGGTGCTCACCGAATGGGGCTCGCTGATCCCCGGCCTGCGCGCCAGCCGCTTCGACCTGATCGCCGCCGGCATGTACATCACCCCCGAGCGCTGCAAGCAGGTGCTGTTCACCGACCCGCACTATCAGTTGCCCGATACCCTGCTGGTGAAGACCGGCAACCCGAAGAACCTGCACAGCTACGAAGACATCGCCAAGAGCGGCGCCAAGGTGGCGATCATGTCCGGCACGGTGAACCTCGGTTATGCGCGTAACGCCGGCATCGAAGACAAGCAGATTCTCCAGGTGCCGGACACCACTGCTCAGCTGCAAGCCGTGCGCGCCGGCCGTGCAGATGCTGCCGTCGGCACCCAGCTGACCATGAAGGGCCTGGCCGACAAAGGCGGCGACCGCGTCGAGGCCATCGCCGAGTTCAAGGACGACCCGGCCCACACCGGCTATGGCGCCCTGGCCTTCCGCCCCGAGGACAAGGACTTGCGCGACGCGGTCAATGCCCAGTTGAAGGAATGGATCGGCAGCGAAGAGCACCTGGCCACGGTCAAGCCTTTCGGCTTCGACAAGTCGAACATCACCGACAAGACCGCCGCCGAGCTCTGCGGCCAGTAATGAGCGGGCCACGCCGCGCGCTTCGGTGCGCGGCGCGTTTCCGTCCATCGAGCGGTAGCCAACCATGAACGATCTTCTTCCCCTGCTGCTGCAAGGCGCCTGGGTCACCGTGCAAGTCACCTTCTGGGGCTCGCTGCTGGCCATCGTCTCGGCAGTCATCGCCGCCCTCGGCCGGCTGTCACCCATCGCCCCGCTGCGCTGGCTGGCCATCACCTATATCGAAATCTTTCGTGGCACTTCGCTGCTGGTGCAGTTGTTCTGGCTGTACTTCGTGCTACCGATGCCGCCCTTCAACATCGAGATGAGCGCCTTCGCCGTGGCCGTGGTCGGCCTTGGTCTGCACATTGGCGCCTATGGCGCAGAGGTGATGCGCGGCGCCATTAACTCGGTCGCCAAGGGTCAGTACGAAGCCTGCACGGCGTTGAACATGCGGCCGTCGAAGCGCTTCCTGCGCATCATCCTGCCGCAGGCGTTGCTGGCGGCAATTCCACCGGGCACCAACCTGCTGATCGAGCTGCTCAAGAACACCTCGCTGGTGTCGCTGATCACCCTTTCCGACCTGGCCTTCCGCGCCCGCCAGCTGGATCAGGCGACCTTCATGACGCTGGAGATCTTCGCCCTGGCGCTGCTGATGTATTTCGTCATGGCCCAGGTGATCAACCTCGGCATGCGCCTGCTGGAGAAACGCCTTAGCCGCGGCCGGATGCGCGGAGGCCTGCAATGAATTTCTTCGACTGGGATTTCGCCCTGAGCATCCTTCCGGACCTGCTCAAGGCCTCGCTCAATACCCTGCTGATCACCTTCGCCGGCTTCGCCATCGCCATCGTCGTCGGCCTGCTGCTGGCCATCGCCCGGCGCAGCGAGCACCTGTGGCTGTCGTGGCCGGTGGCCGGGCTGATCGAGTTCATCCGCAGCACGCCGCTGCTGATCCAGGTGTATTTCCTGTTCTACGTATTCCCCAACTACGGACTGAGCCTGACTGCACTGCAGGCGGGTATTCTCGGCATCGCCCTGCACTACGCCTGTTACACCGCCGAGGTGTACCGCGCTGGTCTCGACGCCGTGCCGCGCGGACAGTGGGAGGCGGTGACGGCACTGAACATGTCGCCGCTGTCGGCCTACCGCAACATCATTCTGCCGCAGGCGCTGCGGCCGATCCTGCCGGCGCTGGGCAACTACCTGGTGGCGATGCTCAAGGACACGCCGGTGCTCTCGGCCATCACCGTGGTGGAGATCATGCAGCAGGCCAAGAATATCGGTTCCGAAAGCTTCCGCTACCTTGAACCCATCACCATGGTCGGCCTGTTCTTCCTGCTGCTCAGCCTGGCGCTGGCCTGGTGCGTACGGCGTATGGAAGACCGCCTGGAGGTAACCCCACGATGAACGCCTTTCTAACTTCGCCAGCTGACTCCGGGAGCTCGACCGTGTCCCAGCCCATCGTTCGCTTTACCGACGTGACCAAGCGCTACGGCAACCTCACCGTGCTCAACAACCTCAACCTGGATGTCGCCCCCGGCGAGAAGGTGGCGATCATCGGCCCTAGCGGCTCGGGCAAGTCCACCTTGCTGCGTGCGCTGATGACCCTGGAGAGCATCGACGAGGGCGTGATCGCCGTCGACAACGAACCGCTGACCCATATGCCCGCGCGCGACGGCCGCCTGGTACCGGCCAGCGCCAGCCATCAGCGCAAGGTGCGTGGCAAGATCGGCATGGTGTTCCAGAGCTTCAACCTATTCCCGCACATGTGCGCGCTGCAGAATGTCATTGAGGCGCCAGTACAGGTACTCGGCATGGGCAAGAAGGAAGCCACCGAGCGCGCCGAGGAGCTGCTGGCCATGGTCGGCCTGGGCGAGAAGCTACGCCATTTTCCCTCGCAGCTGTCCGGTGGTCAGCAGCAGCGCGTGGCCATCGCCCGCGCCCTGGCGATGCGGCCCAAGGTGATGCTGTTCGACGAGGTGACCTCGGCACTCGATCCCGAGCTGTGCGGCGAGGTGCTCAACGTGATCCGCCGCCTGGGCAGCGAACACAATCTGACCATGCTGATGGTTACCCACCAGATGGGCTTTGCCCGCGAGTTCGCCGATCGCGTGTGCTTCTTTCACCAGGGCTGCATTCACGAACAGGGCACGCCGGCAGAGCTGTTCGGCAACCCCCAACAAGAGCGCACTCAGGCTTTTCTGAGCGCAGTTAACGAGGCGCACTGAGGGTGACAAGGCTGAATGCAGGCAGGAAACTCAATCGCGAACGAAGCGCAGACCCACGCCCTCGGGGGTCACGCGCATGACTTCCATCTCCAGGATCGGCGCTTCCATGGGCAGATCCTGCACCTGGCCGGTCACCCGGGTACCAGGCTCCAAGGCGGCCAGGTCGTCATGCTTGACGTACACGCCGCCGTCGGAAAGATCGCGGGTCTGGGCGACCAGCTCGCCGAAGCTCGGGTGGCAGATCTTGATGCGGCATTTCATCGGTGTACGGGGGTGCTGACGCTGGTTGGCGGACATGACCTGGCAGCCTCGGAAAGGTGTGCCCTGTTAATAGCGCAAATCGCCGCACAAGCCCAGCGAAACGGCGCCTCATTGCGAGGCGCCGCAAATTTCAGTACCAGCGTTCCTCGCCCTCGGGGCGTTTCTTGAAGCGCTTCATGCTCCACATGTACTGGCTGGGATAGGCGCGCACGTACTTCTCGACAACGCTGCTCATGGCCGCCACGGCGGTGTAGGTGTCTTCGCTGTAGATGGCTTCGGGGGCGGCTTCGAGGATCACCTTGTAGCCGGAGCCATCTTCCAGGCGCAGCGCGTGCAGGAACACGCCGACGGCCTTGCCGCCAGCGAGCATGCCCGGCACGAACTTGCTGGTCAGCGCCATGGTGCCGCAGAAGGGCACGAACATGCCAGCCGATAGGCTCGGCTCCGGGTCGGCCGGAATACCCACCGCGCCGCCCTTGCGCACTTCCTTGATGACGCTGAGGATGCCTTCCTTGGTCGACGGTGCCACGCGGTTGCCCAGCTGCACGCGCTGCTCGCGCAGCAGGTCGTCGACCGCCTTGAGCTTGGGCGGGCGGTAGAAAATGATCGGTTTGCACTGAGAGCAGTAGAAGTGATTGAGCACTTCCCAGTTGCCCAGGTGGCTGGTGATGCCGACCACGCCCTTGCCGGAGGCCAGCGCCGCTTCGAGCACTTCCAGGCCTTCGACTTCACGCACGCGCGCCAGCGACTTGTGCGCAGGCCAGACCCAGGCGCAGGCGCTTTCGGTCAGGGTGCGGCCAATATCCATGAGGCTGCGGCCGACCAACTTGTCGTGCTCGGCAGCATTCAATTCGGGGAAGCACTTGGCGAGGTTGATGCGCACCACGTCACGGGAGCCGTTGGGCAACTTCCACATCAGCCAGCCGATGGTCGCGCCAAGCGACTGCACCGCACGCCAGGGCAGGAGGGCGAACAAGCGCAGGGAACCGACTACCAGCGCGCCTTTGAGCTTTTCCACAAACAGCTCCGATTGAAAAAAGGCGCCTATTGTAACCGCCCGAAGAGCCGATGTGGCCGTTACATACACGAACAGAAACGAGCAAACCTTCAGTAGAGCTGGGTTTTCAGGCGCTCCTGCAGCTGCTGTTCGTAGGCTTTGACGTCGAAACTCTCGTCCATCACCGCTTTGAGCAGGTCACCCGCCGACGGCAGGCTGGCGCGTTCGACCTGGCGCTCGGCATTCCACAGGCTCGAACGCACCGCCGCCTTGGAGCACTGGAAGTAGCAGGTGTCGATACTGATGCGCAGCACGCTACGCGGCAGCTTGCCTTGCGCTTCGCATAGCGCCAGCAATTCAGGGTCCAGCGAGATGCTCGCGCGACCGTTGACCCGGAAGCTCTCGCCGACGCCGGGAATCAGGAACAGCAGGGCCACGTGCGGGTCGTGGATGATGTTGCGCAGGCTGTCGATGCGGTTGTTGCCAGGGCGATCCGGCAGCAGCAGGGTGCGCTCATCGAGAATCCGCACGAACCCGGGCGCGTCGCCCCGCGGCGAGCAGTCCAGCCCGTCCGGGCCGTGGGTGCCCAGCACCACGAACGGCGAGGCGGCTACCAGCGCCTGGTAGGGCGTGCTCAGGTAGGGCAGCTCCTTGCGCAGCGAACGCTCGTGGGGCACGCCATACAGCGCCTGCAGTTGCTCGAGCGTATCGATGGTGGTGCTCATGGGCGTGCCTCCTGTTGCAGTTGGGCGTAGCGGTCGCAATCGCGGGTGTGGTCCATGACCATGCCGGTGGCCTGCATGAAGGCGTAGCAGATGGTCGGGCCGACGAAGGTGAAGCCGGCCTTCTTCAGCGCCTTGCTCATGGCCTCGGCTTCGGGCGTGACCGCCGGTACGTCGCCACGGCCCTCGAAATGGTTGATCTTCGGCTGGCCGCCGACGAACGACCAGAGCAGCGCCACCGGGTCGTCCAGGCGCAGCCAGGCCTGGGCGTTCTTGCGTGCGGCCTGCAGCTTGAGGCGATTGCGGATGATGCTGGGATCCTGCATCAGGGTCTCGATGTAGGCGTCGCTCATCGCGGCCAGGCGCTTGGCATCGAAGCCGAACAGCACGTCGCGATACCGCTCGCGCTTCTTCAGCACGGTGATCCACGACAAACCGGCCTGGGCACCTTCGAGCAGCAGCATCTCGAACAGGTGCTGGGGATCGCGTGACGGCACGCCCCATTCCTCATCGTGATAGGCCTGATACAGCGGATCGTCGTTACACCAGAAACAGCGGGGCATGGGAGTCGGCTCGGTGAGGGGCGAGGGCAGACTATAACCGCGCATTGCACCCACGGGCGCAATCCGCCTCAGGAACGCGCCGCGCCCGACGCCGGCCACTCAGGATTCGCCCTTCAGATAGGCCGCCAACTCGGGCGACACCTTGTCGATATCCACAGCGGCGTGGTGCACGCTGCCGTCCTTGCCTTCGACGGTCAGCCACAGCCCGTCGCTGACCCTGGCCTTGGCGGGAATCTGGATCTCCACCCGGCGATCCCAGCGCTCGCCGCTGAATACCAGGCCGGCGGCCCGCAGCGAGCGCGGCTTGCGGATCTTGAGGTAGGCCGCGCGGATCTGGTCGTCGCAGCGCTCGCAGAAACGCACTTCGAAGGCCTTGAAGGGCGTGCCCAGTACCTGATGCGGCGCCCTGCGCTGGGCCTGGGCGAGGGCGAACGACCAGGGCCCGACCTGGCCATGTACGGCTTCATCGCTATGCAGCGGTTTCGGCGCAGCGCTCAGCAACAGGCCGAGCACCACCACGGGCACCAGCAACAGCAATGCCATGGCAGCGCGGCGCAGGCCGAGCAAGCGTTCGGCCGATGGCTGCCTAGCCGGATGCTTGTCACGACGCGGCGGCGCCTTGGCGGGTTCGCGCTGCCCAGGCCACTTGGGCAAGAAGAAAGCCAGCGCCACGCCGGCGACCGACAACCAACCGAACCAGGCGGCCGCGCCGATGCTCCAGCCCAGTTGCCCCAGGCTCAGCACCAGCGCCCCGGCCAGCAGCAGCCAGCCGAAATAGCGCAGCGCACGCATCCACCATGGCGAGAGCACGCGATGCAGCAACTGCCGGCAGTGTTTTTCCATGGCCAGCGCCAGGGCGATGAAGCCGCCCAGGCTGGCCAGCAGAAGAGACAGGTTGAGGATCATCCCGCGCCTCCCGCCTGCAGTGCCCAGCACGTCAGCGCGGCCACGCCGGTCGGGATCAGCATGCCCAGCCAGGCGCGGGTCGCGCTGCGTACGCTGAACACCCAGATCACCGCCACGGCATACAGGGTGAAGCTGAGCATGGTGGCGGCCAGCACGGCCTGGCTTTTCGGCAGCGGCCAGATCAGCGCCAGCAGCACGGTCAACGCCGAGGCCAGTGCATAGCCGCCCAATGCTGCCGCCAGTACCCGCGAGACGACCGACCAGCGATAGGCGGCCATCGAACCCTTCTTCATGCCAGCGCCTCCTTGCCGGCCTGTATCGCCGCTGCGTCGGCCTTCAGCCAGCGTCTGCGGATCTTCAGGGCGCCGTAGGCGAACAGCGCGGCCAGGCCGAACATGCTCAGGTCGAAGCCAGCCAGCACCCAGTCGCCCTCTACCAGGGTAATGCCCAGATGGCGGTCGGTGGTCAGCGCGTTGATCAGCGGAATCAGGCCGTAGGCCGCGACCGCCATCCAGGCCATTTCCAGCCAGGCCTTCCTCAATGGCCGCAGCGCGGCATAGAGGAACAGCCAGCCCCAGGTCAGGAACAGGCAATGCATTTCCCAGGCGGCGCGGTCGGCAATGCCCACCGGCAACAGGCGGTTGGCCCAGAAGTAGGCGGCGACCGCGATCGGCAGGCCGACCAGGGTGCCGGCATTGAGCACCTCCACCAGGCGCAGGCCATAGGCGTCGAACAACGCGGCGCCAGCGTTGCGCTTGAGGTGCTGATTGCGCCGCTTGACCGTCCACAGCACCAGGCCGGTGCCGATCATTCCGCAGCCCAGCAGGCCGGCGACGAGGTACAACCAGCGCAGCCACCAGTCGGCGAACAAGCCTTCGTGCAGGCCTACCAGCATGCGGTGAACCTTGCCAGGGCCGTGGGTCTTGTCCGGGTAGACGGCGGGCTGTCCATCGGCTGCGAAGCTGAGCATCACCGGGTCATAGACGTTCACCGAGCCCCCTGTGACGCGCTGCACGTCGATCCGCGCCGGCTCGCCTCTGACCTGGCTGAGGGTCAGGCTGGCCACGCCCTGGCCGGGCCACTGCACCTCGGCGCGCCGCACCAGTTCCTCGAGTGCCACCTGGGGCCGGCTGGCTGGCAGGTGCTCACGCTTGTCGCGGCCGAACAGTTCGTCGATCAGCACGCGCTCCTGCTGTTTGCCGGCCCCGTACAACGCCGCCGCGCCCGCCGGCATGTAATTGAAGAGGAAGAACACCAGGCCGCTATAGGTGATCATCACAAAAAACGGCAGGGCCATCACGCTGATCACGTTGTGCGCATCCAGCCAGGAACGCTGGCCCTTGCCGGGGCGGAAGGTGAAGAAGTCCTTGAAGATCTTCTTGTGGGTGATCACACCGGTGAGGATCGCCAGCAACATCAGCATGGTGCATACACCGACGATGTAGATCGCCACGTCGTACGGCAGGTAATGCAGCACGTAGTGCATTTCGTAGAGCGCCGCACCGCCACCGGTTTCCCGCGGCTCGACTTCCTGGCGGGGCAGGCCGGTGTGGGCGTTGAGCGTCTCGCTGCCGCGTCGGCCATAGTCGTGGCCGCGCTCGGGCAGGTCCTCCCAGGCGATCGCCAGGCCCTGTTCGCCACGGGGTCGCAGTGAGGTATGGGGCAGGGTGATGGTCCAGCTCTTGGCATTGCCGGCCACCTGCTCCAGGCGGTCGAGCGCGCGCTCGATCATCGGCCCGCGTTCCACGCCGTCCACACGCACCTGCAACGGCCGCTCCGGCTCCATCCAGCGGGTGATCTCGTCGTCCACGTAGCCGGCGGTACCGGTCACGAACACGAAGAACAGTACCCAGCCCACCACCAGCCCCGTCCAGGTATGCAACCACGCCATGGACTGGCGAAATCCCTCTTTCATCGATACACCTTGCCTGCTGCTCCAGACACGATCAGGCCCCCGGCCGTGGGTCGGCTGATCGACGACGGCTGCCGTTGTGCACCGCAAACGGCAGCGTTTCCCTATTAAGACGCACGAGCGTCGCCAAACCCGCAGGTCGACCAGGCAGATTTTTTCCAGCGCACGGACGAGCGGCGTGAAATCCAGCGCCAGCAGCCTGCCATCACCCGCGTCGCACTTTTATCAGTAGAGACGGCGCAGCATGCGGGCTGCGCCTTGCTTCGGGTATACTCCCCGGCTTTCTGTCGCAGCCCCAACAGGTGAATTTTTCGTGAGCCAGACAACGCCTGCCGTGCGCACCTTCCAGGACCTGATCCTCGCCCTGCAACAATACTGGGCCGAGCAGGGCTGTGTGGTACTGCAACCCTATGACATGGAAGTGGGCGCCGGTACCTTCCACACCGCCACCTTCCTGCGTGCCATCGGCCCGGAAACCTGGAACGCCGCTTACGTGCAGCCATCGCGTCGCCCCACCGACGGCCGCTACGGCGAGAACCCCAACCGCCTGCAGCACTACTACCAATTTCAGGTTGTGCTCAAGCCGAATCCGGAAAACTTCCAGGAGCTGTACCTGGGCTCGCTGAAGGCCATCGGCATCGACCCGCTGGTGCACGACATCCGTTTCGTCGAAGACAACTGGGAATCGCCGACCCTCGGCGCCTGGGGTCTGGGCTGGGAAATCTGGCTCAACGGCATGGAAGTCACCCAGTTCACCTACTTCCAGCAGGTCGGCGGCATCGAGTGCTACCCGGTCACCGGCGAGATCACCTACGGGCTCGAGCGCCTGGCCATGTACCTGCAGGGCGTCGATTCGGTCTACGACCTGGTATGGACCGACGGCCAGTTCGGCAAGGTGACCTACGGCGACGTGTTCCACCAGAACGAAGTGGAGCAGTCGACCTACAACTTCGAACATGCCAACGTCGAGAAGCTGTTCGAGCTGTTCGACTTCTATGAAAGCGAAGCCAACCGCCTGATCGAACTGGAGCTGCCGCTGCCGACCTACGAGATGGTCCTCAAGGCTTCCCATACCTTCAACCTGCTGGATGCCCGCCGCGCCATTTCGGTGACCGCGCGCCAGCAGTACATCCTGCGCGTGCGCACCCTGGCCCGCGCCGTGGCGCAGAGTTATCTGCAGGCCCGTCGCCGCCTGGGCTTCCCGCTCGCCGCCCCCGATCTGCGTGATGAAGTACTGGCCAAGCTGGAGGCAGCAGAATGAGTGCGCTCGATTTTCTGGTTGAACTGGGCACCGAAGAGCTGCCACCCAAAGCCCTGAAAACCCTGGGCGAATCCTTCCTCTCCGGTATCGAGAAAGGCCTCAAGGCCGCCGGCCTTAGCTACCGTGGCGCGCGCTACTACGCCGCGCCGCGCCGCCTGGCCGTGCTGGTCGAGCAACTGGCCACCGAGCAGCCGGACCGCACCGTCAACCTCGACGGCCCACCCGTGCAGGCCGCCTTCGACGCTGAGGGCAACCCGACCCAGGCCGCCCTGGGCTTCGCCAAGAAGTGCGGCGTGGAACTGTCGGCCATCGACCAGAGCGGGCCGAAGCTGAAATTCAGTCAGCACATCCCCGGCCAACGTGCCTACACGCTGCTGCCCGGCATCGTGGAAAACTCGCTGAACGAGCTGCCGATTCCCAAGCGCATGCGCTGGGGCGCCCGCAAGACCGAATTCGTCCGCCCGAGCCAGTGGCTGGTAATGCTGTTCGGCGACCAGATCGTCGACTGCGAAATCCTCGCCCAGAAGGCCAACCGCTTCTCCCGCGGCCACCGCTTCCACGCCAACCATGAAGTGCGCATCTCCGCGCCTGCCATGTATGCACAGGAGCTGCGCGCCGCCTACGTGATCGCCGACGTTGCCGAGCGCCGCGAGCAGATCGCCAAGCGCATCGAGCAGCTGGCCACCGAGCAGCAGGGCAGCGCCATCGTGCCACCGGCGCTGCTCGACGAAGTCAGCGCCCTGGTCGAGTGGCCGGTGCCGCTGGTCTGCTCCTTCGAGGAACGCTTCCTGGAAGTGCCTCAGGAAGCACTGATCACCACCATGCAGGACAACCAGAAGTACTTCTGCCTGCTCGATGCCAACGGCAAGCTGCTGCCGCGCTTCATCACCGTGGCCAACGTCGAGAGCAAGGACCCGAGCCAGATCATCTCCGGTAACGAGAAGGTCGTGCGCCCGCGCCTCACCGACGCCGAGTTCTTCTTCAAGCAGGACAAGAAGCAGCCGCTGGAAGCCTTCAACCAGCGCCTGGCCAACGTGGTGTTCCAGGCCCAGCTCGGCACCGTCTACGACAAGGCCCAGCGCGTCTCGGCCCTGGCCGGCTTCATCGCCGGGCGTATCGGTGGCGACGCCAAGCGTGGCGCCCGCGCCGGCCTGCTGAGCAAGTGCGACCTGGCCAGTGAAATGGTCGGCGAGTTCCCGGAGATGCAGGGCATCGCCGGCTATTACTACGCGCTGAACGATGGCGAGCCGGAAGACGTCGCCCTGGCCCTGAACGAGCAGTACATGCCGCGCGGTGCCGGCGCCGAACTGCCGAGCACCCTGACCGGTGCGGCGGTGGCCCTGGCCGACAAGCTCGACACCCTGGTCGGCATCTTCGGTATCGGCATGCTGCCCACCGGCAGCAAGGATCCTTATGCGCTGCGCCGTGCCGCCCTGGGCGTGCTGCGCATCCTCATCGAGAAGGGGCTGGAGCTGGATCTGGGCGCCACCGTCGAGTTCGCCGTGCGTCAGTACGGCAGCAAGGTCAAGGCCGCTGGCCTGGCCCCGCAGGTGCTGGAATTCATCTTCGACCGCCTGCGTGCGCGCTACGAAGACGAAGGCGTGGACGTTTCCGTGTACCAGGCCGTGCGTGCCGTGAACCCGCTGTCGCCGCTGGACTTCGACCAGCGCGTGCAGGCCGTACAGGCCTTCCGCAAGCTGCCGGAAGCCGAAGCACTGGCCGCCGCCAACAAGCGTGTGTCCAACCTGCTGAGCAAGGCCGACGGGCAAGTGGCGAGCAGCATCGAAGCCCATTACTTCGATACGCCGGCCGAGTTCACCCTCAATGCCGCGATCCAGAAGGCCGACAACGCCGTGCAGCCACTGGCGCAATCGCGTCAGTACCGCGAGGCGCTGGCTCAGCTGGCCTCACTGCGCACGCCGGTGGACGCCTTCTTCGAAGCGGTGCTGGTCAACGCCGAAGACCCCAAGGTCCGTGCCAACCGCTATGCGCTGCTGGCGCGTCTGCGTGGCCTGTTCCTGGGCGTCGCCGATATCTCGGTACTGGGCTAACGCCCGAGGTGCCAGGCTTCAAGCTACAGGCCGCAGGCTGAATAGCCGGACCTGAAGCCTGAGGCCTGAGGCCTGGAGCCAGTTCTATGAAGCTAATCATTCTCGACCGCGACGGAGTCATCAATCAAGATTCCGACGCCTATATCAAAAGCCTCGAGGAGTGGATTCCGATCCCCGGCTCCATCGAGGCCATCGCCGCGCTGAGCAAGGCGGGCTGGACCGTGGCCGTGGCCACCAACCAGTCCGGCATCGCGCGCGGCTATTACCCGCTGAGCGTGCTGGAAGCCATGCATGCGCGATTGCGTGAGTTGGTGGCGGAGCAGGGCGGTGAAGTCGGCCTGATCGTGCAGTGCCCTCACGGCCCGGACGACGGCTGCGAGTGCCGCAAGCCCAAGCCCGGCATGTTGCTCCAGATCGCCGCGCACTATGATGTGCCGCTCGCCGGCGTGTGGTTCGTGGGTGACAGCGCCAGTGACCTGGAAACGGCGCTCGCCGTCGACTGTCAGCCCGTGCTGGTGAAAACCGGCAAGGGTGAGCGCACCCTGGCCAAAGCCGCTCTGCCAACCGGCACCCTGATATTCGACGACCTGGCGGCCGTGGCTGCCCGGCTTCTCACTTGATAGCGCAGGCACGCCCTGCCACGGTAATCGCTCCCATGTCGCCAGTGCAGTCCCTCAGAACCGTACTCTTCTACCTGCTGCTGTCTTCCAGCTCGTTCGTCTGGTGCATCATCAGCGTGTTCGTCGCGCCCTTCCTGCCGTTCCGTGCCCGCTACCGCTTCGTGGTGCAGGCCTGGTGCCGAAGCGCGGTGTGGCTGGCCAAGGTGGTTGCCGGCATCAAGTACGAGGTCACGGGCGCCGAAAACATCCCCGAGCGCCCCTGTGTAATCCTCGCCAAGCACCAGAGCACCTGGGAGACATTCTTCCTGTGCGCCTACTTCGAGCCGCTGAGCCAGGTCATCAAGCGCGAGCTGATGTACGTGCCATTCTTCGGCTGGGCGCTGTCCATGCTCAAGCCCATCGCCATCGACCGCAGCAACCCCAAGGCCGCACTCAAGCAATTGGCCCAACAGGGCCGTACACGCCTGGAGCAGGGCGCCTGGGTGCTGGTGTTCCCGGAAGGCACGCGCATCCCGGACGGCCAGATCGGCAAGTTCTCCCGCGGCGGCACCGCCCTGGCGGTTAACAGCAACCTACCGGTGCTGCCGATTGCCCATAACGCCGGGCAGTTCTGGCCGAAGGACGGCTGGAGCAAGAAACCGGGCGTGGTACAGGTGGTGATCGGCCCGGCGATGTATGCAGAAGGTGAAGGCCCGCGGGCGATCGCCAACCTCAACGATCGCGTCTTCGAATGGGTCAGCCAGGCCCAGTGCCAGATCGGTGCGCTCAGCCCACAGGCCGAAGCGGTGGAAACGGCCAACGATCTGGCTTGACGCGATCTGTGGATAACCTGTTGAGCAATTTCCTATTTAATTGAATTTTTACGCCTAGGTTACTGATAAATAAGGATTTTTATCGGTACCTATTCTGTCGATAAAGTGGGCATAAGTTTTTGCGCGGCACATGACGATGTTCACGTTGGCATATCGCCTGGCGGGGGCCTAAACGGCTAAGCTGGCGCAAATTATTGCAGAACGTGTTCACAGCCTCGCGAGCTATCGCGGTGCAAGGCAAACGCGGACGAGGAAGCGGAGTTTACTGCGGTAAATGAGCATCTGAAGCCGGCGTTCAACGCCGCAGCGCGGATGCGCAGCAGGCTGTAGCACGTTCTGAGAAACATGGCGAAACGGAGTTCGTGTTCATGCTTTCGATCTATCAGCTGAAACCCCGCTTTCAGAATCTTCTGCGGCCCCTGGTGCAGCGCCTGTATGACCGCGGCGTCACTGCCAATCAGGTGACGCTCAGCGCAGCTGTCGTGTCGGTGCTGATCGGCCTGCTGCTCGCTCTATTCCCACACCATCTCTGGCTATTTGCGCTGATCCCGCTGTGGATGATTCTGCGCATGGCGCTCAACGCCGTGGACGGCATGCTGGCCCGCGAATTTGGCCAGCAGTCGACCCTCGGCGCCTATCTCAACGAACTGTGCGACGTGATAGCCGATGCCGCGTTGTTCCTGCCGTTCGCCCTGCTGCCTAGCGTGTCTCCAACGCTGGTCGTGGTGCTGGTGCTGTTCGCGCTGATCAGCGAATACGCCGGTGTCATGGGTCCGATGGTTGGCGCCTCACGCCGCTATGACGGCCCGATGGGCAAGAGCGACCGCGCCTTCTGCTTCGGCGTTCTGGGCGCTGGCGTGGCCACCGCGCTGTTGCCGCCGAACTGGATCAACCCGATTCTCGCGGTGATCACCGCGCTGCTGCTGTACACGCTGTTCAACCGCGTACGCCAGGGCCTGGCGCAAGCGTCTTCTTCTGCGCAATAGGAATGCCTCGATGACTGAAGTTCGCACCAGCACCTTCACGACCCACGATGGTGTCAGCCTGTTCTATCGCCACTGGCCTGCCGCTGACGCACAGCCCAACGCAGCACGTCGCGCCATCGTGATGTTTCACCGTGGCCACGAGCACGGCGGGCGCATGGCCCATCTGGTCGAGGAACTCGGCCTGCAGGGTTTCGACTTCTTCGCCTGGGATGCCCGCGGCCACGGCGAGTCGCCAGGCGAGCGGGGCGACAGCCCGAGCTTCGCCACCAGCGTGCGCGACGTGCAGACCTTTATCGACCATATCGCGAGCGCCTATGGCATCGACACCGGGGATATGGTGGTGCTGGCCCAGAGCGTCGGCGCCGTGGTGGTCTCCACCTGGGCCCACGACTACACACCGAAGATTCGCGCCCTGGTGCTCGCTTCACCCGCCTTCAAGGTCAAGCTGTATGTACCTTTCGCTCGCCCGGGCCTGAAGCTGATGCGCGCCTGGCGCGGCAATTTCTTCGTCAACAGCTACGTCAAAGCCAAATTCCTCAGCCACGATCCGCAGCGCATCGCCTCGTTCGAGAACGATCCGCTGATCAGCCGACCGATTTCGGTGAATATGCTGCTGGGCCTTTATGATGCCGCCGAGCGCGTGGTCGCCGATGCACAGGCGATTCAGATTCCCACTCAGTTGCTGATCTCCGGCAGCGACTTCGTGGTGCACCGCAAACCCCAGGAGCAGTTCTTCCAGCGCCTGGGCAGCCTGGACAAGGAAATGCACATCCTGCCCGGGTTCTTTCACGACACTCTGGGCGAGCGCGACCGCGCCCACGCGCTGGCCCGCATTCGCCGTTTCGTACTGAAAGCCTTCGAGCAGCCGCTGCAACGCCCCTCACTCCTGGATGCCGATCGCCTCGGCTGGAGCTGCGCCGAGGCCGAAGAGCTGGCGGCGCCGCTACCAAAAAACTCGCCGCGCGATCTTTACTGGCGCGCTACCCGAGCCAGCATGCGCCTCGGCAGCAACCTTTCCGCCGGCGTGAAACTGGGCTTCGAGACCGGCTTCGATTCGGGCAGCACCCTGGATTACGTGTACCGCAACACGCCGACCGGCAGCTCGCCGATTGGCCGGCTGATCGACCGCAACTACCTGAACTCCATCGGCTGGCGGGGCATTCGCCAGCGCAAGGTGCACGCCGAGGAACTGCTGCGTCTGGCCATGGGCAAACTGCGCGAGAGCAGCAGCGAGGTGCGTATCGTCGACATCGCTGCCGGTCATGGTCGCTACATCCTCGAGTCGCTGGAGCAGGGCAGCGACAAGCCGGATTCGATCCTGCTACGTGACTACAGCGACATCAACGTGCGTGACGGCTCGGCATTGATCGAGCAGAAGGGCCTGGGCAGCATCGCTCGCTTCGTCAAAGGCGACGCCTTCGACAAGGCCGACCTGGCAGCGCTGGATCCCAAACCGACCCTGGCGGTGGTCTCCGGCCTTTATGAACTGTTCGCCAGCAACGCGATGGTCAGCGATTCGCTGGCCGGTCTAGCGGCGGCCGTGGAAGAGGGCGGTTACCTGATCTACACCGGCCAACCCTGGCACCCGCAGCTGGAACTGATCGCCCGCGCCCTGACCAGCCACCGCGGCGGTGAGGCCTGGGTGATGCGTCGGCGCAGCCAGGCGGAGATGGATCAACTGGTCGAAGCGGCAGGCTTTCGCAAGCTGACCCAGCGCATCGATGAGTGGGGCATCTTCAGCGTGTCCCTGGCGCAGCGGGTGTCCTGATGACGCCCGCCGCGGTCATCCGGGAACCCGGATTGTGGAAGCGCGGCGTACTCTGGTTGCTGCTGCTCGCGCCGTTGTTCTTCGGCACCTACGGCTTTGCCAATGGCTACACCGCCCAACGCGATGATGTCGGCAGCCTGGTGTTCGGCTGGGAACGGCATATGCCGTTGTGGCCATGGACGATCATTCCCTACTGGTCCATCGACCTGCTCTACGGCCTGTCCTTCCTGCTGCCGGCGACCCGCGGCGAGATGGATCGCCACGGTTTGCGCCTGGTCACCGCCCAGGTAATCTGCATCAGCTGCTTTCTGCTCTGGCCGTTGCGCTTCAGCTTCGATCGCCCGGAGCTGGATGGGCTGTTCGGGATGATGTTCGACGTGCTGATGGGCTTCGACAAACCCTTCAACCAGGCCCCGTCGCTGCATATCACTCTGTTGGTGGTGCTTTGGGCGTGTTTTGCCCAGCACGCCAGTGGCCTGTGGCGCGTGGTCGTGCACATTTGGTTTTTCTTGATCGGCCTGTCGGTGCTGACCACCTGGCAACACCATTTCATCGACGTGCCGACCGGCCTGCTCGCCGGCTTCCTGTGCCTGTGGCTGTGGCCCAGCGAAGGGCGTAGCCCGCTGTTGGCCTGGCGCCTGGCTCGCGATCCTAAGCGATGGCGGCTGGCGCTGCGCTACGCCTTTGGCGCAGCCCTGTTTAGCGCGCTGGCAATCCATTTCGGCGGCGCTGCTCTGTGGCTGCTGTGGCCGGCGTTGTCGCTGCTGATGGTGGCGCTGAACTACGCACTGTTCGGCGCCAAGGGTTTTCAGAAGCGTGCCGATGGCCGCCTCAGCGCCGCCAGTACCTGGCTGCTAGCGCCTTATCTGGCCGCCGCCTGGATCAATTCCCGCGCCTGGACGCGCAACCACCCGCAGCCCGATGAAGTCGCTGACGGCGTGTGGCTCGGTCGCATTCCCGGCCGCGGAGAAGGACAGGCCTTCGCCGCTATCGCCGACCTCTGTGCCGAGCTGCCGTGCCGCGTCCAAGGCCAGGTTTACCGCGAACTGGCCAGCCTCGATCTGATCGCGCCGAGCAGCGACCACTGCCTGCAGGCGGCTGTGGCCATCGAAGACCTGCGGCGCCACGGGCCCGTGCTGGTGTGCTGCGCCCTGGGCTATTCGCGTAGCGCCACCGCCATCGCCGCCTGGCTGCTGCACAGCGGCCGCTGCAGGAGCGTCGCAGAGGCCGTTTCGACGCTGCGCCAGGCTTGCCCACAGGTCGTACTGGGAAGCGCTCATTTGCAGGCGCTGGAAGGCCTTGCAGCGCCCTCGTTATCCACAGACGGAGGCGTGCTGCATGGCCAGTGAGATGCACCTCAGTTTGATCGCCGCCATGCTGCGCCGCGGTAAGCCCCTTGACCGCGCTTCCAGCGCCCTGAGTCTGTTGGCGCTGGTCATCGGCCTGGGGCCGCTGCTTGGCTTCATGGCGCTGAGTACGGGCGCGGCGGTGTGCATCGCGCTCCTGGTCTGCGGACTGATCCAGAAGTACTACGCGCTGCGCGTCGCCCTCGATGCCGAGTTGTTCGCCAGCCTGGCCGATGCGCCCGAGCAGCTACAGCGGCGTACCGCCGAGCTGGATCAGGCGCTGCTCTGGCTGGGCCGCAAAGCCGAGCCGGCACACTCCTGGGAACAACGCAGCCAGGGCGCTCTGCGTCTGCTGCGCCTGCAGGCACTGTGGCTGGGCCTGCAGCTGCTGGTCGCTCTGGTGGCCATCGTGCTGATGCCGTGGCTTTCACATATTCGATTCGGATAAGGACTTCATCATGCTCGCCTCGCTGGTAGCCTTTCTCATCACTTCAGGTGCGCGCTTGCTCACCGGTGCGCGCGCCCTGTGGCTAGGCAGCACCGCACAGCCGGTACAACGCATCTACTACGCCAACCACAGCAGCCACGGTGACTTCGTGCTGCTCTGGGCATCGCTGCCCGCCGAGCTGCGCAAGCGCACCCGCCCGGTGGCAGGCTCCGACTACTGGATGAAGGGCGCGCTGCGCAGCTTCGTGATCCAGCGGGTGTTCAACGGCGTGCTGGTCGATCGCCAGCGCAGCGACCCCAGCGCCAACCCGCTGCAGGCGATGCTCGACGCGCTGGGCGAGGGCGATTCGCTGATCGTCTTCCCCGAAGGCACCCGCAATCTGGAAGAAGGCCTTCTGCCGTTCAAGAGCGGCCTCTACCACCTGGCCAAGGCACGCCCGGATGTCGAGGTGATTCCGGTGTGGATCGCCAACCTCAACCGGGTGATGCCTAAAGGCCGAGCGTTGCCGTTACCCCTGCTGTGCACCCTGAATTTCGGCGCGCCGCTGGGCATGGGCGACGGGGAGGGCAAAGACGCCTACCTCGAACGCGCCCGCGGCACCCTGCTGGCCCTGGCACCCGAGGAGGCTTGAGATGGATCGCAATACCCTGCTGCTGTTCGCCGGTATCGGTGGCCTGCTGTTACTCGCCAGCCTGATCGGCTGGTTGCTGAAACTGCGTGCCGGCCCGGGCCCCCATTCAGTCATCGACAACCTCAACGCGCGTATCAACGCCTGGTGGGTGATGGTCGCGGTGATCGGCTTCGCCTTTCTGTTCGGCTACACCGGGGTGGTGGTGCTGTTCTACTGCGTGTCGTTCTACGCCCTGCGCGAATTCATGACGCTTACGCCCACCCGGCGCAGCGACTACCCGGCACTGGTTGCCGCCTTCTATTTCGCGCTGCCGATGCAGTACCTGCTGATCGGTATCGGCTGGTACGGTCTGTTCGCCATCTTCATTCCGGTCTACGTGTTCCTGCTGCTACCGATCCTGTCGTCCCTGGGCGGCGACACCACGCGTTTTCTCGAACGCACGTCCAAGGTGCAGTGGGGCCTGATGATCGCGGTGTACTGCATTTCCACCGTGCCCGCGCTACTGACCCTGGAGATTGCCGGCTATGAGGGCCGCAACCTGCTGCTGATCGCCTGGCTGGTGATCGTCGTGCAGATATCCGACGTGCTGCAGTACGTGTGCGGCAAGCTGGCTGGCAAGCGCAAGATCGCGCCCAATCTGTCGCCGTCCAAGACCGTGGAAGGCTTCTTCGGCGGCGTGGCCCTGGCCACGCTGGTCGGCGCCTCGCTGTACTGGATCACCCCGTTCGCCTTCTGGCAGGCCGCCCTGTTCGCCCTGCTGGTGTGCCTGCTCGGCTTCGCCGGCGGCCTGGTGATGTCGGCAATCAAACGCGACCGCGGTGTGAAGGACTGGGGCCACATGATCGAAGGCCACGGCGGCATGCTCGACCGCCTTGATTCGGTATGCTTCGCCGCACCGGTGTTCTTCCATATGGTGCGTTACTGGTGGGGCTGATGCTCTAAGCGATTGATAGGCAATAAAAAACCCGGCGCAAGGCCGGGTTTTTCATGGGCAACCGCTCGGTTAAACGTCGAGGTTCGACACTGCCAGGGCGTTGGTCTCGATGAAGTCGCGGCGCGGTTCCACTTCGTCGCCCATCAGGGTGTTGAAGATCTGGTCCGCGGCGATGGCGTCTTCGATGCGCACCTTGAGCATGCGGCGCACTTCCGGGTCCATGGTGGTTTCCCACAGCTGGTCCGGGTTCATCTCGCCAAGACCTTTGTAGCGCTGGATGCTGTGGCGCTTGGTGCTCTCGGTCATCAGCCAGTTCAGGGCTTCCTTGAAGGTGGTGACCGGCTTCTTGCGCTCGCCACGCTGCACGTAGGCACCTTCTTCCAGCAGACTGTTCAGCTGGTCGCCCAGGCTGGTGACGGTCTTGTAATCGTTGCTGGTGAAGAAATCACGGTTGAAGGTGATGTAGCTGGAGTTGCCGTGGGAGATCATCTCGACCTCGGGCAGCCACAGGTGGCGCTCGGTGTCCTCGCGCAGGCTGGTCTTGTAGGCCAGACCGGAGCGATCCATGGTCTTCAGGCGGGCATCGAACTTCAGGCGCCAGGCTTCCATGACGTCGCGGTTGGCGAGCATGTCCTGGGTCACGCCTTCGAGGTAGACGAAGTGCTCGGTGATCTCTTCCGGGTACAGACGCGACAGTCGCTTGAGGGTCTTCATCACCGTGCGGTAGTCACCGACCAGCTTCTGCAGGGACTCACCGGACAGGCCCGGGGCTGCTTCGTTGACGTGCAGGCTGGCGTCTTCCAGGGCCGATTGGGTCATATATTCCTCCATGGCCTCGTCGTCCTTGATGTACTGCTCCTGCTTGCCCTTCTTGACCTTGTACAGCGGCGGTTGGGCGATGTAGATGTAGCCGCGCTCGACCAGCTCCGGCAGCTGACGGAAGAAGAAGGTCAGCAGCAGGGTACGGATGTGCGAACCGTCAACGTCAGCATCGGTCATGATGATGATGTTGTGGTAACGCAGCTTTTCGATGTTGTATTCCTCGCGGCCGATGCCACAGCCCAGGGCGGTGATCAGCGTGCCGACCTCCTGGGAGGAAATCATCTTGTCGAAGCGCGCCTTCTCGACGTTGAGGATCTTGCCCTTGAGCGGCAGGATCGCCTGGGTCTTGCGGTTACGGCCCTGCTTGGCAGAACCGCCCGCGGAGTCACCCTCCACGATGTACAGTTCGGAAAGGGCAGGGTCCTTTTCCTGGCAGTCGGCCAATTTGCCCGGCAGGCCGGCGATATCCAGAGCGCCCTTGCGGCGGGTCATTTCACGGGCCTTGCGCGCCGCTTCACGGGCACGGGCAGCGTCGATCATCTTGCCGACCACGGCCTTGGCTTCGTTCGGGTGCTCGAGCAGGAAATCGGCGAAGTATTTGCCCATCTCCTGTTCCACCGCGGTTTTCACCTCGGAGGAGACCAGCTTGTCCTTGGTCTGGGAGCTGAACTTGGGATCCGGCACCTTCACCGAGATGATCGCGGTCAGTCCTTCACGGGCGTCGTCACCGGTGGTCGAGACCTTGTGCTTCTTGGCCAGGCCTTCCTGCTCGATATAGTTGTTCAGGTTACGGGTCAGCGCCGAGCGGAAGCCGGCGAGGTGGGTACCACCGTCACGCTGCGGAATGTTGTTGGTGAAGCACAGCAGGTTCTCGTTGAAGCTATCGTTCCACTGCAGAGCGACTTCCACGCCCACACCGTCATCACGCTGAACGTTGAAGTGGAACACCTGGTTGACCGCAGTCTTGTTGACGTTCAGGTACTCGACGAACGCCCGCAGGCCACCTTCGTATTTGAACAGCTCTTCCTTGCCAGTGCGTTCATCCTTTAGCAGGATGCCGACGCCGGAGTTCAGGAACGAGAGTTCACGCAGACGCTTGGCGAGGATGTCCCAGCTGAAATGGATGTCGGTGAAGGTTTCTTCGGAGGGTTTGAAGTGAATCTGCGTGCCAGTACCGTCGGTGTCACCAACGGCTGCCAGAGGTGCCTGAGGCACGCCGTGAACGTAGGTCTGTTCCCAGATCTTGCCGCTGCGACGAATGGTCAGTACCAGCTCCTTGGAGAGGGCGTTCACCACCGAGACACCCACGCCGTGCAGGCCGCCGGATACCTTGTAGCTGTTGTCGTCGAACTTACCACCGGCGTGCAGCACGGTCATGATGACCTCGGCGGCCGAAACGCCTTCTTCCTTGTGCATGTCGACCGGGATACCACGGCCGTTATCGCGCACGCTGATCGACTCATCCGGGTGGATGGTGATGGTGATTTCGCTGCAATAGCCAGCCAAGGCTTCGTCGATGGAGTTGTCGACCACCTCGAAGACCATGTGGTGCAGGCCGCTGCCATCGTCGGTGTCACCGATGTACATGCCTGGCCGCTTGCGTACGGCATCCAGGCCTTTCAGTACCTTGATACTGTTGGAGTCGTACGTTTGGTTTTCGCTCATGCCTTACTCCCGGTGGTCGTGGGTCTGGGTGATACGCCCATGTTCCACGTGGAACATGGATACCGGCGTATCCGTTTGCCAGCCATCGCTCAACAATTCATGGTCTACACAGGTGATGAATACCTGGCAGTTCAAATCTTCCAACAATCGGCACAGGGCGCGGCGATGCTGCTCATCCAGTTCTGACGGCAAGTCATCCACCAGATAGATGCATTGGCCGCGCTTGGCCTGATCAACCAAATGCCCCTGGGCGATTCGCAAGGCACACACCACCAGCTTCTGCTGGCCACGGGAGAGGATATCCGCCGCGTTGTGCGCGCCCAGTCGCAACCTGAGGTCGGCTCGCTGCGGTCCGGATTGAGTATGCCCAATCTGTTGATCACGCAATAGCGACGACGTCAGCACTTCGCTCAGGGGACGCTCTTTATCCCATCCCCGGTAATAGCTCAAAGTGAGCCCCTGCAGCTCGACCAGCTCGCTGAGGGTACGCTCGAAGACGGGCTTCAATTGCTGTATGTAGGATCGCCGATAACTGTCAATTTCATCGCTGGCCAGGCACAACTCGCGATCCCAGGCCGCTTGAGAAACGGGGTCAAGTGTACCACGGCGAAGCCAGGAATTACGCTGCTTGAGGGCCTTCTGCAGGCGCTGCCAGGCGGGCAGAAATCTGTGTTCCACGTGGAACACACCCCAATCAAGGAACTGGCGACGGATCTTCGGTGAGCCTTCCAGCAAGCGAAAACTGTCCGGATTGATCAGTTGCAGCGGCAGCGTCTCGGCGAGCTGAGCGGCACTGCGCGCATTCTGCCCGTCGATGCGAATCTGGAATTCGCCCTGACGATCCCGCGATACACCCAGATTGCTCAGTCGTCCGTCGCTAAGCTGCACCTGACCGAACAGCGTGCAAACCTGCTGTTCGTACTGGATTACTGGCAGCAAGCGAGCGCTGCGAAACGAGCGCGCCAGACCCAATAGGTGAATGCCTTCGAGCACGCTGGTTTTACCGCTACCGTTATCGCCATACAGAATGTTGATGCGCGGCGAGGGCAGCAGAGTCGAGGGCTCGAGATTGCGAACAGCGGTGAAATTGATGCGGGTCAGGGACATGAACAGGCCGAGAGAGAAGGGCGGCGACAGCACCGCCTGAAACGAAATCAGCCTTGGATGTTACGGATCAGAGCTGCATCCGAACATACCAAGGCTGATTTATCTGACACTGGGTAGCTGCCTTTCAGCAGCCGGGATTACAGACGCATCGGCATGACGACGTAAGCAGAGTCGTCATTGTCAGCTTCCTGCACCAACGCACTGCTGTTGGAGTCGGACAGGATCAGACGCACCTGCTCGGTGGTCATCACGCCCAGCACGTCCAGCAGGTAGCTGACGTTGAAACCGATCTCCAGCGAGCCGCCGTTGTAATCGACCGCGATCTCTTCTTCGGCTTCTTCCTGCTCCGGGTTGTTGGCCTGGATTTTCAGCAGACCGGCAGCCAACTGCAGACGGATACCGCGGTACTTTTCGTTGGACAGAATCGCGGTACGGCTGAAGGCTTCACGCAGACCCTGACGATCAGCGACCACCAGCTTGTCGCCGCCACGGGGCAGCACGCGCTCGTAATCCGGGAACTTGCCGTCGACCAGCTTGGAGGTGAAGGTGAATTCACCGGTGGTAGCGCGGATGTGGTGTTGCCCCAGCACGATGGAGACTTCACCGTCCTGCTCGGTCAGCAGGCGAGCCAACTCGAGAATACCTTTGCGCGGCACGATGACCTGGTGCTTGCCGTCCTGCTGAATGGTCGCGTCCATGGAGCACATGGCCAGACGGTGACCGTCGGTGGCGACAGCGCGCAGGATGCCGGTCTGCACTTCCAGCAACATACCGTTGAGGTAGTAACGCACATCCTGCTGAGCCATGGCGAAGCTGGTACGCTCGATCAGGCGACGCAGTTTGCTCTGTACCAGGTTGAAAGTCAGCGAGCCCGGGCCTTCTTCTACGGTGGGGAAGTCATTGGCGGGCAGCGTGGACAGGGTGAAACGGCTGCGACCGGCCTTGACCAGCAGCTTCTGCTCGTCGACACGGATGTCGATCAGCGCATCGGCCGGCAGGCTCTTGCAGATATCCATCAGCTTGCGCGCCGGCACGGTGATCTCGCCAGGCTCAGCGGCATCTTCCAGGGCCACGCGACCGACCAGCTCGACCTCCAGGTCGGTACCGGTCAGCGACAGTTGCTGGCCTTCGACGACCAGCAGAACGTTGGACAGAACCGGCAAGGTCTGGCGGCGTTCCACGACGCCGGCGACCAGTTGCAGGGGTTTCAACAGGGCTTCGCGTTGAATGGTGAAGTGCATGGTCTAGTCCCTTGCCTCGTGCATGGAGTTGCGTATCAAGTGGTCAGTGTACGCAGCAGGTTCTTGTAATCCTCGCGGATGTCCGCGTCGGATCCCCTAAGTTCAGCAATCTTACGACAGGCGTGCAACACAGTGGTGTGATCACGACCGCCGAACGCCACGCCGATCTCCGGCAGGCTGTGGTTGGTCAATTCCTTGGACAACGCCATGGCGACCTGACGCGGCCTGGCGATGGAACGCGAACGACGTTTGGACAACAGATCGGTGATCTTGATCTTGTAGTACTCGGCCGTGGTGCGCTGGATATTGTCGATGCTCACCAGCTTGTCCTGCAGGGCCAACAGGTCCTTCAGCGATTCACGGATCAGCTCGATGGTGATGTCACGGCCCATGAAGTGCGAGTGGGCGATGACGCGTTTCAGCGCACCTTCAAGCTCACGCACATTGGAACGGATGCGCTGGGCAATGAAGAACGCCGCATCGTGGGGCAGGTCGACCCTGGCCTGGTCGGCCTTCTTCATCAGGATCGCCACACGGGTTTCCAGCTCGGGCGGTTCGACCGCCACGGTCAGGCCCCAGCCGAAGCGCGACTTCAGACGCTCTTCCAGCCCTTCGATTTCCTTCGGGTAGCGGTCGCTGGTGAGAATCACCTGCTGGCCGCCCTCGAGCAGGGCGTTGAAGGTGTGGAAAAACTCTTCCTGGGAGCGCTCTTTCTTGGCGAAGAACTGAATGTCATCGATCAGCAGCGCATCCACCGAACGGTAGAAACGCTTGAATTCGTTGATGGCGTTGAGCTGCAGCGCCTTGACCATGTCGGCCACGAAGCGCTCGGAGTGCAGGTAGACGACCTTGGCGTTCGGGTTCTTGGCCAGCAGGTGGTTACCCACCGCGTGCATCAAGTGGGTTTTACCGAGGCCGACGCCGCCATAAAGGAACAGCGGGTTGTAACCGTGCTTGGGATTGTCCGCCACCTGCCAGGCAGCGGCGCGCGCCAACTGGTTCGACTTGCCCTCGACGAAGTTGTCGAAGGTGAAGGTGCGGTTCAGGTAACTGGTGTGCTTGAGGCCACCTTCTACCTGCACGTTACGCTCGGCACGCGCCGGCGCAGCGCTGGGCGTCGCGCCGGCCATGGAGTCGAAGCTGGCCCGCGAAGGCTCGGTCTGCGCCGGAGGCTTGGGCGGCGGTGCGCTGACCTGAGGCGTGGGCGCTGCGGGGGCAGGCGCGGAGGGCGCCGGGCTGTTGTAGCTGGTAGCCGACGGTGAAGGCGTCAGTACCGCACGCGGCGCCGAGCTACGACGACTGCCGATCAACAGCGAAATAGCCGGTACCAAGCCAGTCGCTCGCTCACCGAGTAGCTCGAGCATACGGCCCATGTACTTTTCATTGACCCAGTCGAGAACGAAGCGATTCGGTGCGTAGACACGCAGCTCATCGCCTTCGGCTTCTACCTGTAGTGGACGGATCCAGGTGTTGAATTGCTGGGCAGGCAGTTCATCGCGCAGAAGTTCCACGCACTGCTGCCAAAGTTCCACGGACACGGACATCCCCTGATTGAAAACGCTGAGGCAAAAA